>CAVUSJ010000013.1:0-22158 GCA_963744105.1 uncultured Solirubrobacterales bacterium | reverse complement strand
TGGGAGGGCGTCCTGATCCTGGTGATGATCCTGCTGATCATGGTCGGCGGCCTGCTTTACGACGCCGGCCTGCTGGTCGCAGGCGACATCCACGGCAACGAGCGCGACTTTGCGCCGCTCACCGCGCTAGTGGCCGCGGCACTCGGGGGCCTCTCCCCTTCCGCGGCGCGCACGGTGAGCGACGTCGGCTGGTGGCTGCACAACCTCACCGTGCTGGCGTTCCTGTGCCTGCTGCCCCTGTCCAAGCACTTCCACATCATCACAGCGATCCCGAACGTGTTCTTTGCCAAGCTCCCGCCCCGCGGCGCTGAGCGACCGCTCGAGGTGACCCACGTGCCGGCCGCTCCCGTCGCCGCCCTGGAGCCGCCGCCCGAGGGTCTCGTCGGAGTGGCCTCGCTGTCCGACGTCACCTGGAAGCAGGTGCTCGACGCGTTCTCGTGCACCGAGTGCGGCCGCTGCACGGCCGTCTGCCCCGCCACCGCCTCGGGCACGCCGCTGGCCCCGCGGCAGGTGATCCTGGACATCCGGGATCGCCTGTACGACCACCCCGAGCAGCAGCGGAACGGCGACGGCTCCTCGGCGCCGTTGATTTCAGCGGAGGCGCTGTGGGCGTGCACGACCTGCATGGCCTGCGTGGAGGCGTGCCCGGTGGGGATCGAGCACGTCCCGACGATCGTGGACATGCGCCGAAACCTCGTCGATCAGGGCGAGCTGGATCCGCTCCTTCAGCAGACGCTCGAGAACTACGGCAACCAGGGCAACTCCTACGGCAAGTCGGCGCGGCTTCGGGCCCGATGGGCCAAGGGCCTGGACTTCAAGATCCCGGACGCGCGGAGCGAGCCGGTGGAGTACGTGTGGTTCGTGGGCGACTTCGCGTCGTTCGACGAGCGCGTCCAGGTCGCCTCGCAGTCCGTGGCGCGGATCCTGCACGACGCCGGCGTGTCGTTCGGGTTGCTGTACGAGGGCGAGCGCAACTCGGGCAACGACATTCGCCGGATCGGCGAGGAGGGGCTGTTCGAGATGCTGGTCGAGCAGAACATGAGCGTGCTCGCCGATGCGCAGTTCGAGGCGATCTTCACCACCGACCCTCACTCGCTGAACGCCCTGCGCAACGAGTACCCCCGGTTCGGCCTCAGCGTTCCCGTCTACCACTACACCGAGCTCCTCGCCGACCTGGTCGCGAAGGGGGCCATCTCGCTGCGAACCCCGCTCTCCGGGACGCGCGTCACCTACCACGATCCGTGCTACCTGGCGCGCTACAACCGGATCACCGAGGCGCCACGACAGCTGATCGAGGCGACCGGTGCGGAGCTGGTGGAGATGCCTCGCAACGGGACGAACACGTTCTGCTGCGGGGCGGGCGGGGGCCGCATCTGGATGAGCGACGACGGCGAGACGTCCGAACGGCCCAGCGAGCAGCGGATCCGCGAAGCGCAGACGCTGGGAGACCTCGACTACTTCCTCGTCAGCTGCCCGAAGGACCTGTCGATGTACTCGGACGCCGTCAAGGTCGTGGGCGCCGATTTCGAGGTTGCGGAGCTGACGGCGCTGATCGAGCAAGCGCTCGCCCAGGCAGCGCCCGCATAGCGGTCACTCGCCGAGCAGGTTCGTCAGCTCGTCGGCGATGTCGAACAGGTCGGCCACGACCCCGTAGTGCGCGATGTGGAAGATCGCCGCCCCCGGATCGGTGTTCACGGCCACGATCAGCTCGGCGCCCTGCATCCCCTCGACGTGCTCGGGGGCGCCCGAGACCCCGAGCGAGAGGTAGAGCTTCGGCGTCACATGCGCGCCCGACTTGCCGACCTGGCGCACCTTGGGAAGCCAGCCGGAATCGATGACGGGTCGCGACGCTCCCATCTCGGCGTCCAGCGCCTCGGCCAGCTCCTCCGCGATCTCGATGTTCTCCTTGCTCCCGATGCCCCGGCCGACGCAGACAATCCGATCGGCCTTCGTCAGGTCGACGCCCTCGTCGGGTTGCTCCACCGGCTCGACGAACGTCGTCCTCAGGCTCTCGAGCTTCGCCGGCGGCGCGAGCTCAGCCCGCTCGCCGCGCCCGGCGGCCTGGGGCGCGTCGTGCAGGGCCACGCTGTTGATCGCGAACACCGCCGGAAGCCGCGTGTTGGCGGTGGCGTGGAGCTGTCCCCCGTAGATCCCGCTGACCGACCGCGCCTCGCCGCCCTCGACCGCCAGCTCGACGCAGTAGCCGACGAACGGACGCCCCGTCGCCGCCGCGACCGCGGCCCCCAGATCCAGGCCCGCCGTGGTGTTCTCGAGAACGACAAGGTCGGGCGAGCCCTCGTTGATGGCGGCCTCCAGCACGGCCTGATGCGCCTCCGGCAGGTACGGCGAGAGCGCCGGGTGCGCGGCCTCGAGCACCACGTCGGCGGCGCTCGCGTCCTTCCCGCCGGGCTCCGCGCCGGCGACGAGCGCCACCAGGTCCCCTCCGGCGGCGTCCGCCAGCGGGCGAGCGAAGCCCAGGAGCCGGTCGTTGACGGGCGATTCGAGATAGGCGAGGACGTCGCCCATCAGCCGGACAGAGCTCCCCGTTCGCGCAACACCTCGACGAGCTTCGCTGCGATCTCCTCCGCGTCACCGTCGAGCATCGTCGCCTGAGCCTGGGGCGCCGGCCGAGCGAGCGAGACGATGCTCGACGCCACGGCGGGCGCGTCGACGCTGACGTTGAGGGTCTCGGTGCTCGCCTCGGTCATCGCCTGGCGGAGCCTCGCCATCGCGACGTAGCGCGGCGGCGAGCTGGCCGACTGCACGCCGACGATCGCCGGCAGGTCGAGGCCCAGGACCGCAAGGCGCCCGCCGGCGTACTCCTGCACCACGCGTGCCGTTCCGTCGGCGAGGGTGACACCCACGACGACGTTCGCCTGCGGCCAGCCGAGGTTCGCGGCGAGGTAGGGCGCCGTTTGCCCGAACACGTCGGTCGGCGTCTGGACGCCGGTGAGGACCAGATCGGGCTCCAGCTGGCGGAAGGCCTCGGCGAACGCGAGCGCCCCCGTGCGAGAGTCGTAGGTATCGATCTCGCCGGCCTCAACGACCACCAGCCTGTCCGCACCGCGCGCGTAGGCCAGGCGCAGCGCCTCATCGATCCCGTCGGAGCGCAACCCGACCGCCGTGACCGTGGCGCCGGTCGCCTCCTTGAGCAGCACCGCCTCCTCGAGCGCCTGGTCGTCGAACTCGTTGATGGCCATCTCGACGAGCTCGCGGTCGATGTCCGTGCCGCTCTCGTCAACCTCGAGCTCCTCGCCCGTCTTGGGCATCAGCCGGATCGCGACCGCGATGTTCATCGGGGGTCGACCGTCTCAACTTCAAGGGGTAGCATTGGCAATCGAGCGGCTTCCTTCTAGCTCGTTGGGGAGCGGCTTCCTTCTAGCTCGTTGGGAAAGGAATGCCCTTCGTCAAGGCCGTTATCAAGGACGTTAGTCCGGATCCGATCCTGGTGCTCCCCAGGTCGGAGGCCTGATGGCTAACGAGCTCAACGCCGAGACGTTGAACGTGGCGCTTAAGTCCATCGACGAGTTCGCCGCGCGCGAGCTTCCGGACTCGCTCCTGATCGAGCTCGACGAGCAAGACACGTTCCCGGAGGAGCTCGTTCGCCGCATGTCCTCCGCCGAGGAGCTTGGCATCCAGCTCCTGTTCGTTCCCTACGAGTACGGCGGGATGGGAGGCGGCGCCTTCGATGTCTATCGCATCTGCGAGCGGATGGCCGCGATCGACGTGGGCCTCGCGACATCGGAGCTCGCAACGTTCTTGGGCAGCGATCCGATCCGGGTCGGCGGGACCGAGGAGCAGAAGCGCGAGTACATGAGCCGGATCGCCAAGGAGGGGGTCCTGTTCGCCTACGGCGCCACCGAGCCCGAGGCGGGCAGCGACCTCGGGGCGCTGAAGACAATCGCGCGAGCCTGTCGCGGAGAACGGGAAGGTGACGGGCTACCTGATCAGCGGGGCGAAGCAGTGGATCAGCAACGGGGGCGTCGCGGACCTCTACACGATCCTCGCCCTCGCGCCCGGCGGACCGAGCTGGTTCATCATCGAGTCGGGCGCCGAGGGGTTCACTCACGGCAAGCACGAGGACAAGCACGGCATCCGGCTGAGCAACACGGCGGCGCTGTTCCTGGACAAGGTCCACGTCGAAGCCGACCGGCTTGTCGGCGGCGTCGAGGGCCAGGGCCTGGTCCAGGCCCAGCAGGTGTTCGGCTACACGAGGCTGATGGTGGCTGCCTTCGGGCTGGGCGCGGGATGGGCGGCGCTCGACCGCGCGATCGCCTACTCCCGCAAGCGCGTCCAGGCGGGCGGGCCGCTGTCGGAGAAGGAGGGCTACACGAACAAGCTGATCGTCCCCCACGCGGTCGCCCTGGAGGCGTCGCGGGCGGCGATCGAGGAAACGGCCGAGCGGCTGGACGCCGGCGAGGGCGAGCTGAACGTCGAGGGCGCGATCGCCAAGTACCTCGCGACGGAGGCGGGTGACGCGGCGGCCGACGCGGCCATCCAGGCCCACGGCGGCTACGGCTACACCCACGACTACATGGTCGAGAAGATCAAGCGCGACGTTCGGATCACCAGGATCTACGAGGGCACTTCGGAGATCATGGAGATCACAATCGCGCGCGGGCGCTGGCAGGAGCACATGAAGTCCGGCGGCGATCACTACCACGAGAAGGCGCGGGAGCTCGAGGCGCTCCACGGCGACCATCCCGCGGTCGGCGCCGACGTCGCCGCAATCGCCCACCACGCCCTCGCAGAGCTGCTCGAACGCGCCAGGGTAGAGCGGTTGACCCGCCACCAGCATGTCCTGATGCGCCTCGGTGCCCTGATCGCGCAGGTCGAGGGCGCCGCCGCGCTCGTCAGACGTGCGCAGCGGGCGGCCGACAAGGAGCTGAACGAGAAGGCGTCGCGGCGCCTGCGAGCGAAGGCGCTGGCCGCCGCCAGCCGCGTGAGCGCCCGCAACGCCGCGCTGTCCGTTCCGACCGAGGGGGTGCGCTGGGTGGCCGGAGCCGACGGGGACCTCGGCGAGCTCGAGCACCGCCTCGACCTCGCGTCGATCCACCAAGCCCAGGGCGGGCTGCTCGCCGATCTCGAGCAGGTCAGGGAAGCCGTCTACGGGCGCATGCGGCCATGAGCGACTCACTCGACAACGCCGCCGCGATCGTCGGCGTCAGCGCGATCCTCCCCGATGCCCCGAACGCCGAGGCGTTCTGGCGCAACGTCACCACCGGCCGCTACTCGATCAGCGACGTCGACCCCGAGCGCTGGGATCCGGACCTCTACTACGACCCGGACCCCAAGGCGCCGGAGCGCACGTACTCGAAGATCGGAGGCTGGGTGCGCGAATGGGAGTGGGATCCTCTCGGCTGGAAGCTCCCGGTCCCGCCCACGGTGGGCGACGCGATGGACGACGCCCACAAGTGGGCCGTCGCCTGCACCCGCATGGCGCTGATGGACGCGGGCTGGCCGGATCGTCCGCTCGACCTCGATCGCACTGCCGTGATCATCGGCAACGCCCTGTCAGGCGAGAAGCACTACCTGACCGCACTGCGCATCATGTTCCCCGACCTCGCGCGCGAGCTGGAGGAAACCGCGAGCTTCGCCGCGCTGCCGGCGGACGTGCGCTCCGCGATCGAGGGCGAGCTGCGCGCCAAGTTCGATGGCTGGCTCCCCGAGGATCACCGAGGACACGATGCCCGGAGAGCTCGGCAACTGCATCGCCGGGCGGATCGCCAACCTGTTCAACCTCCACGGGCCGAACTTCACGACCGACGCGGCGTGCGCGTCCGCGCTGGCCGCGATGGACGCCACCGTCGACGGACTCCTCGCCCACGAGTTCGACGTCGCGATCACGGGTGGCATCGACCGCAACATGGGCGTGCACACGTTCGTCAAGTTCTGCGCGATCGGCGCGCTCTCTCCCAGCGGCACCCGCCCGTACTCGGAGGGGGCCGACGGCTTCGTGATGGGAGAAGGCGGCGCGCTGTTCGTGGTCAAGCGGCTCGGCGATGCCGTCCGCGACGAGGATCGGATCTACGCCGTGGTCCGCGGGGTGGGGAGCTCGAGCGATGGCAAGGGCAAGGGCATCACCGCTCCCAACCCGGTTGGGCAGCGCTTCGCCATCGAGCGGGCCTGGCGGAACGCGGGGCTGTCGCCCGCGGAGTGCACCCTCGTGGAGGGCCACGGGACCTCGACGAGCGTGGGCGACGCGGTCGAGCTGAAGAGCTTGATGGAGGGCTTCTCCGGGGCGCAGCTGCCGCGTGGATCGATCGCCCTCGGCTCGGTGAAGTCGAACTTCGGCCACCTCAAAGGAGCCGCGGGAGCGGCGGGCATGCTCAAGGCCACGCTCGCGCTTCACGACAAGGTGCTGCCGCCGAGCATCAACTTCGAGCGACCCAATCCCAACGTGGACTGGACCGCGTCGCCGTTCGCCGTCAACACCGAGCTCCGCGACTGGGACATCGCCGCCGGGCGCTCGCGTGTCGCGGGCGTCAGCGCGTTCGGCTTCGGCGGCACCAACTTCCACATCGTCATGGAGGAGTACGCGCCGGACCGTCACGCCACCAACGGCCACGGCTCGTCGGTCGCCGTCCCGGTCGAGCTCCCGCCCTCCGCCGAGCCTGCCCCGGCGGCGTCCGGCAAGCCGCCCGTGCGCGGCGCGCTCGTGCTCGGCGCGGCCGACGAGGCCGGGCTCGCCAACGCGCTGCGCACGGAGCTGGCGGAGGCGCGGCAGGGCCGCCATCTCGATCCGACGCCGCCGTCGACCGAAGCGCTTCGGGCCCCGGAGCGGATCGCGATCGACTACGCCGACGGCCCAGACCTGGTTGCGAAGGCGGAGCTGGCGTTGCGAGTCCTGCAAGCGGGCAACCCGTCGGCGTGGCCGGCGCTGCGCGGCCGCGGCATCCACCGCGGCAGCGGCACCCCGGGCAAGGTGGCGTTCCTCTACACGGGCCAGGGCTCGCAGTACGCGAACATGCTCGCCGAGCTGCGCCGGCGGGAGCCGGTGGTCGCCGACCTCTTCGAGGAAGCGGACGCGCTCCTGGCGCCGCTGCTCGAGGGCCGGCGCCTGTCCGACCTGATCTTCGCCGACCCGGCGGACCCGGAGGCGATGGCGCGCGCGGAGGAGGAGCTTCGTCGCACCGAGATCCAGCAGCCGGCGGTGATCACCGTCGACACGGCGCTCACACGGCTGCTCGGGGAGTACGGGATTGCCCCCGACATGGTGATGGGACATTCCGTCGGTGAGTACGGGGCCCTGGTCACCGCCGGCGGCCTGAGCTTCGACAACGCGCTCGAGGCAGTGAGCGCCCGCGGACGCGAGATGGCGAGTCTCCGAGTGGACGACCCCGGAGCGATGGCAGCGGTCCTGGCCCCACTGGAGGAGGCCGAGGAGATCGTCGCTGGGATCGACGGCTACGTCGTGCTCGCCAACATCAACTCGACGCACCAGGTCGTGCTTGGCGGCGCCACCGACGCGGTCGCTCGCGCCGTGGAGGCGGTGAAGGAGCGAGGGCACACCGCGATCCCGCTGCCTGTGAGCCACGGCTTCCACACCGAGATCGTCGCGCCCGCGAGCACTCCGCTGCGGGCGATGCTCACCCGGCTCGGCCTCCGTCCCACTCGGCTTCCGACCGTGGCCAACGTCACCGGCGAGCTCTATCCCGCCGGAGACGGCGCGGTCGAGCAGATGCTCGACATGCTGAGCCGCCAGGTGGCCTCACCCGTGCAGTTCGTCAAGGGCCTGCACACCCTGTACGACGAGGGCGCGAGGATCTTCGTCGAGGTCGGTCCGAAGCACGCCCTTCAGGGATTCGCCTCAGACGTGCTGGGCGACGACGCGATCGTCAGCCTCGCCAGCAACCACCCCAAGCAGGGCGACGTGCCGACGTTCAACAACGCCCTGTGCGGCCTGTGGGGTGCGGGTCTCGGGACCGGCCGGGACCCGGTCACGCGCGAGTCGGTCGAGCTCAAGCCAGGCGCGACGGCGCAGCCCCATTCGCGGCCCGTGCGCGAGGCGCGCGCCCGCCTTGCCCCCGAGGAGGGCCGGGCCCGGGCGGCTCCCGAGCCCGCGCCGGCGGCCGTCGCCGGCGAGGCGCCCGGGGATGAGCCCGTGGTGATCACCGGCGCGGCGCTCGGGCTTCCCGGCGCCGAGCGGCTGTTCGACGACGCGAACATCGGCCGGCTCCTGAACGGCGAGCAGGGAATCGACGTCATCCCGGGCCGCCTGCGCCGCGAGATGCTCGACAAGCACATCACGCGGTTGGTCAAGGGCGACGACGGCGGCGCCAAGTTCGAGACGATCGACCGCCTCGAGGCCGTGATCAAGCTCGCCGGGCGTGCCGGCGCGTTCGACCCGGTCGAGGAGTTCGGCGTCGACGACGAGCGGCTGGCCGCGCTCGGGCACGACACGCAGCTGGCGATCGCCGTGGGCATCGACGCGCTTCGCGACGCCGGGATCCCGCTCGTACTGCGCTACAAGACCACGACCAAGGGCACCAAGCTCCCCGACCGCTGGTCGCTCCCCGACGAGCTGCGCGACGACACCGGGGTGATCTACGCATCGGCCTTCCCCGGCCTCGAGGAGATGGCCGACGAGGTGGCGCGCTACACCACGGACCACATGCGCCGGGAGCGCCTCGCCGCGCTCGAGACGCTGCGGGCGAGGATGCTCGATCACGACGGCACCGATCCGGTGGTGCTGGACGAGGTCGAGCGGCGCATTCACGACCTGGAGCACACGCTCGAGGAGGAGGGGTACACCTTCGACCGCCGGTTCATCTTCCGCGTCCTCTCGATGGGCCACTCGCAGCTCGCCGAGCTGATCGGGGCCCGGGGACCGAACACCCAGATCAACTCCGCCTGCGCGAGCACCACGCAGGCCGTCGCGCTCGCCGAGGACTGGATACGCGCCGGGCGGTGCCGCCGCGTGCTGATCGTGGCGGCCGACGACGCCACCTCGGACACCCTGATGGGCTGGCTCGGAGCCGGATTCCTCGCCTCCGGCGCGGCGGCGACCGACGACGTCGTCGAGGAGGCAGCGCTGCCGTTCGACGAGCGCCGTCACGGCATGATCCTCGGCATGGGGGCCGCCGGGCTCATGGTGGAGAGCGCGGCCGCCGCCCGCGAGCGCGCGCTGACGCCGATCTGCGAGGTGCTCGGCTCGGCGACCGCCAACTCCGCCTTTCACGGCACCCGGCTCGACGTCGAGCACATCAGCGGCGTCATGGAGCAGCTCGTGGAGCAGGCGGAGGGCCGCGGGCTCCGCCGGGAGGACATCGCCGGCGAGACGGTGTTCATCTCGCACGAGACCTACACGCCCGCCCGCGGCGGCAGCGCGGCAGCGGAGATACACGCGCTGCGCGACGTCTTCGGCCAGGCCGCGGACAGCATCGTGATCGCGAACGTCAAGGGGTTCACCGGGCATCCCATGGGCGTCGGCTTGGAGGACGTGCTCGCAGTGAAGACCCTGGAGACCGGCGTCGTTCCACCGGTGCCCAACTTCCGCGATCCCGACCCTGAGCTGGGCCAGCTCAACCTCTCGGGGGGAGGCTCGTACCCGGTCCGCTACTCGCTCCGGCTGGCGGCGGGCTTCGGCTCCCAGATCTCGATGCTGCTCCTGCACTGGACGCCCGTCGGAGACGGCCGCCGGCGCAATGCGGACGAGCTCGGCCACGACTACCGGGTTGCCGATCGAGCCGCCTGGACCGCATGGCTGAGGCGCATGTGCGGCTACGAGGAGCCGCAGCTCGAGGTCGTCCAGCACCGGCTCCGCATCGTCGATCAGGGTCCGCCGGCCGGCGTGCGGCTGGCGCCCGCATCCGCACCGGATTCCGCGCCGGCGGAGATCGAGCCCGCGGCCCTGGAGATGGACTCCCCGGCCGAGGCGTTCGAGCCCGCCCCTTCCCCCACCGCGAGCGCCGACATCGAGCCACGAGTGCTTGCGATCGTCTCCGAGGAGACGGGCTACCCGACCGACCTCCTCGACATGGACCTCGACCTGGAGGCCGACCTGGGGATCGACACGGTCAAGCAGGCCGAGGTGTTCGCCTCGATCCGCGAGTCCTACGAGATCCCCTTCGACGACACGCTGAAGCTGCGCGACTACCCGACGCTCAACCACGTCGTCGCGTTCGTCAGGGAGCGATCCGGCGTCGCGCCGGCCCCCGAGGAGCCGGCCGTGACGCCGACCCCCACTGCCGCGGCCCCCTCCTCCGAGCCGGCCCGCGCGCCCGAGCCGGCTGCCGCAGGGCCCGAGCCCTCGGCCGCGCCCGCGCAGGACGACGTCACCGAGCGCGTCCTCGCCGTCGTCTCCGAGGAGACGGGCTACCCGACCGACCTCCTCGACATGGACCTCGACCTGGAGGCCGACCTGGGGATCGACACGGTCAAGCAGGCCGAGGTGTTCGCCTCGATCCGCGAGTCCTACGAGATCCCCTTCGACGACACGCTGAAGCTGCGCGACTACCCGACGCTCAACCACGTCGTCGCGTTCGTCAGGGAGCGATCCGGCGTCGCGCCGGCCCCCGAGGAGCCGGCCGTGACGCCGACCCCCACTGCCGCGGCCCCCTCCTCCGAGCCGGCCCGCGCGCCCGAGCCGGCTGCCGCAGGGCCCGAGCCCTCGGCCGCGCCCGCGCAGGACGACGTCACCGAGCGCGTCCTCGCCGTCGTCTCCGAGGAGACGGGCTACCCGACCGACCTCCTCGACATGGACCTCGACCTGGAGGCCGACCTGGGGATCGACACGGTCAAGCAGGCCGAGGTGTTCGCCTCGATCCGCGAGTCCTACGAGATCCCCTTCGACGACACGCTGAAGCTGCGCGACTACCCGACGCTCAACCACGTCGTCGCGTTCGTCAGGGAGCGATCCGGCGTCGCGCCGGCCCCCGAGGAGCCGGCCGTGACGCCGACCCCCACTGCCGCGGCCCCCTCCTCCGAGCCGGCCCGCGCGCCCGAGCCGGCTGCCGCAGGGCCCGAGCCCTCGGCCGCGCCCGCGCAGGACGACGTCACCGAGCGCGTCCTCGCCGTCGTCTCCGAGGAGACGGGCTACCCGACCGACCTCCTCGACATGGACCTCGACCTGGAGGCCGACCTGGGGATCGACACGGTCAAGCAGGCCGAGGTGTTCGCCTCGATCCGCGAGTCCTACGAGATCCCCTTCGACGACACGCTGAAGCTGCGCGACTACCCGACGCTCAACCACGTCGTCGCGTTCGTCAGGGAGCGATCCGGCGTCGCGCCGGCCCCCGAGGAGCCGGCCGTGACGCCGACCCCCACTGCCGCGGCCCCCTCCTCCGAGCCGGCCCGCGCGCCCGAGCCGGCTGCCGCAGGGCCCGAGCCCTCGGCCGCGCCCGCGCAGGACGACGTCACCGAGCGCGTCCTCGCCGTCGTCTCCGAGGAGACGGGCTACCCGACCGACCTCCTCGACATGGACCTCGACCTGGAGGCCGACCTGGGGATCGACACGGTCAAGCAGGCCGAGGTGTTCGCCTCGATCCGCGAGTCCTACGAGATCCCCTTCGACGACACGCTGAAGCTGCGCGACTACCCGACGCTCAACCACGTCGTCGCGTTCGTCAGGGAGCGATCCGGTCTCCCCGAGGAGGAGCCCGCGCCGGTCGCGCGGGACGAAGGCGCCCCCGGAACCGCGGCACCGGAGGTCGGCGAGCCTAAGCGCTTCCCGCGCCGCGTTCCGGTGCCGGTCGTGCGTCCGGCGCTCGAGCACTGCGTCCCGACGGGAGTCTCCCTCGATTCCGGCAAGCGCGTGATCGTCATGCCCGATACCGGCGGAGTGGCGACCGCGCTCGAGAAGAAGCTGCGGAAGCTCGGCGTCGAGGTCCTGATAGCGGACCCGCACGGCGACGACGTCGAAAGTCAGATCCAGGCCTGGACGGCCGAGGCAGCCGTCAACGGCGTCTACTGGCTGCCCGCCATGGATGCCGAGCCGCCGCCGGCCGAGCTCGATCTGGAGGCCTGGGCGGAGGGCCTGCGCGTTCGGGTGAAGCTGCTCGCGCGGGCGATGCGTGAGCTCGCCGATCAGATCGAGGACGATGCGACCTTCCTCGTCGCGGGCACCCGCCTCGGTGGCCGCCACGGCTACGACGACGCGGGCGCGACCTCGGCGATGGGCGGCGCGGTGACCGGCTTCGTGAAGTCACTCGCGCGCGAGCGCCCCGAGGCCCTGGTCAAGGCCGTCGACTTCCCGCCCAGCCGCAAGACCGCCGCGCTCGCGCACATCCTGATCGAGGAGACCCTGCGGGACCCCGGCGTGGTCGAGGTCGGCCACGCCGACGGGCTGCGATGGGCGGTGGGCCTCGTGGAGCGGCCCGCCGAGCCCGACCCGGCGCGGGCGCTGGAAATGGAGACCGTCTTCTGCGTCACCGGAGCCGCCGGCAGCATCGTCTCGGCGATCACGGCCGACCTGGCCGCGGCATCCGGCGGTACCTTCCATCTGCTCGATCTGGTCGAGGAGCCGGATCCGGGCGATCCGGACCTCGCCAAGTTCGTCTCCGACCGAGAGGGGCTCAAGCGCGAGCTGGCCGGGCGCATTAAGGCCCGAGGCGAGCGCCCGACGCCCAAGTCAGTCGAGCGGGAGCTGTCCAAGGTCGAACGGGCCCGCGCGGCGCTGGATGCGCTCGAAGCGATCCGTGCGGCGGGTGGCAAGTCCTACTGGCACCAGGCCGACCTGACCGATCCTGAGCAGGTCTCAGCCGCGATCAAGGACGTGCTCAGGGACAGCGGCCGGGTCGACGCGCTGATCCACTGCGCCGGGCTCGAGGTGAGCCACTTCCTGCCCGACAAGCCGCAGTCGGAGTTCGACCTGGTCTTCGACGTCAAGGTCAACGGCTGGTTCAACCTGCTGAACGCGCTCGGGGATGCCGCCTTCGGCAGCGCCGTCGTCTTCAGCTCGATCGCGGCGCGCTTCGGAAACGGCGGGCAGACCGACTACGCCGCCGCCAACGACCTGCTCTGCAAGAGCATCTCGCGCCTCCGCGGCGAGGGCGTCAGGGGCGTGGCGATCGACTGGACCGCCTGGGCCGAGATTGGGATGGCGAGCCGCGGCTCGATTCCAAAGGTGATGGAGATGGCCGGCATCGACATGCTTCCCCCGAAGGTCGGCGTGCCGGTGGTGCGCCGCGAGCTGACGGCTGCTGGACCCGGGACCGAGGTCCTGGTCGCCGGGGCGCTCGGGATGATGCTCGAGGAGCGCCATCCCACCGGCGGGCTCGACCCCAGGGCCGCGACGGAGGCGATCAAGGCTCATCACGGCCCGATGACCGGCAGGCTCGCTGGGTTCAGCTCAAGCGATGGGTTCAAGGTCCTGATCGAGCTCGACCCCACCCATCAGGCCTTCCTCGACCACCACCGGATCGAGGGCACGCCGGTGCTGCCTGGGGTGATGGGCATCGAGGCGTTCGCCGAGGCGGCGGCCGGGTTGCTGCCGGACTGGCAGGTGATCGCGCTCGAGGACATCGAGCTCAGCGCTCCGTTCAAGTTCTTCCGCGACGAGCCCCGGGCTCTGGAGCTCCAGGTCCTGCACCGCAACGGAAGCGACGGCACCCTGATCGCGGAATGCCGCCTGGTCGGTACCCGCTCGCTGCCGACCGGCGAGGAGCGGACCGTCCACTTCAGCGGCCGGGCGGTGCTCGCTCGAGAGCCGGTCCAGCCGCCGGATCAGGCGGATGCGCCCGATGATGGCGAGTCGGATGGCGGCATCGGCCCGGAGGCGATCTACGAGATCTACTTCCACGGCCCCGCCTTCCGGGTCCTCGACCGGGCCTGGCGCCACAACGGCGACGTGGTCGGACGGCTCGCGGCGGACCTGCCGCCTGATCACGAGCCGGCGGAGGAGCCCACCATCGCCGCGCCTCGGCTGATCGAGCTCTGCTTCCAGACGGCCGGGGTGTGGGAGCTCGGCACCACTGGGCGAATGGCCCTGCCCACCCACATCGACCGGGTCATCCGCTACGCCGGCGCGGACGCACCGGGCCAGCTGCTCGCCGTCGTCCATCCGCGCGAGGACGGATCGGCGGTGGACGCCCGCGTGGTCGACGAGGCGGGCAACGTCAGGGTGATGCTCCAGGGCTATCGCACCATCGAGCTTCCCGGCGCTCTGGACGCTGAAGCGCTCGAGCCGATCCGCTCGGCGATGAGCTAGGAGGTCCGAGTTGACCCGCTCGTTTCACCGGCTCGCGATCGTCAATCGCGGCGAGGCGGCGATGCGCGCGATCCGCGCTGTACGCGAGCTCAATCAGGGATCGGAGGACCCGATCACGCTGATCGCGCTCTACACCGAGGTCGAGCGCCAGGCGATGTTCGTCCGCGAGGCGGACGAGGCGTACTGCCTCGACGACGGCACGGAGGGTGACGGAGCCGGGCGCGCGACCCGCTACCTCGATCTCGCCGCCCTCGAGCGAGCGCTCGTCTCGACTGAGGCCGACGCGGCCTGGGTGGGCTGGGGATTCGTGGCCGAGCACCCGGAGTTTGCGGAGCTCTGTGAGCGGCTGGGGATCGTCTTCATCGGCCCGGAGCCAAGCGCGATGCGGCTGCTTGGCGACAAGGTCGCCGCCAAGCGGCTGGCGGAGGAGGTCGGGCTGCCCGTGGCTTCCTGGAGCGGCGGCCCCGTGGAGACGGTCGCCGAAGCACGCGAGCACGCGGAACGGATCGGCTATCCGCTGTTGATCAAGGCGGCCGCCGGAGGCGGCGGACGGGGCATCCGCCGCGTGGATGGGCCGGATCAGGTCGAGGCCGCGCTGTCGAGCGCCCGCAGCGAGGCTCTCGACGCCTTCGGGGACGACTCGGTGCTGCTCGAGAAGCTGATCGAGCCGGCGCGGCACGTCGAGGTGCAGGTGATCGCCGACGGGCAGGGCAGCGCCTGGGCCCTCGGAGTCCGAGACTGCAGCCTGCAGCGCCGGAACCAGAAGGTGATCGAGGAGTCGAGGAGCCAGGCGCTGTCGGCCGAGCGCGAGCGGGAGCTGTGTAAGGCGGCGGTCCGGCTCACCCTCAAGGCGGGCTACCGGGGCGCGGCGACGGTTGAGTTCCTCTACCAGGCCGACCAGGACCTGCTGTCCTTCATGGAGGTCAACACCCGGCTGCAGGTCGAGCATCCGGTCACCGAGGCGACGACTGGAGTGGATCTGCTCAAGCTCCAGCTCGAGGTGGCCGCGGGAGGTCGGCTGGAGGGCGCGCCGCCGGCTCCCTTCGGTCATGCGATCGAGGCGCGCATCAACGCCGAGGATCCCGCGCTCGGCTTCATCCCGGCCCCGGGGCGGATCGCGCTTCTCCGCTTCCCGGGCGGGCCGGGGATCAGGATCGACGCCGGCTTCGCCGAGGGCGATTCGATCCCGCCACAGTTCGACTCGATGATTGCCAAGCTGATCGCCTGGGGGAGGGACCGCGACGAGGCCCTCGCCCGACTGCGGCGCGCGCTCGCCGAGACCACGATCGTGGTCGAGGGCGGCACCACCAACGTGGGCTTCCTCCACGACCTGCTCGGCCTGCCGGAGCTTCGCGCCGGGGAGATCGACACCGGCTGGCTCGACCGCCGACAGCTTCGCGGCGACACGATCCCGGTGCGCCATTCCGAGGTCGCCCTGGTCGGCACCGCGGTGCACTTCGCCGACGAGGGGACCGCGGTCGACCGCGCCACCTTCTACGCTCTCGCCCGCCGCGGTCGGCCCGACAGCCAGGCGGCGGGCCACCGTGAGATCGAGCTGCGCTATTCGGGCCAGCGCTACCGGATGACCGTCGGCGAGATCGGGCCCCACCGGTATCGGGTGACCCTCGACGCGATCTCGGTCGAGGTGGACGCCGAGCGCCTCAACCCGCACGAGCGGCGGCTGTGGCTGGGCGGACACGGGTTCCGGGTCGTCACCTCGAGCCAGGGCGCGGACCTTCTGATCGAGGTCGAGGGAATCGCGCACCGGATCTCACGGGACGACGGCGGCCTGGTGCGGAATCAGGCGCCGGCGGTGGTGGTCTCGATCCCGGTGGAGCAGGGGGACGAGGTCACCGCCGGGGATGTGGTCGCCGTGATCGAGATCATGAAGATGGAGTCGTCGCTAACGGCGCCCGTCGCCGGCCGTGTCCGCGAGGTGTTCGTCGGCCCCAACGTCCAGGTGGGGGCTCAGGAGCCGTTGCTCCGGATCGAGCCCCTCGAGGCCGGAGAAGCGCCGTCGGGCAGCCCGCGGGTCAGGCTTCCGGTCGGCGAGCAGGTCAGCGCCGATCGGGAGACCTTCTGTCGCGACAAGCTGCGGCGCCTCGAATGGCTGGTGATGGGCTACGACGGCGAGCTCGGCGAGGTCGAGCGGATCCTCGAGGACCTGCAGGACGCCTCCGGCGAGCCGCCGGCCTACGACCTCGACCTGGTGGCCGCGGAGCACCGAGTGCTCTCCGTGTACGCGGACGTCCAGGCCCTGAGCAGGCCGGAGCACGACGAGACCGATTCCGGAGCCGAGCCCGCGCTCAGCCCCCGCGAGTACCTGAACGCGTACCTCCGCTCACTCGACATTGAGGGCGAGGGGCTGCCCGACGGGTTCGCCCGCCTGCTCGAGAGAGCCGTGTCCCACTACGGCGTCGACGGTCTGGATCGAACGCCGGAACTGGAGGAGGCCTGCTACCGGCTGTTCCTGGCGGAGCGGCGCGCCGAGCAGGTGCGAGTCGCCATCGTCGCCCTCCTGGATCGCCGGCTCGAGCAGGTCGATGCCTTGTCCGGGGAGGTGGGCGAGGACTTCCGCGAGCTGCTCGATCGCCTCACGGCGGCCGCCGAAGGCCGGGATCCGATCGTCGCCGACCTCTCCAGGGAGATTCGCTTCCACTACTTCGATCGGCCGGTGATCGAGGCCGCCACCGAGGCGGCCTACCGGAAGGCCGAGGAGCAGCTCGCGGGGCTTGCGGCGGACCCGGAGGCTGGCGGAAGGGTCGAGCTGATCAGAGAACTGGTCGGTTGCCCGCGGCCGCTGGCCCCGATGCTCAGTGCGCGCCTGCGAACCGCCGAGCCCTCGCTCCGCCGCGTGCTGCTCGAGGTGATGACCCGGCGCTACTACCGCAGGCACGACCTGGCGGGCTTCGAGTACCACCACCTCGACGGGGTCTCCCTGCTCACGGCGACCCACCCGGGAGACGGCGGCCGTCGCCGGGTGGTGAGCGCCTACGTGACGCTGGAGGATCTGCCGGTGGCGATCGCCTCGCTCGCCCGCTACGCGGACTCCGTGGGCGAGGACGAGCAGCTCGTGGCGGACTTCTATGCCGACTATGAGGGCGAGCCGCCCGAGCAGGCGGCGCTGGCGGAGCGGCTCGGGGCGTTGCTCGCCGAGAACGAGCCGCCGGCACACCTCGACCGGGTGGTCTTCGCGGTCGCGGAGCCGGACCGCGGGCGCGGGATGTCCGCCGTCGACATCTTCACCTTCCGGCGAGCCGCGTCCGGCATGGCGGAGGATGAGCTGCTCCGCGGCGTGCATCCCGAGATGGCCGACCGCCTGCAGCTTAAGCGGCTCGCCAACTTCACGCTCGAGCGACTTCCGTCAACCGCCGAGGACGTCTACCTGGTGCTCGCCAAGGCGCGATCGAACCCCAAGGAGGAGCGGCTCTTTGCCCTCGCCGAGGTTCGCGACCTGACACCAGTCCGCGACGGCAGCGGGCAGGTCGCCTCGCTGCCCGAGTTCGAGCGCATGCTGATTCAGGCCCTCGACGGGATACGCCACTTCCAGGCCCACCGCAAGCCGAGCAGCCGACCGCAGTGGAACCGGGTGCTGCTCTTCGCGTGGCCCGTGATCGAGCTGTCCCCGGCCGAAGTGGAGCCGCTCGTGACCCGGCTCGGCCCCTCGACTCGAGGGCTGGGGATCGAGATGCTGCTGGTCCGAGGCCGGCTGCGGGAGCCGGACGGCTCGGTCCGGGACAGGGTGATCCGATTCTTCCCGTCGGGCTCAGGCCTGGTGATCGAGGTCGACGACCCACCGGATCGCCCGCTGATGCCATACGACGAGGCCGGTGAGCGGATCGTCTCGGCGCGGCGCCGCGGGACGCTGCATCCGGCCGAGATCGTCAAGGTTCTCGCGCCGGCCCATTCGTCAGACGGCGCGCCCGAGGGCGCGCCGGCAAAGCAATCCATCGGCGACTTCACCGAACTCGACCTCGAGGCCGACGGTCGTGTCGTCCCGGTCGATCGCCCGCTGGCGACCAACCCCGCGGGGATCGTGGTGGGCGTCGTCCGCAACTACACCGAGCGCTACCCGGAGGGAATGGAGCGGGTGATGCTGCTCGGAGATCCCACGAAGTCCCTGGGCTCGCTCGCGGAGCCTGAGTGCCGCCGCATCATCGCCGCCCTCGATCTCGCGGAGGAGCGCGGTGTGCCCCTCGAGTGGTTCGCGCTCTCCGCCGGCGCGAAGATCGCGATGGACAGCGGCACCGAGAACATGGACTGGATCGCCGCGGTCCTGCGTCGGATCGTCGAGTACACGCAGCGAGGCGGCGAGCTGAACGTCGTGGTCGCGGGGATCAACGTGGGCGCTCAGCCGTACTGGAACGCCGAGGCGACGATGCTGATGCACACGCGGGGCATCCTCGTGATGACGCCGGAGAGCGCGATGGTGCTGACCGGGAAGCAGGCCCTCGACTACTCGGGCGGCGTCTCGGCGGAGGACAACTTCGGGATCGGAGGCTACGAGCGGATCATGGGGCCGAATGGCCAGGCCCAGTACTGGGCCCCGGATCTGGCCGGTGCCTGCCGCGTGCTGCTGGGCTACTACGAGCACGCCTACGTGGCGCCCCGCGAGCGGTTCCCGCGCCGCGCAACGACGTCGGATCCGCCCGATCGCGATGTCGGCGAGATGCCGCACCATTACGGCTCGCAGCTCGCTCGAGTCGGTGACATCTTCTCCCAGGAGACGAATCCCGGTCGCAGGGCCGCCTTCGACATCCGCTCGGTGATGCGAGCGACGATCGACCAGGATCACCCGCCCCTGGAGCGATGGGCGGCCATGCGGGACGCCGAGGGAGCCGTCGTCTGGGACGCCCATCTCGGCGGCTGGCCGGTGGCGCTGCTCGGGATCGAGTCGCGTCCGATCCTTCGCCGGGGCCAGGTGCCCGCGGACGGCCCGACGAAGTGGACGTCAGGCACGCTGTTCCCACGCTCCTCGAAGAAGATCGCCAGGGCGATCAACGCCGTCGCCGGCCGGCGACCCGTCGTGGTGCTCGCCAACCTGGCCGGCTTCGACGGCTCGCCGGAGTCGATGCGAGAGTGGCAGCTGGAGTTCGGAGCCGAGATCGGGCGCGCAGTGGTCAACTTCGACGGGCCGCTGGTCTTCTGTGTGATCTCGCGGTACCACGGGGGCGCCTTCGTGGTCTTCTCGCAACGGCTCAACGAGAACCTGGAGACGGTTGCGCTCGAGGGGGCTCATGCATCGGTGATCGGTGGTGCTCCGGCAGCCGCCGTGGTCTTCGCGCGCGAGGTCAAGCAATCCGCGGATCGCGATCCGCGGATCACTGCGCTCGATGAGCGGATCGCCGCAGCTGAGGGTCCGGAGCGAACCCGACTTCGCGTCGAGCGGTCCGAGCTCTGGGATCAGGTGCATGCGGAAAAGCAGGGGGAGCTGGCCGCGGAGTTCGACTCGGTCCATAGCGTCGAGCGAGCGGTCGAGGTTGGCTCGGTCAGCTCGATCATTCCGGCGGCCGAACTGCGCCCCTACCTGATCGAGGCGATCGAGCGGGGGATGCAGCGGATCAGCGGCGAAGGGACGAGCGGTGACAGAACTCGGGTGGCTGACGCGCGAGCTCGGTGACGTGCCTCGGCACGATCGCTGGCTCAGCGAGCAGGAGGGCGAGGTTCTCTCGGAGCTTCGAGTCCCCAAGCGTCGCGACGACTGGCGGCTCGGGCGCTGGACCGGAAAGGCTGCAGTGGCGGCATGGCGCGGGGTGGCCCTTGAGTCGGTGATGATCGCCGCCGCTGAGGAGGGCGCACCCGAGGCGCTGATCGATGATTCGCCGGCGGACCTGGCTCTCTCGCTCAGCCACCGCGCAGGGCGGGCGCTGGCGACCGTGGCGGATGGGACCACGGCACTCGGATGTGATCTCGAGGCGATCGAGCCTCGTAGCGAGGCGTTCCTCCGAGAGTGGCTTCGCCCCGCCGAGCGCGAGCTGGTCAGCGCCCAGAACGGTGAAGCCCGGGACCTGGCGGCGAACCTGATCTGGACCGCGAAGGAGGCCGCCTCGAAGGCGAGGCGCGAGGGCCTGCGGCTGAACCTCCGCCGCGCCACCGTCGAGGCCGAGGGTCTCGCTCAGCGTGCCGGGTCGTGGGCCCGGCTTCAGATCAGCTGGGAGGACGGGCCGGTCGAACTTGGTTGGTGGCGCCACGATGCGGGATGGGTGATGACCGTGACGAGCGACCCGGCTTCCGAGGCGGCGCCCATCGAGCTCTCCTAGGTTGGCTGCGAGCGCGGCTTCGAGCGCTAGATCAGAACAGGATGTGCCGGTGCCCCTCGTCGTCGGTGTACTCGAAGACGGGGGGCTCCGCCCGCGTGGAGCTGCTGACCGCGGCGATCGCGCGAATGGCGCCGGAGCGCACGTGGCTCGACTCCGAGTCAAGGAACGGCACGAGCCGGTCCAGCAGGTCGGGGTCGGCGGCAGCCGCCAGCGCGGCCGATGCCTCGCGCCAGAGCTCAGGCCGTTCGCCAAGGGCGGTGACGAGCGCCTCCACGGCACGGGGATCCGGAATGCGCCCAAGGGCGAGGGTCGCCGACCGTCGCACCTCGGCGCTCGAGTCATCGAGCGCCGCGACAAGCGGCTCAACCGACTCATTGGATTCCCCGGTGACTCCGAGCGCTCGCGCCGCCTCCGTCCGGACCTCCGGCACAGGGTCCTCCCCGAGCAGAGTGCAAAGGCGCTGGTGGACAGAGTCGCTCACGCGGCCATGGTAATTCCAAGCCAAGGAACGTGGACAGCCCTCCACTTAGCTACTTGGGTTTTGACCGCCTTCGGGGGCGTCACCCGGCAACGGCAGCGATGCGCCGGTTCCGCCGATGGGCCTCGATGAACCGATCATTGGCCAGTGCCGCGCAGATTGCGAGCTCGCCGGCGACGAGGGTCGCCCCCACGATCTCGGCGAACTTCCGCGCCGTGCCTTCACCGTCGCAGCCAAGCAGGGCCAGGCACTCGCGCTGCGTCGGGAGGCTGCTCCCACCGCCGACAGTGCCGACCACCAGGTTCGGCAGCCGGGCGGCTACGTAGAGGTCGGCCGCGCCAACCAGCTCGACGTCCAGGAAGCCGATGCTCGCGTTGACGATCTGCGCGACGTCCTGGCCGCACGCGATGTAGATGGCGGCCAGGCCGTTCGCGAAGTGGGCGTTCGCCCCGAGCGCGCCCGCCTGCATGGTGCCTAGCCGACCGGAGGCCGCGAACTCGACCAGATCCGGGGGCGACACGCCGAGGTGCGCTTCGACGACGCTGGCGGGCAGGGTCAGGTCGATCGCCACCTCCTTGCCATAGGGCCGGAACAGGTTGATGGCGGCGGGCTTCTTGTCGCTCGAGTAATTGCAGCGCAGGTACCACCGCTCGGACGGCACCGCCTCAGCGACATGCCGGCAGATCTGGTCGACCGCGAGATTGACCATGTTGAGGCCCATTGCATCGCCCGTGCTGAACACGAACTGGGCAAACACGCGCCGGCCGAACACGTGCGGGCGGATCTCGACCAGACGGCCGTGGGCCGTGCTCTCGGCGGCCAGAGCCTGGAGCTCGGTCAAGTGATCGTCAAGCCAGCTCGCCAGGGCGAGCGCATCTCGCGTCGTCCTCACCACGAAGCAGGGAGTGATGTCGAGCGCGTCCGCCAACACATACGCATTGGCGCCACCCGCCTCGGTGATCGCCCGCATGCCGTACTGGTAGGTCGTGACGAGAGTCCCCTCCGTGGTCGCGAAGGGCACGAAGAACTCCCCGTCGGCGTGCTGTCCCTTGACACGGATGGGTCCGCCTATGCCGAGGGGGATATGGGTCGCCCCCACGAGGTTCTCGATCTTCCCGCGGGCGTCTTCGGGCGCGAACGCCATCTCCGCCGCGGATTCCAGGGCGTGCCCGGTGTTGTGCGCGAGCCAGGCCCGTCGCATCGCCGGGTTGGCTCCGAGGATCTGGCGCATAGGGCGTCGCCTCCGACTGAACGCTTGATAGCCAATTACA
>CAVUSJ010000012.1:0-23949 GCA_963744105.1 uncultured Solirubrobacterales bacterium | reverse complement strand
CGTGATCTCGACGCACTCGTCCGCGCGGATGAACTCGATCGCCTCCTCCAGGGAGAGCCGCTTGGCCGGGACCAGCCGGATCAGCTGGTCGGCGGAAGCGGCTCGGACGTTGGTCTGCTGCTTCTCCTTGATCGCGTTTACGTCGAGGTCCTCGGTGCGCGAGTTCTCGCCGACGATCATCCCCTCGTAGACGTCCTCACCGGGCCCGACGAAGAGCGTGCCCCGCTCCTGCAGGCCGAAGAGCGCGAAGGCGGCGGTCTTCCCCTGTCGATCGGCGACGAGTGAGCCGGTCGGACGCATTCTCAGGTCGCCGGCCCAGGGCTCCCAGCGGTCGAAGACGTGATGCATCAGGCCGGTGCCACGGGTCTCGGTCAGGAACTCCGTTCTGAAGCCGATCAGCCCTCGCGCCGGCACCAGGAACTCGAGGCGGACCCAGCCGGTCGAGTGATTGATCATCTGCTCCATCCGCCCCTTGCGCACCGCGAGCGCCTGGGTGACGACGCCGACGAAGTCCTCGGGCACGTCGATCGAGAGCAGCTCGACCGGCTCGCAGAGCTTGCCGTCGACCTCGCGGGTAAGCACCTGCGGCTGGCCGGCGGTCAGCTCGAACCCCTCGCGCCGCATCAGCTCCAGCAGCACCACCAGCTGCAGCTCGCCGCGGCCCTCTATTTCCCAGACCTCGGGCCGCTCGGTGTCTCGGACCCGGATCGAGACGTTCCCGACCAGCTCCTGGTCGAGGCGGTCGCGGATCTGCCGTGCCGTCAGCCGCGAGCCCTCCTTGCCCGCCAGGGGGGAGGTGTTGATCCCGACCGTGATCGAGAGCGAGGGCTCGTCCACCGTGATCACCGGCAGCGGCCGCGGATCGTCGGGGTCGGCGAGCGTCTCCCCGATCGTCACCTCGGGCAGGCCGGCGACGGCGATGATCTCGCCCGGCCCGGCCTCGGTGGCCTCGACTCGCTCGAGCGCCTCGGTCACGTAGAGGTTGCTGACCGTCGCGTTGGAGATCTCGCCGTCGGCCCTGCACCAGGCGATCCGCTGCCCGGAGCGGATCGTCCCGTTCCGCACCCTGCAGAGAGCCAGCCGCCCCACGTATGGGGAGGCGTCCAGGTTGGTGACGTGCGCCTGCAGCGGGGCGCCCTCTTCGTAGGAGGGCGCCGGGATCCGCTCCAGCACCAGGTCGAGCAGGGGGGAGAGGTCGGTGCCCTCGGTGCCCTCCTCCAGCGATGCCCAGCCGGCCCGGGCGTTTGTGTAGACGATCGGGAAGTCGATCTGCGACTCGTCGGCGTCGAGGTCGAGGAAGAGCTCGTAGACCTCGTCGACCACCTCGCCGATCCGGGCATCGGGCCGATCGACCTTGTTCACCACCAGGATCACGGGCAGCTTCGCCTCGAGCGCCTTGCGGAGGACGAAGCGAGTCTGGGGGAGGGGCCCCTCGGAGGCGTCGACGAGGAGCAGCACCCCATCGACCATCGTCAGCCCACGCTCGACCTCCCCACCGAAGTCCGCATGCCCTGGCGTGTCGATGATGTTGAGCTTGACGTCGCCGTAGCGGACGGCGGTGTTCTTGGCGAGGATCGTGATCCCCTTCTCCCGCTCGAGGTCCATCGAGTCCATGACGCGCTCGGCGACGTCCTGGCCGGAGCGGAAGGCTCCCGACTGCCAGAGCATGGCGTCGACCAGCGTCGTCTTCCCATGGTCGACGTGAGCGATGATCGCGACGTTGCGGAGGTCGGAGCGGCGGGGCATGGGGCGCGCCATGGTAGGGAGGCGCGAGTGGGGGGCTAGCGTCGGGCGGCGACCAGCTCCAGCACGTCGTCCGCGTGGCGCTTCAGGAAGGTCGGCCCGACGCCGTGGATCTGGGCGAGCGCATCCGCGTCACCGGGACGCGACGCGGCGATTCCCTCGAGCGTGCGGTTGTTGGCGACCGTGTAGGCAGGCTTGCCGCGCGCGGCCCGCAGTCGCCAGGAGCGGAGCTCCTCCAGCAGCGCCTCGTCATCGTCCGTGAGCTCGGCCGCGGGTTTCACGGGCTTGCGGCTCCGGCGCTTCGCCTGCACCTCCAGTTCGTCGGGCGATGGCAGCCAGGAGTCCGGATCGCAGACGTCGCAGCAGCGACCCTCGGGCGCTCCCGGCGTGGAGTCGCCGAAGTGGTCGAGCAGCCTTCTCCGGCGGCAGCCCTCCGAGAAGCTGAACGACTCGACCGCGCGGTAGGCGCGCCACGAGCGGTCCCGGGCGGCCTGGCAGGCGGCGCGCGCCTCGGCCATGTTGATCCGGCCATCGAACCGGAGCTCGAGGCGGCCTCCGGGCGCCGGGTCCACCTCGAAGGCGCCCGCCCGCTCCGCGATCGCCAGGCGAACCCGATCGGCGTCGTCCCGGGGAGCGTCGATGGTGAGGAGCCCGTCCGAGTCCGATCCCGCCTTCAGCCGCTGGGCGTAGAGGGAGACGGATTCGGGCTCGACCTCGCGCATCTGGATGAAGCGGACGAGGCGACCGAGGTCGGAGCGCCCGGCAAGGAGCACCGCGCGGGCGGGGAGGCCATCCCGCCCGGCCCGCCCGGCCTCCTGGTAGTACGCCTCGACGCTGGTGGGGATGGCCCAGTGCCAGACGGAGCGCACATCGGCCTTGTCGACTCCCATCCCGAACGCGTTGGTCGCGGTGATCACCTCGGCGTCGCCGGTCATGAAGCGGTGCTGGGTGGACGCCCGCTCGTCCGGGTCCATGCCCGCGTGGTAGCCGGCCGCGCTCAGTCCCGCCTCGCGCAGCGACTGGGCGACCTCCTCGGTGTCCCGCCGGGTGCCGCAGTAGACGATCGCCGGACGGTTGGAGTCGTCGCGCAGGCCGTGCAGGAGCATCGCCAGCTTGCGGGCCTTCGAGCCCTTCCCCTCGAAGCCGACGATGTCGAAGGAGAGGTTGGGGCGGTCGAAGCCCGCCCGGATCATCAGCGGATCGCGCAGGCCGAGGCGTTGCGCGATCTCATCCGAGACCTCCGCGGTCGCGGTCGCGGTGCAGGCCATCACGGTCGGGCGGCCGAGCCGCTCGAGCACCCGCGGCAGGCGCAGGTAGTCGGGCCGGAAGTCGTGGCCCCACTCCGAGATGCAGTGGGCCTCGTCGACGGCGAGCAGGTCGACCTCGCGTTGCCCGACCGCCTTCATGAAGCCGGGCTGGGCGAAGCGCTCGGGGGAGCAGTAGACGATCCGGGCCCGGCCGTCGCGGATCTGCGCCATCGCGTCGCGGCCGACATCCTCCGGCAGGCCCGAGGCGATCATCACCGCGGGGTGGCCGTCGGCGCTCAGCCGCCGCCACTGGTCCGCCATCAGCGCGATCAGCGGGCTGACCACGATCGTGAGCTTGCCGCTGGCGAGGCCGGGCAGCTGGTAGCAGAGCGACTTGCCACCGCCGGTGGGCATGACGACCAGCGAGTCGCGGCCGGCGAGCGCCGCCTCAACGGGCTCTCGCTGCCCGGGACGGAAGCCGTCGTAGCCGAGATGCGCCAGCAGCGCGTCCGGGTCCGGCGGGCCGTCGTAGACGCGCCGGCTCTCGGCGAGATCGGACTCGATTCCCTCCAGCCCGTGCAGTGCCGCCTTCGCTTCCTCCATCTCCGGGAAAGAGGTCTGCGCCAGGTTCTCGCCCCGGTGGGTCACCGGCTCACCATGGCGGAGCGGGCGGTCGGATCGCCGGACTGATCAGCTGCCGCGGGCAGAGGTCAGGATCAGGCACGCCTCGCTTGGACCCGCTCCACGATCGCCTGCGCCCGCCGCGAGATCCCCGCCGGGGTGTAGCGGAACGGCCGGCGCTGGCCGCGGTTGTACGGGAAGTCCGAGCTCTCGCGCGGGCCGAGCGTCAGGTCGATGACCCGGCCGTCCGCGTCCACCAGCCACCAGTGGCTCTTCCCGCGGCGCTTCCGCTGCATGGGGTGGAGGCCGGAGTCGTAGCCGCCGGCGAGGTGGAAGTAGGCCTCGGCGGCGACATAGGCGAATCCGTCGAACCGCCCGAAGCCGCTGCGGTACCCCTCCTGGCCGAGCTCGCCGGTGAGGGCCGCCTGGATCTCGCGCTTGAGCTTGTCCGCGGGCGCCAGGACGACCTTCGGGTTGGGCCGCCTGGCACCCGCGGAGGACCTGCTTGGACGGGAGGGACTCACTGCCGCCTCTAAGTGGGCGGCGGCGAAAGTTCTCCCCTCGGAGCGGAACGCGCCCTAGCGGGCCAGCTTGGCGGCCACACCGACGGGAATCGGCCGGCCCATGTGCAGCGCGACCATGCCGCGGAACTCATCGGTCGTCTCGGGGCCCCAGAGAGCGGAGTGGCACGGCGCGCAGAGCGTCTCGCCGGCGGGCGATCGCTTGCCGTTGGAGAAGACCTCAGTCAGGCATTGGACGCAGTGCTGTCGCATGGGCTGATTATCGGCAGCCGGGAGCGAATTCCTGAGCGCCGCCGAGCGCTCTGGACACGTCAGGGCCGGGGTCCCGCAGTGGCCCCCTCGCGCGTCATGCGCCGTGGGCCACCGGATACGCGGCGCTCTTCGTCGGAGCCCTGCAGCTGGGTCGTTCTCACGATCACGGCGGGGCGTCCCGCGTAGAAGAACTCACTGACGTTCCTCATGGCGAACTCGTCGAGGTCCCGGCCCGGTTCCTCTGCTCCGTGGTCCTCGTCCTCTTGCATGATCCCTCCTTGGATCCGCTGACTGGCTTACCCAACGCATGCCCGGATCGCGGCGGTTTACGCGTTGGCGCCGATTGCCGGATAGACCGCTTGGGTAGGGTGAATCGCGATGCGCTTCCGCAACCTCGGCAGCTCGGACATCGAGGTCTCCGAGATCTCGCTCGGCTCCTGGCTGACCTACGGCGTCGGGGTGGAGCGCGAGCACACCGAGGCCTGCACCAAGGCCGCCTTCGACGCCGGCATCAACTTCTTCGACACCGCCAATGTCTACGGCCAGGGCGCGGCGGAGTCGGCGTGGGGAGAGATCCTCAAGGACTACAAGCGCGAGGACTACGTCCTCGCCACCAAGGTCTTCTTCCCGATGTCCGAGACCGATCGCGGGCTCTCGCGTGAGCAGATCCACAAGCAGATCGACAAGTCGCTGGAGAGGCTCCAAACCGACTACGTCGATCTCTATCAGTGCCACCGCCCCGATTCCGAGACGCCGATCGAGGAGACGATGGAGGCCCTCACCGAGGTCTGCGATGCCGGCAAGGCGCGCGAGATCGGCTTCAGCGAGTGGACCGTCGAGCAGATCCAGGCCGGTCTCGACGTGCCGGACACCAGGGACTGGGTCTCCTCGCAGCCGCAGTACAACATGATCTGGCGCCCGCCCGAGGCGGAGCTGATCCCCTTCTGCGAGGCCCACGGCATCTCCCAGATCGTCTGGTCGCCGCTCGCCCAGGGGGTGCTGACCGGCAAGTACAAGCCGGGCGAGGGAATACCCGAGGACTCCCGGATGGCCTCCGACGAGATGAACTGGGCGATGAGCCGCTACATGTCGGACGAGATCCTCGAAGCGGTGCAGGGGCTCGTGCCGGTCGCCGAGAAGGCGGGGCTCAGCATGGCGACGATGGCCCTCGCCTGGTGCCTGCGCCAGGAGAACCTCGCCTCGGTGATCATCGGCGCGTCACGGCCCGAGCAGGTCTTCTCGAATGCCGAGGCCGCCGGGGTCGAGCTCTCCCAGGACACTCTCGACGCGATCGACGAGGCGCTCGAGGGCGTGGCGATCACCGAGCCGCGCCGGGCGAACTTCGTCCAAGAGGGCGTCAAGCACCGCTAGCGCCCCGATTGTCAGCGCGCTGACGATTTCGCGGCCCTCAGCGCGGCTTTCTACTGATGCGGGTGCCCGGATCCGTCCCTAAATTCGCCGTCCCGGGGGAGGGGACGGGCAGGGAGCTGGACGACGCGGGCCTCGGTGGCAGGAAGATCGCGGGAGCCGAGGCCCGCGTTCGTCGCTTATCCGACCGCTTCGGTCACCGGCAAGTCCACCAAGCCGAGGTCCGCGCCGGTCGCCGAGCTCGCGTAGTCGAGCAGGATCCGCTCGGCGTCTTCGGAACCGATCGCCGGGTGGCCGATCACGACCTGCAGCCCGAGCCCGTCCTCCATCGCGACCAGGCCGCGCGCAAGCCGCGGGGGAGGCGCGTCCAGCTCGAAGGCACCCGAGGCCGTGCCGGCCTCGAGGATTCCCTCGTACAGGGCGACCTGGCGGTCGAAGAAGCCTGCGCTGAGGGCGTCGAAGGCCGAGCTGGTCCCGGTGAGCGCGTCGATCTCGTAGAGCAGCCGGCTCTCCTCGTCGTCGGGTCCGCTCGGAATGCCCAGGTGGATCGCCAGCCGCAGCCGCCCTGCCGGCTCTGAGACCGCCCGCACGGCCTCAGCCCGGCGTTCGGCATAACGGCTCATCGCCGCGCTCCCGACCTCCATCAGCAGATCGGCGATCTCCGGGTAGTAGTACAGAACCGTGGAGGGGGCGAGCCCGGTGCGCTCGGCCACGTCCTTGACCCGCAGCCCGACGGCCCCGCGCTCGAGCAGCACGCGCCGCGCGGCCTCGGTGAGCTGGCGGCGGCGGGCGTCCTGGCGTCGAGGCCTCATTGCCTGAACGGTATCCGACGAACTCGATGAATCCCGCGAGCCACTTTGTACGCCTTGTCACACCCATTTCGTGTAAGTTCTTCGAATCCAGTTCAAAGAACTGACACGCCTCGTCTCCCTCGTGGTGGCCGTTCTGGCTCTTGCCGCCGGAATCGCCGCGTGCGGCGGCAACGGAATCGAGGGGAGCACCACCTCGTCCAATGCCCCCGTCGTGCCCAGCGGCCCCGCCGGCGACTCGCTGACCATCTCCCAGTGGCCGCTCTATGTCGACCCCGGCAAGAACGGCACGGTCGCCCAGTTCTCGAACGAGACCGGGATCCACACCAAGTGGATCGAGGACATCAACGACAACGCCGAGTTCTTCGCCAAGATCCAGCCGCTGCTCGCCCAGGGGCAGACCGGCGGCCGGGACATGATCACCGTCAGTGACTGGCTGGCGAAGCGGATGTACGACCTCGGCTACCTCTATAAGCTCGACAAGTCGGCGATCCCGAACGTCGAGAAGAACCTGATCCCGCAGCTGCGCCACCCACCCGCCGATCCGAACCGCGACTTCACCGTGCCCTGGCAGGCCGGCATGACCGGGCTGATCGTGAACACCGACCTGGCCCCGGACGTCACCTCTATCTGCGACCTCTTCGACCCGAAGTACAAGGGCAAGGTGACGATGCTGACCGAGCTCCGCGACTCGGTCCCGATGACCCTGAAGTGCATGGGCATCGATCCGGAAAAGGCGACCGAGGAGCAGTGGATGTCGGCCGTCGACAAGATCAAGCAGGAGAAGGACTCCGGCCAGATCCGCGCCTTCACCGGCAACGACTACATCCGCGGCCTCTCCAACGGGGACATCGCGATCGCTCTCGGCTGGTCCGGCGACGCGGTCCAGCTCCAGGCCGACAACCCGAACATCAAGTTCGTGATGCCAAAGGAGGGCTGCATGTTCTGGTCGACCAGCATGGAGATCCCCCAGGGCGCGCCGGACTCGCAGGCCGCCGAGAAGTTCATGAACTACGTCTACGACCCGCAGAACCAGGCGCAGATCGCCCGCTGGGTGAACTACGTGACGCCGGTCGCGGGGGTCAAGCAGATCTTCGAGAAGACCGACCCGGAGCTCGCCAACGACCCGCTGATCTTCCCGAGCACGGAGTACACGAAGAACTGCACCTACGAGCCCGTGCTCGCCGGCCCGATGGGCGACCGGATCACGAAGGCCTTCGAGCAGGTCATCACCGGCTGAGGCGGCGATGAGGACGCTCTCGATCGCCGCACTGCAGACGGCACCGGTCGCGCGCGACCCGGAGGCGACGCTCGAGCGGCTCGCGGAACGTGCCCCCGCTGTGCGCGCGGCGGTCCCGCATGCGCAGCTGCTCGTCCTTCCCGAGCTTCATCTGGCGGCCGTACCCGGCCTGCTGGATGAGGGCGATGGGTATGCCGAGTCGGTCGCGGTGCGTCTACCGGACACGCTCACCGACCGACTTGGCGACATCGCTCGCCAGGCGAAGCTCTGGCTCGTCGCCGGCTCGGTGTACGAGCGCGGCGAGGACGACCGGATCCACAACACCGCGCTCGTGATCAGCCCGGACGGCGGGCTGTTCGCCCGCTACCGGAAGGTCTTCCCCTGGCGGCCGACCGAGCACACCGTCCCCGGCGACGGCTTCGTCACCTTCGACATCCCGGACGTCGGCCGCATCGGCCTCGCCATCTGTTACGACGGCTTCTTCCCCGAGGTGATCCGCCAGCTCGCCTGGCTCGGCGCCGAGGTCGTGATCCAGCCGACCCTCACGACCACCTCCGACCGCGAGGCCGAGGTGGTCGCCGCCCGCGCCAACGCGATCTTCAACCAGCTCTACGTGGTCAACGTGAACGCCTCGCAGCCGGCGGCGCTGGGGCGCAGCCTGATCGTCGATCCGGAGGGAATCGTCCGGGCGCAGGCCGGGGAGGGGGAGGAGCTGCTCACCGACGTCCTCGACCTCGAGGCCGTCGAGCGGGTCCGGCGCTTCGGCGTGGCCGGCGTCTCCCGCATGTGGGAGCAGCTCGACTCGCTCGACGGCGACGGCCCGGAGCTACCGATGTACGGCGGCCGCATCCGCCCGCGGCCGGGCTCGAAGCGCTCCTAGCTCGACGCCACCCGGTCGAGGAGTTCGGCGAGCGCCTCGGGGTCTTCCGCCATCGGGAAGTGGCCGCCGGGGATCTCGATGGGCTCGATGCCGAACAGCTCACGCGCCATGAACCGCTCGAAGTCCGGCCGGAAGAAGTCATCCTCGGCGGCGTAGATGAGCACGGTCCGGTTGACCGGCGGGGCGTCGAGCGGGTAGTCGCCCCGCGGCATCGCCATCGGCCGCAGCCGTCCTGCCAGCATGCTCGCCCTCGGCTGCGGTACCCGCGAGTACATGAACTCGAGCGCGGCCTCTTCGTCCCAGGCGGTGGTGCCGTCGGGTCGGCTCTCGGGCCAAGGGATGCCCTCCTGGAACGGATCGGGCGCTCCAGGCGGCGGCTCGAATCCGCCCAGCCTCGGGCAGAGGTGGACCAGCAGAGCCTCCGGATTGGCCGCCGCGACCAGGCAGGAGTAGGAGGTCCCCTGGGAATGGCCGACGATCACGAGCGGATCGTCGGCGCCCTCGATCGCCTCCAGGGCGGGTGCAATGCGCTCGTCGAAGCCGGCCGCGGGATCCTGCAGCGGCAGATCGGGGATCAGGACCCGATGGCCGCGCTCCATCAGCAGAGGCGTCAGCTCATCCCAGCAGGAGGGCTCGTGCCATGCACCGTGGATCAGGCAGAAGGTGGCCACGTGCGCATTCCTACCACGCGCAACCGGCCTCGGGCAAAAAGAAAGCGGCCCCTCGCGGGGCCGCTCTCCAGACGGTTCAGAAGCTTGGGGCTCCCTTACGCGACCTGCTTGACGCCGGTCGCGGCCGGACCCTTCGGGCCCTGCTCGGTCTCGTACTCGACCTTCGCGCCCTCTTCGAGCGAACGGTAGCCGTCCCCCTCGATCGAGCTGAAATGGACGAACACGTCGTTGGAGCCATCGTCGGGTGTGATGAACCCGTAGCCCTTGTCATTGCTGAACCACTTAACGGTTCCGGTAGGCATCTCGCCTCCTCTTACTGTGCTGCGAACGCGAGGAAGCCGAGAAGCAACAACGCGAGCGCTACGCACATCCTTTGCCGGTGAACCCGGCCTAACGCGCGGGACGGTAGCAGCCTGGAGGACGGAACCCGCAACCAGGTTGCCGCGGAGGGGAACCTGCTAAGCGTCGCCGAGCCGGCAGAGCACTTGGTACACCGACGTGAAGTCGATCTCGAAGCCGTTGCGGGCCGCGCGCATGTAGAGGCGCCAGACCCGGAGCCGCTCGGGGCCCGCCAGCTCCTCGGCTCGCGCCAGGTTCTCGTCGAGGTTGCGGATCCAGTGGCGGAGTGTCTCGGCGTAGTCCGAGCCGAACTCCTCGACGTGCTGGACGATGAAGCCCGCCCGCTCGAGGGCGAGGATCACCCGGGACACGTGGGTCGTCTCGCCGTCCGGGAAGACGTAGCGCTCGGAGAATGCACCGCCCTCGATGTTGCCGTGCCGCAGACGAGAGATGCCGTGATTGAGGAGGCGCCCGCCCGGCCGCAGCATCGACGCGAGCTGCTCGGCGTAGACGTCGATCTGCGATTCGCCGACGTGCTCGACCATCCCGATCGAGGCGACGGCGTCGTAGTTCTCACCGGCGAGCTCGCGGTAGTCCTGCACGCGGATCTCGACCTTGTCGGAGACGCCCGCCTCCTCGACCTTCCGGCGAGCCAGCTCGGCCTGCGGCTCCGATAGCGTGATCCCGACCGCCTCGACCCCGTGCCGCTGCGCCGCGTGGATCACGAAGCTCCCCCAGCCGCAGCCGACGTCGAGGATCCGCTGGCCGGGCTCGAGGCCGAGCTTGGTGCAGACGAGCTCCCGCTTCGCGTCCTGGGCCTCGGCAAGCGTCGGCGGCTCGCGGCGGAACCCCCTCTTCTCTGGCACGCGGGAGAAGAACGCGCAGGAGTAGGTCATCGACTCGTCCAGGAAGAGCGAGAAGAACTCGTTGCCGACGTCGTAGTGGTGGCGGACGGCCTCGCGGTCGCGCTCGGTGGTGTGCTTCCGCCCGCGGAGGTGGAGCTCGGCCTTCGGCGGTGGCGGTGGACGGCGTACCCCGGCGGCGCGCACCGCCGCCGCGATCAGGCGGGCCTTGGTAGCCGCCCCGACGGGCGGCGGCTTCCACTCGTTGAGGAGGGCGATCACGCCATCCATGTCGTCGATCTCGATCTCACCGGAGACGTAGGCCCTGCCGAGGCCGAGCTGGCCGGGGGCCGCCACCGCATAGGCGAGGGCGTTTTGCGAGCGGGCTTTGAAGGTGGGGCCGCCGCCTCCGTTCGTCGCCAGGACCTTCGATCCGTCCCAGAGCTCGATGGTGAACGGGCGCTCAGGGAAGGCGCGCTCAATCTCCTTGACGAGGGGCTCGGTCGGCATACCCCGACCCTAGCGGGGCACGAGATTCACCTCCTGTTAGGGAAGCCGAAATACTCACCATTCGCTTAAGGAATCCCGCTAGGGTCCGTTGCCTTGGGACTCGAGTCGCGACGACGAGAGTCGGATTGACTCGATCAGGACCAACCAAAGGAGAACCACATGTCGGACGTTGCCGCTGGAGTGACAGTGCCCCCCACCGGCCCGTCCGTATCGGCGGAGCCGTCCAAATCCGCTCCGCGTCCGCGCGTTCCTCTTGCAGACGACGTCCAACCGGTCGCGCACGAGACGCGCGACCGGATCATCACAGGGATTCTCACCGTCGTTCCTTTCCTGATGCTGGGTTTCGTCGTCTGGCAGCTCGCGGGAAGCTGGCTGCACTGGAGCGACCTCGTCGTCTTCGCACTGATCTACATCCCAACGGGCCTCGGGATCACGGTCGGCTTCCATCGCCTCTTCACCCACCGAAGCTTCAAGACGGGCCCAACCCTCCGCGCCATCATCGGCGCGCTCGGCTCCGCAGCGATCGAGGGCCCGATGATCTCCTGGGTCGCCGACCACCGCAAGCACCACGCCTTCTCGGACAAGGAGGGCGATCCCCACAGCCCGCACGTCGGGCACGGTGAGGGCGTCTGGGCGCAGTTCAAGGGCTTCTTCCACGCGCATCTGGGCTGGCTCTTCATCCATACCCAGCGGGGATCCAAGACGCGGTTCGCCCCGGACCTGATGAAGGACCCGGTGGCCCGTTTCATCGACAAGACCTTCCTGCTCTGGGCGATGGTTGGGCTCGCTGTTCCGTTCGGGCTCGGCGTTGCGATCGGCGGGACGGCGATGGCCGGCGTGACGGGATTGCTCTGGGGCGGCGCGGTCCGGATCTTCGTCCTCCACCACGTCACCTACTCGATCAACTCGCTCTGCCACATGTTCGGCAAGCGCGACTTCGAGACGACCGACGAGTCGCGGAACCTGGCCTGGCTGGCGATCCCGACGTTCGGCGAGGCCTGGCACAACAGCCACCACGCCTTCCCGACCTCGGCCGTGCACGGGATGAAGAAGCGGCAGATCGACCCCTCGGCGGCGGTGATCTGGTCGCTCGAGAAGCTCGGCCTCGCCTGGGACGTGGTCCGGATCGCTCCCGAGCGCCAGGCCGCCAAGGCCGCCTGAACCAATAGGGTCACGCGCAGTGCCCCGGCGTCTCGTCCCCGCCCTGCTTGCCCTTGCCGCGATCGCGGCTGCGCTTGGCATCACCGCCTGCGGCGCCAGCGACAAGGAGAAGGTCAGCGGCATCACCCCGGTGGATGCGAACTGCGGGGACCTCCAGTACTCCGGCAGCGGCAAGGCGGAGAAGCTGATCGTCTCCGACCTGCCCCTGCATGGCGACTCCGCCGAGCGCTCCAAGCAGATGAACGACGCGATCGTCCAGGAGATGGCGCGCAAGGGCTGGCTCACCGGCAACACTGAGGTCGCCTTCCAGGCCTGTGATGACTCCCTGGCCTCGACGGGGGAGTGGGACGAGAACCTCTGCCGCGCCAACGCCCAGAAGTACGCCGCCAATCCGGACGTCATCGGGGTGATCGGCACGTACAACTCGGGCTGCGCCGCGATCGAGATGCCGATCCTGAACAGGGCTCCGGGAGGAGGAGTCCCAATGGTCTCGCCGGGCAACACCTTCGTCTGCCTGACCGAGCCGAGCCCGACCCTCTGCAAGCCGGATGAGCCGCAGAAGTACTTCCCGTCAGGCACCCGCAACTACATCCGCGTCGTGCCGAACGACGCCGTCCAGGGCGCGGGGATGGCGAGCTTCGCGAACCAGCAGGGGATCCGGAAGCCCTTCATCCTGATCGCCTCCGACGATCCGACGAGCGAGGGACAGGGGCGGACCTTTGAGGGGGCGGCGAAGTCGCTCGGCATGAACATCGCCGGCGTCGAGCACTACGACCCGAAGGCGAGCAGCTACACGGACCTGATGAAGAAGGCGAAGGCCGCCGGCGCGGACGCCATCTTCCTCGGCGCGATCCTCGAGGAGAACGGCGCCCAGTTGATCAAGGACAAGGTCTCGGTCCTCGGGCCGAACGACGGGGCGGTCAAGCTGCTGGCACCGGACGGCTTCGCGCAGCAGAACACGATCGATCAGGCGGGCTCCGCCTCGGCCGGGATGTTCGTGAGCCTGCCGGGCAAGGTCCCCGGCAGCCTCGGCGGCGAGGGCTCCGCGTTCGTCAAGGAGCTCCGCTCCCAGATCGGCGACCAGCCGATCGAGGTCTTCGCCCCATACAGCGGCCAGGCGGCGGAGGTGCTGCTCAACGCGATCGGGGTCGGCAAGACGCGCGCCGGGACGATCCACACCCTCTTCAAGACCCGGGTCACCGACGGGATCACGGGCAGCTTCGCGATCACTCCCAGCGGGGATCCCCAGCCCGCACCGATCAGCGTGCAGAAGGCTGCCGACACGTTCGAGCTCGAGAAGACGATCGTGCCGCCGCCGGCCCTGGTCTCCGCCGCCCGCGGTTAGCTGCCGTTACGCGGCGGTGAGCGCCGCGGTGGACCGGCCGCCCTCCAGCTCTCCGTCGATCTCCCGCTCGAACAGGCCGTAGTACGAGCGCTCGTGCTCGGGCGCGTCCCAGAGGTTGTGCCAGTGGTAGGCGAACGCCCCGCGGAAGAAATCGCGGTAGGAGCCGATCTCCCGCCTCTGGCGAAAGCGCCAGCCGAACTTGCGGAAGAAGCCGTCGAAGCCGTCGTATGGCGCTCCTTCGAGCCGGCTCTTCCCGTCGGCGTGCGGCCAGAGGGGATCGAAGAAGGCGCAGGGAAGGATGGTCAAGCCGGGTATCTCGCTGTCGTCGAACCGAAGAATCTCCGTCGGCCGGCATGAGCCCACCTCCGCGGCGCGAGCGAGCAGGTCCTGCGCCGTCTCCGACCCCTGGCGCAGGCGCAGGAAGGCGTTGTTCGCGTACGGCTGGTCGGCCGACCAGCGGTAGCAGAACTCCTCGGTCATGAAGGGCTGATCGAACAGCTCCCCCAGATCCCGCAGCAGCATCATGTCCAGATCGAGATAGACGCCTCCGTGGTGATGGAGCGCGACCAGCCGGACGAGGTCGGACCGCTCGACTGAATCGACGTCGCCGTACAGCTCGGATCGCCCCTCGAGCGGCGTCCCCTGGGATTCGACTGCGGCGTCGAGGGGCCGTATCGAGACCTCAGGGGGGAGCGATCGAAGCAGCGGGTTCGATTCGTGGGCGGCATATCCGTCGTCCGCGTCGAGCCAGAGCCAGACCTCCGCATCGGTCTGGGTGGCGAGGATGGACTTGACCGAGAAGGCCTGCTTCGCGGTGAACGGCCCCTGCCAGTAGGCGTGGAAGCGCTCTCCGGCCACGCCGCCGTGGTCGGGCGTCTCGAGCTCGCGCAGGAAGCGCAGGCAGTGGCCAGCGTCCCAGTAGAGCCGCTCGTCTGGAAGGAACCTCATCCGCGAAGCTCTATCAGTTCGCACCTCACAGGCCCCCGGCCGCTGACGTTTGATCGGTGAACCCAGCGCGAGAAAGGGCTAGCGATGAGCAAGCGACCGAGGCTTCGACTCGCCAAGGCCGTGATGGTCCCGGTGTGGAGCAGCGGCTTCATCGTCGGGACGCTCGCGGTGCGACACGCGCCGGGCCTCTCGATCCTCTTCTGGCGCATGAGCATCGCGGCCCTCGTCATGGCTGCGATCGCCATGGCGCTGAGAGCGCCCTGGCCGCGGGACCGCGGTGCCATCGTCCGGATGGTGGTGGTCGGGCTGCTTCTGCAGGCTGGGCAGTTCGTCGGCATCTTCCTCGCCCTGCAGCACGGGGTCGCCGCCGGCCTGGTTGCGCTGCTGGCGGGATCGAGCCCGATGCTCGTGGCGGTCTTCGCCACCTTCCTGCTCGACGAGCACCTCGATCCCGTGCAGTGGCTGGGCTCCGCGATCGGGGTCGCCGGTGTCGTGCTCGCGGTGGCCGAGGAGCTCGACGGCGGCGGCTCGGCGCTCGGCTTCGTGTTCGCGCTGATCGGCCTCGCCGGGCTGGTCGGCGGGACCCTCGTGCAGCGGGCCCATGGGTCGAACGTCGACCCGAAGGTGGCCAACACGATCCAGCTGCTGACCGCCACGGCTGTGATCGCCCCACTGACCGCGTTCACCCAGGGATTCAGCCTGGGCGCCGGGGCGCTGGCGCCACTCGCCTGGCTCATCTTCGGCCTCTCGATCGGCGCGGTGATGCTCTTCTTCTGGCTGCTCCGCAACGAGAAGAGCGGCGAGGCGACCAGCTTCCTCTACCTGGTGCCGGCCACTACGGCGATCGCCGGAGTGCCGATCCTCGGTCAGCCGCTCGGCGTCGGCGCCGTCGCGGGCCTGGTCCTCGCCCTGATCGGCGTGCGGATGGTGAGCGCCCCGGCGGAGGGCCTCAGCAGCGGTGAATGGCTGCGGCGCTTTGCACTGCCTGGAAGGCTGAACCGGGGATCGACTTGAGCTGATCCAGGTTCTCGTCGGACCAACGGCGGTCCGAGGTGCCGGAGATGAACCAGTTGGAGCCGTTGTCCGCGACGATCAGCCCGTACTGCTTCATCGCCGCGGCGATCGCGTGGGCCGGCCCGGTGATGCCGGAGATGTCGTAGCCGGCGGAGAGGCGCAGGCGCAGGCCCATCGGCGGCGCGCTCGCGCTGGAGGTGTCGCCGGCGCAATGGGAGGCGGGGTGGAGGTAGGCGTCCTGGGTCGAGTCGACGGTCACGCGGATCGCGTGGTTGATGTGGCCGGAGGCCGCCTCGTCGTAGCGGACGAGCCCGGGGAAGATCGGAAGACCGGCGGCGTCGGCCGACGTGAAGCCCTCGGGCCGAAGGGCCGCCGAGCGCAGGTCCCAGATCACGCCGGAGTCGGCATTCCAGTGGGGCTTCGGCCGTTTGCGGGCGAAGGCGCGGTAGAGCTCGTAGAGCTTGCACCGGGCGGCGTCGACGGCGAGCACGTGGCGGTCGCCGTCCGAGCCCTGCCCGCCCTCGACCAGCGCCTTGAGAGGGACGCGATACGGACCGTGGTCGGACTCGTCCCCGTACGCCGTGAAGTTGACCTTGGTGCGCTTCTGCTTCTTGCCGACCACGGCGTAGGGAAAGCCGTACTCGCGCGGCGACCCGAAGTCCGGGTGGATGAAGTCGCCGCCGTGAGCGGCGATGTAGGAGATGTACGACGCGGAGGTGGGGTCCGGCGGCGCGGCCGAGATGTCCTGGTTCCAGGCCGACTCGTCCGCCGCCGCGGGAGCGTTGGCGGGACTCGAGGGCGCCGGGAAGACGGGACAGCCCCCGAGGCTCGGATAGGGCCCGCGGGGCAGGCCGCGATGGTGCTTCTTCTTCGCGACGGCGACACCGGCGGCGATCAGCAGCAGGCCGAGCGCGGCGACGAGGACGACGTTCCCTGGCGAACGGCGCATGCCGGCCAGGCTAGAGAACTAGACCGGCTCCGTCTGCGTCTGGAGCTGGGGAGGAGCCTCCGCGCGGACCGCCGGCTGCTCGCCCTTGCGCACCCGCCGGCGTACCTTGACGTGCTCGGCGAGGACGTAGGAGCCGACCACCAGGGTCCCGGCGAGCAGCTGTGCGCCGATCGTCTCCCAGTACGAGTAGATCTCGAACCAGGAGCCCATCCAGGTCGGAACCGTGAAGGGGGTGCGATGGCTCGGGATCCAGCCGAGGTCCATGAACGAGAGGGCGGTCCCGCCGATCATCACCATCAGGACCACCGCGACGAGAGCGCCGGTCATGATCAGCATGCGGCGATAGGGAAGCTTGTGGTGCAGCCAGAAGGTGAGGACGCCGACCACCGCCGTGCAGGCCAACCCGATCGCAACGCCTTCGAGAACGGTCGAGCTGCCGTTCTGGAGCTGCAGGTTCTGGAGGAAGAGGACGACCTCGAAGCCCTCTCGGTACACGGTCGTGAAGCCGAGCGCGATGAGCCCGATGACGACCCACGGGCCGGTCTGGGTGAGGAGCTTCTGGCGCCGCTTGTGATGACGGCCGATCCAGTCCGACCAGTAGACCTTGTGCACGAACCAGTTGAGGACGATGAGCAGGACGACGATCGCCAGGAAGCCGGTGATCGCCTCGAGCTTGGGGCCGAGCGGGGAGGCGGCGTTCAGCAGCGCCTGGACGACGAACCAGCTGGCGATGGTCGCCCCGAAGGCCATCACGGCGCCGGCGACCACGGGACGCCGCTTGCTCTTGTTCGCGCCCAGGAAGCTGGCGGTCACCGCGGCGAAGATCAGGATCGCCTCGAGCCCCTCCCGGAAGACGATCATTCCCGAGTTGAAGACGGCGGTGCCGTGGCTCATGTGCTGCTCCGTGGGATCGGCGGGGCCCGTGTGCGCCGTCGCCATCAGGTAGACGAGGCCGGCGACGATCGCCAGGCCGCTGAGCCACCAGGCTAGGCGGGCGTGCGAATCCTGAGTGTTTTGGTCGGGCTTCAAGATTCGGGCACCCTAACACAACGGTGATTAGGGTGCCCTAAGAGCGAACGGAGCGTTGCGGCCGAGATGATTTGCTAAGCTAATTAGCAATGCAAACTACTTCCCGAGCCACAGAGGAGATCAAGGAGGAGCTCGCCCCCCGCCTGCGCTGGGCGATCACCCGGATGGCCCGGCGCCTGCGCCAGGAGGCCGGAACCGACCTCGGCCCCTCGCAGGTGGCCGCCCTTGCGACGATCGAGCGCCACGGCCCGCTGTCGCCGAGCGAGGTCGCGGACCGCGAGAGGATCAAGCGGCCCACGGTGACCCGGATCGTCCGGCACCTGGAGGCGGCCGGACTGGTGGAGAGGGTCAAGGACCCGGAGGACGGGCGCGCCTCGATCCTCAGCGCAACGGCCGAGGCTCGGGAACTGCTCAAGCGTTTGCGCGCTCGCAAGACTGCGTATCTGGCCCGGCGCCTCGCCGCCATGGACGCCGAGGACCGCCGCACGCTCGAGCGGGCGGCCGAGCTGCTGGAGGGGATGCTCGAATGACCGCGGCCCTCGGCCGCTCGTTCGCCAGCCTGAAGGTCCCGAACTTCCGCCGCTACTTCGCGGGCCAGCTCGTCTCGCTCTCGGGCAACTGGATGCAGATGATCGCCGAGATGTGGCTGGTCCTCTCGCTCACGGGCAGCGGCGTGGCCGTCGGAGTGACGACGGCGCTCCAGTTCCTGCCGATGCTGATCTTCGGCGCGTGGGGCGGTCTGGTCGCGGACCGGGTGCCGAAGCGGCGCCTGTTGATCCTCACGCAGGGGCTGCACATGATCGCCCCCCTGACCATGCTGGCGCTTTCCCTCGAGGGCTCGCTGGTTCCTTGGATGGTCTTCTCGCTCGTCTTCGTCCGCGGTTGCGTCAACGCGGTTGACTATCCGACGAGGCAGGCGTTCGTGATGGAGATTGTCGGCTCGGACCGGGTGGTCAATGCGGTCAGCCTCAACAGCGTTCTCGTCCACAGCGCTCGCGTGGTCGGCCCGGCCTTCGCCGGCGTGCTGATCGCGACCGTCGGGGTGGAGCCGTGCTTCGCCCTCAACGCCGCGAGCTTCGCGTTCATGATCTGGGTCCTCGCCGGGATGGACACCGAGAAGCTGCGGCCGGCCGAGACGGTGGCAAGGGAGCCGGGCGCCGTCCGCGCGGCCCTCCGCTACGTCCGCCGCGACCCCGAGCTCTGGATCCCGCTGTCGCTGATGGCGATCGTGGGGACGCTGGGCTACAACTTCCAAGCGGTCCTGCCGCTGCTCGCCCGGTTCACCTTCCACGGCGGGCCCTCGACCTACGCCGTGCTGGTCGCGGCGATGGGCCTGGGGGCGATCGTCGGCGCGCTGATCAACGGCGCGCGCGGCTCGGTCACCCCGATGCTCCTGGTCGGGGCGTCCCTCGTGTTCGGCGTCGTCGCCCTGTTCGCCGCCGGAGCGCCCACGATCGGGCTCGAGATCGCCGCGCTCGCTCCGCTTGGGGCGGCGACGGTGACGCTGGCCGCGAGCATCAATTCCTCGCTGCAGCTCGCGTCGGAGCCCAGCATGCGCGGCCGGGTGATGGCGCTGTACTCGATCGTCTTCCTCGGCTCGACCCCGATCGGCGGCCCGCTTTCCGGCTGGCTCTCCGAGGCCATCGATCCGCGGGCGGCGCTGGTGATGGCGGGCATCGCCGGAATCGCGGGCGCCGTGATCGCCAGGATCGCCTTCGATCGGGTGGCTCACCTGCCGGTCGACGCCGAGCCGCACCCCGCCTAGGTCTTCGGGAAAACACGGATTGCGGTTGCGCTCGGTCGGCGTAGAGTGCCGCCCGCATGGCGGACTTCTCGGAACTCTCTATTCGCGGCCGGGTGGCTACCTCCGGCGACGCCGACTGGGACGAGGTGCGCCAGGCCTGGAACCTGGCGGCCGACCAGCAGCCGGCGGCCGTCGCGTTCGTGGAGAGCGCCGACGACGTCTCCAAGGCCGTCCTCTTCGCGGGCGAGAACGACCTGCGCGTCGCCGGGCAGGGAACGGGGCACGGTGCCGTCGCGATGGGGACGCTGGAGGACACCATCCTGGTCAAGACCGAGCGCATGCGCGGGGTCGAGGTCGGTGACGGCACCGCCCGCGTCGAGGCCGGTGTGCTGGCCGAGGAGATCGGCGGCGCGGCGCACGAGAAGGGGATGTCCTTCCTGCCCGGCACCTCGCCGAACGTCGGCGTGACCGGGTACACGGTCGGCGGCGGCCTGAGCTGGCTCGGCCGCAAGTTCGGCTGGGCATGCAACAACGTCAACTCGATCGAGGTCGTTACCGCGGACGGCGAACCCCGCACGGTCGATTCAACCAGCGAGCCGGACCTGTTCTGGGCGCTGCGCGGGGGTGGCGGCGGATACGCGATCGTCACCGCGCTGCACGTCAATCTCTTTCCCGTGGCCGAGGCCTACGCAGGCGGCCTGCTGTTCCCGCCCGATGTCACTGAGGCCGGGCTGCGGCGCTACCGCGACTGGACGGCCGAGGCTCCCGACGAGGTCGGCAGCATGATCCGCATGCTCAACCTTCCCCCGATCCCGGACATCCCGGAGGAGATCCGCGGGAAGAAATGGCTTGCGATCACGGCCTGCTGCATTGGCAGCAGGGAGGAGGGGGAGAAGCTGATCGCTCCGCTCCGTGAGATCGGCGACCCCGCGATGGACTCCTTCGGCCAGGTCCCCGCGCCGGCGCTAACCCGGATCGCGATGGACCCGGAGCCGCCCGTCCCGGGCCTCGGTCACCATGCGACGATCAACGAGCTGCCCGACGAGGCAATCGATGCTTTCGTCGCGACGGCCGGACCGGAGACGGACTCACCGCTGCTGCTTGCAGAGCTTCGCCATCTCGGCGGGGCGCTCAGGCGCGCGCCGGAAAACGCGGGCGCGCTCGACAAGCTCGATGCCGAGTACGTGATGCTCGCGCTCGGCATGCTGATGGACCCGGCTCTGCGCGAGCCGATCGAGGGCCAGCTCGACAAGCTGCTCGATGCGCTCGGTCCGTGGGCCGCCGACGGCGGCTACTTCAACTACGCGGAGCGCCCCTGTGACGTCGAGGCGATCCTGCCCGAGGAGACCTGCAAGCGGCTCTCGCACGTCAAGAAGAGCTGGGACCCCCACAACCGCATCGTCGCCAACCACTTGGTGGCGATGGCGACCGCCTAGACCTCCCGCTAGACGCCGAGCCGCTGTCTACGAGGCGAGCGGGCGCCGACGATCTGTCCCCACTCGGCATCCTCGATCAAGCCGGGCTCGGTCTCGTCCAGCCAGTCGAGGAGTGCGCTCGCCAGCCCATCAGGGTCCTCGAGATTCGGGAAATGGGCCGCCTTCGGCAGTCTGACGAAGCGGCTGTTCGGGATCCGCTCGTGGGCGGCGAGGCCGTGTTTGATCGGGATGGTGTTGTCGCGCTCGCCCCAGACGATCAGGGTCGGCAGCTCCCCGAGCAGGTAGAGGCGGTCCATGGCGCTGACGTGCTGGCCGCGCACGTCGATCACCGACCGCAGCGTCTGCAGGAACGCACGGCGCGCGGCGGCCTCCTGCAACGGCCGCATCGCCCGGCCGACGGCCTGCAGGTAGACGCCCCTGCGGCTGCCGCGAGCCCGCATCCTCTCGCCGGCTCGCTCGATCGCCTCGCGGACACGGCGGTTGGCGACGAGCCAGATCCCGGCGGCCGCGCCCGGCAGGGCGGCCCCGCGGAGCATCGGGCTCACGTCGTGCCCGAGTCCGCCGCTCGAGATCAGGGCGAGGCGCTCGACGCGCTGGGGGAATTGGTAGAAGAACTGCATCGCTATCCCGCCGCCGAGCGAGTGACCCACGACGGTGGCGCGGTCGACCCCGATCGTGGTCAGCAGGTCGCGGATGCTGCAGGCGTGCGCGCCGAGCGAGTAGTCACCTCGTACCGCCGCCGAGTCGCCGTGGCCGAGCAGGTCCGGAGCGATCACCGTGTAGCGGTCGGCAAGCTGCAGGGCCACCCTCTCCCAGTGGCGGGAGGAGTTGACCATGCCGTGGATCAGCACGACGGGCGGGCCGTCGCCGGCGATCCGGTAGACGACCTGGTGGCCGTGAAGCTCGATCTCCCACTCGTCGAAGATGCGGGGACCCCCTGAACCGTTCATCGGGTCACCCTAGCGAGCGTGAGAGCCTCCCCGGCTTTGCCATTAGTCAGGGGTCCTACGGCCGCCCCGACACAAGTCGCTCCGGGCTTCGCCCTGCGCTCCAAAATGGGGGCGGCCTTGGACCCCTTACGAAGACCGGCCGCCATCCATGGCGGCCGGTCTTTGCAAACAGGCCCCGTCAGGACGGGCAGGGGTACGTCTCAGGGGCCTTACTTGGGGGGTATGTAGTGGATCCAGGCGACGGGAGGCGCCTTGCGGCAAACGCCCGGACCCTATGAGCCGAGAGGTGATGATGGGCGTCCGGCCCAGCACCAATTCTCCCGACCGGCCAAGTATCGATCCGGGCAGAGGCATAGGCAATACCGAAAATTGGGTCGATCCCCCGAGTCGCTACAAACTGGCCAAGCGTTCGCTCAGGCGGGGGCCATCGCGGCGGAGATCGCCGAGCCGTGGAGGATGTCGAGCTCCGAGACCTCGACCTCCTGCAGGCCGAACGCCCGCATCACCTGGACGAGGATGACCGTCCCCGCGACGATCGTCGGAGCGCGCCCCGGGTGCAGCCCCGGGACTCGGAGGCGCTCGGCGAGCGGAAGCGAGGAAAGCCGGCTGAGCATCCGCTGGATCCGCTGCATGCCCAGGTGATAGCCATGGACGCGACCCGGGTCGTACGGCTCGAGTCCCTGGTCGATGGCCGCCAGAGAGGTCGGTGTGCCCGCCACGGCGATCGCGCGGGTCGGCGCGCCGTCAGGCTGCGCGGCGACCGCCTGTTCGATCAGGTTGCGTATGTCGGTCGCCAGGTCCTCGAGCTCATGCGGATCGGGCGGGTCCGAGGTGAGGTGGCGCTCGGACTGCCGGATCGTGCCGGCCTGCAGCGAGGTGTGGAAGCCAACCTCCCTGCCGGTCCCGACGATCAGCTCGGTCGAGCCGCCCCCGATGTCGAAGACCAGGGTTGGGTCCGCCGTGGGGCGGTGCGCGGTGGCGCCGCGATAGGTGAGCTGTGCCTCCTCCTCGCCGGTGAGCATCTGGGCGTCGAGGTCGAAGCGCTCGCGGAGCTCGGCGATGAACGCCTCGCCGTTGACCGCGTCACGCACGGCGCTGGTGGCGATCGCCATCACCCGCTCGGCCCCCATCTCCTCAAAGCATGACTTGTAGTCCGCGATCACCCCGCAGACGTCATCCACTGCGTCCGAGCAGATCGTGCGGGTGTGGTCGACACCCCGGCCCATGTTGGTGACGGTCGTGCGCCGCTCGACTTCGTAGACGCCGGTGCCCTCCACGTCCGCGATCAGCAGCCGTGTCGAGTTGGTGCCGATATCGACTACGGCAACGCGCATCGTGACGTCCATGTCCTCCGATCCCTGGGCACCGCGCAGCATCCTATTCCTTTCCTTGAGCAGGCGCCCGCAAGACGCTCACATCTTCCTAACAGCCTTGGGCCGCTCCTTATCCCCCCTTGCGGAAGCCGAACAACGCGGTGTAGGTGCCGGTATTGGTGTTGTCCGCGCCGGCGGGAGAGCCCTGGTCGACACCGATCCCCACCTGGCGGTAGGAGCGCGAGAGCATCACGCTGCGGTGCTCCGCGCTGTGCATCCAGGCATTGACCGTGGCGCTCGGGGTACTTCGCGTGACGGCCCCCCAGAACAGGTCCTCTCCGATTCCCCAGGAGCGTGCGCCGGCCATGTACCCGGCGTTGGAGGCACGCGAGGCGGGCGTCCCGTCGCCCTCGTGGGAGAAGAAGTTCTGGCTCGTCATCGCATCGGTGTGAGTCTGGGCCGCCGCGTCGAGCAACGGGTGCTCGTGCACCGGCTTGACGTGATTGCGAGCTCGCTTCTTGTTTATCAGGCAGACGACTGCTGCTCGCGCCTGATCCGTGGTCAGAGTTGCGGCGCCCACGTTGGCGCCTGGACAGGCGAGCGCCGACGGCGCCCAGGCACCGAGCATTCCGGCGATCGCAAATCCGATCGTGAGTACGAGTGTGCGTGAAGATCGCCCGCGGACGTTCTTCGGCGCTGGCTTATGCCCCATTGCCGACCTCTCAGTCTTCGTGCTGCCGGGGTTAGCTGGCGGGCTCGCGCGGATTGAGTCGCGCTTTGCCACGATCGGCAATTCGCCCCAGGACCTTGGGTCCCCCGGTCGCCAGCCCTTCGTGGGCTAGCGATTAAGCAGGTCTATCGAGCGCGAAAAGCTAGCATGCGCATCGGTCATTCGTCCAAGTTGAGATCTGCGACCGGCGCGGTAAACTCGCTACTACCGACGCGGGGTGGAGCAGTCTGGTAGCTCGTCGGGCTCATAACCCGAAGGTCGCGGGTTCGAATCCCGCCCCCGCTACT
>CAVUSJ010000011.1:0-6395 GCA_963744105.1 uncultured Solirubrobacterales bacterium | reverse complement strand
GCCTAACGCGGGTCGAGTGCTTTTTGGGCCACCCGCGGCGCCGGGGCGGCGGGCGCAACGCCTACGATGCCCGCGTGAGTCCCCGCGATAAGCGGCCGCTGCACGAGGCCTCGCACACGGTCCGCGTCGAGACGCCCCCCGAGGTCGCCGACGGCAAGGTTCGCACGGGCAAGAAACCCGGTGAGAAGCGGATCTTCAACGAGGCCGCGCACAAGCTGGGCTACTGGAAGCCGGAGGCCCCGAGCAAGGACGACGAGTCGGAGGCCGTTCGCAAGCGCTTTGAGGCGCTGGAGGACAACCAGCGCGACGTCATCACCGACGCGAGCAAGGTCGTGCTGGCGCTGGGCGCGATGGGAGTCGTCTACGGCGACATCGGTACGAGCCCGCTCTACACGGAGCAGGTCATCTTCACCACGCACAAGGCCGCCGCCCAGGCGACGACGGCGGGCGTCTACGGAGTCGTCTCCCTCATCTTTTGGGCCCTGACGATCATCGTCTCCATCAAGTACGCGGGCTTCATCATGCGCGCGCACAACCGCGGCGACGGCGGCATCATGGCGCTGGCCTCCCTGATCCAGCGCAATCGGGTGGCCCGCCGGGCCGCGCTGGTGACGCTGGGCATCTTCGGGGCGGCGCTGTTCTTCGGCGATGGGATCATTACCCCCGCCATCTCGGTCCTCGGCTCGGTCCAGGGGCTGAAGGTGATCGAGCCGGATCTCGCCCACCTGGTGGTGCCGATATCCGTCGTCATCCTCGTCGCCCTGTTCTTGATCCAACACCGCGGCTCGGGCACGATCGGATGGCTGTTCGGGCCGGTGATCCTGGTCTGGTTCATCGCCATCGGGCTCCTCGGCCTCCACCAGGTGCTGAAAGACCCAGCGGTCTTTCAGGCGCTGTCACCCACCTGGGGAGCGCGGTTCCTGATTGACCACGGTGGCGCCGGTTTTCTGACGCTCGGCGGCGTCGTGCTCGCCGTAACCGGCGCGGAGGCGCTCTACGCCGACAGGGGTCATTTCGGCGCCGCCCCGATCAGGCTTGGCTGGTTCGCGGTGGCGCTGCCCGCACTGATGCTGAACTACCTGGGACAGGGGGTCCTCATCCGCCACGACCCGAGCGCAGCGGCCAACCCGTTCTTCCTGATGGTGCCCCACTGGGCTCAATACCCGATGCTGTTCTTGGCGACAGCGGCGACGATCATCGCCTCGCAGGCCGCGATCTCGGGCTCGTTCTCGGTCGCGCGCCAGGCGGTGCAGCTCGGGTTCCTCCCGCGGCTCAGCATCCTGCACCCCTCGGAGATGGAGGGGCAGATCTACGTTCCGATCATCAACTGGGGGCTCTGTATCGGCGTCATCGCCCTGACGCTCATCTTCCAATCGGCGGACAGGCTGGGCGACATCTACGGCGTCGCGGTCACCGGGACGTTCATCCTCAACACGCTGCTCTTCCTGGCCGTCGCCCGGTTCCTCTGGGGTACGCCCAGACGGAGGCTCGTGCCGATCGCGATTCTCTTCCTGACCGTCGAGGTGGCGTTCTTCACGGCAAACATCGCCAAGATCGAACACGGGGCGTGGCTGCCGCTGGTGGTCGCACTGATCATCTCGATCGTGATGATCAACTGGCGCCGGGGCCAGGTGATCGTCACCCGCAACCGGACCGCCAAGGAGGGCTCGTTGGTCGAGTTCCTCGACCGGCTCCCGTCGGAGGACCCTCCGATCACCAAGTCCCCAGGCGTGGCCGTCTACCTCAACCCGCGGAAGGAGACAACCCCGCTGGCGCTCCGGATCGAGGTGGAGAACACCCGAACGTTCTCGCACCGGGTGGTGATCGTGTCGGTGGACCAGGTCAGCATCCCGCACGTCGAGGAGCACGAGCGGTTCACCGTCGAGGAGATCGGCGGCGAGTTCCGCGTCTTCCACGTCAAGATCAGGGCCGGCTACCACGACTCCGTCGACATCCCGGCGTCGCTCCGGCTCTGCCGCAAGCAGGGCCTGTTCGAGAAGAACCTCGACCTCGAGCACGCTGCGTACTTCATCTCGCGAATCGTGATCAAGCCGACCGAGGACTCTCCGATGCGGGCTTGGCGCAAGAAGCTGTTCGTCGTGATGGCCCGGAACACGGCGAGCCCGATCGACGCCTTCCAGCTGCCCAGCGAGAAGACCATCATCGTCGGCGCCCAGGTCCCCCTCTGACCGGGCGCCTACTGCGCGTCGAGTGCCTCGGTACCCCGGACGAACTCGCGCCAGCGCTCGTGCTCGGCTGACCGCCAACTCTCGTCCCGCTCGGGCTCGACCCGGCGGTCAGGCGGCAGCATCTCCGGCAGCACGGCCAGCGAGGAGATCACTCCCGCGCCGACTCCGGCGAGCGCGGCCGCACCGAGGACGGTCGCGTCGGCCGCGGCCGCTTCGACGGGTGCGCCGATCGCGTCGGCCTGGAGCTGCAGGAGCAGCGGCTCGTTGGTGAGGCCGCCGTCCACTCGCAGGGTGTCGACCGGCGAGGTCTCCTTGATCGCGGCGACCACGTCTGCCACGCGCCAGGCGATCCCTTCGAGCGCCGCGCGGGCGACGTTCTCGCGCGTCGTTCCGCCGTAGATCCCGGAGATCACGGCGCGGGCGTTGGGCCTCCACCACGGCGCGCCGATCCCGGCGAGGCCGGGGAGCACTTGGGCGCCCGCGGAGCTCTCCGCCTCGCGGGCGAGCTTGCTGAGCTCCGGCGGGCTCTCCGCGATGCCGAGCTGGTTGCACATCCACTCCAGCATCGCCCCGGCGGCGAACACGCCGCCGTCGAGCGCGTACTCGAGCTTGCCGTCGATGCTCCAGGCGACGGTCGGGAGCAGGCCACCCGCGGGCTCCGGGACGCCCTCCCCGACGTGAGCGAGGACGAAGACGCCGGTGCCGTATGTCGCCTTCACGCGGCCCGGCTCCACGCACGCCGCGCCGGCCAGCGCGGCCTGCTGGTCGACGACCTGGCCGCGGAAGGGCAGCTCGACCGGCCAGCTCTCATGCCGCAGCGTTCCCAGCTCGCCCGCCGTGTCCCGGATCTCGGGCAGGACGTCCATCGGGATGCCGAAGATCTCGCAGAGGCGCTCGTCCCAGCCGGGCTTGTCGATCCGCTGCAGCTGGGTCCGCGACGCGGTCGCCGGCTCGGTCGCGAAGCCGGCGCCGAGCCGGTCACAGAGGAAGGAGTCGACCGTCCCCATCCGCAGCCGGCCCTCCTCGCGGGCCTTCTTCACGTCGTCGTTGTGCCGCAGAAGCCAGGCGAGCTTCGCGGCGGAGAAGTAGGGGTCGAAGGGCAGCCCGCTGAGCTCCTTGACCTCGTCCTCCGAGTCGGTGAGCTCGTTGAGGATCTCCTGCGAGCGCTTGTCCTGCCAGACGACGATCGGGCTGAGCGGCTTCCCGGTTTCGGATTCCCACGCGAGGACCGACTCGCCCTGGTGATCCAGCCCGCAGGCGGCCACCTCCCCGTCGGCGCCGTTGAGCAGCTCAGCCACCGCCTCGGTCACGGCGGCGACGACCTCCTCGCCATCCTGCTCGACCCAGCCCTCCTCAGGGTGGCGGTTCACCTTGTCGCGCCTCGCCTCGCCGACCGGCGCCAATCGCTGGTCGAAGAGCGCGGCCTTGACGCCGGTGGTCCCCTCGTCGATGCCGAGCAACATCCCGTCGCTCATGGGAGGACCCTATTTCACCGCGACGATCACCGGGCCCCCGTTCGGATCGACCGCGGCAGCCCAGCCAGCCGGGATGTGCGCCGAGCGTCCCGGGACGAGGCGCCCCACGCGGCCGCCCCAGAGCTCGCGGCCGTCCTGGCGGACGAGAAGCCGGGCGCGGGAGACGAACTCGCGAGAGCGGAGCAGGAAGCGGTCCCGCGGCGGCGAGTAGCCGGTCGCCAGCACCAGGCTCGGAACCACCCACGCCAGCGGGCTCCGGGAGGTGATCCGGACCCCGGAGGGCCACTCGCCGGGACCGCGCAGGTAGGCGGCCACCGCCGGGGCCACATGGCGGCCGTCGAGCGCGCAGACATCGGCGGTCTCGGCAGGATGAAGCAGGTTCCCCGCCGCGAACACGCCGCGTCGCGTGGTGCGGAGTGCGGGGTCGACCAGCGGCCCGCGCGACCCGGAACCGAGCTCGCAACCGGCCATCACGGCGAGCTCGTGGTCCGGGATCCAATCGGCGGTGAAGATCACCAGGTCGCACTCGACGATCCGGGTGCGACCCGAGTCCAGCTCGGTCAGCTCCACCGACTCGACCCGCTCGGCGCCGTGGATGGCGCTCACCTTCGTGCGCGTCCAGACGGGCGCCCGGTAGCGGACGGCCGCCCCGGCGCGGAAGCTCCGCAGCGACTGGTGTCGCGGCAGCTCCGTGACCAGGCCCGCGACCGAGGCGCCGCCGTGGGCAAGCGTGGCGATCGCCGAGAAGCTGACGTGCTCGGCGCCGACTATCACCGCGCGCCTGCCGACCTTCCGGCCGCGCAGGTGAACGAGCTGCTGCAGGGTCGCGGTCGTCATCACGCCCGCGGGCCGCGATCCTGGGACGAGGCGCGCGGAGCGAGGCCGCTCGCGGCAGCCGGTGGCGAGGACGACCGCCGGCGGCTCGATCTTCCAGCGCCCGCTCGGCCCGGTCAGTCGCAGCGAGCGCTCCCCCTCCCACTCGGTAACCATCGTTTCGGTCAGGATCTCCACGGCGGCCTCGTCGGCGAGCTCGCGATAGCGGGCGGCGTAGCGCGGGCCGGAGAGCACGGTGTGGAGGTCTCGCAGGCCGAAACCCGTGTGGTCGGAGTGACGAGGAATCCCGCCCGCCTCGCGCTCGCGCTCGATCACCGTGACGGGCGAGATGCCGAGCCCGCGCAGCTCGATGGCGGCGGCGAGACCCGAGGGCCCGCCGCCCACGACCACGGGCCCGTCATTGATCGCCATGGTCCACGCCTCCCTCCAGAGCGGCAGCGACTTCCGCGCCACAGAAGAAGCCCTGGCAGCGGCCCATCAGGGCCCGCGTCCTGCGGCGAAGACCGTCGAGGTCTGCCGGAGGAATGGGGCTCGCAAGTGCCGCCTCGACCTCTTCACGGGTGACGCGCTCGCAGAAACAGATGATCCGGCCGCCCTCCTGGTACGGACGGGCGCCGAACTCGCCGATGTTGGGCATACGGAGGCCGCTCGCCTCCGGCTCCCGGGCCAGCTCGAGCCCCGCGTCGGCGAGCGCCTCCCGCACCCACTCGGCGATCGCCAGAGAGCCGGTGATGCCGGTGGAGCGGATCCCGCCCGCGCAGACGTAGCCCTGTTCTGCGTGCGCGGTGAGCTGGTAGTCGCGGTGCTCGGTCGCGGCTCGGAGGCCGACATAGGTGGCGGTCACCTCCTGCCGCTCGAGCGCCGGCATGATCCGCGCCCCTGCCTGCATCAGCGACCCCATGCCAGCCTCGGTGGTCGACCGGTCCGTCTTGTCCTCGATGTCGTCGGCGGTCGGGCCGAGCAGGACGTTGCCGTAGATCGTCGGCGAGACCAGTACGCCCTTGGTCTTCTCCGTGGGCACCGGGAGCAGCACGTGGTTAAGCAGGCCTCGGGCGAGCTTGTCGAAGACGATCAGCTCGCCGCGTCTCGGCGTCACCGTGAACCCCGAGTGGCCGAGCATCCGGTCGACCTCGTCGCTGCGCAGCCCGGCGGCGTTGACAAGGTGCCGGGCGCGCACCGGTCCCCTCGCCGTCTCGATCTCGTGGCCACCGTCACTCGGGCGGACCCCCGTGACCGCCGCGTTCAGCAGAAGCTCGCAGCCAGCCGCCAGTGCCTCGGTCGCGAAGGCGATCGTCGCGGTGAACGGGCAGACGATTCCCTCGCCCGGGATCTCGAGAGCACCCTCCGCCCCTGCGCCGATCTGCGGCTCGCGGGCGTAGAGCTCGTCGATGTCGACCCGCCGGGCGCCCTCGTATCCGTTCTCGCGCGCCGTCGCCTCGATTCCGGCGAGGGCGTCATTCTGCTCGGCGCTCCAGGCGATCATCAGCGCACCGAGATTCTCCGTCGGGATACCGACCTCGGCCGCGTACTCGCTGAGCAGCTCGTAGCCGCGGGCGACCAGGCCCGACTCGATCGTTCCCGGCTTTGCGTCGAATCCGGTGTGCAGGATCGCCGTGTTCGCCTTGCTCGTTCCGGCCCCGACGTCCGGGCCGGCCTCGATCAGCGCGCAGCTCGCGCTGCGGCGGCTCACCTCGCGAGCGACAGCGCAGCCGACGGCGCCCGCCCCGATGACGGCGACGTCGAACGGGCCCTGAGGTGACGGGCCTTCACGTAGCGACCGACTCACGGTTGCCGAGACTATCCGTGGGTCAGGTGGACCGCGACGAAGATGAGATAGAGGACGATGATCAGGGCTCCGTCGAAGCGACGGGCACCACCCGGCCTGGCGAGCACCAGG
>CAVUSJ010000010.1:0-149980 GCA_963744105.1 uncultured Solirubrobacterales bacterium | reverse complement strand
CCACGGTCGCGGTGGAGCCGCCGTTCAGGGTGTAGGTGAAGTCGTCGGTGGGGTTGCCGTCGTTGCAGTAGTTGGCGTTCGGCTGGTAGGTGAGCCCGGTGCCGCCGCCGGTGATCACCACGGTGCCGTGGGCCGGCTGGGTGACCGAGTCGATCTGCTTCAGGCCGCCGTCGACGTCGGTGTCGTTGGCGAGCACGTTGATCGGCGCAGCAGCTTGTAGGAGGCTTACGTCATCGACGTGGATCGTGTCGCCCAGGCCGTTGGGATCAGCGATGTAGACCGAGACTGATGCCGTACCGGGGGGAGTTACCCCGCTCGTGGTGACGTATTGCCAATCGCCGGTGCCGGTCGGGTATGAAGATGCGAAGGTGCTTATGTACCCGTCGCTCGCATCCAAAGCGACGGCACCGAAATAAACTGGTGGCCGAGCGGTGCCTTGACCCACATCCCCACGGTGTAGGCAGTATTCGGTGCGGCGATGGTGTTCGGATCGGTGAAAGCCCGCGCCCACGCCGTGCCATTGAAATCTACCTGCATCGAGGCAGCGCCCCCGTGGTGTTCGGCCGTCGAGCGTGAAATCGGCGCGTTCCAATTTCCCCAGCCAGAGGTATCAACCTCAAAGTCGCGGTTGGTGAGCAGTTCTGCGCCCGAGTTGGCGGCAACCGTCTTGGTGTCGTTGACCGCGACCGGGTTGGCATCGCAGGTGACGGTCACCGCCACGGTCGCGGTGGAGCCGCCGTTCAGGGTGTAGGTGAAGTCGTCGGTGGGGTTGCCGTCGTTGCAGTAGTTGGCGTTCGGCTGGTAGGTGAGCCCGGTGCCGCCGCCGGTGATCACCACGGTGCCGTGGGCCGGCTGGGTGACCGAGTCGATCTGCTTCAGGCCGCCGTCGACGTCGGTGTCGTTGGCGAGCACGTTGATCGGCGCAGCAGCTTGTAGGAGGCTTACGTCATCGACGTGGATCGTCTCGCCCAGGCCGTTGGGATCAGCGATGTAGACCGAGACTGATGCCGTACCGGGGGGAGTTACCCCGCTCGTGGTGACGTATTGCCAATCACCCGTGCCGGTCGGGTATGAAGATGCGAAGGTGTTTATGTACCCGTTGCTCGCATCCAAAGCGACGGCACCGAAACTAAACTGGTGGCCGAGCGGTGCCTTGACCCACATCCCCACGGTGTAGGCAGTATTCGGTGCGGCGATGGTGTTCGGATCGGTGAAAGCCCGCGCCCACGCCGTGCCATTGAAATCTACCTGCATCGAGGCAGCGCCCCCGTGGTGTTCGGCCGTCGAGCGTGAAATCGGCGCGTTCCAATTTCCCCAGCCAGAGGTATCAACCTCAAAGTCGCGGTTGGTGAGCAGTTCTGCGCCCGAGTTGGCGGCCACCGTCTTGGTGTCGTTGACCGCGACCGGGTTGGCATCGCAGGTGACGGTCACCGCCACGGTCGCGGTGGAGCCGCCGTTCAGGGTGTAGGTGAAGTCGTCGGTGGGGTTGCCGTCGTTGCAGTAGTTGGCGTTCGGCTGGTAGGTGAGCCCGGTGCCGCCGCCGGTGATCACCACGGTGCCGTGGGCCGGCTGGGTGACCGAGTCGATCTGCTTCAGGCCGCCGTCGACGTCGGTGTCGTTGGCGAGCACGTTGATCGGCGCAGCAGCTTGTAGGAGGCTTACGTCATCGACGTGGATCGTGTCGCCCACGCCGTTGGGATCAGCGATGTAGACCGAGACTGATGCCGTACCGGGGGGAGTTACCCCGCTCGTGGTGACGTATTGCCAATCACCCGTGCCGGTTCGGGTATGAAGATGCGAAGGTGTTTATGTACCCGTCGCTCGCATCCAAAGCGACGGCACCGAAACTAAACTGGTGGCCGAGCGGTGCCTTGACCCACATCCCCACGGTGTAGGCAGTATTCGGTGCGGCGATGGTGTTCGGATCGGTGAAAGCCCGCGCCCACGCCGTGCCATTGAAATCTACCTGCATCGAGGCAGCGCCCCCGTGGTGTTCGGCCGTCGAGCGTGAAATCGGCGCGTTCCAATTTCCCCAGCCAGAGGTATCAACCTCAAAGTCGCGGTTGGTGAGCAGTTCTGCGCCCGAGTTGGCGGCAACCGTCTTGGTGTCGTTGACCGCGACCGGGTTGGCATCGCAGGTGACGGTCACCGCCACGGTCGCGGTGGAGCCGCCGTTCAGGGTGTAGGTGAAGTCGTCGGTGGGGTTGCCGTCGTTGCAGTAGTTGGCGTTCGGCTGGTAGGTGAGCCCGGTGCCGCCGCCGGTGATCACCACGGTGCCGTGGGCCGGCTGGGTGACCGAGTCGATCTGCTTCAGGCCGCCGTCGACGTCGGTGTCGTTGGCGAGCACGTTGATCGGCGCAGCAGCTTGTAGGAGGCTTACGTCATCGACGTGGATCGTGTCGCCCAGGCCGTTGGGATCAGCGATGTAGACCGAGACTGATGCCGTACCGGGGGGAGTTACCCCGCTCGTGGTGACGTATTGCCAATCACCCGTGCCGGTCGGGTATGAAGATGCGAAGGTGTTTATGTACCCGTCGCTCGCATCCAAAGCGACGGCACCGAAACTAAACTGGTGGCCGAGCGGTGCCTTGACCCACATCCCCACGGTGTAGGCAGTATTCGGTGCGGCGATGGTGTTCGGATCGGTGAAAGCCCGCGCCCACGCCGTGCCATTGAAATCTACCTGCATCGAGGCAGCGCCCCCGTGGTGTTCGGCCGTCGAGCGTGAAATCGGCGCGTTCCAATTTCCCCAGCCAGAGGTATCAACCTCAAAGTCGCGGTTGGTGAGCAGTTCTGCGCCCGAGTTGGCGGCCACCGTCTTGGTGTCGTTGACCGCGACCGGGTTGGCATCGCAGGTGACGGTCACCGCCACGGTCGCGGTGGAGCCGCCGTTCAGGGTGTAGGTGAAGTCGTCGGTGGGGTTGCCGTCGTTGCAGTAGTTGGCGTTCGGCTGGTAGGTGAGCCCGGTGCCGCCGCCGGTGATCACCACGGTGCCGTGGGCCGGCTGGGTGACCGAGTCGATCTGCTTCAGGCCGCCGTCGCCGCCAGCGTTGTCGTTGGCGAGCACGTTGATCGTCGTCGCAGGGGAGTCCTTGGCGACGGTGGCGGTGTCGTTGACCGCCACCGGCGGGATGTCCCCGGTCCCGTTGACCGTGACGTCGCTCAGGGTCGGCGTCTGGGTGGAGTCGCTGCTGAGCACCGCGCGGTACTGCACATAGCGCGTGTTCCCGGGAATGTCGCCGCCCGAGGTCGCGATCGGGGTGAAGGCGCTCCAGCCTGCCGTTCGGGTTCGGCGTGTCGCCGGTGCGGACGCTCATCGCGATCCCGGTGCCGGACGGCGTCGTCGAGCTCCAGGTGAGCGCGCCCCAGTTGACGCTCTGGCCGGCGCCCGCGTCGAAGACCCGCGAATCGAACGTGCTCGAGGCCGGGTAGGGGCTCATCCGCAGCCAGTCGACGGAGAGCTCGGGGGCCGCCGAGCTGCCGTCGCTGACGGTCGGACGCAGGTTGGGCCCGAAGCTGCCGGTGTGGGTGGCGACCAGCGCCCCGTCGACGTAGTAGCGGACCTCGCCGGCGTCCCACTCGATCCGGTAGAGGTGCGGCGTGCCCGGCGAGAGCCCTGGGATCGTGAAGGACTGCTCGCCGCCTCCGAAGTTCGTGCGGGCGCGAATCTGGTCGGTGGTGTTGCCAGTGCTGAAGATCGCGTAGATATCGCTGGCGAAGTTGTCCGAGGTGAAGCCCACGTGCTGGAAGGTCCCGGCATTGAACGTGGCGACGAACTCGAGCGAGCGGCCGGCCGGATAGGTCGCGGTCGTGCTCGCCCGGGAGCCGTTGACGCGGAGCTGGCCGCTCGAGACCGTGGCGCTGCCACCGCCGTCCCAGTTGCTGCTGTCCCACCCGGCCGGCAGCCCTGGCCCGCCCGAGAACTCCTGGCCCTCGGTCGGCTTCAGGGTGACCTCGCCGTTGCCGGTCTGGGAGACGTAGGTGTTGGCGTCGGGGCTGCCGCCGCCGAAGTCGCCGACGGTGGTGTCGGTGAAGCCGAAGGTATGCGGTGCGGTGGTGAAGCTCCAGGTGTCGTCGGCTCCGAGCTGGTTGCCGCTCTGATCCGCGACGGTCCCGGCGACCGTCACCGTGTAGACGGAGTTGAAGTCGAGGTCGGCGCTGGGATCGAGCGTTGCGGTGTTGCCGGAGTAGGTGACCGAGGCCGGCACGTCCGACCCCGCTCCCTGCTTGCGCAGGCGGATTGTGGAGCCGTCGATCGTCGCCGGGTTCATCGGCTCGCTGAACTGGACCTGGACGTTGCCGTTCGGGGCTACGTTGACCGCGTTCGGCGACGGGGTCCGCTGGCTGATCGTCGGCGCCGTCGTGTCCGGAGGCGCCACGTACCCGATCGACACGTCGTTGAGCGTCGGCGTCTGGTTCGGATCGCTCGATGTGAGCACCGCCTGGTACTGCAGGTACCGGGAGCTGGCATTGATCTGGGCTCCCGGACCGCTGAGCGTCGCGAAGCTGGTCCAGCTCCCGTCGGGGGTCGGTGTATCGCCGGTGCGGACGCTGAGCGCGATGCCGGTTCCGGCCGGGGACGCGGCGGTCCAGTTGAGCCCCTTCCAGTTGACCGTCTGGGTGCCGTCGAAGACCCGCGAGGTGAAGGTGCCGGAGCCGGGGTACGGGCTCATCCGCAGCCAGTCGACACTGACCGTGCCCGAGTCGCCGTTGAACAGGTCGCTGGCGAGAGGACGCATCTGCACGGCGATGCTCGCGGTATGGGTAGCGACCAGCGAGCCGTCAACGTAGTACCGGACCTCGGTCGCCGTCCACTCGACACGGAAGACGTGCGCGGAGCCGATCAGGCTGTCCGAGAGCTGGGTCTCGGTGACCGCGTTGTTGTTGTTCGTGCGGGCGTAGAGGTGGCCGTCACCCTTGATGCTGAACATCGTCCAGTAGGGCTGGGTGTTGAAGTCGACGCCGAACCCGACGTGCTGGAAGGTCGCCCCGCTGAAGGTCGCCTTGAACTCGAGCGCGTGGCCCGGCCCGTAGGTCTGGGTCGGCCCGGCGGCGGCGCCGTTGAGGACGAGCTGGCCGCCGGTCACGGTGGCGCTGCCTCCCGAGCTGGGCAGATCCCATGGGCGACACCTGCCAGCCGGCGGGCACGCCCGGCCCACCCGAGAACTCCTGCCCCTCGGTGGGCTGCAGGGTCACCTCGCCGTCGTCGGTCTTGGAGACGTAGGTGTTCGCGTCCGGCGCGCCGGCGCTGAAATCGGAGACCGTCGTATCGACCAGGTTCTGGATTGGGGGACTGGTCGTGAAGCTCCACGTGTCGGCGGCGCCCAGCTGGTTGCCGGCCTGGTCCGCCACCGAGCCGTCGACGGTGACCGTGTAGACGGCGTTCGGGTCGAGGTCAGAGCTCGGGTTGAGGGTCGCGGTGTTGCCCGCATAGCTGACCGTGGCCGGCACATCGGATCCGGCTCCCTGCTTGCGAAGGCGGACGGTGGACCCGTTGATCGTCGCCGCGTCCATCGGCTCGCTGAACTGGACCTGCACGTTGCCGCTTGTGTCGACACCGGTGGCGTTGGGCGACGGGGTTCGGCCGCTGATAGTCGGTGCGGTGGTGTCCGCGCCGGGCGCGTATCCGATCGAAACATCGCTCAGCACCGGCGTCCTGGCCGGGTCTCCGCTGTTCAGCTGGGCGCGGTACTGGACGTAGCGGGAGTTGTTCGGGATGTCGCCGCCGCTCGAGGCGATCGGGCTGAAGGAGCTCCAGGTCCCGTCGGGCGTCGGGGTGTTGCCGGTGCGGACGCTGAGCGCGACCCCGGTGCCGGACGGTGCGGCGGAGTTCCAGGTGAGCGCACCCCAGTCGGCTGCCTGACCCGCGTCGAAGACGCGTGAGGTGAAGGCACCGGAGCCCGGGTATGGACTCATCCGCATCCAGTCGACGGTCAGCTCGGGCCCGCCGGAGTTGAACTCGCTGGCGATCACGCGCAGGTTCTGCGGGAAGGTCACGGTGTGGGTCGCGACCAGGCTGCCGTCCACGTAGAACTTGACGTCGCTCGTGCCCCACTCGATCCGGAAGAGGTGCGGGCTGCCGAGCAGGCCGGAGCCCAGATCGGTCTCCTGCTGACCCCCCGACTGTCCGTTGTCGGTGCGCGTAAAGAGGGTGTTGCCGTCGGACTTGGTGCTGAAGGTCGCCCACGGCGCGGCGTTCAGGTCGGTGGCGAAGCCGGCGGTCTCGAAGGGGATCGCGTTGAAGGTCGCCTTGAACTCGAGCGCGCGGCCCGCGGGGTAGGCGGTGTCCGTGCGCGCGTAGGCGCCGTTGGCGTGCAGGGCGCCATCCGAGACGGTCGCGCCGGGCGGGCAGGGTGGCTCGGAGGTGGTCCACGGGCAGCTGGTCCATCCGGCCGGGACAGAGCTCCCCGAGAACTCCTCCCCGACGGTCGGCTTCAGGGTCACCTCGCCGTTGCCGGTCTCGGAGACGTAGGTGTCGGCGTCGGGGGTGCCGGCGCTGAAGTCGCCGGTGGTGGTGTCGACGAACGTCAGCGGGACGGTGGTGAAGCTCCAGGTGTCGTCGGCGGCGAGCGGGTTGCCGGCCGCGTCCGTGACGCCGCTCGCGCCGCCCTTGACCGTGACGTCATAGATGGCGCTCGGATCCAGGTCGGCGTTCGGATCGATCGTCGCCGTGTTCCCGGCATAGCTCACGCTCGCCGGCACGTCGCTGCCCGCCCCCTGCTTCCGCAGGCCGACGGTGGACCCGTTGATCGTCGCCGGGTTCATCGCCTCGCTGAACTGGACGTCGACGTTGGTGTTGCGTGGAACGTTGGTGGCGCTCGGTGCCGGTGTCCTTTGCGTGATCGTCGGCGCAGTGGTGTCGGCGCCCGTCGTGTAGGCGATCGAGACATCGCTCAGGGTGGACGTCTGGCTCGGATCGCTCGACCCAGGCTCCGCCCGATACTGCACGTAGCGCGAGTTGCCGGGGATGTCGCCACCCGAGGAGGCGATCGAGGTGAAGGCGCTCCAGTTCCCGTCCGGGGTCGGGCTGTTGCCGGTGCGGACGCTGATCTGAACGCTGGTGTTCGGCGGCGCGTTGGCGTGCCAGCTGAGCGCGCCCCAGTCGGCCGCCTGGCCGGCGTCGAAGACGCGCGAGAGGAAGGTGCCCGAGGACGGGTAGGGGCTCAGGTGCAGCCAGTCGACCGAGAGCCCGGGGCCGCCGGAGTTGAAGTCGCTGGCGGCGACGTTCAGGTTCGGGCCGAAGGTGGCGCTATCGGTGTGCACCAGGTTGCCGTCGATGTAGTACTGGACCTGGCCCGCGTCCCACTGGATCCGGTAGAGGTGCTGGGAGCCGACGTACTGGCCCGGGGCGCCGATCGGGGTGTCGGCGGCACCGCCGCCGGTGTTGATGCTGGTGTACAGCTGACCGTTGCTGGTGGCGCGGGTGCTGAACATCGCCCAGGCGCTGGTGAAGTTGTCGGTGAAGGCGACGTGCTGGAAGGGGGCGGCGGCGAAGGTGGCGGCGAACTCGAGCGAGTGGCCCGGGCCGAAGGTGGCGTTGGTGCCGGCCATGGCGCCGTCCACGTGCAGGGCGCCGCCCGAGACCGTGGCGGTGCCGCCGGCCCCTCCGCCCTGGCTCTCCCAGGTGGAGCTCGACCAGCCGGCGGGAAGCGCGGGACCGCCCGAGAACTCCTGGCCCTCGGTCGGCTTCAGGCTCACCTCGCCGTTGCCGGTCTCGGAGATGTAGGTGTTGGCGTCGGGGGTGCCGGCGCTGAAGTCGGAGACGGTGGTGTCGGTGAAGCTCGCCGAGGGTGTGGTGAAGCTCGCCGGATCCGCCGGCGGATTCGGCTCCGTCGCCGTGTTGGAGGCGGCGTCGGTGGATACCACCCGGTAGTGGTAGGTGGTGTTCGGCGCCAGGCCGGTGAGCTGGATGCTGTGGGAGGTGGTCAGCCCGGGGCTGCTTTGCTGCGAGGTCAACGAGCCGGGGCTGGTGCCGTAGTCGACCCGGGAGCTGGATGCCTCGTCGGTGTCCCAGGTGATGGTGGCGGTGCCGTCGCCCGTAGCCGAGGCGGCGACGTTGGAGATCGCCGGCGCGGTGTCGTCGACGGCGTAGGTCGCCTCGTAGCTGCCGGCGGTCGCGTCGAAGAACGCGTACTCGTCACCCTTGATCGTCTGGGTGGTGGTGGGGATCTGGACGCCGTCCCGCTTGACGGTGGTCAACGCTCCAACCGAGGAGGTGGTCGGCACCATTCCCCGCAGGCCGTTCGCGCCGGCGGCGTGGGTAACGCTGAAGCTGAGGTTGTTGCCGCTCCACGAGACCCCGTCGAAGGAGGACTGGTTGCGGCCATCGAGCCAGGTCAGCATCTGCCGCGCCGAGACGACCGGAACGCCATGCGAAAGCGCCGAGGCGACGATCGCGTCCGATCCCGAGCTCGAGGCGCTGTCGGTGTGCATGTTCGCGGTGAAGACGCCGTAGTAGCCCTCGGGGCCGAGCGCCTTGTTGAGCAGCGAGTCGATGTTGAACGGGTAGGTCTGGCCCGACTCGTCGGTCATCTGGGTGGCCGCCTGGTAGACGTCGATCATCGAGCCGTTGAGGTCGGCGAAGCGCATCGGCATCCCCGAGCCGGTGAACATCCCCGGGCGGTCCTGAATCCAGGGCTCGGGCCAGTAGTAGTAGTTGGTGTCAAGGCGGATGCCGTTCTCCAGCTCCACCTTCGGCTGGGTCGCCCAGTCGCTCCAGGCGATGCAGTGGGTGCGGTTGGTGGCGGGCGGATTCAGGCTCGGGTAGTCGGCGGCGAAGGCGGCGAGCTGGCTCGAGTAGAAGGACTCGAGCTGGGCCTGGTCAGTCCAGTTGGCGCAGTTGGTCAGCGCATGCAGCGCGATCTCGAACCCCTGGCTCTGGAAGGCGGCGGCCTGGGAGTCAGAGATCGGGGTGCCGGGGTAGATGTAGGAGGTGCCCCGCACGCACTGCCAGTCGGCCACCGAGCAGCCGGCGGGACTGTCGGGGGGGGCTGCGTACTGCTGGAAGCGGCCGACGGTGCCGCCGTTGCCGTGGTCGTCCCCGGTCATCACCACGGCCGCCTTCTTGTCTCGTGGCAGGAACCAGAACCGGGGCAGCGGCTTCTTCTGCAGGTTCATCTGCTCGATCAGGTTGGTCAGCAGGTGCTGCTGCTCGTCGGCCTGGGGGATGGCCACCTTGTTCAGATCGACCCAGTCCGGCTGCACGTCCCCGGTCTTGGCGCCGAAGAAGAGATCGTCGGAGCGGATCAGCTGGTTCCCGCCCACGGAGCTGTCGCGCTCGTCCCCCGACCAGGCCGGGTTGCCCTGGCGCGTCTAGACGACCGAGCGCGCCAGGTCGTAGGTGAAGGCGGCGGCGTGACCGCCTGAGCCCACGCTTCGCATCGTCACCGCGGGGTTGGAGGTCGCTGTGGTCGCGTCGGAGTAGAGATTCGCCACGGCCTGGGCTCCGCTCAGCGTGTAGCGGTCAGCCGCCCCGTGGTACTGGATCGTCTGGTCGACGATGCCGGCGCCCGGTCCGGACGTGGTGTCGACCTTGAGGTACTCGTTCGACATCGGCGACCCGGCAGGGGTCAGGCCCAGCAGGCCCGCCAGTTGGGGATCCGGCCGGCTCGCGATCAGGTTGCCGCCCGCCTGCACCCAGTTGTCGAGCATCGTCACCTGCCCGGCGTCCAGGGGGCCATCGCCGAGGATGGCGACGTCGTGGGCGTTCAGCACCGCCGGGGTGACGTTGGTGATGTCGGTGGCGGTGAACTCGTTCAGGCCCTCCGCTCGGAGGATCTCCGCGAAGTAGCGGCTGAACGGGTTGGCGGCGTTCGAGATCACCAGGATCGGGCCGCCGGGGCCCTCATCGGGCGGGGGCGGCGGCGGAGCCGCCGTGGTGAAGGACCAGGTCGAGTCCCCGGCCAGCGGGTTTCCGGCGACGTCCGTGACGCCGTCCGGAAGGGGACCGCCCTTGACGGTCGCCGTGTAGGTGGTCGAGCTCTGCAGCGGTGCATCCGGGGTCAGCGTCGCCCTCCTGTTCGCACCGCTGTAACTGACCGTCGCCGGGACCAGCGCGTTGGACGGATCCCGCAGCTGGACGTTGGTGCCGTTGATGGTGTTGGAGTCCATGGGCTCGCTGAAGGTCGCCGTCACGGCGGCGCCGGTGGCGACGTCGCTGGCGCCGCTGACGGGCGAGCGCGCGTTGATGGTCGGCGGGGTGGTGTCCGGCCCGACCGTGTTCGCGAAGACGACGTCGACCCCGTAGTTGCTCGACTGGAAGGTGTCGGGGCCGCCGCCCGAGAACAGCCCTCCGGATGGCCCGTACTTGTAGATGCCGTTCGGCCCGTCGACCCCGTCGCCGAGCGCGTGCAGCGGCGCACTGTCGAAGCCGCCGGTGGCGAAATAGTTGTTGCCGGCTGCGTAGTTGCCGTTGGGCGCGTGGTAGGAGGCGACGTAGGTCGTATTGGCATCGATCGCCACCGGGCTGTCGAGGCTGACCTCCTGCCAGCCGGAGGCGGTCTCCCCGCTGAAGGTCGCCTCGGCCAGCTGGGTTCCATCCGCCGCCCACAGGTGGCCGACGTGGGTGCCGGTGTTGCCGGAGGTCTTGTAGAAGCGCAGGCCGGTGATGAAGCCGGCCTGATCGGAGCGGAACTTGACGCCGACCTCGACCGCGTTCGGGTCGTTTTCGCCGGGGAGCGTGAAGGAGTCGTCCCAGATCGAGCAGGGGCAGGTGCGTGGGATGACGTTGACGGTGACGCCCGGGCCCGGTGTCTCGAGATTGCCGCTGTCGTCGGCCGCTCGCGTCTTGATCGTGGCGCTGCCTGTCGCGCCCGGTGTCCAGGAGTAGGTCCAGTTATCGCGTCCCTGCGCTGGGTGCCAGGTGGTGCCATTGTCGGTCGAGACCTCGACGCTCCCGACCTGGCCGCCACCGGACTCTCCCCCCACGTCCGTGGCGGTGCCGCTGATCGTGATCGGCGCGCCGCTCTGGACATTGGACCCGGCGGTGGGTGCCGAAATCGTCGAGGTCGGCGCCTGGGTGTCGGTCGAGGCCGTAGCGGGCACCAGGTCGCCCTGCAGCGTCCCGGGCTGGGCGCCCATGTCGGCGAGCACGTTGACCGTCGCCTGCTGCATGCGCGGGTCGGGGGTAGAGCTGCCGCGATCGTGATTTCCGTCAAGCCCCCACGACCACTGGATCGTGCCGGCGCCGAAGACGAGCGCCCCGCTCGAGGCCTTGTAGAGGGTCATGTGGTGGGTCGCCGTGCCGGGGGCGAAGGTGGAGCCGTTGTCCTGGAGGACATCGACGCCGCTCCTCGTGGTCGAGGAAAGCTGCACCAGCCCCGCTGGACGGAAGCTGTTGGCGGGCGCCTCGTCCCACTCGTACCCGAGGGTGCCATCGGTCGTGGTGGCCGTCTGGCCCGGGGCCTGTGAGGCCATGCTGGTGTTGCGCCAGATGCGCATCTTGCCGTCGGCCGCCGGCACGTCGATCGCGGAGGTGCCGGAGTTGACCCTGAACATCGTCCCCGTCAGCCCGTTCTCGGGGTTGGGGCCCTCGGGGTTGAACGAGCGAACGTCGCGCCAGGTCCCGGTCCAGATGTTCGGCTCGGGGTCGATCTTGGCGCCGGCGTGGGTCTCCTTGTAACAGACGAGGGTTCGCCAGTCGGTGCTCGAGCCATCGGCGGTGCTCGGCTCCCAGCGGGTCTTCCAGAAGCTCTCGTTGCCGCTGAAGAAGGCGAGGTTGACGCCGGCGGCCCGGGCCGCCTCGACGTTGGTGCGCTGGGTGGCGGACCAGTACTCGTCGTGCCCGACCGAGAGGAAGGTCTTGTGGTCGAGGATCTTGCTCCCGAACCTGGCGCTGTCCACCCCGGTGAAGTAGGAGACGTCGTAGCCGTTTCGCTCGAGCCAGCGGACCATCGGGTACTCGGCGTTGAAGGGCGAGTCCTCCGGAGTCGGACCGCGGGTGGTGAGGGGGCGGTTGTAGCTGACCTTGTAGGCGCGGGCCGGATTCGTCCCCGGCCCGCCGTCGTTGCTCTGGTACAGGCTCCTGCCGCCGTACTGGTTGTAGGCCTCCCAGGTCGTGTCCTGTGTCTGGAAGAGGAGGTTCGAGTGACCTTCGTCGTCGCGGACGATGAAGAAGATGTGGCTGCCGTCCGAGGCTCCGCCGTCGCGGACGAGCTTGGCGAAGTAGATGCCCGACACTGCGTCGGCCGGCACCGCCCAGGAGGCGGACTCCGCCCAGTTGCCGCAATCGGTCAGCCCCGTGGTAGTTGGGTCGTCGAGGCAGGCGGGTTGCGTCTGCGGCAGGCTCGCCGAGGGCGTGACGGTGGCCACCTTGCGGGCGCCGTCGCCCCCGTAGTAGCCCATCCGGTAGATGTCGAGGTGATACGCCGAATAGGGGGTGTCGATCTTGAAGTGGACGGTCTCGCCGTGGTTGACGCTGATGTCCGTCGCGAACCCCTGCAGGTTCGGGTCGCCGGCGCCGCCGCCGTTGATGTCCCACTCGCTCGCCGGGTTGCCCGGCTTCGAGTTCTCGCAGACGATCGGGTTCTGGATCGGCGGGTCGCAGGCAGCGGTCTGTGCAGAAGCCGGGGCGGGACCCAGCGCGCTCAGGACGAACAGGCTGAACGCGGCGAGCGATCCAGCGGTGAGGGCTCGCGCCAACCGCAGCACGGCGCCCGCCGGCGCCGTGCCCGAACCCGACGGACCTTTCCTGGAGCCAGGTCGCGAGTCGAATCCATCCTGCACTGCCACTCCCCACGGCCACACAGCCGCGTAAATCCAGGTGTCGCCCGTAGCCTTGTCTCACTCTCGAGCCTCAGCTGCGTGCTCTTCCTCTTCTGTTTTCCGGGCCCGTCCCCCCGCAAGGTTCCGTAGCTCGGATACGATTACCGTAGCCCGGTCCGACGGCCGTTGGCATCCGTGTTCTCCACCTAGAAGGCCCTTAGAGGGCCTAAGCAGGGGTTTCTACGGACGTAGTCGCAGGCGCGCGAGCTGCCACAACCTAAGGCTCAACTAGAGCCCGAGCGTCTTCGCGATGATCCCGCGCTGGATCTCGGAGGTGCCGCCGTAGATCGTGGAGACCAGCGTCTGGCGGACCAGCCGCTCCATGTCGTATTCGGAGGAGTAGCCATAGCCGCCCATCATCTGCATCCCCTCGAGGGTGACCCGCTTGGCGGTCTCGGTGACGAAGAGCTTCACCATCGAGGCCTCCTTCGGGAGCATGCGGTCCTCGTCCTCGTCGACCATGCTCGCGACCCAATAGGTCATCAGCTTGGCTGCCTCGAGGTCGGTCGCGAGGTCCGCGAAGCGGTGCTGGAGGGCCTGGAAGCTGCCGATCGGGCGGCCGAACTGCTTGCGCTCCTTGCTGTAGGCCAGCGCGTCGTCGAAGGCGCGCTCGGCGACGCCGAGCTGGATCGCGGCGAGGATCAGGCGCTCGACGTTGAGGCCCGCCATCAGCTGCGTCCAGCCCTGGTCCACCGTGCCGAGGACGTTCTCCTCGGGGACCTCGACGTTCTCGTAGTAGACGGTGTTGGTCTCGCGGCCGCCCATCGTGTCGATCGGGACCATCGTCATGCCGTCCGTCCCGACCGGGACGAAGATCATCGAAAGCCCCTCGTGCTTGGACTCACCCTTGGTCGTGCGGCAGACGGTGAGGACGTGATCCGAGTTGCGGGCGTTGGAGATGAAGACCTTCTGCCCGTTGATGACGAAGCCGCCGTTGGAGCGCTCGGCGCGGGTCGAGAGCGAGCCGACGTCGGAGCCGGACTCGGGCTCGGTCATCGCGATCGACTCGACCGACCCCTTGGCGATGTTCCCGAGGAGGCGGTCCTTCTGCTCATTGGTGCCGAAGCGTTTCACGGCGCCGGCGACGATCAGGGTCGTGCCATAGCCGCCGATCGGGGCCATCCCCCGTGAGGTCTCCTCCATGAAGAGGCAGGCGTCTACCCAGGTGCCGCCGGAACCACCGTGCTCCTCGGGGATCGTCAGGCCGAGCCAGCCCAGCTCCGCCATCTGCTTGTAGATGCCGTCGTTGTGCAGCTCGGTGTAGCCGCTGGTGAGCTTTTCGCGCTGCTCGGCTGTGCCGCACTCGCGCTTGCAGAAGTCGCGGATCGCGGCGGCGAAGTCGCGCTGCTCGTCGGTCAGCTTGAAGTCCACGGCGGGGCAGCCTAGTCGAAACTGGCTGCCCAGCCAGTTCCGGCCTAGCCGATCTGCTCCGGGATGCGGGCGCCGAGGGGCGCGCGGAACCGCGCGATCGTCGTCGGGCTGGATGCGCCCGGCGTCTTCGCGTCGACCATCTTCAGGTCGCATACCGTCTCGGTCGGGCTGAACTCGACCACCCCGTAGCCGCGATGCACGAAGTCGTAGAACTTGATGTGCGGGTTGACGGCGGCCAGTCCCGCCAGGACGCTCGGCGAAAGGCCCGTCGACTCGGGTAGGCCGAGCGAGGTGGCGGAGCCGCCAACGAACTCGGGCATCGCGGCCCGTCCCGTCGCCTGGTCCCCGGTCGTGTACGCGGTGCCGGCGAAGAAGGTGTGGATGTCGCCGGTGATCGCGACCACGTTCTGGACGTTGTTGTCGAGGATGTGGTCGAGGATCTGCTTGCGCTCGTAGCCGTAGCCGTCCCAGGCGTCGACCTGGGCGGGGACGCCCGGGGCGATGCGCGTCGCCATCACCATCAGCTCCGTCGCCCACACCTTCCAGGTGGTGGGTGCGCCGACCAGCCTGCTCTTGAACCACTCCAGCTGGCGGGCGCCGAGCATGGTGCGCGGGGAGTCGGCGTCGGCGCAGGCCGCGAGCTGCTCGTCGTTGCAGGGCTGGCGGTCGCGGTACTGCCGCTCGTCGGTCATCAGGATGTCGACCAGCTTTCCGAGCCGGTACTCCTCGTAGATCCGGTTGCGGTCGCCCTTGTAGCGCGAGCGCGGCATGTAGTTGAAGAAGGACTGATGGCCGTTGGCCTCGCGCTGAGGGAAGGGGACGCGGCGTGGGTAGTTCTTGAGCTGGGTCAGCTCGGGGTTCTGCTGGTGCGAGCTCGGCTGGCCGTCCGCGTAGTTGTCCTCCACCTCGTGGTCGTCCCAGACGGCGAGGAAGGGGTGGGCGTGGTGCATCGCCTGCAGGTCCCTGTCGGACTTGTAGAGGCGGTATTTCTGCCAGTACTCGGAGAGCAGCTGGGTGTCGCCGTCGTGATTGTTGCCGGTGCGGTCAAGGCGGACTCCCTGGTTGTCCGAGTACTCGTAGATGTAGTCGCCGAGGCAGATGACCAGGTCCAGGTCCGGTTCGTTGGCGATCGCGCGCTGGGCGTTGTAGAAGCCGGCCTCGTAGTGCTGGCAGGAGTAGAAGGCGATCCTGATCGGCTTGTTCGAGTCGAGCGGCGGTGCGGTCTTGAAGCGGCCGACCGGTGACTTCGAGTCCTTGGTGAGGAAGCGGTAGAAGTACTGCTCGTCGGACTTCAGTCCCTTGACGAAGGTGCGGACGGTGAAGTCACGTTCCGCGCGGGCCGTTACGTCCTTCTCGACGACGACGTTCCTGAACTTGCTGTCCTTCGCGACGACGACCTTCAGCTTGGAGGTGCGGCGGATCTCGCCGACCCGGGTCCAGAGCTCGATGCCGCGGGGGCGCGGGAAGCCGGATACGACGCCCAGGTCGAACTTCCCGTGCTTCGCGACCGGGATCCTCCGCTTCCGGGCGGCGGCCGCGTAGTTGACCGGCGCCGTGACCGCTGCCCCCGTCGCCAGCGCACCGATCAGGAAGCTGCGGCGGCCGAGCCGATGCGAGCCGTCGAGCGACTCCAGGTCTGGCCGTACGTCCTCGAGCTCATGCAGGTCCATCGCGTTCTCCTCTCGGTCCCGGGCTACCTCCGCGCACCCTATTCCTCCGGGGGGCCGGCGCCGTTACCGATTAGTTGGCGAGATGAGATCGAGGCCATTGGGAGAGCCCGTCATTTGCGATAGGTTGCGGCGCGGCGTCCGGGGAGGGCGCGCAGGAGAGGACTTGATGCGTCCACCCGACGCAAGAGAGGAGAGGTGTTCATGAGGCGAAGGGACTCGCTCGTGATCGTTGCCTGTGTCGCGCTGCTCGGCTGCGCGCTGATCGTCGGCGCGGCCGACGGCAAGAAGAAGGGCAAGGGCGGCGGCAAGCTCACCGTGCTCACGACGCAACAGCATCAGGCCGTCGACGCCGGAGCGATCAGCGTCAAGTCAAAGGGCAAGGGCGGCCGGGTCGTGGTCGACGGGATCACCGCGAACGGATCCGTCGCGCTCACCGGGGCCAAGAAGGTGAAGCCGGGGAAGCACACGGTCGCCGTCCCGCTCTCCGCGTCCGGGAAGTCCGCGATCGGCGGCTGCTCCGTCACCGGCCTACGTGCCAGGTTCGCCAAGGGGAAGTCCAAGAAGAAGGGCAAGAAGAGCAAGGGTGCCGCGGTCACGCCGCTCGATCGGGATGAGGCGGTCTGCAGCGTCGGGTCGGAGAATCCCACCGCGCGGCCGTACTACGGCCCGCCGATCGACACCTCCACGGCGAGCCGCTGCGACTTCATGGATCCGTCGGTCTGTCTCCAGCCCTGGCCGAACGACTACTTCACGGTCGCCGACGGGACGACCCCCACGGGTCGGCGTCTCAACTTGAACGCCGAACTCAATGCCGGCCAACACGAGCGGGGTTCATGTCGACCCGACCGACATCAACCGGGCGGACGGCTTCAGCCCGGGCAATCTGATCACGGTCAAGATCCCCGGGCTCGACACGCAGGCGGCGTTCAACAACACCGGGCTCGTGCCGATCACGGATCCAGGCTCGGTACAGCGACGCGAATCAGCCGGTCGCTGTGATCGACGCGGCCACGGGACAACGCCAGCCGATCTTCGCTGAGCTCGACCCCAACCCGAATCTGAACCAGCCTGGCGACACGCAGGACGTCAACCTGATCATCCGCCCGCTCAAGAACTTCACCGAGGGGCATCGCTACATCGTCGCCCTGCGCGGGCTGCGAGACGCGCAGAACAACCCGATCGATCCACCGCCGGGATTCCGCGTCTACCGAGACAGGCTGATCACCCAGGATCCGGCGGTCGAGAGCCGCCGGCCCCACATGGAGGACCTCATCTCCACGTTGCAGGCGCACGGCATCCAGCGGTCGAATCTGTACATGAGCTGGGACTTCACGGTGGCCAGCGAGCACAGCCTCGCGGGCCGGGCCCTCGCGATTCGCGACAACGCGCTCGCGCAGCTGGGTGATACGACGCCCGGCGACGGCAATCTCGACGGAAGCGCGCCGGGGTTCCACGTCACGAGCGTCGAGACCAATCCCGTCAATCTGCCCGCCAATACGCTCGAGCAGATCAACGGCGAACTGACGAACGTCCCCTGCTACCTCAACAACGGCAATTGCCACCCTGGCGGGACGTTCAACTTCCAGTCGAACGGGGACGTGAACGCGACCCCGACCGGAACCGCAGATGACCCGGACACGGGGACCACCGGCGTGAGGTTCGAGTGCCTGATTCCGAACTCGGCGGTCGCGGGGGGCACCCTGCACCCGACGCAGAGCGGGATCTTCGGCCACGGGCTGCTCGGCGCATTCGATCAGGTCTCCGACATGATCAAGTTCACCCCCAGCGAGGCGAACATCGCCAACACGAGCTGGTGCGCGACCAACTGGGCCGGCTTCTCCGAGGACGACCTCGGGACGGTCATCGGGGTGCTCGGCGACGTCTCGAAGTTCCCGCAGATGGGCGACCGGATGCTGCAGGGCTTCGTGAACATGATCTACCTGGGGCGGGCGATGACGATGGCCGGTGGATTCGACACCGATCCGGCGTTCCAGATCGACCCGGATGGCGGGGGGCCGAATCCCTCGGGGAACGTGCTCCAGACTGGGCCCGGCCATCTGTTCTGGGAGGGCATCAGCCAGGGCGCAATCATGGGCGGAGCGCTGACGGCGCTCGAGCCGGACCTGACCCAGTCGGTGCTCAACGTGACGGGGATGAACTACTCCACCCTGCTGCGCCGGAGCTCGGACTCCGGCCAGTACCTGGACACCCCGGGCCTCGGGCTCTGGGCCCACTACCCGAACCTGCAACAGCGGCCGCTGATCCTGTCCCTGATGCAGCTGCTCTGGGACCGCGGCGAGGCCAACGGATACGCCCAGCACATGACGAGCGACCCGCTGCCGAACACGCCGGCGCACCACGTGCTGCTGCAGATGGCCTATGGCGACCATCAGGTCTCGAACCTGGCGGGCGAGGTGGAGGCGCGCACGATCGGCGCGCAGGTCCACACGCCGGAGCTGGAGACCGGGCGGCACTGGGGCGTTGACCCGCTCTTCGGCCTGACCCCGATCGGCTCGTACCCGTACAGCGGGGACGCGGCGATGGTCTATTACGACGGCGGTCCGCTCGATTACCCCACCCCCGCCAACGGCACTCCGGCCCAGACGTGCACGGACGAGAACACCGTCGCGCACCACGGGACGGCGCCCGCGCCGCTCGTCGAGCTGCCGCCCAACCCGGCCAGCGTGTACGGCTGCGACCCGCACTCGTATCCGCGCAGGTCGGTGGACGGCGTCACGCACGACACGACGTGGCTGCAGCCCAGCGGGTTCATCGACCGGTGCGGCGGCGGAACACCGCGGCCGTGCTTCTCGAACGGCTACACGGGCGCGCCGTAGGGATCGCTACTTGGTCGAGTCCGAGCCGGGCGCGTTGTTCGTGTCCGGCGGACTCACCTTGGGCACGTCCACCTTGTTGACCTCGTCCCGGATGCGGTTGACGAGGCCGCCCACGCTGGTCTCGGCGCTGTGCAGCGCGGCCGCGACGACGACGAAGACGATCACGGCGAGGATGGAGAGGAAGGTCCCGAGGAAGCCGGTGAAGCGGCCGATGCGGGCGAGGCCGCGGTGGCCGGATTGCCTGCGGTCGGCGTTGCGGATGCCGATCGAGCCCAGGACGATCGCCGCGATGCCGCAGGGCAGGGCGATGAAGAAGCCCCCCGCGCTGAGGAAGATGAGGAGGATGGAGAGCGGGCCGAGGAAGACCGTGGCCAGGGCGGGGATGTTGCTCTCGGCATGCGGGTGAGGGGCCAGCCGGCGCGGCACCGGGCCGCGCCCGGAGGGCGCGGGCATGGGCGCCGTCAGGGCCGCGCGGTGAACGCCGACCACGGTCGCGCCGACCTGCAGCTCGTCGCCGGCGCCGAGCTCGACCGGGCCTGAGATGCGCTGCCCGTTGACGTAGGTGCCGTTGGAGGAGCCGAGGTCCTCGACGACCACGCCGTCGTGATCGGGCAGGACGCGGGCGTGCCGGCGGGAGACGCCGGGGTCGTCGAGGACGAGGTCGGCGGTTCCCTGCTCGCGGCCGAGGATCAGCTCGCCGTGGACCGGATGCTCGCTGCCGGCCCCCGCTCCCTCGTGGATGACCAGTGAAGAGTCAGCCACTTGGCTCGTGTCAGGCCGGTCTGGCCGGGACGGGTCGAGCGCGGTGCTGGCGGAGCCGGAGGCGGCGGCGGGCCCGCAGGCGGAGGGCGGTGAGGACGAGGGCGATGGCGCCCAGGCCGATCAGGCCGATGAGGGCCGCGGAGGGGCCGCTGCTGCTGGTGCTCGAGCGGGTGGCTGCCGCCTGCTTCCAGACGAGGCTCTTGGAGCTGCCGACGGTGGCGCGGAGCCGCTGCTTGCCCGGCAGGGAGAGCTTGGTGGTGAAGACAGAGCCCTTGGAGACCTGGAGCTTCTTCACCGTCCTCCAGCTGGAGCCCTGCTGGCGCTGAATGAGAAGCTTGCCGCTCTCGGGCGCCTTGCCCCAGGCGAAGAGGGTCTTGGAGTTGATCCGGTCCGTGACGAAGGGGAAGCTGAACGCGGTCACTGAGGGCTTGGCCCGGCCGTCGTTGAAGTAGATGCCGGACTGGAACCCGGCGTGGACGTTGGGGCGGTCGAGGGCGTCGTCGATCTGGAAGTTGATCGCCACGGAGGCTCCGGCCTTCCAGAAGAGGTACATGGACTGCTGGATCCAGCGGGCCTGTGTCGCGAGCTTGGCCCCGACCGGGTTGGGGGGCTTGGAGTCCCACCAGAACTCGGTCACCCAGACCGGGTGCTTGGTCCTTGCGACGGTGCCCACCTTCTCCGCGCCGCGGAGGACGCTCACGACGCGGCCGAGGTCGGGGGTCGAGGCGTCGTAGCGGCTGAGGCCGGACTTCAGGGGGCCGCCGCCGGTGTTGTCGATCGGGTGGTGGGCGAAGACGTCGAAGTTGACCGTGCCGTTACAGCCGGCGGTTCGCACGTACTTGACGGTCGCGGGCTTTTTGCCCTTCTTCTTCTTCGTCTTGGTGGGCTTGACGCAGAAGACCTGTTGCCAGAACTGGACCGGGCGGGCGCGGGCGCCGCTCGCCGGGTAGGGGCCGCCGGGTGGGTCGCCGTAGGGGTCCGTGCCGCCGACGACCACCTGGACCTTGGGGTTGACCGACTTGATGGATGCGTAGGCCGCGTTGAGCATGTCGCGGTAGTGCGCCGCGCCGGTGAAGGTCTTGCCGGTGAACTGGGGAGTGAGCCAGTCGCCCGAGTTGGGCTCGTCCCAGACCTCGATCGCCTGGACCGCGGGGAGTCCGGCGTGGGAGCCGGAGTACCGGGAGGCCACGGCCTGCGAGAAGTCGGCGAGGTCGGAGGGGTTGGGATCCCAGGTCCCGGTCTGGGCGGACGCCGGGCGGTTGGGGCCCTCAGCCCAGGTCGGGGCGTGGTTGATGCTGAGGAGGACCTTGAGGCCGTGGGCCGCGGCGTCCGTGACCGCCGCGTCGATCAGGCCGAAGTCGTAGGAGGCACTGTCGGGGTTGGTGGGGTCGGGCGGCCTGTTGGGCGCGATGGCGGGCCACTCGATCCCGAGGCGGACGATTCCGGCTCCAGCGTCGACGGTGCGGTTCAGCCAGAGATTGCGCTGTGAGGGGGTGGTGCTGGGGCTCTGGTACTCGTCGCCGTCCGAGAAGCCAGTGGTGAGAGGGCGGGTCGCCGAGGCCGCGGCCGGGAGGGCGAGGGCGATGAGGAGCGCGCAGGCTGCGAGCACGGTGAGGGCGCGCGTTCTCCCGCGCCCAGTGTTGGTGGGTGTTCGGTTGGCGACCAAGATGAAGGAGCCCGGAGCCGGACTTGAACCGGCGACCCCTTCCTTACCATGGAAGTGCTCTACCAACTGAGCTATCCGGGCGGAACCGGCACTGTAGCGAGGGCGGCCGGAGCGTTCAGCCGGTTCGACTCAGGGGTGGAGGGAGAGGCGCTGGCCGTTCATTCGGGCGGCCGAGTCGGAGCAGAGGAAGGCGATTGCCTCGGCGAGGTCCTCGGCCGGGGTGAAGGTTGGGCGCTCGGTCTCGGGGGACTCTTCGCGCATGGCGGGGGTCTCGATCGCGTTCACCACGATCAGGTTGGCCGTGGCCTTGGTGCCGGCGAAGGAGTCGGCGAGGGCGAGGCTCCAGGCCTCGGCCGCCGCCTTCGCCGAGGCGTAGGCGGCGTTGGTGCTCTCCGGGCTCTGGGCCGCGGCGGAGGAGACCAGGACGAAGCGGCCGTGCTCGCTCTTGGTCAGGGCGGAGTGGAAGGCGCGGGTGGCGAACTGGAGGGTGCGGACCAGGAGGTCGTGGAGGAATTCGTAGTCCGCCAGGTCGAAGCTTTGGATGGGGTCGCCGCCGCGGTAGCCGCCGACGAGGTGGAGGAGGCCGTCGACTCGGCCGAATCGGTCCTCGATCGCTGTGGCCCAGTCGTTCGCGGCAGACTCGTCGAGGAGGTCCACCGCGCGGGGGTCGAGGCGGTCGTCGGGGATGCCGAGGTCGTTGGCCACCGAGTCGGCGGTCTCCTGGCTGCGATCGGCGAGGGAGAGGGTGGCGCCGGCGTCGGCGAGGCGCTGGGCGACGACGGGGCCGAGGCCGCCGCCGGCCCCGGCGATGGCGATGACTCGTCCGTCGAGGTCAGTCATGGGCTGGACGCTACCCGCGCGCGCATGACTCTGCTGACTCTCCGGTCCCACATTTGTTTCATCCGGACCATCTTTCGCGAAGTCGACGGTCCTAGGTTCCTGCCATGACTAAGTACCACCCGAGGCGGCAGGGCGATCTCGGCGAGGCGACGGCGATCCAATGGCTGACATCGATCGGGGCAGTCGTCGCGTTCCCGTTGTTCCACAGTCCTGACTACGACCTGATTGCCGATCTTGGTCGCGGCCTGCTCAGGGTCCAGGTGAAGACTTCCATCTGTCGACACGGCTCAACGGATCATTTCGCCGTGCAGCTGGCCACCTCAGGCGGCAACCAAAGCTGGAACGGGGTGGTGAAGAAGTTCGATCCCACTCGCTTCGATTATCTATTCGTGCTGGTCGAGGACGGGAGGAGATGGTTCATCCCGTCGAGTGAGATTGGCGCGAGTCACCAGATCGCCCTCGGCGGCGAGAAGTACTCCGAGTTCCAGGTCGCCAGAGGCGACCCACTTGATCGCTCCGACTCGCCTCGTTCTACACTGGCCGGCCGGAGGGGGGGCGCCGGAGTTGGAGAGCCGGGCCGGACTGTAAATCCGGTGGCACAGCCTGAGTGGGTTCGATTCCCACCCCCCCCATTTCAGCCGCTTCCCAACGATGAATCGGACCGTTCGAAGCAGGTTACTTCGCGAGCCGTGGATCGAACGCGGCTCTCGGCAAACCACCAGCTGACCATCCCGCGAGCAACCTACGAGGCCGCAGAGCTTCGGGTCGGAGACCGCTTCCGGGTCGAGGCGGTCGGCAAGGGTCGGGTCGCGATCACGCGGCTCGAGGAGTATCTGACACGAGGGCCGGCCGGGCCGAACGCCGCTCCCCCGGGATGACCCGGAGGTTGGTCTTCTGCACCCTGGCAGGAACCGAGCCCACTCGGTGAAAGCTGCCGGGGTCCGACCCGGCCGGCCATCGCGATTTGCAGCCTCAATCTAGCCGCGCCGGCCCGCGCACAAACCCTCAGGCGGTCCGCCGGCGCAGCGTCGCGGCCCCAAGCACCAGCGCGATCAGCGTCGCGCCGATCACCACCCCCACGTCGAGCACCAGCCTCCCCTCGAACGCATCCCCGGCCGACACTCGCGCCAGCGCGTCATACGCGTAGGTGAAGGGCAGCGCCCCGGCCAGCGTGTCCAGCCAGTCCGACATCTCGCTCCGCGGCACCAGAAGCCCGCAGAGCAGGATCTGCGGCAGCACGAAGGCCGGCATGAACTGCACAGCCTGAAACTCCGTCCGCGCGAACGCGCTGAGGAACAGCCCCAGCGACATCCCCAGCACGGCATTGGCAATCGCCAGCATCGCGACCCAGAACCCCGATCCGGCGGTGGTCAGGTCCAGCACCAGATAGGCGAACGTCGTGGTGACCGCGGCCTGCAGCGCGGCCAGCCCCGCGAACGCGATCCCATACCCCACCAGCAGATCCAGCTTGGAGAGCGGCATCGTCATCAACCGCTCCAGGGTGCCCGTGGTCCTCTCCCGCAGCATCGTGATCGAGGTGATCAGGAACATCATGATCAGCGGGAACAGCCCCAGCATCGGCGGCCCGATCCGCTCCCACGTCCCGGGCTGCCCCTCGAACATGTACTTCACCAGCGTCATCAGCACACAGGGCACGACCAGCACCAGCGCGATCGTCCGTGGGTCCCGCCGCAACTGCCGCAGCACCCTCTCCGCGACGGCGAGCGTGCACCGCGGGCTCACGCCGCCCCCTCATCCCTGATCAACCGCAGAAACGCCTCGGTCAGATCGTCCGCGCCGGTCCGCTTCAGGATCTCGTCCGGTGGCGCGATCGCCAGGAACCGCCCCTCCCGCATCAAGGCCAGGTTGTGGCAATTGACCGCCTCATCCATCACGTGGCTCGAGACCAGCAGCGTCTTCCCGTCCCGGGCGAGCGCATAGAACGTCTCCCAGAGGTCCTGGCGCAGCACCGGATCCAGCCCCACGGTCGGCTCGTCCAGGATCAGCACGTCGGGATCCCCCAGCAGCGTGGTGGCAAGCGACACCCTCGCCCTCTCCCCGCCCGACAGATCCCTGACCACCCGGTCCGCGAGCGCCCCCAGACTGACCGTCCGGATCGCGTTCTCGATCCGCTCACCCGGCGCTCCCAGCACCCGCGCGAAGAACCGCAGGTTCTCCCGCACCGTCAGATCCGTGTAGACCGACGGCCCCTGCGTCATGTACGCGACCCGCGACCGCAGCGCCGGCGACCCCGCGGCCTCGCCGAGCACCCTGACCTCCCCGCCCTCGACGATCTGCACTCCCACGATCGACCGCATCAGCGTCGTCTTGCCGCACCCGCTCGGCCCGAGCAGCGCAGTGACAGACCCGGCCTCGACGCTCAGCGAGAGGCCGGGCAGCACCACCTTCTCGCCGCGCCGAACGCGCAGCTCCGAGATCTCGATTGCGGCTATGCCGCCCAGACTATGCCGCTCAGCCGAGCCCGCGCAAACACTGCGACTCGGGCATCGCCTTGAGCCGCTTCAGCGTGTTGTTCTCGATCTGCCGGATCCGCTCCCGAGTCACCCCGAACGCGACCCCGACCTCCTCGAGGGTCATCGGCTGGCGCCCATTGAGCCCATACCGCAGCTCCAGCACCTCGCGGTCCCGACGCGGCAGAGCCGCCAGGGCCCGTTTGACGTCCTCCCGCTGCAAGTTGTCCGAAGCGGTCTCGAACGGGGACTCGGTCTGCTCGTCCGCGACGAAATCGCCGAGCTCCGAATCGTCCTCGTCCCCCACCGGCTTCTCCAGGGAGACTGGCATCAGGCTGACCCGCAGCACCTCGCGCACCTCTCGCGCCGTCCAACCCAGCTCGGCCCCGATCTCGGCCGGCTCGGGCTCCCTCCCCAGCCTCTGGACCAGGCTCCGCTCGACGTGCACCACCCGGTTCAGCTTCTCCACCATGTGAACCGGGATCCGGATCGTCCTCGACTTGTCCGCCAGCGACCTGGTCACCGCCTGCCGGATCCACCAGGTCGCGTAGGTCGAGAACTTGTACCCCCGCCGATAGTCGAACTTCTCGACGGCGCGGATCAACCCGAGCGACCCCTCCTGAATCAGGTCGAGGAAGCTCAGACCCCGCCCAAGGTAAGACTTGGCGATCGACACGACCAACCGCAGATTGGCCTCGACCATGTGCCTCTTCGCGGACATGTCTCCCCGCTCGATCCGCTTGGCCAGCGCGATCTCCTGATCCGCGGTCAGCAGGTCCACGGTCCCGATCGAGCGCAGATACAGCCGCAGCGAATCCAGGCTCGGCTCGACGGTCAGGTCCAGCTCCTGCTTCTTCCCGTTCCCGTTGGAGGAGCCCTCGCTCTTGCTCTCCTTGTACGCCGTGACGCCGTCGGCGGCGATCACGTCCACCCCCTGCTCCACGAGATGGGTGTGCAGCTCGGAGACCTGCTCCTTGGTGACCTCCACCTCCTCGAGCGTCGAGGCGATCTCCTCGAACGTCAGGTAGCCCCGCTCCGTCCCGGTCGCGATCAGGCCGCGCAGCTCATCGCTGCCCTCCATGGGCTGCTCCTCGACCACGACGGCCTGGCGTATGGACGCCATATCCCTCTCCTTCTCCCGGTACTGCGGACAGCCCACCCTTCTCCCCTTAAGAAGACCGAGCCCTAGAGCGAGCGGGAGTATAGGGACGGTTCGCGCGGTTATTTGACTCACTTTTTGGGCATTTTCCGAACCCGGTGACACCGGCCCGGCATACTTGCTCCGATGGCCAACTCGATCGAGACAATCAGCGCCCCGACCCGCGACGCCCAGGCCGAGGCACCCGCCACCCGGGTCAGCCTCTCCCGCGTCGGCGTCGTCGGCGTCGAGAAGGTCATCCGGGTGTGCGGCAGCCAGAACGGCGGCTCGACCGGAGACGAGTCGCTCTACCACGCCGACCTCGAGTGCTTCGTGGACCTCAATCCCGAGCAGGCCGGCGTCCACATGTCCCGCTTCGAGGAGGTCGTCAACGAGGCCATCGACACCGTGGTCCTCGGCGAGGCCCTCCGGGCCGAGGGCCTGGCGGCTCACATCGCCGAGCAGGTCCGCGAGCGGCAGGGCGGCATCCGCGCCGAGGTGAAGATCGCGGCCCGCTATCCCGAGACCGTCCCAGCCCCGGTCTCCGGCCTCCCCACCCAGGAGCTCTACACCCTCTACGGCACCGCTGTGGCTTCGGACCGCGGCACCCGCACCCTGATCGGAGTTCAGGCCCAGGGCATGACCGCGTGCCCCTGCGCCCAGGGCCTGGTCGAGGACGGAGCACGCGAGCGTCTGCAAGAAGAGGGATTTGGCGAGGAGGACATCGACCGCATCGTCGACGCCGTCCCCCTGGCGACCCATAACCAGCGCGGCATCGGCACCCTCTACATCGGCACCCCCGAGGACTCCGGCGTGGACATCGACGCCCGCCGCCTCCTCCGCATCGTCGAGACCTCCATGTCCAGCGAGATCTACGAGCTGATGAAGCGGGCGGACGAGCGCGCCGTGGTCGAGAAGGCCCACGCCAACCCCCGCTTCGTCGAGGACTGCGTCCGCGAGATGATCCGCCAGGTCACCGAGGCCTTTCCCGAGCTGCGCGACGGCGCCTTCGTCCAGGCCCGCCAGGAGAACCTCGAGACCATCCACCGCCACAACGTGGTGGCCGAGCGCTACGGCCTGCTCTCCGAGATCGTCGAGGAGCTCGAGAGCGGCGATCACTCCCGCCACCACACGACTATGCGGGAGTGGCTGGAGGCCCCTGCCGCCTAGGCAGGGTGCTTCTTGGTCGAGCGGGACTCCTCGATCATCCGCCGGAACCCGAAGAAGTAGTCGAACCCGCTGATCACCGTCGCGGCGACCGCGGCATAGACCAGCAGGTTCACCCAGAGCGGCGCTGGGTTGACCGCGATCAGGCAGATGATCGCGGCCACCTGAAGGATCGTCTTCACCTTCCCCATCCAGCTCGCCTGGATCACCACCCCCTGCTCCGCCGCGACCATCCGCAGCCCGGTGACCGCGAACTCCCGCGCGATGATCACCATCGCGATCCAGGCCGCCAGCCGGTTGAGCGAGACCAGCGCGATCAGCGACGCCGCCACCAGCAGCTTGTCCGCGATCGGGTCCATCAGCTTGCCGAACGTCGTGATCGCGCCCCGCGAGCGCGCGATATAGCCGTCCAACGTGTCGGTCAGCGCCGCCAGCGCGAACACACCGGCCGCGATCGCATCCCCGTTCGGCGTCTCGTCGAGCAGCGCGACCACCACCACCGGCACCAGCAGGATCCGCAGCACCGTGAGCGCGTTGGGGAGATTGAGCTGGAACACGCGCCCAGTATCCCCCAGGTGTTGGTCGCTGGCTCAGCCGGACACGAGCTCCCTGGCGCGCGAGAAGACCGCGTCGAGCATCGGCTCAGTCAGCCTCCCGGTGAACGTGTTCTGCTGGCTCGGGTGAAAGCAGCCGACCATCGACCACTCCCCGACGCGCGCGTCGGCCTCATGCCCGAACCGCGGCCTCGGCCGCGGCACCTCCGCCCCCAACTCGCTCAGCGCCAACAGCGACCCGGCCCAGGCGTAGGACCCGAGTGCGACGATCACCCGCGCGGACCGCAGCAGTCCCAGCTCCCTCACCAGATAGGGCAGGCAGTTGTCGCGCTCCTCGGTCGTCGGCCGGTTCTGCGGCGGCGGGCAGCGGTTGACCGCGGTGACGTACGCGCCGCGCAGCCGCAGCCCGTCGTCGCTGCTCACCGACTCCGGCTGGTTGGCGAGCCCGGCCCGGTGGAGCGCCGCGAACAGCCAGTCGCCGGAGCGATCACCGGTGAAGAACCGCCCGGTCCGGTTCCCCCCGTGCGCAGCCGGCGCCAGTCCGACGATCGCGATTCCCGCCCGCGGATCGCCGAAGCCGGGAAGAGGGCGCGCCCAGTACCGCTCGCCCTGGTATCGCCGGGGCGGCTCGGCAGCGCACCGCTCCCGCCACTCGACCAGCCGAGGGCAGCGGGTGCAGGAGGCGATCTCCTGGGCGAGGGAGGCAAGGGAGCTCATCTGGCGTAGATTCGCGCATGATGAGCACTCAGCTTTCGGGCTTCAATCGCCGAGTCTTCTCGGGCCGCACGTTCGAGGCGCGCGAATCCCGCCTTCGCAAGGCGCTCGCGACCTTCGAGCGCGAGCCGCGCAGAGGCCGGCTGCTCGACGTCGCCGCCGGGAGCGGAATCGCCGCAGTCGCGCTGTCCGATCAAGGCTGGGACGTCGTCGCGGCTGACATCAGCGAGGACCTGGTCGAGCAGATTCAAGACCGGGGAATCGAGGCGCACGTGCACGACCTTGCGACCGGGCCGCTTCCGTTCGAGGACGAGAGCTTCGAGGCCGTCTTCGCCGGGGAGATCATCGAGCACCTTGTCGATACCACCGGGTTCCTCGACGAGATCGGACGGGTGCTCCGTCCTCACGGCATCGTGGTCGTCACTACGCCGAATCTCGCGAGTTTCGAGAACCGGCTTCGCCTCCTCGCCGGGCGCTATCCCATCTGGGTTGAGTACTCCCTCAGCGACCAGGGACACGTCCGTGCGTACACGCTGCCCACCCTTCGTGCCCATCTCCAGTCGCGAGGGTTCGCAGTCGAGACGATCACCGGCAACTGGGTGCCGGTCCTGCCTCAACGCCTGGTCAACGACGTCAGGTTTCCGATCCTCGCCAGGAGCGGCGACTGGCTTCCATCCCTGTCCCAATGCCTGATCGCCAGCGCCCGGCGCCTCGGGCCGGCCGACTAGGCCGCTCCGACCAGATTGGAGGCGCGGAAGCCCTCGATGGTTCTCCGCAGGCCCTCCTCCAATGACATCTCCGCCTCGAATCCGACTGACTCTCGAGCGCGACTCACATCGAGATAGCGCTTCGGCTGCCCGTCGGGCCGGGAGTCGTCCCAGACCGTCTTCCCGTCGAAGCCGGCGAGCTCCGCGATCGTCTCGCCCAGCTCGCGGATGCTGGTCTCGGTGCCCGTCCCGACGTTGACCGGATCCGAGACATCGAGCTTCTCGGCGCAGAGGACGAGCGCCCGCGCGGCATCGTCCACGTAGAGGAACTCGCGCGACGGCTTCCCGGTCCCCCAGAGGACGACCTCCGGATCTCCCCGCTCGGCAGCGAGCACGTACTTGTGGACCATCGCGGCGATCACATGCGAGTCCTCTAGATCGAAGTTGTCCCCGGGGCCGTAGAGGTTGGCCATCACCGGCGCGCAGGAATCGAGGCCGTACTGGCGGCGATACGAGTCGCTCAGGACCAGCAGCATTTTCTTCGCCAGCCCGTAGGGCGCGTTCGACTCCTCCGGATACCCATCCCAGATGTTGTCCTCGGAGAACGGGACCGGCGTGATCTTCGGATACGCGCACACCGAGCAGGCCGCGACCAGCTTCTCCACCTCGAGCTCCCGGCAGGCCTCGAAGACGTTCAGCCCCATCGCCAGGTTGTCGTGCGCGAGGGGGCCCGGGTTGCGGCGGTTGTAGCCGATGCCCCCCACGTTGGCGGCCAGGTGAATCACCACCTGGGCGCCCTCGAGCGCCACAAAGCAGGCAGAGCGGTCGCGCAGGTCGTGGTTCGCGGAGCGAATCGTCGTGACGTCCGCCCCGAGCTCCTCGAGCAGCGCCACCGTCGGTCGCCCGAGGAAGCCGGCGCCGCCGGTGACGGCGACCGACTTGCCGGACCAGAATCCCGGATCTGGCTTGGCTGAAGCCATGCGGAAAGGCTAGCCGGACCCCGCTCGCTGAGCTCGGTCCCGGTGCCGGATCTTCGGACGGATCCGTTCTGGCACGAGCTCGAGCGCGTCCCCGCCCGCCTGCAGGACGTGGTACGCCGCGCGCCGCAGCCGCTCGTGCTTTGGCCGCCTGAAGAGATGGGACGCGAGGCGGTCCGCCTCGACGTCGCGCTTCACCTCGGGCGGGTGCTCGAGCGGAAGCGAGATCCCCTGCAGGGGGCGGCCCGCGATCCCCAGCGGGTCCGCGGTCGCATTGGTCGCCTCCTCCCCGAAGCCGATGTTGGTGATCAGGTTGCGGTTCGGGTTGATGCTGAGCAGTCCCCGGCTCAGTGCGGCGTAGGACCACTGGGCATCCCAGTTGTCGATCTCCGTGGAGTTGTCCCAGACGAAGCGCCAGTGGCGCTGCTCGTCCTCCTCCTCGAACATCCGGCGGAGGTCGGCCTTCTTCTCCGCCCTGGACTTCGAGTGCCAATCCGCGAGCTCGACGTCGTAGAGCTCCCATGCACGCCGCCAGGTCGCCCACCCCCAGACGGCCGGGCCGCGGGAGAAGTGGTAGCTCCACTTCTTCGGAGGATCCGGCAGCAGCTGGCTTCCGGAGATATGGATGACACGCTCGTCGTCGCGGTAGCGCTCGAGCAGCTCCTCGCAGTACGGGAAGAAGGAGGGATCCGGCAGGCAGTCGTCCTCGAGGATGATCGCCTCGGTGACCTCCCCGAAGACCCGGTCGAGCCCGCTCGGGATCCGGCGCTTCAAGCCGAGGTTCTCGTCGGCGAAGTCGCGGACGACCTCGCACGGCCAGTCCACCTCCTCGACCACCGCCCGCGTGTTCGCGCAGAGCCGCACGTCCTCGGCGTTGCCCGGCCTCGGCCCGTCCGCGATCACGAACAGCTTCGGGGGGCGCGCCTCCCGGATCCGCTCGAAGACCCGGGCAGTGAGCTCCGGACGGCGAAAGATGATCAGGGCGACCGCGGTGTCCATCAGAGGAATGGTGCCAGCCGGCTGGGCAGCGGGTAGTCCGTGCGGATCTCCCCCGCGAACTCCTCCGGCCCCACCTTCCTCGCGCGCTGGACGACGCGCCGCTTCCGCAGGGTCGCGGGAACCATCCGCAGGAACGAGGTGAACGCCTGCAGCACCCGCCTGCCGTACCCCTCGTGACGTCCGGCGCTCAGCGCTCCCCAGTTGTAAAGGGCGATCTTCGGCAGGGAGCGGAGCAGCAGCGATGCCGGCATGTCCTTGAGCAGGGTGATCAGCCCGTTCCGGACGAGGTAGAAGCGCGGCAGGTCCTGCGACGGCCCAACGGTCCCGCCGCGCACGTGAAAGGCCTTCGGCTCCGGCACATAGAGGCCGGAGTAGCCGGCCAGCAGCATTCGCAGGCAGGCGTCCCCGTCCTCGCAGTAGAGGAAGTAGTCCTCGTCGAACCCGCCGGCCTCCTCGAGCGCCCCGCGCCGGTAGAGGGCGGCCGCGGCCGTCACCACCGGCGTCGCCCGCCGTTGGTCGTACTGTCCCTCATCGCGCTCGTCGAGTCCCTGGGGCTCGAACCGGCCGCAAGTGAAGAAGTCATGTCCCGCCTGCTCGAGCACATCGCGATCGTCGTGCCGCATGACCTTGCCGGTGACGAACCCGAGCCGCGGATCCCGGTCGAGCTCCCCGACCAGCAGCTCGAGCCAGTCCGGTGAGAGCTCGATGTCCGTGTTGAGCAGAGCCACGTACGCGCTCCGGCCCGCGGCGACGCCGGCGTTCACCGCCGCGGAGAACCCCCGGTTCTCGCCCAGCTCGACCAGGCTCGCGCCGGGCCACTCCTCCCTGACGAACGCGACCGAGCCGTCGGATGACCCGTTGTCGACGACGATCACCTCGAAGTCCCGGAAACTCTGCTCCGCGAGGGTGTCCCGGACCATCTCCAGGAAGACGAGGCCCTCGCGCGGCGTCGCGCCGTCGCGGTTCGGGATCACGATTGAGACCTTCGGCTCGGGGGTCGCCATGTCGTCGGCGTGTATAGCGGGGCGGGGATGAGCGCGTTGCGCGTCTGCATCGACGCCCGCCTCGGCAGCGGTCGCTTCGGCGGCGTCGAGCAGGTGGTGATCGGCGTCGCGTCAGGCCTGTCGCGGCTCGGCGACGGCGACGAAGAGTACCTGTTCCTCACCCACCCCGAGCACGGGGGCTGGCTGCTGCCCTATCTCGAGGGCCCTTGCCGGCCCCTCCACCCGCGGATCGGCCACGCGCGGCGGCGTGCCCGCGCGATCGGCCGGGGGTTGGCCGAGCGCATTCCGGCGGTCGGCACCCGGTTCTCGGTCCGCCGCTCGGACGGCACGATCGAGGCGGCGGGGGCGGATGTCGTCCACTTCCCGTTCCAGGACGCCTTCACCACGGACGTCCCCAGCATCTACCAGCCGCACGACCTCCAGCACCTCCACCTGCCCGAGCTCTTCTCGCCCTGGATCGGGAAGCGGCGGGAGGCGATCTACCGGACCCACTGCGAGCGGGCCGAGGCCGTGGTGGCGATGACCTCCTGGGGCCGCCGCGACTTCATCGAGAGCTACGGGCTGGTGGAGGAGAAGGTCTGGGTCGTCCCGGGGGCCTCGGTCCTGCCCGAGTACCCGGCCCCCAGCTCCGCGGACCTGGAGGAGATCCGGGCGCGCTTCTCGCTGCCCGACTCATTCCTCTTCTATCCGGCGCAGCCCTGGCCCCACAAGAACCATGAGCTGCTGCTCGAGGCACTCGCCCTGGTCCGGGAGCGGACCGGGACGGCGATCCCACTGGTCTGCACCGGCGCCCCCGCGGGGCAGTTCCATCAGGTCCGGGACCGGGCCGTCGAGCTCGGCTTCGAGGGCACGGTGAGCTTCCCGGGGTTCGTCAGCCCGAAGGAGCTCCGCGGCCTCTACGAGCTGGCGACCGCGCTCGTCTTCCCGAGCCGCTTCGAGGGCTGGGGTCTCCCGGTCTGCGAGGCGTTCTCCGCGGGGCTGCCGGTCGTCTCCTCGTCGGCCACGGGCCTGCCGGACCTGATCGGGGACGCCGGCCTGATCTTCGACCCGGAGAGCACCGAGGCGGTCGCCGATGCGGTGCAGCGGATCTGGACCGACGAGGGCCTGCGGCGGACGCTCGCCGAGCGCGGCCGCGAGCGCGACGAGCTCTTCAGCTGGGAGAAGACCGCCCGCCTCTTCCGCGCCCACTACCGCCGGGTCGGCGGGCAGAGCCTTGCAGAGGAAGACCGTATCCTTCTGGCGGCTCCGCCCCCCGCCTGAGAGCAGGCGCTTCGACGTGGACAACGGATCTTCGGACAAGAGCCCATTCCTCGCGCTGCAGCGCGGCCTCGTCGCCGTGCTGAGGGCGATCCGCCGCCTCCTTGGCAGCGCCTACCAGGTCGCGTTTCGTGACCGGCTGCGCGCGATCGACGTGCAGACGGAGCGGCTGGGGACCGCATCGGTCGAGGCGATGACCTACCTCGGCAGCGAGGTTCGCGCCCTCGACCAGCGGCTCGCCGCCATCGAGCGCGAACTGGCGGCGCTGCGGGCCCTGCTGGAGCGACGCGACAGCAGCTCGGACGACCGCGTCGAAGAGCACACGGTCCACCCACCCTCGGGCTGAGGTGTCGATCCCGGCCGGATCCGTCTGGGTCGACGCTCGGGGCGCCCAGAGCGTCGGCCACGCCGAGCGCGGGATCCCCCGTCAGGTGACCGAGCTCACGGCTGCGCTCCTGCAGGTCGCGCCCGAGGCCATTGCGGCGATCGGGTTCACCTCCGAGGTCCCGGTTCCTCCGATCGCCGACCCTCTGGTCGCCTCCGGCAAAGCGGCCTGGCAGACGCACGATCGCGGGCCCGAGGGCGGCGCGCCGCCGATCTACCACGTCATGTCGCCTTTCGAGGCGGAGCTCGATCTCGATGAGATCTGGCCGTCCTGGAGCCGCGGCTCCAGGCTCGTGATCACGCTCCACGACCTGATTCCACTGATCATGAGGGAGCGCTACAACGCGGACTGGGGCTACCTCGCGACGGCGTGGCTCGCACGCCTCGGACTCGTCGGCTGCGCCCACCAGATCCTGACGGTCTCGAGGCAGACCGCCGAGGACGCGATCGACCACCTGAACGTCCCGGAGGAGAGGATCACGGTCATCGATTCGGGCGTCTCGGATCACTTCTCCTCGCTGGTCGGCTCTCGTGCGGAGGCCGACGCGATCGTCCGCGACGAGCTGCGGAAGGTCCGCCCGGGGTTCCTCCTCTACGTCGGTGGAGTGGACCCCCGGAAGAACCTGGAGGGGACCATCCGCGCCTATGCGGAACTGCCGCAACCGGTCCGCGATGCGTATCAGCTGGTCATCACATGCAATCTGCCGCACCACCTCCGGTTCAGCCTGCGAGTGCTCGCGCGCGGGCTTGGCATCGAGTCGCGGAACCTCGTGCTCACGGGCTTCGTCTCCGACCGCGTGCTCGCGGCGCTCTACCGGAGCTGCCATCTCTTCGTCTTCCCGTCACTATATGAGGGCGCTGGGCTGCCGATCCTTGAGGCAATGAGCTGCGACGCGCCAGTCGCCACGAGCGGCGTCTCGGCGATGCCCGAGCTCCTCGGCGACGATGAGGCGACGTTCGACCCGGCGGACCCGGGCGATGTCGCGCGAGTGATCAGGGAGTGCCTGGAGACACCCGGGATGCTGGGGCGCCTGCGCGAGCGCTCGCGCCGGCGGGTCGCCCTTTACACGTGGCGGCGCGTTGCCGAGAAGACCATCGAGGGATACGAGCGTGCGCTCGCCGTGGAGCCGCCGCGCGCGCGGTTGCCGGCATGAAGCGGGCCCTGATCACCGGGATCAGCGGGCAGGACGGCAGCTATCTCGCCGAGCTGCTCCTCGAGAAGGGCTACGACGTGCACGGGCTGGTCCACGGCTCGACCGACCGGCGCTTCGAGCGGCTCGAGCTCCTCGCCGACCGGGTCAAGCTCTACCCCGGCGACCTGCTCGACGAGTCGTCACTGGTCGACGTCCTGCACGAGTCGCATCCCGACGAGGTCTACAACCTCGCCGCGATGTCGTCGGTGGCGGAGTCCTGGCGGCTCGCCGTCGCGACCGCCGAGTACACCGCCGTCGGCGTCACCCGCCTGCTCGAGGGAATCCGTGAGGTCTGTCCCAAGGCCCGCTTCTACCAGGCGTCCTCCTCGGAGATGTTCGGGCGGGCGCGGGAGGTGCCGCAGACTGAGAGGACCCCGTTCTACCCCCGCAGCCCGTACGGCGTCGCGAAGGTCTACGGGCACTTCATCACCGTCAACTATCGCGAGAGCTTCGGCCTTCACACGAGCTCCGGGATCCTGTTCAACCACGAGTCTCCCCGCCGCGGCGCCGCCTTTGTGACGCGCCGGATCAGCGAGGGTGTCGCAAAGATCAAGCTCGGTCTCGCCGACGAGCTCGTCCTCGGGAACCTGGACGTGCGCCGCGACTGGGGCTACGCCAAGGAGTACGTCGAGGCGATGTGGCTGATGCTCCAGCAGGACGACCCCGGCGACTACGTGATCGGCACCGGGGTCGCCCACTCGGTGGGCGACTTCGTCGACGCCGCCTTCGCCTGCGTCGATCTGAAGCGGGCGAACCACGTTCGCATCGACCCCGATCTCGCCCGCCCGGCGGACATCGAGGAGGTCGTCGCCGATCCGACCAAGGCGAAGCGCGAGCTCGGCTGGGAGGCGAAGACCGGTTTCGATCAGCTGGTCGAGTTGATGGTGCGCGCCGACCTCGACACGCTCTCGGGCTAGATCTCAGGTTCGCCGCGGCCCAGTCTGCGCCGGCCCCAGGCGACCGCTGGATACGCGCGCCTCTTCAGCTTCTGCCCGATCGACACCTTCGGCGGCAGCTCGGGCGTCCGGCGCCGCCACTCCGCCGAGGTCAGTCCGGACTTGACGAGCGCGACGTGCACGCTCGTCCAGAGGAACTGCTCGTGGCGAAGCACCAGGTGGGGGTATTGGCTCCAGCCCCGCTTGCCGGCGCGCTGGTCGGCGATCGCCTCCCTCGCCTCCACCGCGCCGGCCACGGTCTCCTCCGAGATCCCGAGGTCGAGCGGCGACGCCGGATCCCACCAGAGCCCGTCGAACAGGAGCGCGCGCAGCTCCGGTTCGTCGAAGCGCAGGAGCCCGGGATAGCCGATGTGGTCGCCCTCGAGCCGGAACTCGGTCGAGATTGCGAGGACCCCGCCCGGCCGCAGCACGCGGAACATCTCCTCGACGCTGCGCCGCACGTCCGGGAAGTCGCCGAAGTGCTCGATCGAGCTCGAGGAGAAGATCGCGTCGAACGAATCGTCCTTGAACTCCAGTCGGAGCGCATCCATGTGCCGGACGGTGAGGCGGTCCGGCTTCCATTCGCTGTCCCAGTAGCGGCCCGGATCGGTGAGCATGTCGGTGCTCGAGTCGCTCTCGGACCAGTTGTCCTCGGTCTCGTAGAGGTCGGTCGCCACGACCTCCCCGACGTGGCGCGTGAGCCAGTAGACGGTCGCCTCGCGTCCCGCGCCCACCCCCAGCACGCGGGCGTCGTCCCGCAGCACGCCCAGCGAGCGGAACGCCCGCAGGGTCATCGCGACCTCCCAGTACTTGCGGTACTCGCGCCCCGCCGGGAAGTCCGGATCGCCGAAGTACTCGCGGTCCGACGCGAAGACGCCGCGAATCAGCTCCCGCAGCTCGGGGTCTGAGAAGTCCTCCAGCTCGCAGAGCTTGCAGTGGCTGAGCGGCGCGTCGGTCATCGGGCCAATCTATCCGTGCCATAGCCGAATCAGCGCCCTAGACTCCCGGCCGAGGCAGCCATGAGCGGCATCTCCGTACCTGAAATCGCCGAGCGGCCGGCGGATTCCTCGATCCTCGAAGTGTCCGTGGTGATCCCCTGCCTGAACGAGGCGGAGTCGATCGAGGTGTGCGTGCGCTCCGCGAGTAAGGCCCTCGAGGACGGGGGCTACGAGGGCGAGGTCGTGGTCGTCGACAACGGCTCGACGGACGGCAGCGGCGACCTGGCGGCGGGCGCCGGGGCGCGCGTCGTCCTGCAGCCGCAGCGCGGCTACGGCAACGCGTACCTGGCAGGGCTCGCCGCAGCCCGCGGGCGCTACATCGTGATGCTCGACGCCGACATGACCTACGACGTCGGCGAGCTCCCTCGCTTCGTCGCCGAGCTCGAGGACGGCGGGGACATGGTCATCGGCGACCGGATGAAGGGCATCCAGCCAGGCGCAATGCCCTGGCTCCACCGCCATGTCGGGAACCCGGTCCTCACCGGACTGCTCAACACGCTGTTCGGCACCCATGTGAACGACGCCCACTGCGGCATGCGCGCCGTGCGACGGGATGTCCTGCCGCGGCTCGACCTGCGGACGACCGGCATGGAGCTCGCCTCGGAGATGGTCATCAAGGCGGCGAAGTCGGGCCTCGACATCCGCCAGTTCCCGATCTCCTACCACCCGCGCCAGGGGGAGTCGAAGCTCTCGACCTGGAGCGACGGCTGGCGGCACCTCCGGTTCCTCCTGATCCACAGCCCGCGGCATCTCTTCCTGATCCCGGGGACGGTGATGGTCGCGACGGGCGCGCTGATCATGGCGATCGTCCTGACCAACCTCTCGATCCTCGGCCGCGATTGGGGCATCCACGCCGAGATCGCCGGGTCGCTGCTGGTGGTGCTCGGCGTGCAGCTGCTGGCGCTCGGCCTCTGCGCGCGGGCGTACGGCGTCTACTTCATGGGTGAACAGGACGATTGGTTTGGGCGAATGCGGCAGCGCTACAGGCTCGAGCACGGATTGCTGATCGGTGGAGGGATCGCGGTCGCCGGCCTGATCTCGGGCGGCGTCCTGCTCGGCATGTGGATCGACAACGGCTTCGGCAGCCTCGCGGAGGGGCAGCTCGCCGTGCTCTCGGCCACCCTGGTCACCGTCGGCGCGCAGGTGTTCTTCACCTCGTTCCTGCTCTCGATCATCGGCCTGCGGCGACCCGAGTAGATGAGGGAGCGCCTGGCGGCGGCGGCCGCGGGACTCGTCCTGATCGCTGTCGCGGTGGCTGCGTTTGCCTTGGATTCCAACCCGGTCAAGGCTGGGACCAACACGGTCGAGCCCAGCGTCCCGAGCGTGTTCCTGGGACGCGGGGCGCAGCACTGCCAGCGGGTCTCCCGCATCCCTGCGGACGCGAACCGGGTGCAGGTGATCGTCACCCGGCTGATCGAGGGAGCTCGCCGCCTCAGGGTGGAGGTCTACGACTCGGGCCACGTGGTGTCGAGTGGGACGCAGATCGTGACTCCGGTCATCAACCGGATCCGGTTGCACCCGCATACCCCCGCGGCTCATCGCGCCCGGATCTGCTTCTCCAACCCCGGCAAGGGGCGGATCGCGATCTCGGGCGGGCCAAAGCGGCTTAGGCACCCCCCCGGGAAGAACAGCGATAGGCGGCTGATCGCGAGCGTCTTCTTCCTGCGCCACGGCTCGGCAAGCTGGGTCTCTCAGACTGGCGCGATCGCCAATCGCTACGCGAACGCGCAGACCGGTCCGCTCGGCGGCTGGTCGATCTGGGCCGCGGCCCTGGTCGCAATTTGCGCCGCCGCCCTGGCGATCTGGTCCGTCGTGTTCTTGCCGGAGCGGCGGACCTGATGGCGACCCGGGAGCTGCTCCAGCGGACGCGGGAGACGAAGGCCCGAAGCGAGGCCGCGCGGCAACCGACGCGCTTGCGGCACCCCACGCTCCCGACGGCCGCCTGGATCTGCTTCGCGGTGGCGTTCATGGTCTGCGTCGCGTGGGGGCTGATCACGCCGCTCTTCCAGGTGCCGGACGAGGCGGGACACGTCGCCTACGTGCAGCACATCGCGGAGACCGGCAAGCCGCCGACGGGTAGGGGCGGGATCCAGCACTTCTCGCCGGAGCAGCGCCACCTGCTCGACGTGATGCGCTGGAAGGCGGTCCAGCGGCGCAAGGACGTGCGGGTGCCCGGGACGTCGATCTATCAGAAGCGTCTCCAGCTGGATGTCGGTACCTCGTATAGCCGCAGCAGCGCGGGCGGGTACACGACGGACACGAACAATCCGCCGCTCTACTACTTCACGGCGGCGGGCGTGTACCACCTCTCTCCCTGGACCTCGCTGCCGGATCGCGTGCACTTCCTGCGTCTCTTCTCCGCCCTGCTCGCCGCGTGCACGGTGCTGCTCGTGTTCCTCTTCCTCCGCGAGTTGCTGCCGAGCACGCCCTGGACGTGGACGGTCGGCGCACTGGCGGTTGCCTTCCAGCCGATGTTCGCTTTCACGGCGAGCGGCGTGACGAGCGACACGGTGCTCTACCTGGCGTCCGCGGGGACCTTCTACACACTTGCCCTCGCGTTCCGCTGGGGGCTGACCATGCCGCGCGGCCTGGCGATCGGGGGCTTCGCTGCCCTGGGGATCCTCTCCAAGATGAACATGCTCGGGCTCGCACCCGGGATCGCGATCGGACTGCTGGTGCTGGTGCTCAGAGCGCGCGGGGAGAGCAGGCAGGAGGCACTCCGCGGCGCCGTGGCGGCGTTCGCGATGGTCGTGGTTCCCCTCGGCCTCTACATGCTCCTCAACTCCACGGTCTGGGACCGCGGCCTCTACTTCGGCGTCGGCGGAGTCCAGGGGCCGACCGGGATCGTCGTTCCGGGCGGCACCGAGACCGTGTCCGCGAAAGTGGGTGGCGCGTTCAGCTACATGTGGCAGTTCTACCTCCCGCGCCTCCCCTCGATGCACCCGCTGTTCCCCGCCTTCCCGCTCCGCCATGTCTGGTTCAACGGGTTCATCGGCCAGTTCGGTTGGCTCGACTACGGCTTCGCCCACTGGGTCTACAACCTCGCGCTTCTCATCTTCGCCGGGATCGTCGGACTGGCGGCGCGCGAGCTCGTCCGGGCGCGCGCCGTGGTTCGCGCTCGTATCGGGGAGCTGATCACGTACCTGACCTTGATCGCAGGGCTGTTGATCCTGATCGGCGGCGTGAGCTACATCGCCCGGATCGAGGGGGCAACCGGCTACGAGCAGCCGCGCTATCTCTTTCCCCTGCTCGCGCTGTACGGCGGCCTGATCGCGCTGGCCGCCCGCGGCGCCGGCAAGCGCTACGGGCCGGCGGCGGGCGTCGTGCTCGTCTGCCTCGCGGTGGCCCACACCGCGGCGGCGATGCTGCTCACCATCACCCGGTACTACGGCTGAGCGTGCCAGCCCGGACTGGCGATGTCTGGCTGCTCGACCACGCCGAGATCCACGGCGGCGGGCAACGCTTCGGGCTGCGGCTGGTGGAGGCGCTGCGCGAGACGGGCCGAAAGGCCCAGGTCGTGGAGGATCTCCGCCTCCCCAAGCCCGCCCCGTGGAACCCCAAGGTGCTGCCAGCGATCCGGCGGACCCGTCGCTTCCTCGCCGGGCTCGACTCGAGCGCGATCGTGGTCGGGAACCACCCCCGGGCGCACGCCTTCCTCCACGCGGCCGCCCCCCGCTCCGGCGGTCCCGCGATCGTCTACGTGGCACATGAGCGCGACACCGCCGCGCGACCGACCGCCCGCCTCGCCTACCGTCGCTGGGGCGGGCTGGTCGCGATCGGAGCCAACGCCGCTCAGGAGTATGAGAAGGCGCTGCCGGGCGCGCAGGTGACGAAGATCAACAACTTCCTGGCACGCGAGGACTTCGAGCGGGCGCGCGGCGAGCGGGTGCTCACGCCCGCCCACAGCGAGCCGACGCTCGGGGTGATGGCGCGGCTGATCCCCGAGAAGGGGGTCGTCGAGCTGATCGAGGAGCTCGCCGATCCCGCCGCCGCGCCGGCCTGGAAGAACCTCATGGTCGCCGGAGGGCGGCAGGACGCCGACTACGCGGCGCGCGTGGACCGGCGGATCGCGGAGCTCGGCCTGGGCGACCGCGTCCGCCTGATAGGGGAGACGAACGACGTGCCGGGGTTCCTCGGCTCGATCGACACCCTGATCGTCCCCTCCACCGGGAAGGAGGCGCAGCCGACCGCGATCATCGAGGCGCTCGCCTACGGCGTCCCGGTGGTCGTTCGCGCGCCCCTCTACTCGCCGGACTTCGACGGGCTGCCGGTCACGCCCTATGAGACCGCCGCTGAGCTGGCCGAGGCCCTCCGCGCGCGCTCGTCATCGGCGCCGATGGACGAGCTGATCGCCCGCTTCGGCCCGGAGCAGGCGATCGCCGGAATCGACGCCGCCGCTCAGCTCGCCAGGGCGCGCTCGTAGGAGGAGATGGTGCCCTCGGCCGCACGCTCCCAGGTGAACGACGCCGCCCGCTTCCGGCCGGCGGCGGCCAGCCGCTGCCGCAGGGCGGGGTCGTCGAGCAGGCGCCCGATCGCATCGCGCATCGCCTCCACGTCCGTCGGGTCGAAGTAGAGCGCGGCCTCACCCGCCACCTCGGGCAGCGAGGTCGTGTTCGAGCAGGCAACCGGCAGGCCGCGGGCCATCGCCTCCAGCACCGGCAACCCGAACCCCTCCGCCAGGGAAGGGAAGGCGAGGCAGGCGGCGGATTCGTAGAGGCCCTCCAGCTCCGCGTCGCCGATCCAGCCGAGGAGGCGCACTCGCATCTCCGCCCCGGCCCGCTGGACGCGCCGGGCGATCTCGCCTTCCCAGGGCGTCTCGTAGCCCGGGACGACGAGGACGGCGGGCTGCTCGAGGGCTGCGACGGCCTCGATCAGCCGCTCGAGGTTCTTATGCGGCCGGTGGGCGGAGACGCTGAGGACGATCGGGGCCTCGCCGAGCGAGTGGCGGCGGCGGATCTCCTCCTCGGAGGCGGGAGGAACCGGGGAGAAGCCGGGACCCTCGTAGACGACGTCCACGCGTGCCGGGTCCACGCCCAGCATGGAGACGACGTCCCGCTTGGTGGCCTCCGAGATCGCGATGATCCGCGTCGATCGCCGCGCCGCGAGGGGAACGACGACCCGCATCCCCAGCCTCCGGAGCCGCGAGTGCGCCTCGGGAGACCGGCGGTAGATCAGATCGTGGATGGTGGTCACCTGGGGCACGCCGGGGCGCGCCGGGGCCGTGCTGAACAGGTTGTGGAGCAGGTCGACCCCGGCACGACGGGCGGCCCGCGGCAGCGCGAGCTGCTCAGCCATCACCCGCCGTCCCCGCCCGGTCGCGCGGACCGGCAGCTCCTGCACCTCGAGGCTTCCGGCCCACGGCTCCGCGCGGATCGCCGGAGCCCCCTCCACGGAAGCGAGCAGGACGAGCTCGACGCGACCGGTCTCGGCCAGGGCGGGGACGAGCCGCCTCGCGTATATCTCCGAGCCGCCGGTCTCGCCGGGCACGAGATGCAGCAGGTTGAGGCCGACCTTCAAGGGGCGCAAGGTTCGCACGTCCTAACCTGCCGCGGATGACCGCCGCGCAGGGGCCCACGATCAGCGTCGTCGTCCCCGCCTACAACGAGGAGCGCTTCATCGCCGAGGCGCTCGACGCGATCCTCGCCCAGACGCTCGCGCCGCTCGAGGTGATCGTCGTGGACGACGGCTCAACGGACGGGACCGTGGACGTCGTGAACGGCTACGACGATCGCGTCCGCCTGATCGGCCAGGAGAACCGCGGCTGTCCGGGCGCGTTCGACACGGGCTTCCGGGAGGCGAAGGGCGACTACGTGGCGCTCTGCCCGGCGGACGACGTCTGGGAGCCGCGCAAGCTCGAGTGGCAATGCGACGCGCTCGCGCGGCATCCCGAGATCGACGTGGTCTTCGGCGGAGCGGAGCGGTTCGGGCTCGCCAGCGGCGACCACGTCCGCCCGCGGAACACCGGCCTGCTCGACACGCGAGCGTTCGCGCGCGAGATGTATCCCGAGAACCTGATCGCGGATCCGAGCGCGGTCGTGCGGCGCTCGCTCTACCTGGACCTCGGCGGCTACGAGCCGCTCGTCGGCGAGGACTACGAGTTCTGGATGCGCGCCCTCTCGGCGGGAGCGACCTTCTACTTCGAGCCGCGCCTCGTCGTCCGGCTTCGGGAGCACGGCGGCAACCTCTCCTACCGCGCCCTCGAGATCTGGGAGACCAAGCATCTGATTCACCAGCGCTACGCCGAGCTCCCCGGCGACCCTGAGCTCGTCCGCCGCACCATCGCCCACGACCTGCTGATGATCGGCTATTGCCGGGCGGCGCTCGGCCGCTCGGGCGACGCGCGCCGCTCGTTCCGCGCCTCGCTGGAGACCAGGCTCAGCCCGCTCTCGCTCGCGGCGGCGATGGCGATGACGGTGCCGGGAGTCGCGAAGGCGGTCAGCAGCGTCGCGCCGCGGATCCGCCGGGCGTCGGCGGGGATCACCGGGTGACGCGATGAAGATCCTCTACGTGGCGATGGCCGACGACTACGGCGACCCCTCCCGCGGGCCGAGCTTCGAGGAGACGAACTTCCGCAGCGCCCTCGACGGGATGGGCCACGAGGTGGTCCCCTTCGACTTCATGGCGGAGAAGAAGGCGCACGGCAAGGGCGAGATGAACCGCCGACTGCTCGCCGCCGCCGAGGAGGCCTCGCCGGATCTCTCCTTCTTCGTCCTCTTCGAGGACGAGATCGACACCGACACGATCCGGGGCGTGAGCCGTGCGGGCGGGCCCACGGTCAACTGGTTCACCGACGACCACTGGCGCTTCGACCGCTTCAGCCGCCACTTCGCCCCGGCCTTCGACTGGTCGGTGACGACCGACCGCGACTCCCTTCCCAAGTACGAGGCGATCGGCTACGAGAACGTGATCCTCTCGCAGTGGGCCTGCAATCGCTACGCCTACGACCGGACCGCCGATGAGCTCGAGTACGACGTGACCTTCATCGGGCAGTCCTACGGCGACCGGCCCGCGACCGTGGAGCGCCTGCGAGCCGAGGGGATCGACGTCCGCTGCTGGGGCTTCGGCTGGCCCGGTGGCCGGATCGAGCACGACGAGATGGTCCGGGTGTTCGGCGCCAGCAGGATCAACCTGAACCTCTCGAGCGCCTTCACGCCTGGACGGCTCCCCGTGCGCCTCCTGCGCAGGCTGACCGGCAGGAAGGAGGAGCGCAAGAGCCAGATCAAGGGCCGCACGTTCGAGGTCCCCGGCAGCGGCGGCTTCCTGCTCACCGACAGGGTGGCCTACCTCGAGGACTATCTGACGCCTGGCAAGGAGATCGCCCTGTTCGAGTCCCCGGACGACCTCGTCGCCCAGGTGAGCTGGTGGCTCGACCACGAGGACGAGCGCGCCCGCGTGGCGGACGCCGGATACCGGCGCGTCCGAGCCGAGCACACCTATGATCACCGCTTCGCGGCGATCTTCGAGCGCATCGGGCTGCCCTGAGCCCGGCGACCAGGCGGAACCTAGACTCCACGACATGAGCCCCAGCTCCACACAGGCCGAGGCCGCGTCGGCGGCCGACCTCGCCGGCGCCTCCATGGGCCTCGTCGACACCAGCGTGCGCGTCGCCGTCCCGATGAAGCGGCGAATCCGGCTCTCGTCCCTCTGGACGAGCCGGCGGGTCGGCTGGATGATGGGCCTCCGCGACATCAAGGCCAAGTACAAGCAGTCGGCGCTCGGGCCGCTCTGGCTCGTGCTGCAGCCGCTCGGAATGCTCGCGGCCGTCTCGATCGCCTTCTCGAAGGTGACCACCGTCGACACCGGAAGCGTGCCCTACGTCGTCTTCGCGCTGACCGGCCTCGCGGTCTGGACCTACGTGCAGATGACGATCACGGTTGCACCGGCGGCTCTGCCGTCCAACTTCCAGGTGGTGCGACGCAGCCCCTGTCCGCGCCTCGCCTTCGTCACGGGCACGCTGATCTCGGTGCTGCCCCCACTCGGGGTGGTCCTGGTGGCCAGCGTGATCGCGGCCGCGGTCAGCGGCAGCCTCTCGATCCAGGCCCTGGCGATGCCGATCCTGATCGCCTGGCTGCTGGTCATGACGTTCGGCTTCACATTGCTCGTCACCGCGCTTGGAGGCCGCTTCCGCGACGCGATCGCGCTGGCGCCGCTCATCGTTCAGGCCGGGATCTTCCTGACGCCTGTCGGCTATCCGCTCAGCGCGGCCGGGAGCTTCGCCAAGGTCCTCGCGTTCAACCCGGCCTCGGGGATGATCGAGGCCTGGCGCTGGTCCCTGCTCGGGAGCTCGCCGGACATGTTCGCGATCGTCGTCGCGCTGGTGGAGACCGTCCTCATGGTGATCGGGGGCTGGTACGTGTTCGGCCGGATGGAGACCCGCTTTGCCGACTACGTCTGACCTCAACGGCGGGGAGGCCCCCACAGATCTCGCCCTCCGCTGCCAGGGCGTCGGGAAGAGCTACGGCCTCGGGGAGGAGTTGAGCCTCCAGCACACGCTCAGCACCCTGGTCCGCCGGGACTACGACAGGGATCGGTTCTGGGCGCTCACCGATGTCAGCTTCGAGGTGCACCGGGGGGAGTTCTTCGGGATCGTCGGCGCCAACGGCTCCGGGAAGTCGACGCTCACGCAGCTGATCGCGGGGATCGCGATGCAGGACACCGGGAAGATCGAGGTCTGGGGGCGCCTGGTCCCCCTGCTCGAGGTCGGCGCGGGCTTCCATCCCGAGCTGACCGGCCGTGAGAACGTCGAGCTGCTCGGGACTATCCTCGGGCTGAGCCGAAAGGCGATCCGGGACGAGATGGATGCGATCACCGACTTCGCCGGAATCCACCGCTACATGGATACGCCCCTGAAGCGCTACTCGAGCGGCATGCAGGCAAGGCTCTCCTTCGCCACCGCCACCTGCTTCCCGGCGGACACCTACGTGTTCGACGAGGTTCTCGCCGTCGTGGACGACTCGTTCCGCGAGCAGTGCGCGACCGCCCTCGCCCGCCTCAACCGCGAGGGACGCACGATCATCTTCATGAGCCACGATCTCGACCTGGTCCAGTCGGTGTGCTCGACGGGGATGTGGCTCGACCGCGGGTCGATCCGGATGCGGGGGTCGATCGGCGAGGTGGCCAGGAGCTACGCCGAGCAGCCGGCTTGACCGGACTGCGCCGCGCTCTACGCCGATTCCTGGAGCTCGCCGCCGGGGCCCTCTCCCGCCTCGCCCCCTTCGTCTACCGCTCCGAGCACGAGCGGGCCTCCCTGCGCCGGCAGCAGCGGGAGAGACAGTGGTACGCAGACCGCGGCGACGAGACCCTGCGGCTCGACTACGACCTCGAGCCCGGCTCGCTGGTGCTCGACGCGGGCGGCTACCGCGGCAACTTCGCGGCCGACATCTTCTGCAGGTTCGGCTGCCGGATCGAGGTGTTCGAGCCGGTCGGGCCGTTCGCGGAGGCGATCGCGGGCCGCTTCGCCCACAACCCGCTGGTCACGGTCCATCGCTTCGGGCTGGGCGGCGAGAGCCGGCGCAACTCGATCCTCGTCGACGAGGGGGCTTCGTCAGCGGTCGTGACGCCGGTCGGGGTCGAGGCGGACCGGGAAGAGATCGAGCTCCGCGACGTCGTCGAGGTCATCGACGGCCTGGACCGCGACGAGGTTGACCTGCTGAAGGTCAACATCGAGGGCGGTGAGTTCGAGCTGCTGGAGCGGCTGCTGTCGGCCGGGCGGGCGGGTCGCATTCGCTATCTGCAGATCCAGTTCCACCCGGAGGCGCCGGACGCCGAGCCGAGGCGGCGAGCGATCCAGGAGGGGCTCTCCCGCACGCACCGGGAGATGTGGAGCTATCCGTGGATCTGGGAGAGCTGGGAGCGCCAGCCCTGACTCAGACTCCGCCCAGCACGCGCCGCTTCGCTCCGGCGGCGAGCTCGATCGCGCGGTGGGTGTTGAGCCATCGCCTCCGAGCCGCCAGGTAGCGCCGGCGCGCTCGCTGCGGCGCCCCCAGCACCGTCTCGCCGACCGCCTTCCTGCGGCCGATTCTCGTCCGGTGCATCCAGAGGTAGTCCTTCTCCGTCGACGGCGTCCAGCGCTCGTAGAAGAGGGCGAGGTTGCGCTTCGCGACCTCGCTGAACCAGCGGGACTTCTCGGAGTCGTAGCTCCTCATGGTCAGCGAGTCGTTCTCGACGTCCATGAGGATCGCGTAGACCTTCCGGCCGACCGACGCGGCGCGGAAGCAGAGGTCCATGTCGTCGCAGTGGAGCGGGACGAAGGCCTCGTCCAGGTAGCCGTGCTCCTCCATGAACTCCTTCGAGATGAAGAGGGGCCCCCTCATGCACGCGTCCGCCTGGAAGATGCGGCGCGTCAGCGCCGGGTCCGTCGCGGCGTCCTGGCGCCAGTAGACCTCGTTGTCGTCGGCGTAGACCTGACCCGGGCCCTGCAGGCCGCGAGTCTCCCTGGGGTAATAGTTGACGCCCGCGAGGCCCCCGACGATCGCGGCGCGGCTCGACTTCTCCATGAAGGTGACCGCCTCCAGGATGCAGTCTGGGTCGTAGATGAAGTTGTCGTCCTGGACGATCATCGCGTAGCGGCCGGTGGCCCTCTGCAGGCCGAGGTTGTTGTTCCGCACCTCGAAGATGTTGGGCGTCGTGAGGATCTCGACCGGATAGTCGCCGCGGTCGCGGAAGAAGCGACGGGCCACGCGCTCCGAGTGGTCCGTGCAGCCGTCGAGGATCACGCAGAGGTCCACGGCCCCGTAGGAGATCAGCGCGCGGTCGAGGAGCCTGAGCAGCTCGGCCAGGACGCCCTCCTTGTTGTAGACCGGCAGGACGACGCTGACGTGCGGCCTCGGAGCGTCGTCGAGGAGGTCGCCGACGGCGACGTCGATCTTCCACTCGAAGTCCCCGTGGAACTCGTCGAAGTACTCGAGCGTCTTCTCCCGCAGGCGCTGCCGCTCATCCGCCGGCAGCCCGCACGCCTCGCGCAGCAGCTCCACGTTCCGCCCGGACGCGGTCGCGAGCTCGCAGAAGCCGAGCGGCGCGAAGTCGACACCGCAGTTCTCGCTGATCAGCGGGATAACCCCGCAGGCCATCGCGTCGAGGATCGTCCCGGCCTGGCCCTCCTCCAGGGAGGGGAAGAGGAGATAGTCGGCGTTCTCGAGCAGCTCCCGGTACTCGGCGCTGCTCGCCGGCAGCCAGCCGTGATCGGTGACGCGAGGGCCGAGCCGCTCGGCGAGCTCCTCGACCCGCTTCCGGTAGTGGTCGTATGAGGCCGTCCCCACGATGTGGAGGTGCGCGCCGAGCCGGTCGAGGCCGGCATCGGCCACGGCGCTCTCGAGGACGTCGAAGCCCTTGCGGAGGCCGATCTCGGACGCGCAATAGACCAGTTGCGTTTCCTCGCTCTCCGTCGCGCGGGCCGGGGCCCGCTCCAAGGGCAGGTCCGAGCCGCCGTTGACGAGCTTGATCTTCTCGATTGGCACCCCGTTCTCCGCGTAGCTGTTGAGCGTGCGGACGTTGCCGAAGAGGAGGATCAGGTCGGCCGCATCGATGTCCCGGCTGCGGGCCTCCACGTCGTGGAGGTCCAGCGAGTGCATCGCGGTCGTCGGCAGCCCCTCCCGCACGACGAAGTCGAGCAGCAGGCGGTTGTGCTCCGCCGGGTGCATGTTGACGGCGACCAGGATGCTGCGTTCGACCTCGCACAGCTCCTGGATCCGGGAGAAGTTGCGGAGGATGCCGACGAAGAGGTCGAAGCGCTCGCCCTCGACCTCCTCGGGAGAGGCCGCGTCGATGAAGGTGACCTCGCCACGCCGCGCCAGGCAGTCGTGCAGCGTCCGGGAGATGATGTGGGCGGAGGAGCCACGGTGCTTCTGCTCGGCCAGAGGCAGCCGAGGATCGAAGAGGTCGGAGCTGTAGCTGAGAAGAATCCGCACGGACGAACCCGGGGCCGCTCCCTTCAGCCGGTTCCCCCCGGACCGCGATCGTAGCCTGGCCCGGGCCGGTTTCGCCGCGCTAGTGGTGGGAGTAGTAGGGCAGGCCCGGCAGGATGAGCAGGCTGCCGCGCCCCTTCGCGCGCATCGCGATGTGTAGGTTCACGTGCTCGGCGGCGATCGGGAAGTTGAAGCCCGAGTTGTTGACGTAGAAGAGCTCGTCGTCGAAGAGGTGGGCTCCGAGCAGCGCCCCGTCCCGGATCTTCTCGGCCTTCCCGCGCCGCACCCGGCGGACCTCCGGGTTGTCGCCATCCTCCGCCAGGCGCTCCCTGTTGAAGGCGTGGAGCTCGGGCGTGGGATAGGGCGAGTAGCGCACGCCCTCCAGCGCCTCGGCGTAGTAGACCGCGAGCCCGGCGAAGGCCGAGTAGACCTCGATCGGCTCCTCGGCCGGGTCGATCACGCGGGAGAGGTCCCGCTTCCGCCGCCGCGAAGTCCAGAAGCGGTCGCCGAGCAGCTCCGGGCCCAGCGGGTGCTGCCTGGTCCGCAGCTCGTAGAGGTCGTAGTAGCGGCCCGTCCGGCCTACGCCGTTGGCGAAGACGGCGTCCGCGCCCTCGGGCATCTCCGTGATCGTCCGGACGAGGGGATCGAGCGGCGGCGGCTCGAGGAAGTCCCAGTCGACGATCACCACTCGGTCGCCCGCCGAGAATCCGGCCTCGCGCATCCAGTCGAGGAGCCGATTCCGCGCCTCCGAGATCAGCTCGAGGCGGCAGGGCTTGTTGTCCCAGGTCCGCGCCTTCGAGGCCTCGCGGAACTCATCCAGATCCCAGACCTCCGTGCGCACGTCGAGGTGAGGGCGGGCGCTCGCCGCCTCGCGGAGCAACTCCGGGGTCCGATCGCCGCTGTTGTTCTCGAAAACGTATGCCGCGAGCCTCGGGAGCCGCTCGTGCGCCTCGTCGATGAAGGCGAGGACACGGTCGAGCGACTCCTCGCCGTCGCGGATCAGGCCGCCCATGAAGACGCGGGGCGTCAAGTTCGCAGCCGCCACGCGTCGAGCGTCCCCCGCAGCGCGGAGCCCAGCACCGCCACGTCGTACGGGCGGCGCAACCAGAGGCGCCAGCGGACCGCGGCCACTTCGGCCTCCTGGCGCGCCGCGGCGGTGCTCACGCGGTCCTCGCCCGTGTCCTCGTAGACCACCAGGGGGTCCGGCAGGACGACGAAGCGGGCGCCGCGGAAGGCGAGATTGAGCCACGCGGCATAGTCCTCGACGCCGGTGATCGACATCCCCACGGCCGAGTCGGTGAAGCCGCCCGCGTCGAGCAGGGCCGAGCGCCTGGCGATCGCGGTCGAGGTGATGATCGGGTTGTGCCGCAGCAGCTCGGCGCGGTCGGGCTCCACCGCCCGCTCCAGCCCGAAGTACGGCCGGCCGCTGCCGCTGCGGGTCGCGTCGCAGGCCACGACGTCATAGCGGCCCGTCGAGATCGCCTCGCCCTGGATCCGCAGCTTCTCCGGGAGCCAGCGGTCGTCGTCGTCGAGGAAGGCGATCCACTCGCCCCGCGCCCTCTCCGTTCCGAGGTTGCGACCCGCCGCGGGCGCTCCGTAGTTGCGCGGCAGGCGCAGGTAGCGCAGGCGCGGCTCCTCGCCGGCCCAGCTCTCGAGCGCCTCCTGGGTGCCGTCGGCCGAGCCGTCGTCGCACACGAGGACCTCGAGGGCGGGCAGCTCCTGCTCCAGCGCCGAGGCGATCGCCCGCTTGCAGGCCTCCAGCCGCTGGTAGGTCGGGATCACCACGCTGATGCGCGGCGGCTCGGCAGCCACGGCGACAACATACCCTCAGGCCTCTCGCCCGCCAGATCCGCCATCCCCGCCTCCCGGAGGGACCCGCCCTGAAGATCCTGCACTGCGTCGAGCTCTACCACCCGAGCCCGGGAGGAGCCCAGGCCGTCGTCAGGCACGTCTCCCGGGAGCTCGTCCGGCGCGGCCACGAGGTCACCGTGGCCACCACGCGGCTGCCCCAGCGCGGCGAGGCCGAGCTCGACGGAGTGCGGATCGAGGAGTTCGACGTCTCGGGGAACGCCGTCCGCGGCATCAGCGGCGAGGCGGACCGGTACCGCTCATTCGTGCTGGAGGGCGGTTTCGACGTCGTCATGACCTACGCCGCGCAGCAGTGGACGACCGACGCCCTCCTGCCGATCCTGGACCGCATCCCCGCGGGCACCGTCCTCGCGCCCTGTGGCTTCTCCGGCCTGGAGGACCCGGCGTACGCGGACTACTTCGCGAGGCTCCCCGAGGACCTCCGGCGATTCGACGAGCTCATCTTCCACTCCGGCGGCTACCAGGACATCGAGTTCGCCCGGCGAGCCGGCCTCGAGAACCTGAACGTCGTCCCCAACGGGGCGAGCCTGGAGGAGTTCGAGGGAACCGACTCGGACTTTCGCGAGCGCCACGGGGTCGATCCGGACGAACCGCTGCTGCTCACCGTCGGCCCGCACAACTGGCGCAAGGGCCACGCCCTCGCGATCGAGGGCTTCCGGCGCGCAAACACCGGGGGCGGCACCCTCGTCGTGATCGGGAACAGCCCTCTGCGCGCCGGCTGCCAGTGGGATTGCCGCCGCCGGGCGTTCACCACCCGGATCAGGACCGCCGGCCGCAAGCGAGTCCGGATCCTCGACGTCCCGCGCGTCGAGGTGCTCGCGGCCTATGGGGCGGCCGACCTCTTCGTCTTCGGCTCGCAGGTCGAGTGCTCGCCGCTGGTCCTGTTCGAGGCGGTCGCCTCGGCCACGCCGTTCGTGAGCACCGCGGCGGGGAACGCCGCCGAAATCGCGCAATGGACCGGGGGCGGCGTGGTCGTCCCATCCTCCCGGCGAGACGGCCTGGTCACCGCGAGCCCGGACGCCTTCGGGGCCGAGATCGCCCGGCTCTGGAGCGACGCGGCCGAGCGCTCGCGGCTCGCGGCGAGCGGCCGCGCGCGGTGGCTCGAGGAGTTCACCTGGGACCGGATCGCCGAGCGCTACGAGGAGGTCTACGAGCGCGCCGCCTAGTTGCGGACCACGCCGAAGGTGACCCCGTTCGCATAGGGGAACGGGGTGTCGTAGCGGACCTCCTCCAGCTCACGGCAGTCCACCTCCGCCCAGCGACCGTCAGCCGAGATCCGCTTCAGGCACCGGCGCTCGGCGAAGGGGATGCGGTCCTTGGAGATGTAGGTGTCCAGCTCGGGATGCCAGCCCTTCGGGACGGTGAAGATGAGCTCGCCGGCGTCGGTCAGGAGGCCGCGCAGGCGATCGATGGCATGCAGAACCTTCGTCGGGTCCCGCGGCTTCTCGTCCCAGCCGACGTGCTCTAGGGTCGAGACGGAGACGATCAGGTCGTACCTGCGGCCCGGCGAGTAGCTGACCACGTCCTCGTTGATCACCCCGGGTGCGCGCTCGTACTTGTCCACGACGGTGTGGCTGGTGAGGAAGTAGTGGGAGAGGACGTTGCCGATCTCCAGCGTGCTTGCCGGGTCGGTGTTTCGAACGCGGTCCCAGGCGACCGGCACCTCCACCGCTCGTTCGGTCCTCCAGGTCGCCATGTACGGGTGCCACAGATACCGGTAACGCCTCCCCCCGAGCACGAAGCTGCTTCCCGAGCCGTTCAGGGCGCACCGTCCGTACATCGCGAGGGGTATCGACCAGACCAAGCCCTCACGAACCGCTTCCAGCCTTCGGATCGCCACAGGCTGCAGGGACTCCGGCAGCCGCCTCACCAGCGGCCTGAGCAGCGGCCTCACCGAAAGCTGCATCGCGAGGAATCTATAGGGGTCTACCTGCGCGCCGTCGCGGCGCGGTCCTGACCGGGCGGCCCTCCGGACGCCAGGGCGAAGGCGAGGTCATAATCGTAGGCGTAGATCCGGAACGGCCCGAACTGTCTCTCGGCCACCGGCGGGCCCCAACGAGCCGGCGGGCCGCCCAGCCGCGGCCAGCCCGGTCGCTCGGCGGCGAGGAAGAAGCTCCTCGTCCCGGGCCTTGGCGCGTACCAGGAGTCGATGCGGTGGATCCCATAGCGGCAGAGGGCGTCACCGGTCGGGGCGCACCTGCCGACCGGATAGGCGCGGACCCGGAAGTCAGTTCCGGCCGTGACCACCGGGGCATTCACGTAGGAGGCGTAGCCGTGGTCGAGTCGATTCGCCGCCACGAAGCTCTGCAGGCCGCGGAGATCGGCGGCCGGGAACGCCTCCTTGCCGGTCGTGTAGCGGCCCGCGGCGAGCTCGGCGCATCCCAACGCAGCTGCCACCGCTGCGACCGCCGCCACCGCGTTCACCGCCCGGACGCCAAAGACCAGCAGGACGAGCGAGACGAGGGCGGGCCACAGCGACGTCAGGTAGCGCACCGAGCCGATATCGACCGGCGCCGAGGAGAGGACGAAGGCGACGGACAGCGCCACCGCGGCCGTCGCCCAGTACGCCGTCAGGAGCCGCCGCTCGGCACTCGGGACGTCCCGGCCGGCAAGCACCGGGACGGCCCGTACGAGGATCCAGACGAAGAGCACCGGCAGGACGACCACCGCGATCAATCCGACGGCCTCGAGGGCGAGGTCCAGGGCGCCGGACGTATCGCCGAGACGGCCGTGGACGAAGAGAGCGCCGTCCTCGAGCAGGCGCCAGACGTTGTGGAGCGCGTGGCCCGGCGAGGCGAGCGGAATCGACGTCCCGGTGTCGTGGATCCCGGCGTCGTCCGCCCAGGCGGCCAGCGCCAGGCCCCCTCCCACGCCGGCGAGACATCCCACCGCGCCGAGCGCCGCGAGGGCGCCGGGAATGGCCACCCGCCGCCAGCCGAGGGCCAGCGCGGCCAGGAAGGGCACGACACCGCCGATGGCAACGAGGACATCACTCGACATCCCGGCCGCCAGGCTGACCGCGAGCAGGGCCGCCCAGAGCGCCCGTCCGATCGCCGGCCAGCCGGACACCGCCGGCAGGCTGACGACGAAGGCGGCCAGGATGGCTATGTGGAGCAGCGCGTGGGCGTGTGCGTTGGGAACCGCGACATAGCCGAGCACGAGCGGTGCCGGCGCCGCCATCGCAAGCCCGGCGACGAGGCCAGCAGTCGTCGAGACCGCCCGCCCGACCGCCACGGCGACGAGCGCGATCGATGCCGCGTACGCGAGATACGGGCCAGCCTCCCAGAGCTCGCGGTGGCTCGGCAGCCAGCGGGTCAGGTCGAGCGCGTACAACGGCTCCAGCCAGGCGTAGTTGCCCAGGATCACGTCCCCCGAGCCCCGATCGCCCAGGAACTGCCCCAGCACGAGGCTCGACGCGTTGTCGGGGTTGCGATAGAGCGCATCGGTCACCGGGCCGATCTCCACGAGCAGCCAGACGAGGTAGGTCGCGACCGCCGCGGCCGCCAGGGACACCGCGAGCTGCCCGCCCGCGAACCGGGTGCGCGTCACGGGCACGTCCTCACGCCGCGGCGCCGTTGACGAGCCTCACCACCGAAGCCCGGCGTGAGGCCTCGAAGCCGGACGGCGCCGCGATCTCGCCGGCGATGTCCTCGGCGAAGATCACCCCGACCCGGGAGAGCAGCTCGGGCGAGGCCGCCGCCAGCGTCCGGGCCTCCACGCCCTCGGTGTCGAGCTTGAGGACGTCGATCCGCCTCTCTTCCTCGAGCACCTCCCGGAGCACGTCGTCGATGTGCCGGACGCGCACCTTGATGGATTCCTCATGCCCGGAGCCCAGGCCGCCGTAGCGGCCGGTCGGCTCGATCGAGAAGGTCTCCTCGCCGTCGCGGTCCGCGACCGCGGCCTGGTCCAGCCGCCAGCGCCCCTCGAAACCCGAGAGGTTCTCGCGCAGCCGCTCGACGTTCCGCGGCACCGGCTCGTAGAGCCACGCACGCGCCCGCTCCGAGCGGGTCAGGAAGTAGAGGGCCGAGATGCCGATGTTCGATCCGACGTCCACGACCACCTCGGCCTCGTCGCCGACCCGGTAGTCCTCCCGGCAGAAGACCTCGTTCACGGTGATCATGTCGTGCTGGCTGTGCAGGGTCGGGGCGACGATGCCGAGCGGCGTCCGGACCTCGCAGCGGTGCGGATAGCTCCCGCCGGGAGTGAAGTAGCGGCGCGCGCCGTCGAGGGGGTGCCGGTAGCGCCGCGGCATCCGGCCCAGGGCGACCCAGTTCGACGGCCGGACCGCCTCCCGTGCGATGAAGCCGAGGGGCCGGTCGCCCAGCGGGCTCATCCGGTCCCCTCGATGGACCCGTACGACGCCTCGACCTCGGCGAGCGACTTCTCGATCGAGAGCTCGTCGCGCCGCGCGCGGTACCAGTCGAGGGCCGAGGCCCGCAGGCCGGAGCCGCCCTGCACCGCGCTCACGATGGCGTCGGCCATCCCCCGTGGGTCCGCGGACTCGACGACGTACCCGTTCACCCCCTCTTCGACCAGCTCGGTCGCCGCGTTCTCGGACCCCCGGACGACGATCGCCGGCGTTCCCAGCGACACCGCCTCGACGACCACCATCCCGTAGCCCTCCCGCTCGGAGGGGTGAAGCAGGCAGGAGGCGGAGGCGATCCGGCGCATGAGCTCCGGGTGGTCTACCCGCCCGGCGAGCTCGACCTCGCCCTCGAGCCCGAGCTCCCGACGCGCTCGCGGGTCGCCTCGAAATCGGGGCCGTCGCCGAGGATCAGCCCACGCAGCCCGGCACCCGCTCGCGGGCGGCGGCGATCGCGGCCGGCACCTCGGGCACGTGCTTCTCGGGGATGTGCCGCCCGGCCGAGACGACCAGCGGCGGGATCGGGAACGACGGCGGCCTCTTGCCGCGACCGCGACTCGGCCCAGTCATCGCCGGCGTACTCGCCGGTCAGTCGCAGGATCGGAGCGCGATGGCCGTACTCGCGCAGGCGGTCCTCGGCGAGGCGGGAGAAGGTGAAGCTGCGGAAGGGCAGCCGCAGGCAGAGGCGCTCGACCGCGAAGCCGATCCGCCCCGCGATCGGGCCCAGATACGAGCGCCAGTAGTCGCGCCCCCAGACCTCGTGCCAGTCGACGATCAACGGCGCGGGCGAGCGCGAGAGCCAGAGCGCGAGCCTCGCGCCGATCACCTGGAAGTACGGGAAGGAGGCCGTGTGCACGGCGTCGTAGCGGCGGCCGTGGCGAAGCAGGTGCCAGAAGACGCCGAGGCCGAAGCGGATCGGCGGCCAGATGCGGCGCCGGCCGGAGCGCGTGTAGAGGTGGCTCGCCGGGGAGACCGCCAGCGTCTCGAAGGAGGTTTCCGGCCCCTCCTCGCCCCACTGGCGGCGGGTCAGGTAGGTCACCGTGTGGCGCTCTCCGAGAGCCGCTCCGCGAGGTTGCGATACCAGCGCTCGGCCCCGCCGACGGTGTTCGGGAACAGGCAGTCGTAGACGATCGCGATCCTCATCTGGATGGTCGGCGGCCGAAGCACGTCACCCCGCTTCGCCATAAGCCGGTGGCGAGCTCGATCACGTCGACCGCCGGGTCGAGTACACGAGCGGCCCAACGGTAGACGCCCGGTTCACCGCGCCATCCTTTCTGGAGACGACGATGTAGTTCACGCCGAAGCGCTCGCTCCATCGATCCGAGCCGCGCGGGCATCGGCGCGCACGAACAGGGTCCGCTCGAGCGCGGTGCGCGTCGGGAACGGGTCCCTCAGCCCGCCGATCACGTCGTGCTGCCCGATCGCGTTCGCGCGGGGCGTGTAGCTCCAGGCCTCGCGGAAGGTGCGACGCTCCGCGAAGGCGGTGCAGTCGCTGTCGATCGGGCCGAGCGCCGAGTGCGCGGCGTCCGGTCGTTGCTGACCGAGAGCACGGAGTCGTCGGCAGGTGGTCGCGAATCCACTCCATGCCCTCGAGCTCCCAGGCCGCAGCCCGGCCCGCGAGGTGCGCGTAGAGCGGCGCCCCGTTGTCGAGGTGGCGACGTGTGCGGGACGACGTCGAGCGGGGAATCGAGAGCGGCGGCGAGCAGCACTGCCCCGACCGCCAGCGACTCCGAGCCAGAGCCGCGCGCGCGCCGCAGCAGCGCGGCGCCCAGGACCAGGCCGGCCCACCGCGACGGGGAGACCGTAGAGCGAGGCGTCGGCCGGGATGACCAGTGCCCCGCAGCGCGAGGCGGTCGGCCAGGAAGGCGCCCACAACCAGACGGTCGCCACCGTCGAGACCGTCTAGCCATCGAGCGCGCCGGCCAGGCTCGGTCGCCGCTCGTAGAACTCGATCAGCCCGGCGGCGGCGAGCGGCAGCGCCACGATCAGGCCGAAGAGCGTGAAGTAGGTCTGCTCGAGGTACTCGTCGTAGAGGAAGAGGAAGGCGCCGATGCCCACCAGCAGCAGGGAGATCAGCAGGACGGGACCGGCGTCGAGCGACCGGATCGCCCGTCCTCGTAGCCAGAGCGCCAAGCCGAGCAGGGGCGCAGCGAAGTACATCAGCGTCCCGCCGAGGATCGCGACGATCCAGTAGCCGACCGCCGCGAGGGTCCCGCCCGGCCAGATGTCGTGCAGACGCTCGAGCGGTGGCATCTCGCGGATCGTCGAGGGCGGATGAATCCGCAGGCCGAGGGAGTTGCCGCGGTACATGACGAGGTAGTACGCGAGCATCAGCCCGGCGGCGAGCGCCAGCGCGCGGATCGCAGTGGGATCGAAGCGCCCGCGGGCCCACCGGGACCAGGCGAGATAGACGACCAGGCCCCCGATCAGCATCGGCAGGATCACCGATTTCGCCCCCCCGGCGCCGAGCAGGAGCAGCGCGAGGACGATCCAGAGCCGCGTTCGCGTGGCACCGAGCTGGGGAGCCGCGCGGGCGTAGAGCCCCTCGTCGAGGAGCAGGGCGAGAACGACCACCGCCGGGACGAACATGGTCATCCCGAGGAGCTGGCTCGGGCTTGCCCAGAGGTGGTACATCCCGATCCCTCCGAAGGGGAACGTGTCGCTGATCGTCAGGTCGATCTCCCGGACCAGCAGGAAGAGGGCGACCGTCACCGGCGCCGCCCAGACCCGGCCGCCGAGGAGGCGCCCGGCGAGCGCCACCTGGAGGACGAGCAGCGCGGTGAGCGGCACGTCGTACAGGCGGAAGACGATCAGCGGCAGGTGGAGCCCGCTCACCTGCGAGATCGCGGCCATGTGGAGGTTGGCGAAGTAGTGGTAGCCGAAGGGCAGGCCGGACACCCCCCATTCGCCCGGCGGCCAGCCGTGCAGCGCCGAGGCGGCGACCGAGATGTGGAAGGTAATGTCGCCCGGATAGACGACTCCCGGGGCCGAGCCGGGCAGCGGGGTGATCGTGAAGTAGGCGACGCCGATGTACGCGAAGGCGAGCAGCGCGAGCCCGGCGACCACAAGGCGGGCGGGCGAGGTGAGGAGCGATGGCGCCGGCTCGCTCGCCCATCGTCCCCGCAGGGCGATCAGGGCGCCCGCCGCGGCCACCGCCGGGTAGGCCCAGAAGAGGTCGCGCGACCCCGAGCGCGGCCGTGAGGCTGAAGGCGAGGATCTCGAGCGTCAGGCCGATCGGCCAGCCGAGCGCCAGCTGCCAGGCCCGACTGCGGATCTGAGGAGCGACCGCGCGCAGGACGAGCCAGCCGGGGCCGACCACGAAGACCGCCTCGTAACCCAGGTAGCGGGCCAGCTCCCCGGGCTCCACCCCTCCCACCAGCCAGAGGACCAGCGCCCCGACGGCGACGATCGCGACCGCTATGGCGAGAACTCCGTGACCGCCTCGATCACCCTCGACTGCTCGTCGTCGGAGAGCCCGGCGAAGAGCGGCAGCCGGACCAGGCCGTCGGCGGCCGCCTCGGTGACGGGGAGCGGGCCGCAGTCCGGATCCAGGCGCCGACCCATGGCCGAGAGGTGAAGCGGCTGGTAGTGGAAGACCGCGAGGATCTCGCGCGAGGAGAGGTGATCGATCAGGGCGTCCCGCTCCTCCCGGCCGGGCATCCGGAGGAAGAAGAGGTGAGCCGGGTGGCGGCGGTCGCCCGGGACCGCCGGGAGGCCCACCTCGTGCCGGGCCGCCCAGTCCGAGAGCTCGGCCGCGTATCGGTCCCAGATCCGATGCCGCGAGGACTGGATCCCTTCTGCTCCCTCCAGCTGGCCGCGCAGGAAGGCGGCCTGCAGCTCGGAGGGCAGGTAGCTCGATCCCAGGTCGCTCCACTCGTAGGCCTCGACCTCCCCGCGGAAGAAGGCCGCGCGGTTCGTGCCCTTGTCGCGGATCATCTCCGCGCGGGCGCCGTCCTCCTCCCGGTTGACGACCAGCGCGCCACCCTCGCCGGAGGTCAGGTTCTTGGTCTCGTGGAAGCTGAGCGCGGCGAAGCGGCCCGCCGTCCCGAGGGGGCGATCCCGATAGCTGCCGAACAGGCCGTGGGCGTTGTCCTCGACCAGCTCGGCTCCGCTCCGCCCACAGGTCGCGAGCAGCTCATCGAGCTCGCAGGAGACGCCGGCGTAGTGGGTGCAGACGATCGCGGCCGTCCGCTCCCCGATGCGGTCCTCGACCCGCGCCTCGTCCAGGTTGAGCGTGTCCGGGCGGATGTCGCAGAAGCGCGGAAGCGCTCCGCGCATCACGAACGCGTTGACGGTCGACGGGTGAGTGAACGCCGGGGAAACGATCTCGTCGCCGGGCCGGATGTCCAGCAGCAGGGCGGCCATCTCCAGGGCGTGAGTGCAGGACGGGGTGAGAAGGACGGTCGCGCCTCCCAGCTCCGCGCTGAGCAGCTCCTCGCAGAGCTGCGCCATCGGGCCGCCTCCGGACAGCTGCCCGGATTCGACCGCCTCTGCGACGTAGTCGAGCTCGTCGCCGGCCAGGCTCGGCCGGTTGAAGGGGATCCTGGTGCGCAGGCGGTGTGCGCTCATCGCCCGAACCACTTGTGGTGCCAGGCCTCGCGCTTCGTGCAGGCGAAGCCGAGTGCGAGGTGGGTCTCGAACGAGGTTCGATTGCGCTCCTGCGTCGCCGTCTCCACGGCGACGGCTCCCACCGACCGGCCCCAGCGCAGCCCCGCCGTGAGGAGGTTCCGGCCGATGCCCGCGCGCCGATGCGACTCGTCGACGGCGAGGATCACCATCACCGCGACCCGATGCTCGTCGGGCGGCCTGACCACCTGGTAGCCGACGGCCGTCCCGTCCACCTCGCGAACTCCCACCCAGCGGTCCGGGTCGGGCACGGCGTCGGCGATCCAGGTCGCGTACAGCGCATCGCAACGCTCCCGGGAGAAGCCACCGTCGCTGTAGAAGCGCGTGTCGTGGTGGCTCCGGGCTGCGAGCGCCGTCAGGGCAGGGAGATCTCCCGGCTCCGCCTGGCGGATGGGGATCTCCGGATCGGCCTCGGGAACGTCGACCAGGTCATGGCGAAGCGTCAGCCTGACGTCGACGAGCCGGTACCCGTTGGCGTCGGCGGCGTGCGCGGACTCCTCGTCGTCCGCATCGAGCAGCAGGTACACGCAGCGGACGCCGCGCTCCGTGCACCAGGCGTCGACGGCAGCCGCGGAATCGCGGTCGAGCGCGGAGCCGCGGACGCGCGCCACCGGGAACCCGAAGAATTCGCTGTCCCAAGCGAGCAGGTCGCAGGGCGCCGACATCACGGTCATGCCCGCCGTCCCCCCGTCGCGCCGAACCACTTGTGGTGCCAGACCTGGGTCCTGTCCAGGGTGAAGTCGAGGTGCTCGTGGAGCCGCACGATCGGCCGGTTCCGGGCGCTGAGGATGCCGCGATGCACGAGCGAGCCCCGTTCGATCAACACGTGGAACATCGCCACGTGGAGCGCGCGGCCGATCCCCCGGCCCCGGTGGCGCTCGTCCACGGCCCCGAGCTCCCCGCGCCCCTCGCCGTCGACGACCCCGCTGTGGACCATGTAGCCGGCGGGCTCGCCGTCGACCAGCGCGGCCAGCAGCCCCCACCCGGGCTCGCGAAGGCCACGCTCCAGCCAGGCCCGGTAGAGGGCGTCGCAGCGCTCGCGCGAAAAGTTCCCGTCCGCATAGAACCGGCTCTCCCGGTGGCTGTGGGCCGCCAGGTCCATGAGCGGCCCGAGCTCCTCCTCGCGCGCCTCGCGGATCTCCATCGAGGGCGGCCCTCCGATCGAGAGCTCGGCCGCGTCGTCCATCGAGCGGCGGAACGTGACCCTGCGATCCACCTCCCGGAACCCCGCGCCGGCGGCGAGCTCGGCTGTCTCCAAGTCCTCGGCATCGGCGAGCAGAAAGAGACAGCGGACCTCATGCTCGGCGCACCAGTCGTCGATCGCATCGATGCTCTCGGCGTTGAGCGTGCCCCCGCTCACCCGCGCGATCGGCAAGCCGAAGTGGCGGCTGTCCCAGTCGAGCAGCACGCACGGAGCAGCCTCGGAGACGGCGCCGCTAGCGCGCCGCGCCTCGGCCGGCCACATCCGCGGTTTCCGGTGTCATCGCTCCTGTCGTGGTTCTCACGGCGTAGGTGAGCGAGCGCGGCCCCGGACCCGCGCGACGCCGTCGCAGGCTGTCGAACTCGATCAGGGCGTGCATCGCCAGCCTGCCGAAGGTGTAGTTGGAGCGGCCGTAGCGCCGCGGATCGTGCCGAACGCTGACGGCGGCGATCCGGGCCGCCGCGCCGGTCAGGGGGATGTCGATCGCGAAGCTGGCCCCCTGCGAGTCGTCCAGCCCGTCGAGCAGCGAGGCGCGGAAGGCGCGGAAACCGCCGATGTCTGCGGGGACCCCGCCGCCGGTCATCACATGGACCAGCCGCCGGACGATCGTCGTCGCCACCCGGCGCGGCAGCACCTGGCGCTTGGCGATCGGCTTTCCGTAGACGAGCTCGACGTCGCCGGTGAGCGCCTCGAGCAGCCGCGGGATCTCCTCGGGCGGGTTCTGCAGGTCGTCGTCCAGCGTCACGATCACCTGCCCGGTCGCGGTCTGGATCCCGGCGAGCAGGGCGTTGTGCTGGCCCCAGTTGCGGGTCAGGTCCACCCCGCGCACCTCCGGGTGGTCGCGGCTCAGCTCAAGGATCCGCTCCCAGCTCGCATCCTCGCTTCCGTCGTTCACCAGGATCAGCTCCCAGGACTCGAGCCCGCCCGTCGAGCTCAGCGTCGCGTCGATCCGGCGATGCAGCTCGACGAGCGAGGAGGCCGAGTTGAACACTGGGACCACCACGGACACCCGCTCCCCGGCCGGCGCCCGGCTCTCCTCCGATGTGACGACCGGCTCCACGGCGCGCATGATGCCCGATTTCGAAAAGCCTCAGACGAGGCTGGCGGCGAGCGCGGAGAAGGGGAGCACGTAGAAGTTGGGGAACCGCGCCATCAGCTCGTCGCTCGACAACTCGCGCAGCGACTGGTCGTTCAGGTGGACGAAGTAGCGGTAGCGGCGTTCACGCGAGCCCCACTTCCGCTTGAAGTGGAAGACCCCGGCCATCCCAAGCCGCGTGCCGCCCCAGTTCCAGATCCGCGAGCCGCTCCGCGTCTCGTTGACCAGGGCCTCGAAGACGAGCGCCGGATGGGGGTCGTGCGAGCGGAACCCCGCCCGGGTCCCCGAGGTGAAGTACTCACTCACTCCGTTGAAGCGGATCACCAGGAGGGCGGCGGCGACCTCGCCGGCGACCCGCGCGACCCAGATGTCGAAGTCCTCGGCCGGGCGCAGGTGGGACGGGATCGCCTCGAAGAAGCTGCGCGACTTCGGCGGGGTGGCGTGCCCCTCCATCACCTCTTCGTGGATCCGGCGAACCTCCTCGAGGGCGCCGTTGTCGCGCTCCACCGTGACGCCGCGGCGCCCGGCCCTGCGAACGTTGTTGCGCGCCTCCGGTGAGATCCCGGCCATCACCTCCCGCTCGCCTCCGCCCGGCGGCAGAATCGTGAACTGGCCGATTCGCTCGTCGGTCAGCTCGTGCAGCGGCTCCGGCCAGTCCCCGGCGGAGAAGGGGTTCTCGATCATCGTCGCGGCGAGCGTCCCGGGATCCGACGCGCGCTCGTCCCAGGCGTCGATCAGGGCTCGGGCGGCCCTCGAATCGGCGCTCACCGGCCCGCCCGGGCTGCCGTAGTACGGCAACGAGTTGCAGATCCGGCCGCCGGCGTCCGCCGACCACATGACCGGCAGGACGCCGCGGATCTCGCCGCCCTCGCGGGCGACCAGATACTCCGGCTCGCAGGCGAGAGCCGAGGCCAGCAGGTCGCGATAGGCGATCGAGTGGCCGAGGACCCCGTCCAGCCGCCCGCGAAGGAACTCGTCCCACTCCCCCTCGGCACCGGCCGCCAGCCGATCGACCTCGATCATGAGGGGCTACTTCGTCAACCCTGCGTCTTCGCGAGCCTCCGCCCATGAGAAGACCTGCACGCGTAAGCCCTTGTCGGAGCGAAGAGACAACGTCCGCACCGCAGTCGATGAACTCCTGTGGGTCGAGGCGAAGGTTCTCGAAGGTCCCGTTCCACATCGCGGCCACCTCTCGGATCCCGTCATGCCCCTCGTAGGCCAGCTGTTCGAGCCGACGAGAGCCGCCTCAACGCCATCCTCGTTGAACGTCTCGATGACTCGCTTGACGATGTCGTGGTCTGGCTGAGCGATACCGGCCAGTATCACGCGTTTTGCGTTCGAATCGACCCTCGGCTAGGGTCGATTCCATGGAGATCGCGCCCGGCGTCTTCGTTTCCAGCCTCACGACTCCTGACGGGTGGGAGCCCGATCCTGAGGTAGGCGGCGAGATGCATGAACTGCACCACGAAGGGGTTTGGGCCGGGCTCACGCGCTTCACCGACGCAGGCGACGAGGTTGTCGAATGGACTCTCGAGGAGCGTGAGACGGCCCTGGTTCTCGAGGGTGCGGCCACGATCGAGATCGAGGGAGGCCCGACCCTTGAGGTCAAGGAGGGCGACCTCTTCTCAATCCCCAAGGGTGCCAGCACGAGGTGGCACCTGACGAAGCCGTTCAGGGAGTTCTGGGTGCTCGGATAGGGCGGCGATTCGCCGAAGCTAGGCGCCCTCGTGCGAGTAGCGGGTCACCTTGCCCGCCATCTGGTCCTCGAGCTCGGCGACGTCGGCGTCGACCATCAGCTCGACCAGCTCCTTGAAGCGGACCTTCGGCTCCCAGCCGAGGGTCTCCTTCGCCTTGGAGGCGTCGCCCAGGAGCACGTCCACCTCGGACGGCCGGTAGTACTTCGGGTCGATCTCGACGTGGTGGTCGGCGCTCAGACCGGCGCGGGCGAAGGCGATCTCCACCGCCTCGCGCACGCTGTGGGTCTCGCCTGTGGCGATCACGAAGTCGTCGGGATCGTCGGCCTGCAGCATCAGCCACATCGCCTCGACGTATTCCTTCGCGTAGCCCCAGTCGCGCTGCGCATCGAGGTTGCCGAGGAAGAGCTTGTCCTGCAGGCCGGCCTTTATCCGGGCGACGGCGCGGGTGATCTTGCGGGTGACGAAGGTCTCGCCGCGGCGGGGGGACTCGTGGTTGAAGAGGATTCCGTTGACGGCGAACATGTCGTACGCCTCGCGGTAATTGACCGTCGCCCAGTAGGACGCGACCTTCGCGACGCCGTAGGGGCTGCGGGGGTGGAACGGCGTCTGCTCGTCCTGCGGAGGCGGCGCCGCACCGAACATCTCGGAGGAGGACGCCTGGTAGAAGCGCGAATCGACGCCCGCCTCGCGGACCGCCTCGAGCAGCCGGATGGTGCCCGCACCCGTGACGTCGAAGGTGTACTCCGGGATGTCGAACGACACGCGGACGTGGCTCTGCGCGCCCAGGTGGTAGATCTCGTCGGGCTGGAGCTGGTAGAGCAGCTTGACCAGGGCGACGGCGTCGGTCAGGTCGCCGTAGTGCGTGAACAGCCTGACCCCCTGCTCGTGGGGGTCGTGGTAGAGGTGGTCGATCCGGTGGGTGTTGAAGCTCGAGGAGCGCCGGACGATCCCGTGGACCTCGTATCCCTTCTCGAGCAGCAGTTCGGCCAGGTAGGAGCCGTCCTGGCCGGAGATGCCCGTGATCAGGGCTCGCTTGCCGTTCGAGGGATTCATGTCCGGCGCGGAATGGTCGCAGAAGACGGCCGTTCACCTCCCCATGAGGGCAGTGGTTAACCTCGCCCTCGAGATGCGGGTCCTGATCACAGGCGGTGCGGGATTCGTCGGCGCCAGCCTCGGCGTATCGCTGCGTGCCCGCCATCCCGACTGGGAGATCGTCGCCTACGACAACCTGCACAGGCGCGGATCCGAGCTCAACGTGCCGCGCCTGGAGGGGGCCGGAATCCGCTTCGTGAAGGGCGACGTGCGCGAGCCTGAGGCGCTGATGCGGTTGGAGCCGGTCGGTGCCCTGATCGAGTGCTCGGCCGAGCCCTCTGCCCTGGCCGGCGCCGATGGCGAGACCGCGTACACCGTGCACACCAACCTCACCGGCGCCTACAACTGCCTCGAGCTCGCGCGCCGCGACCACGCCCAGCTCGTCTTCCTCTCGACCAGCCGCGTCTACCCCGTTCAGGCCCAGCGCGACCTCGCCTACGAGGAGGGCCCGGCGCGGTTCGAGCTCTCCGGCGAGCAGAAGGTGCCCGGCGCCTCGGCCGCCGGGATCTCCGAGGACTTCCCGCTCGAGGGCACGCGGACCCTGTACGGCGCGACGAAGCTCGCCGCCGAGCTTCTGATCGCCGAGTACGCGGAGGGGTTCGGCCTCCAAGCGGTCGTGAACCGCTGCGGCGTGATCGCCGGCCCCTGGCAGATGGGCAAGGTCGATCAGGGCGTCTTCGCCTTCTGGCTCTTCCACCACCACTTCGGGCTGCCGCTCAGCTACATCGGCTTCGGCGGGACGGGCAAGCAGGTCCGCGACCTCCTGCACGTCGAGGACCTCGTCGAGCTGATCGACGAGCAGCTCTCGGACCCCGACGGCTGGGCCGGCTTCGTCGGGAACGTCGGCGGCGGCCGCGAGCACAGCCTCTCGCTGGTCGAGACCACCGAGATCTGCCGGGAGCTGACTGGCAGCGAGGTCCCGATCGGAAGCGAGCCGGAGACCCGGCCCGGTGACGTCCCGATCTTCCTCGCCGACTGCGGGCGGCTGTTCGAGCGAACCGGCTGGCGCCCGAGCCGCGATCCCCGCCGGGTGCTGACCGACATCCACCGCTGGACGGTCGAGAACGAGTCGAGCCTCGCGCAGGCCCTGGGCCTGGACCCCGCGACGGGCGTGAGCTGATGGCGCTGGCGATCGTCACGGGCTCCGGCGGCCTGGTCGGATCGGACTCGGTCCGCCGCCTCGTCGAGAGCGGCTGGGAGGTGATCGGGCTCGAGAACGACATGCGGGCGCGGTTCTTCGGTCCGGAGGCTTCCACCGCGCACGTCACCGACGAGCTCGTCCGGGCCTATCCGGAGTTCAAAGGAATCGACACCGACATCCGGGACCGCGACGCGGTGATGCGGGTCTTCCGGGAGAACGCCTCCGATCTCGAGCTGGTCATCCACGCCGCCGCGCAGCCGTCCCACGACTGGGCGGCGCGCGAGCCCCACACCGACTTCGGCGTGAACGCGACCGGCACGCTCAACCTGCTGGAGGCTGCTCGTGAGGTCAAGCCGGAGGCGACCTTCGTCTTCATGTCGACGAACAAGGTCTACGGCGACACACCCAACTTCCTCCCGCTGGAGGACCAAGAGACCCGCCTGGAGCTTCCCGAGGACCACCCCTACTTCGGCGGGATCGACACGACGATGTCGATCGACCGCTCCACGCACTCGCTCTTCGGCGTCTCCAAGGCCGCGGCCGACCTGCTCGTCCAGGAGTACGGCCGCTACTTCGACATGCCGACGGTCTGCCTGCGCTGCGGCTGCATCACCGGGCCCTCCCACGCCGGGGCGCGGCTCCATGGCTTCCTCGCCTACCTGATGAAGTGCGTGGTCACCGGGACCCGCTATACGGTCTTCGGCTACGAGGGCAAGCAGGTGAGGGACAACATCGCGGGCTCCGATCTGGTCGAGGCCTTTCTCGAGTTCCACCGATCTCCGCGGGCGGCCGCGGTCTACAACATGGGCGGCGGCCGAGAGTCGAACTGCTCGATGCTCGAGGCGATCGAGGCGTGCCAGCGGATCGCCGGCCGGGAGCTCGACTGGGAGCTCAGCCCCGACGCACGCATCGGCGACCACCGCTGGTGGATCAGCGACCTCGGGGAGTTCCAGCGCGACTACCCCGGCTGGAATCTGACGCAGGGGATCGAATCGATCCTCCAGCAGATCCACGACATCAACGCCGAGCGTTGGGCGAGCGCACCCGTATGAAGCTCTCCGTCGTGATCCCCGCTCGCAACGAGGCCGGCTCGATCGCGGCCTGCGTGCGGAACACCACCGACGCCCTCTCGGAGGCGGGGATCGACCACGAGATCCTGGTCATCGACGACGCCAGCGTCGACGGGACCAGCGCCGTCGTGGACCAGATCGGTGAGTCGAACGAGCGGGTCCACTCCTACCGCTCCCACTACAGCCGCGGGTTCGGGCTCACGGTGCGGGCGGGCCTCGACCTCTACAAGGGCGACGCCGTCGCGATCATGATGGCCGACGGCTCCGATGACCCGGCGGACCTCGTCCGCTACCACCAGGTCCTGGAGGACGGCTTCGACTGCGCCTTCGGCTCGCGCTTCATCGGCGGCAGCGGCCGGGTGAGCGACTACCCGCGCTTCAAGCTGATCCTCAACCGGCTCTTCAACTGGGGGATCCGGGCGCTCTTCCGTCACGGCTACGACGACACCACCAACGCCTTCAAGGCCTACCGGCGCGAGGTGATCGAGACGATCCAGCCGCTCCTGGCGAACCATTTCAACCTGACGGTGGAGATGCCGTTGAAGGCGATCGTCCGCGGCCACAGCTACGGCGTGGTCCCGATCTCCTGGCACGGCCGCAGCCAGGGCACCTCCAAGCTCGACCTGCGCGAGATGGGCAGCCGCTACCTCTTCATCGTCCTCTACGTGTTGCTCGAGCGCTACATGAGCCGAGGCGACTACATGCGCCCGGGAACCGACCCGGAGTCGACGCCGCGCGCCGTTCGCCTCCGGCCGGGGCTGCGCTCACGCGGCGAGACGTCGGAGAGCCCTAGCCCTCGTAGACGAAGGGGAGCTGACTCTCAACATCCTTGAGGAGCGGCGCGGCCGCGTCCCTCTCCGATGGGGTCAGCTCGATGTCCGGCCACTCGATGCCGATGTCGGGGTCCCTGTAGGAGATCCCGCTCTCGGCCTCCGGGTCGTAGTAGGCCGAGCACATGTAGATCACGTCCGCGATCTCGCTGGTGACGCAGAAGCCGTGGGCGAAGCCGTCCGGGCAGTAGAGCTGGTGGAGGTTCTCGTCGTTGAGCGTGAAGGCCTCCCACTCGCCGAACGTCGGCGAGCCCCGCCGCAAATCGACGAGGGCGTCGACGATCTCGCCGCGGGCGCAGCGGACGTGCTTGGCCATTCCGGGCTGGAAGTGCATCCCGCGAACGACGCCGCGGCTCGAGCGCGAGTGGTTGTCCTGGACCCACTCGTCTGAGATGCCGAGCTCGTCGAAGACGTTGCGGCGATAGGTCTCGTGAAAGAAGCCGCGCTCGTCGCGAAAGACCTCCGGTTGCAGCAGGATCGGGCCCTCGAGTTGGGTAGGCAGCACCTCCACTGGGCGGCAATGATGCCTAACCTGCGCCGGCCGTGCTCTCCGTAATCACCCCTGCCTACAACATGGCGCGCTACCTGCCGGACACGCTCGACAGCGTCGCCGCCCTGCGGACGCCGCACGAGCACATCGTCGTCGATGGCAACTCGGACGACGGCACGGTCGAGCTGCTGGAGGGACGCGAGGATCCGCACCTCACCTGGATCTCCGAGCCGGACAGCGGGCAGACCGAGGCGGTCAACAAGGGGCTGCGGATGGCGCGAGGCGACCTGCTCGCCTGGGTCAACGCCGACGACGCCTACATCCCCGAGGCGGTCGACCGGGCGCTCGAGCGCTTCGACCGCGACCCGAACCTGGGCGCGATCTTCGGCGGCGTCAACTACGTCGACGAGCACGGCGAGATCTTCCGCACGCTGGTGCCACCGAAGTTCAGCTGGCGCCGCTACCTCTACCTCGGCCAGTTCGTCACCACCCCGACGATCATCTGGCGCCGCGAGCTCCTCGTGCAGGCGCCGTCCCTGAACGAGGCCTACGTCGACGCGGCCGACTACGACTTCTACCTGCGGCTGCTGCGCGGGGCCCGAGTCGAGCTGGTCGAGGAGCCGGTGCTCAACTTCCGCTACCACCCGACCAGCAAGACGACCACGGACGTCTGGGTCCAGCTCAACGAGGCGAAGGCGATTCGCCTTAGGTGGGCCCGGAACCCGCTGCAGCGCGGGATCATGCGCGGCTACGAGGGCGCCCGCCGCGCGATCCTGCCGCGGATCTCCTCCTGGCCTCACCCGGAGCCTCGCGGCGTCGTGAAGCTGCTGCGGAAGATCGGCGCGCGTGGCTGACCTTCCGCGGGGCGGCCCGGTCTTCGAGGCCCCATCGATGCGGCTGCGGGTCGCGGTCTGGCTGGCCGAGGGGATCGAGTGGGTCCTACGCCACCACCGGCTGGCCCGCCTGCTCTACGCCGCCGCCGAGTTCAACGGACGCATCAGCGCGAGGCTGCTGCGCGGCGAGGGCCGGGAGTGCCCCTGCTGCGGCGGCCACTTCAAGCGGATGTCCCGGCGCCGGGTCGCGGGATTCGGCGGCATCTGCCCGCGCTGCCGCTCCCATCCCCGCCACCGCGCGATCGCCCTGCTGCTCGCGCGCGGCGACCTGCCCGGGCGCCGGCTCCTTCACTTCGCCCCCGAGCCCTCTTCGATCCGGTCTTCGCCCGGCTGCCCGAGATCGAGCGAACCACCGCCGACCTCTACGCGCCCGCGGACCTTCAGCTCGACATCACGCGGATGGACCTGCTGGACGGCTCGTTCGACCTGATCCTCTGCAGCCACGTGCTCGAGCACGTCCCCGACGACCTGGCGGCGATGTCCGAGCTGCGCCGGGTGCTGGCGCCGGGTGGCCTGGCCCTCGTCCTGACGCCCTATCGGTCAGACGTGTCCACCTACGAGGACCCCCAAATCACCGCGCCCCTCGATCGCATGGTCGCCTTCGGCCAGCAGGACCACGTCCGGATCTATGGCGCGGACCTCGCCGATCGGCTCCGCGAGGCCGGCTTCGAGGTCTCCGACCGGACACCGGCCGATCTGTTCGATGAGTCAGTGGTGGGCCGGTCCGAGCTCGACCCCGACGAGCACCTCTTCCTCTGCCGCGCCCCCGCGGCGTAGCGGCCGGCGCCGGCCGCGGATGCCGCGCGCGATCCTGACCGGGAGATAGATCAGGCCCGCGATCAGGGCGAGCGGGATCGCCGGCACGGCGAGCAGCACCACCGTCGCAAGGGTGAGGACCAGGATCGGGATCGCCAGCGGAGCGACCGCCACCACCAGGATCCCGGCTCCCACACCCCATTTCGAGACCTCATCGATGACCTCGGTTGTGGTCGGTGACCTCGGTTCGGCGTTCATGACGGCTCCTTTCTTCGTCTCACAGAGAGGACGAAGCGGAGACGCCAGTTGTGACGGTCAGTCCGCCCCTGCGCGCTCCCTGAAGAGGACCTTCGAGTAGAGCGCCTTCTCCACCCGCGCCGGGATTGGGCGCCAGGCGAAGTAGGTGCGGTAGGTGAAGCGCTGCAGCGGGTTGAGCGGAGTCTGCTTCGCGAACTCGGGGCGGCGGGCGAACAGATCGGCGTGCTTGGCGCGGAGCTGCCGGTAGACGTGGCGGTAGCGGCGACGGTGCTCCTCGTTCCCCGAGCGCTCGTGCTTGCGGTACTCGTGGGTGACCCGGTCGATCTGGAGTCCGCGCCAGCCCTTCTCGAGAGCGCTCAGGCAGAAGTCCCAGTCCTCGTAGCCGTCGATCGCGGGGTCGAAGCCGCCCGCGTCCTCCCAGCACCTGCGCCGCACCAGACCGAGCTGCGCGCCGGCGATCGAGCGGTGCAGGAGGATGTAGGGGTCGAAGTCGGGGAAGCGCAGGACGCCGGACCAGGCGCCGATCAGCTTCATCAGGCCGTAGCAATACCCGACGTCCGGATTTGCCTCGAGCGGCGGACGAAGCACGTCGAGGGCGTCGAGGGTGAGCCGGTCGTCGGCGTCGACCATCAGGAGCAGATCGGAGTCCGAGTTCTCGAACCCGGCGTTGCGCGCGACCGCGACGCCTGAGTTCTGCTGACGGATCAGGCGTACGCCGTCGGGGAGCGAGTCGAGCGCCTCCTCGGTCTCGGCGTCCGTCGAGCCGTCGTCTACGACGATCACCTGCGGCGGGCCGCCGTTCTGGCCCAGGGCGCGCTCGACCGACTCGAGCAGGAACCGCCCGTGGTTGAAGCAGGGGATGACGACCGTGATGTCGCCGTGGCGGGGCATGGTCGGCCGGAGAGTAGCCCGACTAGGATCGGCCCCATCGCGGAGGCCGAGGACAAGCGGACCGGCCCGCGCACCGTCGCGGGCTCGCGCTCCGAGCTGATCCGCTGGATGAGCATCCAGGACGCGAACTCGGCCGGGTTCGTGCACGGAGGCGTGGTCATGCGGATGTGCGACGAGGCGGCGGGCATCGCGGCGATCCGCCACGCGGGCAGCCGCGTGGTGACCGCCGGGATGGACCGGATGACGTTCCTCCACCCCGTCTACGTGGGCGAACTCCTGCGCTGTGTCGCGAGCGTCAACGCGGTCTGGCGGACCTCGATGGAGGTCGGAGTGCGCGTCGAGGCCGAAAACGCCGTCACCGGGGAGATCCGGGCGACCAGCACCGCCTACCTGACGATGGTCGCGGTGGATACGGAGGGGAAGCCCATGCCCGTGCCACCGCTCGAGACCGAGACGCCGGTCGAGGAGCGGCGCCAGCGTGAGGCCGAGACGCGCAGGCGCAACCGCCTCGCCGAGCGTGAGGAGATCCTCGCGGCACGCGGCGAGGCGCCCGAAGAGTCGGGCTGACCCGCCCGCCACAGGGCCCGAACGCTCCTATCCTTCCCACCCCCATGGCGGTAACCGCTTCGAAGAAGCCGGGCGACGAGGGCGCGCCGAGCGCCGACGTCATCCGCACGACCGTGGTCCTTCCCGCGTACAACGAGGGCGCGGCACTCCCGCACGTCCTCGACGAGCTCAGGGAGTACCTGGACAGCTCCTATGAGGTCCTCGTGGTGGACGACGGCTCCACGGACGACACAGCCGATGTCGCGGAGCGCTACCCGGTCCGCCTGATCAAGCACAAGTCCAACAGCGGCAAGGGCGTCGCGATCCGCACCGGCATCTCCGAGGCCCGGGGCGAGAACGTCGTGATCATGGACGCCGACGCGACCTACCCCGTCCCGGCCATCAAGGAGATGGTCGACCTCCTCGACGAGAACGACCTGGTCCGCGGCATCCGCGAGTCCGAGCCGGAGTCGATGCCGCTCGTCAACCGGTTCGGGAATTGGCTCTTCAACAAGCTGCTGGCGATCAGCCACGGCCTCGAGGGCGCGGACCAGCTCACCGGTCTCTACGCGATCCGCCGCTCGGAGGCGGAGCGGCTCGGCACCGAGGCCCGCGGCTTCGACATCGAGACCGAGATCGGGATCAAGGCGAAGGCCCGCGGCCTGCGCGAGGCGGAGATCCCGATCTCCTACCTGCCGCGCGTCGGCGAGAAGAAGCTCAGCCCCTGGAAGGACGGCCTGCGGATCCTCGGCCGGGTGATCGTGCTGCTGCTGATCTACAACCCGACGGTCACCTTCATCGTGCCGGGCCTGACGCTGATGGCCGTCTCGATCACCGGCGCGATCCTGCTCTCCAGCGGCCCGATCACCACCTCCTACCTCGGGCTCAACATCCACAGCTTCATCGTCGCCGCGCTCGGCGTCCTCGCCGCCTTCCAGCTGACGATCTTCGGAGTGGCGGCCGCCCTGTACGGCGTCGAGGCCGGGAAGCCTCCGCCCAGGTGGCTGCTGCGGATCATCTCCGTGCGGTTCCGGCTCGGGGTCGCAGCGCTCGGCGCGCTGCTCATGGTCGGCTCGTTCGCCAAGCTGGTCCAGCTGACGATCCAGTGGGCCGGCAACAACGTCTTCACTGACACGCGGGCGCTGGTGCTCTCCACCAGCTTCCTGGTCCTCGGCCTGCAGATGCTCTCCGCCGCGCTCTTCATCTCGATCTTCAGCGGCCGGATCAGCCGACTCGCCGAGGAGGGCTCGGCCCACTGGTCTCGGTCGTAGTCGTCAACTACAACGGCGCCGGGGTCCTCGAGGACTGCCTGCGGGCGCTGCTGGAGGACACGGGCGGCACGGAGACGGAGATCGTCGTGGTGGACAACGCCTCCTCCGACGACAGCGCCGAGGTCGCGGAGCGGCTGGCCGCCGAGGACGGTCGCGTGCGGCTGATCCGCTCGCCCACCAATCGCGGCTACGCGGGAGCGGTCAACGTCGCGCTTCCCGAGGCGCACGGCGACCACCTTGCGGTGCTGAACATGGACGTCACCGTGAGCCCTGGCTGGCTCGATCCGCTCGTCTCGCTGCTGGAGGCCAGGCCGGAGGCCGGGGTGGCGTGTCCCCTGATCGTGCTCGAGTCGGATGACTCGCGCATCATGGCCGCGGGCCAGAACCTGAACAAGACCGGGCTCGGCTTCAACCGCTGGCTCGACAAGCCTCGGGAGATCGCCGGTGAGGAGCCCTTCCAGGTCACGGGGCTGCACGGCGCCGCGTTCGTGATCCGCCGGGAGCTTCTCGAGCAGATCGGAGGCTGGGATGAGAGCGGGTTCCTCTACTTCGAGGACGTCGAGCTCTCCTGGCTGCTGCGGATCGCCGGACGCGAGATCTGGTGCGTGCCGGGCTCGACCGTGAAGCACGACTACCACCTCTCGATGTTCCCCCACAAGCTGTTCCTGCTCGAGCGCAACCGCTGGAAGATGCTGCTCTCGGACCTCCGGCTCGGCACCCGCCTGGCGATCTCGCCGCTGCTCCTGCTGAGCGAGCTGATGATGTGGGGCTACTGCCTGCTGCGCGGGCCGAAGTTCCTGCGAGCCAAGTGCCGGAGCTACGGCTGGGTGCGCGCGAACCGGGCGCAGATCCGCGCCCGCCGCGAGCGGGTCGACTCGGTCCGGCGGCGGTCCGACCGGGAGCTCCTGCACGGTCTGCGCTGGGGCTATCCGCTCGACCAGTTCCTGACGCTCGGGCGCGAGAGCGGGGAGTCGACCAGGGACCGCATCGGGGCCTGACCAGTACCCTTTTCGCCTCTCGTGGGCGCCTTCGCTGGAACCTACGTCTCTGCGGGGATCATCCTGCTCGCATCCCTGCTGGTCGGCCGGGCGATCATGCTCGCGCTGGGCCGCAGGCACGCATCCTTCCTGGAGGGCGCGGTCGGCTTTGCCACCGTGATCCTGGTCTGCAGCGTCGCGATCCGCTTGCCTGGCGACCAGGCGACCTCAATCGCCTGCTGCGCGATCCTGGTCGTCGCCTCGATCGTCTTCCTGCTGGTGCGCTCGGAGTCGATGCTGGGGCCTGCCGTCGGCCTCGCGATCCCGGTCGCGCTGGTCTCCCTGCTGCTCGCCTCGTTCCCCTTCATCGCGAGCGGGCACATCGGCATCCCCGGCGTCGGCCTCAACAACGACATGGCCATGCACCTGGTCGACGTCGACTACCTCGTCGACCAGAGCCGGGCGACGCCGCAGAGCGTGATCAACGGCTACCCGCTCGGCCCGCACAGCCTGGTCGCGACCGTCGTCAGCGTGCTCGGGACGCAGCCGCTCTGGGGCTGGCTCGGGCTGCTGGTCGCGGTGCCGGTTCTGACCGCCATCACCACGCTGGGCGTCCTGCGGGAGATGCCCGGCGGCCGGCGCCTGCTCGCCGCCCTGCTCGTCGCGTTCGCCTACCTCTCCGCCTCGGTCCTCGGCATCGCCGGCTTCAAGGAGCTGATCGCCGGGATGTTCCTGATCGCCTTCGCCCTCGGCTTACGCGAGGTCGAGCAGGAATCCGAGGGCCGCATCGCGATCCTGATCGGGCTGGCGCTGATCACCGCGGCGATGATCCCCGTCTACAGCCTGCCCGGCGTGGCCTGGCTCGCCGTCACCGCGGGCATCTGGATCCTCGCGCAGCTGGCTGTGATCGACCGGCGGGGCGGCGTGGAGAAGGTCCGCGCGGCTGTGCGCGATTCCCTGCACATCCTGATTCCCGCGGCGATCGTACTCGTGCTCGTCGCGCTCACCCAGCTCCCCAAGGTGCTCGACTTCATCCACTCCGGGTCGATCGGCAACGTCGTCGACACGAACAGCAAGCTGCGCTACGTCGTCTCGCCGCTGGAGACCCTGGGTGTCTGGCCGAGCGGCAGCTGGCTCCTCGGCACCCACGACGTAACCCATTTCTGGATCTTCGGGCTGATCGGGATCGCCGCCGTGAGCGTCGGCCTCGTCTGGTGGATGGCCAAGCGCGACTATGCGGTCCCCGCTGCGGTGGCCTCCGGTCTCATCATCTACCTGGGGACCAAATACGTCGAGAACGGCGGCCTCTACATCCTCGCCAAGGCCGTGGTGGTCCCGGCCTCGGTGGTGATGCTGCTCGTCGTCACCGCCCTTTTCTCCAAGGGCGGCGGCTGGCCCAAGCGGATCTTCGCGGTCGTTTTCGTCGCGCTGGCCGGCTACTCCACCTTCCTCGCCCTGCGCGACACCGTCGTGGCGCCACACGACCGCCTCCAGGAGCTGAGCGCGTTCCAGGGCGAGGTCAACGGCCAGAAGGTCCTGGCGCTGACAAGCGACCGCTTCACCGACTACGGGCTGCGGACCGCCCAGGTCTGGAGTCCCGCCTTCAACGCGGAGCTCCGGACTCCGTCGGCCGTGACGAAGAGCCAGCGCCTGCCGATCGACTTCGACTCGGTGCCCACCAAGGTCCTCAACGACTTCCCCTACGCCGTCACCACCAGCGCGATCTACCAGAGCCAGGCCCCGCCCGGCTGGACGCTGGTCGACTCGACCAAGTCGTACAGGCTCTGGAAGCGGGCCGGGACCACCCCGCCGATCGCGAACCTCTACGAGGAGGCCCGGCCCGGCCGCGTCCTCCGCTGCAACCGGCCGAAGCTCGCGCCGTTCGCGCGGGCGGGCGGCGAGGCGCTGACCTGGCAGCCGCGCAGCGTGATCGCCAAGCGGCTCTACTGGAAGGCGGGCGGTCACGCCGGTTCCCTGGGCGAGGGAGGCGTGGCGGCCGCGAAGAGCGCCCCGATCGACAACCAGCTCTCGCCCGGCCAGACCGCCAGCCAGACGATCACCCTGCCGCCCGGCAGGTGGGAGCTCTCGCTGCAGTACGTCAGCCCGGTGACCGGCGTGACCGTCAGGGCGCCGGGGCTCGACGTCCACCTGCCCGCGGGCGTCGATGCCGCCATCCCCTATCGCCCCGACCAGGGCCCCTACTGGCCGGTGGGCGACGTGACCAGCCAGGGCGGCCCGGTCACCGTCAGCGTGACGGCGGACAACGTCAACTGGTTCCAGTCGCTGATCGGCGTCGACGCTCCCGCCGTGATCGGCAACCTGACGGCGGTGAACCCCAACGGCTTCAAGCTCGTGCCGACGGCCAAGGCGTGCAAGCTCTTCGTCGACCACCTGATCGGCGTCAACCAGCTCACCCAGACCAAGCAGCAGACCCAGGCCGAGTCCCAGCACGGCCAGCCCAAGTCGCAGGGCAAGAAGGCATCCAGCGGCAAGTAGCCGGCTCCCTACCATTGCCCGCATGAAGATCGGAGTCGTCGGACTCGGATATGTCGGGCTTCCGCTCGCCGTGGCCTTCGCCGAGGAGGGCCACGATGTGGTGGGCCTGGACGCCGACCCGCGCAAGGTCGACGCCCTGTCGGAGGGCCGCAGCTACATCGAGGACGTGCCGTCCGAGACCCTCGCCGCCCTCGGCGAGCGCCTCACCGCCACCAGCCGCTACCCGGACCTGAGCGCCTGCGACGCGGTGATCATCTGCGTCCCGACTCCGCTCACCAACTCCCGCGAGCCGGACCTGAGCTACATGGTGGACGCCGCGACCTCGCTCGCCGCCATCCTGCGGAAGGGCCAGCTGATCGTGCTCGAGTCGACGACCTACCCGGGCACGACCCGCGAGCGGCTGCGCCCGATCCTCGAGGAGTCGGGGCTCTCCGCCGGCAAGGACTTCCACCTCGCCTTCTCGCCGGAGCGGATCGACCCGGGCCGGACCGACTACACGATCCGGACCACGCCGAAGGTGGTTGGCGGAGTCAACGAGGAGTCGACGAAGCGCGCCGTCGAGCTCTACTCGCTGGTCTGCGACGAGGTGATCGAGGTGAGCAATCCGGACGCGGCCGAGCTCACCAAGCTCCTCGAGAACATCTTCCGGTCGGTCAACATCGCGCTCGTCAACGAGATGGCGATGCTCTGCGAGCGCCTCGGGATCGACGTCTGGGAGGTCATCGACGCCGCCGCATCGAAGCCCTTTGGCTTCATGCGCTTCGACCCGGGCCCCGGCATGGGCGGCCACTGCCTGCCGGTGGACCCCTTCTACCTCTCCTACAAGGCCCGCGAGCACGACTTCTACACCGAGTTCATCGAGCTGGCGGGGAAGATCAACCAGAACCAGCCGCTCTGGTGCGTCCGCCGGATCGAGCGCGCCCTCAACGACGTCGGCAAGGCCACCAAGGACGCGAAGATCGTCCTCCTCGGCGTCTCCTACAAGGCCGGGGTCGGCGACATCCGCGAGTCGCCGGCGCTCAAGATCATTCGCCTGCTGCGGGATCTCGGCGCGGACGTCAGCTACCACGACCCCCACGTCGCCGAGCTGCCTGACCTGGAGCTCGCCTCGGCGGACCTCGACGAGTCGCTGGCGGCCGCGGACCTGGTCTGCATCGTCACCGCGCACCCGTCGATCGACTACCAGCGCCTGGTCGATGAGTCAGCGCTGGTCCTCGACTTCCGCGGAGTGACCCGCGGGATCGAGGCGGCGAACCTCGTCCGGCTCTAGCTAGTGGCGAATCCCGAGGAACGCGATGTGTCCCTCGGCGTGGGCGATCGACGGGCCGGGGCCGACCGGCAGGTCAGCGCAGCCCTTGCCCTTGCGGCAGCGGACGGCCACCGTCTCGGCCCCGCCCTCGGTGGCGACCAGCAAGTCTCCCGCGGCTACGCCCGCTGACCGGAGCTGTGCCGCCGTCAGGCGCAGGATCGAGTCCGTGCCCTGATGCGGCGCGGCCTGGCCGCCTCGGTCCGCGAGGAAGGCGGCGCCGTTCGTCCGCAGGCGGGGGACGAACCCCACTGACTCGACGCCGATGTCGCCGCCCGTCGCCAGGGCAGGGGTCGCGACGACCGACGCTGTGCCGTTCGGCTTGAAGGCGTAGATCGGGCCGTGGGTCTCGTCGGCGCCGATCAGGCGGCCGGCGAAGCGCCCAAAGCTCCGGGGCGCCACCTCGATCCCGCCCTCGACCAGCGGCCCGTGATCGGCGAGGGTGCGGACCCGGCCCCGGCAGTCGATGGCGTAGAGGGTGCTCTGGCCGTTGGCCGTGGCGACCGCGAGCAGGCGGTGGCCGAAGGCGCCGACCCGGTCGAAGGCGATCGCGGAGAGGAACTGGCTCGGGGTCTTCGCGAAGCTCGAGGCGGAGCCCGACCGGCTGATCCGGACGATGGCCCCGGGATTGGCGATCGCGAAGACGTCGTCCCGGTGGAACGAGCAACCCGCCTTTCGCAGCCGGACTCTCGGCGTCAGCGCGATGTAGGACTCGCCTACGGCCGGGACGTATGCCCCCGCTCCGGTCTGCGCCGTGAACGGCGTGAGCCCGGCGCCGCCGAACAGCTGGAGCCCGCCGCCCATCGCGACGACGAGCCGCCCGTCGCTGCGCGGCCCCGCGATGTCGATCACGCCGGGCGCCGGCTGAAACGAGGCCCAGGAGACCTGCTCGGCGGGGGCGGCGTCGGCTCCGCAGGATGCAAGCAGCAGTGCGAGGAAGGCGGACAGCCGCACGCTCCATCGAGCCATATCCGCAGCGTACGCAGGCACGGACTAGGGTTGCAACCGGTGGCTCATCCGAGAGCAGAGGCCGAGGACAAGCTCGGCGGCGACTACGAGGCTCGCGTGCTGGAGCCGTCGCCGCCCGCCGTCACCGAGCCTCCCTTCGCCGACGACCCGGTCGAGCCGGGGGAGGTGCCGGAGGGGCGTGACCTGGTCTCACCGGTCCACAACCGGGGAGATCTCACCTGGGACGACATCGCTCGAGAGGAGCCGGAGCTCGCTCCCTGGATCGCCGATCGCTGGCTGGGCGCCTGGAAGCGCCTCGAGCCGCTCCCGGCTTCGTTCGCCGAGACGCGAATCGCGCTTCACAAGGTCGCCGAGGCGGTCGTCGCGCCGGCTCGCATGCCCTCGAACGAGATCGCCCTGCGCTACACGCGGGGCGGGTTCGGCACCCCCTTCTTCGAGCAGGGCGGCGCCGACTGCCAGGTCCGGGTCGAGCACGGCGAGCTCGTGCGCCAGCGGGGCAAGGAGGAGACCCGCGAGCCGCTCCCGGACGTGGACCGCGCCGCCGCGACGGCGCTCGGGGAGTTCTACGGCCTGGCCTGCTCGGTGCTCGAGCAGCTCCGGGCCGACGAGACGGATGGGGATCCCTCGCTGGTCCAGCTCTGGCCCGAGCACTTCGACCTCGCCATCGAGCTGGGCTCCGAGGCGGGCGGGACACGCGCGAACTTCGGCGCCTCGCCCGGCGACGACGACCACAAGGAGCCCTACCTCTACGTCGGGCCCTGGACGGCCGACGTCTCCGGGGAGCTCTGGAACGCAACGGGCTTCACGGGGGCCGAGCTGACCTACTCGGAGCTGCTCGCGGCGGAGGACCACCGCAAGGCCGCCCTCGACTTCATGCGCGAGCGATATCGGGCGCTCCAGGAGGCGTAACTCGCGGTGAGCCGGCGTTGGCGTCTAGGGGGCGTCGCTCTGGCGATCGCCGCCGCCGTCCTGGCGACGGCGGGCGGCGCAGCAGCGGGAACCTCGCCGCGGATCGTCGGCGGCGGCAAGGCCAATGCGGCCGGCTGGCAGTTCGCCGTCGCGCTCACCCAGAAGCGGCGCTTCATCTGCAGCGGATCGCTGATTGCCCCCGACAAGGTGCTGACGGCGGCCCACTGCGTGAAGGGCGGCAAGCGCAAGCAGCTCTCGGTCCTCGCGGGCAGCCCCTGGATCACGCCGAAGCAGCGCAGGCCCCGGATCAAGGTGACCGCGGTCGCGGTGGACCCCGCCTACAACGGGCGCAAGGACTCACAGGACTTCTCCGTGCTGACGCTGGCGAGCGTGCCCGACGCCCAGCCGATCGTCCTCGCCACCAAGGCGGAGTCCAGGGCGGCGATGAGGCCGGGCAGCATCGTCCGCTCCGCCGGCTGGGGCACCCGCAGCGCCTGGGGCTTCAACGTCGCCCGCCGGCTCAAGACCACCAAGGAGCGCGTCTACCCGGCGCGCAAATGCGACCGCGAGTACGGCAAGTCGCGGGGCTTCCAACAGGCCTCGATGATCTGCGCGCTTGGCAAGCGGATCCGTCGGACCCGAAGCCGGCTCCCCTACCGGACCACATCCTGCGAGGGCGACAGCGGCGGGCCGCTGGTCGCCGACACGCCGAACGGCCCGCGCCTGATCGGGGCCGTGAGCGCCGGCGTCTTCCCGTGCGGCCTGGGCGGCGCCAGCATCTACGCCCGAGTCGCTGACCGCCTCGGATTCATCGAGAGGGCGATCGGCTAGGGACCGGGGCCGGTGTAGCCGCCCGCGTAGCAGGGGCTCGCGCCGCAGACGTTCGTGATCGCGCCCGTGGGCTTGAGGAAGTCGGAGATCAGCTGCAGCGCCAGCGGCGCGCCGCGCGGCGCTCCATGCGGGTCCTCACCGGCGCGATTAGGGGTGTTCGTGAACGGCGGCGGGGACACCCCGATCTCGGTCGGCGGTGGGCTCGGGTTCGGGCGGATCGGTCCGATGTCGCCGTAGATGGCGGCGGAGCCGTCGAACGGATAGGACGTGATCGCAGGGACGTTCCAGAGGATGTCGTTGTCGGGCCAGCGCCCGGGGTCGAGGATCGGCGTGTGCGTCGAGGCTCCGATCGTCCGGGCCTCCACGTCGGACTGGAAGTTGGTCACCTGGTGGTCGCCGAGCGCGATGTTCATCAGCACCTTGTGCGCCGGGTTGCCGGGGAACGGGTTGCTCGTCATCCGGTGGGCGTAGCCGTCGGGCTCGCCACGGTCCCAGAGCATCTGGATCAGCGAGAGCAGCAGGGGCCGCTCGAGCGGATCGGTGTAGGCGCCGTTCAAGAGCAACGCGAAGGAGTCGTAGTCGACCGAGCGCGGCAGGAGCACCGAGTAGTTCATCGCCGGGACGTTGAGGACCGAGCGAGTGAAGTCGGGGTCCACCGCCGTCAGAGCGCCGCCCATGATCCCGCCCTGGCTCGACCCCTGGTAGTAGAGGTTCGAGGTGTCGATCACCGGGTTGCTGCCCAGCGTGCTCCCGTCGACGTGGAACGCGACGTCGCTGTTGAAGCCGGTGGGCATCCCCATCAGCCGGCCGAGGAAGATCTCGTCGAGCAGCCCCTGCTGGAGGCGGTCGGCCAGCTGCGGGAACTTGGACAGGTCGGTGAGGATCCCCGCCGTGTTGCCCAGGTCGCCGTTGGACATGCCGATCTCGTCAGTCGCGCAGAGGACGAAGTCGTAGGTGTTGGCGAGCTGCTGCTGGATGTCCGCGTTGAACACCTCCGAGGCGCTGCCGAAGAGGCCGTGCCCGTAGATGGCCGGCCGACCCGGCGCCGGGCTGACGTCCACGGCGCTGTGGGGAATGATGCAGTCGAAGTTCGCGGTCCAGTCGCCGTTGCGGATCGGCAGCCCGTCCGGACCGAGGTTGAAGGAGCCGCCGGCCGCACAGCTCGGGAACAGGTAACAGGGGACGGTGTAGGTGCCGCGCACCCGGCGGGCGATGTCGGTCGACGGGTTCGTATCGACCGGGCCGACCGTGAAAGACGGCGCGCTTCCGTCCATCGTGCCGTTGCCCGGGGTGGTGTCGCCGAGCGTCGCGAGGGCGTTATCGCGGATGTGGAGCTCCCGGGCCGCGATGTTCTCGTCGGTCGCGACGGTGAAGTCCCAGGCCAGGTAGAGGTTCGATCGCCTGATCCCCGCTCCGCGGAGGGTGTTGAAGATCGACTCGAACCGTGCCCTCTGAGCGTTGATCGGGCCCTGGCTCGAGGAGAGCTGATCGCGGTAGTAGCGGAAGCCCTCCGGGGCCGGGATCGTCTGTCCCGCGGAGTCCTTCAGGTTGCGCATCGCCACGACGTAGCGATGGCCGGATGCGAAGTTCACCGCCGGGTGGATCTCGAGCGCGGTGCTGGAGGGCCCGCTCGCGTTGGAGTCAATCTCCACCCAGATCGGCCAGCGCTGGCCGGTCGTCGCGTCGATGACCACGACGGGCTGATCGGGCTCGGAGAAGCGGCCGAGGTGATTGATCGGGACGGCGTTCGTCTGCGCCAAGGCGGCCGGGTTGTCCAGGCCGGGAACCCGGACGACCATCCCCGCCCCAGGGCTGAATCCGTCGTTCAGGTTGTAGGACGAGGGGTCGATCGGAACGCTCGAGGCGTTCTTCGGCATCCCGCCCGCGTGGAGGTCGATCCGGCGGCCGGTCGCGGTCGAGGGGTCGGCGACCGTGTAGTAGTCGTCGGGAAAAGGCAGCAGACAGAGCGAGCCCTGCTGCTGGCCGATGAAGTCGCAGTCGCTCGCGCGGCTCAGGTCGATCGGCTTTGGGCTGCAGGCAGGCGTGTTCCGCACCAGCGCCGCACTCCCAGTCCGCTTGCCCGCTCGGACCTGGATGGTCCGCGCCTCACAGCTCGCCACGGCGGCCTTGCCGGCCTTCGTGAGCCGGAGCCGCACGATCCGCTTGTGCTTGCGCGCGCGGCCGACCTTCGTCAGCGGCACGGGGGTGGGGTCGTCGAAGGTGCTCGACGTCGCCCTGACCTTCATTCCCTTCGGGTGCTTCGCGGGAAGGCGAACCCGCAGCCCGTGCTTCAGGAGCTTCGTCTGGCTGGTGCCGAGGGGAACGACGTCCTTCCCCTTCCCCTTCGCCGCTCCGGCGCCGCCGGGCAACGCAAAGGCGAGCCCGCCGAGGCAGATCACCGCGACGAACACCGCTGCCAGCTTCGAGCTCCCTCTCAAATCGTGCCTCTCCTCTCACAGCACCCTACAACCGGATGTGGCAAACGTCCGCCTAACCGCCTAGCTTCGGTTCTTAGACAAGCGAAGGCCCGAGACATGGACAGGTCAGACGAAGAAACACGGCGATGTGGCCGATGCCGCCAAGACCTTCCTATCTCCGAGTTCGCCCGATGTGGCAATGGCCACCAGTCGTACTGCCGTGCATGCCAGAAGGAGTACGACGCTGCCTGGTACCGCGCCAACAAGGCGAGGCGGCAGGCGAAGGTTCGGGCCGACCGTAAGACGCACGTCGCCTGGCTTGACTCATTGAAAGAGGGAAAGCCTTGTGCGGACTGCGGCCGGACCTATCCGCCTTACGTCATGGAGTGGGATCACTTGCCTGGGGCCGTAAAAACGCTGGTCTTGGCGGACACCCGGCGCGCGGCGCACTCCAAGAAGCGGATCCTGGCCGAATTGGAGAACTGCGAACTCGTTTGCGCCAACTGTCACCGCGAGCGCACCTTCGGAAGGCGCGCCGCTTAGACCGACGACGGGCGGTGCCGCTTCAAATGCCGCCGCGCCCGGGGCGTCACTAAAGCAAGAGGTGAAGCCCAGGGCCGGGCTCGAACCGGCGACCTCATCTTTACGAGAGATGTGCTCTACCAACTGAGCTACCTGGGCGCGCTCAACGCACGCGCGATTGTAGGGTCCCGTCCCGTGAACGATCAGCCGCTGCTCACCGAGCGCCGCGACCGGGTCCTGCTGATCACCCTGAACCGGCCCGACGCCCGCAACGCCGTCAACCTGGCCATGGCAGAAGGCATGGCGGCCGCGCTCGACGAGCTCGACGCGGCCGATGAGCTCAGCGTCGGTGTGATCGCCGGCGAGGGCAAGGGCTTCAGCTCTGGGATGGACCTGAAGGCGTTCGCCACCGGGGAGCGGCCCTGGGCGGGCGACCGTGGCTTCGCGGGCATCGTGCAGAAGCCCGCCGCCAAGCCGCTGATCGCGGCCATCGAGGGCTTCGCCGTCGCGGGCGGCCTCGAGATAGCCCTGGCCTGCGACCTGATCGTCGCGGCCAAGGGGGCGAAGCTGGGCATCCCTGAGGCGAAGCGCGGCCTGGTCGCAGCGGGCGGCGCCCTTCGCCAGCTGCCGCGCCGCGTGCCGGCGGCGATCGCGATGGAGCTCGCCCTCACGGGCGACACGATCACCGCGGAGCGCGGCGCGGAGCTCGGCCTCGTCAACCGCCTGGCGGATCCCGGCAAGGCGCTCGACGTCGCGCTCGAGCTCGCCGAGGAGGTCGCGGCGAATGCCCCTCTCGCCACCGCGGCCTCGAAGACGATCCTCAACCAGCAGGGCTCCTGGGACGACGAGACCTTCTGGGCCAAGCAGGGCGAGATCGTCACGCCGGTGTTCAGCTCCGAGGACGCGATCGAGGGCGCCACCGCCTTCGCCGAGAAGCGCGACCCCGACTGGAAGGGCCGCTGACCCGCGGGTAAGGTTTGCGCCGTGAAGAGGATGCTCACTCTCGCGCTGCTGGCGATCCTCGCGGTCGGCGTCACGACGGCGGATGCGGGCGGTAAACGGCCGCTGCTGATCAGCAACTGCGCGAAGGCGAAGTTCAAGCCGATCAACGTGATCATCGCCTGCGGCGACGCCAGCCTGGGCGCGCGGGAGATGACCTGGTCGAGCTGGACGCGCAAGTCCGCGCTCGGCACCGGGACCGGCCAGGTCAACGACTGCACCCCCGACTGCGTGCACGGCACAACCAAGAACGCGCCCATGCAGCTGCTGCTCACAAAGCCGCGGACCTGCTCCAACGGCCAGCGCCTCTTCACGAAGCTCCGCTACACCTGGACCTCCGGCGCTCCCGTCGGCCCGGCGAGCGGCTCGGTGCCGGTGGGCTGCAAGCTCGCCAACCTCTAGTCCGGGTCAATTACCGACGCACGTCGAGGGGTTTGCCCCATGGCAGGGGTTCAAGGATTCGAAGAAGGTGGCCGATGCAAGACGGCGAAGAGGAGATTGGAAATGCCACCGAACTCGACTCAGAATCTGAACGCCAGGCTCTCGTCGACGCCGAGCACCCAGGAGCGCCCCGGTGGCACCGGCATCAGCCTCACGCCCTCAGCGATCCAGGTCTACGCACCCCCGAACCAGATCGTCGGCGGCCCCGCTCAGTACCGCGGCGGGTACCACCTCACCGTCTAGCTACGAGGCTTCGTCTGCGAAGCGGTAGCCGACTCGGCGCACCGTGAGGACGAGCTCGGGGTTCTGCGGGTCGCGCTCGACCTTCTGGCGCAGGTTGGAGATGTGGACGTCGCAGGCGCGGACGTCCCCGCGGAACTCGGTCTGCCAGAGCTCCTCCATGATCTCCTTGCGCGAGAAGACCTGGCCGGGGTTCTCCGCGAGCAGCCGCAGCACCTGGAACTCCGAGCGGGTCAGGTTGATCGGCTCGCCGCGGACCGTGACCAGGTGGCGGGCGAGATCGATCGAGACCGGGCCTGCCTCGATCGCGGTCCCCTCCGTCCCGGCCGAGCGGTCGAGCTCCCGGCGGCGCAGCTGGGCCCGCACCCGGCCGAGCAGCTCGCGGACCGAGAAGGGCTTGGTGACGTAGTCGTCGGCGCCGACCTCCAGGCCCACGACCTTGTCGACCTCGGCGTCCTTGGCGGTAAGCAGAATGATCGGCACCGGGCTATGTGCCCGGACCTCGCGACAGATGTCGAGGCCGCTCTTGCCCGGCATCATGATGTCCAGGATCAGCAGGTCGAAGTGATCGTCCGAGATCGGGCCCTCGGCCTCCTCCCCGTTCGCTGCGAGCGTGACGTCGAAGCCCTCCTGCTCGAGCGCATAGCCGACCGACTCGCGGACGGATTCCTCATCGTCGACGACCAGGATGCGGCTCATGGCGAGCGGCGCCGGGCTCATGCCACCGGAGTGGGGGTCGGCTTGGCGGCGCGCAGGCGCACCCAGAAGGTGCTGCCCTCGCCGGGCACCGAGCGGAGGCCGATCTCACCGTTCATGACGTCCACCATCCGCTTCGCGATCGAGAGGCCGAGGCCGAAGCCCTCGGTCTCGTGGGTGGCTGAGCCCCGATAGAACCGCTCGAAGACGCGGTCCTGCTCTTCGGGCGGAATTCCCTTCCCGGTGTCCTGGACTTCGATAGTCACGGTCTTCTCCTCCCCCCGTGAGGCGCGAAGGGTAACCGTGCCGGGCGGAGGGGTGTGGGCACAGGCGTTGGTGAGGAGGCCGATCATCACCTGCCGCAGGAGCACCGGATCGCCCTTCGCCACGAGATCCGGCTCGATGTCGGTGCCGAGCTCGACGCCGTCGGGCGCCGTGACGGCCGCGGCGGCCTCCTCGGCCGCGAGGGAGACGTCGACGACCTGAGCCTCGTCGCGCTCGCCCGCGGCCTCTACCCGGGCGAGGGTGAGGAGCGACTGCGTGAGGCGGGTCATGCGCTCCGCGTCCGCCGCCACCCTGGCCAGGAAGCGATCGCGGGCATCGGGATCGTCCTTGGCCCCGCCCCGCAGCACCTCGATCCCGCTGGAGATCCCCGCCAGCGGATTGCGCAGCTCGTGCGCGGCGTTCGAGACGAACTCGCGCTCGGCCTCTTCGCGCTTGAGCTCGTCGGTCCGGTCGCGGACGACGAGCAGCACCGCGTGCTCCGCCGCGACCCGGCGCGCCTGCACCCCGTAGACGCGCCCGTCGATGGAGAGGACCGGGATCTCGGCCGAGCCGCGATCCGCCGCGCGCCGGAGCGACGGGATCAACGCGGCGGCGGGCTGACCGTCGCGGACCAGACGGTCGGCGGCGGAGTTGGCGAAGCGCACCCCGCCGTCCTCGCCGACCACGATCACGGCTTCCATGAGACCGTCGAAGATCGCCGAGAGCCGGTCGCGCTCGGTGTTGAGCAGGTTGAAGGTCTCGCGCAACTCGGCGCGCATCGAGTCCAGGGACCGCGTCAGGTCACCGATCTCGTCGCTGCCGCCCGGGCGAAGCGACACGTCGAAGTTGCCGGCGGCCATCGCCTCGGCGGCGTCCGCCAGCCGCCTCACCCGGATCGCGATCAGGGAGGAGACGAGGAAGCCGACCAGGACTCCGATCGCGATCGCGATCAGCAGGGCCCGAAGCCGGTCGCCACGCAGCTGGTCGAAGGCCCGGGTCAGCGCGGGAGGCGGATCCGCGCGAACCACCAGCGCGCCCCTCACCTTGCTCGTCCCGAAGATCGGAGCGGCCGCCACGGTCACGTTGCCGGGCAGGCTCGCCTTGTAGCGCCGGTTGCCGAGGGCCACGCGGACCGCCTCGCCCTTCTGCGACACGACGGCGAGCGCCGCCAGGTCCTGGCCGGCCGCGAGCGCGTTGCCGTGGCGGTTGATCGCCCAGGCTTCGAAGTTCCCGGTGTTGGCCTGGGCGAGCAGTGCGGCGGCGTGCAGCTTGTCGACCTTGCCGAGGTCGTCGGCCAGGCTCGCCGTCCGCCCGACGGCGAGGTCGGCGGACTGGCTTTGGAGGGTCCGGCCCGAGGAGTCGTCCACGAAGACGTACACCGACGCGGCGGTGATCAGCGTGACGAGTGCGAAGGCGGCGCCGAGCCAGAGTCGCATCGGTATCCGGCGGCCCTTCTCCCCGCCCCTCGTGCCCCTAGGGGTGGCAGCAGCCATGGTCAGCAGATTGTTACCGGTCGCTCACACTCGTGGTGAAAGTGCCGCGGCGAGGCGGAGCCAGAGCGCCTCGAGGGCGAGCTCCTCCGAGACGTTCACCCGCAGGCGTCGGCGCGTGTCGAGCACCCACTCGACCGCCTCCCGCGCCCGCGCCGGATCGAGCCCGTCCGCGTCCTCGGCCAGCTCCGCCCGGCGGTCGGCGTTCAGCACCACCTCGTCGGCCCCGGAGGCGACGGCGGTCAGGTCCCGGTACCAGGCGCAGCAGATCGCGAGACCGAGGTCGAGTGCCTGGGTGCGGGCCCGCCTCTCGGTCCGCCTCACCTGCTCGGTCGCCTCGCGGGTGAGCTTGCTCTTGCGCCCGCGCTTGGCCATCGCCTCTGCCTCCTCCAACAGGCGCTTCTCCTCAGCCGCGCCGGCCTCCTCTCCCGCCTGGCTCGCCGCGTCGAGCAACCCGCGCCAGGGCTCGGGCGGGGGCTGCGGCGAGCGCGCTGCGCGGGCGGCGGCCTCTGCTGTCGCGCGGAGCGCCTTCCCCGGCTCGCTGACCAGGAGGCGAGCGAGCTCGACGTCCCCGCCGCTCAGGCGAGCCGCCGCCTCCCCCTCGGCGCCGACCCCCAGCGCCTCGAGCACCGCGTCCGGCGAGAGCGGACCGAACTCGACCGGCGCGCAGCGCGAGAGGATCGTCTCGGCGAGCTGCTCGGGCTCGGAGCAGATCAGGATCAGATGGGCGAACGGCGCGGGCTCCTCGAGCGTCTTGAGCAGCGCGTTCTGGCTCTCGTCGCGGAGGTCCTCCGCCTCCTCGATCACGAAGACGCGGCGCCGGCCCTCGGCCGGGCTGAGACTCGAGGCGCGGATCACCGACTCCCGGACGTCCTCGACCAGGTGCTGAGCGCCGGGCGGGCGCAGCCAGGCGAGGTCCGGGTGGGGCGAGGGATCGAGCAGCGCGCGGCGGCGGGCGTCGCCGGGATCGGAGGCGCCCTCGGCCAGCAGCTCCGCCGCGAAGGCGCGGGCGGCCGCCGCCTTGCCGGCCCCGCGGGGCCCGCGGAAGATGTAGGCATGGCCGGGCGAGGCGAGGGCTGCCACCAGCGCCGCACGCGCCCGCGGCTGGTGCCTGGTCGCCTCCGCCAGCGCCTCGGGGATCGGGGGCGTCGCCCGCGCGGCTTCCATCACGCGGTGACACCTTGGACTTCCGCGAGGACGGCGGCGTGCACCGCATCGCGGTTGCCGTCCGCATCCACGACCCGGACCCGCTCGGGATGGCGCCTCGCCACCTCGTCGTAGCCCTCTGCGACCGACCGCTGGAGCTCGATCCCCTCCTCCTCGAAACGATCCGCCTTCCGCCGGCCGATCCGCTTCGCGGCGCGGTCCGGATCCATGCGCAGCAGGATGGTCAGGTCGGGCCAGACCCCGCCGGTTGCCAGGTCGCAGATCTCCTCGACCCGCTCGGCGCCGAGCCCCCTGGCCACGCCCTGGTAGGCGACGCTCGAATCGCTGAAACGGTCGCAGACCACGTCGCGGCCGGCATCGCGCGCGGGCGCGACGACCTGGGCGACCAGCTCCGCGCGAGCGGCGCAGAAGAGGAGGAGCTCGGCCAGCGGGTCGAGCTCCAGCGACGGGTCCTTGAGCAGGCCGCGAATCCGCTCTCCGGTCTCGGTCCCGCCCGGCTCCCTGACCAGGACGACCTTGTCGCCGAGCGCCTTCGCCAGCAGCTTGGCCTGCGTGGTCTTGCCGGAACCGTCGATCCCCTCGAGCGAGATGAACACCGCCCCAGGCTAACCCCCGGCCCTCCAGGGCGGCGGCACGACGATCGGCGACTGGACCTGCAAGACCAACCCGAGCGGAACGGTCATCGCCACCTGCACGTCAACCGGCGGCCGGTCGATCCAGGCAGCCGGTTAGCAGCCCGCCGCCGCTAGCTCTTCGCGCGGGGCTTGGCCTTCGAGCCGTTGCCCGACTTCGCGCCTGAGCGCGAGTCGTTCTTGGCCTTGGCGCCGTTCTTCGCCCGCTTGACCTTCGTCGCGGACGCCTGGCCCGCGATCTTCTCGGCCTCCTTGACGGCCTCCTCGGCCTTCGTCGCGTCCTCGCCGTCCTTTGCGGCGGCTTCGGCGGCCTCCTTCGCGGCCTTGGCGGCCTCGCGCTCCGCGCGGCGACGCTTCATCTCGGCCATCGAGGGGCACTCGTCGTTCAGGCAGAGCTTCCACGGGCGGCCGCGCCAGGGCACGACCTGCAGCCGCGGCGTGCGGCCGCAGACCGAGCAGACCTCCTCGATCTTGTAGAGGCCGCGCACCCTCTGCGGCAGCGGGAAGGTCTGGTCGCAGGAGTCGGGCGAGTCGGGGTTGTCGCCGTCCCAGCCGGCGCAGCCGACGAAGCGCTTGCCCGACTTGCGCGCCTTGATGATCCGCAGCATGTTGGGCGAGCCGTCCTCCTGCTTGCGGCCGGCCTCCTCACAGACGATGCAGGGCCCGAGGATCCGGTCCTGGTCCATGCCGGCCCAGACCTCGCGGGCGAACTTGCGCCACTTCGCGTCCTCGTCCTCGGTCTTGACGTCGTCGCCCATCTCGTCGAAGGCCGAGCGCAGCATGTCGCGCGAGTCCTTCAGGACCTCGTCCTTGGTCATCTCGCCGGCGGCGATCTGGTCCATCTCCGCCTCCATCTCGGCGGTCATGTCCGGCGTCGCCATCCGCGGCACGTAGTTCTCGAATGCCTTCGACATCGCGATGCCGGTCTCCGAGGGCTCCGGCGGGTTGTTGAAGACGTAGCCGCGGTCGTAGAGCTTCTGGATGATGTCCGCGCGCGTCGCCTTCGTGCCGAGCCCGGCCTCCTCCATCATCTCGATCAGCTTGCCCTGGCTGATCCGGGGCGGCGGCGGGGTCTCCTTGCCCTCCAGGTCGACGCTCTCGATGGTGAGCTCCTGCCCCTCCTCGAGCTTCGGGATCTCCGTGTCGGCGGAGCGGGCGTAGGTGTAGATGGCCGCGAAGCCCGGATCCACGACGACGGAGCCGCGGACGAAGTAGGTCTCGCCCGACTCGGCCGAGTCGCTCCCCTTCGCGGTCTCGATGTTGGCGCGCGTCCCCTCGCTGATCATCGGCGGCGAGAAGGTCGCGAGGAAGCGGCGGGCGACCAGCTCGTAGACCCTGCGATGGGCCTCCGAGCGCGCCTCGAGGCGCACCGGGTTGACGGCCTGGGTCGGATAGATCGGCGGATGGTCGGTGGTCTCCTTCTTGCCCCGGGTGGCCTCGAGCGCACGCCCGTCGAGCAGGAACTCCGCGGCCTTGAAGTCGTCCACCGCGACCAGCTGCTTGACCAGCTCCTTCGTGTCGAGCGAGGTCGGGTAGACGGTGTTGTCGGTGCGTGGATAGGAGATGTAGCCGTCCATGTAGAGGTCCTCGGCGATCCGCATCGCCCGGGAGGGCGTGATGCCGAGCCGGCTGGAGGCGTCGGTGGTGAAGGCGGTGGTGTTGAGGGGAGTCGGCGGCTTGCGGGTGTTCTTCCGCGCCGTGATCTCCTTGACCGTGCCCGGGGTCTTCGAGTTGGCGACCGCGGCCTTGGCCTCCTTCTCCTCCCAGAACTTGTCCGTCGTGTGCTCGGCGACGAAGTTGCCGTCGGCGTGCGCGAAGGTCGCCGTCACCTCCCAGAAGGGGACGGGCTCGTGCGCGCGCCGCTCGAGCTCCCGCTGCACGATCAGCCCGAGGGTCGGGCTCTGCACGCGGCCGACGGAGAGGAAGTTCGAGCCGAAGCGCCTGGTGGCCATGGAGACCGAGCGGGTGAGGGTCGCGCCCCAGATCAGGTCCATGTCCTGGCGGGCGGCGCCGGCGTTGGCCAGCGGCATCGAGAGCTCATCGAGTTCGTTGAAGGCGCGCTCGATCTCGTCCTTGGTGAGCGCCGAGTAGCGGGCGCGCTTCACCGGAGTGCCGTCCTCGTGGACGCCCTCGGCAGTCGCCAGCTCGGGGTTCGCCTCGACGATCTCCTGCAGCGCCTCGAGTCCGATCAGCTCGCCCTCGCGGTCGTAGTCGGTCGCGATCACGAGGTCGTCGGCGTCGGCGGCGACCTTCTTCAGGGCCCGCACGACGTTCTTGTCGGTGGGCTCCTTGATCAGGTCGGCGTCGATCAGATCGCGAGGATTCGTCTGCTGCCAGTTGTTGTACGACTCCGGGAAGGCGGGATTGAGGACGTGGCCCTTGAGGCCGATCGTCATCTGGGCGTCGCCGTTTTCGTCGGACCACTCGTAGTAGGGCGTCTTGTAGGAGGCGCCCTCCTTGGCGGTTCCGCCGCTCAGGATCTCCGCGATCTTCTTCGCGCTGTTGTTCTTCTCGGTGACTATCAGTCGCATTTCGGCTCTCACACGGTAGCCGCGACCCTGGATGCCCCTACATATAGAGCGGCGGCGGCCGATGCGGTCGGCGAGAGTAGCAGGGGTATCTCACCTGCCCGATACCTTGCGCCCGTAGGCTCTCCTCCGTGAAATCGGTGGTGACAGGCGGGGCGGGGTTCATCGGCTCGCACCTGGTGGACGCTCTGGCGGCTCGAGGGGACGAGGTCCTCGTGCTCGATGACCTCTCCAGCGGCAAGCGCGAGAACCTGGCGGGCGCGCTCGAGGCGGGCGTGAGCCTCACGGAGCTCGACGTCGCAGACGCCCGGGCGGTCTTCGGGGCGATCGAGGGCTTCGGGCCCGACAGCGTCTTTCACCTGGCCGCGCAGATCGACGTGCGCCGCTCGATGGCCGACCCCGGCTTCGACGCCCGCCTCAACGTGGTGGGCACGGTGAACGTGCTGGAGGCGGCGACCCGCGCCGGGTCCTCGCGCCTGGTCTTCACTTCCACCGGAGGCGCCATATACGGAGAGGGAGCCGAGCGCCCGCAGGAGCTTCCCTTCGCGGAGACGGCGTCCTGCGAGCCGTTCTCGGTCTACGGGCAGAGCAAGCTTGCCGCAGAGGGCTATCTCGGCCTCTACTCGCGCGCGCGCGAGCTCTCGGCGGGAACGCTCCGCCTGGGCAACGTCTACGGGCCTCGGCAGGACCCGGCCACCGAGGCGGGGGTGGTCGCGATCTTCTGCGCCCTCGCCCGCGACGGCGGCCGGCCCACCGTCTTCGGCACGGGAGAGCAGACCCGCGACTACATCCACGTGGCCGACGTCGTCGATGCGCTGCTCGCCATGGAGAAGAGCGGGGAGAGCGGACCGCTCAACGCGGGGACCGGCGTCGAGACGACTGTGCTCGAGCTCGCGGCGCGGATCGGCGAGCTCTCCGGGAGAGACGACTTCGAGCCGGAGATGGCGACCGCCCGCGCCGGTGAGGTCGAGCGAACCGTGCTCGACACGAAGCTCGCCACCGACCGGCTGGACTGGAGCGCGCGGCGCACGATCGCTGACGGGCTCGCCGAGACGCTCGCGGCGGACCCCGCCTAGGATTCGCCTATCGCAAGGCGAACCGGACGCACCGGCACAGGGGTGGCTTCGGCGGCGTCGCTACTTGCGATCGCCGCGGTCGCCGCCCCGGCGACCGCCGGGGCGGCAGTCAAGCTGACCGGGAAGCGAATCGTGGTCACCAACGGCGCCGCTCGCGCCCTGATCGACAGGGCGCACTTCCGGCTCGTCTTTCGCTCGCGCGGCCACACCCTCCTCCGCGAGCTGCGCGCGCCGGCATCGACGACCCCGGCGGCGCTTCCGAGCACGGACGATCCTGAGCCCTTCACGCTCGAGCGCCACCCCGACAACGCCGTCTATGCCCCTCTCACCTACGAGGTGGGAACGGAGGCGCACACGCAGTGGGAATCCGGGCTGTGGAACGGGAACACCCTCTTCGATCGCCGCTCCGGGACGGTTTACGCGGCCCGGCGGGTGATCTCCGCGAAGCAGCGCGGCAAGGGCGTTCGCCTGACCCTCTCCACCGACGAGGCCGGGCGGCGGCTGATCGCCAGGATCGAGCCCGACCGCGCGGGCGGCATCCGCGTCCGTGTGCGGCCGAGCTCCCCGGCCGGGGTGATCACACTCGGCGATTCCTTCGCCGCGGCGCCCAGCGAGGGCTTCCATGGCTTCGGCGGCACGCACGGGACCACGGACAAGCGCGGCGAGAAGCTCTACGGCGACGTGGTCCAGGAGAACCTCGGCGGGCAGGAGACGCTACTGCCGGGGCTGGCGCTGTTCCCCCAGCTGGTCAGCTCCGGCACCTCGTACAGCATCGCCGACCTGGGCGGGATCCCAAGCCCCACCGAGTTGCCCGGAGGCTTCGAGCGCTACCTCTTCCCGAACGGCATGAACGCCGCCTACTACCCGCAGGCCGAGTTCGTCTCATCACGCGGCTACGGCTTCCTCCTCAATCAGAGCGAGCGCTCGCGCTGGCGGATGGCGAACGACCGCCCCGACGCCTGGCAGGTGCAGGCGAGCGCCCGTCGTCTCGACTACACGGTGTTCCCGGCGCGGAGCCGACGCGGCGCAATCCGGGAGCTGACCTCGGTGACCGGCCGCCACCGCCTGCCTCCGAGCTGGGCCGAGGGGCCGACGCTCTCGCGCGCGGTTAAGTCCCCGGCCCTCCCGGGGGCTCCGCCGGCCGAGAATCCCGACTCCTACCGGGCGAAGATCGAGCAGGACCTGGCCGACATTCGCCGCTACGACCTGCACATCTCCGCCTATGGGTTCGAGGGCTGGGGGATGCTCGACCTCGGGTATGTCCGCTCGGTGATCGCGCGCCTGCACTCGATGGGGATCCGCGCGATTCTCTATGTCCGCGCCTACGTCTCCGATGACGCGCTCGCCACCCAGCCGCCCGGTGACTTCGAGGAGACCAAGCGGCTCGGGCTGGTCGCGACGACCGCGAGCGGTGCGCCCTACGAGTTCAGCGGCAACGGCGGCTCCCCATCGACGCTGCTCGACTTCACCAAGCCGGCCACCGTGGCCTGGTGGCGGCGGCGACTCAACCTGCTGATCGGGCTCGGGGCCGACGGGTTCATGCAGGACTTCGGCGAGCAGGTCCAGGACGGCATGCACTTCTCCGACGGCAGCACCGGGGTGACCATGCACAACCGCTACCCGGTCCTCTACCACCGGGTCTCGCGCCGCATCCTCGACCGCTGGGGTGCGAAGCACCCGAGACACGATCCGATCTGGTTCTTCACCCGTGCGGGCTACAGCGGCCGGCCCGGCAGCGCGGCCTCCGAGATGGGCAACTTCCCGGGCGACGAGACCGTCGACTGGGGGGCCGCTTCCGGGCTGCGATCGCTGGCCCCCGACATGCTCAACCGGGCGGTCGGCGGCGCCTTCGGCTACACGACCGACATCGGCGGCTATATCGACACCCTGACCGGGCCGCCCAGCGAGGAGCTGTACGACCGCTGGAGCGAATGGGCAGCGCTCACACCGTACTTCCGAGTCCACAACTCGTCCTCGAGCGGCGTCCGGATGCCCTGGGCCTACGGCGACGCCACGCTCGCGCGCTGGAAGGCGATGGCGGACCTGCACGAGCGGGCGCTGCCACTGATACGAAGGCTGTGGATCAAGGGGCGCCGCACGGGTATGCCGGTCACCCGTCCCCTCTGGCTCAGCGCTCCGGAGGCGCCCGCCTCCGGCCGTGACCAGGAGTGGATGCTCGGCGCCAACGTGCTGGTTGCGCCGGTGGTCACCAAGGGCGATACGTCGCGCTCGGTGGCGCTCCCGCGCGGCTGCTGGGTGCACGAGCCCACCGGGCAGCGGTTCGCCGGCCCTGGCATCGCCACGGTCCCAGCCCCGCTCGGCGCGCTGCCCTACTTCTTCCGCTGCGGGACTCAGCCGTTCAAGGTCCCCGCCGCGCACAAGCACCGTCACAAGCACAGGGGCAACTAGGCCGGACCTTTACCCTTGCCCCATGCCTGCAGCGGCCTTCCAGGGCAAGGAGTGCGTCTGCCAGTTCAAGCGCGGGATCTGCGACCAGACCTGCGTGCGGGACATGCTCGAGACGCCGTTCTACATGGCGTGCCTGAAGCTCAAGGGCCGCCGCTGCCTGGTGGTCGGAGGAGGTGACGTCGCGCTGGAGAAGGTCGACGGCCTCCTGCTCTGCGACGGCGATGTCCACGTGGTGGCTCCCGAGATCCTCCCCGAGCTCGCCGAATACGCCGCCGAGGGCTCCATCACCTGGGACAAGAGGACCTTCGTCGACGGCGACCTCGACGGGGCGTTCCTCGCGATCGCGGCGACCAACGACACCGACGTGAACATCGGGATCTCGGAGGGCGCGGAGCGCCGGGCGATGCTGGTCAACGTCGTCGACGTGCCGCCGCTCTGCAACTTCATCCTGCCCGCGATCGAGCGCTCGGGCCCGCTGGCGATCGCGATCTCGACCGCCGGGGCCTCCCCCGCCCTCGCCAAGCGGATGAAGCGGGAGATCGCCGCCTCCTACGGCGAGCCGTACGCCCGCCTGGCCGTGATCCTCAACGACCACCGCGGCTGGGCCAAGGGCACCCTCCCCACCTACCAGGACCGCAAGGAGTTCTTCGAGGGGATCGTCAACGGCGACCCCGACCCGATCGAGCTGATCAAGCAGGGCCGCGAGGACGAGGTCCAGAGCCTGATCGAGGCGGCCAAGGAGCGATTCGCCTCGACCCTCGGCGCTTCTGCGTAGCTGGACTAGGCCACCGAACCGCAGTAATGTCGCCCGGTGGCTGCGCGAGCCGTCAAGGGGGCGGCCGCCGCGGCGCTCGTCGCGGCACTCATCCTTCCATCCGGAGCGATGGGGTCCGTGACGATCGGAAGCAATCTCAATCGGGTCCCGGCCCTGGGGTTCGCAGGAAGCAACACGCTGATCAATTCGGGGATGCCCGGGAGCTACCAGGCGCCCGGCGGGCTGACGTCTCCGGTGAACGGCACCGTCACTCTCTGGCGGCTCCTTTCGACTTCGAGCGGAACAGCCGGCTTCCAGGTCGTCCATCCGCTGGGTGGAGGCCTCTTCACGGGAGCCGGTAGCACGCCCGAATTCGTCGTCCCGGGAAACATGGTCAGCACCTACGCATTGGCGATGCCGATCAAGATCGGTGACTACATCGGCCTCCGCACCGAATCCTCCGGCCTTCACGTCGCAACCAGCGACCCCGCGGCTCACTTCATCCAGTGGCAGCCCCCGTTGCAGGATGGAACCGGCAGCATGCCGGGCACCGACTTCAGCGGCAACGAGCTCACCTTCAACGCCGACATCGCTCCCAGCAACACCTTCACGCTTGGAGCGATCGCCCGCGACAAGACACGGGGCAAGGCGACGCTCACCATCGTCGTCCCGAACCCGGGCGAGCTCAGCGCCAGCGGCAAGGGCGCGAAGGTCTCAAGCATCGCGCGAGCCAGCAAGTCCGTGACCGCTCCAGGACCAGTGCCGCTGGTCATCAAGGCGACCGGCAAACAGGGGAAGACGCTCAACCGGGCCGGCAAGGTCAAGCTGCGAGTCACTCTCAGCTTCACTCCGACCGGAGGCACGGCTGCCTCCTTACCGGTGAAGGTGAAGCTCAAGAAACGCCTGTGACGGGCGGTACTCTGCTCGCTGTGCGGAGGGGTGCGTCCATCCTGATCGCCGCGGCGCTCCTGGTGCTGCCGGGGACGGCGCTGGCCAGACAGACCAGCGTCGTGGGGACCGTCACCGGAGACACCGCCGGGCTTCCCTTCTCGTTCGGAGCCTTCGGCAAGAAGGTCGTCAAGGGGAAGGTCGTCGCGAAGAAGGTGAACAGCTTCACGGCCACAGCCGACATCCACTGTTTCGACGCGGCCGGGAACCAGATCTCGAGCACCGAGTACAACAACGTGCCTGTCTCGGCTCTCGGCACCCTGAGGCTGAGCAAGAGGCAGAACTTCGATGGGTTCGCCAGGGCAGGGGGCTGGGACATCACCGTCTCCGGAGTGCTCCGCAATGGCAAGGCGCACGGCCTGTTCGCCGTCGCGCAGGGCACGAAGGGCTCCGCCGGCTACTGCAGCACCGGCACGTTCGCCAACGCCGCCGTCCAGTGGACCGCGAGGCAGGTCCCGCTGGTCTGCACCGGCGCCGAGCTCGCGGCCCGGCCCCTCTGCACCACGCCGCGCTCCTAGCCGGCCTTCGTCCCTTTGATCAGCAGGTACTCGTTCCTCGAGCTCCACGAGCCGTCGTCGGCTGTGTTGGTCTCCGTGTAGAGGGTCATCAGGTCGTCCTTCAGGGCGCCCCACTTGCCCTCCGGCTCGAGCAGCGCCTTGGAGGCGACGATCGGCGGCAGGTCGCGCTCCATCTCGGCGAACATCTCGTCGAGCGAGTCGAACTTGAACTCAACCGAAGTCCGGTCGATGTCGAGCTCGACCCCGGTCCCCTCGAACAGCCCGCGGACGTGGTCCTCGCTGCCCCAGAGGATCGGCGGTTGGAAGCCCTCGGGCGGTGGCGGCCGGTGCTTCGCGGTGGTGATGAACATCTTCCCGACGTTCCCCTCCGGGGTCCAGGCGGCGATCGCCATCCGGCCGCCCGGCTTCAGCACGCGCGCGATCTCCTGCGCCTCCGCGCGCTGGTCCGGCACGAACATGCAGCCGAAAACCGAGACGACGGCGTCGAAGCTGTCGTCGTCGAGGGGAGCTTCTGGGCGTCGCCCTCGATCCAGTCGATCTCGAGCCCGGACTCGGCCGCCGCGGCCTTCCCCGCCTCGAGCAGCGAAGAGGTGATGTCGATCCCGGTGACCTTCGCCCCGGTCCTTGCGGCCGGCAGGGTTGCGTTCCCGTTGCCGCAGGCCACGTCGAGGACGACGTCGTCCCCGCTCACCCCGGCGGCCTCGACCGCCCGCGGCCCCACCGTCTGGATCACGTGCATCGCGGACGCGTAGTCGCCGGACGACCACAGCTTTCGCGCCTGCTCCTGCGCCTCGGTTAGTTCAGCCATCACCACTCCCCTCGGTCGGTTCGCCGAACCGTCTCACAAACGCCGACGGCGTTACTTGTCGTGCGTCGCTCAGCTCGGCAGCGCGTAGACCGCGACCGCCACGTACTGGACGGCCGCGGCGGCGATCACCAGCACGTGGAAGATCTCGTGGTAGCCGAAGACCTCCGGCCGGGGATCGGGCTTGCGCCGCGCGTAGACCACGGCGCCGGCCGAGTAGAGGATCCCGCCGAGGGCGATCAGACCGACGCCGACCGGGCCGATCTCGTTCCAGAGCTGGGGCAGGCTGACGATCGCCACCCAGCCGGTGCTCAGATAGATCACGGCGGTGACCCAGTAGGGAGCGTCGATCCAGACCAGGTTGAGAATCACGCCGCCCAGCGCGGTCGCCCAGACCACGATCAGGACCACGTTGGCGAGAGTCCCGTGCATGACCAGCAGCGCAAAGGGCGTGTAGGTGCCGGCGATGAAGACGAAGATCATCGTGTGGTCGAGGCGGCGCATCCACTGCCTCACCTCCGGCGTCCAGGTGACCCGGTGATAGAGGGCGCTCGTGCCGAGCATCGCCGAGAGCGAGAAGGCATAGATCGACATCGCGATCACCGCGGTCGTGCCGCTGGCGGCCAAGATGAGGGCCACGCCGGCGCCCAGGGAGGCGAAGAAGGCCCACTGGTGAGAGACGCCGCGCAGCCGCGGCTTCTGGGAGAGCTTGTGAGCGGCCGCGTGGGCGGCCAGCGCGGCCGTCTCACGAGCCGCAGCGACCTGCTTGCTCGCGGCGTCGCGAGCCGCGCCGAGCCGCTCACCGGCTTCGGCCCTGGCGCTGCCGAGCTTCTCGCCGGCGGCACCGGCTGCATCGCGTGCGGCGCCGAGTGGATTGGGGCCGGACTGCGTTTCCTTGCCCGCCGTCACCCCATGCACGATAGACGCCTCCAGGATTCCAGTCGCTAGTCTGCCGCGCGCGTGGCGCTCTTTGGGAACAAGGAGGAGAAGGCCGCCGAGGAGCAGGCGGCGAAGGCAGAGGCCGAGCGGCTGCAGTCGATGTCGGCCGTGGAGCTCGCCGAGGTGCTCATGCCCGCCTTCGGCCCCGACGGCCCCAAGCCCGGCAGCTACCTCAACCAGCTGCAGGTGGCGAGCTGGCTGATGTCGTCCTTTCCGCGCGGGACCAAGTACCTGAAGGACCTCCGGGAGCCGATCATGGAGGGACTGCAGGATCTCGAGAATGCGGGCCTGATCGTCGGGAGGACCCGGGGAGGCGCCGCCTCCCTCCTCAAGGCCACCCGCCTCGGCGAGGATGCCCTCGCCGAGGGCACCGTCGCAGATCACCTGCGCTAGATCCGGTCAGTCCTTCGGCGCCCTGGAGGGCAGCGCCAGCAGGACCAGGAGGGCGGCCACAGCGGCGACAACCGCTCCCGCGGCGAACGAGACGTGAGTGCCACTCATGAAGGCGGAGCGCGCGGCTTCGGCGAGACGCGAGCCGGTGCTCCCACCGACGGCCGAGGCGACTCCGAGCGCCCCTCCGAGCGAGCCGGTGATCGTGTGCAGGATGTCTGGCGGGACGTGGTGGGAGGCGAGGACGTCCGTGAGCCGATGCCGGTAGCGCGTGGAGAGCATGCTGCCGATGACCGCCACGCCGAGCGCACCGCCCACCTGGATCGCAACGACGTAGGTGGCCGAGCCGACGCCGGCGTCCCTACGCGGCACCGACCCCAGCACCGCGTCCGCCGCGGTTGGCATCAGCAACCCCGAGCCGAACCCGAGGAGAAGCATTCCCGGGAGGACGTCGCCGTAGGTCGCCCCGGCGGTCGAGGCCGCCGAGATCTGCCAGAGGCCGCCCGCGATCGCGACCAGCCCGGCGAACGCGGTCAGCTTGCTGCCGACCCGCCGGACGATCAGCGTCGAGAGTGGCGCCGTCGCGGCGAGCAGCGCGGCCGTCGGCAGGATCCGGACGCCGGCCTGAAGCGGGGTGAAGCCCAGGTCGAACTGCAGGAACTGGGTGAGGATGAAGACCGCCCCGAACAGGGCGAACAGGCCGAGGGCGACGGCCGAGACCGCGCCGGAGAACCGCCGGGAGCGGAAGAAGGAGAGCTTCAGCATCGGATGGCTGCTGCGCGCCTCCCAGTAGATGAATGCCGCGAGGACGGCAAGGCCCGCCGCACCGACCGCGACCACCGCGTCCGAGGTCCAGCCCTTGGTCGGCGCCTCGATGATCGCCCAGAGCAGCAGCCCGAGGCCCAGGATCGAGAGCAGCGAGCCGACCGGGTCGGGCCTCGGCGCATCCACGTTCCTCGACTCGGGCAGCAGGCGAAGCGCGGCGATGCCGCCTGCGATCAGCACCGGCACGTTGACGAAGAAGACCGAGCCCCACCAGAAGCTGGCGAGCAGCAGCCCGCCGGCGAGGGGGCCGAGCGCGAGACCGACGCCCATCGCCCCACCCCAGATGCCGACGGCGCGGGCCCGCTCGTCGGGATCGCGGAACACGTTGTCGAGCGTCGAGAGCCCCGCCGGGATCGTCAGCGCGGCGCCCGCGCCCATCACTCCGCGCCAGGCGATCAGGACGTCGACCGAGCCGGAGAACGCCGCGCCCAGGGAACCGAGGCCGAAGGTGAGGAAGCCGAGCATGAAGAGGCGCTTGCGCCCGAAGCGGTCGGCCAGGCTGCCACCCACGAGCAGCAGGCCCGCGAACACCATCGCGTACATGTCGACGATCCACTGGAGCTCGCTCGAGCTCGCATGCAGCTCCCGGACCAGCGTCGGGAGCGCCACGTTGAGGATCGTGCCGTCGATGTTGACCACGAGGACGGCGACGCAGAGGACGGCCAGAATCGCCCAGCGGCGGCGATCCGCCGCCTCCACCGGCGGCATGGCCCCGCGCTGCCCCGAAGCGCGCGGGCGCAGCTCGGGAAGTTGTCGGGTCGCCATCCACCGGCGAACGTAGACCGGGGCAGGCGGATGTACATCCGTGCGCGGCACCGACGCCGCTGCGTGGCGACCACCGCCCCGAGGATCTCGACCACCTGAAAAAAAGGGAGCCGTCCTACTAGATCTAGTGTCTCCTACATTCATTGGCGGTTGTCGAACACTAGATTCGTTAGACTCCCCGTAGTGAACTGCCCCCGATGCGAGTTCCCGACCTCCATCCTCGAGACCCGCAAGGCCGAGGGCGGCGCCGCGCTTCGGCGCCGGCGCGAGTGCTCGTCCTGCGGCCATCGCTTCACCACCTACGAGCGGGCGGTGCCCGAGGTGCTCGAGGTGGTGAAGCGCGACGGCCACGTCCAGCCCTTCGATCGCGACAAGCTCCTCGGCGCCCTGATCCGTGCATCGCACAAGCGCGACGTCGACCCTCGGCGGCTCGATCAGATCGCCGACCGGATCGAGCGCGAGGCGCGGGACGCCGGCGGGAGGCTGAGCGCCGAGCGGATCGGCGAGCTCTGCCTCGACGGCCTGGAGAAGATCGACCGTGGCGCCTATCTGCAGTTTGCGGGAACTCTGCCGGACGCCGCCCGGAGCATGTCGTGAAAATCCCCGCAAATAACGAATTAGCGGCGACTCGGTTCCGTCCGATCGGCGGAGGATGCTGCGGTGCTCACCCCAATAGCCGAGCGAGAGGAGAAAACTGATGCCGAGGGCCACTTCCAGGGCGCCGATCACTACCGAGAAGGGCCTCGTCATCGAACGCCGGTTCACCTCCGCCGGTACGCACCCCTACGACGAGCTCGACTGGGAGACGCGCGACGCGATCATCGGCGATCCGGAGAAACCCGCCTTCGAGCAGCACGGGGTCGAGTTCCCGAAGACCTGGTCGCAGAACGCGACGAACATCGTCGCCCAGAAGTACTTCCGCGGCCAGCCGGGCTCCCCCGAGCGAGAGACTTCCGTGAAGCAGATGGTGAGCAGGGTCGCCGACCGGATCACAGAGGTCGGCCGCGAGCAGGGCTACTTCGCCACCGACGAGGACGCCGACGCCTTCGACGCCGAGCTGACCTCGATCCTGGTCAACCAGAAGGCCGCCTTCAACAGCCCGGTCTGGTTCAACGTCGGCTGGAAGGACCCCGGCCAGGAGCAGGCGTCGGCCTGCTTCATCCTCTCCGTCCAGGACGACATGGACTCGATTCTCTCCTGGAACACGAAGGAGGGGATCATCTTCAAGGGCGGCTCGGGCTCCGGCATCAACCTCTCGAAGATCCGCGGCTCGATGGAGCACCTCTCCAAGGGCGGGATCGCCTCGGGCCCGGTCAGCTTCATGCGCGGCGCCGACTCCTGGGCCGGCGCGATCAAGTCCGGCGGCGGCACCCGGCGCGCGGCCAAGATGGTCGTGCTCGACGTCGACCACCCGGACATCGAGAAGTTCATTTGGTGCAAGGCCGACGAGGAGAAGAAGGCCGCCGCGCTGAAGGCGGCCGACTTCGACATGCGCCTCGACTCCGACGCCTTCGCCTCGGTCCAGTTCCAGAACGCCAACAACTCGGTGCGGGTCACCGACGAGTTCATGCAGGCGGTCGAGAACGACGAGGACTGGGACCTGATCGGCCGCGTCGACGGCAAGCCGATCAAGACGATCAAGGCGCGGGAGCTGATGAACCAGATCGCGGACGCCGCCTGGCAGTGCGCGGATCCGGGCATCCAGTACGACACGACGATCAACAAGTGGCACACGGACCCGAACACGGGCCCGATCACCGCGTCGAACCCGTGCTCCGAGTACATGTCGATCGACGACTCGGCCTGCAACCTGGCCTCGCTCAACCTGATGAAGTTCCGCAACGAGGACGGGACCTTCAACGTCGACGACTTCACCCACGCGGTGGACATCGTCTTCCTCGCGCAGGAGATCCTGGTCGGCTTCTCCAGCTACCCGACCGAGCAGATCACGGAGAACGCGCGCGCGTTCCGCCAGCTCGGACTCGGCTACGCCAACCTCGGCGCGCTGCTGATGGCCAACGGCCTGGCCTACGACTCGGACGAGGGCCGCGCCCTCGCCGGCTCGATCACCGCGCTGATGACGGGCCGCGGCTACAAGATGTCCGCGGAGATCGCGGGCAGCATGGGGCCGTACGACGGCTACGAGGTGAACCGCGAGCCGCACAATCAGGTGATGCGGATACACCAGTCCGCGGCCTACGAGATCGAGGACGAGCAGGTCGAGGAGCCCCTGCTCCACGCCGCCCGCGAGTCATGGGACGAGGCCGTGGCGCTGGGCGAGCAGCACGGCTACCGCAACGCCCAGGCGACCGTCCTCGCTCCGACGGGGACGATCAGCTTCCTGATGGACTGCGACACGACCGGCATCGAGCCGGACTTCTCGCTGGTCAAGTTCAAGGAGCTGGTCGGCGGCGGCCAGATGAAGATCGTCAACCGCTCGGTCAACCTGGCGCTCGAGACGCTCGGCTACTCCGAGCCGGAGATCGAGCAGATCGACGCCCACATCAACGAGCACAACACGATCATCGGCGCGCCCGGACTGAAGGACGAGCACCTCGAGATCTTCGACGTGGCGGTCGGCGAGCGCTCGATCTCGCACACCGGCCACATCGACATGATGGCCGCGGCCCAGCCGTTCCTCTCGGGAGCGATCTCGAAGACGGTCAACCTGCCCGAGTCGGCGACGATCTCCGACATCGCCGACGCGTACAGCGACGGTTGGAGGAAGGGCCTCAAGGCTCTCGCGATCTACCGCGACGGCTCGAAGACCGCGCAGGCGCTGAAGACCGACGCCGGCGAGAAGAAGTCCGACCCGGCGGAGGCCGTGACGGCCCAGCCGGAGCGGCGGAAGATGCCGCGCGAGCGGGAGTCGATCACCCACAAGTTCCGGATCGGGATGCAGGAGGGCTACATCACGGCCGGCAAGTACCAGGACGGGTCGGTCGGCGAGATCTTCCTCACCGACATCGGCAAGGAGGGCTCGACGATCAAGGGCCTGATGAACGCGTTCGCGACCGCGATCTCGATCGGCCTGCAGTACGGCGTGCCGCTCGAGGACTTCGTCAGGAAGTTCAGCTACATGCGGTTCGAGCCCGAGGGGATCACGACCAATCCCGAGATCCCGTTCGCCAAGTCGATGCCCGACTACATCATGCGCTGGCTCGCCAGCCGCTTCATCGAGGACACCGGCTACCTCGAGCAGCTCGGGATCATGACCGACGAGGTCCGCGCCAAGAAGGAGGCCCAGCAGGCCTTCCCGATCGAGGACACTGCCGCGCCGTCGAACGGCGGCAACGGCAACGGCTCCTCGAACGGCGAGTCCAAGTCGAACGGCGAGGCGAAGCCCGCCACCGCCGCGCTCACCGACACCCCGCCGGTGATCCCGGCGAAGATCGGAGCGGACCTCGAGCTGGGCCCGGCCTGCGACCAGTGCGGAGGCATGATGCAGCGGACGGGCTCCTGCTACACCTGCCCGAGCTGCGGCAACAACACCGGCTGCGGCTAGCGGCCACCAGGCCGCACAACGTCGAACGGCCGGCGAAAGCCGGCCGTTCTTGTGTGACGGGCGCCACTCTCGAAATCCCTCGGTAGGTCCCCCGCGTAATACAGACCGGGAGCAATGGGGGACGAACGAAAGAAGGCAACGAGAATGAAATTCAGACGTGGTTTTCTCGCTCTGTTCGCCGTGCCCGTGCTCGCCATCGGCCTGGCGGCGTGCGGCGGGAGCAGCAATTCCGGCGGCAGCTCATCGAACGCCGCAAGCACCGCGCCGGCGCAGACGAGCGCCGGCTCCGGCACCGTCTCGACGAAGTCCGTGAGCGGGGTCGGCACCGTGCTCGTCGATTCGAAGGGCGACGTGCTCTACACGAACAACCAGGACACCGCCTCGAAGCAGGCCTGCACCGCCGCGTGCCAGAGCATCTGGCCGGCGCTGATGGCCTCGGGCCAGCCCACCTCGTCGGACTCCGCCGTTCAGGCGAAGCTCGGCGTGATGAACGGGCAGGTGACCTTCGACGGCAAGCCTCTGTACACGTTCGTGCAGGACAGCCCCGGCCAGGCGACCGGCAACGGCTTCATGGACAGCTTCGGCGGCACCAACTTCACCTGGACCGCCGCGTCCACCTCCGGATCGCCGTCCAGCTCGGCCACCACCACGAGCAGCAGCTCATCGAGCAGCGGCTCGTCCGGCGGCGGCTACGGCTACTAGGCCTTCAGCACCTCGGCTGCGCTCGCCAGCTCGGCATAGCCGTCGGCGAGCGCAGCCATGAAGGCCGCATGGACAGACGCCCCGGGGACCTCGACGCCGTTGAACTCGAGGTTCGGGGCAGCGCACGCGTCGTGAACCACCGTTGGTGAGAAGCCCAGGTCGGCAGCCGCCCGGACGGTCGCGTCGACGCACATCGAGCTCATCATCCCGGCGACCACGAGCTGCTCGGTGCCGCGCTCGCGCAGCTCCTGCTCGAGGCCCGTATCCAGGAATGAGTTCGGGTTCTCCTTCTCGAGCACGAGCTCACCCTCCGCCGGCGCCACCGCCGAGTGGATCTCGATGCCCTCGGTCCCCGGCCGCATGAATTCCGCGTCTGGTGCGTCCCAGACGTGCCTCATGTGGATCACGGGATCGCCGGCCTGACGGAAGCTTTCCAGCACCTCGCGCGCATGATCGGCAGCCGCCTCCGGCTCCACCAGCGGATAGGCGCCACCGGGGAAGTAGTCGCGCTGGATGTCGATGATGAGAAGGGTTCGATCGCCGGCCATTGGCTGCTCCTGTACCGGATCTTCCCAATACTCAGGCTCGGGCGCTCGCGCCCTATATAGGGCCAAGCGCAACGGCCGAAACCGGACGATCGTGATCCACGCCCCGCGCTTCGCCCCCGCCGGAGCTCGAGCCGGACCCCGAGCCGGCGTAGGGCCTACCTCCTCGCGCCGCGCTTGCTCCAGTAGCGGTCGAGTCCCCACCATTGCTGCTCGGGCGGCACGGCCTGGAGCAGGGCCTCGGCCGTCTCCTCGTCCGCATGGCCCGACACCTGCTCCCTGACCCGCTCCTCGAACTCCTCGGCCGACAGCTCGCGGGCGAGGCTGCCCTGCTCCCGCAGGCGCTCGCGGACCAGGTCGAGGTGGGCCTCGGGATCGTCGATTGCGTCGAAGTGGGTCAGGCCGAGGCTGTCGGGCTCCCAGTCGAGGATCCGTTCGATCGAGTCCTCCCAGAGCTCGAGATCGATGTCCGGCGGCGGCGTCGGAGGTATGACGAAGTCGCTGGGCGGAATGCGCACGGCCGCAGTGTCCCCGACGAAGGCGCGGCCGCTCGGCGGATGGAAGTAGCTCACGTGGTGGGAGGCGTGGCCGGGCGTGTAGGCGACCTTGAAGCCGAGGACCTCCTCGCCGCCGCTCAGCGGATTGAGGTTCAGCTCAGGCACGGGAGCAACCTCGCCCCAGAGCCGCTCCATCTGATCGCAGTAGAGGCGCTCGGCGCTCGCCAGCAGCTTCGAGGGATCGGCCAGGTGACGCGCGCCGCGCTCGTGCACGTAGACCGGGAGCTCCGGCCAGCGCCTCACCAGGTTGCCCGATGCCCCCGCATGGTCGAGATGGATGTGGGTGAGCAGGAGCGCCCGCGGCTCCTCCCCGCCGAGCGCCTCGATCAGGGTCTCCATCGAGCTGGTCGGGCCGGGGTCGATCAGCACGCCGTCGAGCTCCCAGCAGCCGATCACCCGCTCGCGGCCGAGGTGGCGGACGTCGATCAGGTTCATCAGGGGACGGCGCGAGATGCCGGCGCGGCGCGAGCACCGGCCGCCGTGGACAGCGCAGAGCCCTCGGAGCGCATCACTTCGGCCGCCGCCCGCTTGCCCGACTGGATGGCGCCGTCCATGTAGCCCATCCATGTCGTCGCCGTCTCGGTCCCGGCCCAGTGGATGCGCCCGACGGGCTCGCGCAGTGCCCGGCCGTACGCGGTCCAGGCTCCCGGCCCGAGGACCCCGGCGTAGCAGCCGCGCGAGTACGGCTCGGTGCTCCAGTCCTTTTCCACGTAGAGCCTCGGGTGGCCGGCGCGTCGGCCGAACAAGCGCTGGAAGCCCTTGAGCACCGCGTCGCGCCGCTCGGTCTCCGGGAGGGCGCCGAGCTCGCGCGCCTCGCGGCCCTCGAGGAAGCCGATCAGCCCTGGGCTGCCGTTCGGCGGCGTGTTGTCGAAGACCACCTGCGCCGGGCCCGGAAGGCTGACCGCCTGCCCGCTGAGGCCGTCGTCGCGCCAGAACGGCTCCTCGTAGACGGCCATGCACTTGATCACCGAGCCCATCGGCATCCGCTGGGTGAGCTGATCTCTCGCCGCGGGAAGGGGCGGGTCGTACTCGATCCGGCCGGCGAGGGTCGGCGGCACCGCGACGATCGCCCGGCGGGCCCGCACCTCGCCGGTCACGACACCGTCGGCCTCGGCGCGGATCGCCCTGACGGGAGCCGAGAGCTCGACGCGGTCGCCGAGCTCCTCCGCCATCCGGATCGAGAGCTGCTGGGTGCCGCCGGCGAGCCGGTCCTGCTGCGCGCCGCCCTCCGTGTCGAGAAGGTCGTCCCAGCCGCCGGCGGACGCGGCGTAGAAGAGGACGTGCAGCAGGGAGACGTCCGCCGGCTCAACCGAGAAGACGGCCCGGCAGGCCGTGGCGAGGGCCTCGCGCGCGGTCCTGGTCCGCGCGGCGCCTCGAATCCAGGTCGCGAAGCTCTGCTCGTCGAGCCTGTCCGCGTCCTCGGCCTCCCAAGGCGCCTCGGCGGAGACCCGCTTGATCAGCCGCTTCAGCTTCAGGTCCGCTCGGCCGTAGTCGACCATCACCAGCGGGCCGAGCATCGGGATCGTGCCCCGGTAGCGCTTCAGCTTGCCCCGGTCGGTCTCGAAGAGGTTCTTGCCGGTGGCGTGGGTCGGATAGGTGCCGATGCCGAGCTCGTTCGCGAGCGCCAGCACCTCATGCTGCGTCGGCCCCACCCACTGGCCGCCGACCTCGACGATGTCCTCGGGATGGTCGCCGACCGACTGGCTCAGATTGCGGCCGCCCACCCGGTCGCGCGCCTCGATCACCCGGACATCCAGCCCCGCCCCCGCGAGCTCGCGGGCCGCCGTCAGGCCGGCGAGGCCCGCACCAACGACAACGACGTCGCAGTCATGCATCGCCAGGAGTATCCCGCGTCAACTCGCGGCGAGCAGCCCGCAGGCCTCGTCGAACGCCTCGGTGTGGCGATCGACGTCCTCGGGCTCGGTGGCCGGCGACATCAGCGCCATGTTGTGGAACGGCGTGATCAGCACCCCACGGTTGAGGAGGAAGAGGTGGAGGTACTCCTCCAGCTCCGGATCGGAGCCGGCCGCCGCCTGCCCGCCGCTGGTCGGCGGCTCCGGGAGGAAGCCGTACTCCGCCCGGGCGCCGAGCTGGACGACGTGCCAGGGAAGCTCGCGTTCGTCGATCACTTGCTGGACGCCTTCGGTGAACCGTCCGGCCAGCTCGATCATCCGCTCGAAGGCATCTGCTGTCAGCACCTGGTCGAGAGTGGCGCAGATCGCGGCCGCCGAGAGCGCGTTGCCCGCCAGGGTGCCCCCGACGCCACCGGTGTCCTCGTAGTCGGCGCCGGCCTGCTCGAGAATCCGGTCGGCGACCTCCTGGCTCATGCCGAAGGCGCCCGCCGGGACCCCTCCGGCGATCGCCTTCCCGATGGTCAGCAGATCCGGCTCCAGCCCGTATGCCGCCGTGTAGCCGCCGGGCCCGGCGCTGAAGGTGTGCGTCTCGTCGATCGCGAGGAGGGTCCCCGTCTCGCGGGTGAGCTCGCGCAGCGCGTCGTGAAACCCGGGCTGCGGCAGGACGATGCCGATGTTCGTCAGCGCCGGCTCGGTGAGGACGCAGGCGATCTCCTCCTCCCGGAGCATGCGCTCGAGCGCCTCGGTGTCGTTGAACTCGACCACCGCAGTCGTCTCGGTCGGGTCGACCGGCGGGCCGACGTTGCCGTCGCGCGACACTGGCCCGTCCGGGCCGACGACGATGAACGTCTCGTCGACGGTGCCGTGGTAGCAGTAGCTGAACACGAGAATCCGGCTCCTGCCCGTGATCTCCCGGGCGAGCCGGATGGCGAAGCGGTTCGCATCCGTCGCCGAGAGGGTGAACTGCCACTTCGGCAGGCCGAAGCGGGTCTCGAGCAGCCCGGCGGCTCGGAGCGTGTCCTCGGTGGGCAGCATCAGGGTGGCGCCCTTCCGATAGCGCTCGGCGACGGCCTCGGCGGTCGCCTCGGGGGCATGGCCCGCCATCGCGCCCGTGTCGCCGAGGCAGAGGTCGACGTAGGTGTTCCCGTCGACATCTGTGATCCGGGCGCCTGAGGCCTCGGCGGCGAAGATCGGGTGGCCGCCCGGCCACTTAGTCATCCAGCTCATCGGGACGCCCGCGAGCAGGTTCCCGCTGGCTTCCTCGAAGAGGGCCTGGGAGCGCGGATGGTCGCTCGCGAATCGCTCGCGCTCTGCCTGGATCAGGGAAGGGAGGCGGCCACGGTCCATCTAGGACGCCAACCGTACGGCCTCCCAGACGATCGCGAGGGTGACGAGGAAGATCGCCGCCTGCAGCAGATGGGCCCGCGAGTAGCGGAGATGCACCCCGACGAGGACCAGGGCGACCGCGACCAGGGTGAGCTTCACGTGCAGGGTCCCGTCGCTCCAGAGGTCGAGATGGCTTGCCATCGCCGCACCCGTCGCGATCAGGACGCCGAGCGCCACCAGCGACCCCCAGCCGAAGCGGCGTGCCACGGCGCGGAGCTGCTCACGGCTCTCCTCCCCGCGCAGAGCCGGGACGACTGCCGCGGCGAGGAACAGCTGGCCGCCGAGGAAGAACGCCATCGCGACCAGGTGCAGGAAGAGGACGGCCTGCCAGAGAGTCGAATCCATGGCGCTAATATTAATCCTTACGTGAACGTAAGAATTGAGGGCGAGCGGAGGAGCAGGTTCAGGCCGGGAGTTCACGCCGGACATCGCAACTACAAGTGGTGGGCCCTCAGCTGCACGAGCCTCGGGATGCTCCTCGCGACGATCAACTCGGGCACGCTGATCATCGCCCTGCCCGACCTGGAGCGCTCGCTAGGCACCAGCCTGCTCCAGCTCGTCTGGGTGATCCTCGCGTACATGATCTCCTCGACCGTCCTGGTGCTGACGGCGGGGCGGCTCTCCGACCTCTTCGGCCGCAAGAAGGCCTACGTCGGCGGCTTCGTCCTCTTCACGCTCGCGTCGTTCGGCGCGGGCTTCGCCGGCAACGGCACCGAGTTGATCCTCTGGCGGATCGTGCAGGGCGTCGGCGCCGCCTTCCTGTTCGCCAATGCCGCCGCGCTGGTCACGGACGCGTTCCCGAAGGAGCAGCTCGGCGTCGCGATGGGCACCAACACGATGGTCGCCGCTATCGGGCTGGTGATCGGCCCGGTTCTCGGCGGCGCGCTGGTCTCGATCGGATGGCAGTGGGTCTTCTGGTTCAACATCCCGCTGGGCGTTGCCGGGGCTGTCTGGGGCGGGCTGATCCTCCACGAGCTCGCGAAGCCGGACTCGCAGCGAGGTCTCGACCTGCTCGGCACGAGCACCTTCCTGGTCGGGCTGACCGGGCTCGTCTACGGCGTCTCGAAGGGCGGCATCTCCGGCTGGACCGAGCCGATCGTGATCGTCTCGCTGGCCGTCGCCGTGGTGCTGCTCCCGCTCTTCGTGTTGATCGAGCGGCGGGCGACGGCTCCGATGCTCGACCTGACCATCTTCCAGAACCGGATGTTCGCCGCCGCCACCGGCGCCGCCTTCATCAACGGGCTCTCCCGCTTCGCCCTGCTCTTCATCTTCGTCTTCTACTTCCAGGGCGTCCAGGGCGACGACCCGATCACCGCCGGGATCAAGCTCTCCCCGATGGCGATCGGGATGCTGATCGCATCGCCGCTGGCGGGGATCTGGGCCGATCGCCGCGGCTCCCGCACTCTCGCGGCCCTCGGCATGCTGGTCACCGCGGTCGCCCTGGCGGCGATGACGACCCTGGAGCAGAGCAGCCCCTATTGGGAGACCGCGCTCTGGCTCGGCTTGGTCGGTATCGGCTCCGGGATGTTCAACTCGCCGAACACCGCGGCGATGATGGGGACCGTGCCGCCGCATCGCCGTGGCATCGCGGCGGGTGCCCGGATGATGCTTCAGAACACCGGCGCCGTCCTCTCGATCGCCTTCGTGATCGCGATGGTGACCTCCGGTGTGCCGAAGGAGGTGCTCTTCAAGATCTTCTCCGGGCTCGCCTCCGGTCTGCCGACCGTCCAGCTCGAGGCCTTCATCCAGAATATGCACACCGCCCTCTGGGTGCTGGCGGCCACCTCGCTGATCGGCGCCGGCGTGTCGCTCCTGCGGCCGCGCCACGTCAGGCATCCGGTCGCCGATGCTCTCCCGGCTTCCGAACGGATCGCGGCATGACCGAGCGGCGACTGCGCATCGGGGATATGGCGAAGCTCACGGGCACGACGCCCAGGACGATTCGCTACTACGAGGAGATCGGGCTCCTCCCCTCCGAGCATGCGCGCGAGCCGGGCGCGCACCGCACCTACGGCGAGGACGACCTCGAGCGGCTCCAGGAGCTGCTGCGCCTTCGCGAGCTGCTCGGTGTCTCGCTCGAGGAGCTCGGCGAGCTGGCGGCCGCCGAGACCGCGCGCGCCGCGCTGCGGCGCGAGTGGCACGAGGGAATCGAGGACCCGGTCCGCCAGCGCGAGGTGCTGGAGCAGTCGCTCGGGCACATCGAGAGCCAGCTCGAGCTCGTCCGGCACCGCCGTGACGAAATCGAGGCGCTGCGCCGCGAGCTGGAGACGAAGCGCCGGCGGGTCCGAGACAGGCTGCGCGCCCTGGGACGCAAGCGCGGCAGCCGCGCTACGGCAGGCTGACCTCGCCGTCGATCACCGGGATGACGCTGCCGGAGACCCGCGGCCGGCCGTCTGTCATCTCGACCTCGAGCACGCTCGGGCGCCCCATCTCCTCGCCCTGCCGGATCCGGAGCCGCTCGCGCCCGGTGCGCTGATCGAGGTACGCGCCGAGCGGCCCGGCGGCTGAGCCCGTCGCCGGGTCCTCGCCCATCTCCGGGGTGCGCGTGAAGGAGCGGGCCCTCACCGTCTCCCCGTCCGGATCGAGCCAGGCCAGGTAGATCACGATCGAGCCGTGCGGCTCCGAGAGCTCGAAGATCGTCGCGTAGTCAGGCAGCGCGCGGGCGAGCGCCTGGTGCTCGGCGACGGGCGCCATCACGTGGGGCATCCCGGTCGAGACGACCTGAGGAGGCAGCTCGGGGTGGGCGTCCTCGGCACGCAGGCCGACAGCCGCCATCACGGCGTCGCGCTCCAGCTCCTGGCCGAACTCCGCCTCGTTCTGCAGCATCGACGCTTCCCAGCGCCCGTTCGGCTTCCGGACGTCGATCGGCTGCAGCCCGGCGCCGGTCTCCTGCACGAAGCTCGCCTCCTCCATCCCGCGCCAGCGCGCGACCGCCACGGCGGTCCCAAGCGACGGGTGGCCCGCGAAGGGAAGCTCCTCGTGCAGGTCCCAGATCCGGTTGCGGTAGTCGGCGCCGTCCGCCGTCGCGGACTGAACGAAAGCCGTCTCGGAGAGCCGGGTCTCCTGCGCCAGGGCGAGCATGGTCTCGTCGCTGACGCCGTCCGCGTCGTCGACCACCGCCAGCCCGTTCCCCGCGAGCGGGCGCTCGGCGAAGACGTCCAGCCAGGTGATCCGATGGGCCATGTCCAGATGATGGCGATCCTGCGACGGGATCCGACCCCCGGCGTACGGTTTTCGGCGGGACGGCAAACCAACGAGGGAGAGAGACATGGATGAGAGCTATCCCCTGACCTATTCGGTGGACTATCCGGACCGCGATCTCGACCGGCTGTCGAGCGCACTCCGAATCTTCTGGGTGATTCCCATCGCGATCGTTCTCGGCACCGTCGCGCATGTCACCTGGGGCGGCCGAGGCGAGACGCTCTACATCACGGCCGGCGGGATCCTGTTCGGCGGTCCACTGCTGATGATCCTGTTCCGCAAGAAGTACCCGCGCTGGTGGTTCGACTGGAACCGCGAGCTCCTGCGCTTCGGAGCGCGGGTCCATACGTATTTCGTGCTGATGAACGACGAGTATCCGTCGACCGACGAGCAGCAGTGGGTCCAGCTGGAGATCGAGTACCCGGATGTCGAGGCCGAGTTGTCCCGCGGCATGCCGCTGATCAAGTGGCTGCTGGCGATCCCCCACTACATAGTGCTGTTCTTCCTGGGGATCGCGGGCTTCTTCGCGGTGATCTACGCCTGGTTCGCGATCCTGTTCACGGGCCGCTATCCACGAGGGGCCTTCGACTTCGTCGTGGGCATTCAGCGCTGGTACCTGCGGGTGGTCGCCTACATGGCGATCCTCGTCACCGACAAGTACCCGCCCTTCTCACTCGAGTAGTAAGAATCCACACTGCGGGTAATGGCTTAGCGCGGCGCCTCGGAGCGCCGGGCCCGTCCCGGTTCGGGCTCGGCGCTCGGGGGCGCCGTTCTGCATACCTGCACCCTCTCGATCAGAGGACCCTGCGGACCGTGCGGTAGTGGAAGACCAGCGCCGCGGCCCAGACGGAGAAGAGGGCGAACATTCCCGGCGAATCCGCCGTGAAGCCGCGAGCCGCCCAGGAGATCAGGTGCACGGCGCCGACGATCACGAAGGCGGACAGGTTGATCAGGAAGCCCATGCGCGCGGCCCGCGCCCCGGCAGTCGTGGCGATGTAGCCCTTCGGGCCTGCATCGAACTTCTCCCGGCAATCCGCGGAGCAGAAGTAGTACGAGAGGCCGAGGCGGCGCCTGCTCGAGGCCGCGCGGCTCGGGTCCACGGCCATCCGGCAGACGGGGTCGATCTCGAGGCGTCTGGTCCGGCCGCCGGCGGCAAGCGCCTCATAGACCGCGATCGGCTCGACGACGTGCTTGAAACGGCGTGTGCCCCGCTCCTCTATCTCGATCCCGTCACGACCCTGCACCTGTCGCCGCGTCTCCGCCGTGATCAGCACCTCTCCTGGCCGCGCAGCGTCCACGACGCGCGATGCGAGGTTGACGGTGCCGCCGTACCAATCGCCGCCCAGCCGGGTGGCCGACCCGGAGTGCATGCCCACCCTGACCGGTGGTGAGCCGTGAAAGGCCAGCTCGTCGACGATCCGAATGCCGAGGTTGACCGCACCGACGGGATCCTCGACGCGAATCATCAGCTCGTCGCCGATCGACTTCACCTCCTCGGCCCCGTAGTCCGGAAGCAGCTCCCTGACGCGATCGGCGAACCGGACGGCGATGTCGATCGCCTCCTGATCCCCGTGCGCTTCGGTCAGGGCCGTGAAGCCGGCAAGGTCGGCGAAGACGAAGGTGCTCGACTCGGCCGTGTTCAACCGGTGAGGATCTTGCGCCGCTGCTGGTACTCCTTCACCGTGATGTCGCCCTCGGCGAGGCGCCGGTCGAGGATCGCCAGAGGATCGTCCGGCGCGGCCCCGTGACGGCGCGGGCCGCCGACCTCACGAACAAGCCAGATCACTCCGAGAATGACCAGGCCCCAGAAGAGAACCATCCCGAGCATCATCACAATCCACCATCCAGTTCCGATGTCGCTGTCGTGCATTCCCCAGGTGTCCGCAATCAGCAGAGCCAGGTTCATGGACGGACGCTAGGCCGAGGCGTCCCCGCTGGCATCCGTGCTCAGCACCGAATCAGCGGTCGGCCCGGAAGAGCGCCATCGTCCCGAGGACGGTGCGGAGCCGATCCGTCTGCTCCGCGTTCTCGAGCCCGGCCTCCTCGAAGATCCGCGGCAGCTCGCCGTTGACGTTGTCGGCGGTGTTCTCGAACCCGTCGAGCAGCCTGATCGAGAGAAACGCCGCGGCCATCACCGGGTCGGCCGGTCGGCCCCAGTCTGCGACGTGCAGCTCGCCTCCCTTCTTCAGCACGCGGGCGATCTCGCGAGCGGTCCGGCGCTTCGGCTCCGGGTCGAGGTGGTGGAAGAAGAGGGTCGACAGCACCCGGTCGAACCTCGCGTCCTCGAAGGGAAGCTCGTCGGACATCCCCTCGGCGAGCCGGAGCTCGACGTCTGCTCGCTCCGCCTTGGCCCGGGCCTGAGCCAGCATCTCGGGGTCGGCGTCCAGGCCGACCACCTCAGCCCGTGGCTCCCGCTGCTTGACCTGGATCGCGAGAGTGCCGGTGCCGCAGCCGAGGTCGAGGATGCGCTGGCCGGGAGACGGTGCGGCCTGCTCGACGAGCAGCTCCTTGAACCTCCGCTCCCTGGTGGTCAGCCCGACCACCGGGTCGTAGATTCGCGTGAGGGCCGGGAAACGGAGCGCCGGCAGATATCCGCGCGGCTCAGTGGGCATGGTGCTGGTGGACGACGGCGTGACCGCGGCCGCGCGCGATCAGGTAGCGGTTGGCCAGGAAGGCGAAGGGATAGGCGATCGCGAAGCCGGCGGCGATGCTGCCGTAGAAGAGAGGGTCACCGAGACCGGCGCCGAGCGCACTGGGAATCAGGATGACGGTGAGGTTGTCGATCACCTCCATGATCGTGATCGAGACCGTGTCGGCGGCGAGCGCCGTCGAGACGATCGTGCGCGGGGCGAGCCGAGCGCGGATCAGGGGCAGCGCGGTCAGGCCGAAGCCGAAGAAGTAGGCGAGCCCGATCGCCAGAGCCATCTGTGCCACGTTTCCCCATCCGAGCGCGGTCGCGATCGCCATCCCGGCCACCTCGCCGATTGCGCATCCCGTCAGGCAGTGCGTCGTCGCGGCGACCGCAAGCCCGTTGAGGTTCTGCTCCGGCGCCGCCACCTCGTTGACGTTGTCGAGAGTCACCTCTTCCTGAAGAGCCCAGGAGAGCCAGGCGAGCGGAGCTTCTGGCGTCCCCTGCCCTGCTGCGGGACGTGCGCGGCGAGCTGCGCCCGGCCCTCCGGATCCTTGACCAGCTCCTCGAGTGAGCGACCGCTGAACTGCCCGTGCGGCGTGAAGCCGTGATCGGGCTTGGGAAACCGCGTCGCGTCGTGGCCCCGATCAGTGCGCATGGCCCATCGCGTGCTCGTCCGCGGGCGGGGCCTTGCCCACACGGCAGTCGGGGTCAGCCAGGAACTCCGAGCGGCAGTGCTCGGAGCAGAAGTAGTAGGTGCGTCCGCCGTGTTCGGCCTGCAGCGCCTTGGAACGATCGACCTTCATCCCGCAGTTCGGATCGGTCGCCCCGCGCCGGGCCGTCAGGTAGAAGAGCGCCGCGAAGATGATCAGCCCGAGGACGTTGAGCACGAGCTTGTAGTCGAGCTGGATCGAGCCGAAGATGTCCGATCGCGACGGCCGGGTGTCGGGGATCAGGCCGACTGCGCCGAAGACGAGGTCCACCAGCAGCGCCGACAGCACGATGGTTACGAACATCAGCGCCGTGATCCGGAGCGCGAACTCCCGCCCGTAGTACTTGATGTAGGCGGCGACGATCGGCAGCACGATCAGGTCGGCGAAGATGAACGCGATCACGCCGGCGAAGCCGATCCCTCCGGACCAGAGCACGGCGGCGAGTGGCGCGTTGCCGACCGAGCAGACGAAGCTGAGTACCGCGATGATCGGCCCGACGATCACGTTCTCGAGCGTCCTCAGGACCGGCGGGGCGTCCTCGATGAAGAGGGCGTTGAAGAAGTTGTCGCCGAGCAGGCCGATGAAGCCGGCGAGCAGGAAGCCGATCGAGATCTCCTTCCAAAGCATCTGCCAGTCGGCGCGGAAGTTGTGGGCGACGTCGGACCAGGCCCGGGCCGAGGTGAACCTCTCGCGCCAACTCATCCGCTCGCCGACCGCGTGGTGCTGGTGGTCAACCTGGGCCTGCTGCGCGTGCTCGCGGGCGCGCTCCTCGAGCTTGGGCGAGACGAAGCGGCGGAGAAGGATCGCCATCAGGACGATCAGCACGATCCCGCCGACGAACTCGGCGAGGGTGAACTGCCAGCCGAGCAGGATCCAGATGACCAGGCCCAGCTCCCATACGAGGTTGGTGGACGCAAACTGGAAGGCGAGCGCGGTCACGGCGGAGGCGCCCTTCTGGAAGAGCGACTTCGCGATCGCGATCGCCGCGTAGGAACAGGATGAGGAGGCGGCGCCGAGGCCGGTGGCCTTGGCCAGTGGGCCGAAGCCGCTGCCCGAGAGAGCCGACTCGACCTTCTCCCGCGGGACCCAGGACTGGACGATCGCCGAGATCGCAAAGCCCAGGACGAGGGCCCACCAGACCTCGTAGGCCATCAGGAAGGACTGCCTGAAGCCCTCGCCGATGGTCGAGATCACATCCGCCATGTTTGACGACTATACCCCAGTAGGGGTATGCTGCACAACATGACGGCAAAGAAGACACCCGGCTACAAGGCATCGAAGGACGACATCCTCAAGCGGCTGGCCCGCGTCGAGGGGCAGGTCGGGGGCGTCAAGCGGATGGTCGAGGAGGACCGCTACTGCATCGACGTCCTCACCCAGATCGAGGCGGCCCAGGCCGCTCTCAACAAGATCGCGCTCGGCCTCGTCGATGATCACGTCCGCCATTGCATGCGCGGCGGCGAGGGGGCGACCGAGGAGCAGGTGCAGGAGCTGATGGGCGCGGTCGGCCGGCTGGTCAGCTCCTAGCGCGGCGTTTAGGCGCTTCCCCTCGGGTGCCCTCGCGGTTGTCTCGATGTTCCCCTCCTTCGGAGGAGGCTCCGACAAGCACTCGGCGGTGGTCAGGACTGAGCGGGCGCGCTACACGGCGACCGACTGCGGCACCCTCGACTCGACCTCCATCTATCCGCTCGCCAGGGTGTTCGCGCTGCGGCGCGTCTCCTGCTCCCGGGCGATCGAGGTGGCGAAGGCCTACGACGGCCAGGGCAAGGTGCCCGGCCACTGGCGCTGCGCCCTGGCGCACGGGGGCGGTTCCGTTCTCCTCCTGCGGGAAGGGCGGCCACCGCGGGGGAGGTAATCCGGCTCTCGATGAATGCGATTACCCCGCGTAGTCGAAGGTTGAGCCGTACCCGCACACACCGCGATAGCTGAAGGAGAGCGGGTCGTCCTCGACCACGAGCTCGTTCGCGACAAGTTCTTCGCCGGCCCGCTGATGGCCCGGGATGACGCAGGTGACGGTCTCGTCGCCGTCGTAACGGCCACGGATGCGGACGCTTACGAGATCGCGGATTCGCAGTCGCTGCCGTCGCCGTGTGTGGTTGACCTCGATCTCGACAGGTCGCACCGCGACAAGCTCGCTGTCCTTCCAGGCCCATGGGAAATGGTCCATCACATCGCCCCCGAGACGACCGGTGAAGATGCTCTCGAGCGCGGCACGCTGCTCGACGGACCCCCGCGCGTCGAGGTAGAGGATCCACGTCCAAGGCGAGCCCTCCTCATCATCGCTGTAGCGGGAGGCCAGCGCGACCGAGAGCCCGGAAAGATCGGTGCTGTTGGCGGCGCCCTCCTCAATCCGCCACGACAGAACCCCCAAGCACACACCGTGTGTCGAACGACCCCCAGCGAAACCATCGATGCGCCGGCAGGGACAAATCGCCTCGCAGTTGCACGATTCGAAGTAGGTGCCTCGGATTCCCCACGTCATGCTTGATTCGCCAGCGTACTTCTTGGGCAACTAGAGTCGAGGCCGATGGAGTCGACGACGCTCCGCCGAGCACCACCCCTCCCGAGCGCGGTTCAGCTCGGCCTCATCTTCGGGTTGCTGCTTCTCGCCGCCGTCGCCTGGGCGCTGACGGGCGACCGAATGGCTGGCATGGACGCCGGCCCGGGCACGGATCTTGGCGGTCTCGGCTTCTGGCTCACTGCCTGGGTCGTGATGATGGCAGCGATGATGTTTCCCTCGATCGCGCCGATGGTGGTCATGTACGCGCGCATCGAAGAGGGAAAGCGGCGGAAGGGCCAGCCGACCCAGGCCGGCGCCACCGCGACATTCGTCGGCGGCTACCTGCTCACCTGGGCGGCGGCGGGCCTGTTCGCCTACGCGATCTTCGAGATCGCGCGGTCGCTCGACCTCGGCTTCATGGCCTGGGACAGCGATGGCCCGTACGTGGCCGGCGGCGTCATCGTTGCGGCCGCGGTCTACCAGCTCACGCCGCTCAAGGACGTCTGCCTCCGGCACTGCCGGAGCCCGCTGACGTTCGTGCTCATGCATTGGCGCCCGGGCCGGATCGGCGCGCTTCGGATGGGCATGGAGCACGGGGGCTGGTGCGTCGGCTGCTGCTGGGGCCTGATGGCGGCGCTCTTCGCCCTTGGCGTGATGAGCATCGGCTGGATGGTCCTGATCGCCGCCCTGATCGCACTCGAGAAGCTCTTGCCCTGGAAGGCGGTGGCCAATCGCTCCGTCGCGATTCTGTTAGCCGTGCTCGGCTTGATGGTGGCCTTTGCCCCCGACAAGGTGCCGGGACTCACCCTGCCGAACTCACCCGCGGCGGCGCGGGCGATGGACTCGATGGACATGCACGACTCCTCAAGCGGCGGATCAATGAGCGATCAGAAGATGCCATCCCAGGGCGGGATGAACGGGAACGAGAAGGGGATGCCCGCGCCCTAGCCTTCAGGCGGCCCAGGCGAACTCGGACGCCGATATCCCGGTCTTCCCCTCGTACTCGATGCCGAAGGCGCTGATCTTCGAGCGCTTCGCTTCAGCGGCGTTGAACTCCGACGAGGCCGGATGGAACACGCCGACGAGCCGCACGGGCTCCCCGGTCTCGACGCCGAAGGGAACGATGTCCTCGATCTCAAAGTCGATCGCGTCACCGATCTTGACGCTGTGGCGCAGCCCCTCCTCGACCACCTCGAATGACGCCCGCTCGGCGCCGAGGATCTCGCCAACGAGGGGAGTGATCGCCTCCATCGGACCCCCTTTCTGGCCCCCGAAGACGGCGGTGAGCTTCTCCATTTGCTCGTCGCTTGCCTGGTCGTCGATGAACATGCCCAGGCGCCAATTGCCCTCGGTCATGACCTTCGGAGTGTCCGCGATCGCCGCAACGCTGAGGCCGCTGACGTCCGTGCCCTCGATCTCACCCTCTTTGATGTTGAAGACGAGGGTGACCCGGCAGTAGTCGTAGGTCGCGCCGTGGTCGAAAGACATGTTGCACGGGCACATGAGGTCACATGAGCAGGTCTCGAAGTAGCTCCCCTTCAGGCTCCAGGACACAGCGGTCTCCTTCCGTGCTGTTGGCGACCCGATTCTCCCTTGCCGCTGCGACCACGTCAACCGCTCCGCTTCAAAGACCACAGCGCAAACAGCGTGAGCCTTGGAAGCAACTGGGCCGTGGGAACAGTGCCGATCCCCGCTGTGTGCGAGAAGCGCCGGCTGCGGATTGCGGTAGGGGCAGCCAGGTGCTGCCAGGCGTGGCGATGGATCAAACGTCCAGATTGGCCGCCTTGGCCAAATGCCCGGCCGATACTAGACCAATGGAAGCCCACACGATTGGGAAAGCCTCGGCGCGGACGCGGCGCGCCTACCGGCCCTCTCCCCAGCGGCCGTCCCGCATGCGCCGCGCCTGGAGGAAGATCCGCGCGTTCGAGCGTGAGTGGTCCGTCGCCGGGCCCGCCCTCTTCGCCAGCCTCGCCGCGACGCTCCTGATCTACAACCACGTCCAGCGCAAGGTCACCGATCTGGTCTTCTGGCTCGGCCTTGCGCTCCTCGGCGCCGTCTTCACCTGGCTGGTCCAGAACAACCATCGCCGTGCCCGCATCGACGCCGTCACCGGGATCGCGAACCGGATCCAGCTCAGCCACGACCTGACCCAGGTCCTCAAGGACTCCGACGAGTCGCAGGTCCTGGTTCTGCTCGAGCTCGAGGGCGTCACCGACTATCGCGACCGGCTCGGCTTCAGGGCGAGCGACAAGCTGCTCCGCGCCTTCGCTCGCCGGTTCACCGCTGTGGCCCGCGGCCTCGAGGGGCGCGCCTACCGCGTCGACGGAGGCCAGTTCTGCGCCCTCGTCCCCGCCTACGATCGCGACCCGAGCGAGATCGCGATGGCCATCTTCCTTTCGGACGACGACGATGGGGCCGGAGCGGAGGCCGTGCTGGGCCGGGCCCACGGCGTCGTCACCCTCCCCGATGACGCCACCGACGCGGAGAAGGCGCTCCAGATCGCCGGCCGCCGTCTGGCCGCCGACCGCCGGCGCCAGCGCGAGTCGGCGAAGAGCCAGGCCCACGACACCCTTCTCGCCATCCTCAACAAGCGGCATCCCGAGATGGGCCCGCATCTCCGCGCCGTGTCGTTCCACGTTCAGTCGCTCGGTCGCTCGCTCGGCCTGAGCCGGGAGCAGCTCGACGACCTCGTCTATGCCGCCCGCCTCCAGCACGTCGGCATGCTCTCCGTCCCCGACGCCGCCCTCGAGAGCCAGAGCCACCTGCCGGCCGACGAGTCCATCCTCCTGCGCGACCTCCCCGGCGCCGGGGCGGAGATCATTGCCTCCGCCCCCGCGCTCGCTCCGGTCGCGACGCTGGTCCGCTCGGGCCACGAGAACTACGACGGCAGCGGCTATCCCGACGGCCTGGCCGGCGACCGGATCCCGCTCGGCTCTCGCATCCTCGCCGTCTGCGTCGAGTACGTCGTCCTCACCGCGAAGCGCCCGGATCAGCGGCAGCTCACCGAGGACGAGGCCCTCGCCGAGCTGCGCCGCAACGCGGGCAAGCGGTTCGACCCGCTGGTCGTCGAGGCGCTCGCCGACGACCTCGCCGAGGTCGCGCCCGAGCAGACGAACGGCCCGCAGCTGCGGGCCGTTCGCGGTTGAAACGAAATCGCGCTCAGTCGTAGAGCGTGAACGCCGCCAGCACCACGTAGATCGCGATCAGCGCGATGCCCTCGAACATCTGGGCCTCGCCGTCGCCGGTGATCTGCCAGATCGCGATCGCCGTGAGGAAGAGCGCCCCGATGTAGACGGGTGCCAGCGCGAAGGTCAGGTGCGTCGTGAAGAGCAGCGAGGTGAGCACCAGCGCCGGGAAGAGAAAGGCCGCGATCTGGGCGACCGAGTTCTTCACCACCGAGATCGCCAGATCCGACTTGCCCTTGGCGGCCAGGAAGATCCCGGTGAAGTTCTCCACCGCGTTGCCGGCGATGGCGACGATCACCAGACCGGCGAATGCCTTCGAGATGCCGAGCGAGGCCACCGCCGGATCGAGGGCGTGGATGAACCAGTCAGAGACGAAGGCCGCACCGACACCCGCGATCGCGAGCAGCACGACCGCGAAGGTCATCGAGAGCCGGGGCCTCGTCTCTTCCTCGCCGGCCTCGCCCGGCTCCGGGTCGGAGCGCAGGTACCCCCAGATCCAGGCCCCGTAGACGACGAGCAGGCAGATCGCCCCGACGTTGGAGAGGCCCTCGATGTGATGGCTCGCCTTGTCCGAGGAGGCGATCGAGAGGCCGACGATCACGATCACGAAGAGCGAGACGAGCAGCAACGTCGCCGTGTCCTGCGGCAGCCGGTGACGGAATCGCATGCAGCCGTCGTTCGACTGGACCAGTGCCGGCGACGATCACCAGCCCGAGCACGAACAGTGCGTTGGCGAAGATCGAGCCGATCAGCGAGGTCTGCGCGACGACGAGCTCGCCGTTGCCGAGTGCGAAGAGCACGATGAAGAACTCGGGCAGGTTGCCGAGGGTCGATTGCAGGAAGCCGGTTACCGCCGGCCCGAACCGGAGCCCAACCTGCTCGGTCGCGAGCGCGACGACCCACGCCAGTCCGGCCAGCGCGACTGTCGCCGTGGCAAAGGCGAGAACGGCTGTGGTGCCCGAGTACCGCATCACCCCGGCGATCGCCGTTACCACCGCGGTTGCCCCGAGGAAGAGCCGCTCCCTTGACGTCACGCCGGGAGACTTTCATTTTCTGGCGTCGGCTATAAGGTCGGCGCGTCGATCGCGCCCATGTCGGGTTGAAGAGGCAGTCACAGGAGGGAGGACCCAGTGGATCGGATCAGACGTCATCTGAGTTACGCGAACGTGACGGCGACACTTGCCCTACTGGTCGCCGTCGCTGGAGGTACAACGGCAATCGCCATGAAGGCGACTGCGCCGAAGAATTCCGTGACCAGCAAGAGCATTCGGCCGTACAACGTGACCGCGCGCGACCTGTCGCGGCTGATTGAGGTCAGGAATCAAACGACCTTCAGCGACCCGGGGCCACCCGACGGCACGTTCGCGAGGGCATCGGCGACTGCGGTCTGTCCTTCCGGCACTCGCGTGATCTCTGGCGGGGGATTTGTCGATAGCAACTTCGCCGCCCTGATCGGCTCGAATCCGATCAGCGAGGGCTGGGTGGTGAGCGCAAAGGCCGACGGGGCGAACCAGGCCACGATCACCGTGATCGCACGCTGTCTCTCGAAGCGAGCCGAGAAGCCAACCCCCTAGCCGCGCACGACAAGCTTGCGCTCGCGCGACGCGCCAGGCTCATACGGATATCCGCTCTGACTCTTGACGAGCGCCCGGAAGACGTAGCGCACCCGGCCCATCGTCTGGGTGAACCGGTACTTGCCGCGGAAATGCCCTTCTTCGCCGGTTCGCAACTGCTTGAAGGTCCGCCACTTGCGGCCGACCCGTGCCTGCAGGGCCACCGCTCGGCCCTCCGCGTTCGGTCCAGGAAGCCCTCCAAAAAATGCCGCGGCTTGTCCGTTGGTCAGGTGCTTGCGAGGAATTGCCAGGGTCGGCACCACGGTCGAATCGAGCTCGACCCGATCAGTCACCTTCTTCGTGTTGAACCGGTAGACCAGGTCAACTCTGCGCGAAGGTCCAGCGTCGAGTCTGGTCGCGAAGCGCCCGTTTGCCTGCGTCGTGACGGTGGTCGCGAGCTCGCGGCCGGCATCCGGGAGCTCGGTGGTCTGGTATACGCACACGGCCGCCCCGGCGACGGGGCTGCCGCCGGCGTCCGTGAGAGTCCCTCGGATCACGGGACTGTCGTTGGATGTCAGCTGCGCCCTCCGTCGCAGCTGGCCGCCGACGTCGGCACCTGAGTCGAGCGAAGTTGCAGCTGCTCCACCTGAAGCCGCGCAGGAATTGTCGACCGTCACCGTCCGCCTCACGCATGGTGATTCGTTGCCGCCCACGTCGTAGCCGCAGATCCGAACATCATTCGCGCCGTTCACCCAGCCGGCGCCATGCTCCGTGTCCAGCTGGATCGCGCGCGGACCGGACGAGTCCGGACACGGCTTGAGATGGGAGTAAGAGACATCGTCGACATCCGGACCACAGATGCCTGAACGCAAGCCGATCGAATCCCGTTGACGTAGACCCCAATCGACCGAACGCCACCTCCTGAGTCCACGACTGTGGCATTGACCGTCTGGACCCCGCTGACCACCCCTCCATCGAGAAGCTCGCCGGAAGCGGTCACTGACGGCGGAGCCAGGTCCTGGACGTCAGCGTAGAAATTGATGATGTAGGCGAACGCCGACGTGCTGGAGCATGGGCTCGCGAAGCACTGCTCGTAGATCGCGTAGAAGCTCGTGTTGCTTTGGACCGGCACCACCCATTGGTCGCCACCGACGCCCACCGCGCTGTACCCAGGTGATCCGCTTCCGCTGGTCATGGGTCCATACCCGCCATGGGTGTAGTAGTGGAGGGTCGTCTGCGCAGTCTTGAAGATCGTGTTCGGTGGCGCGGTCCACTGCCAGACCACGTAGGTGTTGCTTGTGCTCTGACCGTTGGCCTCCATCCGGAGACCCCAGCTCCCGCAGGTGTCCGTCTGGCTGATCTTGGTAGCCCCGCCGAATGGCCGAATCATGGTTGCGTCGACGTTCCCGACCGCGGAGTTGCACTCGCGGACGCTGTAGTTCGCATGCGCGGAGGAAGCGAACGCCGCGAAGACTGCGCACACAATCGCCGCCGCCACGGAGAGGCGTCCCACCATTCCAAGTCGTCGTCCGCCTGAGTTCACATTCATCTCCTCTCTGTCCGCTGATCCCATCCACTCCCTAAGAGCCGGGAGCCCAAAGTTCTCCACCGCCTTCATCACTCGATCCCAAATCCACCGGAGCCGCCGCCGCCCGAACCCCCGCCCCCAGAACCGCCGCCACTGGACGGGCCGCCGAACTCACCGCTGCTCGTGCTCCCCGAGGAGGAGCCGGAGCTCGCTGCCTCAACCCCGAACTGACGACTCTTCTGCTGTGTAGGCGTAGGCGGTGGAATCGCGGGTTCCGCGGGCTTGGTCGTCGACGTCTCAGCGGTGGCGGTCGCTGACGGAGCCGTCCGGGATCTCCGGAACGGTCGACGCTGTCGGTGGCGCCGGTCTCGCCACCGCCGCCTGGTCGCGGTCGTGACTTTCCGTGATCGATCCGGGGTCCACGACTCCACCGGCCACGCACGCAGCGCCGCCAGCCGCCGTTGCGCCGCAGATCGCCAGCACCTTCGCCAGTGCAGCCATTCCCGCTCCACGCGATCCGCCCGCCGCCGCCACCGACGCGGCGTCACCGCTTCCGCCGCCTCCACGTGAAACGAGTGAGTAGCCGGCTTCGCGGACCTTCTCCACCATCGCTCCCGCCCGTTCCGCGATCCATTCGTGCGGATGCCCGCCCATCGACTGGTCGAGCAGCGGGCCGGCGGGCATCAGGTCGAAGACCTTGTCCGGGATCGCCCGGTAGGCGCGGAGCTTCGCGCGGCAGGCCGCGCAGCCCCTCAAATGGAACTCGAGTGCGTCCGCCGATCCGTTGGCGCCCTCGCCATCGGCCATCTGCGAAAGCGCCTCCGCGAGCTGGTCGCAGCGGCGACCGTCCTCGATCTCCGCGAAGACCTGCAGGAATCGCTTCCTGCCCTCGGCCATACACCGGTTGATCTTCGTATACGACCAGCCCGTGATCTCGCCTATCTCGGCGTACGAGTACCCCTGCGCCTTGAGAGTCAGCGCCCGGACCTCCTGCGGCTTCAGCGCGTTGAGTGCCTCTCCGCTGCGGACCACTCGCTCGCGCCGGGCCAGTCGGTCGTTTGGACCTGGGCTCTCCGAGGCGATCGAGTCGAGCGGGTCCCGCTCGTCGTCCTCGTCGGGGCGAGAGAGCCGTGGGGAGCCGAGGAGGCGCTCCCGCTGACGACGCACCGCCAGGGCCTCGCGCTTGGTGACCGTCTGCATCCAGCGGACGAGCGCGTCGCCCTCGATCGGCGGCGCCTTCGTCAGCAGAATCTCGAGGGCCCGCTGATACGCGTCCTCGGAGTCGTCGGCGCAGATCGAATAGCGCCGCGCTGTCCGCCGGAAGACGGCGTCGTGAGTTTCGATCAGGGCGCTGGCTGCGCGACGGCGCGACTCGGGGGAGGCGACTGCCTCTCCGGCCTCATCTACGGATCGAGCTTCGGCCCCCGCTCGACCGGTTGTTCCTCCCAACTGACCCAGACGGCTCACCTCCGACACATCCGAGTGAGTCGAAAGCTGCCACTACTCGCCCCGTTTGGCCAGAGGCTGCGTGCGCAATTTGCGTAGATGGACATCCGAATCCACCGCAAATTGCGGGATCCGTCTTCCAGGACTGGGGAGTTGGCCGCGCTTGCCGCCTCGCCCATGTCCTGCGATAGTCACCGCCGTGTTCACGGGGAGGGGCAACAAGAGAGTCATCGCCGCAGTCGCCGCACTGGCGTGGGCCGTGCTCCTGCCCGCAACCGTGTCTGCCGGCAGCGCGCCGGTCGAGCTCTCCGCCAAGGCCAAGCCGAAGACGAAGTTCGTCTTCCTGAAGGCGAAGGTCGGCTCCGACGGCTTCGTCACCCCCGGCCAGCCCGAGACCATCTCGATCTCGCGCATGGCGCCGAAGGCGAGGATCGCCGTCTTCATCGAGCCGCCCCCCACCACCCTGCAGTGCGGCGAGCTCTACTTCTGCGACGTCGCGCCGGCCGCGCCGGCGCCGGGGTCCCCGCCCTTCGTCGCGAACGCCAAGGGCCGGGCGGTGCTCACCTTCGTGATGCCCGACAGCTACTACCTGGAGACCGATCCGTTCAACCCGAAGGTCCGGACGCCGGTGACGTTCATGGACCAGCAGCGGATCCACATCGACGTCCAGGGCACCTCGAAGATCAAGCACGTGCGGCGCGAGAGCTTCGGGTTCGGGCGGGCGACGGTCCTGCTGCCGCAGTCCTAGCTCGAAAAGAACGGCGTTGGTGAGTTACCGGCCAACGGGGGACGGAAACTCACCAACGGCCCGGATATCCCGCCCCTAGCTGCGATCCATCTTCCACCACCCCCGACCCGCCTAGCTATCCTCGCCCGCCCATGACCACTAGCGTCGTCACCGGAGGAGCCGGCTTCCTGGGGTCCCATCTCTGCGAGCACCTGCTCGCGAAGGGGCATCGCGTGATCTGCGTCGACAACCTCGACACGGGCACGCTCGAGAACATCCTTCACATCCGCGACGAGAACTTCGTCTTCACGAACCAGGACATCGTCGAGCCTGTCCACATCGAGGAGCCGGTCGACTTCATCTACCACCTTGCCTCGCCGGCCAGCCCGATCGACTACGCGCGGCTGCCGCTGCACACGCTCAAGGTCGGTTCCTATGGGACCCATCACATGCTCGGAGTGGCGAAGTTCAAGCGTGCTCGGATCCTGGTCGCCTCGACCTCCGAGGTCTACGGAGACCCCGAGATCCATCCCCAGCCCGAGGACTACTGGGGCAACGTCAACCCGATCGGCCCGCGCGGCGTCTACGACGAGGCCAAGCGCTACGCCGAGGCGATGACGATGGCCTACCACCGCCAGCAGGGTGTCAACACCTGCATCTCGCGGACCTTCAACACCTACGGCCCGCGGATGCGCGCCCACGACGGCCGCGCCATCCCCACTTTCCTGCGCCAGGCGCTCCAGGACAAGCCGCTCACCGTCTTCGGCGATGGCAGCCAGACCCGGAGCTTCTGTTACGTCGACGACCAGATCCGCGGCCTGGTCGCGCTCTGCGAGTCCGACGTCCACCTGCCGGTCAACATCGGCAACCAGGACGAGTACACGCTGCTCCAGCTCGCCGAGGCGGTGATCGAGGTGACCGGCTCGCGCTCGGAGATCGTCTTCGAGCCGCTGCCCGTCGACGACCCGAAGATCCGCCAGCCCGACATCACCCGCGCCAAGGACCTGCTCGGCTGGGAGCCTCAGGTCTCGCTCCGGGACGGGCTGAAGAAGACGATCGAAGAGTCGGGCGTCGAGCGACTCGTTGGGCAGCCCGGCTAGCCGAAGCTCCGATCGACTCGGTCCGGATCGGCGGTTACGGTGCGATTCGTGAAGCGCCTCGGAGTCCTCGTGGCGGCCATCGCCTTTCTCACGCTTCCGACCAGCGCCTCGGCGGCGACGGTGTTCGGCGCAGACATGAGCCAGGACCCGGCGTTCGACACGGGGATCTACTCGATCACCACCGTGACCGACCCCGGCGGCACTCCGAACACCGGCGCACCCGTGAGCGGCATCCTCACCTCGGTCCGCCTGAAGACCAACGGTGCAGCCGGATCCGGATTCATCGAGGTCCTGACGCCCAACGGCCAGCCGGACTCCACCACCTACACCTTTCTGAACGATCCGCCGCAGATCCCGATCTCGGTCACGCCCGACGCGACGGCGGGCGGCCACGTCACCGAGGTGCCGACCCGCCGGCCGATCGCCGCCGGCCAGAAGCTCGCCGTCGACCTGAACGACTCCGGCTCGACCATCTCCGATGCGTACAACGATCCAACGGCGGAGTGCGCGTACACCCCCGACAACGCTCCGGGGAACAGCGACGACTACACCACGCTCCTCTGCAACCACAACCCGCCTCTGATCTCGGGGACGATCGAGGCGGACGCCGATCACGACGGGTACGGGGACGAGACCCAGGATCAGTGCCCGACCAACGCAACCCTCCAGACCCCCTGCCCGTCCTCAGCGCCGCCGCCCAAAAAGAAGTGCAAGAAGCACAAGCACCGCAGCGCCGAGGCCGCCAAGAAGAAGTGCAAGAAGAAGCACCACTGAACGTCCGTCGATCACCGGAATAAAGGGGACGAATCAGTTGGGAGCCTCGCCTAGAGTGGCGCGCAATGAGGAGGTCCACTAGGGGGCTCATTGCGATCGCCGCGACGGTCGCCGCACTGATCGGCGGACAGGTGGCGATGGGGTCGGCACAGGCCGACGCGACGACCGTGAACGTCAACCCGGCCACCCCCGGCAACGACGGCCAGTCGGCGCCGTTTGGAGAGTCGGATGTCTGGGCGCCCTACACGGTCTGGATCTACAAGAACGTCCCGAGCTTCTCCCTGCAGCCCGGTGACACCGTTTCGTTCGACCTCTCGTCGCTGAACAACGTCGACATCCAACTCCAGATCGACATGGCGGCGGCGACGGTCAACGGCGGGGACCAGAACGCTGGCTCCTTCACTCAGGTCGTCCCCAACACACAGGTTCCGGCCAACCCACGGGGCAACACCGTCACGGGGGATTACGAGCTCACATTCACGGCGACCGCGCCGTTCAACTTCGCCGGCGGTGGATTGCTGATCAGATTCGGCCACGCGGCAGGCGCGTTCGCCACGGACGCGGATGGCCTCGGCTCAGGCGTCCTGCAGAACGATGCCCTCTCAACCGACGCGAGCGGCAACTTCGTCGCGCGTACGCTGCGCGATGCGGACGGAGTCTGGCCGTGGACCGGAGATGAGTACCTCGGCTCGATCGGTGGCTTCCGACTGGTCATTGCGGACGTCCCGGCGACGCCGCCGCCTACGCCGTCGGCGACGGCGCCGACCAAGAAGAAGTGCAAGAAGAAGCACCGCAGCGCCGCGGCCGCCAAGAAGTGCAGGAAGAAGCGGCGCTAGCTCTTCGGCCGCAGCGGTGAGTCCAGGGCCTGCAGCGCCCACCCGTTGCCGTCCGGGTCCTCGAAGAAGACGAACCGCCCCCAGGGGAAGTCCTGGACCTCGCTGACCTCCACGCCACGCCCGGCGAGCTCCGCGCGCGCGGCGTCCGCGTCATCGATGACCAGCTGCAGGCCCTCGATGCTGCCGGGCTTCATCTCGTGCGCACCAGTGGTCAGCGCGATCGAGCAGGCGGAACCCGGAGGCGTCAGCTGCACGAAGCGGATCTCGTCGCTGACCCGGTGGTCGTGGTCGTCGTTGAAGCCGACCTTGTTGACGTAGAAGTCCTTGGCCCGGTCGATGTCCGACACCGGAAGCTGGATCAGTTCGAGCTTCATCTCGATCGTCATCTGGATCTCCTTGTAGACTGAGTTACTTAGTAAGCAAATATCTTAGTATCTAAGAGATTATCACAGTGGCCGAGAGACGCAAGAAAAGCGAGCGGGTCGACGAGCTGATCCGGGAGTTCAGGGTCAGCGGCAACCTCGACGACGCCTTCGACAACCTGGCTGCGCAGCGGCTCGGCGTGAGCGAGACCGACCTGCACTGCCTGAACATCATCGAGAACGCGGGGGGCGTGACCGCCGGGGAGCTCGCCGCCCAGTCAGGACTGACGACGGGCGCGGTGACCGGGGTGATCGACCGCCTGGAGAAGAAGGGATTCGCCCGGCGCGTCGCGGACCCGGCCGACCGGCGGCGGGTGAAGGTCGAGGTGACGAAGGCGTTCTACTCCCGCGCCGAGCGGATCTGGGGGCCCGTGGCGGCGGAATGGGCCTCCTCCCTGGAGCGCTTCAGCGGCGAGCAGCTCGAGAGCCTCCACCGGTTCCTGAGAGCTACCAACGAGATCACCCGACGCCACCTGGACCGGTTGCGCGAGATGCGATGATCGAGAGGTGGCCACGCAGCAGGAGAGGGGCGATGCATTCCGCGCTCTCCATCAAGGCGACCCCTTCGTAATTCCGAACCCCTGGGACGCCGGCTCGGCCAAGGTCCTGGCCGGGCTGGGCTTCAAGGCGCTCGCCACGACCAGCAGCGGCTTCGCCTTCACCCTCGGCCGCGCCGACGGCCGCGTGACCCTCGAGGAGAAGGCCGGGCACATCAGCGCGCTTGCCGAAGCGACCGACCTGCCGCTATCGGCCGATCTCGAGAACGGCTACGGGCCCACCCCGGAGGACGCGGCCCGCGCCGTCAGCACCGCCGGCAACTCCGGCGCCGTCGGCGGCTCGATCGAGGATTTCGATCGTGACGAGAAGCGGCTCTACGAGCCGGCCGAGGCGACCGAGCGCATCGCCGCGGCGGCGGAGGCCGCCCGCGCCCTCGACGCGCCCTTCCTGCTCACCGCCCGGGCCGAGAACCATCTGCGCGGCAATCCCGACCTGGAGGACACGATCGGCCGCCTGCAGTCGTTTGCGGAGGCGGGCGCCGATGTCCTCTACGCCCCCGGCCTGACCAGCGCCGAGGAGATCAGGAGCGTCTGCGACGCGGTCGACAAGCCGGTCAACGTGCTTGCCTTCGGCCGCCTCGGCCTGAGCTTCGACCAGATCGCCGGGGCCGGCGCTCAGCGCGTCAGCGTCGGCGGGGGGCTCGCCTGGGCCATCACCGGCGCGCTGATCGAGGCCGCCGAGCGGATCATCGACCAGGGCGACTTCTCCGGCACCGGCACCCCGGGCCGCGTCAAGGAGTGGCTCTAGGCCGCAGCCGGCTCCGGGTCCGGGCGGACGATCACCGTGTCGAACTCAGGTTCGAGGACGTAGCTACTTCGCGGGCACGTCGCTCGGCATCTTCATCTGCCGATCGATGAGCTTCTTGAAGGTGCGATCGGGGAGCGTCCCCTTGAGGCGCGCGGCGATCTTCGCGTCACGGCCGACCAGGTAGCGGTGCTTCGGGTTCTCCGAGCTGATCGCCGCGTGGATCACCTTCGCGACCTTCTCCGGCGGAATGCCGCGGTCAGCGGTCTCAGTCAGGACCTCGTCCATGCGCTTGAGCTGCTTGCCGTACAGCCGCTTGGTGTTCGGCGGCATCTTCGCGAACTGCTCCTCGATCGTCTCGGCGCCCTTCGACCAGATCGGGGTGTCGATGCTGCCCGGCTCGACGACCGATACGTCGATGCCCCAGGGCGCAAGCTCCGCGCGAAGCGACTCGCCGAGGGCCTCGACCGCGAACTTCGAGGTGTTGTACGGAGACATGAACGGGGTGGCGATCCGGCCGCCGATCGAGGCGATGAAGACGATCGTTCCGGGCGCCTTGCGGATCAGCGGGAGGAACGCCTGGGTGACGGCGATCTGGCCGACGAGGTTCACCTCGAGCACTTTGCGGAAGACGTCCAGGTCCATGGTCTCGATCGGCCCGCCGTCGCCCACTCCGGCGTTGTTCACGAGCCCGACGATGCCGTCCTTGCCGACGGCACGCTGCACCTTCTGCTTGGCCGCCGCGATCGAACGCTGCTTGGTCACGTCGATCGTGATCGGCGTGACCTTGTCGGAGCCCTCCTCCGCCAGCGACTTGGCGTCGGCCTCCTTGCGGACGCCCGCGAACACGCGGTAGCCCTGCTTGTCCAGGAGGAGGGCGGTCGCCCGCCCGATTCCCGTCGAGGCCCCCGTGACCACGACGGCGCCGGAAACGTTGCCAGCCATCCCTCAGGACCCTACCTGAGCCGACCGAGCCGCTAGGTTCCTCCGCTGTGACCGCCTCGGTGCTCGCCGTCGTCGGCGCGCGACCCAACTTCGTCAAGTCGGCTCCGGTGATCGCCGCCCTGGAGGGCTCGGACGACGTCTCCGTTCGGCTCCTGCACACGGGCCAGCACTATGACCGCGCCCTGTCTGGAGGCTTCATCGAGCGGCTCGGGATGCGGGAGCCCGACGCGAACCTCGGCGTGGGCTCCGGGACACACGCCGAGCAGACCGCCGCGGCGCTCACCGGTGTCGAGGCCGACCTGCTGGAGCACCCCGCCGATCTCGTCCTGGTGGCCGGCGACGTCAACTCCACCCTCGCCGCCGCCCTGGCCGCCACCAAGCTTCACGTGGGGGTCGCGCACATCGAGTCCGGCCTCCGCTCTCGCGACTGGGAGATGCCCGAGGAGGTCAACCGCGTCGTCACCGACCGCGTCTCCAACGTGCTGCTCTGCACCTCCCCGGACGCCGTCGAGAACCTCGCGGGCGAGGGGATCTCCGGCGACGGCGTCGAGCTCGTCGGCAACACGATGATCGACAGCCTCCGCCGGCTGCTCGAGGGCGTGAACCGGGAGGCCGTCCTCGGCCGGAATGCGGTGAAGAGCAGGGAGTTCGTGCTCGTCACCCTGCACCGCCCGGCCCTGGTGGACGACCCCGAGAAGCTCGGCCCGACGATGGAGGTGCTCGCCGGTCTGGCCGACTCGATGCCGGTGATCTTCCCCGTCCATCCGCGCACACGGGACCGACTCGCCGGGTCCGGCGCCGGCTGGGGCAAGGTGATCCTCACGCCGCCGATGGACTACGACGACTTCATCGCCCTCGAGGCCGAGGCGCGGCTGGTGATCACCGACTCCGGCGGCGTGCAGGAGGAGACCAGCGTGCTCGGCACCCCCTGCCTCACCTACCGGACCACCACCGAGCGGCCGATCACGATCGAGCTCGGCACGAATGAGCTGGTCGGTGTCGATCCGGCGGCCCTGAGCGAGGCCGCGGAGCGCTCGCTCGCGGCGGAGGTGCCGGAGAACCCACCGGAGATTCCGCTCTGGGACGGCGAGGCGGGACCGCGCGCAGCGGCCGCGATCGAGGCGTTCCTCCTCCGCTGAACGGGCGCTTTCGCCCATTTTCGAGGAGCGTGCAGGAGGCGTCGGCTCACGCACGAATGCCCGCACCATGAAGACTGCAAGCCGCACCCTGGTTAAGTCGCCGCCCGAGGTCTGGGAGCAGCTCGATCACCCCGGCCGCATGCAGGGCCTGATGTCCGCCCTGGTCGGGCACGCAGCAGAGGTCACCGTGTACGAGCGCGAGGAGGAGTCGAAGCTCGCCTGGCGCTCGTCCGAGGAAGCCTGGATCGAGGTCGAGATCGCCGAAAAGGGCTGGGGGACGAACGTGAGCGTCACCGCCGAGAACGGCTCCGAGCCGACCAAGCTCGAGGGCTGGCTGGACGCCGTGATCGACGAGCTTGCCACCCCCACCAAGCGGCCCTTCGAGAGCATGGGCGAGGCGCAGGCGCCGGAGACCCCGGCGCCCGTGGAGGTCCCGGAGACGGCGGAGCCCGAACCGGAGCCTGAGCCCGAGCCCGAGGAGATTCAGCCCGAGGAGCCCGAGCCGGCCGTCGCGGTGGTCGAGGAGGCGCCGGCCGAGCCGGAGCCGCCCGCCCCCGAGCAGCCCAAGAAGAAGCGCTTCCGGTTCTTCGGCTTCTGAACGGCGACTGAAGGGCCGTGCCCTCCCGCGTCTACGTGATCGAGCTCGATCGCTCCGCGGGTCGCCGCCGTGATCCCCGGATTCCCTGGGTCTACGTCGGCTCCAGCGCCCGCAGCCCCGAGGAGCGCTTCGAACAGCACCGGCGCGGCTACAAGTCCGCGCGCATCGTGAAGCGGCACGCGCTCCGCCTGCGGCCCGACCTGTTCGAGGACCTGGGGTCGTTCAAAGGGTCGAAGACGGCCTGCCGCGCCGAGAGGAGGCGGGCCCGCGAGCTCGCCGACTGCGGCTTCGTCGCTCACTGCGACGGAACCTCGTACGGGATCCGGGAGGGCGACTGGTCCGAATGGGACGACGAGCGCCTCGAACCGGTCCTCCATCACGTCGACGCGGCGATCGACGAGCTCAACGAGTCCTCCTTCAGGCCGCTCGAGCCGACGCGGTGTGCGCAGCTGCTGCACGGCGAGCTCGGGTTCTGGGTCGCGGACTACATAGACCAGCTCGATCCGCCGCCCGCCTATGGGCAGTTCGCGCATGTCCAACTCTCGGTCCTGACCTCCTATCTATGCTTGGACCATGGCCACGAGGCCAAAGGACGAGGCGAAGGGGACCGAGGGCTCGAGCTCGAACGGCGCGCCTGAGGCCGAGCAGCGGGCCGCGGTCGACGAGGACCTTCACCGCTACATCGCCCCGCTGCTCCCCGAGGAGGAGCGCGAGGACCACCGGATCACCGACTCCGGGATCGAGATCAAGCGCCTCTATGAGGAGGACGACGTCGCCCCCGGCCTGCAGGAGCGCCTCGGCGAGCCCGGTGAGTACCCCTTCACCCGCGGCATCCACAAGGGGATGTACCGCGACCGGCTCTGGACGATGCGCCAGTACGCCGGCTTCGCCAGCCCCGAGGACACCAACGAGCGCTACCGCTATCTGACCGAGCACGGCTCGACCGGCCTCTCGATGGCCTTCGACCTCCCCACCCAGCTCGGCCGCGACTCCGACGACCCGCTCTGCCAGGGCGAGGTCGGCCGCACCGGCGTCCCGATCGACACGATCGAGGACATGCGGATCTGCTTCGACCAGATCTCGCTGGCCGAGGTCTCGACCTCGATGACGATCAACGCCCCCGCCGCGATCCTGCTGCTGCTCTACGAGCTGGTCGGCGAGGAGCAGGGCGTCGACTCGAAGGAGCTGCGCGGCACGGTCCAGAACGACGTGCTCAAGGAGTACATCTCGCGCGGCAACTACATCTACCCGCCCGAGCCGACGATGCGGCTGACGACCGACATCTTCGCCTACTGCGACGAGAACGTCCCGAAGTGGAACACGATCTCGATCAGCGGGTACCACATCCGCGAGAAGGGCTGCTCGGCAGTGCAGGAGGTCGCCTTCACGCTCGCCAACGCGATCGCCTACGTCGAGGGCGGCATCGCCGCGGGACTCGACGTCAACAAGTTCGGCCAGCGGCTCGCCTTCTTCTTCAACGGCCACAACAACGTCTTCCAGGAGATCGCCAAGTTCCGGGCCGTCAGGCGGATGTGGGCGAACATCATGAAGGAGCGGTTCGGCGCCACCGAGGAGAAGGCGCAGATGATCCGTTTCCACACCCAGACCGGCGGGGTCACGCTCCAGGCCCAGCAGCCCGAGGTGAACATCATCCGAGTGGCGCTGCAGGGCTTCGCCGCCGTCGCGGGCGGGACCCAGTCCCTGCATACCAACGGCTTCGACGAGGCACTGGCCCTGCCGACCGAACGCTCGGCCCGGATCGCGCTCCGGACCCAGCAGGTGCTGGCCCACGAGTCAGGCGTCGCCGACACCGTCGACCCCTTCGCCGGCTCCTACTTCATCGAGTCGCTCACCGACGAGATCGAGGAGCGCTCCTGGGAGCTGATGAAGAAGGTCGAGGACCTGGGCGGCTCCGTCAACGCGCTCGAGTTCATGCAGCGGGAGATCGAGGAGTCAGCCGCCAGCTACCACGAGCGGTACCGCACCGGCCAGGACATCATCGTCGGCGTCAACAAGTACGTCACCGACGTGGTCGACGATGTCGACATCCTCAAGGTCGATCCCGAAGCCGAGAAGCGCCAGCTCGCGCGCCTCGCGAAGTTCAAGGACGCTCGCGACCAGAAGGTGCTCGACGAGCGGCTCCAGTCCCTCCGCGACGCGGCGCAGGGCGACGGCAACCTGCTGCCTCCCATCAAGGAGGCGCTGCGAGCCGGCGGCTCGATCGGGGACGTCTGCAACGCGATGCGGGACGTCTTCGGCGAGTACAAGGGCGGCGCGTTCTTCTAGGGGATACGGGCTCGATGCCCAGCAGGGAGGAGTCGGAGCAGATCGTTCGCCGGGTCTTCGCCGCGCTGAACGAGGGCGGCTCGGTGCCGGAATTGATGGAGAGGCTGGAGCCTCTCCTGGCTCCCGACGCGGAGTGGGTCAATCCCGACCATGCAATCGAGCGCGGCACGAGGGTCGGCGTCGGGGGCTGGACCACCGCGCTCGAGAACACGCAGGGCGGTCTCGGAGCGGACGTCAGCTTCCGGCTCGAGGAGCTGATCGTCCTGGGACCCGACCGGGTCTTCGTGTGCGGACATCTGGGATCCAGGGGAACTTCGAGCGGCGTCGAGGTCGGCCAAGTCGTCGGAACCGACTGGACGATCCGGGATGGGCGGGTTCGACGCCTGGAATGGTCTTTCGAAGTCGACGAACTGCTGGCGCGAGCCCGGACCGAAGCCAGCACCTAGAATCGCCGCCCCATGCGCCGGCCATCGCCGCGTAGACGGCGGTGCGATCGAGCTCGGCCTGCACGTTGGCCCGGTAGCGCCGGGCCCGGGCCGAATTCTCGCCGGTGATGCCCTCCGGCGCCGAGGGCTGCTCGGCGGAATCCATACGCAAAGCTTGGCGCATCGGGCCCGCTTAGACTGCCTCCCCGTGAGAGAGAAGAACCCGATCACGCACGAGGAGAAGCTCGCCTACCTGCGGGAGTTGCGCGAGGAGGCGATCCACGCTGGCTCCGAGGAGGCGGTCGAGAAGCAGCACGCGAAGGGCAAGCTCACCGCCCGCGAGCGGATCGAGAAGCTGCTCGACCCCGGCTCCTTCGAGGAGCTCGACACCTTCGTCCGCCACCGCACCCACGAGTTCGAGATGGACAAGCGCCGCCCCTACGGCGACGCGGTGGTGACCGGCTATGGGACGATCGACGGCCGCACGGTCTTCGTCTTCTCGCAGGACTTCACCGTCTTCGGCGGCTCGCTCGGCGAGGTGATGGCGGAGAAGATGGTCAAGGTCATGGACCTGGCCGCCAAGGTCGGCGCGCCGGTGATCGGCATCAACGACTCGGGCGGCGCCCGGATCCAGGAGGGCGTCGTCTCGCTCGGCGCCTACGGCGACGTCTTCGTCCGCAACGTCCAGTGCTCCGGCGTGATCCCGCAGATCAGCCTGATCATGGGCCCGTGCGCCGGCGGCGCCGTCTACTCCCCCGCCATGACCGACTTCATCTTCATGGTCAAGGAGACCTCGCACATGTTCATCACCGGGCCCGAAGTGATCAAGACGGTCACCGGCGAGGAGGTGGAGTTCGAGGAGCTCGGCGGCGCGATGAGCCACAACTCGAAGTCGGGTGTCGCCCACTTCGCCTCGGACGACGAGGAGCAGTGCCTGGAGGACGTCCGCTACCTGATGAGCTTCCTGCCGCTCAACAATCTCGAGCTGCCGCCGCGCGTCGAGCCGACCGACGATCCCGATCGCGAGGACCCCGAACTCGACACCCTCGTCCCCGACGATCCCCAGAAGCCCTACGACATGCGCGAGGTCGTCGCGCGGATCGTGGACGACGGCGAGTTCTTCGAGGTCCACGAGCACTTCGCCAAGAACATCATCTGCGGGTTCTCGCGCCTCGACGGCCACCCGGTCGGCATCGTCGGCAACCAGCCCGCTTTCCTCGCCGGCGTGCTCGACATCGAGGCCTCGGAGAAGGCGGCCCGTTTCGTCCGCACGTGCGACGCCTTCAACGTCCCCCTCCTCACCTTCACCGACGTCCCCGGCTTCCTGCCCGGCACCTCACAGGAGTGGGGCGGGATCATCCGTCACGGCGCGAAGCTGCTCTACGCATTCACCGAGGCGACGGTGCCGAAGCTCACGGTCGTCACGCGCAAAGCCTACGGCGGCGCCTACGACGTCATGAACTCCAAGCACATGCTCGCCGACTTCAACTTCGCCTGGCCGACGGCCGAGGTGGCGGTGATGGGACCCGAGGGCGCGGTCAACATCATCTACCGCCGCGACCTGGCCAAGTCGCCGACGCCGGACGAGCGCCGCGCCAAGCTGATCGACGACTACAAGGCCCACTTCGCCAACCCCTACTCGGCGGCCGAGCGCGGCTACATCGACGACGTGATCGAGCCGCACCAGACCCGTCCCAAGCTGATCCGCGCGCTGCGCACCCTGCAGACCAAGCGGGTCGAGGGCCCGAAGCGCAAGCACGGCAACATCCCGCTGTAGTGGCCCGCAACGGCAAGCAGAAGCCTCCCCGGCCGAGGATCGAGATCGAGAACGCGGCGGCCCGGCCCGACGAGGCCGCGGCCATCGCGGCGGCGCTCGAGCGCTTCCTCTGGGAGACGGCTCCGGCCCCCCGCCCAGCGGAGGTAAGCCGCTGGCAGCAGACCGCGCTCCGCGAGGGCGTCTCCGCCAGGTCCGGCCTGGGAAGCGGCTGGGGGATCGCGCCCGGCGCCTGAGCCGGGCTTGTGCGACGGGCGCAAGTGCAATAGAACACTTGCCGCAAACCCATCGCGCTCGAAAGAGGAGGGCTCGTGGCCGTCGTAAAGATCATTGAGCTGGTCGGAAGCTCCAAGAAGTCTTCGGATGACGCCGCACAGCAGGCGCTGAAGCAGGCGCAGAGCTCGCTTCGCAACATCCGCGCGATCGACGTCGTCTCGACCGGGCTGCGGGGCGAGAATCTCGACGAGTGGCGAGCGCACGTCCGGGTCGCGTTCCTCGTCGAGGGCTCCGAGGTCGACTGAGCTTGGGAGGAGAGGTGGCGGCGGGCGGCCTCTGGGGCGCCCGCCGCCCCTTGACCTGCGGCCTGGACGGACGCGCAGGTTGAATCGGCTGACCGCGCCGCATACCCTGGCCCGGCAACGACCAGGGGGTTCAGCCATGTGCGGAAGGACCCGCACGGAGGGAACGATCAGGAGGATCGGCGTCATTGCGATGCTGGCTGCGGCAGCGATGCTCATCGCTGCCGTTCCGGCGAGCGCGACTCCGCTCAATTACTCCTTCACCAGCAACAACCAGGGCTGGCAGCAGAGCCAGGACAACGGGTTCCACTTCGCGCCCGCCGGATTTGCATCAAGTGGCGGCAACCCCGGTGGAAGGCTGACGGCCAAAGACGATCCCAACACCGGCGCGGAGACCGGGTGCCCCAACTCCGACCCGTGCAACCTGCTCACCTTCTACAGCCCATTCGTCGAGAAGCTGGGAGCGAACTACGGCGGCACCGCCTTCTTTGACCTGCGCTCCAACGCGTCGTTGGACTTCCCCGCCGAGTTGTTCCTCCTCGCTGAGGGCTCGGACTACCTGGACGGCGTTGTTCCGACGGCCCAGGGGACGGGGTGGCACACGCTCTCCATACATCTCGATGAAACCGCCGCATGGTCGGTCTGCCCGTACGCGGGCGGCGACTGCACCCGGCCGAGCCAGAGGCAGTTCCAGAACCTGATCGGGAACAGCGACGAGGTTGCGGTGATGGTCGACGTCGGGCCCAATGGGACCGGCGAGACCTACGACCTCGACAACGTCGTCCTCACCAACGGCGGCCCCCACCCCCCAACGCCACCTGTCCCGCCGCCGCCCGCCAAGCCGAAGAAGAAGTGCAAGAAGAGGCACCGCGCCGGCTCCGCGAAGAAGCACAAGTGCAAGAAAAAGCCGCGCGCGGCGGCGTCCCTCAGAGGGTGACCGTCGCGGCCTCGACCTCTCCCTCCCGCCAGCGCTCGTAGAGCGCCTGGCAGATGGCCAGGTCCTGGATCGCGAGGCCGGTCGAGTCGAACAGCGTGATCTCCCCGTCCGACCGTGTCCAGGTCGACTCCCCGCTCAGCACGTCTCCTATCTGCGTGACGTCGTCGCGGGAGACGGTGCCCGCCTCGACCCCGTTGGCGAGCTCGCCACCGGCGCTCGCCTGCTCCCACTCGTCGCAGAAGAGGGTGCAGCGCTCGATCGCCTCGAGCTCCACCTCCTGCTTGCCGTGGGCGTCCGCGCCGAGCACCGCGATGTGCTGGCCCGCGACGAGCTCGTCCGCCCGGATGACCGGCTGATCTCCCGGAGTCACCGTGACCACCACGTCCTGGGCCGCGGCCTCTGCGCGCTCGCCCACCCGCCAGCCGAGCTCGCCGGCGAGCGCCTTCGCCGCCTCCGCCCGGACGTCGGCGCAGACGCCGTCCCCGTAGCCGGCCGCGGCCAGGCAGCGCGCCGCCCAGGCGCCGTTCACCCCGCAGCCGATGATCCCGACCGAGCTCGCCTCGTCGAGGGCGAGAACCTGGGCTGAGACGGCCGCGGCGGCCCCGGTCCGCAGCGAGGTCACGGACGAGCACTCGATCACGGCCAATTCCTCGCCCGTTTCGGCGTCGGAGAGAAGAACCTCCCCGCGCACGACGGGCAGCCCCCTGGCGCTGTTGCCGGGGAACGAGGTCACCCACTTGAGCAGGGCGAGCCCGTCTCCCCGCGCAGGCATCGCCCTGAAGTCGCCGTACGGCGGGCTGTCGAGGTAGACCTTCGGAGGCATCTCCCAATCGCCGCGGGCGTAGCGCTCGAACGCAGCGCGAGTCCGTTCGATCGCGGTCCCGGGGTCGATCGCATCGAGGACGGCCCGCCCGGAGATCACGGGAATCTCGGTCATCGTCGGATTCTCGCCAATGCCGGGCGCCGCCGATAGGATCGCCGGGATGAGGAGAGGGAGTCACCTCCTCGTAGGGTTGACACTGGCCTTGGGCTTCGCGCTTGGCGGCAGCGCGCAGGGCGCGGTGACGATCGGATCCAACCTCACCGGTCCAGCCGACGAGATCAATCCCGGATGCAGCGTGGCCTGCACGATCATGAACCTCGCGGTCCCCACGGATACCGCACCGGGGGGACTCACCTCACCGGTCAACGGAACGGTGACGAGCTGGCAGTTCAAGTCCGTGACCGCCGGCGGCAGCATCGCTCTGCGGATCCTGCGGCCGGCTGGAGGGAACAGCTTCACCGGAGCCGGGACGAGTGCGCCGATGACTCCGAACGGCACCGTGCCCGCGCAGGGACCCTTCGTCACCTCCCTCCCGATCAGAGCCGGCGACTTCGTCGGCCTCAACGCGACGGCAATGCAGACACCGCTCATCGACACGCCGGCGACGGAGCTCTACTGGAACGCGCCGACGCTGGCGGACGGCCAGACCGCGCAGGGGACCTCCGGAACGCGTGAGGTCGCGGTCCAGGCGGTGGTCGAGCCGAGCAACACGGTCACCTTCGGCACCGTGTCGCGCAACAAGAAGAAAGGCACCGCCAGGATCACGATGACCGTCCCGAACGCAGGCACATTGAGCTACGGGGGATTTTGCGTAACGGTTGCGGGCCCGTCCAGCGTCGCGGCACCGGGCGACTTCCAGCTGATCGTCAAGGCCTGCGGCAAACAGAAGAAGAGACTCAGGACGAAGGGTAAGGTCCGCGTCGCTTTCAACGTCGGGTTCACGCCGGTCAACGGACGATTTGGCGCGACGAACGAATCGGTCACGCTGCGCAAGAAGCTGAAGAAGTAGGCGACGCACCCGACCGATGACTCTGGACGGCTCCGCCGGTCACCATGAGTGAACTCGAAAGAGAGGAGACGACATGCTCAAGGAGAGCAAGGCCTACAGCGGCTTCGCCGTGAGCGACCTCGAGGACACGAAGCGCTTCTACGGCGAGACGCTGGGGCTCGAGATCAAGGAGCTCGACGTCGGAGCGCCGCAGCCCCTGCTGGAGCTTCGTGCGGGTGAGCGGCCGATCCTGATCTACCCGAAGCCGGACCTGGCCCCGGCCAACTACACGATCCTGAACTTCCCGGTCGACGACGTGGAGGCCGCGGTCGACGAGCTCTCGGCCCGAGGCGTCGAGTTCGAGCGCTACGGCGAGTTCGACCAGGACGAGAAGGGCATCGACCGGAGCGGCCCAGCGGGCGGCATCGCCTGGTTCAAGGATCCCTCCGGGAACATCCTGGCGGTCCACGGCGAGATGCAGGCCTAGCGCCTACGATCCGGCGATGCCACGGAGGGCTGCCTTCCTGGCGGCCCTCGTCGCCGCCGCCACGACCCTCACCGCGGCGCCCGCGGGCGCCGCGGTGAGGATCGGAAGCAACCTGATCTCGACCCCGACGACCGCGGGGGTCTGCAGCGGGACGGATTGCACGATCGCCAACCTGGCGCTGCCGGCGGCGAATCAGACGCCCGACGGCCTGGTCTCGCCCGCCAACGGCACCGTCGGCAACTGGAGCTACCGCTCCGCCGGTCCCTCCGGGCCGCCGATCAGCCTCCGGGTGCTCCATCCCACCGGCGGCCTCGGGTTCACGGGGGCCGGGACGACGGTCTCCACGCCCGTCTTCGGCGGCATCCGCGGGCTGTTCCCCGCGAACCTGCCGATCCGGATCGGAGACATCATCGGGCTCGACGCCAACGGCGCAGAGGTGATGACCGTGGGGGTCGCGGGGGCCACGCAGGTCTCCTGGACGGGGCCGCCCCTGGCCGACGGCGGCAACCGCGCCGGGGCGGCGGACGCCGGCGTCGAGACGATGGTCCAGGCGACGATCCAGCCCACCAACACGGTTAGCGTCGGCGCGGTCGCGCGCCGCAAGCGGAAGGGCACCGCGAGCCTGACGGTCGAAGTCCCGAACGCGGGAACCCTGAGCTACGGCGGGCCAGGGGTGCGGGTGACCGGCCCCGGCTCGACCGCGGGGCCGGGCCAGATCTCGGTGCTCGTGGCGGCGGCGGGCAAGAAGCTGAAGCGGCTGAAGAAGCGCGGCAACGCCCACGTCCAGCCCGAGATCGTCTTCACTCCCCGCCTGGGAGACACCGGCACGACCACCGAGAAGCTCAAGCTGCTCAGAAAGCGCCGCTCTCCCGCGTAATCACCTTAAATTCGATCAGGTTTGCTAGATTGAGCCGGCGGTAACCGCCTGCCGAGGCTTACGTCCACCGAAAGGAAAGCCCGTTCCATGGAGCCCGTCTCTACGCCCGAGAAGAAGGGTGCTGCATCCAACGGCAAGCCTGCGCCTGCCAAGAAGCTCGCGGACCCCTCCACCCTCAAGCAGGACCCCGGCAAGAAGCAGCACGGCAAGGGGAAGATCGGCTCCCTCGAGAATCCCGAGGTGTACGACAACGTCCCCGGGCACGTGATCCCGATCCTCGAGCGGGAGTTCGACGACTTCGACAACGAGGCAGCCAGCTTCCTGAGGGGCGAGCAGACCGAGGAGCAGTTCATCGGCTTCCGTCTCAAGCAGGGCGTCTACGGCCAGCGCCAGCCCGATGTGCAGATGATCCGCGTGAAGCTGCCGTACGGGGGCGTCAATCCGGAGCAGATGGAGGCCTTCGCGGACGCGATCGAGGAGCTCGCGCCGCTGAACAAGGGGCACATCACCACCCGTCAGAACATCCAGATCCACCACATCCCGCTCGCCGACGCCGCTGAGTTCATCCGCCAGATCAGCCAGGCCGGCCTCTCCTCCCGCGAGGGCTGCGGGAACACGATCCGGAACGTGACCGGCGACCCGTGGGCCGGAGTCGCCCAGGACGAGCCGTTCGACATCACCCCCTACGCGGCTGCCTACGCCCGCTACTTCGTGCGCCACCCGACGACCCAACTGATGCCGCGGAAGGTGAAGACCGCCTTCTCTGCCTCCGACGACGACCGCGCGATCACCAAGATCCACGACGTCGGCTTCATCTCCAAGGTGAAGGAGGTCGACGGCAAGGAGGTCCGCGGCGTGGAGATCCGGATCGGCGGCGGTACCTCGATCCAGCCCCGCCTGGCTCCGACCCTCTACGACTTCGTCGAGCTCGACAACGGCGACTACCTGAAGGTCACCGAGGCCGCGCTGCGGATCTTCGACCGGCAGGAGTGGCTACGCGAGAACCGGATGCGGGCGCGGATCAAGGTCCTGGTCGACAAGATCGGCATGGACGCGTTCCGCGAGATGGTCGACGACGAGCTCGAGGGCGACTGGGTGAACGAGCGCGACTTCTCCATCGACCACCTCCTCTTCGTCCACGACGAGGAGGCGGACGCGCCGGCCGTGCCGGAGTCCTACGGCTCGCCGAATGGGGACAAGAGCGAATTCGATGCCTTCGTCGAGGCGAACGTGCAGCCGCAGCGGCAGGAGGGCTTCGTCGCCGTCGCCGTCAAGGTGACGCGCGGGGACCTCACGCCGGAGCAGTTCCGCGGCCTGGCCCAGATCATGCGCGACTTCACGGGCGGCGCCGCCCGGACCACGGTCCAGCAGAACCTCGTCCTGCGCTGGGTCCGTCCCGAATCCCTCTACGACCTCTGGGTCCGGCTGAAGGAGCTCGGCCTGGGCGAGGCGGGCGCCTTCACGATCACCGATGTCGTGAGCTGCCCCGGCACCGACAGCTGCAAGCTCGGCATCACCAGCTCCATGGGGCTGAACCGGGCGATCGACAAGCGGGTGCACGAGATGGAGATCACCGATCCCCTCACCAAGAAGATCCAGATCAAGATGAGCGGCTGCCCGAACGGCTGCGCCCAGCACCACATCGGCACGATCGGCTTCTACGGAGCCTCGATCAAGGTCGGCGACCACACGATCCCCGCCTACATCCCGCACGTCGGCGGCAAGTGGGAGCACGACGACGTCGCCTTCGGGCACCGGCTCAAGGCACGCCTGCCCGCCAAGCGCGTTCCCGACGCGGTCGAGCGCTGGATTCGCCACTACGAGGAGAAGCGAAACGATGGCGAGACCTTCAACGAGTTCGTCGAGCGCACCGGTACGGAGGAGTTCGAATCGCTGATCTCCGACCTGAAGCTGCCGGTCGAGTTCAACGCCGACAACCTCGTGCACTTCATCGACTGGAACCGCTCGGAGCCCTACAGGGTCGAGCGTGGCGAAGGGGAGTGCGCGGTCTAGATGGCGGTCCCCGCCACCGAACACGCCGCGGTCCCGGCCGCGGAGCTCGACGCCCTCGGGTTTGACCCGGAGGTCGTCGCGGCCGACCTCGAGGACGCGAGCGCCGAGGAGGCGCTCCGCTGGGCCCTCGACACCTTCAGCCCGCGGATGTACATCGCCTGCTCGTTTCAGAAGACGAGCTCGGTGACCGTCCACATGGCGCACTCGATCAGCCCCGAGACGCGCTTCTTCTACCTGGACACCGACGTGCTCTTCCCGGAGACGTACGAGACGAAGACCCGCCTCGAGGAGCGCTACGGGATCAACTTCCACCGCTACAGCTCGATCACCCTCGAGCAGCAGAAGGGCCTCTACGGCGACGAGCTCTGGAGCCGCGACCCGGACGCCTGCTGCGGGATCCGCAAGGTCGAGCCGATGCGCTCGGCGCTCGCCGCGGTCGACGTCTGGGTCTCGGGCATCCGCCGCTCGGACTCACAGACCCGCGCCGGCGCGCCGAAGTTCGGCTGGGACAAGCGCTTCGGGCTCTGGAAGCTCAACCCGCTCGCGGACTGGTCCGAGAAGCAGGTCTGGAACTACATCTACGAGCACGACATCCCCTACAACCCGCTGCACGATCAGGGCTATCCCTCGATCGGCTGCACCCACTGCACCCGCAAGCCCGCGGCCGGCGAGGACGACCGCGCCGGGCGGTGGGCCGGTCTCGACAAGACCGAGTGCGGGCTTCACGGGTAGTTCGCTACCCTCCCCCGCTTCTTGACCGAAGAAATCATCTTTATCCACTGAAGGACGCCATGACCCAGACCGCTCTCAAGCTTCAGCTCACAGACCGACAGACCGCCGACTTCGAGATGATCGGCAACGCAGGCTTCGCCCCCCTCACCGGCCCGCAGGGATCGGATGACTGGAAGAGCGTCGTGGAGAACATGACGCTTACCAGCGGCGAGTACTGGCCGATCCCGATCACCCTCGCGACCGATCTGGACGTCTCCGAGGGCGACACGGTCGAGGTCTCCTCCGATGAGGGCAAGCCCCTCGGGCGCCTCAACGTGACCGAGGTCTTCGAGCGCGACCTGGAGGCCGAGGCCGAGAACGTCTACGGCACCGGCGACAAGGAGCACCCCGGCGTCGCAGCCATTTTCGAGGAGGGCGCCCGCTGCATCGCCGGCACCTACGAGGTCGACGAGCTTCCCGACCACGAGGAGGCGTTCACCAAGCGCTACCTCTCCCCTGCTGAGTCGAAGAAGGCCTTCGAGGACCGCGGCTGGAAGCGCATCGTCGCCTTCCAGACCCGCAACCCGATCCACCGCGCCCACGAGCACGTCACCAAGACGGCGCTCGAGATCACGGACGGGCTGATGATCCACCCGCTGATCGGCAAGACCAAGGCGGGCGACATCCCCGCCGAGACGCGGATGCGCTGCTACGAGGTCCTGATGGAGGACTACTACCCCAACGACCGGGTGATCCTCAACGTCTTCCCGTCGAAGATGCACTACGCGGGGCCGCGCGAAGCGATCCTCCACGCGATCGCCCGCCGGAACTACGGCTGCACCCACTTCATCGTGGGCCGCGACCACGCCGGCGTCGGCGACTACTACGGCACCTACGACGCGCAGAAGATCTTCGACGAGCTGGACATCGACAAGCTCGGCATCCAGCCCCTCTTCTTCGAGCACACCTTCTGGTGCAACAAGTGCGAGGGCATGGCGTCGGGCAAGACCTGCCCGCACGGCCAGGAGGACCACGTCTTCCTGAGCGGCACGAAGGTGCGCGAGATGCTCGGCAACGGCGAGAAGCCGCCGCAGGAGTTCAGCCGCCCCGAGGTGGCTCAGATCTTGATCGACGAATACGCAAAGGAGCAGCAGTCAAATGGCTGACGAGAAGGGCTTCACCCTCTGGTTCACCGGGCTTTCGGGCGCGGGCAAGACGACCATCTCCCACATCGTGGAGAAGGAGCTGCGCGACCGCGGGTCGCGAGTCGAGGTGCTGGACGGCGACGTCGTCCGCGAGAACCTCTCCAAGGGCCTCGGGTTCTCCAAGGAGGACCGCGACACCAACATCCGCCGGATCGCCTTCGTGGCCGATCTGCTCTCCCGCAACGGCGTGCCGGTGATCACCGCCGCGATCTCGCCATATCGCGAGATCCGGGATGAGGCGCGCGAGCTGATGGGCGACCGCTTCATCGAGGTCTTCGTCAAGGCCTCGGTCGAGGTCTGCGCCGAGCGCGACGTGAAGGGTCTCTACGAGAAGGCGTTCAAGGGCGAGATCAAGGAGTTCACCGGCGTTTCGGATCCGTACGAGCCGCCTCTGAGCCCGGAGCTGACCCTGGACACCGAGCACGACTCCGCCGAAGAGGACGCCGCAAAGATCCTCACGCTGCTCGAGGAGCGGCAGCTGATCCCGGCGGCGCAGCCGGCCTAATCGGTGGTTCGCCTGGGCGGCAGCTCGGGCTCGCCGAGGTCGTAAGTCGGATAGGCGCAGAAGGAGTCGAACATCTTGTGGTTGGGGCCGTGAAAGTCAGAGGAAGCGGTCGCCGCAAGTCCTCGATCCCTGCAGACCTCCAGCAGGAACTTCGTCTGTGCCCGGTCGTGCGCCGGGTAGAAGCACTCGACCCCGTCGATGTCCAGGTCCTCGATCAGCGCCGCGACCTCGTTGGGGTCGTGCATGTCCCAGAACGGGTGGGCGAGGACGGCCGAGCCTCCCGCCCCGTGGATGATCTCGGTGGCCTCGGCCGCGTCCGGCCAGCGCCGGGGCACGAAGGCCTTCGCCCCGGGGATGAGCCATTCCTCGAAGAAGGCGCTCATGCCCTCCGGCTTCACGCCGGCGGCTTTGGCGATGTGCGGGCGGCCGACCGAGGAGGCGTCTCCAGCCTGGGCGATCGCGTCCTCGAAGGTGACCGGGACTCCCTGTGCACTGAGGCGTTCGACGATCTCCTCGGCACGGGTCACCCGCTCGCGCTGGGCCCGCTCGCAGGCCGGCGCGATCGCGGTCGTGTCCACCCAGTACCCGAGCATGTGCATGTCATCGATGCTCCCGTGCACACACGACATCTCCGTTGCGGGGATCAGGACGATCCCTGCCGCGCTCGCCGCCTCCCCCGCCTCCGCCACGCCGTCAACCCCGTCGTGGTCGGTGAGGGCGAGGGTCGTGACGCCCGCCTCCCTGGCGGCCGCCACCACCCCCGCAGGCGGCAGCTCTCCGTCGGAGTACGTCGAATGGCTCTGAAGGTCCATCATCGGCGGGTGAGCATATGAGGATCTCCGCAAAAGCCGATTACGCCGTTCGCGCCGCCGTGGAGATGGCCGCTGCGGGCGATGAGCCCGTCAAGGGCGAGAAGCTCGCCGAAGCGCAGGGCATCCCGCTCCAGTTCCTCGAGCACATCCTGCTCGAGCTGAAGCACGCCAGGCTGGTTAGGGCGCGGCGCGGCGCCCGGGGCGGCTACTGGCTCGCCCAACCCCCCGAGGAGATCACGCTCGCCAGCGTGATCCGGGCGGTGGAGGGGCCCCTCGCCAACATCCAGGACCAGGCGCCCGAACAGACGAAGTATCCAGGCAACGCCGAGCAGCTCAGCGAGGTCTGGATCGCGGTTCGCGCCTCGCTGCGGCGAGTGCTGGAGAACGTGACGATCGCGGACCTCCGCGACGGGAAGATCCCCGCCGACGTCCTGGAGCTCACCCAGGACGAGGGCGCTCGGATCACGCGCTAGCGGCCACCAGGCCGCTCACCCTTTGGAGCGAAGCGCAAAGCGCGTAGCGACTTATGTTGGGCGACCGCTTGTGGCCGCGGCATGATGGCGAAGCCGATAGCACCATTAGTCACTAGAAACCCCAGCTATTAGGGGGAAAAGCTGGGTTCCGCTATGGTGCCGCCTTCGTTTAGGACCCTTTCGGTCAAGAAAGGGAACAAGGTGGAAAAGCGGCTTTCGTCCAATCGCCGCCTCCCCGGACTCACAAATGGATCCAGCAATCATCTTCTTCGGCCTCGGCGTGGGCTTCCTTGTCGGCATGACCGGCATGGGCGGCGGCTCCCTGATGACGCCCCTGCTCGTCCTGGTCTTCGGGATCAAGCCGACGACCGCGATCGGCACTGACATCTTCTACGCGGCGGTGACCAAGAGTGCCGGCACCTGGCGGCACCTGAAGCTGAAGACGGTCAATCTGCCGCTCGTCTACTGGATGGCCGTGGGCAGCGTGCCGTCGGCGATCGCGGGGGTCTGGTTCCTCGGCTACCTGAAGCGCCAGCTCGGCGACAACCTCGACGAGACGGTCTTCGCGATCCTCGCCGGCTGCCTCCTCGTGGTCGGCGCAGCGACCCTTCTCCGCGGCCTCTTCCTCGCCGACAAGATCCAGGAGCGCGACGACTTCGAGATGCACACCCGCCACAAGGTGGCCGCGGTCGGCATCGGCGCCACCACGGGCTTCGTGATCGGGCTGAGCTCGGCCGGCAGCGGCACGCTGATCGGGATCATGCTGATCGCCGTCTACCGCCTGACACCGAAGAAGGTCGTGGGCACCGACGTCGTCCACGCGGCGATTCTGCTCTGGGCCGCGTCGCTCGCGCACATCGTCGGCGGCAACGTCGATTTCGGGCTGGCCGCGAACATCATGGTCGGCTCCGTCCCTGGTGTGATCGTGGGATCAAACCTCTCAGTGAAGTGGCCGCAGGGCGCACTCCGCTACGTCCTCGGATTCGTCCTGATCGCCGCCGGCGTGACGATCATGAACAAGGCCAACACCGACCTCGTCCCGTGGGTCGTGGGCGGCGCGAGTCTCGCGGTCGCCGCGCTCTTCGCCGTCCAGATCGCCCTGCGCAAGGAGGTCGAGCACGACCCGGAGGAGCAGGCCGAGTTGGAGCGGAACGCCAGGATCGAGCGCGAGCTCAAGCTGCGGGCGCAGGCCCGCTCCCGCCCGGCCGCCGCGGCGGCGGCCAAGGACTAGAGCCTCCGGGCCTTCTCCTTCACGCTCTTCAGGCACTTGGCGCGCCGCTTGCCGCGG
>CAVUSJ010000009.1:0-21220 GCA_963744105.1 uncultured Solirubrobacterales bacterium | reverse complement strand
GTGACCATCTGCCGTACGACTCGGTCCTCGCCGTCAGCAACGACCGGACCCCGCGCACCCGGCGCTTCGGCCCGCTCGACGGCTCCTGGCCGGCGCTCACCGAGCATCGCACCTTCCGCGAGGCATGGGCCTACACGGCGCGGGCGAACGAGCTCGGGCAGAACGACGTGATCACCGGGCTGAGGGACCCGTTCCCGGCGCGAACGGCGCTCGAGCGGGCGGTGTTCGCGCGAGCCGATCCGGCCGCGCTTCGTACGATGATCGACCGCTACGGGGTGACCGACATCGTCGTCTCCAGAAAGGATGGCCCCGTGAATCGACGGCTCTACCGGCTGGCTCGGCCGATCTACTCGAACCGGGCCGTCGACGTGCTTCGGGTCGCCCCACCATCCAGATGAGGATCGCGATCGTCTACGACTGCCTATTCCCGAACACGGTCGGGGGGGCGGAGCGCTGGTATCGCAACCTCGCGGAGCGTTTGGGAGAGCGTCACGACCTCACCTACCTGACGCGGCGCCAATGGGGCGACGAGGGGCCCGAGACCCCGTTCGAGACTCTCGCGGTGTCCCCGCGCGGCCACCTCTACACGCGCTCCGGCCGGCGGCGGATCTGGCCCCCGATCCGGTTCGGGCTCGGGATCTTCTGGCACCTGCTTCGGCACGGGCGGGGCTACGACGTGGTGCACACCGCATCGTTCCCGTACTTCTCCCTGCTCGCCGTCGGCCTTGCGCTCCGTCTGAAGAGATCGCGCGCGCTCCTGGTCGCCGACTGGCACGAGGTCTGGGGCCGCGACTACTGGCGCTCCTACCTGGGGCCGCTCAAGGGCCGGATCGGCTTCGCGATCGAACGCCTCTGCGTGCGGTTTCCCCGCCGCAGCTTCACCTTCTCGCGCCTCGCGGAGGACCGGCTCCGCGAGTACGGACACCGCGCGCCGATCACGAGGCTCACTGGCGAGTACGCCCACGACCCCTCGGCGGACCGTCCTCGCGAGGAGGCGCTCCGCCCCCCGGCCCCACCGCTGGTGGTCGCGGCCGGCAGGCACATCCCCGAGAAGAGGATCCCGGCGATCCCTCCGGCCATCCGCGCTGCGCGCGAGCGGATCCCCGGCCTGCGCTGCCTGATCCTCGGCGACGGACCCGACACCGAGGAGACCCGGGCTCTGGTCGGCGAGCTCGGCCTCGCTGGGGTCGTCGAGCTGCCCGGGCGGGTCAGCCACCCCGAGGTGATGAAGGCGATCGCGGAGGCGTCCGTCCTCCTCCACCCCTCCGAGCGCGAGGGCTACGGCATGGTCATCGTCGAAGCGTCCTCGCTCGGCACGCCCGCCATCGCGGTCGAGGGCTCGGAGAACGCCGCGACCGAGCTCGTCGAAGAAGGGGTCAACGGATTCGTGGTCGCCTCGCCGCGGGCCGATCAGCTCGCCGACGCAATCGCCAAGGCAGTCGAGGGGGGCGGCGAGCTGCGGAGGAGGACGCTCGACTGGTACGAGCGCCATCGCGAGGAGCTTTCCATCGAGGCCTCGCTCGCGGAGGTCGAGGCCGCCTACTCCGCGCCGGAGGGGCTGGGCGCGTAGTAGGTCTGGGTCCCGACGGCCCCGTCGCCCAGGTAGGTGTCCAGCAGCGCGCGCGAGGACGTCTTGCGGGCCTGGACGACGAAGGTGTGACTCGCGCCCGCCCAGAGCGCGGAGAGCGGACGGCTCCACGGGGACGGGAGCGGATAGAAGCCGACGCCGCGCCGTCGCTCGATCTCGTATGCCCCGCCGCGCTCGACGAGCGCGCCGAACTCCCTGAGCGTGTACCCGCGGACGTGAGGGCCGAAGACCCGGATCGAGGTGGGCTGGCGCCCGAGGGCGAGCAGGACGCGGTTGTGCAGGCTGCCCAGGTTCGGGACCGAGAGCAGGGCCCCTCCCCCGACGCGAAGCACGCGATGCATCTCGCTCATCGGCAGCCAGATGTTCTTCAGGTGCTCGAGCACCTGGTTGCAGACGACGACGTCGACGCTCTCGTCGGGGAAGGGGAGGGGCTCGGCCTCGAGGTCGATTCGCGCGACCTCGACGCCGCGCTCGGCCGCCTCCGCCGCAGGGCCGTCGTAGACCTCGACGCCGAGCAGGCGATCCGCGCCCAGGGCCCGGCCGCGCGTGACCGTCCGGGACCCGTCCCAGCAGCCGATGTCGAGCAGGGTCGAAGCCCCCGCCGTCCCGAGCCGCCCGAGCATCGACTCGATCGTCCCCTCGACCTCCTCGAGGACGCGAGAGCACAGCCTGGCGGCACGGTCCGAGGCCTCCATCGGACGCACTCTAGGACGCGGTGTACACGCGCTCGTAGCGGGCGGCGATCAGATCCCAGGTGAACTCGCGCAGCCACGCGGCGCGTCCGGCCTCCGCCCGCCGGCGCGTCTCGGCCTCGTCCGTCCAGAGCCGTCCGATCTCGGCTGCGACGGTCTCGGTCGCGGCGGTGACATGCCCGTCGCGACGCTCCGAAGGGACGACGACACCGGCCCCGGTCCACTCGGCGATCTCGGCGGCGTTGCCGGCCGCTGTGCTGACGAAGGGCGTTTCCGAGGCAGCGGCCTCGAAGAGGACCAGAGGGGAGCATTCGACCTGGGAGCAGAGCACGAACAGGTCCGCCGCCTTGTAGGCCGCGAGCACCTCCTCACGCGGAACGTCGAGGAGGATCACTCGCTTCCTCCCCCTGCTGGCGAGGCGGGTTGTCACCGATCGGCGCTGGCAATCCCACTGGCACCCGAGCTTCAGGGGCTTGTTCCCGATCACGACCAGGGTGCCCCGTTCGAAGTCCGCGCGCCGGAACGATTCGATCGCCTGCGTATGACCCTTGATCCAGTTGTGCGGCCCGACGGTCAGCAGCAGGGGCTCGTCCCCGTCGATCCGATGCGTCTCACGGAAGTCGGAGTGCAGGTCCTCGAACTCCGCCCGGTCGGCGCCATTCGGGACGACGTGCAGGTTCTCCAGCCCGGCCCCGCGCGCGAACTCGAAGTCCTGGTAGGTGTTGGAGTGGAAGATCAGCGAGTCGAACTCGCACAGGAGCGCTGGAAGCCGCTCGTAGTAGCCGGCGTAGGAGGGATCGTGCAGCCTCGAGAAGCCGCATGGTGCGAGGGCGAGCCGAGACGGGATTCGGTTGAGGACGGGAAGCAGGGCATCGGTCGTCCACTGCTGCGCGGAGTAGGTCATCACCTGGTCGAACCCGCCCTCGATCACGAAGCGCCGATAGTCCTCGACCTCGCCGCGGAGTCCCTGGACGGCATTGCCGGCGACCGAGAACTCCTCGATCTTGACCCCGTTGAGCGTGCGGTCGGTACGCCCGCTGTGGCGCGTCGTCGCGACGGTGACGTCGTGGCCTCGCCGGACCAGCTCCTCCGAGACGTGGCGGACGAGTGCCTGCGATCCGCCGGGGCTCGGGTGGTAGAACTCGACGCAGTGGAGGATCTTCATGGGCCTGCTCTCGGGATCGAGCCGCCTGGCCCGGGATCGACGCCGCAGGGTACCGTTGCCGGGTGTCGGCCGGACAACCACGGATCAGCGTGGTCATCCCCACCTACCAGCGCCTGGAGCAGTGCAGGCGGGCGATCTCCTCGGCTCTCGAGCAGGAGCGGCCGCCGCTCGAGGTGATCGTCTGCGACGACGGGTCGACCGATGGCACCGAGGAGGAGCTCAGAGCCTGGGCGAGCCGCGAACCGAGCCTCCAGTACCTGCGTCTGGCCGAGAACTCCGGAGCACCAGCCCGCGTTCGCAACCTCGGGCTCCGGGCGGCTCGCGGAGAGTGGGTCGGCTTCCTCGACGACGACGACCAGTGGATCCCGAGCAAGCTGCGGGTGCAGGGTGAGGCGATCGGAAGCGGCCGCTACGACCTGGTCGCCTCGGACGCCGTGCGCGGCAGCGGTGGCCCGTACTTCGGCCTGGACCGGGCGGTGGAGCCGGACCGCGCCGAGTTCCTGCGCCACAACCCGATTATCACCTCGACGGCCGTCGTCCGCCGCTCGACCCTGCTCGACGCCGGTGGGTTCGCGGATTCGGCCGCGTTGATGTCGATCACCGCGGCGGAGGACTACGCCGCCTGGCTCAACCTCGCCGACCGCGGGGCCCGATTCGTGATCCTGCCTGAACAGCTGGTGATCTACGAGGACACCGAGCACAACCGGCTCAGTCGCGGGGTTGCGCGGCAGGAGACGGAGGTCGCCGCGGTGCGCTGGGGTCTCTGGCTGCGGCACCCGGCCGATCGGTCGGTGCTGCGTTCCTCCCTGCACGCGACGGTCATGGGCGCCCGGCACTCGATGAGGGCGGCGCTGGAGAGGGCCCGTTCGAGGCGCGGAGGCGACACCTAGACGTCATCTAGTCGCGGCGGCGCAGAGCGCAGAAGTGTCCCGCCGCGGCGGCCGGCTCGAGCAGGTCGTACTGGCCCGGATGGGAGCTGATGAACCGATCGACTGCCTTCTCCACCCCAGCTGAGAAGAAGCGGTAGTCGTCGACCATGAGGATGGACCCGGAGCGGCAGCGCGGATGCATCAGCTCCAGGCCGGTCAGGATCGGCTCGTAAAGGTCGAAATCGATATACGCGAAGGCCACCTGCTCCGGCAGCCGGTCCGCGGGCAGGTCCCCTCGGATATAGCCGGGGACGATGCGGACCCGCCCGGGCGACAGGCCGACTGCGTCGACTCGGGCCCTGACCTCTTCGACGGTGGAGGACATGGTGTGGGCGTAGCTCTCCATGGACCCGAGCTCGAAGATGTCGTCGATCAGCACATCCTCGGCCGTGGGTACCGAGAGGCCCTGCTCGAAGGAGTCGTAGAGCCAGAGAGTCCGGTCGGTCTCGAGGATCTCGTTGGCGAGCAGGGCGGAGGTGTTGCCGTAGGCGACGCCCATCTCGCATACGTCTCCGGGACCGGCCAGGGACTCCTGGAGATACCCGAGGAGGTACATCGCCTCCGGGACCTGAGTCCCGACGAGCTGGCAGAGCAGCTCCAGCCGCCCCTCTCGCGGCTCGAGCTCGGGAAACAGCCTCTCCCGGTAGATGGCCACGAGCTCTTCCACCATCCTCTTCTGGTCGCCCAGCAGCCGCTCGATCCGGCCGTGCAGGGCCTCTTCCTCGCCGGCCAGGATGAGGCGGAGCCCGACCAGTCCGAGGATGCGATTGAGGGCGCGCTTGAGCGCGCTGAGCATCCGCATGGGTAGCGGGTTCTCGTCCAAGATGTGACAGTCCTACCAGTCGAGGACGAAGCGGCGATACTCCGCCAGGCTGCCGAGCCAGAGTTCGTGCCCGGCCTGATGGTCGGCGCGCCCCCGCTCCCCAAGGGCGGCATGATCTGCCTCTGCCAACCTCTTCCAGGGCTGATCGATGTTGACCGGATGGGGCGATCGCCGTGCGAACCGAACGAGGGCCGCGGGGTGGAGGCGGGAATGGCTGCTCTTGAAGAGGAGCCCGTTCTCTCCGTCCCGGATGTACTCGTTCATGGTGGGGGCGTCGTAGCCGATTACGCAGGAGCCGCGCGCCATCGCCTCCAGGAAGGTCAGGCCCACGCCCTCGCTCGTGCGCGGCGCGATGAAGATGTTCGCCTGGCGCGTGATCTCCAGGTACTCGCGCCTCGAGGACGGGCGAATGGAGATCACCTCCGTCGGGCCGACCCTGCCCGGCATGGTGTAGCCGAGCCGGTCCGGGACGCGCGGATCGAGCTGTTCCCGGAAGAGAAGGCGGTCGAGCAAGAGCTCCTTGCACATGCGCCTCACTGCCTGCGGCGACATCATCCCCGTCCGGTTCCAATAGCACGCCACCCTTTCGCGCTCCCACTCGGTCCTTGGCATGTCGGCGGGGTCCAGGAAGTAGCGCAGGTTGAGCGTCGGGAGCCCGGCGGCGCTGGCGCGCTCGAAGACGGGCCCGGAGAGGGCGACCACGCGGAGGCTCGAGGGCAGATTGGCCCACCATCTCTCGTCGTAGATACGTGCCTGGTCCCACATCGGGATCCAGACGATTCGCGCCCCGGCCGCCCTCATGGCCTCTGGGGGCGGGGGCAGCATATAGAAGACGGTCGGCTCGCCCGGGGGGATCCGCTCGGACAGAGTCTCTCCATCCCATGGCCGAAGCTCCACGTCCGCCTGGCCTGCGAGCGGATCGACCAGGATGTCGTCAGCGCTGCTCGCGGATCGGTGCCAGTCGAGGCAGTAGGCGACTAGCTTCTGGGCCACTGTGCGCAACCTATTCGACCGAGTACGCCGCCGGCGAAGGAGTCCCGAACGGGTCGTCCGGGTCCCGGCGGCGCACGAGCCCGCGCGGGGGCGCGCTCTGCTCAGCTACCTCGCGGCACCGGCCGGCTGGCCAGAGGGGGATCGCCGCCTCGGTGGGCACACGAACACCTGGGAGAGCCGGGAGATCGCCCACTCGCTCGCTGAGCTCGGCCTGGACGTCGACGTGATCGACTTCGACGACTCGGAGTTCGCGCCGGAGAGCGGGTATGAGGTCGTCGTCGGCCTCCATTCCGAGGTGGGCCGTCTGGCCGAGCAGGCGGGGGCGCGAACGCACCTGATGCATCACACCGGCGCCCACCCCGCCTTCCAGAACGCGGCGGAGCTCCGCCGGATCGAGGAGCTGCACGAAAGGCGAGGGGTTCGCTGCGAGCCCCGCCGTCAGGTCGAGGAGGGTGCCGCCTACGACCGGGCGCTCCGCGGCGCCCGCGCCTCGTCCCTGCTCGGAAACCAGTGGACGCTCTCAACCTATCCCGACGACGTCCGGGGAAAGATCACCCCCGTCCCCGCCACCGGATCAACGCTGGCGAGCGTCCGTTCGGCGTCCGACCTGGTCCCGCCCGAGCGGGAGTTCCTCTGGTTCTTCGGCTCGGGGGCCGTTCACAAGGGTCTCGATCGCGCCCTCGAGGCCTTCGCGACCTCGCCGGGGCTGGTGCTGCACGTCGTCGGCAACGTCGGAGGCGAGGAGGATTTCATCGAGGCGTACCACCGTGAGCTGTTCGACCTCCCTAACATCCACTGGCACGGGCACCTTGATCCGCTCTCGCGGAGGTTCAAGCGCCTGGTCCGCGGCAGCTTCTGTGTCGTCGCGCCGACCTGCAGCGAGGGCACTTCGCCGGCCACGGTGACGATGCTCCAGCTCGGCCTATATCCGCTGATCAGCCGGGAGTGTGGAGTTGACCTGCCCGACGGCGCGGGGAGATACCTGAACACCTGCGCGGTGCAGGAGGTCGAGCAGGCGATCGCCGAGTTGCACGCGATGCCGCACGACGAGTTGATCGACCAGACGCGGGCCGCCCAGGCCTGGGCGCTCGAGCGGCACTCGAGGAAGAGCTTCCGCCGGGAGGTCCGCGCCTACCTGCGGAAGGCGCTCCCGGAGCTGGGCGGCCTCAAAAGCGGTACAGGGCCTGGTAGCCGTGGTGCACCTTCGTGACGTCCGCTCGGCCCTGCAGATAGCGGTCGACCAGCATCCCCTTGCCGGGAACCAGTCGGTACCGGGATTCGAAGTCCTGGGCCGCCTCGCGCAGCTCGATCGGGAACCAGCCGGGGTCGGCCGGGGTGTCGTCGATCAACAGCAGGCTTCCCTCGCCCAGCGCCGGCGCGACGGCGAAGAACTCCGACAGGCCGTGGTTGGCCGCGGGTATAGGAGCCAGGATGTCGAGGTCCCAGCTGTCCAGATAGACCAGGTCGACCTGGCGGCCCGGGTTCTCCTCGACCCACCGCTTCAGGAAGCGCACACTGTCGTCGCACGAGAGCCGTGACCGCTGTGACAGCGAGCGCCTCAGCTTGACCATCGGCTCGACCCTGATGTCCACGGTCTCAAATTCGCCGCCGAACGCGGCGACGTACGCGTCGAAGAGCCTGGACGAATCGGTGCCCCAGGCCGAGGTGCCCGTCTCGAGGATCAGGCTCGGCTTCTCCCCCAGCAGCCGAAGCGTCTCCTGCAGGGAGCTGAAGTTGATGTGGCTGGGATGGCTCCACGTCTCGAAGTGGTGGTCGACCAGCTCGTCGGAGCTCTCGAACGTGACCTCACCGTTGCTATGCCCGCGCATCTCCAGCGGACGCCCGGATCCCGCCATCACCCGGGAGAGCGCGTTGGCGATGCCGAAGAACGCCTTGGCGGGAAGGCCCAGGACGGTGGCCGAGAATCGTTTGGCCGCATGGGCCATCATTCCGAAGGGGCGACGCAAGCATGGAGGATCGTAACTTCGCCAATCCGGTTGAGCGTGCACCGGGCCCGAGGGGGCGCCGGTGAGGCTCGCGCGGCTGCCCGGATTTCGCGGCTCGAACGCCACCATCGGGTCTCGGCTCGAGGCGTTCCAGGCCTCAGCCGGGGCAGGGACCGACGAGGTTCCCCCGCGTCCGCCCGAATGGCGGAGCCGGATCGAGGTCGTGATTCCGGCCTACAACCACGCGGACTACCTGCTCGATGCCTACGACAGCCTCGTCCGGCAGACGTGGACGGAGCCGATCGCCTTGACCTTCGTCGACGATCACTCCTCGGACCACACCCCGGAGCTGATTCGCGAGATCGAGCGTTCCCACCCCGGCCGCTTCAAGGCCAAGGCAATCAGGAACCGGCGGACTCTCCGCCAGTGGAGATCGATCAACCGCGCGGTCGAGGACTCGGACAACCGCCTGTTCGTGATCCTCAACGACGACGACCTGCTCATGCCCGATTGCCTGGAGAAGATCGTGGCAACCTACGAGGCGGTCCCAGAGATCTACATGCTGGGCGGGTCGAGCCTCTGGATCAGAGATTCGAACCCGCGTCCCAGCCGCCCGGAGCTCCCGCTCGCGGACCTCGAGCTGCGCCGCTACAGCCCGAGCGACGCGCCGAGTTACCGCGAGCTCAATGACCTCAACATGACCCACTCGTCCAGCTCCTTCTTCAAGGTTGCCTGGCGCGTGGTTGGCGGCTACCGCCCGAAGCGCGAGAGGATCCATCCGGATGCGGCCGAGGACCGCGACTTCCAGATGCGAGTCAGTGCGCTCTTCCCGGTGGGCGTGTACGTTGACTACCCGTTCGCCTACTGGCGTACGGACAGCTCCCACGGGCACACCTTCTAGGAGATGACCGAAACAAGCGCGAACTCGGCGCGCCCCGCGGTGTCGGTCGTGATCGGCAGCCTCAACAGGCGCTGGCACCTGAAGCGGACGATCGCGAGCGTTCGCGAGGAGCTGTCCTTCTCGGAGCGGGAGATCGTGGTTGTCGATGGCGGCTCGGGAGACGGCACCCTGCGCTGGCTGGCGAAGCAGAAGGACGTGCTCACGATCGTTCAGCACAACCGAGGGACGTGGCGGGGGGAGCCGATCCCGCGCCGCCCCTGGGGCAGCTTCATGAACCTCGGGTTCAAGGCGGCCACGGCCCCGTACATCTGCATGCTGAGCGACGACTGCCTGGTCGTCCCGGGCGCCATCCGGAGGGGCTTGGAGCGATTCGAGGAAGCGGGAGACGACGTCGGCGCGGTGGCCTTCTACTGGCGCAATTGGCCCGAGCAGGAGCGGTACTGGGTCGGCCGCACCTTCGGCGGCGGCATCTTCGTCAATCATGGCGTCTACCGCCGCGAGGCGATGGAGGCCGTTGGGTACGCGGACGAGGGAGGGTTTCGCTTCTACCACGCGGACGGAGACCTGGTGCTCCGAATGGAGGCGGCGGGCTGGAGGTGCGTGGATTCCCCGGCATCGTTCGTGGAGCACTTCTCCCACGCCAATCTCGCGCAGCGAGCGGCCAACCTGAAGACGCGCGACGATGACTGGGCCGCGTACACCGATCGCTGGGGCCACCTGGGCGCTCCCGACACGGATTGGATCGAGCTCCCCCACGACGATCCCCATCGAACAGCTCGGCGGTACTGGGGAGCGAGGGGCAGGGCGATGGCGCGGATCGGTCGCCTGCGGAGCAGGATCTCCGGGCTGCGCCGGGCGGTCGGACGGGCAAGGGGCGGAGCCGACCAGCCCCCATCGGTCGAGCGCCAGGGGCGCTCGCTCGGGTAGCCGCGATCGATGGGCGCCGTCCACCGGTCTTCGTACGCGGAGTCCGAGCCCGTTCCCGGGTACCGCTCGAATCCGCGGCTTGAGATGCTCGCCTATGTCCCCGCCGGCGTGGAGCGCGTGCTGGAGGTGGGCTGCGGCGAGGGGTTCTTCGGCGAGGCGATCAAGCTCCGCGACGGGGCCGAGGTCTGGGGCATCGAGCTCTCGGAGCAGGCGGCGGCCGAGGCCGCCGAGAGGCTCGACCGGGCACTGTCTGGTGACATCGGCGAGCTGCTCGATGACCTGCCGAGCGAACACTTCGACTGCGTGGTCTTCAACGACGTGCTGGAGCACCTGGTCGACCCCAACGCGGTGCTCGCCGGGGTGCGGAGGATCCTCCGCCCCGGCGGAGTCGTGGTCTGCTCGATCCCGAACGTCCGCTACTGGCATCACCTCAACGACTACCTCTTCAGCGGGAAATGGGAGTACGGCGACTCCGGCGTCCTCGACCGCACGCACCTGCGGTTCTTCACCGAGTGCAGCATCCGCGAGCTCTTCCCCGCGCTGGGCTACCGGATTCGCACCCTCGACGGGATCCACCCGATTGACCCGGTGCCGCGGCGCTACCGGCTGGCCAACCTGATCACCCGGGGCCACCTCCGGGACACGAAGTACGCCCAGTTCGCCTGCGTGGCAGAGGTCGTCGAGGGACCTTGACGGCGATCAGGGCGTGGAACGGGGCCGTCGGGGTCGCGAGGCGCGTGACACGCCCGGTCAGCCCGGCGAGGTTCCGGGAGCGAATGAGCAGGGCCACACCGGCGCGAGGACCGATCCATGCCTCCCTTCAGCGCCGCTACCAGGCGTGGCGGCTGCGCCGGTTTCTCACGCCTCACGTCCGGACGGGGGACACAGCCTTCGACATCGGAGCCAACACCGGGGAATGGACCGAGGAAATGCGGCGGCTCGGCGCGGACGTCGTCGCGGTCGAGCCGCAGGCCGATTGCGTCGCCGAGCTGCGGTCGCGTTTCGCCCGGGATCCGGGGGTGCGGATCGTCGCGCGGGCGGTGGGCGACGAGGAAGGAGAGGGGGTGCTCCATCTGGCGGTCACCGGCTCCGCGCATGCCTCGATGTCGGAGGAGTGGCGTGAGGCGGCCGTCGCGCATCGCGGAATGCCCGCCGACGGCTAGGTGGGCACGGAGCGCGTCGAGGTGACGACCCTGGACTCGCTGATCGGGGAGTTCGGCGCCCCCGGCTTCTGCAAGGTCGACGTCGAGGGTCTCGAGCCGAACGTTCTCGCCGGGTTGAGCCGGCCCCTGCCGGCGGTGACGTTCGAGTTCCACCGTGAGATACTGGACGCCGTCGAAGCCTGCACGCAAAGGCTCGCCGAGCTCGGCGACTACCGCTACCGGATCTACCTCGAGGAGTGGCCACTGAGATCCGGCGGCGAGCTTGCCCCGGGCAGCGTGCGGGCCGCGATCGACGAACTCCCACCGGAAGGCTGGGGCATGGTGCTGGCGCTGCTTAGGCGTCCCGTCGCGCCCTGAGGCGGGAGGCCGTCGCGGCTGCCAGCGCGCCGAGACGTCGCCCGGGCCCGCGGCGTTCGGGCCGGGGGAGATAGTGCTGGTCCAGAAGGGACTCGTATGATGGGTCGGGGGCCATCGTCGCCGGATGGACCAGCGCGGTCACATCGAGTGGGTGAACCGGGAGGCCGGCCGAATCGCCGCCGGCGCCATGAGTTCCGGTGATGCCGATGTTCGAAACGAGATTCGCCCGCGGGACGACGCAGAGCGATGCCTGGAGCAGGCACGCGTACACCCACTGCACGTCCCATGTGTCGATCTCCCCGGCATGGGCGGAATCGAAGGCGTTGTGGAGATATTCGAGAACCCCCGCATTGCAGACGAGGCCGCCGAAGCCGCCCCGCTCGCGAACGCTCGGCCAGGTGGCCATTTCATAGTCGTAGTGCTCCCAGCCTCGGCGCCAGCCGGCCCAGCCCCAGACCGCGAAGTACCGAGAGAAGAAATAGCTCTCGCGCCGGCCGGGGTCGGAGAAGTAGTTCGTCCCGGCGATCATGCCGACGCGGGGGTCGTCGCGGTAACGCGCCAGCATTGCTTCAGCGAACGGGAAGAAGGACGGGTGGGGCAGGCAGTCGTCTTCGAGGACGATCGCCTCGGGGACGGTGTCGAAGACCCAATCGAGGCCTGAGGAGACGCGCCGGCCGCACCCGAGGTTCTCGTCGGCGTAGCGGTATTCGACCTCGCAGGGCCAGTCCACCTCGGAGACGACCCTCCGCGTCTCGGCGCACAGTGCCTCGTCCTCCGGAACGTTCGGCCGCGGGCCATCGCCCACGACCAGGAGCCGGCCCGGGCGGGCGGCTCGGATCGCCTCGAGGACACGTTCGGTCGCACCCGGTCGATTGAAGACGAACAGCGCGACCGGGGTGTCCACCGGATCCGTCAGCTGGCCGGCCGCTCCAGCGCGTCAAGCCAGGTTCGGTGCAGTCGCACCTCCGACGGCATTTGGTCGACCATGCTCCGCCCCAGTATCTCCCCGGCGCGCTCCGTCAGGACCTCCCTCGACAGCCACGGCGCCGCCGGCTTCCTCGCGGTGACAGTGATGTTGTCGGTCGCTTTCCACGAGGCGCGCTCCACCCGAGTCATCTCGAAGCCCATCGCTCCGAGGACGTTCCGGAACTTCTCCTCGTACCAGCCATCGGCGTGAAATGCCCACTGCGCCTCCTGGGATCCAAAGACGTGGCGAACGATCGTGTCGCGTTCGGAGCGGGACCGCCGCTTCAGGAAGCGCCGGGCGCTCGCCTCGAAGTCGGGCGTCTCGATGACGAGGATCCCGGCCTCCTCGAGCCAGGCGTACCAGTCGATCAGAAGCCTCAGCGAAGTAACGCGGTCGAAATGCTCGAAGACGTGGTGCAGCCGAACCTCGGCGACGGAGCCGGGCTCGTGGGAGAGCTCGGTGATGTCGGCGTGGACGTCAGCCGGCGAGGAGAGCTGAACCGAGTGCTGATCCGGCGGGTAATCGATGTTGACGTACCCATCGAGGTACCGCTCGCCGCACCCGAGATGCAGCCTCACACCCGCCGCGCTCGACCCCGCCACGCCTAGGCGTCGACTCGTTCCGTCGATCCACCGGCATAGGCGGAAGCGACCTCATCGATGTTTCCCATCAGGCGAATGTTGCCGCGGTCGAGCCACATTCCGGTCGAGCACACGCTCCTGACCAGGTCCAGGTCGTGGCTCATGAAGATGATCGTCCTGCCCTCGCGGTTGAGCCGGCGAAGCTCCGCCGCGCACTGTTCGCGGAACGAGTCGTCGACCACCGCGAGTACCTCGTCGAAGACATAGGTGTCGGCCTTGAAGCAGATCGCGGTCGCGAACGAGAGCCTTGCCTGCATGCCGCTCGAATACCGCTTCAGCGGGGTGTCGAGATGCCGCTGGATCCCGGCGAAGTCGGAGATCCGGTCCATCTCGGCCAGGATCGAGCTGTTGCTCAGTCCGAGGATGGTGCCGAGCAGAACGACGTTCTCCCGGCCGGTCAGCTCCGGATGGAATCCGGCGCCAACCTCGAGCAGCGGGATCAGGCGTCCCCAGACCTCGATCTGACCCGTGTCCTGCATTGCGATCCCCGAGATCAGCTGCGTCAGGGTCGACTTGCCCGAGCCGTTGGAGCCGACGATGCCAAAGAACTCGCCGCGCTTCACCTCGAAGCTCACGTCGGTGAGGGCCCAGAACCGATCGCGCAGATACTCCCGGCGGACGATGGTGCTCAGGGTGTGCTGCAGGCTGAGCTCCTCCCCGAGGCCGTAGCTCTTGCCGACTCCTTTGCAGCGGACGGCTAGGTCGGTTCGCAGCTCCGCGCCGTTCGACTCAGACATAGTCGGCAAAGCGGGTCTCCATCCGGCCGAAGACGTACCAGCCGAGGAGGCAGACGACGACGGTCTCGACCAAGGCGACGGTGATCGCGAAGCCGTCTGGCGCCATCCCGAGGAGCGACCAGCGCCAGCTCTCGATGATTCCGGAGGCGGGGTTGAAGGCGAGCACCTTGGCGAAAGAGCCTGCGGCGCTCAGGGGATACCCGACCGGCGTCAGGAAGATGCCGGCCTGCACGAAGAGGGGCGCCAGGGCGACGGCGTCGCGGAATCGACCTCCCAGGGCTGTCACGAGGAGGATGAATCCCCAGGTCATGAGCAGCAGCCAGCCGATCAGGACGGGCATGGCGAGCGCCTGCAGCGGCAGGCCGCTGGTGACCCCTGCGGCGATGATGCTGGCGACCAGGACGACCCCGAGGGGCGGGACTACAGAGATCAGCGTCCCGGTGATGAAGGCGACCCGAGGACAGGGACTGCGCCTGACGACCTGGTAGTTCGACGGCAGAACCGCCGGCGCGATGGTGATCGCCATTTGGAGGTAGGTCCAGACAGCGAGGCCGACCAGGGCGAAGACGATGTAGGGAACGCTGCCGGTGTTGACGCTGGTCACCTTCGAGAAGGCGATTGAGATCGCCGCCAGCATCCCGAGCGGCTGGAGCACCAGCCAGAGCGGGCCTAGAGCGGACTGCTTGTACTTCGCCGTCATGTCTCGCCAGCCGAGCATCCAGCCGACCCGCCGGCTCGTCCAGGTATCGGAGAGGCGGACACGGCGGCGTTGCGGGACGGCGACGCGAACGGTGTTCTCGACGAGTCCGGCCGCTGTAAGGCCATCGTCACGGAGCGCCGTGGCCGCAGCTTGTGTGGAGGGGCTCATGGGTTGGGAAGTCTAGGTCGCCGTGAGGGCGCCGAGCGCGCTCAGGTGACGCCTGCGCGTCTGAAGATCTCCGCGAAGCGCTGATCATAGGTGTGCTCGGCGCGGACCCGCTCATACCCCGCCTTGGCCACGGCGGCGCGCTCCTCCTCGTGCGAGAGCCACCAGCCGACCCGCTCGACGAGGTCGTCGGTCGATTCGAAGGTGCCGACCTCCTTCCCGGGCGTAAGGAAGTCCTCGAGATGCGGCACGCGATCCGTGAGCAGGAAGCCGCCGCTGCCAGGGACCTCGAATGTCCGTCCCTTGATCTGGCTCCTTCTGGTCTCGGGCGGTCTCCGACGAGCGAAGTCGGCGACGCGGCGACGGATGCCCCGTGGCTCGACGTAGGCGCTCGACAAGTTCAGGTTGATGCGGCTCGCGCCGAATACGCGGACCATCTCGTCGTGCTCGATCCGGCCCTCGGGCCAGCCGAAGCCCCAGCAGCGCACGTCGAAGCCCTCGGCGCGGAGACGCTCCACGGTTGCGGGCCGCTCGCCGTAGGACTGGCCGACGAAGGTCACGTCGTACTCGAGCTCGCCCGCCGTCCAGTCGTAGGCGTAGCGATTGCAGGCCCACTGCGAGAGGATCACGCCGTCACAACCGATCGCGCGGTACTTGGGGACCGAATCGCGGTCGGTGGTCACCGAGAAGTCAAGTGCCGGCGCGTAGCGGCTGGAGAAGCTTTCGAAGCGCCAGTGATCGTCAGCGAACCAGTTGACGGTGGGGCCGGCGGCGCGGCCGACCGCCCGGATTGTGTCCGGCTCGATCTCGTCCTCGAAGAGGAAGAAGAAGGAGAGATCCGGGATGACCTCTTCCGCGAGCGCGATCAGCCTGCGATTCATCTCGCCCTTCCCCAGCTTGCGCTTCTCGGCCATGAAGTCGAAGGTGACCAGATCGTGTCCCATCGCCTCCAGGGCGCTCCGGAAGTTGGTCTCCTCGAAGCTCGGGCCACGAGCGGGGTCGCCGTAGTCGTGGGCCATTGCCACGTAGAGGATCTTCATCGGGCTATCCGCTGATTCCCGCCGACGCCCGGCGGATGCGCGGGGCCGCCCGGCTGACCAGCCTCGCCGCCCCGGGCACCGTCATGGCCATCGCGGCGGCCAGCGAGAGCGGGCTGAGCCGCTTCTCGAGCGAGGCGCGAAACGAACGCCGGGCGTCACCCGAGCGCCCGAGCGCCGCCCGGCAGTAGCCGATCATCAGCAGGTCGTGGGCGAGCGTTCTCCGGACGACCTCCGGATTCGCTGCGAGCTCCGCATAGCGCTCGTGGATCAGGTGGTTGGTCTCCCAGATGTCCAGCGCGCGATAGGAGAGGTTGCCGCCGTGCTCCCGCAGCCGGACGACGAGCCGGGGATCGAAGAAGAAGGTCGCTCCGGCCGCGAGCGCCCGCATCCAGAACTCGTAGTCCTCGCCGATCAGCGGCTCGTAGCCGCCAAGATCGAGGTAGAGGGAGCGCCTCAGGATCGCGCTGGGGTCCGCGATCAGGTTCCGGGAGTACTGCTGCTGCGCGAACCAGGGGCCGTCGAGGACGCCGGTGCGTCCGGGGCGGACGTTGGGGCCGGTCGCGAGCCCAAATCTCTCCGCGGCGCCGAAGGCGACGTCCACGTCAGGATGCTGCATGAGAGCTTCCGCCTGCCACTCGAGCTTCTGCGACTCCCAGATGTCGTCCGCCGGGCAGAGGGCGACGAACTCGCCCGCCGCCTCCCGGAAACCGGTGTCGAATGCGCCCGGGCAGCCGCGGTTCTCCTGCTGGATCAGGCGAAGCCGGTCGCCGTAGCGGCGGACGACTTCGACCGTCCCATCGGTTGAGCCGTCGTCGACCACGATCACCTCCAGCGGGGTGAGCGTCTGGCGGAGGACGGCGTCGAGCGCCTCGGCGATGTAGCGCTCCTCGTTGTAGGCGGGGACGACGACGCTGATCGTCGGCCCCTCGGCGGCGGTCATGCGCGGCAGGTTAGGGATGGTCCTCGAGGAGGAGCGCTGGGGAACCGCATATCCATGTGCGAACCTTGCGCCCCTTGAAGGTCGGCCTCAACCTGCTGCACCTCGTGCCGGGCCAGACCGGCGGCTCGGAGATCTATGCGAGGCGCCTGATCCCCGCCCTGCTCGAGGGCGGCGGCCTCGAGCTGGTCCTCTTCTCCTCGCGGGAGGGCGCCCCCTCCCTCCTCGCCGAGCCGTGGGCGGCCGACGCCGAGATCGAGGAGCTGCCGGTGACCGGAGCCAGCCGCGGCCGCAGGGTCCTCGCCGAGCAGACGCTGCTGCCGCGAGCCGTCCGCCGCTCCGGCGTCGACCTCCTCCACAACCTCTTCACCACGGCACCGGTGGTCCCCGGCGTTCCCCAGGTGACCACCATCCTCGACTTGATCTACAAGCGTTTCCCCGAGGCACACTCCGGGATCCGCTCCCTGGGCATGCGCATGCTCGTCCCACTGGCGGCGAAGCGCTCGACCCGGATCATCGCGATCTCCGAGTCGACCAAGTCCGACGTCGTTTCGTTCCTGGGGATCGACCCGTCCCGAGTCGACGTCACCTATCTGGCGCCGGGCGTGACCGGTGCAGTCGATCCCGAGCCCGAGGCTGTCCTGCGCGACCGGCACTCGCTCGGCGATGCACCGATCGTCCTCAGCGTCTCCGCCCACAGGCCCCACAAGAACCTGGAGCGGCTGATCGACGCGGTCGCCGCCATTGAGCGGCCCTTCGTCCTCGTCGTTCCGGGATACGAGACGCGCTGGGAGGACGAGCTCGCGGCACACGTGCGCCGGCGGGGGGTACGTGAGCGCGTTCGCCTGATCGGCTGGCTCGGTGACGCAGAGCTCGAGGGCCTCTACGCAGCGGCGGCCTGCATGGTGTTCCCCTCGCTTGCCGAGGGCTTCGGCCTGCCGGTTCTCGAGGCGATGGCGCGCGGCCTGCCCGTCGCGTGCTCGAACGGGACCTCGATCCCGGAGGTGGCGGGCGAGGCGGCGCTCTACTTCGATCCGCTGGACCTCCCGGCGATGACCGGCGCTATCGAGCGGCTGCTCGCCGATGCCGAGCTGCGCGAACGGCTTGCGCAGGCCGGCCGCGAGCAGGCCGCGCGCTTCACCTGGGAGCGGACGGCCGAGGGGACGCGCCGCTCCTACGAGCGCGCCCTGGCGAGCTGAGCGGCCGCGTCGATCCCTGCGATCGCCTGGTCCGGCCCGAAGCGGGCGATCAGCTCCGCCACGGAGGCGGGGGAGGGATTGGGCGCCCGCAGCGCGGCTCCGAGTTCGCCCGCCGTTGCGTAGGAGGAGACCGGCAGCCCCTCGAAGTCGGGCGAGAACAGCGGCTCGCGAACGACGACGGGGACGCCATAAGCGAGCGTTTCGATGATCGCGGTGGGCTGGGCCTCCATCCCCACGGAGGGAACGACCATGACGTCGATCGAGCCCAGGAAGCCGGGCACGTCCTCGGTGTTCCCGATCAGCCGGACCCGGTCTGATAGGCCGAGCTCGTCGATTCGCCTGTCGAGCCGGCCCGCGTAGGCCTCGTCCTGCCGGTCGCCCGCGACCACCAGCTCCCGCCAGGCCGGGCGCACCTCGGGAGCGGCGAGCTCATCCATCAGCTCCGCCACTCCCTTCTCGGGGATCAGGCGCGCCAACACGCCGATGGACACCTCCCCGACGTCAGGAGAGATCACTCGCTGGCCGCGGGCTCTCTCGAAGAACTCGACGGGCAGGAAGTTGTTGATCTTCGTCACCTGCACGTCGGGGAGCCGCGACTCGTACTCGCGCGCCGCGTTCGCTCCGATCGCGACCAGCCCGCCACGGCGCTGGTAGGCGAGGCGGGCGCTGCGCCGCGCGGCGCTGTCTCGCTCGTGCGCGACGTAGACGATCGCGGGACCGCCGGAGCGAGGGGCGGCCGCGTGGAGGAAAGCGTGGGCGCGGGGGTGGTTCCCGATGACGGTCGCCTCCGGGTTCAAGCCGGCCAGGAAGCGGCGGGTTCGGCGGAGGGCCGGGAGCACCGCGGGATTCCACGGGGCTGGTTTGGGGAGGCGCAGGTCCTCCGCCACCTCGGCGTCGCGACCCGCCTCCCGCAGGGCCTCGACGAGGCGCAACCCGAAGCGCTGCCCTCCGCCGAAGATCTCGCCGTGGTCGAGCAGCCAGACGTCGTCGGCGCCGGGCGACACTCAGCCGTAGAAGCGGGTCAGCGTCAGCAGCATGGCGGCGGCGGTGTGGGCGATGGCGACGCAGACGAACAGGACACCCGCGGCCGGACCCCAGCGCTTGCCGGCCCCCCGAGCCCCGAGCGCCACCAATGCGCCGTACAGCGCCATCAGCGGGAACAGGTAGCGCGGCTGCTCGTAGCCCGTTGCCCCTCCGAGCTTGGCCTCATAGCTCGTTGCCGCGACCAGCACGAGCAGCCCGAACATCAAGAGCAGATATGTGACGAGCTCCCAGATCCGGGAGCGAAGCACCGCGCGCGCCCTGATCAGCTCTCGGCCAACCAGCGCCACGAGGCCGAGGGCCATCGCAAGGGCCACGTCGTAGATCCAATGCGGGAACCCGTATTCGAGCCAGCCGAATTGGCCGATGAAGCCGTTGAACCAGATGTGACGCAGCGGATAGGCCGGGAAGAGCGGGTCCATCGACGGGAGCCGTGGCAGGTAGAACTGCCACATGTACTCGGCCCCGTCGAGGAGCTTGACGGACGTCGTGGTTGCCTGCCCGGTTGGACTCGTTACCGGGATCCCGGTCAATGGCGGGACGCCTGCGTTTCCGAACCAGATGCCGCGATCGAAGACGGTCGAGTTGAGGAGCATGTAGGTGGCAACCGGGATCGCCACGACGGCGAACGCCGTCAGCGCGCCACGGATTGCCTGACGGCGCCCCTCGCCGTCGGCCCTCAACATGAGGACGAGCAGCCCGACCCCGATGCCGGGCGCCAGTCCGATCATGTTGAGCTTGGAGAGCAGCCCGATCGCCGCTAGCGCCCCGATGGCGAGACCACGGCGCGGCGTCAAGCCACGGTGGAACGTGCGGGCGAACATGTAGAAGATCCCGGCCGAGGCCGCGTACAGAACGGCGTCGCTGGTCACCCCGCTGGAGGTGAAGCCGAACATCGGCTGAAAGGCGACCGCCAGCGCACCCACCGTCCACGCCCATGGGGTGCTGGGAATCAGCTCGCGAATGAAGAGGAATACGAAGAGGACCGTGATCGCCGCGAGCAGGGCCGAGAGCAGCCGGATCGCATGCACCCTGTCGGGAAGTGAGGTCCAGGGCGATGCGTGGTAGACGCCGGCGGCGACGTAGTAGTAGAGGGGCGGGTTGTTGATGTCGGTCGTGTAGCCGCCCTCGCTGAGGCGGTCCGCGGAAGTGGCGACGTCTCGCTCGACCCGCTTGTGGAAGGTGGCGGTACCGGGGACACGGTCGTCCTTCTTGCGCTGGATCGCCTTCCAGTGAATCGCGTCGAGGTACCGGCGCTCCTCCTGCGAGAAGTGCTGGAGCTCCGCGCCCCCGGGCGGCGGCTTGCCGCTCTCCGCGACGTGCTGAACGTAGGCGAAGTGTCCCGGCTCGTCGGGCGTCTGGAAGAGAGGGACGATCAGGCCCCAGGCGGTGCCGTTGAGCAGCGCGACGAGGAAGCACACCCAGGCGGCGGTGGGCAGACGGCGGCGCCCCGCTCCGGAGGGCCGAGAGGAGCGCGGCCGAATCCGGGCACGCGTCTCCTGGGTCCGCTGCAGCAGCTCCCTTGTCGTCGGCTGCTGCGGCTGCCTCTCCAGCGTGTCTGGCTCGTCCAGCCTTCCATCCGGGGGTGTCTTCCCGTGCTCCATCAGGTTTCTCTCCCGGGGAGCACCACGACGGAGTACAGGCCCACCGCGCCGGCCACGATCGCCAGCAGCCCGGCGAACCACACGGACCAGCTCCCCAGCGGACCGGTTTGCGCGTTGGCATAGCGGTCGGCGATGTTCCCCGTCTGAGAAACCCAGCTGGCCGAGCCAGGTCGGAGGAAGATCGCGCTCGCGACGTACCTGTACTTGGCTGATTGACCGTGGCCCGACTTGGGGACTCGCTTCGAGGCACCACCGATCACGATCTTGCCCTCGCCGGGGTTCGAAAGACAGAGGGTGGCGCGGTGAGCGGCGCGGGTGCGCGGCTTCAACCTGACCAGCTCCTCGCCCTGGCTGACGGGCTTCACGTCACCCGTGCTCACCGGCCCACGCGGGTCGGTGATCGAAACGTGCAGGTGGCGGGCACCGCCGGTTACGTAGGTGACGAGAAGCTTCAGCCGGTCGGCTCCCCTCGGGATCCGGGAGACGCGCTGACACTGGGGCGGTCCCTCGAGGAAGACGCTGGCAATCTCGGGCTCGACGGTGTTGGTGGCGGCGGTCACCGGCCCAGAGTGGAGCGAGGAACCGATGATCGCTGCCGCGATCACCATGGCTCCCGCGGCGGCAGCCGCCAGACGGTGCCGCATCATCTACTCGGGACGCCGCAAGCCGAGGATCGAGAGCAGGAATGAGGTGAAGAAGACCTCC
>CAVUSJ010000008.1:0-322573 GCA_963744105.1 uncultured Solirubrobacterales bacterium | reverse complement strand
CCGCCCGCGGAGGCGATCCATCTGGTCAAGGAGACGTCCGGCGCCAAGTTCGACGAGACCGTCGAGCTCCACATCCGCCTCGGCGTCAACGTCCGCCACGCGGAGGAGCAGCTGCGCGGGACGCTCGCCCTGCCGAAGGGCCTCGGCAAGAACGTCTCGATTGCGGTCTTCGCCGAGGGCGACGCCGCCCGACAGGCCACCGAGGCCGGCGCCGACTTCGTCGGCTCCGACGACCTCGCCGAGCGGATCGAGGGCGGCTGGACCGACTTCGACGTCGCGATCGCCCACCCCTCGCAGATGCCGAAGGTCGGCAAGCTGGGCCGGGTCCTCGGGCCGCAGGGCAAGATGCCGAACCCCAAGGTCGGCACGGTCACCGAGGACATCGCCAAGGCCGTCGACGAGGCCAAGGCCGGCAAGGTCGAGTACCGCACCGACCGCCAGGCGATCGTTCACCTCGCGATCGGCAAGACCAGCTTCTCCGAGGAGGACCTGCTCGAGAACTACGCGGCCGTGATCGAGGAGATCATCCGCGCGAAGCCTGCCGCCGCGAAGGGCCGCTACATCCTCTCGATCACCGTCACCACGACGATGGGCCCGGGTATCCGGGTGGACTCCTCGCGGACCCGCCGCGGCGAGATCATGCTGGGCGCCGGAGCCACCGCTTCCGGGGATGGCGCCGGCGAGGACGAATCCACCCCCAGCGAAGACCAGCCCGCGGAGGAGCCCGCGACCGCCTAACATTGCGCGCCGAACAACTGCCGCCAAAGACCGTCGGCGGGGCACTCCATATATAGGGAGGTCCGGAAGTCCGACGCAGGTGAGCGAGAGTCACCCGGTCTGACGACCGCCCGCTCTGGCCCGCCTGCGCGCGGGTCTTTTCTTTGGCGCAGGCAGCGAACGAGACTGAAATGGACAGAGAGCAGAAGACAGCAGTGGTCGACGAGCTCGCCACCGAGCTCAAGGACTCGTCGGCGATCTTCGCGGTCGACTACCGCGGGATCAGCGTGCCCCAGGCCGCCGAGCTGCGCGCCACCTTGCGCGATGCCGACACCCGATTCCGCGTCGTCAAGAACCGCCTCACCCTGCGCGCCGCGGACGAGGCCGGGACCGACGGCCTCAAGGACTTCCTGAGCGGGCCCACCGCCCTCGCGCTGGTCAAGGGCGACGCCGCGCTGGCCGCGAAGACCCTCAACCGCCTCGGCTCCGAGTGGGAGCTCTTGGACTACAAGGGCGGGATGATGGACGGGGAGGCTCTCGACCCCGACTCCTTCAAGGCGATCGCCCGCCTGCCCGGCCGCGACGCCCTCAACGCCCAGCTGGCCGGCATCGTGGCCAGCCCGCTCACCGGCCTGGTGCGCGGCCTCGGCTCGATGATCCAGGGCCTGGCCATCCAGCTCGGCCAGATCGCCGAGCAGGGCCTGGTCAGCGGCGAGGCCCCAGCCGAAGCGGAGGCTCAGGCCGAGGAAACCCCGGCTGAGGAAGAGGAGGCGCCCAAGGAGGCGGAAGAGACGCCGAAGGAGGATGAAGCCCCCGCAGCCGAGGCGACTCAATGGTTCTGATGAGAGTCCGCCGAAGGCGAGGAGGCTTCTTCTGGTGACTGACCCCGAGCCCGCCGAGTCCCCGGAGGAGACCTCCGAGGAGCAGGCACCGGAAGGCGAAGAGGCCGGCCAGAGCGAGCCGACGGAGACGGGCGAGGGCGACCAGGACTTGGGCGAGGAGGCTGCCGCGGAGGACGCGCCAGCGGAAGAAGAGACTTCAGACGACTCTGACGAGAACAAGGAGGACGCCAGCTGATGGCAACCAGTACGCAGGAATGGATCGACGAGCTGAAGGGCATCTCGGTGCTCGAGCTCTCCGAGCGGATCAAGGCGCTCGAGGAGGAGTTCGGCGTCTCCGCGACCGCTGTCGCGGCCGCAGCCCCCGCAGCGGGCGGCCCGGCCGGTGACGGAGCGGGCGAGGAGGAGGCCGGGACGGTTGACCTCGTCCTGACCGGCGCCGGGGACAAGAAGATCGGCGTGATCAAGGTCGTGCGCGCCGCCACCGGACTGGGCCTCAAGGAGGCCAAGGCTCTCGTTGACGAGGCTCCAAAGCCCGTCAAGGAGGCGATCGAGCGCGAGGAGGCCGAGGGCCTGCTCAAGGAGATCGAGGAGGCCGGCGGCACCGCCGAGATCAAGTAGCAACGAGTCACAAACTGCACCACTCCGCACAGATTGGGAGTAAGATCCCGGCGCGTGCCCTTTCGGGGGCGTGTTAGCAACCCTTGACCAAACGGTTGCCGTGCGTTACTATGCACGGTTCGCGCGCCCGGTGAGCCCTGCTGCCCGATTCTTGCGCGGTCTCACAAGCCTTCTAATACTTTGAGGAGTCGCCGAGTTGGCCGGATCCAACGCTGTCGCCGCAACCCGTAGGAGCTTTTCTCGCCTTAAGAACCCACTCGAAGTCCCACACCTGATCGATATCCAGCGGAAGTCCTTCGCGGAGTTGGTTGACCCGAAGGAAGGCCTGCTGCGAGCCACGATCGACGACATCTCCCCGACGGAGGACTACACGGGGAACCTGGCGATCGTCTTCGGGGAGTTCGAGTTCGACGATCCACCCAACACGGTGGATGAGTGTCGCGAGAAGGACATGACCTACTCGCGTCCGCTGAACGTCAAGGTCGCGTTCCAGAACCGCGAGACGGGCGAGATCCGCGAGCAGACCGTCTTCATGGGCGATTTCCCGTGGATGACGGACCGAGGGACCTTCATCATCAACGGCACCGAGCGCGTGGTCGTCACGCAGCTGGTCCGTTCCCCGGGCGCCTACGTCATGGAGCCCAAGGACCGCGAGAAGCAGGTCTTCATCGCGAACCTGATGCCGGCCCGCGGCTCCTGGCTGGAGCTCGAGATCGACAAGAAGGGCCGCGTCTACGTGCGCATCGACCGCAAGCGCAAGCTGCCGGTCACCGTCCTGCTTCGCGCGATGGGCTACGTCGAGGACGAGAAGCTCCTCGACATGTTCGACAACTCGGTCTACATCCGCCACACGATCGCGTCGGACACCGACGCGACCAAGGACGAGGAGGGCGCGCTGATCGAGCTGTTCAAGAAGCAGCGTCCGGGCGAGCCGCCGTCGGTCGACGCCGCGCGCGCTCTGCTCGAGCAGCTCTTCTTCGACCCGAAGCGCTACGACCTCACCCGGGTCGGCCGCTACAAGCTGAACGCGCGCCTGGACCTGGACATCGACCTCGACACCCGGGTCCTGACCCACGACGACATCATCGCCCTGGTCAAGGAGCTCGTCACGATCCCGAAGCTACTCGGGGTCCCGGAGGAAATCGACGAGGAGAACCCGATCAAGGACTACGCCGCGGAGGCGATCACCTACCCCCGCGAGCCGATCCATGATCACCTCGACGAGTACGAGCACTTCGGCAACCGGCGGCTGCGCACGGTCGGTGAGCTGATCCAGGAGGCCTTCCGGATCGGGCTCTACCGGATGGAGCGCGTGGTCCGTGAGCGTCTCACCACCGAGGACGCCGACGCGATCACGCCGCAGACCATCATCAACATCCGTCCCGTGGTGGCGGCGCTGAAGGAGTTCTTCGGCTCCTCGCAGCTCTCGCAGTTCATGGACCAGACCAACTCCCTGTCGGGCCTGACGCACAGGCGTCGTCTCTCGGCGCTCGGCGCCGGCGGGCTGACGCGCGAGCGCGCACCCATCGAGGTCCGCGACGTGCACGCCACCCACTACGGGCGCATGTGCCCGATCGAGACGCCTGAGGGCCCGAACATCGGCCTGATCGGCTCGCTCTCGTCCTACGCGCAGGTCTCCGAGCATGGTTTCGTCACCACGCCGTACCGGGTCGTCAAGGACGGCGTGGTCACCAACCAGGTCGTGCATCTCGACGCCACGCAGGAGGAGGACGAGACGATCGCCCAGGCGAACGCCGAGGTCGATCCGAACAGCGGCAAGCTCAAGGGCCAGTACGTCATCTGCCGCCGCCGAGACGACGAAGCCGTCGCGGTGGCGCCCAAGGACGTGACGCTGATTGACGTCTCGCCGACCCAGATCTGGTCGGTCGCGACGGCCCTGATCCCGTTCCTCGAGCACGACGACGCGAACCGCGCCCTGATGGGCTCGAACATGCAGCGTCAGGCCGTGCCGCTGCTCAAGCCGGAGCCGCCGCTGATCGGCACCGGAATGGAGCGGCGCGCCGCGGTCGACACGGGCGACGTGGTCATCGCCGAGAACGACGGCGAGATCACCACCGTCGACGCGGAGCAGATCGTGGTCACACACGGCTCCAAGCGCGACGAGTACCAGCTCCACAAGTTCATGCGCTCGAACCAGGGGACGCTGATCCACCAGCGCCCGATCGTCTCCGTCGGCGACAAGGTGAAGGCCGGGGACGTCCTGTCCGACGGCTCCTCCACGTCCGGCGGCGAGATCGCCCTGGGCAAGAACTGCCTGGTCGCCTTCATGTCCTGGGAGGGCTACAACTTCGAGGACGCGATCATCATCTCCGAGCGCCTCGTCAAGCAGGACGAGCTCACCTCGATCCACATCGAGGAGTACGAGATCGACGCGCGCACGACGAAGCTCGGCGACGAGGAGATCACTCGAGACATCCCGAATCGCTCCGAGGAGAGCCTCAGGAACCTCGACGAGCGCGGGATCGTCCGGATCGGGGCCGAGGTTGCCGCCGGCGACCTGCTGGTCGGCAAGGTCACGCCGAAGGGCGAGACCGAGCTGACCGCGGAGGAGAAGCTGATCCGCGCCATCTTCAAGGAGAAGGCGCGCGAGGTCCGCGACACCTCCCTGAAGGTGCCGCACGGCGAGGGCGGCGTCGTCATCGACGTCCTCACCTTCAGCCGTGAGGCGGGCGACGACCTGCCGCCTGGCGTCAACGACCTGGTGCGCGTCTACGTCGCCATCAAGCGCAAGATCGCCGAGGGCGACAAGCTCGCCGGCCGCCACGGCAACAAGGGCGTTATCTCCAAGATCGTGCCCGAGGAGGACATGCCGTTCATGGAGGACGGCACGCCCATCGACGTGATCCTCAACCCGCTCGGCGTGCCGAGCCGAATGAACATCGGCCAGATCCTCGAGACGCATCTGGGCTGGGTCGCGGCCAACGGCTGGTACGACGACGGATCGCAGTCCTACAAGGAGGCCCAGCGCAACGGCGGCCGAGTCAACGTGGCCACGCCGGTCTTCGACGGCGCCACCGTCGAGGACGTCGACAACGCGCTGGTCCAGTGGCAGGACGAGAACTCCGAGCGAGGCATCGACCTCGGGATCACCAAGTCGGAGCGCCCCGGCAACCGCGCCGAGGGCAAGGTCCAGCTCTACAACGGCCGCACCGGCGAGCCCTACAAGGGCAAGGTCACGATCGGCTACATGTACATCCTGAAGCTGCTGCACCTGGTCGACGACAAGATCCACGCACGGTCGACCGGCCCCTACTCCCTCGTCACCCAGCAGCCGCTGGGCGGCAAGGCGCAGTTCGGCGGTCAGCGCTTCGGCGAGATGGAGGTGTGGGCACTCGAGGCGTACGGCGCGGCCTACACCCTGCAGGAGATGCTCACCGTCAAGTCCGACGACACGGTCGGCCGCGTCAAGGCCTACGAGTCGATCGTCAAGGGCGAGAACATCCCCGAACCCTCGATTCCGGAGTCCTTCAAGGTGCTCCTCAAGGAGATCCAGTCGCTGGCGCTCGACGCCAACGTGGTCTCCGAGGAGGGCGACGGAGTCGAGATGGGCGAGGAGGAGGACGACCTCCTCCGCGCCGCCGAGGAACTCGGCATCGAGCTGTCCGGAGTGCGCGCGGACGGTGGTAATGGCGCCGGCGACAAGGACAAGGACAAGGCCGCCGACGAGCAGGAAGAGCAAGTCGTCGCCGAAGGCGACGGTGGGACTGAGGACGCCGAGGAGGCAGCGAGTAAGTGATCGACATCAATAACTTCGACGCGATTGAGATCGGGCTTGCCTCGGGCAAGAAGATCCGGGGCTGGAGCTCCGGCGAGGTCACCAAGCCCGAGACCATCAACTACAGGACGCTGAAGCCGGAGAAGGACGGCCTCTTCTGCGAGCGCATCTTCGGTCCGACCAAGGACTGGGAGTGCTACTGCGGCAAGTACAAGAGGGTCCGCTACAAGGGCATCGTCTGCGAGCGCTGCGGCGTCGAGGTGACCCGCTCCAAGGTTCGCCGCGAGCGCATGGGTCACATCGACCTCGCCGCTCCGGTCTCCCACATCTGGTTCTTCAAGGGCGTCCCGAGCCGGATCGGCTACCTGATCGACATGGCTCCGAAGGAGCTCGAGAAGGTCCTCTACTTCGCGGCCTCGGTGATCACCTGGGTCGACGAGGAGGCCCGCTCGAAGGACCTCGGCAAGCTCGAGAAGGAAGTCGAGAAGCAGGCCGGCGAGTACGAGCGCGAGCGCGAGCAGCGCACGCAGGAGCTCAACGAGTCACTGGTCCGCCGCCTCGCCTACCTGGGGGTCGCCGCGGAGAAGGACGCCGAGGCGCCGCCCGCCGGCACCACCGAGGGCTTCAACGAGGACGACGAGCTCTGGGCCGACAGCGTCACGAACGTGAAGCGGATGAAGGCCGAGGACCGCGACAAGATGGCCAAGGAGCTCCGCAAGACCTTCGAGGCCGAGATCTCGGACACCGAGGGCTACCTCGACGAGGCCGCCGAGCGCGTGCGCGAGGTCTTCAAGATCTTCTCGGAGATGAAGCCGAAGGACGTGATCAACGACGAGACCACGTTCCGGGAGCTCAAGGACCGCTTCGGTTCGCCGTTCGGATGGGGCGAGTACTTCCGCGGCGGCATGGGCGCGGAGTCCATCCGCGACCTGCTCGAGCAGGTGGACCTCGACGCCGAGGGCGAGCTGCTCGAGGAGACGATCAACACCTCGAAGGGGCAGAAGCAGGCCCGCGCGGTGAAGCGCCTCAAGGTCGTCGACGCCTTCCTCAAGTCGGCCAACAAGCCCGAGTGGATGGTCCTGGACGTGGTGCCGGTGATTCCGCCGGAGCTGCGCCCGATGGTCCAGCTCGACGGTGGCCGCTTCGCCACCTCGGACCTGAACGACCTCTACCGGCGCGTGATCAACCGGAACAACCGGCTGAAGAGGCTGCTCGACCTGGGCGCCCCCGAGATCATCGTCAACAACGAGAAGCGCATGCTCCAGGAGGCCGTCGACGCCCTGTTCGACAACGGGCGCCGTGGCCGTCCGGTCACCGGCCCGGGCAACCGGCCGCTGAAGTCGCTCTCGGACATGCTCAAGGGGAAGCAGGGCCGCTTCCGGCAGAACCTGCTCGGCAAGCGCGTCGACTACTCCGGCCGCTCGGTGATCGTCTCGGGTCCTTCCCTGAGGCTCCACCAGTGCGGCTTGCCGAAGCTGATGGCCCTGGAGCTCTTCAAGCCGTTCATCATGGCCCGGCTCGTCGAGCGCAAGCAGGTCCAGAACATCAAGGCCGCCAAGAAGATGGTGGACTCGATGATCCCGGAGGTCTGGGACGTGCTCGAGGAGGTCATCCACGAGCATCCGGTGCTCCTCAACCGCGCGCCCACGCTCCACCGCCTGGGCATCCAGGCGTTCGAGCCGGTGCTGGTCGAGGGCAAGGCGATCCAGGTCCATCCGCTGGTCTGCCACGCGTTCAACGCCGACTTCGACGGCGACCAGATGGCGGTCCACCTGCCGCTCTCGGCGGAGGCGCAGGCGGAGGCGCGCATCCTGATGCTCTCCTCCAACAACATCCTGTCGCCGGCGCACGGTGCGCCGCTGGCCACCCCGACCCAGGACATGGTCCTCGGGCTCTACTACCTGACCTACGCGGGAGAGAACGTCGAGGAGCTCGACTCCTCGAAGCTCGACCAGAAGCCACATCCGTTCAGGACCGCGCAGGAGGCCGAGCTCGCCTACGAGAACGGCATCGTCCAGCTGCATGACTGGGCGGAGTACCGGCGGCCCGGTCACGAGCACTTCCTGACCACGGTCGGGCGGATCATCTACAACGACCGGGTCGAGCGCGCGATCGCTGAGGCGCTCGCGGAGGAGTACGACCCCGAGAAGTACCAGTTCGTCAACCACTCGCTGAAGAAGAAGGACGTCAACACGATCGTCAGCGACCTGGTCGAGAACTACGGTGCGCCAGCCGTCTCGCTGGTGCTCGACTCCTTCAAGGAGCTCGGCTTCCACTTCGCCAGCGAGGCGGGGATCACGATCTCCAAGAACGACGTCGTCGCCCCGCCCGACAAGGAGGAGATCCTCGAGCGCTACGAGTCGGAGACCGAGGAGATCATGGGCCAGTACGACGACGGCTACATCACCGCCGAGGAGCGCAAGGAGGCCGTGACCTCCAAGTGGGACTCCGCGACCGAGGAGGTCGGGCAGGCGATGGAGCGCAACCTCGACGAGCTGAACCCGATCTTCATGATGGCCAACTCGGGTGCGCGTGGCTCGTTCAAGCAGATTCGCCAGCTGGCCGGCATGCGAGGCCTGATGGCCAATCCGAAGGGCGAGATCATCGAGCGGCCGATCAAGGCCAACTTCATGGAGGGTCTCTCCGTCCTCGAGTACTTCATCTCGACGCACGGCGCCCGGAAGGGACTCGCCGACACGGCGCTCCGCACCGCGGACTCGGGCTACCTGACCCGGCGCCTGGTCGACGTCTCCCAGGACGTCATCGTCCGTCTGGACGACTGCAAGACCAAGGACCACATCGAGATGCCGCTCTACCGCGACGGTGGCGCGGAGCTCAATCCGAACCTGGTTGGGCGGGTGGCCGCGAAGAAGTTCACGACCAAGCGCGGCCGCGACCTGCTCAAGCGCAACCAGGTGATCGATTGGCCTGAGGTCCATGACATCGCCGAGGGGTTCAAGGAGGACGACGACGTCACCGTCCCGGTCCGCTCGGTCCTCAAGTGCGAGGCCGAGTCCGGCGTATGCCGCCAGTGCTACGGCGTCATGCCGGCGACCGGCTTCCTGGTGGAGATCGGCGACGCGGTCGGAATCATCGCCGCGCAGTCGATCGGCGAGCCCGGCACCCAGCTGACCATGCGGACCTTCCACACGGGAGGTGTCGCCGGCCTGGACATCACCCAGGGTCTGCCGCGCGTCGTCGAGCTCTTTGAGGCTCGCAAGCCGAAGGGGCTCGCGAAGCTCGCGGAGGTCGCCGGCAAGGTCTCCGTCGAGGAGACCGACAAGGCGGTGAAGGTGGAGATCACCGACGACAAGGGCGAGGAGCACGCCTACTCCTTCCCGCCGCGAACCAACATCCTGGTGGAGCCCGGCAAGCGCGTCGAGAGGGGTGACCAGCTCAACGAGGGGTCGCTCTACCCGGCCGAGATCCTCGAGATCAAGGGCCGCACCGACACCGAGGTGTACATCGTGGCCGAGGTCCAGCGCGTCTACCGGACGCAGGGCGTCGACATCAACGACAAGCACATCGAGCTGATCGTGCGCCAGATGCTCAAGAAGGTCCGGGTGGAGTCCAAGGGCTCGACCGAGCTGCTGCCCGGCCAACTCGAGGACCGCCTGGTCTTCGATGCGATCAACGAGAAGGTCAAGGGCAAGAAGACGAAGACGCCGGCCAAGGCCGAGGAGGTCATCCTCGGAATCACCAAGGCGTCGCTCGCCACCGAGTCCTTCCTCTCGGCGGCCTCCTTCCAGGAGACCACCAAGGTGCTCACCGACGCCGCCCTCGAGGGCAAGCGGGATCGCCTGATGGGCCTGAAGGAGAACGTGATCATCGGCAAGCTGATTCCGGCGGCCACGGGCCTCAAGCACTACCGCGGGCTGCAGATCGAGCCGGTCGAGCCGGCCCAGCCTCCGGTGGAGGAGTTCTCCGAGGAGGAGCTCGCCAAGGAGCTCGACCTCGCCGGGGACGGCGAGGGCGCCGGTTCGCAGCTGGAGGGCTTCGGCCCCTCGTTCGCCGAGGAGCTCGAGGAGCTTGCCTCGGAGATCGAGACGCCTGAGGCTCCGGCCGAGGCCGAGAAGTCGGAGTCCGAGAGCTCGTAGCGCTCAGGCGGCGGGTCCTGTCGCCGCAGGAACCTCCCACGGGCGCTCAGAAATCGCGCCCGTGGGCCCCCTCCTACGGCGCCACCCGCCGACTGGCGGAACGGCTGTCTGAGTATCTCTCGGGTTAGGTGCCCGTCTGGCCCTGGACCAGGCCGACGACGTGACCCTCGGGGTCGTTGAAGAGGCCGATCACCAGGCCCTCCCCCATGTCCTCCGGGCCCATGACCTTGGTACCGCCGAGCTTCTCGACCTGGTCGAGGGAGGCGCCCACGTCGGGGACCTCGATGTAGAAGGTGACGTGGCCCTCGTAGCCCTCGGGGCCCACGCCGACGCCACCGCCGATGCCGACGCCGTCGGGATTCGTGTTCCCCTCGCGCGGCACCAGCCCATAAGGAGGGACTCCCTCCTGACCGGTGCCCGGCGGCTCCTGATAGCTCCAGCCCGCGAGCTCGGAGTAGAAGCTCTTCAGCTTGTCGAAGTCCTTGCCAACGATCTCGAAATGCACCACCGGCTGTCCCATGCGGTTCCCTCCTGTCGGTTGTCGGAGCCGGCGCCTAGCTGCCGGCGGGTGTGTGCTCGCGCCGCTCGTGGGCGGCCATTCCGGGGGCGAGCCTCGGCTCGATCACCGGAGTCCTGGTGCGGCCGCCCGGCGGGCAGTCGGGCTGTGCCTGAGCGGTGCCGCCGTGAGGGCCGCCACGGCGCGGGCCGCGCGGCTTCAGCGGGTTGCGACGGAAGCGCCTGAAGCTGTGATCGTCGGCGTCCCCGGGCAGGTCCTCGAGCTCCGGCTCCTCCTTGACGGCCCAGTAGATCAGCCACATGCCGTAGAGGATCGGGATCTTCAGGATCACGGCCAAAAAGATGATCGGCACGATCTCTCCCATCCGGGCGAGTCTACCCTCGATCTCCGGTGCGGAAGCCGTCCTTGGCCCATCGCTCGATGACCTCGACGTGAACTTCGAGCAGACCCACGTCGGACTCGGTCGGAACGAGCAGGGTGGGGGCAGGTCGCTCCTCGGACCAGTCGTAGCAGCTGCCGTCGAGGCTGTCGTCGATCCAGGCGAGCGGACGCGTGCCCGCATACTCCTCCAGCGCCTCGAGCTTCCAGTGGGCGGTGCCGAAGCGGGCACGCCCGTCGAACGTCAGGTAGGGGAGCTCGGGCAGGCCGAGGATCCCGGGGAGGTGGTCGTTCGCGCGATCCTCCCAGCCGCTGGCCCAGACCAGCTCGTAGCTATCGGCAAGGCGGTTCAGTCGCGGCCCGGTGTCGAGGGCGATGCAGTGGAGCATGCCGTCGATCAGGTGGAACTCGCCCGGGGCGTTCTCAGTCCCTCGGCCCGGCTCGCCCTGGTCGAAGCCGAACAGGCTGATCACGCCATCGATGTCGACGGCAAGGACGGGTGCATCGCTGGTTTCCCACTTCTTGAAGATCGGCATCGGCGGGAAGCGTAGTTGGCTACCATCCCGCGCCGATGCCGAACACCAACCAGCTCGTCCGCAAGGGACGAACCCACAAACGAAAGAAGATGTCGACGCCGGGCCTGAAGTCGGGCCAGGGTCGCAAGAAGCGCGTCGCCGCTCCGCAGCGGCGTGGCGTCTGCACTCGCGTCGCCACCGTCACGCCGAAGAAGCCGAACTCGGCTCTTCGGAAGATCGCCAGGGTTCGCCTCACGAACGGGCTGGAGGTGACGAGCTACATCCCGGGCGAGGGTCACAACCTGCAGGAGCACTCCGTGGTCCTGGTCAGGGGCGGCCGCGTCAAGGATCTGCCGGGCGTCCGCTACAAGGTCGTCCGCGGTGCGCTCGACGCCGCCGGCGTCTCGGACCGGAAGCAGGGCCGTTCGCTCTACGGAGTGAAGGCCTCCTAGGATGCCGCGCCGCAACCAGGCCACCATCCGCCTGCTCGAGCCGGACTCCATCTATCGGAGCCGGATCGTCCAGCAGGTGATCAACAAGGTCATGACCGACGGCAAGAAGTCGGTCGCCGAGCGGATCACCTACGACGCGCTCGCCCTGGTCGGCGAGCGCACCGGCAACAACCCGGTCGAGGAGCTCGAGGGCGCGATCAAGCAGCTCACCCCGGTCCTCGAGGTCCGCTCCCGCCGCGTCGGCGGTGCGACCTACCAGGTGCCGGTCGAGGTGCCCGCCCGACGAGCCCGGACCCTCGCGGTCCGCTGGCTGGTCGAGTTCGCCCGGGCCCGCGGCGAGAAGTCGATGGCCGAGCGCCTGGCCAACGAGATCCTGGATGCGTCCAAGCAGCAGGGCAACGCCTGGAAGCGCAAGGACGACATCTACCGCATGGCCCAAGCGAACAAGGCGTTCGCCCACTACCGCTGGTAACCGCGGGCTAGTTGCCGCGGGTCCGCTCGAGGCGGGTGGTCGCCATCTCGGCGACGGTGCTGTCATGCGTCCGGCCGCCGTGCGGCTCAGTGCTCTCAGTGCTCTCAGTGCGATCTGGACGCATCGTGGCGAGGGCGGCTCCGCAAACGGTGAGCACCAGCGCGCCGATCAGCTCCAGCCAGAACCCTGCGACGGGCTTCGCCTCAGCGTCGATGAACGATTGGCGCGGGTCGTCGAGCGTGCCGACATTGTTCACCTTCGGGAGGTCGCCGATCAGGAAGATCAGCAGGGCGACCACCCCGCAGACTGCGATCGCCACGGCGGCCACCTGACCGAGCTGCTCTCCCCGCGCCGCCATCGCGATGACGAGCAGGATCAGGGCGAAGATCGCGAGCACCAGCGTGGCGTAGCCGTGCTGGTCGGAGGCCTTGATCGCCTTCAGGGCCTCGCCCCCCGGTGGGGTGAGGTGAAAGATGTCGGTGAACTGGGAGACGCCGAGCATCGCTGCGGCGGCTGCGCAAGCGAGGACGAGGAGAGTCTCCGTGCGAGGCAGCTTCTTCATGACTCGGCCCGCAGGCCGGGCGAGATGCCACCGTCCTCGCGCCTCGCCCGCCGGCGCGCGACGCGTCTCGACCCGCCTCTCCTCACTGGGGTCACTCCGCGAGAGTAGAGGGCGAGCAGCCCGCCGCAAAGCATGAGCACGGCCGAGCACGCCACCTCGGCCCAGAATCCCTGCAGGAGCTGTGCCTCGGAGCCGCTGAACGCGAGCCCGGCCCGCCCGGCGTCGAGACCCTGCGGAAGGTCGATCGCGACGGCCACCGCCAGGCCGAGCAGGCCGCAGAGCGCCACGGCTCCGGCAAGTCGCCTGTCGCCTCGATACGCCCCGATGATCAGGACTACGGCGGCGACCGCCACGGGGATGAGCACCCAGAGGTGAGCGCTGCCGGCGGTTTCGGTGCCCACGACCGGGGCGGGTGCCACCGAGTTGAACTCGCCCGCGTAGTTCGGTGCGTCAACGGCGACCCCGTGGTAGTCGAAGAACTGCGAGACGCCCAGGCCGAACGCGGCGGCGATGCCGATGAACGCGACGGTGGAGCGCGGGGTGACGTTTTCCTCCGTCCGGTGCGCGGCGGCGCTCGCGATCCCTCGGGTCCGCTCGACGAGCCAACCCGCCCCGACGGTCCCGAGCTCGGCGAGGAGGGCGATCAGCGCCGCGAACAGCTTGAGCACGAACATCAGGGCGCCGGTTATGCGAGGAGCGATCCACGCGAAGATGCGGCCCACGGGCGCGAAGACCGGACGCAGCTTGCGCGTCTCCTCGCGGCGGCGGCGGGAGAGCTCCCGGCCCTCGTGCCGCGTGCGCTCGGTGAGATCCCTGGCGCGGCTGGATGGCCTTCTGCGGCGAGCGGGGCTCATGCGTGAGCCCTGCCTGAAAGCCCGCGGACCGCTGCTATCATCGTCCGTCGCTCGGGGGTGCCCCCAGAGGCTCTCGTGAGCGTTAACCGTTTCGATGGAGAACGGCGCGACATAGGAGAAGTTCGGGTCGAAGAGACGCTTTGCGCTCGGGCCCGTAAGGGCCCTTTTTTCTGCGCGAATACCGAACTGAGACTAGCCGTTCCGCATCTCCCTCACGCCAGTACGACCGGACAGGATCATGCCCCGCAGCTTTCCCCTCGAAAAGACTCGGAACATCGGAATCATGGCCCACATCGATGCGGGCAAGACGACGACAACCGAGCGCATCCTCTACTACACGGGCCGCACCCACAAGATGGGCGAGGTCCACGAGGGCGCTGCCGTCATGGACTGGATGGAGCAGGAGCAGGAGCGCGGCATCACGATCACCTCGGCCGCGACCGCCTGTGAGTGGGACGACCACCGCATCAACATCCTCGACACACCGGGGCACGTCGACTTCACCGTCGAGGTCGAGCGCAGCCTTCGCGTGCTCGACGGCGCGATCGCGTTGTTCGACTCCGTAGCCGGCGTCGAGCCGCAGTCCGAGACCGTCTGGCGCCAGGCCGACAAGTACTCGGTCCCGCGGATCGCCTACGTCAACAAGATGGACCGCACCGGCGCGGACTTCTTCAAGGCGGTCGAGACCATGCGCGACCGTCTCGGCGCCAGCCCGCTGCCGATCCAGATCCCGATCGGGCAGGAGGCGGACTTCACGGGCGTCGTCGACCTGATCGAGAACAAGGCCCTCGTCTGGAAGGACGAGCTCGGCACCGAGTTCGAGTACACCGAGATCCCCGAGGACCTCGTCGACGCCGCCCATGAGCACCGCACCCATCTGATCGAGGCCTGCGCCGACTACGACGACGAGCTCATGGAGGCCTACCTCAACGACGAGGAGATCCCGCACGAGCGGATCGCCAAGTCGCTGCACCGGGCCACCCTCGACATCAAGGTCACGCCCGTGCTGCTCGGCTCCAGCTTCAAGAACAAGGGCGTTCAGCCCCTCCTCGACGCAATCGTCGAGCTGCTGCCCTCGCCGCTGGAGGTCCCGGCGGTCAAGGGCCTCCAGCCCGCCAAGAAGGGCGAGGACGGCGGGCAGACCGAGGCCGAGCGTCCCGCCGACGACAGTGCCCCGTTCGCCGCCCTCGCCTTCAAGGTGATGGCCGATCCCTACGTCGGCAAGCTGACCTACTTCCGCGTCTACTCCGGCAAGCTCACCGCCGGCGGCCGTGTCCTCAACGCGTCCACCGGGCGAACCGAGCGCATCGGCCGCCTGCTGATGATGCACGCGAACCACCGCGAGGAGATCGATGAGTGCTTCGCGGGCGACATCCTCGCGGGCGTCGGCCTCAAGCAGACCTCGACCGGCGACACGCTCTGCGCCCCGGACGCCCCGATCGAGCTCGAGCAGATCGAGTTCCCGGAGCCGGTCATCGCCGTCGCGATCGAGCCGAAGACCAAGGCCGACCAGGAGAAGCTCTCCGAGAGCCTCGGCAAGCTCGCCGAGGAGGACCCGACCTTCCAGGTCGAGTCCGACGAGGAGACCGGCCAGACCCTGATCCACGGCATGGGCGAGCTCCACCTCGAGGTGATCGTCGATCGCCTCCTGCGCGAGTTCTCCGTCGACGCGAACGTCGGCAAGCCGCAGGTGGCGTACCGCGAGACGATCCGCGAGCCCGTCAACAAGGTCGAGGGCCGCTTCGTGCGCCAGACCGGCGGCCGCGGCCAGTACGGCCACGCGGTGATCAACGTCGAGCCGGCGCCGGGCGAGGGATTCGACTTCATCAACTCGATCAAGGGCGGCACCATCCCGTCCGAGTTCATCCCGTCGGTCGAGGCGGGGATCGAGGAGGCGCTGCAGTCGGGCGTCAAGGCCGGCTATCCGATGGTCGACGTCAGGGTCGAGCTGGTCGACGGCTCCTACCACGACGTGGACTCCTCGGAGATGGCCTTCAAGGTGGCCGGCTCGATGGCGGTCCAAGCGGCGGCCCGAAAGGCCAAGCCCGTGCTTCTGGAGCCCGTGATGTCGGTCGAGGTGGTCACCCCCGAGGAGTTCCTCGGCGACGTGATCGGCGACCTCTCCCGCCGCCGCGGCAAGGTCCAGGGCCAGGAGCAGCGCGGCAACGCGCTGGCCGTCCAGGCTTTCGTCCCGCTCGGCGAGATGTTCGGGTACGCGACCGACGTCCGGTCATCGACCCAGGGCCGCGCGAGCTACACGATGCAGTTCGAGCGCTACGAGGAAGTCCCGAAGAACATCGAGGACGAGATCGTGGAACACCGCTCCGGCGAGCCCGTGGGAGCCGGTGCATAGCTATATTCCCCAGGTTGGTCAGCAACCGAACCAACTTCCGCAAAACCCACTTAAAGACACCAACTAGACCCCCAAAGGAGCGAGATGTCCAAGGAGAAGTTCGATCGCGATAAGCCGCACGTGAACGTCGGCACCATCGGCCATGTCGATCACGGCAAGACCACGCTGACAGCCGCGATCACCAAGACACTCGCCGATAAGGGCGGTACCGAGGTGAAGTCGTTCGATGAGATCGACAACGCGCCCGAGGAGAAGGAGCGCGGCATTACGATCGCCACCTCGCACGTCGAGTACGAGACGGACAACCGTCACTACGCGCACGTCGACTGCCCGGGCCACGCCGACTACGTCAAGAACATGATCACCGGCGCCGCTCAGATGGACGGCGCGATCCTGGTCGTCTCGGCGCCGGATGGCCCGATGCCCCAGACCCGTGAGCACATCCTGCTCGCGCGCCAGGTGAACGTCCCGTACGTCGTCGTCTACCTGAACAAGGTCGACATGGTCGACGACGAGGAGCTGCTCGAGCTCGTCGAGGAGGAGGTCCGCGACCTGCTCACCGAGTACGAGTTCCCGGGCGCCGACGTCCCGATCATCAAGGGCTCGGCCCTGAAGGCCCTGGAGGGCGACGAGGAGGCGAAGCAGTCCATCCTCGACCTCGCCCAGGCGCTGGATGACTACATCCCCGAGCCCGAGCGCGACCTCGACAAGCCCTTCCTGATGCCGGTCGAGGACGTCTTCTCGATCACCGGCCGCGGCACCGTCGCGACCGGCCGCGTCGAGCAGGGCATCGTCAACACCAGCGACGAGGTCGAGATCGTCGGCATCACGGACACCACCAAGACCGTGGTCACCGGCGTCGAGATGTTCCGCAAGATCCTCGACGAGGGGCGCGCCGGCGACAACATCGGCGCGCTGCTGCGAGGCACCAAGCGTGAGGAGATCCAGCGCGGCCAGGTGCTCTGCAAGCCGGGCTCGATCACCCCGCATACGAAGTACAAGGCGGAGGTCTACTGCCTGAAGAAGGAGGAGGGCGGCCGCCACACGCCGTTCGTCTCCGGCTACCGGCCGCAGTTCTACTTCCGCACGACCGACGTGACCGGCGTCGTCAAGCTGCCCGAGGGCCGTGAGTTCGTGGCGCCGGGCGAGAACGCTCAGATGGAGGTCGAGCTGATTCAGCCGATCGCCATGGACCAGGGCCTCCGGTTCGCCATTCGAGAGGGCGGTCGCACCGTCGGCTCGGGTGTCGTGACCGAGGTAATCGAATAGCCGCAAGGCGGGCCCCCTCGGGGGCCCGTCGTTAGTGAGGCCCTCCCACCAGGGCAAAGGGCCAAGACAACTGCAAGACATACGACCCAGGGCGCGGCCCTAGCTACACGGGCGGCGCCCTATCTGCGCGAAGACCACCATCAATTAACGGCGAAATACGGAACAAATGGCTTCATTGACATCGGGAAAGATCAGGATCCGGCTCAAGGCGTACGACCACGACGCCATAGACCGGGCTGCCCAGGAGATCGTCGGGACCGCGGAGCGGACCGGCGCGACCGTCGCTGGGCCGATCCCGCTGCCCACCGACAAGCACGTCTACTGCGTGATCCGCTCGCCGTTCAAGGACAAGGACTCGCGCGAGCACTTCGAGATCAGGACCCACAAGCGGCTGATCGACATTCATCAGCCCACGCCCAAGACGGTCGACGAGCTCCAGCGGATGGAGACCCTGCCGGCCGGCGTCGACGTGGAGATCAGGCTCTGATGGCAGCGATCGTCGGCAAGAAGCTGGGGATGACGCGGATCTTCCTCGAGGACGGCACGGCGGTCCCCGTGACGGTGATCGAGGCCGCGCCGAACAAGGTCACCGCTATCCGCAAGGCCGACCGCGACGGGTACGACGCCGTGCAGCTCGCGGCGATTCCGGTTGCCGAGGATCGGATCAGGAAGCCCGAGGCCGGCCATCTGAAGAAGGCAGGCGCGGCGGGCATGAAGACCCTGGTCGAGTTCAGGGGCGTTGAGGTCGGTGGGACCGCGGGTGGGGATGAGAGCCAAGGCGAGGAGGGTTCCTCCGATGTGAAGGTCGGGGACGACGTCACCGTGACCAGCTTCGAGCCCGGCCAGCAGGTCAAGATCTCCGCGGTCTCGATCGGCAAGGGCTTCCAGGGCACCGTCAAGCGACACAACTTCGGACGCGGACCGGTCACCCACGGCTCACACAACGTCCGTGCCCCGGGATCGATCGGCGCGAGCGCCGATCCCGCGCGCGTCTTCAAGGGCATGCGGATGCCCGGCCAGATGGGCTCGCGGCGCGTGACCCAGCGGGGAGCGAGCGTCGTCGAGGTGGATGCCGAGCGCAACCTGCTGCTGATTCGCGGCTCCGTGCCCGGCGGCAAGAACGCCACGGTGGAGGTGCGCAGCGATGGCTGATCTCAAGGCCACCTCCCTCGGCAAGCAGGCGAAGTCCGACCTGCCCAAGGAGATCTTCAGCGAGCCGTTCCACGAGGCGCTGGTCCACGAGGCCGCTCGCGCGGACCTGAACTCGCGGCGCCGCGGCACCCACTCGAGCCTGACCCGCGGCGAGGTCGCGATGACCACCGCCAAGGCCTGGCGCCAGAAGGGCACCGGCCGCGCTCGCGCCGGCGCCCTGAGCGTGCCGCACCGCTACGGCGGAGGCGCCGCGTTCGGGCCGAAGCCCCGCCACTACACCGTCAAGGTGAACCGCAAGGCGCGCCGCAAGGCGCTGCGGGCGGCCCTCACCATGCACGCCGAGCGGGACTCGATCGCCGTCCTCGACGGATCGACCTACGACGCGCCCGCCACCAAGCAGGCCGCCACCGCTCTCTCCAAGTGGGGCGCGCAGGGTCCGACGCTCGTCGTGGTGGGATCCGAGGAGGAGGCCGTCGCCAAGAGCTTCCGGAACATCCCGGGCATCACGGTCGCGCTCGCGAGCGCCGCCGGGGTGGCCGACGTCGTCGGCGCCTCCTCGCTGGTCGTCACCGAGGCGGCTCTCGAGGAGCTCAAGGGGAGGGCGAGCCGCTCGAGCGAGCGCCCATCATCGGATGCGAAGTCGCGAGCGAAGAGCGGCGAAGCTGGGGGTGATGAGTGATGGATCCGCGCACGGTGATCATCCGGCCGGTCGTCTCCGAGAAGAGCTACGCGCTGATGGGGGAGGGCAAGTACACGTTCCGCGTCCATGAGCGGGCGCACAAGCTGCAGATCGCTCACGCGGTCGAGGAGATCTTCGATGTCCACGTGAAGGCGGTGCGCACCTCCAGGGTGAAGTCCAAGCCGAAGCGGCGCGGGCTGCACTCGGGGCGCTCCCGCTCCTGGAAGAAGGCCGTCGTCCAGCTCTCGCCGGGCGAGCGGATCGAGCTGTTCGAGGGTGCGGCGGTGGAGGGCTAACCCATGGCCAACCGCAAGACACGACCGACCAGCCCCGGCAGGCGCTTCGGCACCTATCCGATGCGCGACGAGCTCACCGGCGAGAAGCCGACGAAGAAGCTCACCAAGGGCAAGACGTCGACTGGCGGCCGCAACTCCAACGGCCGCGTCACCGCGCGCCATCGCGGCGGCGGCGCGAAGCGCCGCTACCGGCAGATCGACTTCAAGCGCACCAAGGACGGGATCCCCGCCAAGGTGGCCTCCGTCGAGTACGACCCGAACCGCTCGGCGAGCATCGCGCTGCTCAACTACGCCGACGGCGAGAAGCGCTACATCCTCGCCCCGCAGGGGCTCCGGGTGGGCGCCGAGGTCGTCTCCGGCGAGGGCGCCGACATCGCCCCGGGCAACTCACTGCCGCTGGCCCGGATCCCGACCGGAACCGTCGTGCACAACGTCGAGTTGATTCCCGGTCAGGGCGGCAAGCTCGGCCGCTCGGCGGGCACCGCGATCCAGGTGGTCGCCAAGGAGGGCCCGATGGTCAGCCTCCGGCTGCCGTCCTCCGAGGTCCGGATGGTCCGCGGCGAGTGCCGCGCCACCGTGGGCACGATCTCGAACGCGGAGCACCAGAACGTGAAGATCGGCAAGGCCGGCCGCAACCGTCACAAGGGCAAGCGACCGCAGAGCCGCGGCGTCGCCATGAACCCGGTGGACCACCCGCACGGCGGCGGCGAGGCGCACCACACCCCGGGCGGCCACCCGGTCACCCCCTGGGGCAAGCCGACGCTGGGCTACAGGACTCGTAAGAAGGGCAAGCGCTCCGACGCGCTGATCGTGCGCGGGCGCCGCCGAGGAAAGAGGAAGTAGATGGGACGCTCGACCAAGAAGGGCCCGTGGGCGGAGGAGCGCCTGATGAAGCGCGTCAACGCCATGAACGAGTCGGGCCAGAAGCAGATGCTGAAGACCTGGTCACGCCACTCGACGATCTTCCCCGAGATGGTCGGGCACACGATCGCCGTCCACGACGGCCGCAAGCACGTGCCCGTCTACATCTCCGAGTCGATGGTGGGGCACAAGCTCGGCGAGTTCGCCCCGACCCGCACCTTCCGCGCCCACTCCGGCGCCGGCTCGGCGAGCGAGAGGGACTAACAGGTGGCTGACGAGAAGAACACCGAGAAGAAGGATCGGGCCAAGAAGCCGGCGGCGAAGAAGCCCGCGGCGAAGCCCGCTGCCAAGAAGCCGGCGGCGAGCTCAACCGCCAAGAAGCCCGCCGCGAAGCCCAAGGCGGACGCTGCTGCGAAGCCCGCCGCCAAGAAGCCCGCCGCGAAGAAGCCCGCCGCGAAGAAGGCTCCCGCCAAGCCAAAGACCGAGGCGAAGCCCAAGGCCGAGACGAAGCCGAAGGCCAAGCCGAAGCCGAAGGAGCCGGTGGAGCGCCCCGTCGTCAACGCTCGCGCCCGCTTCGTTCGCGTCGCCCCCCGCAAGGCGCGCCTGGTCGCCGACCAGGTCCGCGGCCTGCCGCTCGAGGACGCGCTTCCACTGCTTCGCTTCTCTACTCGCAGCGCGGCGCAGGACATCCGCAAGCTGCTCGAGTCGGCCGCCGCCAACGCGGAGACGAACCATGACCTCGTCGCCGACGATCTCTTCATCAAGGACATCCACGTCGACGAGGGGCCCACGCTGCGCCGCTACCGGCCGCGGGCGCTGGGTCGAGCGACGCGGATCAACAAGCGAACCAGCCACATCGCCGTGGCGCTGACGCCGGAGGACTGAGGAGCACCATGGGCCAGAAGATCCACCCAGAGGGCTTCCGGGTCGGCTACATCCACGACTGGAAGTCGAATTGGTACAACGAGAAGGGGTTCGCGGACTACCTGAACGAGGACCTGGAGATCCGCTCGCACATCGAGAACAAGCTCTCGCACGCGGGCCTCTCCAAGATCACGATCAAGAAGGGCCCCGGCGAGGTCGAGGTCGATATCTCGACCGCCCGCCCCGGCATCGTGATCGGCAAGTCCGGCACCGAGGTCGACGCGCTGCGCCGCGAGCTCCACAAGCTCACCGGCAAGCCCGTCAAGGTCAACATCAAGGAGATCAAGCGCCCGGAGCTCGACGCGAAGCTGGTCGCCCAGTCGATCGCCGAGCAGCTCCAGAACCGCGTCGCCTTCCGGCGCGCGATGAAGCGCGCGCTGACCTCCGCCATGCGCTCCGGCGCGAAGGGCGTGAAGGTGCAGGTCTCCGGCCGGCTGGGCGGCGCGGAGATGGCACGCACCGAGGGTTACTCCGACGGCCGAGTGCCGCTGCACACCCTGCGCGCCGACATCGACTACGGGTTCATCGAGGCCAAGACGACCACCGGCCGCATCGGCGTCAAGTGCTGGATCAACAAGGGCGAGGTCATGCCCGAGGGCTTCCGCTCCGAGCTCACCGACGAGGACGGCTCGTCGCCGTCGGGCGGCTCACGAGGGGGTCGTTCCTGATGTTGATGCCGAAGCGGGTTCGCTATCGCAAGCAGCAGCGCGGGCGGCGCCGTGGCTACTCGAAGGGTGGGACCACCGTCGCCTTCGGCGAGTACGGGCTCAAGGCCCTCGACCGCGGCTGGATCACCAACCGCCAGATCGAGGCCGCGCGAGTCGCGATGACTCGAAAGATCAAGCGAGGCGGGAAGGTCTGGATCAACGTCTTCCCCGACAAGCCGATCACCAAGAAGCCCCTCGAGACCCGCATGGGCTCGGGCAAGGGCAACCCCGAGGGGTGGGTCGCCGTCGTCAAGCCGGGCAAGGTCATGTTCGAGCTGGCCGGTGTCCCGGAGGACCTGGCGAAGGACGCGATGCGGCTCGCCGGGCACAAGCTTCCGATCAAGACGAAGTTCGTCCGCCGTGAGGGCGTGGAGCAGCAGTCATGAAGGCCTCCGAAGCGCACAACCTCAAGGACGACGAGCTGGTCGAGCGCATCCGCCAGACGCGCGAGGAGCAGTTCGCGCTGCGCCTTCAGCACGCCACCGGTGAGCTCGAGAACACCGCGCGGATCACGGCGATGCGCAAGGACGTCGCCCGGCTGCTGACGGTGGCCAAGGAGCGCGGAATCGATCTAGAGCAGGAACTGAGGGTCTGATGGCAGACGAAGAGCAGAAGAACGAAGAGCAACAGGAAGAGCAGGCGCCGGAGGAGACTCCGGCCGACGAGCCGCAGGCCGAGGAGGCCCCCGCCGAGGAGACTCCGGCAGAGGAGGCCCCTGCCGGGAAGCTCCGGCTGAGGAGGCCCCCGCGGAGGAGGCCCCCGCCGACGAGCCGGCGGCTGAGGCCGGACGAGCCGGCGGCTGAGGCCGCCGATGAGGGTCCCGACGAGATGGAGGGCCTCGACTGGAAGGCCCGCCGCCGCCTGGAGCGCTCCCGCCGGCCCGCAGAGGCGCATCCGCAGCAGAGCACGGAGGAGCGCGCCGCCGCTCGCGCCGAGGCTCGCAAGCAGGCTGCCAAGAAGCGCTCCGCGCATCGCGGCAAGCGCCGCACCAAGCACGAGTCCAGCACCGGCACGCCGCCGTCCGAGGCCGAGTCCGCGGGCCGCAAGACCCGTCAGGGCCGTGTCGTTTCCAGCAAGTCCGACAAGACGATCACGGTGGCGATCGAGGTCGCGAGGCGGCACCCGCAGTACGAGAAGATCGTTCGCCGCTCCCGCACCCTGCACGCCCATGACGCCCAGAACGAGGCGGGCGAAGGGGACCTGGTGCGGGTGATCGAGACCCGGCCGATGTCCCGGACCAAGCGCTGGCGCCTGGTCGAGATCGTGGAGAAGGCCAAGTGATCCAGCAGGAGTCCAGGCTCAGGGTCGCCGACAACTCCGGCGCGCGCGAGATCCTCTGCATCCGTGTCAAGGGCGGATCCGATCGCCGCTACGCGCGGATCGGCGACACCATCACCGCCACCGTCAAGCAGGCCACCCCGCGAGGCGGTGTCCGCAAGGGCGAGGTCGTCCAGGCGGTCGTGGTTCGCACCCGCAAGCAGCTCGGCCGGGGCGACGGCACCTACATCTCCTTCGACGAGAACGCGGCCGTGCTGATCGACGACAACGGCGCCCCGCGCGGCACTCGCATCTTCGGCCCGGTCGCCCGCGAGCTGCGCGACAGGAACTTCATGCGGATCGTCTCCCTCGCCCCGGAGGTCCTCTGATGGGACGGACGATGAGAATTCGCAAGGACGACGACGTGATCGTGATCGGCGGCAAGGACCGCGGCAAGCGAGGCCGCGTGATCCGGACCGACCCGAAGAAGAGCTACGTGTTCATCGAGGGCCTCAACATGATCAAGCGCCACCAGCGCCCGCGCTCCGTCAAGGACGCGCAGAAGGGCGGTGAGGTCGGCGGGATCATCGAGCGCGAGGGCCCGATCCACGTCTCGAACGTGATGCTGCTCGACCCCGAGGACAACAAGCCCACCCGGGTGAAGGTCGAGCGCGCCGGCGGCAAGCGCAAGCGCCTCGCGGCCCGTACCGGAAGGGATCTGGACTAGTGGAAGCCGCGACCGAACAGCAGAAGCAGGCCGCGCCGCCGCCTCGGCTGCGCGAGACCTACGAGAACGAGGTCAAGCCGGCGCTCACGCAGCGCTTCGGCTATCCAACCCCGATGGCCGTGCCGACCCTCGAGAAGATCACCCTGAACATGGGCGTCGGCGAGGCGAAGCAGAACACCCAGATGCTCGAGGCCGCTCAGGAGCAGCTCGCCACGATCGCCGGGCAGGCTCCGAGCGTGCGCCGCGCGAAGAAGTCGGTCGCATCGTTCAAGGTCCGCGAGGGCATGCCCGTGGGCGTCGCCGTCACGCTTCGCCGCGCGCGGATGTGGGAGTTCCTCGACCGCCTGACGGCGATCGCGATCCCGCGGATTCGCGACTTCCGCGGTCTCAATGCGCGTTCGTTCGACGGGCGCGGCAACTACTCCATGGGCGTCCGCGAGCAGATCATCTTTCCCGAGATCGATTACGACTCGATCGACGAGGTCCGTGGCCTCGACGTGACCATCACCACCACCGCCCAGACCGACGAGGAGGCCTTCGCGCTCCTCGAGGCCCTCGGCATGCCGTTCTCCCAGGAGGGCCGTCCCGGCCAGGCCGACGTCGAGGAGGAGGAAGAGGAGGAGCGCCGCAAGGAGGAGGCCCGCCAGCGGGCCGAGGCCGAGGCGGCGGCTCTCGAGCAGCTCAAGGAGGAGAACCCGGAGGCGTACGCCAAGCCCGAGAAGCCCGAGGAGGGCGAGGAGGGTGAGGAGGGCGCCGAGGGCGACGGCGGCGAGGCCAAGGCCGAGGGCGACGGCGGCGGCGACGAACAGACTTCGAGCGACAAGGAAGAGGAGTAATGGCGAAGACGTCACAGAGGGTCCGGCAGCGCCGCGACCCCAAGTTCAAGACCCGCGGGTACCACCGCTGCCGGCGCTGTGGCCGGCCGCGGGCGTACTACCGCAAGTTCGGCCTCTGCCGGATCTGTCTGCGCGAGGCCGCGCACAACGGCTACGTGCCCGGAATGACCAAGTCGAGCTGGTAACGAAATGCTGACCGACCCGATCTCCGACTACCTGAACCGGATCCGCAACGCCCTCCTCGCCGACCATGAGGAGGTGGAGATCCCCGCCTCGCGCCTGAAGCGGGAGATGACCCGCATCCTCAAGGAGCAGGGCTACATCACCGACTTCACGGTCGAGCCCGGTCGCGTGGGCGAGGTACTCAAGGTGCGTCTCCGCTATACGGAGAACCGCGATCCCGTGATCAGCGGCATGGACCGCGTCTCCCGCCCGGGCCGGCGCCGCTACGTTCCCAAGGACGAGGTGCCGCGAGTCTTTGGAGGCATGGGCACCACGATCATGTCGACCTCGCGCGGCGTCATGACCGGCCACGAGGCCCGGCAGAGGGGCGTCGGTGGAGAGGTCGTCGCACACGTCTGGTGAGCAGCTGATGAGCCGAATCGGAAGAAAGCCAATCGAGATCCCCGAAGGCGTCGAGATCGACGTCAAGCCGGGCAGCGTGAACGTCAAGGGACCCAAGGGCGAGCTCAGCCAGCACGTCGACACGGACATGAAGGTGGCGATCGACGACGGCACCCTGACGGTGGCCCGCCCGACGGACCGCGGCGAGCATCGCGCGCTCCACGGTCTCACCCGGAGCCTGATCGCGAACATGGTCGAGGGCGTCACCGACGGCTTCGAGCGCCGCCTGGAGATCCAGGGCGTCGGCTATCGGGCCAATCTGAAGGGCAAGAGCCTGGAGATGGCGCTCGGCTACTCGCACCCCGTGACGATCGAGGCACCGGAGGGCATCGAGTTCGAGGTCCCGCAGCCGACCGAGGTCGTGGTCCGCGGGATCGACAAGCAGCTGGTCGGGGAGACCGCGGCGCGCATCCGCAAGACGCGCCCGCCCGAGCCCTACAAGGGCAAGGGCGTCCGGTACGCCGGCGAGCACGTCGCCCGCAAGGTCGGGAAGAGGGCCTAGCGATGACCGTATTGACGAAGCCACAGAAGCGACTTCGCCGCCGCCGGCGCGTCCGTGCGCGGATCCGCGGCAACGCCGAGAGGCCCCGCCTGTCGGTGTACCGCTCGAACCGCGGCGTCTTCGCCCAGCTGATCGACGACGACTCCGGCCGCACGGTCGCCGCGGCGTCCTGGACCGAGCCGGAGCTGCGCAAGCTCGGTTCGATGGAGCAGGCCAAGCGCGCCGGCCAGCTGCTCGCTGAGCGGGCCAAGGCCGCGGGCGTCGAGACCTGCGTCTTCGACCGCGGCGGCTATCAGTTCCACGGGCGGGTCGCGGCGATCGCCGAGGGCGCTCGCGAGGGAGGCCTGAAGTTCTGATGGCCGCCTGGGTAAACCCGCTACCTTCGTCGGTTCGATGGCTGTAGAGAGCGTTTCACCGAAGGGGCTCGACCTGCAGGAGCGGGTGATCGAGATCAACCGCGTCGCCAAGGTGGTCAAGGGCGGCCGGCGCTTCTCGTTCACCGCCCTGGTCGCGGTCGGCGATGAGGACTCCGTGGTCGGAATCGGCTACGGCAAGGCCCGCGAGGTCCCACTCGCCATCCAGAAGGCGGTCGAGGACGCCCGCAAGAACCTGATCCGGGTCCCCAAGTACGGGCAGACGATCACGCACCGCGTGATCGGCCGCTTCGGCGCCGGCCACGTCGTCCTCCGACCGGCCAGCCCCGGTACCGGCGTGATCGCCGGCGGCGGCGTCCGCGCCGTGCTGGAGCTCGGCGGGGTGCGCGACGTGCTCACCAAGAGCATCGGCACCCAGAACCCGATCAACCTGGTCAAGGCGACGATGTCGGGTCTCGAGAGCCTGCGCAGGCCCGAGGACGTGGCAAAGCTCCGCGGCATCTCCATCCGCGAGGTGCTCGGCGTGGGCAACGGCAATGGCGCCTCCAAGGAGGAAACGCCGAAGGAGGTTGCCGCCCCCGCAGCCGGCGGCGACTCAGAAGCTTCTGGTGATTCGGACGCCGCCGGCGAGGAGGCGGCTTCCAATGAGTGACGTTGCTCTCAAGCAGGTCCGATCCTCGAACGGCGCCTCTGGCGTCCAGCGCGACACACTTCGCTCGCTCAAGCTCGGCAAGATCGGCAGGGAGGCGAAGCACGCCGACACCCCGCAGCTGCGGGGCATGATCCGCACCGTGAGCCACCTGGTGGAGGTCGACGGTGGCTGAGGAGAAGAAGAGCGAGCAGGTCGGCCTGCATTCGCTGAAGCCCGCTCCGGGCTCCCGCCGCCCGCGCAAGCGGCTCGGCCGCGGGCCCGGCACCGGGCACGGCAAGACCTCGGGCCGCGGCCACAAGGGCGCCGGCGCCCGCTCGGGCAGCAAGCGCAAGACGGCCTACGAGGGCGGCCAGAACCCGATCCACATGCGGATGCGCAAGCTGCGCGGCCCGAACAAGAAGATGTCGATGCCCTTCGAGAAGTTCCGGACGCGGACGCAGCCGGTCAACCTCTCGGACCTCGACGCTCGCTTCAAGGCCGATGACGAGGTGACCCCCGAGTCCCTGCGGAAGGCCGGCCTGGCCAAGCGCCGCGACCCGGTCAAGATCCTGGCTCGAGGCGAGATCTCGAAGAAGCTGACGGTCAAGGCGCACGCCTTCAGCGCCACGGCCAAGGAGAAGATCGAGGCGGCAGGCGGGACCTGCGAGCTTATCTAGATGGTCCAGACGATCCTCAACGCCTTCACGGTCCAGGAGATCCGCAAGAAGCTGATCTTCACGGCGGGGATCCTGGCGCTCTACCGGCTCGGCGCATACATCCCATCCCCGGGAGTCGACGCGCAGGCGATCAAGGACGGCGTCAACAACGTCGGGGGGTCCAACATCCTCGGCTTCCTCAACCTCTTCTCGGGCGGAAGCCTGTCGCGGCTCTCCCTGTTCGCGCTGGGGATCATGCCCTACATCACCGCCTCGATCATCCTGCAGCTCCTGACGGTGGTCGTGCCCTCCCTGGAGCGCCTCCAGAAGGAGGGTGAGGTCGGACAGCAGAAGATCACGCAGTACACGCGCTACCTGACCGTCGTCCTCGCCTTCGCCCAGTCGCTGGGCTACGTGTTCCTGTTCACCTCGAGCAGCTTCGCCAGCCAGAGCGTGATCGGGCAGCGCACCTTCCCGAAGGTGTTCCTGATCGTGGTCACCCTGACCGCGGGATGCACGGTCCTGATGTGGATGGGAGAGCTGATCACCCAGCGGGGGATCGGCAACGGGATCTCCCTGATGATCTTCGCCTCGATCGTCTCCCGGATCCCGGAGGGCATCACCAAGTGGTGGAACAACCCGGATCAGGTCTTCGTCGTGATGATGCCCTTCATCGCGCTGGCGGTGATCGTCGCGATCGTCTTCGTCCAGGAGGGCCAGCGCCGGATCCCGGTGCAGTACGCGAAACGCGTCGTCGGCCGCCGGATGACGGCGGGCGGCTCGACCTACTTACCGCTGCGCGTGAACATGGCCGGCGTGATCCCGGTGATCTTCGCCGCCTCGATCATGGCGTTCCCGCCGACGATCGGGCAGATGATCAATACCCCGGCCGCCTTGGACTTCGCCGCGTTCTTCAGCCCCAACAGCTGGCACTACGTGGTCGGCGAGGTCTTCTTCATCATCATCTTCACCTACTTCTACACGGCGGTCACCTTCAACCCGGTGGACCAGGCCGACAACCTCAAGAAATACGGCGGGTTCATCCCCGGCGTGCGCCCCGGGCGACCTACCGCCGAATACCTGGACCGGATCCTGTCCAGGCTCACCTTCCCCGGCGCCCTCTACCTGGGCGCGGTCGCGGCGTTGCCGACCATCCTGATCAGCCAGACGTCGGCCAACTTCTTCTTCGGCGGGACCTCGATCCTGATCGTCGTGGGCGTCGCCCTCGACACGGTCAAGCAGCTCGAGGCCCAGTTGATGATGCGCAACTACGAAGGCTTCTTGAAGTAGAAACAGGCGTCGCGAGCCGCCCGTCCGCGCCGCGGGCACACCGACATCCCCATGCCAGAGCTCAACCTCATCCTCCTCGGACCTCCGGGATCCGGCAAGGGGACGCAGGGCGAGCGCCTGCAGGAGGACTTCCGCCTCCCGTACTACGCGACGGGTGACATCCTGCGCGCCGCCGTCAAGGAGGGCACCGAGGTCGGCAAGCAGGCCAAGGAGTACATGGATCGCGGCGACCTGGTCCCCGACGAGGTCATCATCGACGTGATCGCCGAGCGGCTCGGGGTGACGAGTCGTCCGACGGCTTCATCCTCGACGGCTTCCCGCGGACCGTTCCCCAGGCGGAGGCCCTCGACGCCAAGATGAAGGAGCTCGGACGCGACCTCACCGCGGCGATCCTGATCGACGTTACGGAGGAAGAGGTCGTGCGGCGGCTGGGCGGGCGTCGCACCTGCGAGCAGAACCCGAGCCACATCTACCACGTCGAGTTCGATCCTCCGAAGAAGGAGGGGGTCTGCGACCTCGACGGCGCCGAGCTGGTCGTCCGCGACGACGACAAGCCGGACGTGATCAAGAACCGCCTCAGCCAGTACCGGGAGAAGACCGAGCCCCTCATCGACTACTACGAGGAGCGTGGCATCCTCAACAAGGTGAACGGCGCTCGGTCCCCGGACGAGGTCGAAGAGAGCATCCACGGGATCCTCGCCACGCTTCGTCGCGAGGAAGAGGAGGGGATGTGAGACCGGCATGTACCGCGGCATGATCATCCGCAAGACGTCCGAGCAGATCGATGCGATGGCGGAGGCCGGCAAGATCCAGGCTCGCTGCCTGCGCATGCTGCGCTCGAAGGCGCGGCCCGGCGTCACCACCAAGGAGCTCGACGAGGCCGCTGAGAAGTACATCCGCTCGCAGGGCGCCGTTCCCTCGTTCAAGGGCTACCGGGGCTTCCCCGGCTCGATCTGCACCTCCCCGAACTCGATGGTCGTCCACGGCATCCCCGGCCCGTACGAGCTGCGGCGAGGGGACATCCTCTCGATCGACGTCGGCGTGACCTACGAGGGCTGGGTCGCGGACGCGGCCTTCACGATGCCCATCGGCGAGACGCCCGAGGGCGCGGAGCCCCTGCTCACGACGACGAAGGACGCCCTCTTCGAGGGCATCGCGCAGGCAGTCAAGGGCAACCACCTGAGCGACATCTCGCACGCCGTACAGCAGCGCGTCGAGCGCGACGGCCTCTCGATCATCCGCACGCTCGTCGGCCACGGGATCGGCCGCGACATGCACGAGGACCCGCAGATCCCGAACTTCGGCGACCCGGGCAAGGGGCCGGAGCTCGAGATCGGCATGGTCCTCGCGATCGAGCCGATGGTGAACGCCGGCGGCGCCGACGTCCGCATGGGCTCAGACGGCTGGGCGGTCTACTCGGCCGACGACTCGCTGGCGGCGCACTTCGAGTTCACGGTGGCCATCACAGAGGATGGCCCCCGCGTACTCACTCCGTGGCACCTGGACTGAGCGCCGGCTAGCTGCCGATGATCTTGGCCTTCTGGGCCGCGAACTCCTCGTCGGTCAGCGCGCCGCTCGCGTGCAGCTGGGCGAGCTTCTCGAGCTGCGCCGTCGAGTCGCCGCCCGCCGCGGCCGGCTGACCGGGCATCTGGCCCATCTGCTGGATCGGCACGCCGCCGACCTGGATGTTCGGCATCGCCGGTGAGTCGCCGATCAGCTCGTTCGCGACGGCCTCGCTCACCTCGTCCTTGGCGATCTGGAACCGGGTCGGCTGGCCCGCAGCCCCGGCCTGTGCCTGCATGTTGGCGGCGGCTGCCAGATATTTGCTCTTCGAGCCGTCGAGCGGCAGGTAGAGCGTGATCACCTGGCGGTCCTCGGGAGTTCCCGAGACGGCGCCCATCACCTCTGCAGCGTTCATGTTGGCGCTGACCTCATCGCGGTTCCATGACTTGAGCACCTTGCCCGGAACGAGCTTGCCCTTCTTGTCCTTCTCCTCGATGGCGACGACCTGATTCGAGGTCACCGCGAGGATGAAGTTCTCGGGGAGCCCGGCGCCCCGGAGGCCCTTTGCCATGTTGCCGACGCTGGGCATCAATCCCTCGCCGAGCTTCGTGCCGAACTTCGCCATTCCGCGGGTCGCCCCGCCGATGCCCGCCGCCTTCAGCTGCTGGTCCTGCGTGACCTGCTCGAAATGACATGCCGCCACAACGGAGTCGTTGAGGACTTCGGTGGCAACACCGGCAGCCTCCTGGTTGACCTGCTCAACAGCCAAGCCCATATCTGCTCCTTCTCCTCGTACTAGCCCCTAGATTTGCTCCCTGCCGCGTACCTTATCCGCGCGCGACGGGAGAGGCCAGCCTAGGCGCCGCGCATCTCGGCCAGCGTCGCCGACGGATTCGACCGAACCCGGGCGCGGAGCTCGCGGAAGCGGACCGCCTCGTAGGCGATCAGCGCCGCCAGCACGGCCGACACGGCCACGAGTGCCCCGAGCGCGTCGGCGCCCAGGGCCAGAGGGATCAGCGCCAGCAGTGCGACCGTCGCCAGCGCGCGGTGGGGGCTGAACGTCCCGAGCACGCGGAACCTGATCGCGATCTGCCCGAGCAGGTAGAGGGCGGGCCCGCAGCAGAGCGCGACCGCCGGGACCGTCTCGAGGGATTCGCCGGTCCCGAGCAGCGTCTCCTTCAGGCCCAGGGCGAGCAGCACGATCCCCGCGACGAGCGGGAAGTGCAGATAGCTGTAGACGTCCCGTGCCATCGGCGCCTGCTCGCCCGGCGGGGCCTCGATGAGCCGGCGCTCGGCGACGATGGCGACGATGTCGAAGTAGGCCCACCAGAGGGCGGCCACGGCGACGATCCCGCAGACCGCGGCCACGACCTCGCCCGTGTCGAGCGTGAAGCCGGACGCGGCCCCGATCGCGAGCACCGATTCACCCAAGGCGATCAGCACGATCAGGCCATGTCGCTCCGCGAAATGGCCCGGGTCGAGGTGGAACTCCTCCGTCCCGAAGAGGAGCGGGGTCGACCAGTCGATCAGGATCGCGAGAATCCAGACCGACGTGCGGGCGCCACCATCGAGCAATCCGGCGACGATCAGGAGGGCCGAGCCGATCAGGAGCCCCGGGGCGAGCTTCAGAATCGCCTGCAAATCGCCGTCTTCGTCGTTGCGGGTGTTCCGCACGTAGAGGACCAGCTGCATGGCGCGGACGAAGAAGTAGGCGCAGCCGAAGAGGACCCCCCGGTTGCCGAAGGCCTCCGGGATGCTGAGGGAGACGATCAGCATGCCTCCCATGGCCGCGAACATGCAGATCCGGTTGACGTTCTCGTCCGGGTCGATGCTGTTCGTGAGCCATCCGTAAGCGCACCAGGCCCACCAGACGGCCGCCAGGATCAGCAGCCCCTCGCCCAGCCCCGCCCAGCTCGGATGGTGCGCCATCTTGATCGTCACCTGGGTGAACGAGAGGACGAAGACCAGGTCGAAGAACAGCTCGAGCGGCGTGACGCGCTCCTCGGCGCCCGAATGAGGCCGCTCGCCCGTCTCCATCGGCTCCGTTGGAGACTCCACGTGCGGCTTCTACCACACGCCTGGATTCCCGTCCTGATCATGGATCCGCTCTCGAACGGTGTTACGCGCGGGTGGCGACAAGCGGGCACAACAGGTTGACCGTGACCGCGACCTATAACAAGATCTCGAACGCGCAGATGATCGACGTCTCGGCCACCTCCTAGGCACGGCTCACGCACGGACGCTGCTATCCTTTCGCGAGTCGGTTCACGCCTGGCGTGGCCGGCGTTTTTCACGCCTGTAGGCCCGACTCCTGGGGCCGGCGGGCTTACTCCCAGCAAGATACGACCCCATTGAGAGAAGGGGAATGAAGGTCCGAGCGTCTGTAAAGCCGATGTGTGAGAAGTGCAAGGTGATCCGCCGCGGCGGCGCGGTCCTCGTGATCTGCCCGAATCCCCGTCACAAGCAGAGGCAGGGCTAGATGGCACGGATCGCGGGAGTCAACCTCCCTCTGAACAAGCGCGCCGAGATCGGCCTCACATACGTCTTCGGAGTCGGCCGTTCAACGGCCAACGAGATCCTCAAGGAGACCGGGGTGGACCCGAACACCCAGGTCAAGGACCTGACCGAGGACGAGGTCATCAAGCTTCGCGACGCGGTCGAGAACCACGAGGTCGAGGGCGATCTGCGCCGGGAGCGCTCCCAGAACATCAAGCGCTTGCAGGAGATCGGCTCCTACCGGGGGCTCCGCCATCGCCGCGGGCTTCCCGTCCGAGGCCAGCGCACCAAGACCAACGCGCGCGGTCGCAAGGGCCCGCGCCGGATGAGCGTTGCGGGCCGCAAGAAGGCCCCGCAGCCGAAGTGAGCCGGGGAGGAATCCGCTAGATGGCAGCTCCGAAGAAGGGTCGCTCGCGCCGCAAGGTCCGCAAGAACGTCACCTACGGCCAGGCCCACATCAAGACTTCGTTCAACAACACCATCGTCACGCTCACCGATCCCGAGGGCAACGTGATCGCCTGGGAGTCCGCCGGTTCCGCCGGCTTCAAGGGCTCCCGGAAGTCGACCCCGTTCGCTGCCCAGGTGACCGCCGACGCGGCCGCCAAGAAGGGCATGGAGCACGGCCTCGAGAAGGTCGAGGTCTTCGCCAAGGGCGCCGGCTCCGGCCGCGAGACCGCGATCCGCTCGCTGCAGGCCGCCGGCCTCGACGTGACGACGGTGAAGGACGTGACGCCGCAGGCCCACAACGGGTGCCGCCCCCGGAAGCGGAGGCGCGTCTAGATGGCCCGCGACACCGGAGCGCAGTGCAAGCAGTGCCGCCGCGAGGGGCAGAAGCTGTTCCTCAAGGGCTCCCGCTGCTTCACCGACAAGTGCGGTGTCGAGCGCCGCTCCTATCCGCCGGGCGAGCACGGTCGTGGCCGCATGCGGCAGTCCGAGTACCGGGCGCAGCTGCGCGAAAAGCAGAAGGCCAAGCGCTACTACCAGGTGCTCGAGAAGCAGTTCGCGACCTACTACGACCGGGCGAGCCGGCAGGAGGGCGTCACGGGCGAGAACCTGTTGCGCCTGCTCGAATGCCGGCTGGACAACGTCCTGGTGCGCCTGGGCTTCGCGGCCTCGCGCCGCCAGGCCCGCCAGCTGATCAGCCACGGCCATTGGACCGTGAACGGCCGCCGCGTCGACATCCCGAGCTACCAGGTGAAGCCCGACGACGTGATCACGATCAAGCCGAACAGCGCTGGTACCGACATCGTTCGGAACGCGACCGAGCTCACGTCCGGCGTGCCGGCCTGGCTGCAGGCCGATCACGACTCGCTTAACGCCAAGGTGCTGAGGCTCCCCGAACGGAGCGAGATCTCAGCCCCAGTCGAGGAACAGCTCATCGTCGAGCTGTACTCGAAGTAACCCCCAGAGAAGGAAGTAGATACCTGATGGAAGCCATGACCACCCTGCCAGATTTCCAAGTGCCCAAGATCGCGGGCGAGGATGCCGAGGAGAACAAGGGCACCTTCACGATCGAGCCGCTCGATAAGGGCTTCGGCTACACGTTCGGCAACAGCCTCCGCCGCGTGCTGCTCTCCAGCCTCGGCGGCGCCGCGATCACGAGCGTTCGCATCGAGGGCGTGGCTCACGAGTTCTCGACCATCCCGGGCCTGAAGGAGGACGTCACCGACCTGGTCCTCAACCTCAAGGACGTCGTCGTGCGCATGCACACCGACGCCGATGAGGTGGAGACCCCGCTGGTCGCCACCGGCCCCGGCGAAGTCAAGGCCAAGGACATCGACCTGCCCGCCGGCGTCGAGATCCTCAACCCCGAGGCGCCGATCGCCACACTCGAGAAGAAGACCAAGCTCGAGATGTACCTGACGATCGGGCGCGGCCGCGGCTACTCGCCGGCGGACGAGAACAAGTCCGAGGACAAGCCCATCGGCGTGATCCCGATCGACGCGATCTTCTCGCCGATCCGCCGCGCCGCGTATTCGGTCGATGCCGCCCGAGTCGGGCAGCGGACCGACTTCGACAAGCTCACGCTCGAGGTCGAGACCGACGGCTCGATCGAGCCGGGCGCCGCGCTGCGCGAGGCCGCCGAGATCCTGATCAAGAGCCTGGCGATCTTCACCACCGCCGACCGCGTGGATGAGCTGCGGGGCGAGGGCGCGATCGCCGCTGTCGATGGCGGCGGAGGCGGCGGCGAGGCCGCTGCCGTTCCGGGCGCCGACGGGCTCGACGAGATCCTGATCGAGGAGCTCGAGCTGGGCGTCCGCTCCTACAACTGCCTGAAGCGCGCCGGCATCCAGACCGTCGGCGAGCTCGTGCGGAAGTCGGAGTCGGAGCTCAACGCGATCCCGAACTTCGGTCGCAAGTCGATCGAGGAGGTCCAGGAGACCCTGCGCGCCCGCGGCCTCTCGCTGCGAGCCGACTAGGGCCCCTAGACTCCGGGCCGGAGCTACGGCGATGAGGCACCAGCGCAAAAGGGCAAAGCTGAGCCGGGATGCGGCTCACCGCGACTCGATGCTTCGCACGATGTCGAAGCAGTTGATCGAGCATGAGCGCATCCGGACCACTCAGCCGAAGGCGAAGGCACTGAAGCCCGAGTTCGAGAAGCTGATCACGCTGGCCAAGCGGGGCGACCTCCACGCGCGCCGCCAGGCGCTCTCCGAGCTGCACAACGACAAGTTCGCCGTGCACAAGCTGTTCGAGGAGATCGCACCCCGCTACGCCCAGCGGCCGGGCGGCTACACGCGGATCGTGAAGCTCGGCCCGCGCCGCTCGGACTCGGCCGAGATGGTCTTCCTCGAGCTGGTCTAGCGGCCGACCTTGAACTGCGAGCCCGAGCCCTTGCGGTTCGGGCCGAGCGCCACCGCGATGGCGATCGTGAAGGCCACGATCACCCCGAGCACGACCCACTGCGCCCAGTTCTCGATCGTCGAGAGCGCGACGACGCAGAGCGCGATCCCGATGACCAGGGCGATCACGCTGTAGATCGCCGAACCCTTCTCTGAGCCGCGCCTGATCCCCTCTCCGCTGGCGAGCAGGTCGCTTCGCTCGTACTGGGCGCGCTGCGTGATGTCGGTGTTCGCCATTCTCTCCTCCTCCGCTGTTCTGCCGAACCCTACCCTCGCGGCCGGCGCAGCTCCGTGAAGCTGGTCACAGCCCCCTCAATCGCCCCTCCGGTTGGGGCTCACGGCGATCATGAAGCCGATCACCGTGACGATGATCGCGCCGAGGACCACCCACTGCGACCAGTTGTCGATCTGATCGAAGGCGATCGCGGCGCCGACCATGCCCAGGATGAGGACGATGATCTCGTAGGCGGCCAGTCCGCTCCTGCTCGGGCCGTGGCCGAAGAGCTCCTGACGGGCCTCCTCGTGGGAGATCGACGACGGTTCGTCTGAGCCGGGCAAAGGCACTGCTGGATAGTGTCGCGCACTTGTGGCGACGGTACGAATGAATCTTGCCTACCACGGTGCCGGGTTCGCGGGCTGGGCGGCGCAACCGGGCATGCGGACCGTTCAGGGCGAGTTGGAGGGAGCCCTCGAGCGGATCCTGGGCTCGTCCGTGCCGCTGACAGTCGCGGGGCGCACGGATGCCGGCGTGCACGCCTGGGGACAGGTCGCGAGCTTCGACCTCGACCGTGACCCGCCCGAGGAGCTGGCCCGCGCGCTCAACTCCCTGACGGGCCCGGATCTGGCCGTGCTGGCAGCTGAGCGCACGGCTGACGGCTTCGACGCCCGGCGCGACGCCCGGGCACGCACGTACTGCTACCGGGTGCTCTCCGATCGCACGCCCAACCCGTTCGAGGCCGGGATCTCGCTGTTCTGGCCGCACCCTGTGGACCGCGGCGCGCTCATGAGCTGCGGTGACGTCCTGCGCGGCACGCACGACTTCACCGCCTTCACGCCCACCCAGACCGAGCATGTCCGCTTCGAGCGTGACGTCTTCCGCGCCGACTGGCACGAGAAGCCGGCCGTGCTGGGTGAGGGGACCGTGCTCGAGCTCTGGATCGAGGCCGACGCCTTCATGCGCAACATGGTCCGCGTCCTGGTGGGGACGATGCTCGAGGTGGCCGGCGGCAGGCGCAACCTGGAGGACTTCGAGGCACTGCTCGAGGGGGCCCCCCGCGATCGCGCCGGCGACACTGCGAGGGCCCACGGCCTGCACCTGGCCGCCGTGAGCTACTGATCCGGCAAGGACTTGTTCGCGTACGAACACTGAGGCCGCGGGTCTGTTAGGGTCGCCTAAGTAGCCTGACCAAATCGGTCGGAATTATGGGTACGTTCGTCATCACATTGAGAGAGGGATTCGAGGCGGCGCTGATCGTCGGCCTGATCCTCGCCTATCTCGCCAAGACCGGCCAGCGCGAGCAGACGACGGCCGTCTGGTGGGGCGTCGCCGCCGCCGCGCTGACCAGCGTCGCGATCGGCGGCATCCTCTACCTCTCGGCGGGCGAGCTCCAGGGCAACAGCGAGAAGCTCTACGAGGGCGCCACGATGATCTTCGCCGCCGCGCTGGTCACCTGGATGGCGTTCTGGATGCGGAAGCAGGCGGCGACGATCGGCACGCACCTGCGCGAGCAGGTGAGCGAGTCGCTTCGCATGGGCGGCGGGCTGGGGCTCGCGATCGTGGCGTTCATCGCCGTGGCCCGTGAGGGGCTCGAGACGGCCCTGTTCCTCTTCGCCTCAACCGAGAACAGCGGCGCCGTGATCGCGGTCGCCGGTGGGATCCTCGGCCTGGCCGTGTCCGTCGGCCTGGGCGTGGCGTTCTACCGCGGCGCCCTGAAGATCGACCTGAGCAAGTTCTTCACCTACACGAGCATCCTCGTGATCGCCTTCGCCGCCTATCTGATCTTCGGCGGGCTGCACGAGCTCTCGGAGGCGACGGGGAGCGAGTTCCTCGAGATCGCGGCGCCGGTCGGGGCCGTCATCTACGGCTGCAGCCTCGCCTGGGTCTACCTGCGCGAGTCCCTGCGCCAGTGGCGCTCGGGCGGGCCCGAGGAGGAGAAGGCTCCCGGCGAGCCCGCTCCTGCCGAGTCCGGCGCATAGAACGCGATCCTCCCGACCTTAGAATCGGTGGTCGGATGCGAGTTCTGATCACCAACGACGACGGGATCCAGGCGACGGGCCTGCACGCCCTGCGCCGCGAGCTGCGCAAGATCCCCGAGCTCGAGGTCCACGTGATCGCGCCGGACTCCAATCGCAGCGCGACCGCGCGCAGCATCACGACCCGCTCGCCGCTCTGGGTCGAGGAGATCCGCTTCGACGACGGCTCGAGCGGCTACGCGACCGACGGGACGCCCGTCGACTGCGTGCGGTTCGGCGAGCTGGGCCTGATCGGCGAGCGGCCGGAGCTGATCGTCTCCGGAATCAACCACGGCTCAAACCTCGGCGACGACATCACCTACTCGGGCACCGTGGCGGCCGCGCTGGAGGGGATAGTCCTCGGGATTCCGGCGATCGCCCTGTCCCAACAGTCCGCTCCGAGCGACCTCGACTACTACGCGAGGCGGGACTATGACTTCTCCTCATCGGCGGCCTTCTCGGCGCAGCTGGTGCGCCGGGTCGCCGAGGATCCGCTGCCCGCTGACACCCTGATCAACGTCAACTTCCCTCCGGGCGAGCCGAGCGGCGTCGAGGTCACGCACCTCGGCAAGCGCCTCTACAACGACGAGATGCGACTGGTCGACGAGGATCCGGAGAGCGGCCGGCTCAGATACCAGATCTACGGGTTCGAGCCCTCGTTCGAGGACGAGCCGGGGTCAGACCTCTCCGCGATCGCCCGCGACCGTGTCTCCGTGACTCCGGTCCATTTCGACCTCACCGACCGCCCGAGCCTCGATCGCCTCAGGGAGTGGGACTTCAAAGGAATGCTCTCCAGGGCGCAGGCGGCCGCCGAGGACACCGAGGCCCCCACGCAGCGGTGAGTCCCGCCAAGGGGGCAAAGAAGCGCACCGAGGAGCTGCGGCGGGAGATCGTCAAGCACGACCACCGCTACTACGTGCTTGACGACCCGACCGTCTCGGACACCGAGTACGACGACCTGCTCCGCGATCTGCGGGAGATCGAGGAGGCGAATCCCGAGCTGGTCACGCCCGACTCGCCGACCCAGCGGGTCGGCGGCAAGCCGCTCGGCAAGTTCAAGCAGGTGGAGCACCACGAGCCGATGCTCTCTCTCGGCAACGCCCGGAACGAGGACGAGCTGCGGGCGTGGGCCAAGCGGGTGGAGCGACAGCTGGAGCGACTCGACATCTCCGGACGGGAGATCCGCTACGTCACCGAGCCGAAGGTCGACGGCCTGGCGATCTCGCTGACCTACGAGAACGGGATCTTCGTGCGCGGCGCGACGCGCGGCGACGGGCGCATCGGTGAGGACGTCACCCAGAACCTGCGGACGATCAAGGCGATCCCGCTGAAGATCGAGGACGCGCCGGAGCTGGTCGAGGTGCGCGGCGAGATCTACCTGCCGATCGCCGGCTTCGCGAAGGTGAACGAGCAGCGCGCGCAGGACGGCGAAGCGACCTTCGCCAACCCGCGCAACGCGGCGGCGGGCTCACTCCGCCAGCTCGACTCCTCGATCACGGCCACCAGGCCTCTCTCGATCTGGTGCTACGGGGTCGCCGCCCTGAGGGGCTGGGAGCCCGACAGCCACTCGGAGTCGCTCGAGTGGCTGCGCGAGCGGGGATTCAAGGTCAACGTCGACATCTCGATCCTGCACGGCGTGGACGAGGTCGCCGAGCGCTGCCGCTGGTGGGAGGGGCGCCGCGACGCGCTCGACTTCGAGATCGATGGCGTCGTCGTCAAGGTCGACGACCGCGGGCTGCAGCGCGAGCTCGGCGTCGCCGGCCGGGAGCCGCGCTGGGCCGTCGCCTGGAAGTTCCCGCCGACCACGGCGACGACGAAGCTCAACAAGATCGTCTGGAACGTCGGGCGCACCGGCCATCTGCTGCCCTTCGCGATGCTCGAGCCGGTCCACGTCAGCGGGGTGACCGTGAGCACCGCGACCCTCCACAACGAGGAGGACCTGGAGCGCAAGGACGTTCGCGAGGGCGACGAGGTCGTGGTGATGCGCGCCGGCGACGTGATCCCGCAGGTCGTCTCGCCGATCATCCAGCGCCGCAAGAAGGGAACGCGCCGTCCAAAACCGCCGAAGAAGTGCCCGCTCTGCGGCACTCCGACGGAGAAGCCCGAGGACGGCGTCTTCACCATTTGCCCCAACCGCACGGGCTGCCCCGGACAGCAGTTCCAGCACATCAAGCACTTCCGCGGGGCGCTCGAGATCGAGGGGCTGGGCGAGAAGAACGCCTACCGGTTCCTCCAGGAGGGCCTGATCTCCGACGCGGCGGACATCTTCGAGCTCACCGCCGAGCGGATCGCGGAGCTCGAGGGGTTCGGTCAGATCTCCGCCGAGAACCTGATGGAGGAGATCGAGAACGCGAAGAAGATGCCCTTCTCGCGCGTTCTGTACGCGCTCGGCATCCCGGGCATCGGCTTCGTCAACGCCGAGTCGCTCGCCGAGCACTTCGGCACGATGGATGCTCTGCTCGAGGCTCAGCCCGATGAGATAGTCCAGGCCGAGGGAATCGGCCCCGTGCTGGCGGAGCAGATCTTCGAGGAGCTGTCCGAGGAGCGCACGCGGAAGCTGATCGAGCGGCTCCGGAAGGCCGGCCTGCGGATGGAGCTCGACCCATCCGAGCGCCGCAGGCAGGGTGGCCCGCTCGACGGCAAGACCCTCGTGTTGACGGGCACGCTGCCGAACCTGAGCCGCGAGCAGGCGACGCGCCTGATCAAGCTCGCCGGCGGCAAGGTCGTCAACTCGGTCTCGAAGAAGACCGACTACGTGATCGCGGGGGACAGTCCCGGCTCGAAGCTCGCCAAGGCCGAGGAGCACGGCACCGACGTCATCGACGAGGAGGGGCTGCAGAAGCTGGTCGGCGAGGATGGCGCGCCGAAAAAGGGCACGCCGCCCAGGGGCAGGGTCTAGCGGCTGTAGCGCGCGATCAGGGCCGCCATCCGGTCCTGGACCACGTGGGCGCGGTTCACGTTGGTCCGGTTCATCAGCAGGGAGAAGATCACCGCGTGATCGGCGTCGTCGCCTCCCCGGAAGCAGTAGCCCGACAGCGCGCTGACCCCGTCCAGGGTCCCGGTCTTCAGATGGCAGCTGCCGGCCGCGGCGGTCCCGCGCATGCGGTGGGCGACGGTGCCCGTGCGCCCCGCCACCGCGAGGGAATTGATCCAGGCGTCGCGGAGCCGCTCCTGCGTCAGCTGCTCCTCGGGCGACTTCTTGTGGTCGATCTCGATCATCGAGTCGAGGAGCTTGACGACGGACGCGGGCGAGGCCTTGTTGCGCCTGGTGAGGCCCGAGCCGTTCTCACCGGCGAACTTCGCGCCCTGATCGGCGGCGAACTGCCTGACGACCGAAATGCCGCCGGCGGTCGAGCCGCTTCCGCCGAACGCGGAACCGACGTCCTTGAGCAGCATCTCGGCGAGGTAGTTGTTGGAGGGGACGAGCGTGTCCTGGACGATGTCGGCCATGGGCGGAGAGGTGAAGTCGGCGATCTGCAGGGCTCCGGGGGACACGGTCCCGGGCGTGACGCTGTTGCCGATCAACACCCCGTCCTTGCGGAGGGCGTCCTCGAAGCGCTGAGCGGCGGTCTTCGCCGGGTCGCCGGGGGAGCCGTTGTCGATCTGAAGCCCCGAGAGGTGACCGACGCTCTCGAAGGTGATCCCGTGCTCGGGGATCCCGGTCTGGCCGTCGAGGAAGGAGGCGTCGTAGCGGAGTGGCCCCTGAACCGTGGTCACCCCGGCCGCCCGCACGCGGTCGGCGAGCTTGGTGATGCCCGCTGTGGTCAGGGTCGGATCCCCGCCGCCCCGCAGGTAGAGGCCCTGGCTGATCCCGTCGCTGATCGGGTCGGTGGACCACGCCGTGGTGTGCAGCCTGTCCTCGGGACCGAAGCGGGAGAGCGCCGTCGAGGTGGTGAAGAGCTTCGAGTTCGAGGCCAGGATCCGCATGCGGCCGCCCTTGCGCGCGAAGAGCACCTGATGGGTGCCCGGGTCGAAGACGAAGGCGCCGCTCTTGCCGACCCCGCGGAAGAGCTTCGCCAGCCCGCTCGCCAGCTTGCCTCGCGAGACCGAGGTGTGGGCGGTGGCCGCGCCGTGGGCGATCGGCGTCCTGAAGGCCTTGTCGGGCCCCTGCGGCCGTGCCTCGGCCGCGGCAGGCAGGACGAGCGCCGCCGCGAGCGCAATCGAGATCACCCCTCTGTGCCTGCGCATGAACCCCATGAAACAGGGCAACGGAGACAAGGTTGCGGGTTGGTTGGCTGACCAGCCCAGGTCGCTGGCATAATCCCCTTCCTGATGGGGAAAGTCGTCCAGTTCGACGGCCCCGACGGCAGACGCAGCAACGCTAAAGGGAGAAAGCGGCGCGGTCGGGGCGACAAGACCGCCTTGGTGCTCGGCGGCGGAGGTTTCACCGGCGGCGTCTACGAAATGGGCGCCCTGCGCGCCTTCGACCTGCTCGCCGTCAACCGCACCGTCAACGACTTCGACATCTACGTCGGCACGAGCGCCGGCGCCTTCGTCGCCAGCATGATCGCGAACGGTGTCACGCCCGAGGAGATGTTCCGCGTCCTCGACAAGGCGCTGCCCTCTCCGATCGAGAACGCGTCGCTGCGCACGCTGCTGCGCCCGAACTACAGGGGGTTCGCCAGTCGCCTGGCGGTGCTTCCCCTGCGGGCGGCCGCAATGGTCCGCCAGCTCGCGGGCAACATCGGCGAGATGTCCATGGTCGACATCGTCATGGGCCTGGCCGAGGGCCTTCCGACCGGGATCTACCACAACCGCGGCATCGAGCAGTACATGCGCAACGTGCTATCGGACCCGGACCGCACGAACGACTTCCGCGAGCTCGAGTCAGACCTCCGCATCACCGCCACCGATCTGGACACGTGCGAGCGCATCGTCTTCGGTGAGGGGGAGTGGGACAACGTGCCGATCTCCCGCGCCGTGGCGGCCTCCGGCGCCCTGCCGATCGTCTATGAGCCCTATGAGCTCCGCGGCAGGCAGCTCGTGGACGGTGGGATCGTCTCCACGACCAACGTGGACGTCGCGGTCGAGGCGGGTGCAAAGTTCATCGTCGTGGTCAACCCGCTGGTCCCCTACGTGAACGACTTCGAGACCCGGATTCCCACCGTCTTCGGCTCCCGGGTCCGCCGCGTCTCCGACATGGGCATGCCCGCGATCGGCAATCAGGCCTTCCGTCTGATGGCCCACGCGCGACTCCACCTCGCCGTGCAGTCGTGGAACGAGCGCTTCCCGGACGTCGACATCATCCTGATCGAGCCCGAGTTCAACGACGAGCTGATGTTCGGGACCTCGATCCTCGACTACTCGGCCCGGCTTCAAATCGCCAAGCACGGCTTTGAGTCGGTCACCGTCAGGCTGGCGCGCGACTACCAGCGCTACAAGGAGATCGCGGCCCGTCACGGCATCGAGATCTCCGCTCGGCGCGTGCAGCGGGTGATCGAGACTGTCGAGGAGGAGGAGAAGGGGATGTCCGCCTGGCGGCGCGTCCTCGAGCAGACCACCGGGGCTCTCCTCCGGCAGTCCGGCGAGGCCGAGGCCGCGGAGAAGAGCTAGCCGCGGTGCACGTCGCGGGCGGTCGCCTGCGAGGTGGGCTTGATCGACACGTAGTCGACGTCCACGTGAGGTGGGCGGGTGACGACGTAGGCGATCGCATCGGCGACGTCCTCGGCCGTCAGCGGAGTCGTGCCCTCGTAGACCTTGGCCGCCTTAACCTCGTCACCCGCGAAGCGAGTCAGCGAGAACTCGGTCTCGACCATGCCCGGAGCCACCTCGCTGACACGGATGGGCGTGCCGAGGAGCTCCAGGCGGAGCGTGCGGGTCACCGCGTTCGCCGCGTGCTTCGCGGCCGTGTATCCGGCGCCGCCGGGATAGACCTCCACGCCGGCCACTGAGCCGATCACGACGATGTGGCCGTCCCCCGCGCGCTCCAGCGCGGGGAGGAGGGCCTTCGTGACCCGCATGACCCCCATTACGTTCGTCTCGTACATCTGCCGCCAGTTCTCCTCGTCGGCTTCGGCGACCGGCTCGAGCCCGAGTGCGCCCCCGGCGTTGTTGACCAGCACGGAGACCTCCGGGAGGCTCTCGGCCAGCTCCGCGACCGAGTCCGGATCGGCGACGTCGAGCCGGACCGCGCGACCGCCGACGTCGCGGGCCACCTCCTCGCAGCGCTCGACGCGCCGCGCCGCGGCCACCACCTCGAAGCCTGCGGCGGCGAGCGAGCGGACCGTCGCCTCCCCGATGCCGCTGCTGGCGCCCGTCACCAGCGCTACCCCTCGCCTCTCGCTCATCGATCAGAAGCTATCGCGGCGCCACCAGCCCGGGTTCTGCTGATAGGTTCCCTGGCGGGACCAGGGAGGTCCTGAGGGAATGGAGAGAGGACAGGAATTGCTCGAGGGTCGAGGGAACGGCCGCCGCGGGCTCACCGGGCTCGCCTTCTGCCTCTGCCTGCTGGTCGCGCTCGTGGTCGTGCTGCCCGCCGCCCCCTCGATCGCGAAGAAGCACAAGGCCGTCTCCCTGCACTTCAAGGGCGCACAGAGTGACACCGCCCTGCTGGCCTCGGGCACGATTCCGGTCGTCGCTCGGTCGTCGAAGGCCCGGAAGGTGCAGCTCTCGGTCACCTCGTTCCAGGGGGGACCGGCTCTGACCGACCCGAGGCGCGTGAAGCTCCGTCGCGGCACCAAGAAGGTCGCGCTCACCCTGAGCACGACCGGCAAGGAGGTCCTGCAGGGCTGCGCGGCGAGCCACCTGACCGTCACCGCCACCGGCGGCGGCAAGCGCAAGAAGGGCAAGAAGAGCGCAGCAAAGGCGCTCGGCCGCTCGAGCGCCTCGATCGCGCAGTCGGCGCCCCAGTGCGCCGCCCTCAAGAACGCGGCCCGCTGCGAGACGATCGCCAGCCCCGGCACCAACTGCCTGTTCCCGTGGCCGAGCGACCACTACACCGTCTCGACGACGCCAGCGACGCCCACCGGAAGACGCGTCAACCTGAGCATCGACTCGACGCCCGCCAACGTGTCACGGCGTCCACATCGACCCGGCCGGCATCAACCAAAGCGACGGCTTCAGTCCCGGCGAGAGCATCGTCACGCGCGTCCCGGGCCTCGACAATCCGACCGCCTTCCAGAAGACGGGCGCCGTCCCGCTCACCGACATGGACCAGGCGTTCGCGCCGAACCAGCCGATCGTGCTGATCGACGCCGCCACCGGGCAGCGCCAGCTGATCTGGTCGGAGCTCGACGCCAACGCCTCGAGCCCTGGGCAACACCGACCTGATCATCAGGCCGGGTCGCAACCTGCTCGAGGGTCACCGCTACATCGTCGCGATGCGGAACCTCAAGGACGCGTCGGGCAACCTCATCCCGGCTCCGCCGGGCTTCGCGCTCTATCGCGACGGGGTGACAGACCGACGTCCCGTCGATCGAGAGCCGCCGGGCCCACTTCGATGAGATCTTCTCCAAGCTCCAGGCGGCCGGGATCGCCCGCGGCGACCTCTACGACGCCTGGGACTTCACGGTCGCGAGCACCCCGAACATCACCCAGCGGATGCTCTCGATCAGGGATCAGGGCCTGGCCGACCTCGGTGACAGACTCCCGGCGACGGGAACATGCAGGGTAACGCGCCGCCGTTGACGAGTCACCGACGTCCAGACAGTGGAGAGCCGTCTCCGAGTCCGGGTCATGAGGACTCTGCGGGACAGACCCATGCCTCCGACAGAACGTCCGCGAGGTCACCGGCACCTACCAGGTGCCCTGCTTCCTGAGCTCCGGTTGCAGCAACGGCAGCGGCGTGTACCAGCCCGGCGGTCACTTCAATCTCGGCTCCGACGGGCTGCCACAGCAGAACGGGACGATGACGGCGCGGTTCACATGCAACATCCCGCTGTCGGCGGTCACCGAGACGAGCCCGGGATCGGGCGTCTGGAACGTCGACCACCAGGTGCGGCCCTCGATGTACGGGCATGGCCTCTTCGGCGACTACACCGAGGTGCACACGACCAACGTCCGACAGCTCGGCAACGACGACGGGGTCCTCACCTGCGCCACGGACTTCACCGGCATGATGGAGGACGACGTCGGCACCGCGATCGGCGCGCTGCAGGACCTCTCGAAATTCCAGGCCCTTCCGGACGGGCTGCAGCAGGGATTCCTCAACTTCATCTACCTGGGCCGGCTGCTCATGTACTCGGACGGCTTCTCGAGCGATCCGGCCTTCCAGTTCAACGGCGGCCAGTCGGTCATCGACCACGGCGTCGGGCCTCTACTACTACGGCAACAGCCAGGGCGGAATCGCGGGCGGCGCGCTCACCGCGGTCGAGCCGGACATCACGCGAACCGTTCTCTACGTGCCGGGCATGAACTACTCGACCCTGCTCACCCGGAGCGTCGACTTCTCCGACTACGCCTCGATCCTCTACCCGTCGTATCCGAACGAGTCGGAGCGGCCGCTGCTGCTGGCGATGATCCAGCTGCTGTGGGACCGCGGCGAGCCCGACGGCTACGCGAACCACATGACCTCCAATCCGCTGCCGAACACGCCGGCGCATCACGTGCTGATCGAGATGGCCTATGGCGACCATCAGGTCTCGAACGTCGCCACCGAGGTCGAGGCGAGGACGATCGGCGCGCCGCTCCGCTATCCGACGCTGGATCCGGGACGGACGCCTGGCTTCGTCGACTTCTTCCCGGACATCCCGAACCTCGATCTGCCGCGGACGCGAACGGCAACGGGATGTTCGTCTGGGACATCGGTCCGAACCGCGCTGGCGGGACGCTGGGCACCGATCCGGCGCCGATCACGAACACCGCTCCGGACGACTGCTTCGGAGTCGATCCGCACGACACGGTGATCGACACTCGCCGGACATCCGGCACCCAGATCGCTGAGCTTCCTCGATCTGACGGCAGATCACCGACCCGTGCGGAACGGACCCCTGCTACGCGGCCGGCTGGACCGGACCGCCCTGATCCGCGCGCTCAGCCGGCGGGATCGGCGAACAGAGCCGCCGCATCGCTGATCGCCTCCGGCGTTCCCGCCTCGCTCACCGAGGCGATCCCTCTCCGGTCGGCGGCCGCCGCATCGAGCGCGGTCGAGCCCGCGATCACGTGCAGGGGACGTCGCGCCTCCCGGCATCGCCGGGCGACCTGCCCGACGAGCTTTCCCTCGAAGCTCTGCTCATCGAGGCGGCCCTCGCCCGTGACCACGGCGTCCGCCTCGTCCAGCCGCGCGTCGAAGCCGATCACGCCGAGCACGAAGGTCGCTCCGGGGACGAGCCGGGCACCGAAGACGGACCAGAGCCCGCCGGAGAGGCCACCGGCGGCGCCGGTCATCGCTCTCCCACGCGGATCCCGCGGGAGAGTGCCGGCGAGGGCGACCACGCGGGAGCTCAGGCGCGAGATCTGATCGGCGGACGCCCCCTTCTGGGCCGCGAACTCCTCGGCGGCGCGCTCGAACGGCACGGAGGTGTCGCAGAGGACCTCCAGGGTCGCGTCCCGCGCTCCCTCGGCCTCCTGAAGCGCCTCGATCGCGCCGCGCCCGCCGTCCACCGTCGCGGTGCCGCCGGCGGCGACCAGGACGCGCCGGGCGCCGGATTCGATCGCGGCCGCGATCAGCTCGCCCGTTCCCGCGCTGCTAGCCGCCTCGGGATCGCGCTCATCCTCCGGAACGAGGGCGAGGCCCGACGCGGCCGCCGCCTCGACGATCGCGGTGGCGCCATCGCGCACGAGCGCGAATCTCGCCTCGATCGGTCGTCCGAGCGGATCGTGGACCTCGGCCGTTCGCCACTCGCCCCCCATGGCACCGAGCAGCACCTCCGCGGTGCCCTCCCCGCCGTCGGCCGCCGGGCAGAGCTCGGCCCGGGCGCCGGCTCGCTCGATTCCACGGCCGATCGACTCAGCGACCTCCTTCGCGCTGAGCGTCCCCTTGAACGAATCCGGAGCGACTAGGAAGGTCGCCAAGTCAGGCGTAGAGCTCTTCGACGTCCTTCTCGAACTTGTCGGCGACGACGTTCCGCTTCACCTTCATCGTCGGCGTCAGTTCGCCGGTCTCCTGCGAGAGATCGTGCGGCAGAATCTCGAACTTCTTCACCTGCTCGACGCGTGCGAACTTCTGATTGATCTCGTCGATGTGCTTCTGGATGATCGCCCGCATCTCCTCGTTGTGACGAAGCTCGGCGGGGTCCGCAGGCCAGCCCTTCTCCTCGCAGAGCTTGGCGCACTCCTCCATGTCGAGGGTGATCAGCGCGACGAGATAGGGCCTCCGGTCGCCGATCACGACGCACTGGGAGACGTACTGGCTCTGCTTGATCTCGGCCTCGAGGTTCGCGGGAGTGATGTTCTTGCCGCCCGCGGTGATGATGATGTCCTTCTTGCGGCCGGTGATCGAGAGGTAGCCGTCCTGGTCGAGCTCGCCGATGTCACCGGTGTGCAGCCAGCCGTTTTCCAGGGTCTCCCTCGTCGCCTCGGGGTTCTTGTAGTAGCCCTGGAAGATGTTGGGCCCCCGGACGAGGATCTCGCCGTCGTCGGCGATCTTGATCTCGCAGCCCTGGAAGGCGCGGCCGACCTTGCCGAACTTGAAGGCGTCGGGCCTAGCGACGGTGGCCGCGGTGGAGGTCTCGGTCATGCCCCAGCCCTCGAGAACCAGGATGCCGGCGGCGTCGAAGAAGCGCAGGATGTCCGGATTGATCGGGGCGGCGCCGGTGACGCAGTTTTTGATGTTCCCGCCGAACAGCGCGCGGATCTTGGAGAGCACCTGCTTGTCGGCGATCTCGTACTGCTTGCGCAGGAGCCAGCCGATCGGCTTCCCCGCCCGCTCGTGCTCGCGGACCTTCTTGCCGACGCCGATCGCCCAGTTGAAGACAAGCTTCTTGATGCCGCCGGTCTTCTCGATCTCGCCGGTCGCGGCCGTGTAGATCTTCTCGAAGATCCGGGGCACCGACGGGAAGTACTCCGGCTTCACCTCGGCGAGGTTCGGGATGATCTTCAGCGGGTCGCGCTCCCAGTAGGCGATGTTCCCGCCGAGGTCGAAGCTCAGGAACTGGATCAGCAGCGCGAACGAGTGCGCGAGGGGGAGGAAGAGGTAAGTGATCGTCTCGCTGTCGAGGACGCTCTCGTCGAGCGCCATCGTGACCATCGAGCGATAGTTGCCGTGCGAGATCACGCAGCCCTTGGGCGGCCCGGTGGTGCCCGACGTGTAGATGAAGGTGCAGATGTCGTCCGGGGTGACCGACTGCCAGCGCTGCTCCCACTCCGAGTCGGAGCGCCCGGAGCCTGCCTCGATCAGCTCGTCCATCGAGACCGCGTTACCGCCCGATCCCTCCATGCGGATGACGTGCTCGAGCTTGGGAACCTGGTCACGGATCTCGTCGATCTTGGCGAGCTGCTCCGTGTCCTCGACGATGACCGCCTTGGCGTCCGAGTTCTCCAGGACGTACTGGCACTCGTCGGGGGAGTTGGTCTGGTAGATCGGGACGACCGTCGCGCCGACGCTGAGCGCCGCGAAGTCGCAGTAGGTCCACTCGGGGCGAGTGTTGGCGAGGATCGAGACCTTGTCGCCCTTCTCGATCCCGAGCTCGATCAGCCCCTTGGCGAGCTGGCGGACGATCTCGCCGACCTCCCTGTAGGTCTTCGAGACCCACTGGCCGGATTCGTCCTTGTAGGTGACCGCCGGAAGGTCCCCGTGCCGCACGGCGGCGAGCGGCATCAGGTCCGCGCAGGTCTTGCTGTTGGTGCTGGACTCGGCGGCGCTGCCGGTGGCCGCGATCGTCGCGCTCTCCATGAAGGAGAGTCTATTAGGACTGGCTATACAGCCAAGGTCAGGCGGTGGCCTGCTTGTTCTGCGCCTGGAACGCCCGCAGGGAGGATTCAAAGAGGGTCTTGTCGATCCGACCCTTGAGGATCGGCACATTCATCTCGATGCACTTGCTGAGCACATCGCGCCGCTTCATGTGCATCTCCTCGGCAAGCTCCGTGGGCGTCAGGTGAACGGACATATAGGCCACTCCTCTCCTTGTGAACGCCTGTAACAGCCGGACTGCATGTATATCGCTTCGTGGCGACGTGTCAATCACTTTCTCGCAACTAGCGGGGGGATTGCACGCGTTCGGGCCCTCTGGACACCTCTCAGATCGGATTGGGCACGTCGATGAACTCGTGCTCCACCGAGAACCGCTCCGCGACCAGCTCGCCGAGGCGTCGGATGCCGAAGGTCTCGGTCGCGTAGTGCCCGCCGGCGAGGAAGTGGACCCCGTACTCGCGCGCCTCTCCCATCACCGGCTCGCTGGGCTCGCCCGTGACCAGGGCGTCGAGGCCCAGCGGGCCCGCCTCGTGCAGGGCGAACCCGCCGGACCCAGTGACGATGCCGACGGTCGAGATCCTCTCCGGCCCTGCGTCGAATACGAGCGGCTCCTGGCCGACCGCCTCCGCCAGCCGGCTGCGCAGCTCGCCGACCTCGATCGGATCCCCTGCGCGCCCGATCACGCCGACCGCGGAGCCCTTGGCCTCGCCGAAGGGACGCTCGTCCGCCTCCAGGCCGAGGGCGTCGCGCAGCAGGGCGTTGTTGCCGATCTCGGGATGGGCGTCGAGGGGCAGGTGGTAGGCGGCGAGCGAGACGTCGCCGCAGAGGAGCGCTCGCAGCCGCGCCGCCATCGGGACGGAGAGCGGTGAGACCTCGGACCCCCAGAGGAGCCCGTGGTGGGTCATCACGAGCTCGGCGCCGGAATCGACGGCGCGGGTGAGCAGCTCGAGGTTCGCGCTGACGCCGGTGGCGACCTTGCCCACCTCCGCGGCTCCGGGGACCTGCAGGCCGTTCGGGCCGTAGTCCTCGAACGCGCCGACGTCCAGCAGGTCGTCGCAGAAGCCGAGGATCTCCTCGCGGGCTGCCATTTATCCAGCGTAACTACCATCCCGCCATGAGTCCGGGAGAGGCATCGGTTGAGCCGGGGACGGACGCCTTCATCCAGTCCCTGATGGAGACCGATCTGTATTCGATCGGCGCCTACTTCTGCGACCAGCACCCGCAGCTCGTCGACGAGGTCGTCGAGCGCAGCGAGGCGATCGAGAGCCGAGGGCTGGAGAGCTGGGCGACGGAGACGGAGACCCCGGTCGAGGAGGGCTTCCGCACGCTGCTCACGGGCCTCGCCGTTCGCTACTACAAGGCCGTCGCCGGGTGAGCGAAGAAGTCCCACGGAGGCGCCCGCGATTGGTCGGGCTGCTCGCGCTGGCCCTCGTGATCGGCCTGATCGGATTCGCGATCGTCAGCATCTCGGTCGGAACCGGGACGGAGGACGGCGGCGACATCCAGATCACGGGGGCCGCCGAGATCCAGAGCCTGCTGGGGGGCATTCAGGAGGATGGTCCCCGCCTCGGCAATCCGAATGCCCCGGTGACCATCCAGGTCTTCAACGACCTCCAGTGCGATCCGTGCTCGGAGTGGAACCAGCAGGTCATAGTCCCCCTGATCGCCGGGCCCGTTCGGGACGGCGACGTTCAGCTCATTTACCACAACTTCCCCATGACCGAATCGGGCTTCTTCCTGGGCGCGTACGCCGCCGCCGCTGCCGCGAAGCAGGACTACGAGTGGCAGTTCGTCGAGCTCTTCTTCCGGAACCAGGACGAGGCCAAGAAGCACGGGGCCGACCAGGCGTTCCTCAACAACATCGCGCGCGGGGTGGGGATCTCCAGCTTCAACGTCGAGCAGTGGCAGCGCGACATGAACGGTGACGACATCACCTCGACGCTAGAGGCCGACGAGAAGATCACCGCCGAGCGCAAGCTGCCGGTGGGGCCCGCGGTGGTCGTCGGGGGCCCGAACGGAACGCGGCAGCTGACTGAGTCGCCATCGCTCGCCGAGGTCCAGGCGGCGATCGCCCAGGTTGGATGACCCGGAGGCGGGCGCTGATCGCCTCGGCGATCGCGACGGCGGTGATCTTCGTGGTCCTGGCCGGCACGCAGGACCGCACCGCGCAGATCCTCGCTGAATGGGGCAACGACGGGATCGACGCCGCGAAGGCGTCGCTCTGGATCGACTACGCGTTCATCGTCGCCTATGGGACTTTCCTGGTCCTGGCGGCCTGGGCGACGCGGGACCTCGCCCTGAAGCGCGGTTGGCCTCGCATGGCCGCCTGGGGCCTGACGGCGATCCCAGTTCGCCCTGCTGGCCGTGACCATCGCCTACCTGCTCGCCGGCCTCCTGCTCAGGCTGCGCGAACGGCGCGCCGCTTGACGTCGCCGTCGCGTCGTCTACGCTCGCCCCAGACCAGGGAGGGTACGAATCGCATGCAGCGTTGTTTAGAGAGCGTGCTCTCGCGCGCCTTGAAGCGAAATCGGATCTGGACCGGCGCCCTCGCGCTCTGCGTGAGCGGCCTCGTGCTCGCGCCGGCCGCCGGCGCATCGGTGACTCTCGGCCAGCTCGCGCCCGGGACGCCCTCGGCCGACTGCACCACGCCCGGGCTCGACTACCTGCAGCCGAGCGTGACCGGCGGGAACCTCTACATCGCGAAGCAGGCGGGGAAGATCGTCTCGTGGAGCACGAACTCCGCCGGGCCGGGCGCCACCTACGTGGTCAAGATCTTCCGGCGCACCACGGACCCGGACTACTTCCAGGTCATGTCCCACGCCCCGCCGCACATCCTGACGAGCGGCGTCAACACGGTTCCCGTCAGCCTGCGCGTCGAGTCCGGCGACATGATCGGCCTCAACGAGAGCGGCCCGTCCAATTCGTGCACCTTCGGGCAGACGGGAGACAACGTCCTCAACCATCCGGGTGACATCGCCGACGGCACCTCCGGGCTCTTCGTTCCCCAGAACGACGTCCGCCTCAATCTCTCCGCCGTCCTCATCCCTGACAACGGATTCACCGTCGGGTCCATCACCAAGGACCTCAAGCGGGGTACCGCGACGATCACGGTCACCACCACCAACCCCGGCTTCGTCTCGATCGCCGGGAAGGGGATCAAGAAGCGCGCGTCGAAGGACGTGGCGGTGGCGGGACCCGTCACCTTCTCGATCGCCACGATCGGGAAGACGAAGCGGAGGCTCGCACGGAAGGGAAAGGTCGTCCTGGCGGTGCGCATCACCTTCTCCCCGAACGGAGGCGATCCATCCACCCAGACGCTCGACCTGAAGCTGGGGCTGAGGAAGCCGCCGACGAGCCCACGCCGAAGTCATGAACGCCTCTACACTCGCCCGACGATGAAGCGTCGCGTAAGCGCTGCGGTGCTCTTCGTTCTTGCGTTGGTGGCCCTGGCCGCGACCGGCTGCGGGGGCACCAACCGGCAGGACGCCGAGACCAAGGGGAAGCCCTGGGAAGGAAGCCAAGGGCGATCGGTGAGCGTCGCCAAGCTGGCGAGCACTCGAGTCGAGACTGCGGAGGCCACCCCCGCGCCCGAACCGGATCAGGACGCGGAGGCCGCGGCCGCCGCCGAGCCGGTCGGTCCGCGGGTTCTGGAGAAGCCGGAGCCGGGAGAGGAGTCCGGGACGCCCAAGAGGGCCGGGCCGGTCGTCGCGCCGGAGCGCACGGGGGATGCAGCCATCACGCCCAGCCAGGCCGTGACGGTCGGCACGAGCTTCCTCGGGGCGAAGCTGAGCGAGTCCAACTTCGTTCCGCCCGATTCCATGGGTGCAGTCGGCCCGAGCCAGATCCTGGTCGACGTCAACGGCAGGATCAAGGTCTTCGACAAGAACGGGAACATCGGCGGCCTGAACCTCACCGACTCCCAGTTCTGGGCGCCGGTCCGGAACGGCGCCGAGCCGACCGACCCGGGGGTGGAGTACGACCGCCTCTCGCAGCGCTGGATCGTCTCGGCGATCAACATCGAGAACACGAACAACCGGATCATGCTCGCCGTCAGCGACGGCCCGACGATCACGGATGCCAGCAGCTTCACCTACTTCTTCTTCAACGAGGCGAGCCCACCGCCGTCCGGTCCGGCGCGTTTCGCCGACTACCCGCAGCTGGGGGTCGATGCGAACGCGATCTATGTCGGGGTCAACGAGTTCACCTCGAGCAGCGGCTCGTTCACCGGGACCAGCGCCTACGTGATCAGGAAGTCGAGCGTCCTGAGCGGCGGCCCGATCGTCGTCACCGCCTTCCGTAACCTGGCTTCCGGCAGCGGCCAGGGCCCGGACTCGCCGCAGCCCGCCACCGACATGAACCCGGACGTCGCCGCGGGCTACATCGTGGGCCCCGACAACCAGCTGCTCAGCCGCATCGACGTCCGCCGGATCACCGACCCGGGTGGAACGCCGTCGATCTCCGGCAACCTCGGGGTGACCGTGCCCACCACGGCCCAGCCGCTCAGCGTTCCCGCTCAGGGGACCACCGGCGGCATCGACGCGCTGGACGACAGGCTCTTCGAGGCGATGATCGGGACCAATCCTGACGACGGCACCGTTTCCATCTGGACCGCGCACAACATCCGCATGGACGCCGCGGGCAACGGGTCCGGCTCGGGCAACCGTGACGGTGCTCGCTGGTACCAGATCGGCACCCTGGATTCCTCGCCCAGCCTGATCCAGTCCGGCAGCGTCTTCGACACCACCCCCTCCAATCCGACGTTCTATTGGATGCCGTCGATCGCGCAGAACGGGCAGGGGCACGCCTCGATCAACATGAGCCAGGCCGGGACGGGACAGTTTGCGCAGATCGCCTCCTCCGGCCGCCTGTTCGGCGACACCGCCGGGACGACGGAGGCGCCATTCATCACTCAGGGCAGCACGAGTTCCTACAACGTCGGCACCGATTCGCCCCGGCGCTGGGGCGACTACTCCCAGACGGTCGTCGATCCGAGCGACAACATGACCTTCTGGACCTTCCAGGAGTACGCCAACTCCAACAACTCGTGGGGAGTCAGGGTGATCCAGCTGCAGGCGCCGCCCCCGGCGACCCCCTCGGCCGCGGACACGGTGGCCGCCGGAAGCTGCTCGATCGGCTCCGAGGTCACAGGGACGTCTACGGACGGCTCGGGCTTCTTCGACCCGGGCGCCGGTTTCTCCAGCCACATCCAGGCGACGGTCAGCGGAGGCGTGACGGTGAACCACGTCACCTACGAAGACCCGACGCACGTCCTGCTCGACCTCGACACCCGTGGCGCCACCCCCGGGACGAAGAACGTGACGATCACCAATCCGGACGGCCAGCAGGAGACGGCCACTGGCCTGCTCACCGTCGATCCGGCCGGAACGGGCCCGACGCCACCGTGCCTGAGCGGCACCTCGCCCCACTCACCGAGCAACGACAGCTCACCGAAGATTCTCGGTGCCGCGGATCCGGGTTCGACCGTCAACCTCTACACCGATCCAAGCTGCCCGGTGGGCCAGGAGGTCGGCACAGGGACCGCCGACGATTTCGCGTTCCCGGGCATCACGGTGACCCCGCCGGTCTCGCCCAACTCGACCACCGTCTTCTACGCGACGGCAACCGTGGGCACGGACGTGTCCGCCTGCTCGTCGACGCTGTCGACGCCCTCCGGCTCGGTGACCTACGTCGAGGACGAGACCCCGCCGAACGCATCGATCGACAGCGGGCCCAGCGGGCTCACCAACGACACGACGCCCAGCTTCACGTTCAGCGCCACCGACGCGGCCCAGCCGGTGACCTTCCAGTGCTCGATCGACACCGGCAGTCCGAGCTACGGCCCCTGTTCGGGCCCCGGGAACAGCGACACCGCCGGTGCGCCGTTGGCCGATGGCCCGTACACCTTCCACCTGCAGGCGACGGACGCCGCTGGGAACTCAACGGTCGTGTCGCAGTCCTTCGAGGTGGACGCGACCCCGCCGTCGGTCGCGGTCGACTCGGGCCCAACCGGGACGACCGGCGAGACCAGGCCGACCTTCACCTTCAGTGGCAGCGATACCCATGGACCGGTCACCTTCCTGTGCTCGATCGACACGGGCACGGCCAGCTTCGGAGCCTGCTCCGGTCCGGGCAATAGCGACACCCCCTCAGCCCCCCTCGCCGGGGGTGCGCACGTCTTCAGGGCTCAGGGCACCGACGCCGCGGGCAACTCCGCAGTCGCGACCCGCTCGTTCACGGTGGTCCTGCCGCCGGCGCCCGCGCCACCGGACACGGCGATCACCAAGGGCCCGAAGAAGAAGACCACCAAGCGGCGGCCGAAGTTCAAGTTCACCTCGAGCCAGGCGGGGTCGGCGTTCCAGTGTCAGGTGGACAACCGTCAGTTCGCTCCCTGTACCTCACCGTTCAAGCCGCCGAAGCTGCGGCTGGGGAAGCATGTCCTTCGGGTGCGGGCGATCGGGCCGACCGGCGTCGTGGATCCGGCGCCGGCGGTCAAGAAGTTCAAAGTGGTCAGCTAAATCGGGGCGCCCGGATTTGAACCGGGGACCTCACCGACCCGAACGGTGCGCGCTACCAGGCTGCGCCACGCCCCGAGGGGCAGAAGGATAGAGGCGCGATACCGTTGCGGCGTGGCCGACAATGCCAAGCTGATCGAGGGGCTCTACGCCGCGATGAACCGCAAGGACGGCGATGCGATGGCGAAGCTCTACGCGCCGGACGGCCGCTTCCGCGATCCGGCCTTCGGCGAGCTGACCGGCGCCGAGGCGGGCGACATGTGGCGGATGCTCACCGGCCGGGCCAGCGATCTCGAGGTGGAGCTGGCGGGGCATGAGGCCGAAGGGGACCTGGGCAGCGCCCACTGGATTGCGACCTACACGTTCAGCACCGGCAGGCACGTCGTCAACGACATTCACGCGAGCTTCCGCTTCGAAGACGGGAAGATCGTCGAGCACGAGGACTCGTTCTCCCTCTTCCGCTGGGCGCGACAGGCCTTCGGCCCGGTCGGGTTCGTACTCGGGCTGCCGCCGATGAGCCTGCTGGTCCGGCGTCGCGCCCGCGCGGACCTCGCCAGGTTCCGGGACGGCGACTAGTCCGAGCCGCCGCTGCCCGCACCTTCGGCTGAGTCCGGCGCAACCCGCGGCAGGAGGAAGCGGACGCCGAAGATGCAGAGGATGAGCGCGCCGCCTCCGATCCAGAGGATCGGATCCTCGGCCGAGAAGCCCTGCAGCTGGCTGCCGACGTACGTGAAGTACGCGGTCAGCGGGGCGTAGCCGACGACCGTCGTCCAGGTGAAGCGCCACAGCGGGATCCGCGCCGCGCCGCAGACGTAGCCCATCAGGCTGAACGGCATGATCGGGATCAGCCGCACGGCCAGGAGCACGAGCACGCCGCCCCGGTGGATCGTCCGCTCCATCCGGATGAAGCGCTCCTCGCCGGCGACCCGATAGAGCACCGGCCGGGCGAAGTGCCGGCCGACCGCGTAGGCGGCGAGCCCGGAGATCGTCCAGGAGGCCAGCATGAGCGGGAACCCGACGCCGAAGCCAAACACGTAGCCGGTGGCGGCGTCCAGGATCTCCGCCGGGTACCAGACGATCACGTGGACGAGGGCCAGCCAGACGACCAGCAGCGCCCCGGCCGCGTTCCCGTTCAGGTCTCGCCGGACGGCGGCCGTGTCTCCGTGGATCGCGTCGCCGATCGCCCCGCGCAGCGATGGGATCGCCAGCGCCACCGCGATGCCGATCAGGATCCCTCCGATCGTCACGGCGACGCCGGTCCAGGTTCCTCCGCCGGGCGGCCCGCGGTGCACGATCGTTAGATTAGAAGCAGCAGGCCACCGACCCCTAAGGAGGGCGAATGGCGTTTGAGGTACCGGATCTTCCCTACGACTACAACGCGCTCGAGCCGCACATCGACGAGCAGACGATGCGCGTCCACCACGACAAGCACCACCAGGCTTACGTCGACAAGGCCAACGCCGCCCTCGAGGGCACCGAGTGGGCCGACAAGGACGTGAACGAGGTGCTCCAGAATCTCTCCAGCCTGGGCGACAAGGAGACCGCCGTCCGCAACAACGCCGGCGGCCACTCCAATCACACGTTCTTCTGGGAGATCATGAGCCCCGACGGGGGCGGTGAGCCCGATGGCGACCTCGCCTCGGCGATCAACGACAAATTCGGCGACCTCGACTCCTTCAAGGAGGAGTTCAAGAACGCCGGCGTGAACCGTTTCGGGTCCGGCTGGTCATGGCTAGTCCACGACGGCTCCGGCCTCGCCGTGGTCTCGACCGCGAATCAGGACTCCCCGATCTCCGACGGCCAGACGCCGATCATCGGCTGCGACGTCTGGGAGCACGCCTACTACCTGAAGTACCAGAACAAGCGGCCCGACTACATCGACGCATGGTGGAACGTCGTCAACTGGGCCAAGGCGGCCGAGCACTTCAGCTCGGCGAACGGCTAGGCGCGAACGGCTAGGGGCGCGGGTCCTGTCGCCGTAGGAACCTCCCACGGGCGCTCAGTAATCGCGCCCGTGGGCCCCTCCTACGACGCCACCCGCGCCAGAGCCGGTTGCGCGGCTTCCGGAAGCTGTCGCTGCACGCCGTTAGCGTTTGGCGGCACCTCCGCCATCGCGTGCTCCGCGAGAGCGGTGATGGTGAGGCTCGGATTGACGCCGGGGTTCGCGGGGATCGCGGAGCCGTCGCAGACCATCAGGTTCTCGTAGCCGTACACCCGGTTTCCCGCGTCGACGACGCCGTGCTCGGGCCCGTCGCCGATCACCGCGCCGCCGAGGATGTGGGCGGTCGTGGGGATGTTCAGGCTCGACTCCGTGATCCCGGACTGGGCGATGCCCCCGGTTCGCTTCGCGAACCACTCCGCGACGCGGGCCGCCGCCGGGATGTAGGTGGGGTTCGGCCGCTCCGGGTCCTGCTCGGTCTGCAGGCGGACGCCGCGACGGAACAGCTTCCGCTTCGGCACGAGCCTCATGGCCGCGTCCGTCGTCTGCATCACCAGGAGGATCACCGTGCGGCGCGACCATCCGAAGGGCCAGAGCAGCCGCAGCGTCCGGAGCGGGTGCCGGAGCATCGCCCCGACCCACTTGAGCGGGCGTGTCACTCGGGTGCCCGGGCCGGTCATGACGGTGAACAGCCGGCTCATCAGGTCTCCGCCGTGGCCGTAGGTGACGACCTCGATATGGGTGTCGGGGTCGGGGTAGATGCTCGAGGTGATCGCAACCGACTCGGCGAAGTCGCGCTCGTCGTCCGGGACGGTGACCGCCTGGATCGACTCGGAGTTGCTGCGCACGACGTGACCGACCCGGTCGCTGAGACGCGGCAGCGAGCCACGGTGGCGGCAGTCGGCGAGCAGCTTGTTCGTCCCGAGGGCGCCGGCCGCGACCACGATGCCCCTCGCCGTGAGAGAGGCCGTGCGCCGGCGGGTGAGCCAGGCACCTGCGCGGCGGCTGGTCACCCTGTACCCGTCGCTGCCGTCCTTCGCGCCGAGCGGAGTGATGTCGGTGACCTGCCGCTCGGACAGGATCTCGACGCCGAGCTTCTCGGCGAACCAGAGGTAGTTCTTCACCAGGGTGTTCTTGGCGCCGTGCCGGCAGCCGACCATGCAGCCACCGCAGCGGACGCAGCCGCTTCGCGGGGGCCCCTCGCCGCCGAAGAAGGGATCGTCGACCTCGACGCCGGGCTCGCCGAAGTAGGCGCCGACCCGCGTCGGCTTGAAGGTGTCGCCGACGCCGATCTCCTCGCCGTACTCGCGCAGCAGGTCGTCCGCCGGCCCCTTGTCCGGATAGGCCGTCACGCCCAGCATGCGCTCGGCGGTGTCGTAGTGGGGGGTCAGCTCGCCCTGCCAGTCGCCGAGCCCGCCCCACTGGGGGTCCTCGAAGAACGCCGGCCTGGCCCGGTACAGCGTGTTGGCGTATCCCAGGCTGCCACCCCCGACCCCGGAGCCGGAGACGATGAAGAGATCCTTGAAGGCCGTCATCCGGAAGATTCCGCGGAGCCCGAGGCGGGGCATCCAGAAGTAGCGTCGGAGGTTCCAGGCCGACTTGGCGAAGTCCTCGTCCCGGTAGCGGCGGCCGCACTCGAGGACGGCGACCCGGTAGCCCTTCTCGGCGAGCCGCAGGGCGGACACCGATCCGCCGAAGCCGGACCCGATGACGATCCAGTCGAAGTCGAAGTTCCCTGACGCAGTGTCAGACACTGTGTCGGACACTATGTCAGGGCGCTCGAGATCACCCTCTGCCGGGCCTTACGCCGACGCTCCCGAGGGGTCCCAGCGTCACCATCGACGAGATCGCTCGCTCCGCGGATGTCTCGCGGCCTGCCTTCTACACCCATTTCTCCGACAAGGAGGAGTTGCTGCTGGCGGCCGTGGGGGAGGTCTCGGAGCAGCTCTATGAGATGGCGGATCGCTGGTGGCACGGCGTCGGTCCCCCGGCGGAGCGGGTCCGCCGGGCGATCGACGGAGTCGTCTCGGTGTACGCGGGGGAGGCGCTCCTTCTCCGGATCGCGGCCGAGGTCTCGACCTACGACGAGGAGGTCCGGGCCCTCTGGTTCGACATCGCCGAGCGGTTCATAGGGGCCACCGAGGCTCACATCCGCTCGGAGCAGGACGTGGGCCTGATCCCCCGCACGCTGGAGCCCCGGTCCACCGCCGAGGCGCTCTTCTGGATGGCCGAGCGCTGCTGCTACGTCTATCTGGGGCGCGGCGAGCGCACGCCCAAACAGGTCGTGGAGGCCCTGGCCCCGGTCTGGGTCGCCGCGCTCTATCCGGGCGTGATCCCCGCCGGCCAGCTCTCGCCTCGCCGAGCTTAATCTGAACTCAACGCGCGGCGGGGGCTTGAACCGCATCGGAATGCGGAATCCGAGCCCCTGGGGCGACGGTTCCCCTTTGACAGCCGTCGAAGCCCCTTTGACAATATTAGGTAGACGGCCGTGCCTGGGACGGGGTGCCTCAGGCGCGGGGGGTTCGAGAGAGCAACGGGTAGGTAGAGGATCCAGTGGCCACAACGAGTGTTGTAGGGCGGGTCGCCGCCATTGCCGCGCTGATCGGCGCGGCGATCGTCGTCCTGCTGCTGGTCCTCGGCGGCGGGTCCAGCTACACCGTCACGGCCGAGTTCGAGAACGCCTCGCAGCTGGTCACCGGCAACAACGTGAGCGTCGCCGGCGTCCCCGTCGGATCCGTCAAGCAGATCTCCCTCTCCGACGACGGCCAGGCCCTGGTCGAGCTCGAGATCTCCGACTCCGCCTACGCCCCGCTGCCCGACGGCACCCACGCCACGATCCGCTCCCAGTCTCTCTCGGGGATCGCCAACCGCTACGTCGACCTCTCCCTGCCCACCCATCCCGATGGGAAGAGCATCTCCTCGGGAGGAGACATCTCCCAGGCCGACACCACCTCCGAGGTCGACCTCGACCAGCTCTTCAACACCCTCGATCGCCCCACCGTCTCCCACCTCCAGGAGGTGATCAAGGGCTTCGCCCGCGCCTACGACGGGGTCGGCGCCAAGGCCAACCGCGGCTTCTACTACCTGAACCCCTTCCTCTCCACCTCCCGGCGGGTCTTCGGCGAGCTCAACTCAGACCAGGCGAACCTCGAGGGCCTGGTGGTGGACGCCGCCGGGCTCACCTCGACCCTCGATGCGAAGTCCCCGGAGATCTCCTCCTTGGTCTCGAACCTGAACGGGATGCTCGGCACGATCGGCTCCCAGCAGGCCTCGCTGGCATCGGCGGTCGGCCAGCTGCCCGACTTCATGCGCCAGTTCAACACCACCGCGGTCAACCTCCGCGCCGCGCTCGACGACGTCCAGCCGCTGATCAACGCCACCCGCCCGGTCGCCCGAAAGCTCCAGCCCTTCGCCAAGCGCCTCGCGGCTTCGCCCGCGACGCCGTCCCCACCGTCAAGAACCTGAACCAGGTGATCAACTCACCGGGCCAGAACAACGACCTGATCGAGCTCACCCGCCTGCAGGACCCGCTCGCCCAGATCGGGGTCGGGCCGGTCGATCGAAACGGAGCATCGCGCCCCGGCGCCCTGCCCGCCTCCGCCGATTCGCTGCGAGAACTCCCTCGACCAGGTCTCGATGCTCCGGGCCTACAGCCCCGAGCTCACGGGGTGGTTCGATGACTTCGGGCACTCCGGCTTCCCGGATGCCTTCGGCGGCATCGGCCGCATCTCGACCACCCTCAACACCTTCAGCGTCGGCGCCCCCTCGGCCGGCGTTCCCTGCAACAGCATCGTCGAGATCCTCCAGATCCCGGGCGGGTACCAGCGCTCTGCCAGCTGCTCAACCCGGCCGAGCTCACCCAGAACCTCGGCATCAAGGACCTTCAGCGCTGCCCCGGCGCCAACGAGCGCGGCCTGAGCTCCGACCAGCTCACCCAGGGCGGCACCGTCGACTGCGACCCCAGCCAGACCCCGCTCGGACCATGAGAGAGGATCCTGCTCATACTCGGCGCTGCTCGCGGCCGTCCCGGCCTATCTCGTCGCCGGCGCCGGCGCGTCCGGCAGCCACACCTACCAGGCGGAGCTCTTCAACGCCTTCGGCCTCGTCAAGGGGTCGGAGCTCCGGGTCGCCGGCGCCAAGGCCGGGACCATCACCGACCTCGACATCACCCCGCAGAAGACCGCGCTGGTGACGTTCGAGGTCGACTCGGGCTTCCCCGAGTTCAAGGCCGACGCCAGCTGCTCGTCTGAGCCGCAGTCGCTGATCGCCGAGTACTTCCTCGACTGCCAGCCCGGCTCCTCGACCCAGCCCCTCACCGGGCCGATCCCCGCGGCCCGCAACAAGACCACCGTCCAGCCCGACCTGGCCCAGAACACCCTGCGCGAGCCGTTCAAGGAGCGGCTCCAGCTCCTCATCAACGAGTTCGGAACCGCGCTCGACGGCAACGCCGAGAACCTGAACGCCGCGATCCGCTCCGGCGCCCCGGCCCTCCAGCAGCTCAAGCAGGTCCTCAACATCCTCGGCCAGCAGAACACGACGATCGCCGAGCTCAACACCAACGCGGACACGATCTTCCAGCAGCTCGCGAACCGCAAGGAGGACGTCGTCCACTTCATCGACAACGCCGGCCGCACGGCGGCGATCTCGGCGGAGCGCTCGAACGACCTGGCGCAGAACTTCCACCTGCTCGACGACTTCCTCGCCCAGCTGAAGCCGACGATGTTCCAGCTCGGCAACCTCGCCGAGCAGCAGCACGCCGCTGCTCACCGACCTGCACGCCGCGGCGCCCGGGCTCAACAAGCTCGCGACCCACCTGCCCGCCTTCAACAGCGGCACCGAGCAGTCCCTCACCTCGCTCGGCGGCGCCGCCCATGTCGGCAAGACCGCCCTCGCCAACAGCCAGGATGAGATCGCAGCGCTCGACCAGGCCAGCACGAAGGCGTACCCGGCCGCGGACCAGGTCGCCCAGTTCCTCGAGAGCGCCTCCGACCCGAACAACGCGGGCGAGGAGGACGCGTGCGCCCGCTACGACCTTCGCCAGCAGCCCGGTGAGGCCGACCGCACGGGTCCAGGCGCTCGATCAAGAAGCTGAGCGGCGATCCCGACCTTCACCGGCCTGCACGGCGACCAGACCGTCGCCTGCAAGTGGGCGAACGGCGCTCCGTCCGGCGCCGACCCGAACGGCGGCAACCCCGGCTACACCGGCCTCGAGGGCCTCCTCAACTACGCCTACATCCAGACGAACTCGCTCAACCTCTTCGACCAGCTCGGCCACGCGCTCGGCATCACCCTCGTCGAGGCGCCGGGCACTGCCGACGAAGTGCGGCTATCAGACCGGCCCGCAGGTTCCCGCGAAGGGCGGCGGCAGCACCACCGATCCGAGGAACTTCGCCGAGTGCGCGGGCCTGCTCGGCGACCGGCAGCCGGGCATCAACTACGCGCGCCAATCGGACGGCCTGTTCGGGAACCTGCCGCGCTACGACAACTCGGTCTGCCCGGACGGCAGCACGGTCCCGCAGATCTGCGACGAGAACATCAGCACGCACACCGCCGCCGGCCTGCAGGGCGCGACCCCGGCCCCGCGCAGGCGCCGCAGCCGCAGCCGCAGACGGTCACGCCCGCAGCAGCAGAAGCAGATCCAGAAGATCCTCAACGGCGTCGACCCGAACAAGATCCCGGACGACGCGAAGAAGAAGCTCCAGGACCTGCTGCCGGGCGTGAACCTGCCCGACCTGCCCCAGCTGCCGGACCTCGGGCAGCTCCCTCAGAGCCTCGGCCTCGGCGGCGCCAGCGGCAGCTCCTCCCCAGCGGCTCCTCGACCCAGGACCTCCTCAACTTCCTCCTCGGCCAATGACGACCATGACCTCCCCTACCCACATATAGAGACCCGGAGCACCACGATGAACGGCCGCGCACGCGTCGGCTCGCTGGCGGCGTCGCCGACGATGGTCGGAGCGATCACGACGCTGATCGTGATCGTCGCCGTCTTCCTCGCCTACAACGCGAACAACGGGCTGCCGTTCGTGCCGACCTACCAGGTCTCGGCGGAGATCTGCGACGCCGCCAGGCTCGGGCCCAACAACGAGGTCCGCATCGGCGGTAACCGCGTCGGCGTCGTCGAGTCGATCGACACCGTCCAGGCGCCCGCCGAACAGCGGCTGCCAGACGGCCGACGGCTCGAGCGCCTCCACGGTCGCCAAGCTCAACCTGAAGCTGGACAAGAGCGCCGACCCGCTGCCCGCCGACTCCACCATCCGGGTCCGCTACCGGTCCTCGTTCGGCCTCAAGTACCTCGAGATCGATCGCGGCACCAGCGAGACCGGCCTGCCCGCGGGCGCCACGCTGCCGCTCGCCCAGTCCAGCCAGCAGGTCGAGTTCGACGACGTCTACAACACCTTCGACACCGCGACGCGCGAGAACAGCCAGCGCGTCCTGCAGGGCTTCGGCGACGCGTTCGCCGCGCGCGGCGCCTCGCTGAACGAGGCGATCGGCGCCCTCAACCCGCTGTTCGCCAACCTGAAGCCCGTCTCCGCCGCGCTCGCGGACCCGGCCACCCAGCTCGTCCGCTTCTTCCCGGAGCTCGGCGACGCCGCCCGCATCGTCGCGCCGGTCGCCGTGGACAACGCCGAGCAGTTCACCAACGGCGCGATCGCGTTCGGCGCCATCTCCTCCGACCCGCAGGCCCTGCGCGACACGATCTCCGGCGGCCCGCCCGCTCTCGAGGCCGGCATCCGGTCGCTGCCCGTCCAGCGGCCGTTCCTGGCGGACTTCGCCGAGTTCTCGCGCCTGCTGCGGCCCGGAGTCCGCGACCTGCGCGCCGCGCTGCCGGAGCTCAACCAGACGGTCCTGCTCGGCTCGAAGGTCCTGCCGCGGACCGTCCAGATGAACAAGGACCTCAAGCGACGTGATGTCCAACCTGAACGACCTGGTCGCGGACCCGTCGACGCTGACCAGCCTGACCCGCCTCGGGCGACACCTTCAACCTCGTCCAGGACGCCGGCCAGAAGATCGTCCCGGCCCAGACGGTCTGCAACTACTTCACCTACTGGACGACGTACCTGACGAGCCACTTCTCGCTGCCCACGCCGTTCGGCTACGCGGAGCGGGTCATCGGGCCGGCGATCGCGGGCTCGACGCGATCCGAATCGCACCTCCCGCGCAACCCGATGGACAACTACTCGGGCGGCCAGGGTGACGGCCGCTTCTCGAGCAGCCCGCTGGTCCCGCCCAGCGACCAGGGCGTCTTCAGCCCGCTGAACAGCGCGCCGGACGCCCACGACGCCATCCCGGTCCTGCACGGCAACCCGTACGGCCCCACCACCACCGACGGCAAGCCCAACTGCCAGTCCGGCCAGACCGGCTACCCGCTCGGGCGAGTCGCTGCTCCCGGGCCAGAACCCCGACAACCCGACCTTCGGTCCCGTCGAACGTCACCAAGGCCGGCGGCGTGCCGCCCCTCGGCAAGGACGACGTGTTCCTCGAGCAGGACGGCACGCGCATCTTCTGGGACTCCGCCAACAACCCACCTGAGAACCCGTGAACCGCCGCGAACGAAAACCGCCGCCTCTCCAACGCTGCAGATCGGGCTGATCGCGATCGTGCTCACCTTCATCGGCTTCTACCTGGCGTTCACGAAGAGCGATCCCGTTCGCCGGCCACGGCTACCAGCTCAAGGCCGTCGTCGCGCGACGCGCAGAACATCCGCGCCAAGAGCCCGGTGCGGATCTCCGGCGTCGACGTCGGCGAGGTCAGCGACGTCCAGCACGTGACGAACGCGAACGGCAAGGGCGAGGACGCCGCCATCGTCACGATGGACCTCGAGGACACGGCGCTCCCGATCCGCCAGGACGCGACGCTGCAGCTGCGGCCGCGCCTCTTCCTCGAGGGGAACCTGTTCGTCGACCTGCACCCGGGCAGCCCGAGCGCTCCCGAGCTGCACAGCGGATCCGTCATCCCGGAGACCCAGACCTCGAGCTCCGTGCAGTTCGACCAGGTGCTGACCTCGCTGCAGGCGCCGGTGCGGCAGGACCTGCAGATCTTCCTGAAGGAGTTCGGCGGCGCCCTCGTACAAGTACGGCGGCGCGAAGGGCTTCCAGGAGTCCTTCCGGACCTCGCCGGCCGCCTTCGAGTACACGTCGCAGGTGAACCAGGCCCTGCTCGGCACCCAGCCGGGCGACCTGGCCGGCTTCGTCTCGAACCTCGACGTCGTCGCGCGCGAGCTGAACGCGAACAGCACCGACCTGCAGGGCCTGATCACGAACTTCAACACCGTCAGCGGCGACTTCGCCGCCCACCAGGCCTCGCTGCGCGACGCGATCGTCGAGTTGCCCAAGGCGCTCGCCGTGGGCCGCCCGGCGCTCTTCCAGCTCAACCAGGACTTCCCGGCGCTCCGCGCCTTCGCCCGCGAGGCCCTGCCGGGCGTGAAGTCGGCCAACTCCGCGCTCGACTACGCGAACCCGTGGATCGGGCAGCTCCGCCAGCTGATCTCCAAGAGCGAGCTGCGCGGGCTGGTCGAGGACCTGCGGCCGACCGTCCCCGACCTCGCCGCCCTCAGCAACGACTCGCTGCCGTTCCTCGAGCAGGCGCGCGCCCTGTCCTCCTGCTTCAACAACGTCGTCATCCCCTGGAGCAACACCACGATCCCGAACACCGACAGCGATCCGGCCGCGGGCAAGGTCTTCCAGGAGTTCGCGTGGGGGCTGACCGGCGTCGCGGGCGAGAGCCGCTCGGGTGACGCCAACGGCCAGGAGTTCCGCGTGCTCGGCGGCGGCGGCTCCAACACGCATCGCGCCGTTCAACAGCCCCGACGTGGCCGCGCCGCTGACCGGCGTCGTCCCCTACAGCTTCCTCGGCGCCGCAGCCCGCGAAGCAGTCCTCGGCCAAGACCCCGTTCCGGCCCGACGTGCCGTGCGAGACCCAGGATCCGCCTGATCTCCGCAGCGAGATCGGCCCGGCGCCGGCGTCGAAGGCCAGCGGCAAGAGCGCGACCGTCGGCGAGCCCGCGCGAGAACTCGCTCGACTCGCGCTACGCGGACATCCTCAGCCAGCTCACGGACTACAAGCAGCTCAAGGCGGCCGGCAAGGACAACGCGGCGCAGCAGCTGCTCGACAAGCTGCTGCCGGCAATGGACCAGCTGGCAGAAGGCCTGGACCGGCATTCCAGCGGGCCAACGGGGTCCCCGTGTCGTCGTCCTCCTCGGCGAGGGGGGCGAAGGGCTGATGCGCAAGGCGATTCAGAGACCACCTGCGCGACTTCCTGGCGATCCTCGGATTGCTGACCGTCGGGCTGCTCGCGACCTACATCATCGTCCAGAACCAGCGTCTGCGGATCCCGCTGCTCGAGGCGAAGCCCTTCGAGCTCAAGGCCGACATGTCGACCGCCCAGGCCGTGACCCCCGGCCAGGGCCAGACGGTCCGAGTGGCCGGCGTCCGCGTCGGCGACATCTCCGCCGTCAACTACGAGGACGGCCACGCGGTCGTGACGATGGACATCGACCGCCAGTTCCTGCCGGTCTACAAGAACGCGACGATCCTGCTCCGCCCGAAGACTGGCCTGAAGGACATGTTCCTCGAGCTCGATCCGGGCACCAACTACGACCCCAACTCGAACAACGACGAGTTCCAGAACGGCGACACGATCCCGCTCGCCAACACGGCGCCGGACACGAACGTCGACCAGATCCTCTCGGCGCTCGACGGCGACACCAGGGCGTACCTGCGCCTGCTCCTGACCCAGGGCGGGGAGGGGCTGAACGGCCGCGGCAAGGACCTCGGCAAGCTCCTCGGCAGCCTCGGGCCCGATCAACCGCGGGTCTCGCGCGGCCTCAACACCGAGGTCGCGAAGCGCAAGACGAACCTCGCGACCCTGATCCACAACATGAACATCCTCTGGGGCCGGGTCGGCCAGGACGGCCAGGGGATCGAGCAGCTCGTCACGGCCTCCAACCAGGCCCTGGGCGCGATCGCCAGCCAGTCGCCGGACGTGCAGCGCTCGGTCGGCCTGCTCGGCCCGACCCTGAGGACCACGCGGGTCGCGCTCGCCAAGACCGACCAGCTCGCCACGGTCCTCGGCCCCTCGATCAACAGCCTCCGGCCGTTCGCCCGCAAGCTGAAGTCGGTCAACGACTCGCTGGGCAGCCTCGCGAAGAACACCTACGACCCCGTCAAGCAGGAGATCCGCCCGTTCGTGGTCAACGCCCGCCAGCCGGTCCGCGAACCTGCAGGCCCGCCGCCGAGAACCTGGTCAGGGCGACCCCGCGCCTGACCACCGTCGGCTCGAAGCTCAACGAGCTGTTCAACATGGCGGCCTACAACCCGAACGGAGCCGAGGCCCCCGGCACCCCCGGCCGCGACGAGGGCTACCTGTACTGGCTCGGCTGGCTCGCCCACGTCGGCAACAGCACGTTCAGCTCGCAGGACGCGCACGGCGTCTACCGCCACGTCTACCTGATGGCGACCTGCAACACGGCCAAGTCGATCCTCGCGTCGAGCCCGCTCGCCCCCGTGGTCACCGGGCTCGGACAGCTGCTCGGAACGGTGTGCCCGCCATGAGCCCCATGAACGGAGAAGTGATCTAGGTGCAGAAGCAGGCTCCCTCGATAGGGCGGATCCTGGTCGCGGTCGGCTTCACGCTGTCCTGCTTCGGCCTGCTGCTCTTCCTGTGGGTCACCTTCGGCGGCCCGGTGCCCTTCAAGCCGGAGAGCTACCGGTTCACCGCCGACTTCCCGGAGGCGATCACGCTGCAGAAGGAAGCCGACGTTCGGATCGGCGGCGTCTCGGTCGGCAAGGTCAAGGACATCGGCCTGGCGCCCGAGAGCGAGTGCCACACCGACCCGACGGTCTGCAACACGACCCAGGCGACGATCGAGATCGACCCGCAGTACGCGCCGATCTCCTCGGACGCGAAGGCGATCCTCCGCCAGAAGACGCTGCTCGGCGAGACCTACATCGAGATCACCAGCGGCAGCCAGGTGCAGCCCGGCGATACCGCCGGCAACGTCCAGGCCCAGTCCAGCTCGATCGACGTCGGGCAGGTGTCAGGCAGCGACGCGCCGCAGCCGATCCCCGAGGGCGGGCACCTGGCCCAGACGCAGGTCCAGAACGAGACCCAGATCGACGAGATCTTCCAAGGCTTCGACAAGCCCACCCGCGAGGCGTTCCAGTCCTGGATGCAGAACGCAGGCCTGGCGATCAACGGGCGCGGCCTCGACCTGAACGACGCGTTCGGCAACCTCGGCCCATTCGCCTCCGACGCGAGCGACGTGCTCGGCACGCTGCGCAGCCAGGAGCAGTCGCTGCGGACCCTCGTCCACGACACCGGCGACGTCTTCGGCGCCCTCACCGCCCACGACCAGGCCCTGGCCGGGGCGATCGTCGGCGCCAACAGGACCTTCGGCGCGCTGGCGTCGCAGAGCAAGGCGCTCTCCGACACCTTCAAGATCTTCCCGACCTTCGAGAACGAGAGCCGCCTCACCCTCGACCGCCTGAAGGGCTTCGCCATCGACGCGCGCCCGGTGTTCCACGACCTGCGGCCGGTCGCGCGCGACCTGAGCCCGACGCTCCGCGACGTGCGGCACCTCACCCCGAAGGCCCATAAGCTCTTCCAGAACCTTGACCCGCTGATCAAGGCGTCGGCGACCGGCCTGCCGTCGCTGAGCAGCTTCCTCCACGAAGCTCCGCCCGGTGATGGATGGCCTCGACCCGTTCCTCGCGAACTTCAACCCGCTCGTCCGCTGGCTCGACTACCAGGCTCCGGTCGTCACAGACTTCCTCGGGAACATCCCGAGCGCCACGGAGGGCTACCTGCCGTTCCAGAACGGCCAGAGCGCTCCGCTCCACATCTCGCGGCAGATGCTGATGCTGACGCCGGAGTCGCTCTCGATCTATCCGAGCCGCGTGCCGACCAACCGGGGCAACGGCTACCTGCAGCCGTTCGCGATCGGCAACCCGTACTCGAGCAGCCAGGCCGAGATCTTCCCGAGCCACGACTGCAGCAACACCTTCGGCGGCCAGCAGGTCACCGTGGTCCACCAGGGCGACACGCCGACGCCCGGCGGGGCTCCGCAGTCTGAGAGCGGCCAGTTCCCGCTCTCCTCGGCGGTCTCGCCGCTCTCGCCCAACTTCGTCGCGCCGAACTCGGACGTGAACGCCAACCCGCTGCCCCCGGGTGGCCCGTCGGCATACGCGGCCTGCACGGTCGCCCCGGACTTCCCGTCCCTCTTCGGCGGCGGGAAGATCCGGAAGTCCTTCCGGACAATGCGGCCACCAGGCCGCTCCGCTTGGAGCGAAGGCGAAGCCCGAAGCGACTTATGTCGCCGCTCGTGGCCGCGATCTGATGGCGAAGCCGTCCTGCACGTAGGATTCCCCACCCACACGGGAGGTGAGGAGTTGGCGTACTTCAAGGACGCTCAGGAGGTCTACGACACCATCGGCAAGCTCTTCGCCGACATCGCGAAGGACCCGGAGCTGGGTCCGAAGTTCAGGAAGGCGAACACGATCCTGCAGTACGACTATCGCGAGCCGGATTCGACGATCACCCTGCGCCTGCAGGAGGGCGAGCCGGCCGACGTCGACTTCGGCGATACCGAGATGGAGCCGGAGGTCGTGATGAGCATGGAGGCGGACACCGCCCACCGGTTCTGGCTCGGCAAGGTGAACGTGACGACCGCGCTCGCCCGCGGCCAGATCAAGGCGAGCGGGCCGGTCGCGAAGATCCTCAAGCTTGTGCCGCTCACCAAGCCCGTGTACCCGGTCTACAAGGCCCAGCTCGAGGCCGAGGGCCGCGAGGACCTGGTCGACGTCGATTGAGCGCGAAGGCCGACGAGGAGTGGGCTGGGATCGTCTCCGGCCTGGGGACGGAGCGGGGGCTCCGGTACGAGCCGATCGGGGGCATCAACCCGAAGGAGGGCCCGGTCGCCCTCTGCCCGGGCGGGACCAACCGCCTCACCGGCGAGCTCTCGGACGGGTTCTTCGGCGCATCGTGCGACGCCGACGAGCACGAGGAGGGCGGTTTCCTGAGCAAGGCAGTCGTCCCCGGCGCGGTGATCGTCAAGGCCCACATGCCGGACCTGGCGATGGTGGTGCCCGTCTTCGACGTCGAGTCGCTCGAGAAGACGGCTAGCGACACCGTCGACCGCTTCAGCCGCCGCCGCGTCGAGTTCGAGAGCATCGACTTCAACAAGCGCTTCGTCGCGACCGTGCCGAAGGACCACGACCCGGTGGCGCTGCGCGAGCTCTTCAGCCCGGGCTTCATCGACTGGATCACGCAGATCCCCGCCGAGGTCGACTTCGGCATCACCGAGAAGCAGCTGTTCTTCCACTGGCGCCTTCGCGCGCGGACCAAGGAGGAGCTCAAGGAGTCGCTGCGCTCCGCCGGCGGCATCTTCGACCGGCTCCACGGGGAGATGGAGGAGAACAACCTCGATATCTACAAGCCCGGGCCGTGGAACGCGGGCCTCGAGCCGTTCCCGCCGAAGATCGGGTCCTAACCGGCGCGTTCCCTCAGGCGCCTGCGGTAGGTCCGGTAGAAGCCGGGCCCCTTCTTAATGAAGTCCCTGTAGCGGCCAAAGCGGCTGTGCGGGATCTCGAAGCCGCCGACGATACGCCGCGGGACCAGCCGCCAGCCGTCATCCGAGGGCTCGAGCGTGCCGCGCACCTGCATGTTGCGCTGCCAGGTGAAGTCGGGCGCGTGCTCGTGAACGGCGAGGCAGGTGCGCCCCGCGAGGACAGGTAGCCCGTTCGGGACGGCGTCGATCGAGATCGACTTCGACGCGGGGTCGGCGGTGAACGGGACGCGGACGGCGATCGGGAACCCGTCGGGGCCCATCCAGCTGAGCACCCCGGTGTCGTGCCCGGCCAGGTACTCCATGCGCGAGTCCCAGGCAGGCGGGGCCTGCGCCGGCTTGCCGTGGTCGGCCGCCGGCTCCTCGACGTGCCCTGAGCGGACCTCCTCGAGGTGCGCGTCGTGGATCGCCGGCTCCTCCGCGAGGTTCCCCCCGGGCCAGACGAGGACCCGCTCGGGCCGCACCTTGATGTAGAGGCGGGCGTAGTACCAGTTGAACATCGGGCGCAGCGGTTTCGGCGGGTTCATCTTCTTGGTCGCGGGGAGCTTCTCGCCCGACTCGCGGACGTAGCGCTCGGCGTTCGCCTTCAGGTCCTCGTCATCGACGGTGGCGGTGCCCTGGACGAGCACGCGGAGGCCGCTGTCGATCCCGGAGCCGGTGGGGTCGGAGAAGAGAAGGGAGACGCTCGGATGAGCGGCCGCGTCGTCGGCCTTCTTCGGGTAGCCGAGCCCGGTCGTCACGTCGATGGTCGGTCCGCCCTGCTGGTAGTAGGGGGTGACGGGCCAGGTGATGGGCTGCTTGGCCCCGTCGACCGTCGTCAGCTCGCAGGTGATGAAGCTCTCGAAGACATCGCGCACCTCTGCGGGGAGGGTGTTCGTCATCGCCGCCATTCTTACGCGACTACGGCCCGAGCGGAACCTGGCTGGCATCGCGCGAGGTTCTTGGTCCCGAGGGAGCCCACACCGCGCTGATACGGTCCGCTGCGCCTACCGGCCCAGCGGTAGCGGGATGAGAGGTGCGGCGATGGATAGATGGATGGAAGCTTCTCCCCTGTTTCGGGAGCGTCCTCGATCGGTGCAGGTGTTCCTCGGCCTGGTTGCTCCGCTGATCCTCGGGGCAGTCGCCGGCGTCCTGCTCGGGATCTCGGCTGGGGCGTACTGGGCGATCGGCGTCATCGCGACCGTCGGCGGGATTCTCGCCGGCTTCGAGCACGCCGACGGCCGGGACGGAGCCACTCGCGGCCTGGTCGGCGGCACGCTCTATGGCACCGGGCTGCTGATCGCGCACGGGATCGCCGGGACCGACGCCAAGGTTTCGCTGCCCGGCTTCGCCCCGATCCTGGTGCTCGTCACGGCGATCATCGGCATGGTCCTCGGCACGATCGGGGGCAGGATCCGAGGCGCCGCCATGGAGCGCAGAGGGCTGCCCGCGCCGCCGACTCGAAGGAAACCTGCCTAGGGCAGCTCGTCGGGCAGCACGATCCGGCGCTCTTCGCCCTCGCCCACGACCTCGGGCTCGACCGCCTTCACCTCCCGTCGCCGCGCCGCCTCCAGCGCCTCCTCGGCGCTTGCGAAGCCGACGAGGGACTCGAGATGCTTGATCGTCGGGAAGACAAGCGGCAGCTCTCCGGCGTGGTGCCGGTCGAGGGCGTCCCGTGGCCCGAACCAGCCGGCGTCCACCGTCTCGGAGCCGTCGGGCTCGGGCGGCGAGTGCGCCGGCGCGAGCGCCAGGTAGAACCGAGTGTCGAACCGGATCGGGACGACCCTGGGCGTGATCCAGCGCGAATAGGGCACCAGCTCCTCGGCGGGCACCTCGATGCCCGCCTCCTCGGCGAGCTCCCTGGCCGCCGCCGCCCGGTGAGCCTCCTCGCCGTCCCCGTCGGCCTCGTCGACCGCACCGCCGGGGAAGACCCAGACGCCGGGCATGAAGCGGGCCTCCGGATTGCGCTGCACGAGCAGGATCTCCAGGCCGCGCTCGGCGTGTTTGCCGCCGCGTCGCAGGAGGATCACAGTGGCGGCGGGCCTCGGGACCGCCGGGGCCTCGTCCTCATTGCGCAGCGGAGCGCCACCCGCCTCCGGCACGTCGGTCACCTCTCAGCCCTCATCTCCACCTCCACCTCACGCGAGCCTACTCGTTACCCTGCTCAGCCCAATGGCAGCCGAGACCACCACCAAGCAGCTCTACATCTGCACCTCGTGCGGCTTCATCTACGACCCCGACGAGGGCGATCCCGACGGCGGAGTTCCGCCCGGAACGTCGTTCGACGACATTCCCGACGACTGGTTCTGCCCGGTCTGCGGGGCGCGCAAGTCGGACTTCGAGCCGTACGAGGAATAGGTCAGGCCGCTTCGAGCAAGGCCGCGTCCAGGCGGCCCTTTGCGCCGGAATCGAGCTCGGCGACCGGATAGGCAGCCCGGATCGACTCGGCGACGACCTGCACGAGTCGCCGCAGGTCCTGCTTCGAGATCGAGAGCGGCGGCATCAGCACGATGACGTCCCCGAGCGGCCGCACGATGACCCCGCGGTGGCGAGCCTCCAGCGTCACCCGGTGACCGAGCCGCAGCTCCGGGTCGTGCTCGCCGAGGTCGATGCCGACCATCAGGCCCCGCTGGCGTACCTCCTTGACCTCGCGCATGCGCTCGACCTGCGAGAGCCAGCCCGAGAGCAACCGGATCTTGGGCTGGATCCGGACCAGCGTCCGCTCGCGTTCGAAGAGCTCGAGCGAGGCGAGCGCCGCCGCGCACGCGAGCGGGTTTCCCGTGTATGTGTGGCCGTGGAAGAAGGTCTTGTATTCGGAGGTCGAGCCGAGGAAGGCCTCGTAGATCCGCTCCGTGGCGAGCGTCGCGGCGAGCGGCATGTAGCCGCCGGTGAGGCCCTTGGCGACGCAGAGCAGATCGGGGGAGACACCCTCCTGCTCGCAGGCGAACATCGTGCCGGTGCGACCGAATCCGGTGGCGACCTCGTCGCAGATCAGGAGCACTCCGTGGCGGTCGCAGAGGCGCCGCACCGCCCGCAGGTAGCCCGGCGGGTGGGTCAGCATCCCGGCCGCGCCCTGGACGAGCGGCTCGAGCACGACCGCCGCGATTTCCTCCTCGCGCATCGCCAGCAGCCGGGCGATGTCGTCGATGTTGCCCGGCTCCGCATGGTGCGCTTCGAAGAGCAGCGGGCCGAAGGCCGAGTGGAAGATCGGCATCCCGCCGACCGAGACCGATCCGATCGTGTCCCCGTGGTAGGCGTCCTCGAGGCAGATGAACGAGGTCTTCCGGACGTGCTGCCCGCCGCGGTGCTGCTGGTACTGGAAGGCCATCTTGAGCGCGACCTCGACGGCTGTCGATCCGGAGTCCGAGTAGAAGACGCGGTTGAGCCCGGTCGGCGCGATCTCCACCAGGCGGCCGGCCAGCTCCGCGGCGCCGGGGTGCGAGAGCCCGAGCATGGTGGAGTGGGCGACCCGGTCGAGTTGCTCGCGAACCGCCTCGTCGATCGCCGGGTGGCGATGCCCGTGAACGTTGCACCAGAGCGAGGAAACGCCGTCGAGATAACGACGGCCCTCTGAGTCGATCAGCTCGGTCCCTTCGGCCGATGTGACCATCATCGGCTCCTCATTCACCCAGTCGCGCTGCTGAGTGAATGGATGCCAGAGGTGATCGTGATCGAGCCGGGCAGCGTTCTGCATTCGCCGGTGGCCAACATATGATCGCCGCCGGATGGACTCGCGCTTGGCCATCACCGATCAGAACTGGAAGTGGTGGACCCTCGGCGCGATGTGCCTGTCGATGTTCAGAATCATGCTCGACAGCACGGTGGTGAACGTCGCGCTGCCGTCGCGTTCAATCCCGCGCTGCTGGCGCAGGGTGGGTCGCGCAGGCCAACAAGTTCACTGACGCGCTCGGCGCGGCGATGGCGATGGGAGCGGCTCTCACCGCCGTCGGCGCCGTGGTCGCTGCCGTCGTGATCCGGGGTAAGCCGAAGCACGAGCTCTCGGCCCGCGGCGGGCCCGAGTTGCCGCCCCCAAGCGCCCTGTAGCTCTCGGCTTTCCGCCAGCCTCCTCCGCTCTGTGACCTTTGTCACAGTCGTTGCGGTTTCGAAAAGGTTGCAAACGTGTAACCTTTTCTTACATGGAAGCAGCGACGAGAGAGGCGAAGACCGCCCGAGGGGCCCGCGATGACCTGGCGCTCAAACTGAGCGCGCTCGTCGTTCGTTGCATGGGCCCCCGCGGCAACGAGGTCTTCAAGGTGATCGACGAGAGCGGCCTCACCTTCGCCCAGATGAAGGTGCTGGTCGAGCTCCAGGCGCCGGACGCCGAGTCCCGCACGGTCACTGCGATCTCCGAAGAGCTCGGCATCTCCGTCGCCTCCGCGAGTCGCGCCACCGACGGGCTGGTGCGGAAGAAGCTCGCGACCCGGGTCGAGGACCCGGATGACCGCCGGGTGCGGCGGTTGACGCTCACCCCGAAGGGCCGCCGCCTGGCCGACCGGATCATCTCCGCGCGCCTGGCGACCCTCGAGGACTTCACCGCTTCCCTGGAGGCGGACGAGCGGCACAAGCTTGAATCGGCCCTAGAAGCTCTGCTGGAGCGCCCCGAGCTCGCCGAGATCTACGCCAATCATGAGAGGAAGGTGGGCCGATGACGCGCTACCGGCACCTGATCACGGACGACAACCGCAAGTGGTGGACGCTCGGCGCGATGTGTTTCGCGCTGTTCATGGTGATGCTCGACAACACCGTCGTGAACGTCGCCCTGCCGTCGATCCAGCGCGACCTGCACGCGCAGATCTCCGCTCTCGAGTGGGTCATCAACGGCTACACGCTCACCTTCGCCGTCCTGATCGCGACCGGTGGCCGCCTCGGCGACATCTTCGGCCGGCGGCTGATGTTCCTGGCCGGCGTGGTCATCTTCGCCGTCACCTCCGCGACGGCCGGCCTCGCGCAGGACCCGGCCATGCTGATCGGCAGCCGCGCGATTCAGGGCATCGGCGCCGCACTCATGATGCCGGCGACACTCTCGATCATCACCAACACATTTCCCGCCGTCGAGCGGGGCAGGGCGATCGGCATCTGGGCGGGCGTCTCTGCGCTGGCCCTCTCAATCGGTCCGGTGGTGGGTGGCGCCCTCACGGAGTACGTGAGCTGGCGCGCGATCTTCTTCATCAACCTCCCGGTCGCGGTCGGGGCGGTGGCTGCCACGATGTTCGCCGTGCGCGAGTCGCGTGACGAGACGATCGACCGGCGGGTGGATTACCCGGGCATATTTGCTCTGACGGCCGGCCTCACGGCGATCGTGCTGGCCCTCATCGAGGGCAACAGCTGGGGCTGGACCTCCACCTCGGTCCTCTCCCTGCTGGCCGGTGGCCTGATCGGCCTGGCGATCTTCGTTGCGATCGAGCTCCGAGTCTCGGCGCCGATGGTGGAGTTCGCGCTGTTCAAGACGCGCCAGTTCATCGGCTCGAACCTGGTGGCCTTCATCATCACCTTCGCCATGATGGGCACGTTCTTCTTCATGGCCCTCTACATGCAGGACATCCTGGGCTACAGCGCTCTCGAGGCCGGGATCAGGTTCCTGCCCACCACGATCGTGATCGCGGTGGTCGCGCCGATCTCCGGACGGCTCGCCGACAGGCTTGGGCCCGCGACCCCGATGAGCGCCGGCCTGGCGGTGCTCGCCGTCTCGATGTTCATGTTCGCCGGCATCAACACCGGCACGACCTACGCCGGCCTGGTCATCCCGTTCGTCCTGATGGGATTCGGGATCGCGCTGGTGATGTCGCCGATGTCGACCGCCGCGATGAACGCCGTCAGCGCTCAGAAGTCCGGAGTCGCCTCCGGCGTCCTGCAGATGTCCCGCATGATCGGCGCATCGGTGGGTATCGCGGCGACGGGTGCGATCTTCCAGTCCCAGCTCGGCTCGGGGTTCGATCCGGCATCCCTGGCAACAGCGCCGGAGCAGGCACGGGCCACATTCGTCGACGCCCTGTCCAGCGCGATGCTGCTGGCCGGGTTCGTGGTGGTCGCCGGCCTGGTGGTCTCGCTGACGCTGGTCCGCGGGGCTCGTGCGAAGCGGGTCGACTCGCATGACGCAGCCGAGGAGAGCGCGGCAGCGCTGCCCGAGGCGACGGTCGCCGAGGACGTCGTCCCGGCCGGCGCTCGCTAGGCGGCTTCGCGAAGGCTGCTCGCCGCTCGCGGGGAGTCCACGCGAATCCGAAGAGCCGGCCACGAACCTGGGTCGGAGAGGTCGAGGCGCGGGAGCGTCTCGACCGTCACCGATCCCAGGCGCTCGATCGTCTCCCGGTTGGAGATCTCCATGGGTGAGGGCTCGGCCGGCCAGGGGTTGAGGATCACCGCCGCGACATCGAGGTCCGCGCCGCGGATCGCCTGGATCGTGAGCAACGTGTGGTTGATCGTTCCAAGGCCGGGCGAAGCGACCACCACCACGGGCAGTCCCAGGTCCCGGGCCAGGTCCCGCACCAGGTAATCGGGGGTGAACGGCACCAGGAAGCCACCCACTCCCTCGCAGACCAGCAGGTTCGCGCCCTCGGTCGCCGCCAGCGCCGAGCCGCGCAGTACGTCGGGCTCGATCTCCTTCCCGGCGAGCTGGGCGGCGAGATGCGGAGAGACCGGTGGGCCGTAGCGGTAGGGCGCGATCTCCTCGTCTCCCTGCCCCGACCCGGCGGCGAGCCTGAGCAGGGCGTGGTCAGGGAGCTCGGGAGCGCTTTCCCAGACCTCCGGGCGCAGCGGGTAGTGGTCCAAGCCGCTGACGGCGGGCTTGAACACCGCGACCCGGTCGCCAGCCTGGCGCGCGGCGCAGGCAATCGCGGACGCGACGACGGTCTTGCCGACCTCCGTGCCCGTGCCGGTGACGAACAGCCCGCGCATCACGCGGCCTCGCTGAGGGCCATGCCATGCCCGAGACCGCGTGCCGCAGTGCCGATCAGCCGCGCCGCATGGCGAAGATCGTCGACTCGATGGGTCGCCATCACCGTGAGGCGAAGCCGGCAGGTCCCGGGCGCGACGGTCGGCGGCCGGATCGCCTGCGCGAAGACACCGCCGGTGAGCAGGCGCTCGCAGAGGGCCATCGCGTCATCGGCCTCGCCGATCACCAGGGGGACGATCTGCGTGTCGGCGCCGATCGGCTCCAGGCCTTCGGCGCGCAGGCCCTCGCGAAGCGCGGCAGCGTTGCCGCGCAGCCTCTCGACGCGCTTGGGGCTCTCCGCCAGCAGCTCGAGCGCGGCCGAGGCTGCGGCGACGGCCGGCGGGGGAGGGGCAGTCGAGAAGATGAACGGCCGGGCGGTGTTGATCAAGAAATCCACTATCTCCCGGGAGCCGCAGACATAGGCGCCGTAGCCCCCCAGTGCCTTGCCGAGGGTTCCCACGATCACGTCGACCTCGCCGGTCAGGCCCGCGGCGGCGACGGAGCCCCGGCCGCCGGGACCGACACAGCCGGTGGCGTGCGCCTCGTCGACCATCAGGCGGCAGCCATGACGGCCGGCCAGGGTGGCGATGTCCCCGAGCGGTGCGATGTCGCCATCCATGGAGAAGACGCCGTCGGTGACGATCAGCGCGCCACGACCCGCCGCCCGGCGCAGCCCCCACTCGAGGTGCTCCGTGTCGGCGTGGCGGTAGACGAAGGTCTCGGCGCCGGCGAGGCGGCAGCCGTCGATGATGCTGGCGTGGTTGAGCTCGTCCGAGAAGACGACCTCGCCGCGGCGAGCGAGGGCGGCGATCGCGCCGGTGTTCGCCAGGTAGCCGGAGCCGAACAGCAGCGCGGACTCGGTGCCCTCGAACTCCGCCAGACGGTCCTCGAGCTCCGCGTGGATGGACATCGAGCCGGAGATCAGCCGCGAGGCGCCGGAGCTGGTCCCCAGCGCGAGAGCCGCGTCCGCCGCGGCCCGCCTCAGGCGCGGGTGGTCGGCCAGGCCGAGGTAGTTGTTCGAGCAGAGCAGCAGCACCGGCCGCCCGTCGAGCAGGACCTCGGGGCCCTGCGGCCCGTCGATCACGCGGAGGCGGCGGCGCAGCCCGCTCGACTCGAGCTCCGCGAGACGCTCCTGGATGTCGAGCACTAGTCGCCCCAGCCCGCCGGCTGAGGCTCCTGATCCTCGGACGGACGGGTGGGGTAGGACGGGACCTTGCCCTTCTTCTTGACGACCCGCAGCTGCGTGGACGGGTCCCAGAAGTTCGCCTCCGCCCGGCGGTCGATCAGCTCGTCGATCGGGGTGTCGGGCGTCACGCCCTCGAGCCACCCGGAGCGGTTGTCCGGCCGGGGGTTCGCACCGTTGTCGGGCTGGCGCGCCACGTTCAGGCCGAGCTCCTCGAACATCGCCCTGTCTTCGGAGGGCTCGACGCCGAGGGTGGTGAGGAAGTTCCCCATCATCACGCCGTTGAGACCGGCCTTGACCGCGAGCGGGGCCAGGTCCTGCAGGTTCTCCACGCGCCCGCCGCAGAGGCGGAAGAGGGCGTCGGGGAGGATCAGCCGGAAGATCGCCACCCACTTCACGACCTCCCAGGGGTCCATCAGCTCACGCTCGCCGAACTTGGTGCCCACGCGGGGGTTGAGCAGGTTGATCGGCACCGAGTCGGGATTGATCTCGGCAAGCTCGAAGGCCATCTCGACCCGCTGCTCCGGCGTTTCCCCCAGGTTGAGGATGCCCCCGACGCAGGTCTCGAGGCCGGCCTCCTTGACGGCGTCGATGGTGCGCACCCGGCCCTCGTAGCGAACGGTGGTTGAGACCTCCGGGTAGTAGGAGCGCGATGTCTCGACGTTGTGGTGGACGCGCTGGATGCCGGCGTCCTTGAGCTGCTTGGCGCGCTCGGCCGACATGTGGCCGATCGAGGCGCAGCGCTTCAGGTTGGTGTGCTCGGAGACGAGGCGCGCGCCCTCGAGGACCTTGGCGAAGTCCCGCTTGGAGAGCCCCTGCCCCTGGGTGACCATGCAGAAGCGATGGGCGCCCGCGGCCTCGGCCGCCTTCGCGTGCTGGAGGATCTGATCCGGCTCCATCATCGCGTGCATCGGCGTGTCCGCCTCCGCATAGCGCGACTGGGCGCAGAAGCCGCAGTCCTCGGCGCAGCCACCGGACTTGGCGTTGACGAGCGAGCACATGTCGGTCGAGTCCCCGAAGCGGTCCCGGCGGACCTCCCAGGCGCGCTCGACCAGAGCGCCGATGTCCTCGTGGTCGGTCAGGGCGCCGAGCTCCAGCGCCTCCTCGAAGCTGATCAGGGGCGGCATCGGCCCCGAAAGTTATGAACGTGGCCGGACGCCTAGGAGCTGCCTAGTCCCAGCTGAAGTCCTGGACGATCTCGGCGTCGCCGTCGGCCCTGGGGCTGAAGGCGAGCAGGACGAGGTCCTCGTCGCCGCCCTGGAAGGCGCGCACCACGGAGGGGGAGATCCGGATCGCGTCGAGCGGGCCGATCTCCTCGACCTGGTCGTCGAGCTTCACGCGCCCGGAGCCGGAGATCACCACGTAGATCTCCTCCATCTCGCCGTGCTTGTGGGCGAACGGCTGGCGCTGTCTTGCCTTGACCACCTGGTAGGAGATGCCGCTCGTCTCGGAGCCCAGGTCCCTGTGTGCGAAGCGGGCCTCGATGGAGTCGGAGAGTCCGGCCTCGGAGGCGGAGTCCTTGGACTCGCGGAGGTTCTTGATCGCGTAGTCGGCCATCTGGCGAGCCTATACCTTGGCCACATGCTCGGAAACCTCGCAGTCGCGGCGCTCTCCGTGGTCCTGACGGCGTCGCCCGTCACCGGCATGACCGACGAGCAGCTTGCCGGTACCCGGGTGGTGACGGGCTTCTCCGGGCACCATCCGCCGAAGGCGCTGCGGCGGATGGTCAGGGCCGGCCAGGTCTCGGGGGTGATCCTCTTCGACGGGAACGTCGGCGGGCGCAAGTCCGTGCGTCGCCTGACCTCCGAGCTTCAGGCGATCCCGCGGCCGCCGGGGACGCCGCCGCTCCTCGTCACGGTCGACCAGGAGGGTGGGCTCGTCAGGCGGCTGCCCGGTCCCCCGAAGCCGTCGGCGGAATCCATCGGATCGCGCGGTGCCGCCTTCGCGGAGCGCCTCGGGCGCGCCACCGGCCAGAGCCTTCGCTCGATGGGGGTCAACGTCGATCTCGCTCCGGTGCTGGACCTGGGCAGGCCCGGCCGGGCGATCGAGTCGGAGGGTCGGACCTTCGCGCGCACGCCGGTGGGCGTCTCGGAGACGGCCGTCGGGTTCGCGCGCGGTCTGGCGACGGGCGGGGTGGCCGCGACCGCCAAGCACTTCCCCGGCCTCGGAGCCGCTCGCGTCAACACCGACAACGCGGTTCAGAAGATCCGGCTGCCGGCGGCGAGACTCCGCGGGGCCGACGAACTGCCGTACACGTCCTTCATGCAGGCCGGTGGGGCGATGGTGATGCTGAGCACGGCGGTCTATCCGGCCTTCTCGGGGCAGCCGGCGGTGGACCGGGGGGAGTTCGAGAGCTCGGTCGGCCGGGTGCTGGCGCTGCGCTCGGGGCTCCAGCCCTAGGCCGCTTCGCGCAGCGCCTCGACCTCGCGGGCCTGGGCGAGGCGGCTGAGCCCGCGCTCCTCGAGCTGCTTGACCTCGCTCGGCTTCAGATCGAGGCGGCGCGACGCCTCCCGCAGCGGGGTGGGCTCGTCGCCGTTGATGCCGTAGCGAAGCTGGATGACCTTGCGCTCGTCCTCGGGAAGCTCCCGGACGGCGTTCCTCAGGGTGGCGTCCGCGAGGCTGAGCTGGACCTCCTCCGCCGGGCCGGTGCGCTCGTCCTGGATGAACTCGCCGAGCGCGGAGGCGTCCTCATCGCCGACCGGCCGGTCGAGGCTGGTGACGACGCGGGTCAGGTCGCGGATCTCCTCGACCTGGGCGGGCTCGAGCTCCGCGGCCTTGGCCACCTCCTCGGTGGTCGGGTCTCGCCCGAGCTTCGTCGCGAGCTCGCGCTCCGTCCGCATCACCTTGCGCTCGCGCTGGGCGACCTGGTTCGGGACGCGAATCGTGCGCTCCTTCGACTCCAGCGCGCGCTGGATCGCCTGCCTGATCCAGAAGGTCGCGTAGGTGGAGAACTTGTATCCCTTGCGCCAATCGAACTTCTCCGAGGCGCGGATCAGCCCGAGGATGCCCTCCTGGATGAGGTCGAGGAGGTTGAGGTCCTGGCGCATGTAGCGGCGGGCGTTCGAGACGACCAGCCGCAGGTTGGAGTTGATCAGCCGCTCCTTGGCCTGTAGATCGCCGCGCTCAACCGCCTGGGCGAGCTCGATCTCCTCCTCCCTCGTGAGCAGCGGGTACTTCCGCATCTCGTTGAAGAACAACTGGAGGGCGTCGGTCGTCTGCTCGGCCAGCTCGCCGTTCTTGTATCCGGCGGGCTCCGCAGCCTGCTTACCGCAGTCGTCCTCGATGGAGAGGCCGGCGGACTCGATCCGCTCGTGCACGGCGTGCTCCTCTTCCTCGGTGAGGTTCGACTGCTGGACCAACGAATCAACCTCCGACAGGTCGACGCAATCCACCGCGCGACCTCCCTCGATCAGGGCGGAAACGCGCTCCTCGACGCCAGGGTCGAGCTCAACTGCGGTGGGGTTCATTTCCTCAGCCATGGTTGCCCACTACACATGGTCCCAAACGGGGCAAGTCGTTAGTGTGCGGCCTGCGTCCGCAACGGGGGGACGCGGGCTGAAAAGGGAAGCAGTTCCCGGCATGGAGGTCCGGTGAGAGGTGTGGCATCGATAGTCGCGGGACGCCGCTGGAAGTGGGCGGTCCTGGCCGCTTGGATCGTGGTCGCCATCGCGATGGCGAATGTCGGGTCAAAGCTCGGGGACGTCACGACCGACGACACCCAGTCATTCCTGCCAGGCAACGCCGAGTCGACCGACGTGGTTCGCAAGCTCGACAGCGAGTTCCCGTCGAAGGAAACCTCCCTGGCGCTCGTCGTCTACCAGAACGCGGATGGTCTCACTCCGGCGAACAAGACGAAGATCATCGCGGACGCGAAGAAGATCGAGTCCGAGCCGGGGCAAATCCCATTGACCAAGGACCAGCCGCCGGTGGTGCCGTTCACGCCCGGTGCCCCTCGTTTCCTCGTCGCCCGGAACGGTCAGGTCGCGTATGCCGTCTACACGCTGCCGACCAACTACGACAAGTTGCCCGACTGGGGCAAGGCGATGCGCGACATCACCGGCTCCAACACCGGCGACATGAACGTCTACGTCACCGGGGACGTCGGGTTCAACACCGACGCGCACGATGTGTTCAACGGCCTCGACACGAAGCTGTTGTTCGCCACCGTCATCCTCGTCTTGGTTCTGCTGGGAGCGATCTACCGCTCGCTCCTGGTCGCGCTCTCGCCTCTGATCGTCGTGCTCCTGGCGTACTTCACGGCAACCGGCTTCATCTACCTGTTCGCCAAGTCGGGAGCCACGGTGTCCTCGAACAGCACGGGGATCATCGTCGTCCTCATGTTCGGTGTGGGGACCGACTACTGCCTCTTATTGGTCTCGCGCTATCGCGAGGAGCTGCGGCGCTTCCAGGACAAGCATGAGGCGATGCAGAACGCCGTCCGGCGCGCCGGGCCGGCGATCCTGGCGAGCGGGCTGACCGTCTCGCTGGCGATGCTCGTGCTGGCGCTCGCAGAGTCCGGCAACACGAAATCGCTCGGCCCGGTCGCCGCGATCGCCGTGTTCACAGCGATGATCGCCGGGCTCACATTGCTCCCCACTCTGCTGACGATCTTCGGCCGGAGGGGATTCTGGCCCAGGCGGAGCACTGTGGAGTTCGATCCGGAGCACGCCGCGCTCGCGCACACCGGTCTCTGGCGCCGCTTCGGCGATCGGGTCCTCCAGCGGCCAGGTCCCGCCCTCGCGGTCACCGCGGGTGTCTTCCTGCTCGGCGCGCTCGGCCTGATCGCGTACAAGGTCGACTACTCGAGCACCACCTTCTTCAAGAAGTCGGTCCAGAGCGTCGAGGGCTTCAAGGTCATGCGGCAGAACTTCCCCGCCGGGACGCTCTCGCCGATGACGGCGCTCGTCGAGCAGTCGAGCGGCCCGGTGACACCCGAGGACGTCGCTCTCGCATCGTCGAAGCTGAGATCGGTCAAGGGGGTCGCGGCGGTGGTCCCGACCCGCCAGCTGTCGACCAATCACCAGATCGCAATCGTCAACGTCATCCTCAAGGGCGACCCGAACGATTCCTCCTCCCTGAACCTGGTCCCGAAGCTGCGCGACGCGGTCGCGAACGTCAAACCCGGCGTGACCGTCCAGATCGGCGGCGGTACGGCGATCAGCTACGACTTCAACAAGGCCACCCAGAACGACCTGAAGCTGATCGTGCCGCTGGCCCTGCTGGTGATGGCCGTGATCCTCGGGATCCTGCTGCAGGCGATCGTCGCACCGCTGGTGCTCCTCGCCAGCGTCGTGCTCTCCTTCGCCTGCACGCTGGGCATTTCGATCCTCTTTATTCGCTTCGTCGTCGGAGACGCCGGGTTCGACGCGTCGATCCCGACCTTCGCCTTCATCTTCCTGGTCGCGCTGGGGATCGACTACACGATCTTCCTGATGGCGCGGGTGCGCGAGGAGGCGCGCCGGCATGGGACGCGCGAGGGCATGCTGAGGGCGATCGCGGTGACCGGCCCGGTGATCACGAGCGCCGGTGTGATCCTGGCCGGCACCTTCTCGGTGTTGATGACGCTGCCGGTGACCTTCACCTTCGACCTCGGCTTCATGGTCGCCCTCGGGATCCTGCTCGACACGTTCATCGTCCGGACGATCATGGTTCCGGCCGCCGTGGAGCTGATCGGCGACAAGATCTGGTGGCCGTCGACAGCCAAGGCGGGCGGCCGCATCCACGAGGACACGGAGGAGCAGCCACTACCGGAGCCGGCCGAGGCCGGCTAGCGCCGCATCCGCTCCATCTCTCTGGAGATCTGGTCCTCGGTCACCATCCGGCGGCGGCCGTAGGCGTCATAGGCGTGGAAAATCAGGCCGATTCCCCAGAAGCCGATGATCCACGCGGGCCAGAAGCCCCCGCCTCCCGAGATCGCCCAGATACCCACCAGCACCGCGTTTACCACCACATACGCGAGCAGGTGCTGGCTGAACTCCCGCTTTCGCTTGATGCTGGAGAGGGCCGCCTGTCGCAGCTCCTCCTCGTTGTTCGGTGTGACCAGAATGTCGTCGTCGCTCATCAACGTCCTTTCCAGACCGGCTTGCGCTTCTCGGCGAACGCCGCGATTCCCTCGCGGAAGTCCTCCGAGCCGAAGCATGACTCCCGCAGCTCGATCAACTCGCGCTCCTGCTGCGGGGTGAGCCGGGCATAGGAGTTGAGCGTGTCGATGGCGTGCTTGTTGCCTCGCGTCGAGAGCGGGGCGTTGGCGGCGATCTCGGCCGCCAGGTCGACCGCCGCGCCCTCCAGATCCGCGTCGTCCACCACATCGTGGACCAGACCGATCCGCTCGGCGAGCTGGGCGTCGAAGTTGCGGCCGGTGAGAAAGAGCTCCCTGGTTCGAGGAACGCCGATCGTGTCGATGAAGCGCTGCAGGCCGGTGTGGCCGTAGATCAGGCCGAGCTTGGCGGGCGGCATGCCGAGCTCCGCGGCCAGAGCGCAGATGCGCAGGTCGCAGGTGAGGGTCAGCTCGAGCCCGCCGCCCAGGGCATGCCCGTTGATCGCCGCGATCACCGGCCAGGGATGGTTAGCGATGGCCTCGAGGGCCGCGTGGAACGGATGCGCCACCAGGGCCTCCGCGTCCCGCTCGAAGGTCTCCGAGGGGATGGCGGCGATGTCGTAGCCGGCGGAGAAGGCCTTGCCGGCGCCGGTGATCAGCACGCAGCGCACCTCGATGCCGCGATCGAGCGACGGCATCGCCGCCGCGATGCCGTCGAGCAGCTCGTGGTCGAGCGCGTTCCGCGAGTCGGGGCGGTTCAGCGTCAGCCGCGCCACGGCCTCCGCTGGCTCGTCGAGCAGGAGCTTCCCTCCGGCCAACTCCTCGGTCATGAATCTGAGGCTATTCGAGGACGACGAGGACGTCGCCCTCGGAGACCGACTGGCCCTCCTCGCAGCGAATCTCCGCGACCTTGCCCGGGTCCTCGGCCTCGACCGGCATCTCCATCTTCATCGACTCGAGGATGACGACGGTGTCGCCCTCGTCGACCTGGTCGCCGACCTTGACCTCGATCTTCCAGACTGTGCCGGTGATGTGCGCCTCTACGTCAGCCACGCGGCGGCACCTTATCTGCCCGTGACCCCGGAAACGCCGCGCGTCGCGATCGTGGCGGCGCAGAATGAGGTGGAGCGCGTCGGCGCGGCGCTGGATGCCCTGGCCGAGGCGCTGCTCGGGGCCCGGCTGATGGTGGCCGACGACGCCTCCACCGACGGGACGCAGGAGGAGGCCATGCGCCACGGAGGGTGGCTGGTGAGCCGCCGCCGCCCGCACGGCAAGGGCGGGAACGTGACGGCCACGGCCGACGCCGCGATCGGCGAGTTCCCGCCGGAGGCGACCGTCCTGCTCTGCGACGCGGATCTCGGCGCCAGTGCCGGTGAGCTGGTCGCGCTCGTCGATGCGGTCGAGGGCGGCGATTGCGACTTGGCGGTGGCGGCCTTCGCCGACCCGGAGGGCGGCGGGTTCGGCACTACGCTCGGTTACGCGCGCCGGGCGATCGAGCGCCTCACCGGAGCGCGCCTGCGGGCACCGCTCTCGGGCCAGCGCGCGATGCGGATCTCGACCCTCGCTGGGCTGGTCCCGTTTGCAGACGGCTGGGGGCTCGAGACCGGGATGACCATCGACGCTCTTCGTGCCGGATGCCGGCTCGAGGAGATCGAGTTGCCCCTCCGGCACCGTGCCACCGGCCGCAGCCCGGCCGGGTTCCTCCACCGGGCCCGGCAGCTGCGCGACATCAGGCGGGCAGTGCGAAGCCGGTCCGGATAGCGTCCCGCTCGATGATCCTGGCGATCGACCAGGGGACCACGGGGACCACCTGCATCGTCTTCGACGAGCAGGGGCGGCCGCGCGGGCGCGCCTACAGCGAGTTCGAGCAGTACTTCCCGAAGCCGGGCTGGGTCGAGCACGATGCGGCCGAGATCTGGGACGTCACGCGCAAGGTGGCGATCGGCGCCCTGGCGGACGCGGCCATTCAGAGCTCCGATCTGAAGGGCATCGGGATCACCAACCAGCGCGAGACCGTGGTCGCCTGGGATCCGAACACGGGAGAGCCGGTCCACCACGCGCTCGTCTGGCAGGACCGCCGGACCGCGGCGCGCTGCGACGAGCTCCGGGAGAAGGGGCACGAGCAGCTGATCAGGGAGCGCACGGGGCTGGTCATCGACCCGTACTTCTCAGGAACGAAGATCGAGTGGCTGATCCGGCACGCCGACCTGCCGGACGGCACGGTGTTCGGGACGATCGACTCCTGGCTCGTCTTCAAGCTCACCGGCCGCCACCTGATCGACTACTCGAACGCGTCGCGGACGATGCTCTTCGACATCCGCAGGCTCGGCTGGGACGAGGAGCTCTGCGGCATGCTCGGCATCGATCCCGCCTCCCTGCCCGAGCCCGTGCCCTCGTCGGAGGTCTACGGCTCCACCTCCGCGTTCGGCGGGGACGTGCCGGTGGCGGGCATTGCCGGCGACCAGCAGGCGGCCCTCTTCGGTCAGGCCTGCCAGGAGCCCGGCGAGACCAAGAACACCTACGGCACCGGCAGCTTCGTCCTGCTCAACACGGGAACGGAGGTGGCCGAGCCGGGGGAGGGCCTGCTCTCCACGGTGGCCTGGGGGCTGGGAGGCGAGGTCTCCTATGCGCTCGAGGCCGCGGTCTTCGTCACGGGCGCGGCGGTGCAGTGGCTCCGGGACGGGCTCCGGATCATCACCCGGGCGGCGGAGACGGAGGACCTCGCCTCCTCGCTCGACTCGAACGACGACATCTACTTCGTCCCTGCCCTGACCGGGCTGGGGTCGCCGCACTGGGATCCCTATGCAAGGGGGACGATCGTGGGGCTGACGCGGGGCGCCACCCGCGCGCACCTCGCCCGCGCGGCGCTCGAGGCGATCGCCTACCAGACGGTCGACGCGGTCAGGGCGCAGGAGGCCGCGGCGGGCGAGAGCGTTCCGGCGCTGAAGGCGGACGGGGGTGCGGTCGCCAACGCGTGGCTGATGCAGTTCCAGGCGGACGTGCTCGGGGTGCCGGTGATCGTCCCCGAGGTGGCGGAGACGACGGCGCTCGGGGCGGCCTACCTGGCCGGGATCGCCACCGGGCTGTGGACCGCCGGTCAGGTGCGCGAGATGTGGCGCGAGGCCGCGACCTACGAGCCGGCGATGGCCGATGGTGAGCGCGAGGAGCTGATCGGCCGCTGGCGGGAGGCCGTCACCCGCGCGCGCGGCTGGGCCAAGCCTGAGTAGGGTTGATCGGAGCGCGTAACCCACGCGTACCCGTCGGGTAGGAATCAGCAGGTGCGCCGTCTTCGACGGCGTTTTTTGTGAGGACAGGTGGAATAGATGCCGAAGGTGAATCCCAAGGACATGAAGCCGCAGGTCTACAAGGACCCGAGGCCCGCGGAGACCTTCGACCAGTACCACCGCAGGGCACGGAAGGGTGTGGGCTGGATCTATGACTTCGTGCGGGTGATCCTGACCATCCCCACGATCCTGCTGTACCGGACACGCGCGATCGGAGTGGAGAACGTCCCCGCGACCGGTCCGGCCATCCTGGCGCCGAACCACTTCAGCCAGATGGACCACTTCTTCGCCGCGGTCTACCTGCCGCGAAAGACCCAGTTCATGGCCAAGTCGCAGCTCTTCAAGAACCCGGCCATCAAGTACATCTTCAAGCACGGCGGCGTCTTCCCCGTGCGGCGCGGGCATCACGACCAGGAGGCCTTCATCACGGCGAACACGGTCCTCGACCGAGGCGGCACGATGCTCATGTATGCCGAGGGTGGCCGTTCACGGAGCGGAGACCTCGGTGAGCCGAAGCGCGGAATCGGCAAGATCGCGCTCGAGTCGGGCGTCCCGGTGGTGCCAGTCGCCATCCATGGTTCCGCACACGTCCGCGGCTGGAGGCGGTTCCGCTTCCCGAAGGTCACCATCCAGTACGGCGAGCCGGTCACCTTCCCGGTCAACCCCGATCCCGACCGCGACCAGCAGCAGCTCGTCGCCAATCAGATCTTCGACCGCGTTCGCGCGATGTACGTCGATCTCGAGGAGAACGGCCGGCGCGACGTGCTCAAGCGGATTCGGAAGGGCCTGCCGGCGCCGTCGCCGGACGCGGCCGACTACTACTCCTCGTAGCGAGGCTCGAGCTTCTCCCAGAACTCCCGGTCGTGCCCGGGGACGATGAGCGCGTACGGATAGGTCCGCCGGTAGGCCTGCAGCTCCCTCAGCGAGCGTCGCCAATTGTGCTCGTCGGCCATCATGAATGGCTCCGCGGTGCCCTCGAACTGCTTCCAGTCGTAGGCCGCATCCCCGACGACCACGAAGTCGCGCCGCGGCAGCCGCAGGATCACCGACGTGTGCCCGACGCTGTGTCCCGGCGTGTACGCCAGCCGGACCGAGCCGTCGCCGAAGAGGTCGAAGGTCCGGCCGAACGGGCCGTATGACTCGACGAACTCGCCGTCGAAGTCGACGGTGGCGTACTCGAACGCGAAGTCGTAGTGGGAGGGGTGATATCCCCGCAGGAGGGGCAGGCGACCGGTGGTCGCCTCTTCCCACTCGGTCGCGCTGAGCACGAACTGAGCCTCGGGGAACGCCTCGATCGCCGAAGCGTGGTCCTCATGGAGATGGGTGAGGACGACCACGTCGATGTCCGATGCCTCCAGCCCGCGCCTGCGGAGCTGCGAGACGACGTCCTCGCCCTCGGCGACCCGGTAGTGCCGCCCCGAGAACCGGCCCAGGTTGTCCCGCGGGTCCCTGACCACCGACGGATGGAGGCCGGTATCGACCAGGATGTTCCCCGCGCTCGGGTGGCGCGCCAGGTAGGCGGGCACCGGCCGCGACTCCCACTCTTCGGGCTTCGAGCCGATGCCGACAGCGCGCAGCCGGGCGAGCGGCCCGCGCCCGCTCCGGTTGAAGAAGGACGCCGGCCAGAGGGCCTCCCCGGTGTGCAGGGGCTCGACGATCACAGCGGCTTCGTCCGTCCCACCCGGCAGCGGCGCCTCCAGCGGGATCGGCTCGGCGTTCACGCTCATGGCGGCCAGCTTATGCTCAGCGGCGATGAGCTCACGAATCTTCGCGCCCGGTTTGCTGGACGGGCAGATCTGCGTCGTCTCAGGAGCCGGCACCGGGCTCGGCAAGGCGACCGCACTGGAGCTGACCGCGCTGGGCGCCACGGTCATCGGGTGCGGGCGGCGCGAGGAGCCCCTGCAGGGCATGGTCGATGAGGTGAAGGCCCGCGGCGGCAGTGCCGGGTTCGAGACGCTTGACATCCGCGACGATGAGGCCGTCGACTCCTTCATGGACGGCGTCGTCGAGCGGCATGGGCGCATCGACCTGCTGGTGAACAACGCCGGCGGCCAGTTCCTCAGCCCCGCGGAGGCGATCACCCCGAAGGGCTTCCGCACGGTGATCGAGCTCAACGTCCAGGGCACCTGGCAGATGACGCACGCGGCCGCGACGAAGGCCTTCATCCCCCAGGAGAGCGGCAAGGTGATCAGCATCACCGTCTCGCCGCACATGGGCTTCCCGGGCATGGTCCACACCGGCGCGGCGCGGGCGGCCGTCGAGAACATGATGCGAACGCTGTCCGTGGAATGGGCCCGCTTCGGGATCCGCCTGGTGGCCGTTGCGATCGGTCAGTTCGACACCGAGACCCTGCGGACCAAGTACCCGAAGGCGATCGTCGACAACGTCGCCGGCACGGTGCCGCTTGGCCGCCTCGGGACCGAGGAGGAGATGGCCTGGCTGATGGCCTATCTGGCCTCGCCCGCCGGCGACTTCTACTCGGGCTGCGTCCTCACCCTGGACGGCGCGCGCGACAACTGGTTCGGCGGCTGGCCCCCCGGCGGCGCGTCGGGCGAGGGAGGCGAGCCGCTCTCCGAGGAGCGGCGCAGGGACTAGTCCCTCAGGAGTACATCCCGGTGAACTGGCCGCCGGTCACGTTGATGACCTGGCCGTGGATGAAGTTGGCGTGCTCGGAGCAGAGGAACGCGATCGGGCCCGCCGCGTCCGACGGCTCCGCCGGGCGGCCGAGGGGAATGGTCATTCGGGCCATCTGACGGAGCTGCTCCGGGATGCCCAGCGAGACCTGCTCGCTGCTGTCGCCGGCGGCCTCCATCGTCTCGCCCTTCTCCTTGGCCTGGGTCAGCCGCGTCTCGACGAAGCCGAAGGCGACCGCGTTCGAGTTGACCTTGAACTGGCCCCACTCCTTGGCGATGGTCTTGGTCAGTCCCGTGACGCCGGCCTTGGCGGACGAGTAGTTCGCCTGGCCGGAGTTGCCCATCGTGCCCGAGATCGAGGTGACGTTGACGATCTTGCGGAAGACCTCCTCGCCGGCCTCGGCCTCCTTCTTGGCCGCCTCGCGCCAGGTCGGGGCGATCGCGCGGATCACGCGGAACGGGACGATCGTGTGGATGTCGAGCATCGCCTGGAACTGCTCGTCGGACATCTTGTGCACGACGCCGTCCCAGGTGTAGCCCGCGTTGTTGACGACCGCGTCGACCTGGCCGAAGGCGTCTAGCGCCGACTGCACAAGCTGATCGGGGATCCCTGGCTTGGTGAGATCGCCGGCGAAGACGGCGGTCTCGCCGTCGATCTCCTGCGCGGCCTGCTCCGCGACGTCGCCGTCGAGGTCGTTGATCAGCACCTTGGCCCCTTCGCGCACGAACAGCTCCGCGGTGGCCCTGCCGATGCCGCGCGCGGAGCCGGTGATGATCGCGCTCTTTCCGTCAAGCATTCCCAACGTGTTCGCCTCCTCGATTAGTGAGCCGGGGATTCTTACCCAAACCGGTACGTGGCGATCCCGTGAGCGACCACCGAGCCCTCCGGATCAGTGACGCTCACCTCGCAGAAGCAGAGGCGGCCGCCGCGCCTCGCGACGCGTCCCTCCGCCCGCAGGTCCACGCCGCTCGCGGCGGAGGCGAAGTTGACCGAGAGCGAGACGGTCGAGCCGGCGACGCTCTCGGGGACCTCGTCCGTCGCCCAGGCCGCGGCCATCGCGGCCGTGTCGATCAGCGCGCCGATCGCGCCGCCGTGCACCACCTCGCCGATGGTCGCCAGTTCCGGCTTGAACGGGAGCTCGAGGACCGCTTCGTCGGCGCCGAGGGAGACGACCCGGATCCCGAGCTGCGCCGCGTGCGGCGAGTTGGGGATGAACGCCTCGATGATCTCCCGGCGGCTCGCCACCCGAAAACCCTATGGGGTCAGACCCGCAAACATTGTTAGGGGGTCTGACCCCCGGGTCAGAAGCCGAGCAGCGCCGGGCCCAGCGAGAAGACCGACCGCGGGTTGACGCCGTGCTCCTGCTCGAACTTGTGCTGGAGGCGGTCGTCGAAGAGGGCGAGCAGGAGCTCCTCCCGGCTCGAGCCGAAGTTGCAGGCAGCGCGGTCAAGTGCCGCCAGGGACTGGTCCTGGAGGAACCCCGTGATACCGCCGGTGTCCGGCAGGTTTCGGTCCTTGCAGGGATCGCGGATCGGCACGGTCTCCTGTCCCTTGACCGCGAAGGCGATGCCGTAGCCCGCGAGGGCGACGATGGAGGCGACGGCGGCCGTCGCCAGAGCCGGCCGGGCGAGCGCAGCCCCGAACGCCTCCGAGAGCAGGATCAGCGCCGCCAGCAGCGCGAGCGCGGCCGTGACGATGAACGTGCTCCGGAAGGCCTCGCGCACGGCGCCCGTGACGACGTCATCGAGCTTCCTCCCGAGGCGGTTGAGCTCGGGCAGGTCTCCGGAGCCGACGTCGGAGCGCGCGCTCCTCACCGACTTCTGGAGCTGACCGCGCGGATCGTCCGTGTTGAGGCTCCCGAACAGGTCGGGCGCGATTGCGATCTTGTCCTCCGGCGGCAGACGGGCATCGAGGACGGCGGCGGTGCCCTGCTCGCGGGCGGAGTCGATGGTCGAAGTCAGGTTCGAGGAGATCAGCGGCGCGAGGGCCGCCAGCGCGATCGCGATGCCTGCGTGCCGGATGGAGAGCAGCCGGGCGACGTCATGTCGGGTGTGCTCGGGCATCAGCTCGCCGGAGAGGGCGGGGAGGGCCATGCCCATCCCGGCTCCCGCCAGGGCCTGCGGGACCACGGTCCACCACGCCGAGGCTGCGGGAAGCAGAGCGAGACAGCCCACGCCTCCGGCGACCAGCAGGCAGCCGGTCACCGCGCGCGTCTGTGCGCTCCCAGGGAGTCGCGAGGAGATCAGCGCGGCGACGGGCAGCACGCTGACGGCGAGCGCGGCCGCGAGCGGCTCGATGCTCCAGCCCGAGACCAGGAGCAGGACGACGAGGAAAATGACCGCCGTCAGCGAGGCCGAGAGCAGCGCCAAGGCGGCTGCGGTGCGGATTGGAAGGGGGCCGGTGGGCCGGTCCGGGTCGCGGCCGTCGTCCGGCTCGACCCGCTCGCGGCGGGCGGCGAGCACCGCGACCAGGGCCCCGGGGAAGACGATCGGCGCCTGCGCCAGGAAGATCGCCCGCCAGTCGAAAGCCTGGGTGAGCGCCCCGCCGATCGCCGGGCCGACGGCGATCCCGAACACGGAGGCGGCGACCCACATCCTCCGTCCGCTTCCCGGCCTTCCCGCGTCTAGAAGCTCGAATGCGGCGACCAGCCCGGCCGCCCCGCCGAGCGCCTGAACGCCGCGCAGGACCAGGAGTAGGCCAAGGGAGTCGGAGGCGCCGCACCCGAGGGAGGCCGCGCAGAACAGGGCCAGCCCGGCGGCTCCGACATGGGCGTCGCCGAAGCGGCGGCAGAGCCAGGCGGCGGGCAGCAGCGCCAGGGCGAGGACGGCCGTGTACACGCCGAGCACGAGCGCGACTCCCTCGACGGTCGCGTTCAGCTCGACCAGGATCGAGGGCAGGCCCAGCGTGACGATCGATGCGTCCGCCAGTGCGACGCCTGCCGCGAGCGCTATGAAGATGCGCCTCACGGCCCAAAGCTAGCGCGAGGGCCCGGCCGGTTCGACCGGCCGGACCCCGCGCTTCATCCCGGGATCGGCGGAGGAGAAGTCCGCCTAGCTCAGCCCTCGGCCTCCCCGGTGGCGACCCTCCGGGGCAGGGAGGGCTCCACGCGGAGCAGGCGAGCGGGCCAAGTGGGGAGCCACCAGTTCCAGCGGCCCATCAGCGAGATCACCGCGGGCACGATCAGCGCCCGGATGATCGTCGCGTCGATCAGGATCCCGGCCGCCAGGCCGGTCGCGAACATCTTCACGCTGGTGTCCGGTCCCGCTGCCATCGAGGTGAACGCCAGGAACAGGATCAGCGCTGCGCTGGTCACCAGCCTGCCGGTTCGGCCGATCCCCTGGACCACCGCGGCGTCCGTTGACCCGGTGCGGTCGTACTCCTCCCGCATCCGGGAGAGGATGAACACCTCGTAGTCCATCGAGAGGCCGAACAGGAACGCGAAGATGATCAGCGGCATCCACGACTGGATCGAGCCGGTCGCCTGGATGCCCCAGATCGCGTCCGAGCCGTGACCGTCCTGCCAGACCAGGACGAGCACGCCCCAGGCCGCCGCCACGCTGAGGATGTTGAGCACGATCGCCTTCAGCGGCAGCAGGAGCGAGCGGAACGCCCGCGCCAGCAGGATGAAGGTCGTGATCGCGATCAGGGCGATCATCAGCGGGAAGCTGCCGTAGACCGCGTCGATGAAGTCCTGGTTCGCGGCTGGACCGCCGCCCACCCGGACTCCCGGGCCTGCCGAATGGGCCACGTCCCGGACATTCGACAGGGTGTCGTGCCCCTCCGGCGTCCCGCTGTCGGGGACCGGAATGGCCTCGACGATGTGCGTCCCGCCCCGGTTCCAGGACGGATCGCCTGGCGCGACGGCACCGTGGATGCCGTCGACCTTGTTGAGATCGGCGGCCACGGTCGCGGGATCGGTCTTGCCCTCGACGAGGATCTCGTGGGGCAGGATCGAGCCCTCGCCGATGCCGGCGTTCTCGAGCTGCTTCAGACCCTGCTCGGCCGGGCCGCTCTTGGCGATCGTGTCCGCATCGGCGGCGCCCAGCTGCAGGTTCGTCGCGGACAGGGCCAGCGCCAGGATCACGGCCATGCCGGCGCCCGCGGCGACCCAGCGTCGCCGCGAGACCACCTGGGCCCAGCGGGTCCAGGCTCGGCTGGCCTTGTCGTCCGTGCGCCGGTGCGGCCAATCCAGCTTCGCCCCAGCCTTGGCCAGGATCACCGGGAGCAGCGTGATCGCCACCAGCGTCGAGACCAGCGGGATCAGCATGCCGCCGTATCCCATCGAGCGCAGGAACGGCAGCGGCAGGGCGATCAGGGCCAGCAATCCGATTGCGACGGTGATACCGCTGAAGACGACGGCGCGTCCGGCCGTCTCCATCGCTCTCTGCACCGCTTCGTCACCCGTGTGCCCGTGCGTCCTTTCCTCGCGCCAGCGAGACACGACGAGGAGCGAGTAGTCGATCGCCACGCCCAATCCGACCAGCGCGACCAGGAACTGCACGATCGGCGAGACGTCGGTGAAGGTCGTCAGGCCGAGCAGCAGCAGGAAGGTGGTCATGATCGAGCAGATCGCCATCCCGATCGGCACGATCGCCAGGAACGATGCGAAGACGAAGGCGAGGACGACCAGCGCGCCGAGGCCGCCGATCACCGCCTCCAGGAGGACTCCCGGCCCGTCGCCGCCTCCGGTGGATTGCTGCAGGGCGTCGAAGCCGGTGACGTGCACCGGTGCCCCAGCGACCGTCATCCCGGCCACGGTGTTCTTCACGTCCGTGGCCGCGTGCGGGTTGTCGCCGAAGCTCGAGTTCGGGTCCGGCTTCGGGTAGACGATCGCGAAGGTCGTGCGGCCGTCGTCAGAGACAAACGCCTTGTCGCCGGTTGATGAGTAGCTCGCGACGCGTGATCCCGGCAGCGTCTTCGTCACGGTGTCGTCGAGCTTCGTCAGGTCATGCTTGACCTGCGGCGAGTCGATCGACTGCCCGGCCGGGAGCGTGACCACGGGCAGCAGGGGAGACGTGTCCCCGCCCGTGCCGTTGTACTTGGCGGCGATCGCCTGGTTCGTCTCCCATCCCTCCTTGTTGGGGACGGAGAACTTCTGGTCGAGCGCCTTGCTGGCGGGCCCGGCGGCCATGATCCCAGCGATCGTCAGCAGGATCCATGAGACGACGACGGTCCGTTTGTGGGCCAGTACCCACCGTGTCAGTGATGCCACGAAGGCTCCCTCCTGTGATTGATGTCGGTGCTTCCAAGACGGTTGAGACGCTGCAGAATGGACGCCGCCCGCATCTCGTTCAATTGGGGATGACCCTTATTCAGCCCCAAATTCATCGCTGGTTATGTGACGGCTGACCACCGTCTCCCGTGACATCTCAAGTGGGCCGGTCCCCAGGCCGACAGGGATCGGGAGGCCATGAAGACCGGGGTGGTCGCCATAGCCGTGCTGTGCCTGGTTGCGGGCGAGGTGTCGACGGTCGACGCCCACTCGCCCGCCGCGCAGTACGCGATGAAGAGGTGCAAGAAGCACGGCAAGAAGCACAATTGCAAGCGCACTCAGGCACCCGCGGTTTCGCCGCCGACGGAGCCAACGGCGCCCGCGAAGGTGACGCTTACAGTCGATCGCACCAACGCGGCCGGGGGCACGGTCGACAGCTCGCCCACGGGGATCTCCTGCGGGACGATCTGCTCGGCCCGGTTCGATCCGGGAACGCCCATCACGCTCACGGCGAGCCCGGACTCCGCCTACTTCCAGAAGGGCTGGTCAGGAGCCGGCTGCTCGGGCCACGGCACCTGCAGCTTCGTGATCGACCACGACACCGCCGTCACTGCCGACCTGGTGCCGAAGGTGACCGTCGACGCTGACGTCGCAGCCGGCAACGGGACCGTGGACGTGAGCTCGGCGGCCACGTACGGGATCTGCACCGGCCTGCCGGCCAGCAGCTGCACAGTGCTGCAGGGCGACGACGTGTCGGTCACTGCGACTGCGGCCGTGGGCTCCCATTTCGTCGACTGGAGCGGCGATTGCTCGGGCACGAATCCGACCTACGACTTCACTTCGATCGACACCCCGGACAAGAGCTGTCACGCGAACTTCGGGGTCGACACGTTCACCCTCACGGTCACCAAGCTCGGCGCGGGGGACGGAACGATCACGTCGACGCCGGTCGGCATCGACTGCGGCGCGACCTGCACACAGGACTTCCCGGTGGGCACGGTCGTGAGCCTGTCGGCTGCGCAGGGCCTCGGCTCCGTGTTCGCCGGTTGGGGCGGCGCCTGCACGGGTGTCGGCGCCTGCGTCGTGACGATCAGCGGGCCGACGAGCGTCAACGCCACCTACGACTCACCTTAGACAGCACGATCGGTCGCACTTGTGTATAGTGCGCACGACCGTTCGTACTAACTAAGGAAAGGAACATCATGAGCACAGAGCTTCAGACCTACGCGATCCGCCGCAAGAACGCCTGGGGGTCGCCCGAGGAGGTCGAGCAGGTTGCGGGCCGCTCCAAGCAGGTGGCCGACGAGGAGTTCCCCACCGACGTTCGCTGGATCCGCAGCTACGTGATCGCGGAGGAGGACGGCACTCTGGGGAGCGTCTGCATCTACCAGGCGGTCAGCCCCGAGGCGATCCGCAAGCACGCGCAGCGTGTGGGCATGCCGGCGGACGAGATCTGGGCCGTGGCCGACACCGTCGTGATCAGGCCCGATCCCGAGCGCGTCGCGGTTGCGTCCTGACGGAGGGCGGCGGGCGATCAGGCTCCGGCTGCTTGCAGCCGGCGGTCGATCGCCCGCCGCCCCCGCTTGATCGGCTCGGCGTCGCGGGAGATCGTGAACTGCGTGTTCGCCAGGAGCAGCGAGCTCTCGAGCTCGAAGGCGAGCTGCCCCGGGTCCTCTTTCTTGTCGATCTCGCCCTCGCGCTGGGCGTCGCGGACCGCGGCCTCGAGCCTGCCCATCCAATCTCCCATGAAGGCGGTGAGGCGATCGCGAACCGCACCGGGCTGCATGCTCACCTCGACCAGAACCGTGGCGAAGAAGCAGCCGCCCGGGAAGGTCCTCGCTTCAACGTAGTCGAGGTACCCGTTCAGCAGCGTACGCAGCCGTTCGAGCCCACCGGAGGCCTTGGCCGCCGGCTCGAGCACCTGTTCCTCGAAGATCTCGTTTGCGGTCTCGATCGCCGCCAGCTGGAGCTCCTCCTTCGATCCGAAGTGAGCGAAGAGCCCGCTCTTGCTCATTCCCACTTCGTCCGCCAGCCGGCCAAGCGAGAGCCCGCCGATCCCCTCGACGGTCGCGAGGCGCGCGGCTTCGTCCAGGATCGCGGTGCGGCTGCGCTCGCCGTCGCTGCGCCGCCGGCGCTCGCGTGTGCCCTTTCGTGCCTTACTCGATGTCTCCGCCATCAGCACCTAAGTTAGCACGATCGGTCGGTAGCTCTACGGGCCTCGGTAGTGCGCAAGAACCCGTACAACCCGTCCGTCCACGCCGAGCGTCATCACCTCGGCAGCGCGACGCCCCTCGACGCTGACGTAGGTGAGCGTCACCGAGTCGACCCCCGCCAGGACCTCCAGCGGCTCGAAGCGCAGGTCAGGAAAGCGCTCCAGGCCGCGCGCGAAGTAGTCGCGCAGCTCATCCTTGCCGTGGATCGTCCCGCTGGGGTCGTCGTTGAGAGCGACGACGAATGGAGAGGTGAACTCGACCTCGTCGGCGTAGTGGGCGAGGATCGCGTCCAGGTCGTGGGAGTTCCAGGCCGCGTACCACTCCTCCGCGAAGCTCTGTGCCTGCTCTGCGCTGATCACGGCCGCGAGGCTATAGCCCGAGCTGTTTGCCGAGGATCTCCTTCATCACCTCGTCGGTGCCGCCGCCGATCGGGCCGAGGCGGGCGTCGCGATAGGCGCGCTCGACCCCGTATTCGCGCATGTAGCCGTAGCCGCCGTGGATCTGGATCGCCTCGTCGGCGACCTCGCACATCGCGCGCTGCGTGAAGAGCTTGGCCTGGGTGACCTGGCGGAGCGTGTCCTCGCCCGAGGCGAACCTCCGCAGGCAGTCGTAGGTCATCGCCCGCCCGACCTCGATCTTCACGGACATCTCCGCGAACTTGTGCCGGATCGCCTGGAAGCGGCCGATCGGACGCCCGAACGCCTCGCGCTCCTTGGCGTAGGCCAGCGTCTGCTCGAAGACCTTCTGCATGCCCCCGACCGCGCCCAGCGCCATGGTCAGCCGCTCCCACTGGAAGTTGGCCATGATCAGGTAGAAGCCGCCGTTCTCCTCGCCGAGCAGGTTCTCGGCCGGGACCTCGACGTCGCTGAATGAGAGCTCGCCGGTGTCCGAGGCGTGCCAGCCCATCTTCTCCAGCTTCGAGACGACCTCGTATCCGGGCATGTCGCGCTCGAGGACGAGGAAGGAGATCCCGTGGTGGCCGCCCTTCTCGGTCGTCTTGCAGGCGCAGACCAGGAAGTCGGCGCGAACCCCGTTGGTGATGAAGGTCTTGGAGCCGTTGACGACGTAGCCGCCGTCGACCTTGCGGGCGGTGGTCCGGATCGAGGCGACGTCGGAGCCGGCGCCCGGCTCGGTGATGCCGAGGGCGCCGATCAGCTCGCCCTTGATCCCGGGCACCAGCCAGCGCTGTTTCTGCTCCTCGGTGCCGAACTTCCAGATCGGCGGCATCGCGATCTCGGCGTGGGCCCCGAGGCCCGCGGCGACCCCGCCGCTGCCGCCGGAGCGCGAGAGCTCCTCGACCCAGACGGCGTCGTGCACGAAGTCACCGCCCTGGCCGCCGTACTCGGTCTCGAACTTGAGCCCGAGGAAGCCGAGCTCGCCGCAGCGGTTGTAGAGCTCGCGCGGGAACTCACGCGCCTCCTCCCACTCGTCGACGTGCGGAGCGATCTCCTTGCTGACGAAGCGCCGCACCGACTCGCGCAGCTCCTCGTGCTCCTCCGTGAACGGCGGCAGCGGCGCACGCTGGCCGGAGTCCTTGATCACGCTCACGGAGTGGCCTTCTTCGGGGGCTTCCAGTCCTCCAGCATCGTGTAGCCGCGCCCGGCGTGATCGAAGCCGAGCAGGTCGCCCTGCGGATTCTTCTTTCCTCCGTGGTGGTAGGCGCGCACCTCGGCGATCTTGCCGTCGCGGAACCGGAACCACTCCGTGCCCCGGTCGAGGCGCTTCTCGCCCGACTTGGGGTCCCGCCAGGTCATGGTCCACTCGATGACGGCCTCGTCGCCCTGCTCGATTCCATGCTCGATGTACCACTGGCCGTCGATCATGTTCACGCCCATCTCGGAGTTCTGCCCGATCCGCTCGGCGCCTTCGTGCGGGCCAAGGCGCGTGTAGTAGTGGACCGCGTCGTCGGTGAAGTGGGACGCGACCAGGTCGGAGTCGCCGGTGTTGAGGGCGTCGTAGTAGGAGCGGATGTGGTCGAGGTTGCTCATGCGCGCAGCCGATTGTCGCCGAACGTTGTCGATCCCGCCCGTTGCCGTTCGTCGTGAGGTTGAATGCGGCGAAAGGCGCCGCCGGAGATCAAGGAGGAAGAGATGAAGTACCTGCTCGCTTTCGTCCGGGAACCGGATCGGATGTACGAGGGAACCGAGGATGAGATGGAGGCGGCGATGGACGCCTGGAACGAGTTCGATCGCGAGGCGATCGAGGCGCGCGTGCTGATCGCGAACGAGGCGCTCGAGCTGCCCGGGACCGCCAAGACGGTGCGGTTCGCGGAGGGCGGCGAGAAGGCCGTGACCGACGGCCCGTTCGCCGAGACCAAGGAGCAGCTCGGCGGCTTCTGCCTGATCGATTGCGAGGGCCTGGACGAGGCGATCGGCTGGGCGAAGAAGGTCCCGCTGCGGCCCGGCAGCGCCGTCGAGGTTCGCGCGCTCATGGACCTGTCGCCGTACGGATACGTGGGCGCCACCCCGGGACCCGCCAGGGCGAATACGGCCTAGAGGCCGTAGCTTCGCCCGATCACCTCGAGCATCACCTCGTCGGTGCCGGCGCCGATCCGGTTGAGGCGCGCGTCGCGATAGGCGCGCTCGACCTCGTACTCCTTCATGTAGCCGTAGCCGCCGTGGATCTGGATGGCGTCATCGCAGACCTCCTCGATGATCCGTGAGGCGTACAGCTTCGCCTGGGTGATCTCGCGGACCGGGTACTCGCCGTTGGCGAAGCGCCAGGCCGTCGCGTAGACCATCTGCTTGGCGGCCTCGATCTTCACCGACATCTCGGCGAACTTGTGGCGAATCGCCTGGAACCGGCCGATCGGCCGGCCGAAGGCCTCACGCTCCTTGGCGTATTCGAGCGTCCGCTCGAAGACGCGCTCGGCGCCGGAGGCGCAGCCGATCGCCGCGACCAGCCGCTCGCCCTGGAGCTCCCAGCTGATGTGGTAGAAGCCCTTGCCCTCCTGGCCGAGAAGGTTCTCCGCCGGGACGCGGACGTCCTGGAACGAGAGCTCGCCTGTGTCCGAGGCGTGCATCCCCATCTTCTCCAGCTTCCGCGAGACCGAGAAGCCCTCGACCTCCTTGCCGTCCCTGTCGCGGATGTCGACGATGAACAGGCTGATGCCGTCATGCCCCGCGTCGGGATCGGTCTTGGCGACGAGCACGATGTAGTTCGCGCGCAGGCCGTTCGTGATGAAGATCTTGGACCCGTTGATCACCCACTCGTCGCCGTCGCGCTTGGCGGTGGTGCGGATACCGGCGACGTCGGAGCCCGCGCCGGGCTCTGTGATTCCCAGCGAGCTGATCAGCTCGCCCTTGATCGAGGGCGTCAGGTAACGCTGCTTCTGGTCCTCGGTGCCGAGGAGATGGATCGGCGGCGTTGCCATGTCGGTGTGGACCGCCATCCCCATGTTGAGCCCGCCGCAGCCCGAGTAGCTCATCGCGTCCGCGCGGACCAGCGAGTAGAAGTAGTCGCCGCCCTGGCCGCCGTACTCCTCCGGGTAGCAGAGCCCGATGTAGCCGAGCTCGCCGGCGCGGTGGAGGACCGAGTCCGGCCACAGGTTCTCCTCCCACTCGAAGCGGTGGGGAGTGAGCTCCTTCAACACCCACGACTTCATCGACTCGCGCAGCTCTTCGTGCTCGTCGGTGAAGATGAAGTGCTTGCGGCTCGCGCCGTGGTCGGGCTTGATGACGCTGGAAGTCGCGGTGGCCACTCAGGTTCTCCTTGTCCTCGGGGTCTCGGGGCGGGGCGCTGGAAGTGCCCGGCAAAGTGAATAGTAGGACTTCCTACTTCTTACTTCAACTGCAATGTTTCGTGCCAGAACAGTTGCGGAGTTTTCCGGATGTGCAGGAGGATTTCGCTCTTTACTCTCCGCAACCGGTGTCACGCGCAACTGAATCCGCGCTTGGATCTGTGCCGTCCCGAGGGGGGTTGATCTCCACTTCTGCGCCGGGCATGCCTCCAGGGCCGCGAACCCCCGGCCTCGTCCAGACGCTCGAGTGGATGTATCGGCCAACCTCGTTCATCGAGAGCTGCCGACGCCGCTACGGCGACATCTTCTCTTTGCGACTGGGTCCCGGCCGCAACACCGTGGTTGTCGCGGAGCCGGTGGCTGCCCGTCGGGTGATGAAGGGAGACCCGGAGGTGTTCCGCGCCGGGGATGCCAACGGGATCCTGAAGCCGGTCGTCGGGCCCGCTTCCCTCCTCGTGCTCGACGGTGACGAGCACATGCGACACCGGCGAATCCTGCTGCCGGCCTTCGGGGCGAATCACGGTCCAGCCTTCGTCGAGACCGTGAGGGCGGCGACTCGCGAGCGCCTTGCATCGTGGCGCGTGGGCGAGACCGTCAAGTTGCAGCAGGAGATGGAAGCCATCTCCCTCGAGGCGATCCTGCGACTCGCGCTGGGGCCCGGCCCCGAGGATCGGCTCGAGCAGTTCCGCGTTCTGGTGCCGGAGATGATGAGACGCTGCGCGTCTCCGTTCACCCTGCTCCCCTACTTTCGCAATGAATTGGGCGGGATCACGCCCTACGCCCGCCTTCAGCAGATGCTCGACGAATTGGACGCTCTGTTCCTCGACGCGATTGTCGAGAGACAGGCTTCGCCGATCGAAGGCCTCGATGACTTCCTCTCGCTGCTCTGCGCGGCGACGGATGAGAGCGGCACCCCACTGTCCAACCGGCAGATTCGCGACGAGTTGCTCACGATGATCATGGCCGGCTATGAGACGACGACGAGCGCGCTCGCCTGGACTTTCGAGCGTCTGCTGCGGTCGCCCCAGGTCATGAGCCGCCTCCAGGACGACCTCGCCCAGGGGGACGATGAGTATCTGGATGCCGTCATCAAGGAAGTCCTTCGGCTGCGTCCCGTGGTTCCGGTGCTCGCTCGGAAGGTGCGGGAGGAGGTCGCGCTCAACGGCTACGTGATCCCCGCCGGATCCGTTCTGATGGTCTCGATCTACCTGCTCCACCGCGACCCGGCCCTCCACCCGGACCCCACTGAGTTCCGACCCGAGAGATTCCTCGACGGTGAGGGTGAGCCATGGATGCCATTCGGCGGAGGGGTCAGGCGGTGCCTGGGCGCGAGCTTCGCTCAGCTCGAGATGAAGGTGGTCATCCGCGAGGTTCTTGCCGCCGTGACTCTCGGTGCGCTTGATCCTGCCGACGAGCCCGTGGCGCGCAGGCGCTTCACATTCGCGCCCGCACATGGCGCCCGGGCGACCGTCAAAGGGGTCTCAAACCTGCAGTAGGCAGGCTTTTGGGGCTCCAGCCCGAAGGTCGTTTGCCAGGGGTTCCAATCGAACATGCGTCCAGATGGGGCAATGACCGACTCCTCATATTTGCGTCCAGGCTCAAGTTATCGCGGTATTTCCGTCGATCATGCCCGTGATGGAGAGCCAGAGGCCTGGGAGAAGCCCTACCGACAAGGTGGGTGGGCCCGACATGCTCGCGCTGCCTAGAAGCGAGGGTGAGCTTGGCGGATCGCGCGAGCTGATCTCGGGCAGGACCGCCGCTGGACCACTCGCGCAGGTACAGGGCCTGCTGGCGCTCGGCGCTGCGATGAATGGGGCGATCGCCACGCTCCTTCCGCATCCCTACTACTACAACGTCCCGGGCCTCCTGAGCGTGCAGATCAGCGCACTCGCCTACGGGATGGTCGTGTTGATGCTGGGCGACCGGATCTCGTTCAACTGGCTGAAGATCGGCAACCTCCTCGCCGCTGTGATGACCACCGTCGCCGTGTACTTCAGCGGCGACAGCTCGAGCGGCTTCGCGATCTTTTACCTGTGGATCGGGTTCTATGTCTTCTACTACCCCGTCTCGCGATGGGAGGCCGCCGGGTACCTCGCCTTCGCTGCTCTTTGTTACGCGGTCGCCATCGCCATAACGCCGGCGCCACCGCCCGATGTGGCGCATACCAACGTCGCCTTCTTCTCGATCGTGGCCGGAACGCTCGCCACCGCGGGGCTGCTGCTGACCTATCTCCGCCAGCGAGTCGAGCGGTTGATGGCTCGCCTGGTCGAGGCCTCAAGAACCGACCCGCTGACGGCGCTGCCGAACCGTACGGGCCTCCAGCTGGCCCTCGAGAGGGAGGTCGAGCGCTCGCGCTTCGATCACCAACCCGTCAGCCTGCTCCTGATCGACATCGACCACTTCAAGTCTCTGAACGAGCGACTCGGGATCGGCGGCGGAGACAAGATCCTCCAGGAGCTGGCGGTCATGCTCAAGGACTCGACCCGGCTGATCGACACCGTCGCACGCTCCGGTGGTCAGGAGTTTGCGATCGTGCTGCCGCAAATCGACGGCAACGGCGCGTTCCTGCTGGCGGAGAAGATCCTTTCCCGGTTGCGTGGGTCGATGCTTGGCTCCCCCCAGGGAATCAGCGCATCGACCGGGGTGGCCGAATTCCCAGGTCATGCGTCCGACCCGGCCGAGCTCGTCGCGGTCACGGATCGAGCCCTGCAGGCGGCGAAGGCACTGGGCCGGGACAGGGCCGTTATCTACAGCCCCGAGGTGACCAGCACGGTCGGAGCCGTGGCCGGCAAGAGAAGTGTCGAGAGCCAGGCACAACTGGCGACCGTCCTGAGTCTCGCGGAGGCTCTCGATCAGCGCGACTCCTACACGGCGAAGCACAGCCAGACGGTGGGGCTGCTCTGCGAGATGATGGCGCGGGAGCTTGGCCTCGATGAGGCCCGCGTACAGCGTGTGCGTCTGGCGGGCATCCTTCATGACATCGGGAAGATCGGGGTGCCGGATTCGATCCTGGGCAAGCCAGGAAAGCTCACGACGGATGAGATGGATCAAATGCGCCGCCATCCGGAGCTGGGCGCCAGGATCCTCGCGAGCGACGAGCTGGATGATGTTCGCGGGTGGATCCTCGCCCACCACGAACGTCCAGACGGATCGGGTTACCCCAAGGGCTTGACATCAGACGAGATCCCTCTCGAAGCTGCGATTCTTGCGGTGGGGGACGCGTACGAGGCGATGACGAGCAATCGGGTCTATCGGCACTCGATCGGTGAGAAGGCCGCCCGCAATGAGCTCCGCAGGTGCGCCGGGACCCAATTCGACGAGCGAGTGGTTGACGCCCTCCTGCGCGCGCTGAAGCGCGAGGCGGTGCTCAAGGTCTAGACCGAACCAGGCGAGCAAGGGGGCCGGGCGACCACCATGCCCGTTCGCCGCACAGGTGGATCAATGCCGGCATCAGGAGCGCTCTGACGAGGGTCGCGTCTACCAGCACTGCCAGGGCGGTTCCGACAGCAACCTCTTTGATGAAGACCATCTGGGAGAAGACGAACGAGCCCATCGCGACCGCGAAGAGAATCGCCGCGGCGGTGATGATCCTGCCGGACCGCTCCAGTCCGAGGGCAATTGCCCGGGGGTTGGACTCGGTTCGGCGGATTTCCGCTACTCGGTTGAGCAGAAACACCCCGTAGTCGGTCGAAAGGCCGAAGATGACGGCGAACAGCAGGATTGGGACTGAGATGTCGAGTGCACCCACCCCGCTGTAGACGAGCAGCGACTCGAATCTGTCGTCCTGGAACAACAGCACCAGGACGCCCAGGGTGACGCCGATGGTGAGCAGGTTGACGAACAACGTGACCACCGCCAGAACGGCGGAGCCGGTCATCAGCAGGATCGCAATCAGGGTGCTTGCAACCACGATCATCACGGCCAAGGGCAGATGGGCTCGGAGGCTTGCCCGCTGATCGACCAGTTCGGCGCTCACGCCCCCCACCAGGGTCGAGGCTCCGAGTTTGCTGTCGCGAATCGACTTGACCACGCCTGTGGCACGGTCGGAGTTTGGGTCGACGTTCGTGTGCACCTCGACCACCTTGACTCCGCCAGGCAGGCGTCGCGGACGATCGACCCGCGTCACGGGCGGCACCGTCTTGATCGTGAAGCGCCCGAAAGTGGATCGACCGGTTTGCACCAGGATGATCGAGTCCGCCGGGTCGTCGCGGAAGTTCGACCGCACGGCCGTGTCCACCAACCGGGCGCTGTTGTCGCGCGGAAGAACCCGAGCGTCCGCACGCGTCAGCTGGATCCGCTGGATAGGCAGCGCGGCAACCAGCATCACGGCCGTAACGAGGAGTGCGATGACGCCAGGCCGTGCCTGAACGACCTTGGCGACCCGTCGCCAAAAGGGGGAGCCACGGACCGGCGTCGGATCGGAGATGCTCAGGGCATTGATCCGGGTTCCGAGCAGACCCAGGATGGCGGGCAGCACCAAGATCACCACCAGCGCGGATAAAAGGGCAACGACCGCGCAGCCGACCCCGGTGGAGTAGAGGAACGGCTGCGGGAAGATGCACAGCGAGGCGACCGCGGCAGCAACCGTCCCGGCACTGAAGGAGACCATCCTCCCAATGGGCCCAACCGTGTTGCACATCGTCTTCAGGCCAGGGCCGGATCGCTCTAACTCGTCCCGGTACCTGGACACCATGAACAGGCTGTAGTCGATCGCGAGACCGAGGCCCAGGACCGTGACCACGTTCAGGGCGAAGATGTCGATCGTCATCACCTCGGAGAGCAGGCGAAGGGCCGCGAGGGTGAACGCGATCGACAGTCCCCCCACGATGAGCGGCAGCACAGCCGCGACGAGGCTCCTGAAGACGAGGAGCGAGATCAGCAAGATGATCGGCGAGGCGTACAGCTCTATTCGGCGAAGGTCGCTCTCCGTGGTGTCGTTGAGCTGCACAGATGCAACTGCGGTGCCGCCGACCTCGATGGCCCCATCCCCGGCGAAGGCGGCGTCCGCGCGCTTGCCGACCCTGGACAGGTTGTCCACCGATCGACTCACGAACCCCTCCACCAGCGCCTGGGTGCCGCTGTCCGAGACGAGGGAGGGATCCTGGGCGGGCGTCACCACCCGAACGATCCCCTCGATGCCCGCCAGGGTCCTTGCCGCCGTCTGAACAGTGGCTCTGCTCTCGACGGTCCTGGTCGACCCTCCGGGGGTCACCAGCAGGAGCACCGCGGGTACCGCACGGGCTCCGGTTGCGCTCTCGATCGCGTCGTAGGCGTGCGAGCTCTCGGAATTCGGATCGCTGAAACCAAAGGGCTGAGCGCGATCGAAGACGGACGAGCCGAGGATCGCGGCCCCGATGGTCGCGATCAGGGCGATTACAACGATCGGCCGCCGATGCAGATAGGAGAAGCCCCCGAGGACCCTCACTTGCTCAATATATGTCGCGGATCGGGCGTCGCCGCAGCACGCTCAAACGGCTAGGCCCGCTGACGGTCCCTCGCCTTGGGCTCGTCAGCGCTTCCCGCCAGCAGCTCGTCGAGCGGATGGCGCTCGCGTGCCTCCGCGACGGCCGGGCCCTCGACGCGGACGCGCACACCTCCGGCGGGGACGATGATCGCTCCCTCCGCGCGCGTGCGCTCAACGGTCTTGCTCAGCGGGGTCAGCTTCAGGCGCGAGAGCACGGTCTGCAGGACGATCCGCATCTCGAGCAGGGCAAACGGCGCTCCGAGGCAACGCCTGACGCCGCCGCCGAAGGGAATCCACATGTAGGCGGGAGGCTTGCCCTCCAAGAAGCGCTCGGGACGGAACTCGTTGGGATTCTCGTAGGCGTCGGGATCCCGCTGGATCAAGCTCATGGGCGTCCAGATCCGGACGCCTTCGGGGATTCGCCAGGGCCCCAGATCGACCGTCTTGGCGGTCACGCGTCCCGCGGCGATCACCGGGGGCCGCAGCCGCAGCGCCTCCTTGATGGCGGCGTCGGTGTACTCCGACTCGCCGACCTCGGCCTCCGCGACGATTCGCTGCCTCGCCCCCGGCCGGTGGAGGATCAGGTCGAAGGCCCAGGCCAGGGCGGTTGCAGTGGTCTCACTGCCCGCAACTATCAGCGCGACCAGATCATCTCGAATCTCCTCGTCCGTGAGCCGCGAGCCGTCTTCCGTCTCGGCCTCGATCAGCATCGTCAGGACGTCGTCACCCGCCGTTCCATTCGCCACGGCCTCGCGATGCGCCGCGATCTCGCCATAGAGGAGCTTGTCGAGGCGCCGGCGGCGGCGCAGGAAGTAGAACCACGGCGAGAGCGGTCCGAGGTCGTGCCGGACCCAATCGCCGACCGCGCAGAGGCTCATCATCGCCATCAGCCCCTCGGAGGCGGTGGTCAGCTCTTCCACGTACTCACAATCCGTGGCCCCGATGAGCGTCTCGAAGAGGTAGTCCATGGTCAGCCGGTACATCTCCGGGTGAAGCTCGAACTCCCTGCCGGCCTCCCAGCGCTCGATCAGGCGGTCGGAAGCGGCGCGAAAGCCGGCTTCGAAAGCTCCCATTCGCTCGCCGTGGAAACGCGGGAGCAGGAGCTTGCGGCGCTGCAAATGGGCATGCCCGTCCAGCCCTGTGACGGACTTCGTCCCGAAGATCGGCTTGACGAGATTGCCGGCGGGGCTGAGCGGCATCTCGTCGTCGCGGGCAAAGACCTCGTGGATCAACCCCGGGTTCGTGACCCAAACGGTTCGCCCAAAGCCGAGGATATTGATCGTTACCGAGCCTTCGACCGCGTGGCGTTCCTGGCAGCGCTCCAGGAAGGTAAAGGGATCACGGACGTAGCGCATCGTCTGGGCGAGCACGGGCTCGTGCGGACCGGGTGGGAGGTGCAAGGGGCCGGTGCCGGCGGGGGCCCGTGCTTCCGGCGTCTGGACGTTCGTCGGAGGGCGGGTGGCCGTTTTGGCCTCCATGCGGCTGAGCCTACTGCGTGAGACCCGATATGTGTCCAATTTTTGGACGTTGGTTCGAGTCAGGCAGGAAGAACCCCACTAATGCGTAGCTGCGGGCAATAAGAATTGCGAAGAGGTGGGTAGTAGGACGTAGCACTTCCCATTTCCGCCACTTTCCACTAGGGTGGTTCGCCGATGACCGCAGAGTTGCTCTACGAGGTCTCGGATGGGGTCGCCACGGTGACCCTCAACCGCCCCGACCAGCGCAACGCCCTGAACGGTGAGCTGCTCGCCGGGCTGGTCGAGGCGATGAGGACCGCGAAGGACGACGACGCCGTGCGGGCCGTCGTCCTCACGGGGGCCGGCGACAAGGTCTTCTGCGCGGGCGCCGACCTCGGCGGTTTCGCGGCCGACGCGCCGCTGGTGCAGAAGCACTTCGCGTCGGATCTCTTCCTCGAGTTCTTCCGGCTGATGCCGCGGCTCGGCAAGCCGTCGCTCTGCGCCGCCAACGGGCACGTCCTGGCCGGCGGCATGGGGCTGGCGCTCTCCTGTGACCTCCTGATCGCAAAGGAGGGCGCGCGCTTCGGCACGCCGGAGATCAACGTCGGCGCGTTCCCCTACATGATCATGGCGGTCATCTACCGCAACGTCCCGCGCAAGAAGGTCAACGAGATGATGCTCCTCGGCGAGCAGATCTCGGCGGAGCAGGCGGTGGAGTACGGGCTCGCCAACAAGGTGGTGCCGGAGGGCGAGTTCCAGGCCGCGGTCGACGAGTGGGCGACCAAGCTCGCCTCGAAGAGCCCGGTGCTGATGCGGCTCGGCCACGACGCTATGTATCGCCAGCAGGACATGGCGCTCGACGACGCGCTCGAGTTCCTGCGCTCACAGCTCTCGCTCACCTTCTCGACCGAGGACATCCAGGAGGGCGTCAAGGCGTTCTTCGAGAAGCGCGAGCCCGAATGGAAGGGACGTTGATGGCAACGACCGACGAAACCAAGAAAGACCACGCCGGCGAGGCGCCGGAGGCGCCGGAGACCGTGCAGGGCGGGGAGGGGACCGGGATGAAGGACCTCACCGAGGATGTTCATGCCCGCCGGGAGAAGGCCAAGCTCGGGGGCGGCGAGGAGAAGATCGCGCTTCAGCATGAGCGTGGGAAGCTCACTGCGCGTGAGCGGATCGACCTGCTCTGCGACCCGGGGACCTTCGTCGAGCTCGGCATCCACGGCCGGCCGCACTTCTCCCAGCGCAACATGGAGGGGAAGGAGGCGCCCGCCGACGGCGTGATCACCGGCTGGGGCGACGTCGACGGCCGTCGCTGCTGCATCGCCGCCTACGACTTCACGGTGATGGCCGGGTCGATGGGCATGACCGGCGAGCTCAAGGTCGCCCGCCTGCGCGAGATGGCGCTCTCGAAGCGGATGCCGTTCATCTGGCTGCTCGACTCGGCCGGCGCCCGGATCCAGGAGGCCGCGGGCTCGCTCTTCGCCGGATCCGGCCACCTCTTCCAGGAGGAGGTGGTGATGTCGGGCGTCATCCCGATGGTCGCGGCGATGCTCGGCCCCTGCGCGGCCGGCACCGCGTACATCCCCGCGCTCTCGGACTTCGTCCCGATGGTGGTCGGCCAGGGCGCGATGGCGCTCGCCGGGCCTCACCTGACCAAGGCCGTCACCGGCGAGGACATCTCGATGGAGGACCTCGGCGGCGCCAAGGTCCACTGCCGCAAGTCGGGGGTCGGCGACCTCGAGGTGAAGGACGACGCCGAGTGCATCCAGGTGGTCAAGGACTACCTCTCCTACTTCCCGCCCAACTGCGAGGAGAAGCCGCCCATCGCCGAGTCCAAGGACCCCGAGGATCGGATGTCGGAGAAGCTCCTCGACATCGTCCCCGAGTCGCCGCGGCACCCGTACGACATGTACGACGTGATCTCGGAGATCGTCGACGACGGCGTCTATTTCGACATCAAGCCCAAGTTCGCGAAGACGATCATCACCTGCCTCGCCCGCTTCGGCGGCCAGCCCGTCGGCATCGTCGCCAACCAGCCGAAGCAGCTCGGCGGCATCCTCGAGAACGACTCGGCCGACAAGGCGGCGCGCTTCATCAACCTCTGCGACGCGTTCAACATCCCACTCGTCTTCCTGCAGGACGTGCCGGGGTTCATGGTCGGCTCGAAGGTCGAGCACGCCGGGATAATCCGCCACGGGGCGAAGATGCTCTACGCGGTCTCCCGGGCGACGGTCCCGAAGGTGACGGTCGTCGTCCGCAAGGCCTACGGCGCGGGCTACTACGTGATGAACGGCAAGGCGTACGAGCCGGACCTGATCGTCGCCTGGCCCTCCGCCGAGATCTCGGTGATGGGCGCCGAGGGCGCGGTCAACATCATCGGCCGCTCGGCGATCGAGGCTTCCGACGACCCCGAGGCGACCAGGGAGAAGATGCTCGAGGCGGTCCGCGAGCAGATCGACCCGTACATCCCGGCCGGCAACGCGATGATCGACGACATCATCGATCCGCGCGAGACGCGGCCGACGATCATCCGCGGGCTGCGCATGGCCCAGAACAAGCGGATCGACCGTCCCTGGAAGAAGCACGGTGTGATGCCCGTATGAGCGAGCGGATCACCGTCGTGACCAGCCTGGGCGTGCTCTCCTTCGATGGAGAGGTGGTCGAATCGTTCGGCTACAGCCTCGACCGCCCGATGCGCGCCCATGTCGCGATGCTGGAGAAGATCGACGTCGACGAGGGCGGGCGCTTCAGCGATCCGGGCGTCACCTTCAAGGCCAAGGGTCAGCCGTACAGCCCACACGCCCACTTCACGCAGGACGAGGCCGCCAGCCCGGAGGTCGCCAAGCTGGTCGACGCGGTCCGCGCGGCGTCCCCGAACCTGGAGGGCTCATGAGCGCGGTCAAGGTCGTGCTGGCCAACGAGAACCCTGCCTACGCCGGCGTGCTCAGCTTCGACGGCGACGTCGTTGAGGCCCTTGGCTTCGCGGATACGACCGCCTACCGGATGCCGATCGAGGTGATCGACGAGGTCATCCTCGAGGACGGCATGTTCTCGGTGCTCAGCAACCCAGCCAAGGGCGACTCGTATGGCATCCAGCAACCCGTGAAGCCCAGCGACGATGAGGGCACGTCGCTGCAGGTGCTCGCCGATGCGATCCAGGGATCAATCGAATGAGCGCGGACCAGCCGATCGAGATTGAACTCACCGTCGCCGTCGTCACCTTCGACGGGCGGGTACTCGAGGTGTTCGGCGGGCGTGACGCTGACCGGGTGCACGTCCGCCAGATCACCAGCATCGAGCAGGACGGAAACCAGTACGTGATCCACACGGTCAACCAGGTTCAGCACACGATCATCATCAACGACAGCGACGAGGACAAGCGCGGCGAAGTCGAGAGCCTGCTCGACACGGTTCGGCGAGCGTCGCCCAACCTGGAGGAGGGGTAGTGAGCCGCTTCGAAGATCCCGTGATCATCAGCAACTCGATCTCGGGGGCGATCGCCAACCGCGACCAGTGCCCGGCGATCCCCTACACGCCCGAGGAGTACGCGGCCGAGGCGCGCCGTGCCGTTGACGAGGGGGCCTCGCAGATCCACATCCACGCCCGCACCCCCGACGGCACGCCGTCGTACGAGATCGAGGACTTCCAGGCGATCACCGAGGCGATCAGGGCCGAGGTCGATGACGTGATCATCAACTACTCCACCGGGGCGATCGGCGTGCCCATCGAGAAGCGGCTCGAGTACCTGCGCGCGCTCCGCCCCGACGTTGCGGCTCTCAACATGAGCTCGATGAACTACGCGAAGTACTCGCGGCGCCGCAAGGACTTCGTCTTCAAGGCCGTCTTCGAGAACAGCTTCGACACGATCACGGCCTTCCTCACCGAGATGAACGAGCTCGGGATCCAGCCCGAGCACGAGTGCTTCGACGCCGGCCACGTCGCGAACCTCGATCCCTATCTCGACATGGGCCTCCTCGAGCCGCCGCTGCAGATCTCCCTGGTGATGGGGGTGAACGGCGGGATCCGGCCGAACGCGCGGAACGTCGCCTTCATGTCCGAGCAGATCCCGGGCGGTGCGGAGGGCCCGAACAACTGGCAGGTGATCGGCGTTTCGCGCGACCAGTGGAAGCTGCTCGCGGCCGCGCTCAACCTCGGGGGCAACGTCCGTGCCGGCCTCGAGGACAACCTCTACCTGCCCAACGGCGAGATGGCGAAGTCCAACGGCGAGCTGATCGCGAAGGCCCGCCAGATGGCCGAGGACGTGGGCCGCCGCCCCGCCACCGTCCAGGAAGCCCGCGAGCTGCTCGGCCTGCCCAGCAACGAGGCCGGCTCCTCCGCTTCGCGTCCGGGGCCGGCAGAGGTGGGATCGACGTGAGCCGGCCGCTCGAGGGGGTCAGGATCCTCGACCTCACTCGCCTGCTCCCCGGCGGGTTCTGCACCCTTCTGCTCGCCGACCTCGGCGCCGACGTGATCAAGGTCGAGGACACGGGGCAGGGTGACTACGTGCGCTGGGCGCCGCCCTACTACGGCGACGAGGAGCACACGCCGCTCGGCACCCGCAGTGCGATCTACCTCTCGCTCAACCGCAACAAGCGCTCGGTCCGCCTCGACCTGAAGCAAGAAGGGGGTCGCCAGGCGCTGCTCAAGATGGTCGAGTCGGCCGACGTGCTCGTGGAGAGCTTCCGTCCCGGCGTCCTCGACAAGCTCGGCGTCGGCTACGACGTGCTGAGCGAAGCCAATCGCGCCCTCGTCTACTGCCCGATCACCGGATACGGCCAGGACGGACCCAACCGCGACCGCGCCGGCCACGACATGAACTACCTTGGCCTCAACGGGATCCTCGGCCTGACCGGCGAGGCCGGCGGCCCGCCGATCCAGTCCGGCGCCCAGATCGCCGACCTCGGCGGCGGCGGGCTGATGGCCGCCGTCGGCATCCTGGCTGCCCTCCATGAAGCCCGGCGGGGCGGCCAGGGCCAGATGGTCGACATCTCGATGACCGACGGCGCGCTCGCCTGGCTCGCGATGGAGGCGGGTCGCTACTTCGGCTCGGGCGAGGTGCCCGAGCGCGGCAACATCATGCTCAGCGGGGGAATCATCTGTTACCGGCCTTACGAGGCCTCGGACGGCTGGGTCACCTGCGGCGCCCTGGAGCCCAAGTTCTGGGCCCGCTTCTGCCAGGCGGTCGGCCGCGAGGACCTGATCGAGAAGCAATTTGAGAAGCCGGGCTCCGAGGCTCACGCGCAGGTCGCCGAAGTCTTCAAGAGGAAGAGCCGCTCTGAGTGGAAGGCCTTCAATGATGAGCACGACGCGATGATCGAGCCGATCCTCGACCTCGATGAGGCGCTCGAGTCCGAGCTCGTGCGCGAGCGGGAGATGGTGGTGAGCTACGAGCAGCCCGAAATGGGCGAGATCAAGCAGCTCGGCTTCCCGATCAAGATGTCGCGAACGCCGGCGAGCATCGAGCTGCCCGCGCCGGCGCTCGGCGAGCACACCGAGGAGCTGCTCGCCGAGGCGGGCTACTCGAAGGAAGAGATCCAGGCCCTGGAGGAGTCGGGTGCGGCGAAGGGACCGGATACCACCCAGCAGGAGGAGCCGTTCCTCGCATGAGCGCTGCGAAGGCACAGACCACCGAGGAGATGCTCCGCATGGGCGAGCTGGCAGAGGCCTCCGGCGTCTCCGCCGCGACGATCAAGCACTACCTGCGGGAGGGCCTGCTCCCTGAGCCGGTGAAGACCTCGCGGAACATGGCGTACTACCCGGCCGAGTTCGTCGACCGGATCAAGATGATCAAGCAGCTCCAGGAGGAGCGCTACATGCCGCTCCGCGTGATCAAGGACCTGCTCGAGGAGGATCCGGAGCGCGCCAAGGCGCTGATCGAGCTCGGCGACAAGCTGCTGGAGCACGCGCTCGCGAGCGAGAGCGAGCGGATCAGCGCCACCGAGGTTCGCCACCGCTACGAGGTTCCCCAGGACGTCCTCGACCGCCTCGCCGAGCTCGGGGTCCTGACGCCCGACAAGAAGGGCTACTCGCCGAGCGACGTCCGCATCATCGAGGCGATCAGCCGCTTCCGCGCGGGCGGCTACGAGGAGCGGATCGGCTTCACCGTCTACGACACCCTCCGCTACAAGGAGGCGATGGCCGACCTCGTCAAGCAGGAGGTCGACGTGATCATGGAGCGGCTGGCCGGCGAGATGGACGCGGATCAGGCGATGGCGCTGATCGAGGCCGGCAACCAGCCGCTCAACGATCTGCTCGCCGCGATGCACACCAAGGCGCTGGTCGCCGAGCTGGAGGCTCGGCGCGGGGCCGAGCCCGACTCGAACGGCAGCGGCGACAAGCCCAAGTAGGGACGATGGCGAAGCTCGCCGCCGTCATGCTGGCCGTGTTCGTCGTCCTCACCCTCTTCGTCAGGGTCGCGATCCAGCTGCGCCGCACCGGCGGCACCGGCCTGATCGGCCTGCGGAAGGGGGCGGGCCCGCTCGAGTACCTGAGCGGCGTCCTCTTCCTGGGTGGAATGGCGATGGCGGTCGTTTCGATCCAGCTGGTTCTGCAGGATGAGCTGGACCCGGTCGACGCTCTCGACGTCGACGCGCTTCACGTGATCGGGATCGTCCTCGCGACGGTGGGAGGGCTGTCCGTGTTCGCCGCCCAGCTCGGCATGGGCGCCTCGTGGCGGATCGGCGTCAGCGACGACCAGGGAACGGACCTGGTCACCGGCGGCTGGTTCGCGGTCTGCCGGAACCCGATCTACGCGGCGATGATCGTGGGCTGGACGGGCTTCGCCCTGATGGTCCCGACCTGGCTCGCCTTTGCCGCCGCCGTCGTGATCGCCGCCGGCCTCGAGTTACAGGTGCGGTTCGTGGAGGAGCCGTACCTGAAGCGAACACATGGCGATGAATACGGGCGCTACGCGTCGCGGGTGGGGCGCTTCGTGCCGGGCGTGGGGCGGATGCGCTAGCGGGCTGGTTGGTGAGTTTCCGTCCCACGGGGGTCGGAAAGTCACCAATGGCCCGATTCTCAGCCTTCGAGCAGCCCCATTGAGTGCAGGGTTTTTCGAACTCCCTCCTCCAAAGGTGTGGTCTCCCAGCCGAGCTCGCGTTGCGCCTTCGAGGAGTCCGGCCGCGCCTGCCAGAGGATGTACTCAAGCTGGCCCTTGGGCAGGAGTGGCGGCCGGCGGGTCGCCCGCGAGAGCCCGGCGCCGAGCGAGGCCACCGCCTTCGCGACCGGGACGGGCATCCTCGGGGGGATGCGGCCGCGTCCCGCGATCCGCTTCGCCGTCTCGGCCAACTCGCGGAAGTCCGCGTAGCCGTCGGCGAGGATGTAGCGCTCGCCGTCCTTCCCCTTCTCCGCCGCCAGCAGGTGCCCCGCGGCGACACCCTCCACGAAGGCATAGCCCGTGCCGCCTGGGGGGATCGCCGGCAATCGCTTCTTGACGACCGGCTCGAAGACCTCGTTCTCGAACGAGGGTGTCGGCGATGGGGTGGGCCCGTAGACGCCGGAGGGGTTGAGGATCACCACCTCCATGCCATCGCGCTCGGCGAGCACGAGCTCCTCGGCGTGCTGCTTGGAGCGCTCGTAGGCCGTCCCCTTCGGGTAGTCGGCGAGCATCGTCTCGTCGAAGCGCTGGCCGGTCTCGGCGTGGAAGACGTCGTGGGTTGAAGTGTGGACGAAGCGCCGCACCCCGGCGCGCGTGGCGGCGGCCGCCATGTGCCCGCTGCCGATCGCATTGACCTGATCGAAGATCGACTCGTCCTTCACCCACTGCTCCGGCATGCCGGCGGCGTTGAAGACGAGCTCGCAGCCCTCGACGGCGGCGGTCAGCGTCTCCGGATCGGTGACGTCGCCGCGCGCCGGCTCGATGCCGGCCGGGAGGACGCTCGCCGCCCGCTTCGGGTCGCGGACGAGAGCGCGGACCTGGTCGCCGCGATCGAGCAGGGCGGACGCGATCGCGTGTCCCACCTTCCCGGTCGCGCCGGTGACGAGAGCCCGCATCGGCTCATCCTATGCGGGCTCCGGTCCCCGTTTCCGTTCGCGGCGTTCCCATCGACGCCGCGCAGGCCCGCGAGCACCTCCTCGGCGAGCTTGCCGCCGTCGCGCGGGTTCATCGGCGTGCTGACCACGCGGACGACGACGTCTTCCCGGTCGAGCTCCTCCACCGCGATATGGGGCGGATAGCGCAGCGGGACGTCGATCGACTCCTCGATCAGCTGCTGGATCTCGCGCGGGCTCGTGTGGGACGGGAAGCGGGCCCGGAACTCGACTCGCTCCGGCTCACGCAGCGGCGTCACCGCCGTCTGGATCAGCACCCCGTTCGGGACGAGGATGCGATCGGCCCCGCTGACCAGCGTCGTATAGAAGAGGCCGAGTTGCCCGACGACCCCCTCGAGGCGCCCGGCGAGAACGCCGGCCTGAAGGCGGACTTGCTCGCCAACGCGGAAGGGCCGATTGGTGATCAGCACCAGCCCGGCGAGCAGGTTGCCAAGCACCTGCTGGGCGGCGAGACCGACGACAACGGCGGTGAAGCCGCCGCCCACCGCCAGGGTGCTCGCCTGCAGCCCCGCGATGCGCAGCGCGACGATGGTCATCGCCAGGATCGTCACGAGCCGGAGCAGGAAGCCGATCGTTCCCGCCGTGCCCGGCTCCAGTCGCCGGTAGAGCGCCGGAGCAAAGGCGCAGGCGAGCATGCGCGCCAGCCCCCAGCCGAGGAGCACGAGCATGATCACCCGTGGCGATCCTCACCTCGAGGCCGTAGCCGGGAAGAGCGTCTTGCGCTCGGTGAAGCAGAAGAGGACGCCCCCGATCAGGGCGAGGAGCAGCAGCGCTTCGCCCTTGGAGCGCCGCGCGGCGGCGGGGTCGATCTCGGAGCCGAGCCCGACCTCGCGCCATACCTGGGTCCGCGACTCGAAGGCCGTTCGGGTTCGGGGCAGCAGCTTTCTGATCACTCCTTGCCGCTTTCCGCCTCTGGCCGGATCGAAAACGTGCGTGGGGTCACCCACTGAACGCATCCGGGCGATGCGGCCGCTAGATTGACTGGTCAGTCAGCCGAACCCGGATGTGCACGAAAATCCCGGGCCTGCGGCAGGAGAGATATGCGCGCCGCCGCCGTACAGCTCAACTCCACTGACGAATACGACCGCAACCTCGAGGTTGCCGAGCGCCTCGTTCGGGGGGCCGCCGCCGAGGGCGCGGAGCTGGTCGTGCTGCCCGAGAAGTGGACCGTGCTCGGCTCGCCGGAGGCGATTCGCTCAACCGCCGAGCCACTCGACGGCCCCGCGCTGAGCGCGGCCTCGGGCTGGGCCCGCGAGCTCGGCATCCACCTGGTCGCGGGGAGCGTTCCGGAGGTCGTCGCGGAGCAGGAGAAGCTCGCCAACACCTCCGTCCTGTTCGGGCCCGACGGCGAGCAGCGCGCGATCTACCGCAAGATCCACATGTTCGATGTCGAGGTCGGCGACGTGGAGTACCGCGAGTCGGCGGTCGAGGAGCCCGGCGACCAGCTCGCGCTCGGCGAGACCGGCGGCGCGATGATCGGGCTGACCATCTGTTACGACCTCCGCTTTCCCGAGCTCTACCGGATCCTCGCCCTGCGCGGCGCCCGCGTGATCACCGTGCCGGCCGCGTTCACCGAGCGCACCGGGCGCGACCACTGGGAGGTACTGATCCGCGCCCGGGCGATCGAGAACCAGGTCTTCATGATCGCGGCGGGCCAGATCGGCTTTGCCGCTCCTCACTACCGCAGCTACGGCCGCTCCATGATCGTCGACGCCTGGGGAGTCGTCCTGGCGCAGGCCGCCGACACCGAGTGCTTCATCTCCGCCGATCTCGACTTCACCATCCAGAACGAGATGCGGAACAGCCTGCCCTCCCTCCGCCACCGCCGCCCGGACGCCTACAGCTGGCCGGAGCACGACCCTGTTCATGCGTCGGTCGCCGAGTCCGCTACCCCGACGGGAGCGCCCTGATGGCCCAGTCGCCGGCACCCGACAAGCGGCGCGCCATCCTCGACGCAGCGATCACCGTCTTCGCGCGCCAGGGCTTCCACAGCGCGCGAGTCTCCGACGTGGCGGCGCAGGCCGGCGTCGCCTACGGCCTCGTCTACCACTACTTCGACTCGAAGGACCAGATGCTCAACGAGATCTTCTCCGAGCGCTGGGCACTGCTGGTCGAGGCGAGCCAGGAGGTCCGGGAGAGCGACGCGCCGCCGCGCGACAAGCTCGCCGGCGTCGCCAACTTCATCATCGAGTCCTACCGCCACGAGCCCGAGCTGATGAAGGTGATCATCGTCGAGGTCACCAGGGCGGCCAACTCGTTCGGACGCACCCACCTGCTCGAGATCCGCCGTGCGTACGACCTGGTGGCGGAGATCGTCGCCGACGCGCAGGAGGCGGGCGAGTTCCGCGATGACGTTGACCCGAGCTTCGCCGCGATGGTCTTCTACGGCGCGATCGAGCAGCTGCTCACCGGATGGATCTTCGAGTCGATCCCGTCAGCCGACGAGGACTACGAGCGCGCCAAGCGGCTCGTCGTCGAGACGATCTGCGACGGGCTCGAGCCCAGGCTGGTCGGCGACGCGGTGGCCGGCTAGCGCCGCGTTATGTGGGAAGGCCTCGCCAGGACCGAACGGCAGGACCGGGTCCTGCACGGGACGGCGAAGCTCGCCAATGTCCTGCTCGGCATCGTGCTGCTGCCCCTGTGGCTCTTCGGCCAGCTGATCGGCGGCCGAGTCCGTGACTTCCTGATGGCGCTCGAGCGCCGCGCCAAGCGGCCCCTCCCGGTGCCGCCGGAGCGCGAGCGCTCGATGGAGGCGCTTATGCGCGACCTGGAGGCGATCCCGGAGCACCTGCGCCACTCCGACTTCGCGGAGCTGCGCAAGGGCTTCGCCGACATCTCCAACTTCGTCGTCGCGCAGCACCGCGAGGGCGCGGTGATCGGCTACCGCTATCCGGGCCAGTTCAAGGACCACATCGTCGAAGGAGGGGACGGCGAGCGGATCTCGGCGTCGATCGCGCTGCAGGAGGCGGCCAGGCCGTGCCTGATCGTCGTCCACGGCCTCTTCACCTCGAGCCGCTTCGACTACGTCCGGCAGATCGCGGTTCGCGCCTTCTACGAGTGGGGCTTCAACGTCGCCGCCCTCGACCTGCGCAGCTTCGGCATGACCGAGCTGACGAGCCCGGCGCCTTCGACGGGCGGCTGGAAGGAGGGGCTCGACATCCTCGCCCTTGCCCGGTTAATGAAGGAGCTTGGCGGCACGAGCGTCGGCACGCTCGGCATCTCTCTCGGGGGTAGCTCGGTGCTCAACGCCTGCGATCAGGAGGACACCGCCACGTCGCTCGACGGCGGGATCCTCGCAGTGTCTCCGCCGGCGATCCCGAAGCTCGCCTGGGAGCGACTCTCCGAGCCCGTCCCGAGGGGCCATCCGCGCTATCCGATCCACCGCGCCTTCGAGGCCGCGCTGATCTCCCGGATCCGGTCGGGACGCTGGCCTCCGGAGGCCGAGGACATGCTCCGGGCGATGGAGGTCGTCTCGGCGCCGTACTACTCGGTCGACGCAGAGGAGATCTGGACCCAGGCCCGGGGCATCGACCACGTCCCGAACGCCAAGGTCCCGCTGCTCATCCTCCACCCCGAGGACGACTTCATCATCAAGGTCGAGCACGCCCGCATGCTTCAGCAGGCCGCCAACGGCAACGACCTGGTCCGGGTCTGGATCCTGCCAGCCGGATCGCACGGCCTGCTCGAGGCCGCCGATCCGCGCTGGACGCATGCGGTCTACCGCACGTTCTTCGAGCGCTGGGCGACCTACGCCGAGCGCACCACCCCGCAGGCCAACGGCCGAAGCGCCGACTTGGTTTACTCCTCGCAGCAGCCCGGGTAGCGCGATCCCGGGAGAGGAGACCAAGCAATGGACAGCGAAATCTTGAGGCGATTGATCTGGGCGGGTCTGCTGGCGGCCACCGGCGCGCTTGCGACCGTCGCCGCCCACCGGGTGTCAGAGGTGATCTGGCGGCGGGTCTTCAACGAGGAACCGCCCGAGTGACCAACGGCGAGGGAACCCGGCCGACGCAGGCCCCTCCGGGGCCACCCGACTCCGAGCGCCCGGTCGAGGACATGACCGTGGGGGAGCTGGTCTTCGAGGTGTCCGATCAGGCTTCGACCCTGATCCGCGAGGAGATCGAGCTTGCCAAGACCGAGGTCACGGAGAAGTTCAACAGCCTGCTGCGCGGCTCCGTCGCCGGCCTGGTGGCGGGCGTCTTCGCGCTGCTCGCCCTGGCGCTCGCGATGAACGGCTTCGCCTGGCTGCTCAACGACCTTGTCTTCAACAACCCCTGGGCCGGCTTCTTCGTCGAGGCGGGGATCTTCCTGCTGATCGGGATCGCGGGCGGGCTCTTCGCCTATCGCTCCTTCAAGAGCGCGGCGCCTCCCACTCCCGACATGGCGATCGAGGAGGCGAAGGAGATCAAGGCCGCCTTCGAGGGACACAACGGAAAGGAGGACGGACCATGAGCACGCCCACTGGCCAGACCGTTTCGTCCGTAGGGAACGGGCGCCGACCCATGCCACCTCCCGGTTCCCGCTCCTCGGAGCAGATCCGCCGCGACGTCATCCAGCGGCGTCAGGACCTGTCGCGGTCGGTCGACGCGCTGCGGAACCGCTGGGTTCAGGCCACGGACGTCAAGCGGCAGATCCGCGAGCACCGCACGGAGCTCGCCGTCGGCGCAGCCGTCGTCGGCTTTCTGATCGGCGGAGCCATCGCGCTCCGCCGACGACGCTAGAACTCGAGCAGCGACCTCGGCACGCCGCCCACCCCAAGCAGTCCCGGCCCCACGTGGGCCCCGATCACCGGTCCGACCTCCGAGGTGAAGACCGGGTCGTTGCCGAAGATGGGCCTGCAGGCCTCGATCAGGCGCTGCGCGTTCTCGGGGTCCTGGACGTGCTGGACCACCCAGCCGTCGGCGCCCGCATCGTGGCGCTGGCGCGCGTAGTCGACCATTCGCTCGAACGCTCGGCTTCGCGTCCGCACGCGCTCGATCGGCGTGATCTCGTTGTCGAGGGTGAGGATCGGCTTGATCTTCAGCGTCGTTCCGATCCAGGCGCGGGCGGCGCCGATCCGGCCGCCGCGGCGCAGGTAGTCGAGCGTGTCGACGGCGAACCAGATCTTGAGCTCCTTGCGAACCTCCTCCGCGCGCGCCTTGGCCTGAGCCGCGCTCTCCCCGTTCTCGGCCGCGCGAGCCGCCGCCAGCACCATCAGGCCCATCCCGCCGGCGCCCGTGAGCGAGTCGCAGACGACGATGCGCTCGCCGCCCTTGCCGTCGGCGGTGAGCCGCTCCCGCGCCTGCATTGCCGATTCGTAGGTCCCCGAGATCCCTGAGGACAGGTGGATCGAGACGATCTCCTTGCCCTCTTCCAGCAGCGGCTCGTAGACCGAGATGAAGTCTCCGACCGAGGGCTGCGAGGTGGTCACCGTCTGATCCGAGACCCGCAGGCGCTCGTAGAAGGCGTGCAGGTCGGCGATGTCGGCCTCGCGCTCCTGCTCGCCCTCGATCCCGACATAGAGGCTGACGACCTTGACGTCGTGCTGCGCGAGCAGCTCCGGCGGCAGGTACGAGGTCGTGTCCGCGACCACGGCTGTCGGAGGCATGCGAGCGTTCTACCATGCCCGCCCTATGTCGAAGACGCTCGTCACCGGTGGGACGGGCTTTGTCGGCCTCCACGTCGTCCGGGAACTGGCTCGCCGCGGCGATGACCTGAGGCTGCTGGTCCGCAAGGAGAGCAACACGAAGCCCCTCGAGGGCATCGAGTTCGAGCACGCGATCGGCGACGTCACCGACCGCAAGGCGGTGCGCAAGGCGATGAAGGGGGTGGAGCGGGTCTTCCACGTCGCGGGCACGACCTCGATGCGGAGCCAGGCGCGCGACCGCGTCTTCGAGGTGAACGTCGAGGGGACCCGCAACGTGATGGAGGAGGCGCTTCGCGCCGGAGTCGTGAAGGCGGTGCTCACCTCGAGCTCGAGCGCCGTGGGCGCCGCGAGGAAGGGGGAGACGATCGACGAAAGCCAACCGTTCACCGTCGGCCGCCTCGGCATCTCCTACATCAACTCCAAGCACGAGGCGGAGCTGGTCTCGATGCGCGCCGCGGCCAAGGGCCTGTCCGTCACGATCGTCAACCCGTCCTTCGTCCTCGGGCCCGATGATCCGAACCCGAGCGGCACCTCGAACGCCCTGGTCCGCCGGCTGCTGCTCCGCCGAATCCCGGGCTACCTCGACGGGGCGATCAACATCGTCGACGTCCGAGACGTCGCCAAGGGACACGTGCTGGCCGACGAGCGCGGTGAGGACGGGGAGCGTTACCTCCTGACCGGCCGCAACTTCACCCAGCAGCGCCTCTTCGCCGATCTCAGCAGGATCGCCGGCGTGCCGCCGCCTCCCATCCGCATGCAGGGCCGCATGGTCCTCGCCGGCGTCGAGATGATGGAGCTCGCCGGGCTGAGGCTGCCCACCTCGGCCGATGAGGTCCGCTCCGGCACCCAGTGGTTCACCTACCGCAACGACAAGGCGCGCAAGCAGCTCGGCTGGGAGCCGCGCCCGCACGAGGAGACCCTGGAGGACACCGTCCGCTGGCAGCTCGAGGAGCTCGGCCAGCGCGCCGAGGGCCACCGGCTCACCGACCTGGCGCTGCGCGGAACCGGCCGCGCCCTCAGCCTGCTTCCCTTCAGCTGATGAGCGAACCTCGCCGCGTCCTCTATCGCTGCGGCACCCCGACGAACTTCCTCTGCCCGTGCGGCGCCGTCGCCCGGCGGCTCAACAAGCTCGGCCTCGAATACCGAACGGAGCGCGTCCGGCGGCGCCGCTCCCAGCGCCCCGAGATCGTGGAGCTGACGAAGATGCCCTACGTGCCAGTCCTGGTCGACGACGACGAGGTCGTGAGCGACTCGCGCCGGATCCTGCAGTACCTCGACTGGCGCTACGCGGAGGAGACGCCCGCCGCGGCCAAGGCCTCGTCCGGGTCCCAGTAGGCCCGCTGGTAGACGAGCTTCCCATCGCGGACGCGGCAGACGTAGGCCCACAGACGCTCGAAGGGGAGGTCGGCGCCCTTGGAGGTCCCGCTGACCCGGACCACGGCGACGACCTCGTCACCGGCGTCAATCACCTCCTCGACAGAGCGGAGGATCTCGACGTTGGCGGCGCTCATCGCGGCCAGTATCGAGGATCCGGGCAAAACCCTGATGGGCCCGCAGGCGAGGGCTCTACAATGGTTTCCGATGAGTGATGCACCACAGCCCATCACGCTGTCCGACAAGGCGGCGGGCAAGATCAAGGAGCTGCTCGGCGAGCAGGAGAGCGGGGCCGAGCAGGCCCTTCGCGTCGCTGTTCGCGGCGGCGGCTGCTCCGGCTTCCAGTACGCCCTCGCCTTCGACACGCCCAAGGAGGACGACCACCGCTTCGAGAATCAGGGCGTTGCGGTCGTCGTCGACAAGACGAGCATGCAGTTCGTCTTCGGCTCCGAGGTCGACTGGGTCGACGGCCTCCAGGGCGCCGGCTTCTCGGTCAACAACCCGAACGTCGTCGCCGCGTGCGGCTGCGGCTCTTCCTTCCAGGTGAAGGAAGACGCGGCCGAGCAGGCCGCGACCGTCTAGCTCGATTCGCCTGCGCGACTAGCGATCGATTTGGATCGGCGGGCTTTGCTGCGGGTTGTCCGCGATGAACTCCTGCTTCGCGGACGGCTGTTCCGGCTGCTCGACGCCGAGCAGCTCGGCGAGCTCTCCGGACTCGTTCATCTCCTCGACGATGTCGGCACCGCCGACGAGCCGGCCCTTGACGTAGAGCTGGGGGAATGTCCGCCAGTCGGCGATCTCGCCGGTGACCTCGCGCAGCGGCTCGAGCGCGGGGAGCACGTCGAGCGCCGCGTACTCGACCCCGTAGGGCTCGATGGCCGCGATTGCCCGCATCGAGTTGCCGCATGCGGGCGCCTCCGGCGTCCCCTTCATCATCAGCAGCACGTCGTTCTCGGCGATCAGCTGCTCGACCCTGTCCTTGAAAGTGGGTTCAGTCATCGCGACCCATCGTAGCGAGGTGCTACTGCGGGACCGAGGTCTTGATCGAGAGCGAGTGGAGCTCCCCGGTGTCCGAGCGCTCCCGGACGGCCTCCTTGACGAGCCGGTGCTGGTCGATGCGGCTCATGCCCTCGAACTGCGAGGCGGTGACGTTGACCCGCAGGTGGTCGCCGCCGCCCTCGTCGATCACCTCGACGGTCGCTCCCGGCAGGGCACCCTCGATCAGCCGCTTGACGTCGTCGACGAGCACTCGGCGCGAGATTCTAGGAGCTAGGGCTCCAGGAGCCCGGCGAGTGCGCGCTCGATGACCTCGATGCGGCCGCGGCCGCGGTGGTCGGCGGTGATGAAGGGGCTGCCGATGAAGAGCGAGAAGGCGAGCAGGCATCGCGCCTCCGCCTCGTCCTCGTCGGGGCAGATGGCGTCGAAGAGGGAGCGCATGTACTCCATCCGGCGGTTGTCGACTCGCTTGACCCGGCGCGCGACCGACCCGTCCCGCCGCGCCCAGTCGCGGATCGCGAGCTCGGCCTTGAGCAGACCGGGGCCCGAGGTGGCGATCGCGAACAGGCGCTCGAGCCGGGCCTTCGGGTCGTCGCCCTCCCGATCGACGCGCTCGATCACCTCGTCGACCATCGTTCGCTCCCAGGCCTCGAGCATCTCCTGGAGGAGTGCGTTGCGGTCGCCGAACTGCCCGTAGAAGCCGCCCTTGGTGACGCCGAGCCTGCGGGCGAGCGGTTCCACCCGGACGGCGTCAGGGCCGCCGGCCGCCAGGGCGTCGAGGCCCTCGTCGATCCAGCGAGCACGGGGTGTGAGCGTGGGAGCAGCCATCTGATATATACGCTACCGTATAGATCGGATGCGGCTCCCGGATACAGCCCACACCTCCCGGCCCTGGCGGATCCACGAGATCGCCCCCGACTTCCGCGTCGAGGACGTCTGGGCGCTGCCCACCCCGGGTGGCCCCGACGACTTCCACCTGCTGATCGAGCGCTTCGCCGATGCCAACACGTCGGAGGGCTCCTCGATCGTGGTCCGTGCGCTGTTCGCCCTGCGTTGGAAGCTCGGTGAGATCTTCGGCTGGGACGACGACGAGGACGGCGTCGGCGGCCGGGTCCCATCGCTGCGGGACCGGATGCCCGACGATCTCCTGAACGCCGAGCGCGGTCCGGAGGTCGACGGGCTTCCCTTCAGCCCGCTCTATCTGCTCGAGGACGAGTGGGCCGCCGAGATCGCCAACCGGACGATGCACGGCGTGATGCACGTCGGCTGGGTGCGAGACGGATCGCGCGGCTACCGCGGGCAGATGGCGGTGCTGGTGAAGCCGAACGGCATCAGGGGCGAGGCCTACATGGCGGCGATCAAGCCCTTCCGGTATCTGCTCGTCTACCCGCGGATGCTCCGTGACATCGAGCGGCGCTGGAGCTGCGAGTCGACGCGCGGCAGCGCGGCCACCCGCGCGTCACGCGCGACCCGCTCGACCTCCCGCGGGACGTCCGCCAGGTTCACGCGCAACGCGTAGTCCTGCGGCTTCCCCAGCGGGGTGAAGAAGTTGTCGTAGTGGGTCGGGACGACCACGGCGGGATCGAGCTTCGGCAGGATCCGCTCCCAGTAGTGCGGGGTGACGCTGCGCCCGGCGACGCCGGCGAGGAAGAGGTCGACCGGCCCGTCGCCCAGCTCGCCATCGTCGAGGTTGGCGCTGCCCTGGTGGTAGAGCGAGATCCCGGCGACGTCGATCCGGATGCCGAAGACGTCGCCGCACTTGTAGCTCGTCGGCGATAGTCCGTGGAGGTGGTCGCAGGTGAGCTCGCCGTCCATCGGGACCTTCCGCCCGAAGAGGAGCTTGGAGTGGCGGCTCGGCACGAAGCGCACGACGAACGGCCCCAGCTCGTATGCCCGACGAGGAACGACCTCGACGGCCAGATCGCCGAGCCCGTGAAGGCGCATCAGGTGGGCGAGCGAGGCCGACCCGTACGCCTTGGCGTTGAAGCGCCTGGCGAGGAACGGCGTGTCAACGGCGTGATCGAAGTGGGTGTGACCCACGAGGATCCCGGCCACCTCGCCCGGCGCCGTCGCGTAGCGCTCGATCATCTCCGGGTCGGGGAGGGCGCGGCGGCGCAGGAGGAACGAGCGCAGCGGGACCCTGGAGAGGTACGGGTCGATGAAGATCGAGACGCCCTCGTAGGTCAGGCGGTAGCCGGAGACGCCCAGCCAGACGATCTCGAGGCCGCGCGGCAGCTCGATCGGGAGTCCCTCCAGCTCCCGAGCGGCGCTGGCGTCGTCCATCCGGCTCAGGCGGCGGTCTTGGCGGCCTTTGAGGCCTCGACCATCTCGTGCGTGCGGCAGAACTTGACCCGCGGGCGGCCGTGCGGCTTGCCCGCCTCGACCTCGGCGGCGTCGATCGCCTGCCAGCCCTCGAAGGTGACGTGGTCGGGCTTGCGCTCGGCAAGCAGCGCCTCGATGGAGCCGCGGTCGCCGGCCAGTTCGGCCTCCGGGACCTTCCCGGCCTCGAGATCCGCGAAGAGCTCGTCGACGGTCTCCTGGGCGTCCTTCTTGTTCGTGCCGATCACGCCGGAGGGGCCGCGCTTGATCCAGCCCACGGCGTAGAGGCCCGGGACCTGCTCGCCGTTGCCGTCGTGGACCCGGCCGACCTCGTTGTGGATCAGGCCGCGGCCGTCGTCGAAGGGGACGCCCTCGATCGGGATGCCCTTGTAGCCGATCGAGCGCAGGACCAGGCCGCACTCGATCGTCTCGCGCTCGCCCGTATCGACGGCGCGGATGCGGCCATCCTCGCCCCGCTGCAGCTCGTTCTTCCCGACCACGATCCGCTCGACCTTGCCGTCGCCCTGGATCTCGATGGGCGAGCGGAGGAAGCGAAGGGTGATCTTCTGGGGCTTGCCCTCGGGATCGCGGCCGGAGAAGTCGGTGAAGATCTCCACGTTGCGGCGGTTGGTCGGGTCGGCGTCGTCGGAGTCGAGCCACTCGCGGCTGATCTCGTCGAGCTCCATCTCGCCGGCGTCGATGTCGATGTCGGCGTTGACCATCTCGCCGAGCTCGCGGACCTCGGGGTTCGTGAAGGCGGCCTGCGCCGGGCCGCGACGGCCGAGGACGACGATCTCCTTGACGTTGCTGCCCGAGAAGGCCTCGATCGCGTGGTCCGCGGTATCGGTCTCCGTAAGCTCCTCGCGGGTCAGCGCCAGCATTCGCGCGACGTCCGCGGCGACGTTGCCGTTGCCGATCACGACGACGCGCTCGCAGGAGAGATCGAACTCGTGGTCGGCGTAGTCGGGGTGGGCGTTGTACCAGTTGACGAACTGGGTGGCCGGGTGGCTCCCGGGCAGGTCCTCGCCGGGAATGCCGAGCTGGCGGTCGGTGGCGGTCCCGTAGGCGAAGACGACCGCGTGGTAGCGCTCGCTAAGCTCGTCGACGGTGATCTCCTTGCCCACCTCGACGTTCCCGAAGAAGCGGAACTCGGGCCGGGCCGCGGTCTTCTCGTAGACGCGGATCACCGACTTGATCTTCGGGTGGTCAGGCGCCACGCCGAATCGGACCAGGCCGTAGGGCGTGGGCAGGCGGTCGAACATGTCGACCTCGGCATGCGTTCTCTCGTGCTTGAGCACGTGCTCGGCCGTGTAGAAGCCGGCCGGGCCGGAGCCGACGATGGCAACGCGCAGCGGCTTGTCCTCTGAGCCGATCACAGCGAGCCGGAAAGGGTAGTGGCTGCGCTAGGCCGGGGTGACGGCAGTCGCGGCCGTGCCGTCGAGGGCGTCAAGCGCCCGGGCGAGGGACATCGACACGCAGGTGAAGATCGGCGTGTCGCGCAGCGTGTAGGCGCTCGATTCGGTCGGGCGGAGCTCCTGGACGAGATCGAGGAACTCGCCGGGGTCGTCGCCCTCGAAGGAGACCACGAACTCCTGGTCGTCGATGCCGAACGAGTAGGCGGTGTTGATCGTGATCTCGGGATGGCGGCGACCGACCTCGATGTGGCCGGCCATGATCCGCTGCCGCTCCTCGAGGGGCAGGCCGTACCACTCGCGCTTCTTGTCGAGCGGGTAGATGAAGAGGTACTTGCGGTCGGAGACGCAGATCTCCTGGCGGGACTCGCTGTCCGAGTAGGGCGAGGGCTTCGTCATCGCGAGGTAGGAGTAGGGAGTGGATGCCCAGCGCGCGAGGCCGCTCTGGCTCAGAACGACGTGGAATGCATGAATGTCCCAAAGATGGGGGCTCTGGCTGAGCAGCATCAGGTCGGTGTCGCCGCGTGTGCCGACCGTCGAATACGCTCGCAGCGAGCGGTCCTCGGCGAAGTCCTCGCAGGCCGCCAGGAACTCGGCCTTGTCGGTCGCCCGCTCCTCGGGGGACCGCCTGCGCCAGGCGGGGTCGAGCTTGAAGAACGTGAACTTGACGAACGTGCGGTCGGCCACGATCCAAAGATTAGTGGTGGCCGTCCTCGCGGCAGGGGTGCTGGCGTGCGCGTCCGCGCCACGCGCTCAGGCCAAGCCGCCCACGGTGACCCTCGCGCTCGTTCCCCGAACGACTCCGGTGCAGCGCCTCGCCGACGCCGGATTCTCGGTGGGGCTGTTGAGCGCCGGGCTCGGTGACGTCTCAGCCGAACGGACCAATCGCGATATCTCGGCAGGAAACCGGGAGCCGCCGCCCTCCGACGCCGTCCCGGGATTGCTGCGGTCGACTCTCTCGCGGGCGGGATTGAGCGCCAGCCTCCGCCGGATCCAGGTCGCACCCGATGACCTGTCGAGGCTGGTTGCTCGCCTCCGCGGAGACGATCTGCTGATCGTCCTCGGCAAGCCTCCCCCGTCGAGCAACCGGGCACTTCCGATCGGGATCGCAGGCGCCGGCTTCAACGGCACTCTGACCTCGGACTCCACCCGTACCGGCGGGTACGTGCTGTCGACCGACCTGGCGCCGACGATTCTCCGCCGTCTGAGTGTCCCGATCCCGGCCGAGATGGAAGGCGAGCCGATCCGGACCGAGGGCAAGGTCGACCCGGGCGCGGTCGTGGAGCGAGGCGAGCGGATGACCGCCGTCGCCGATCGGCGGATCCCGGTGCTGAGCGGCTGCCTCACAGTCTGGCTCCTGCTGGCAATCGTGATCGGAATCGCGATGCCGTCGCGGCGGCGAACTGTTGCTGCATGGTTGGGGCTGGCGTTCGCGTACATGCCCCTTCTGCTCCTGGCCGGAGCGGCGCTCGAGCCCGGCTACGCCGTGTACGAGGGCCTATTGGTCGCGATCGGTGCCGCGGCGCTCGCGGCAATGACGCTCAAGCTCGTTCGGGGCTGGTGGGCCGCCGCGGTCGCCTGCGGAATGACCGTGGGCGCCTACGGCGTCGACATGCTCACCGGGTCGGAGCTGACCAAGCTCTCGCTGCTGGGCCCGAACCCGATCTACGGCGCCCGGTTCTATGGCATCGGCAACGAGCTCGAGGCCCTGTTCGCGGTGATGGTCCCCGTCGGAGTCGCCGCCGCTCTGACCGCTGCTGCAGCGCGACCCCGCCGTGCACCCATCTGCTTCCTCGCAGCGGGCGCTCTCGCCGCGGTCGCCTTCGCGGCGGGGCGCTGGGGCGCAGACGTGGGGGCTGCGATCGTCCTCCCCCTGGGCGCCGCGGTCGCGGCGGTTACGGCGGACTGGAGCGCCGAGAAATCCCGCCTCCGCATCGGCTGGATCGTGCTTGCGGCGCCGATCCTCGGTCTCATGCTCCTCGCTGTGATCGACCTCGTCTCGGGCGGCAACGCCCACCTGACTCGTTCCGTGCTCGACGCCGGGGGCGCCGGGAGGGTCGCGGACACGATCGAGCGGCGCCTGAGACTGTCCGCCCACGACTTCGCTCAAGCGGCCGGTAACCCCCTCTTCTGGATCGTGATCGCGGGAATCGCCGTCGCGATCGCTCGATGGAGCCGGATCGAGGCCTGGCTGCGCCCCGCTCCGATCGTTCGGGCGGGCGTGATCGGCGCCTGCGCGGCGGTCGCCGTGGGCGTGCTCGTCAACGACGCCGGAGCCACCTTTCTCGTGCTCGGATCGCTCGCCCTTGGTGCCTCGCTGGCCTTCGCCTGGGCACAGTCAGGCAGGGATCCGTAGAAAGCCGCGTAATGCGGAGACTCAAGCCGGGTAAATGAACGAGGTGTGACTTCCGCCACTAAGCACAACCAGCACTACCGGTACCCTGACCCCATGCGCATTGCGCTTGTGTCGCCCTATTCCTGGACCTATCAGGGAGGCGTGAACAGGCACGTCGAGGCGCTGGCGGAGCAGTTCATCGCCCGGGGGGATCACGTTCGCGTGTTGGCTCCCTGGGATCCGCCGGACCGCATCAGTCGCCGCCTACACCGCTCCCATCCCGAGCTGAGGGAGGCTCCCGACTGCCTGGTCCCGCTGGGGCGCACGCTCGGCATCGGCGCGAACGGCGCGGTCTCGAATCTCTCGGTCTTTCCGGAGGGCCCGATCTCGCTCCGCCGTGAGCTCAAGGCCGGGAACTACGACGTCGTCCACGTGCACGAGCCGCTGGCGCCGATCGTCGGCTGGGACGCGATGGTCTTCCGCGGCGCTCCCGTCGTGGGGACGTTCCACGCCTACTCGACCAAGGCCTTCCCGAATCACGCGGCCAGCCTGCTCGGCGCCCGTCGCCGCTTCAACCAGCTCTCCGCCCGCATCGCCGTCTCCGAGGCGGCCGCCTGGACCGGCCGCCGCTGGTTCGGCGGCGAGTACTCGATCGTCCCCAACGGCGTCGACATCGGGGCCGCGCCGCAGGGCCTGAAGACCTCGAGCGACGAGCTCCGGCTCCTCTTCGTCGGGCGGGCCGAGGAGCGCAAGGGCCTGCCGGTCCTGCTCGCCGCCTTCCAGGCGCTGGTCGAGCACGTCCCCTCCCGGCTGACCGTCGTCGGCGCGGACCCCGAGGAGATCTCGCGCCGCGTCAGCGACCCGGACCTGATGAATCACATCGACGTGCTCGGCAAGGTCTCGGACTCGGTTCTCTGGCGACAGCTGGGCGAGGCGGACCTGCTCTGCGCGCCCTCGCTCGCCGGCGAGAGCTTCGGCATGGTGCTGATCGAGGCGATGGCCGCCGGAACCGGCGTGGTCGCGTCGGCGATCGCCGGGTACAGCGACGTCGTCACCAACGGCGTCGACGGGATCCTGGTGCCCCCGGCCGATCCGCAGGCGCTTGCCGAGGAGCTCCAGCTCCTCGCCCACGAGCCCGAGCGGATCCGGGCGATGGGGGAGGCCGGCCGCCGCAGCGCCGAGCGCTACGCCTGGCCGCGGATCGCCGAGGAGGTCACCGAGGTCTACGAGCGCGCGATCGAGCCTGCCCCGGCGCCGATCTGGCCGCCGGAGGAGTACGCCCGGCGAACGGGCCTGGTCCGGTTCGACGGCGGCCCCAAGCGGCCCGCGAAGCGGCTGCCGTCCCTGGAGCCCGCCGCGCACGATTCGCGGAGCCGCAGCAAGCGGCTCGCCCGCAAGGCAGGCGTCGCGGTCGCGAGCGTCCTCGGCCTCGCGCTGACTGCTCTGGCAGCGCGACGGATCGGCGTCGACCAGGTAGCGAGCAACATCATCGACTCGGACCTGAAGTGGGTCCTGATCGCCTGTGCCCTGATGGTGGGCGCGATGTTCGCCCGCGCGGCCTCCTGGGTCGCGATCACCCGGGCCGCGCTGCCCCGGTTCCACGTGCGCCGCCGCGACGTGACCTCGGCGACGATGATCGGAGTCCTGATGTCGGCGACCCTGCCGGCGCGGCTCGGCGAGCCGGCCAGGGCGATGGTCCTCTCCCGCCATGTCGGCCGCATGCGCGAGACCTTCCCGGTCCTGATCGGGACGCTCGTCTCGCAGACCGCCCTCAACATCCTGGCGCTGGTCATGCTCGGTGGAATCATCGTCTCGACCACCGACCTCTTCCAGGCGAGCACCCAGAAGCTCTTCCTGGTGTCGACCGCCCCGCTGATCGTGCTGCTGGCGGTGCTGATGGCGCCGTCCGTGGTCAAGGTGAACGGCCAGGGCCGGATCGCTCGCGCGATCCATGCCGTCCGCGGCGCGCTGCAGCAGGCGCGCAAGGGCCTGACCGTCTTCCGCGACCCGCGCAAGGGCTCCTTCGCAGCCGGCGCGCAGCTCTTCGCCTGGTTCCTGCAGCTGCTCGCCTGCTGGGCGCTGTTTGCCGCGCTCGGCCTCGATCACCAGGTCGCGATCGGCGCGGCCGCGGCCTGCCTCTTCGCGGTCAACGTCACGGCCGTGGTCCCGGCGACGCCATCCAACATCGGCATCTTCCAGCTGGCGATCATCAGCGTCCTGCACCAGGGATTCGGCGTCAACTCAGCGGATGCGCTCGCCTACGGCGTCATCCTGCAGGCCGTCGAGATCGCGACCGCGGTCACGCTCGGCGTGCCCGCTCTGGTTCGCGAGGGCGTCACCTGGTCGGACATGCGGATGCGCGCGATGTCGGCAGCTCCGGTTCGGCTCTCCGAGCGTCCCCGCCGGCGCGAGCGCGAGGCCGAGCGGATCTCCGCCTAGCGTCGTCGCCATGTTCGGCGCTGGTCACTGCGCGAGAATTGCGCCGTGGCGACGAACGCCCTCTGTCCGGTCCTGATCCGCCGCGAGGGCGAGCTCGCCGCCGTCGAGGACGCGCTGCTCGCGGCGACACGCGGCGAGAGTCGTTTCGTGGCGCTCGCCGGCGAGGCGGGGATCGGCAAGACGAGGCTGGCGGCGGAGCTCGCCCGCGAGGCCCGCGAGCTCGACTGCACCGTGCTGGCCGGGGCGTGCAGCGACACCGAGCTCGCGCTGCCGTACCTCCCGTTCGTGGAGGCGATCGGCAACTACCTCGACGAGGCGGACCATGACCGGCTCGCCGAGTCGGTCGGTCCCGGCATGGCGGAGCTCGGCCAGCTCTTCCCTCAGCTCGCGCGCGGCGATGCGCCGGAGCGGACGACCGATCCGGGCCAGGCGAAGCTGCGGCTATTCGAGGCGCTCGTCTCGCTCTTGGCGGTGCCGGCCCGGGAGCACACGCTGCTGCTCGTGGTCGAGGACGTCCACTGGGCCGACGCGTCCACCAGGGAACTGCTCGACTATCTGGCTCGCCGGCTGATCGATCTGCCGTCCCTGATCCTGGTCACCTACCGCAGCGACGAGATCAACCGCCGCCACCCGCTCCTCCCGGTGCTCCAGGGCTGGCGGCGCTCAGGGGTAGCCGAGATCGTCGAGCTGGAGCCACTCTCCTCGAGCGGGATCCGCGAGATGCTGGCGGCGATCCTCGGCGCCGACGACGTCGACCCCGAGCTCCACGAGCTGATGCTCGAGCGCAGCGAGGGCAATCCGTTCGTTCTCGAGGAGATGCTCCGCGAGGCGGTCGAGGGCTCCGGCCGGCCCGGCACAAGCGGCCATGACCTGACGGGGACTCCCCTTCCGGAGACCGTCCGCCACGCGATCCTGTTGCGCGTCCAGCGGCTCGGCGAGGAGCAGGTGGCGATCCTCGAGACCGCCGCGATCCTCGGCCGGAGCTTCGACGCCCGGGCGCTTCTGGAGGTCTCGGGGGAGGCCGAGCCGGTGGTCCACGGCGCCATCGACGCCGCCGTGGCGCAGCAGCTGCTCGAGGAGGTCCCGGGACATCCGGGCCGCTATCGCTGGCGCCATGCGCTCACCCAGGAGGCGATCTACGCGGAGATCGTCACGCCGCGGCGGCAGGCAATCCACTCGCAGGCCGCCGACGCCGTGGCCCGGGCCGAGGCGACCCGGGCGGTCGAGCTCGCCGGCCACCTGCTCGGCGCGGGTCGGTTCGAGGAGGCGGTTCCCATCTGCCTCCGCAGCGCGGAGGAGGCCGAGGGAGCGCTCGCCTTCGGCGAGGCCATCTCCGTGCTGGAGCGCGTTCTGCCCCACGTCTCCAATCCGCCCGAGAAGGCCCGGATCCTCTGCCGGATCGGGCGCGACCAGCAGCGAAACGGAGCGCCCGCGAGCGGCGTCGGCTATCTGACGAGCGGCATCGAGGCGCTGGAGGAGCTGGACGAGTCGCTCGAGGCGGCCCGAAACCGGCTCGTGCTCGGGCGCTGCCACTGGGAGTCGGAGCGCCCGGATGCGGCCCGGGCGGAGTACGAGCGCGCCCTGGAGGTCCTCGAGCCCGCCGGCCCGTCGGCCGACCTGTCGATGGCACACCAGCGGCTGGCCGGGATGAGCGCGTTCGAGCTGGATTACCAGGGCTGCCTCGAATCGGCCCAGCGGGCGGTCGAGATCGCGGAGCAGGCGGGCGCCAAGCTGGAGCGCACCTGGGCCCTTGGCTTCGTCGCGCTCGGATACATCGACGGCGCCCAGCAGGATCGCGGCCTGGCCCTGATGGACGAGGTCTTCGAGGAGGCGCGGGAGAGCGGCTATTCGCAGATCGCCAGCAACGTTGCCTGGAACAACATCTGGACCCGGACGCACATGATGCTCTCGGGCCTGGAGGAGTGGCTGGAGCGGCTCGAGTCGCTGCCGTTCTACGCGAGGTTCGGCGACCGCTCCGGGGACCTGCTCTGCCGGGCCTATATCGCTGGGGTCCGTGGCGACCTCGAGGACGCCCTGGCGGCCGCGCGGGCCGCCGCCGAGCGCCACGCGCGGCTGGGCTTCGGGAAGATGGAGTGGCGGGCCCGGATCCAGGCGGCCCAGACCCTGGCCGAGCTGGGGCGCCCCGATGAGGCAGCGAAGGCCCTGCCTGCGGCGTCGACGAGGACCGAGCTGCAGGACATCGTCTATGACGCCGGCGCGCGGATCCGCACGTCAATGGCGCTCGGGCTGACCGATGAAGCGCTCGAGGTCGCCGAGGAGATCGCCGCGAACGCCGAGACGCTCGCCACCTACCGGGAGACGCTGGCATTCGCCGCCGACGTGTTCGCTGCCACCGGCGGGCTCGACGAGGTGGAACGGCTCGCCGCCGCGGCGCGGGCGCGTCCCTCCCAGGCGGGCGCCGCGTACCTCGACCAGATCGACGGGACGCTAGCCCTCGCTAGGGGTGAGGCCGGGGCGGCGGAGGAGCGCTTCGAAGAGCTGATCGGGGCGGCGGCCGAGGCCGGCTATCCGCTCGTGGAGCTGCGCGGCCGGACGCAACGCGCCCGCGCGCTCTCGGTCCAGGGGAGATCCGAGGAGGCGGCGGAGGAGCTCAGGGCCGTCGTCGACCAGGCCGACCGCATCAAGGCCAGGCTGATCGCCGGGGAGGCTCGCCAGGCCGGCGCCGAGCTCGGGATCGAGCTTCCGCCGCCGCCGGAGGCCGACGCCGAGGCCGCCCCCGAGCCCGTCACACCTCACGGCGAGCGGCTGGTGACTTCGCTGTTCGCCGACGTGCGGGGCTACTCGGAGCTCAGCTCCAGCCTTCCACCAGAGATGCTGAGCGAGCGGCTGCGGATGCTCTACCGGCTGGCGCGCGTCGCCGTGGAGCGGCGCCAGGGGATCATTGACAAGTTCGCCGGGGACGCCGTGATGGCGACGTTCAACACATCCGGCGCCCACCTCGACCACACCGCGGGAGCCCTGGAGGCGGCGCTGGCCCTGCGCGACAGGGCGGCGTCGATCGACCTGCCCATGGGCATCGGGATCTCGGTCGGGCCGGGAATCCTGGCGCGGGGCGCCTCCGACGAGAACATCGCGGTCAGCGGCGAGGCCACCAATCTCGCGGCCAGGCTGCAGGCGGCGGCCGGTCCCGGCGAGATCCTGCTGAGCGCCGAGGCGCATCGCAGGGTCGCCGCCTGGCTGGAGGAGCGAGAGCTGACCGCCGCCGAGGAGCGGCTCGAGCTCAAGGGCTTCGCCGAGCCTCAGGTTGCCTACCGGCTGGCCGCCGAGGCTCGGGTCGCCGTCTAGGCCGGCTGGGGCTCGCCGGCGTCGGTCGCCTCGGCCTCGACGGAGCCGTCGCGCGGATCCGACTCCGGTGGCAGCTCGCCGCCGCGCTCGCTGCCGGCGATCACCTCGTCGGGAGCCTTGTCCTTCCGGATGAAGCCCGACTTCATGCCGAAGTAGACGGCCTGCGGATGGTGGGCGATGATCGCCACCGTCGACTGCTCGGGCATCACCGCGTGGCCGCCCGAGAGAGTCATCCCGATCTCTTCAAGATGCAGCAGGCGCCAGACCTTCTCGTGCTCCGATTGGTCGGGGCACGCGGGGTAGCCCCACGAATAGCGGCGCCCCTGGTCGGGGTCGATGCCGAGCTCGCCGCGAACCCGCGAGTGGAGCCACTCGGCCAGGCCCTCGGCCGACTGGACGCCGAGCCCGTGGACGTAGAGCTGCTCGGCGAACTCGCCGTCGGATTCGAGCTTCGCCATCAGGTCGGTGACGTCTGGGCCGACGGTGACGCCCTGAAGCGCGACCACGTCCCGCTCGCCCGGCTCGAGCTCGTCCAGAGGGCGGAAGAAGTCGGTCAGGCAGATCCGGTCGTGCTTCGGCTGGCGAGGGAAGACCAGGCGCTCGAGCTCGCGCTCGGGATCCTGGGGGTCGAAGACGATCAGCTCGTTGCCGTCGGCGGCGCAGGGGAAGTAGCCGAGCCGGGCTCGGGGGTGGAGGTAGTCCTGCTCGCGCCACATGCGTTCGAGGCGCGGCGCGAAGCCCTCCTCGCCGTCGTGACCTTCGACGATCCGGCGCCACTCCTCGCCCTTCTTGCCGCGCCCACCCCAGTGGAGCTTGAAGAGCACGTGGCGGTCGAGATGTGGGAAGACGTCGTCGAGATCGACCTCGATCTCGCGCGCCCCCCAGAACGGGGGCTCCGGGATCGGGGCGTTGGTGCGCGCACCGGAGCGGACGGTGTCGTCGGTGGTGGGCGGCGCGTCGTCGACGGTCTCGCCCTTCTCGCGCAGCTCCTTCGCCTCCGAGCGGATCCGCTCGACCAGCGCGGCGCGCGCGTCGGCATCGATCAGCTCGTCCATCGTGTCGAGCCCGGCGAAGGCGTCCTTGCAGTAGAAGACGCCCGGCTCGTACACGTCGTCGGACTCCTTGCCCCCGGGATAGAGGATGCGGCGCCCGAAGTCGCGGTTGATCGCCGCGCCGCCGACCAGGACCGGGAACTCCAGCCCGCGCTCGTGCAGCTCCTGCACGCAGATCGGCATCTGCTTGGAGGTCGAGACGAGCAGGGCCGAGAGGCCGATCGCGTCGGCCTCGTTCTCGACTGCGGCCGAGATGATCGTGTCGACCGGGACCTGCTTGCCGAGGTCGACCACCGTGTAGCCGTTGTTGGTGAGGATCGTGTTGACGAGGGACTTGCCGATGTCGTGGACGTCGCCGAAGACGGTCGCGATCACGACCTTGCCCTTCGTGTGGCCGTCGATGCGCTCGAGGTAGTTCTCGAGCTGCGCGACAGCGCGCTTCATCACCTCGGCCGACTGCAGCACGAAGGGCAGGATGAGCTCGCCGGCGCCGAACTTGTCGCCGACCTCCTTCATCGCCGGCAGCAGCACCTTGTTCAGCGTGGGGACGGCGCCGATCTTCTCGACCGAGCGATCGATCCAGTCCTCGACCCCGTCCTTCTTGCGGTGCAGGATCATCCAGTGGAGCGCCTCCTCGGGCTCCATGCCCTCGGTGGGATCGCCGGCCGTCTCCTCCGCCTCGTCGCCCTTCGACTCGAAGTGCGCGATGAACTTCTCGAGGGCGTCGTCGGAGCGGTTGAAGACCAGCTCATCGGTGAGCTTGCGCTCCTCCTCGGGGATCTCGGCGTAGGGCGTGATGTGGTTCGGGTTGACCATCGCCAGGTCGAGGCCGGCCTCGACGCAGTGATGGAGGAAGACCGAGTTGAGGACGGCGCGCGCGGGCTGCGAGACGCCGAAGGAGACATTGGAGACGCCCAGCGAGGTCTTGACGCCGGGAATCTCGACCTTGATCCGGCGGATCCCCTCGATCGTCTCGACCGCCGAGGGCCTCCACTCCTCGTCGCCGGTGGTGAGGGTGAAGGTGAGGGCGTCGAAGATCAGCGCCTCCGGATCGAGGCCATGCTCGTCGCAGCAGAGGTCGCGAATCCGTTTCGCGACCTCGAGCTTGCGATCGGCGGTCTTCGCCATTCCCTCCTCGTCGATGGTGAGGGCGATCAGCGCTGCGCCATGGGCCTTCGCGAGCGGGGCGACGCGGTCGAGCTTGTCGCGGCCCGCCTCGAGGTTGACCGAGTTGACGATCGCGCGGCCCGGGATCCTCTCCAGCGCCGCCTGGATCACCTCGGGCTCGGTGGAGTCGACCTGGATCGGCGACGGCTGGGTGAGCGAGATGCGCTCGACCACGGTGCCCATCTGGACGTCCTCGTCCTGGCGCTCGGTGAGCGCAACGCAGACGTCGAGGACGTGAGCGCCGCCGGTCACCTGGTCCTCGGCGACCTGGACAATCCCGTCGTAGTCGTCGGCGAGCAGCAGCTGCTTCGCCGCGCGCGAGCCCTGCGAATTGACGCGCTCGCCGACCAGCGTCGGGCGGGGCTCCTGCACAAGCTGGGTTGAGGTCATCATGCTCGACACCGCCACAGGGGGGCGATCGGGGCGCCGACCGGGAGTGCGGCCGTCGACGCGCTCGTGGATCGCGCGGATGTGGTCGGGGGTGGTGCCGCAGCAGCCGCCGACGATGCCGACGCCGTAGCGCTCGACGAACTCGCCGAGGGTGGCGGCCAGCGGCTCGGGCTGCTCCGGGAAGATCGTCTCGCCGTCGGGGCCCTGAAGGGGGAGCCCCGCGTTCGGGATGCAGTGCACCGGCAGTGGGGAGGCCTCGCCCAGGAAGCGAATCGCGTCGCGCATGTCCTCGGGACCGGTCGAGCAGTTGAGCCCGATCACCTGGACGTCGAGCGCGGAGAGCGTCGTGAGGACGGCCTGGATGTCGGTGCCGAGCAGCATCTTGCCGCCCTGCGGCAGCAGCGAGACCGATGCCTGGATCGGCAGGGTGCGGCCGGTGAGCTTGAACGCCTCGCGAGCGCCGAAGATCGCGGCCTTCACCTCGAGGATGTCCTGGGCCGTCTCGATGATGATCAGGTCCGCGCCGCCCTCGACCAGGCCCCGGGCCTGCTCGGCGAAGACCTCGACCAGCTTCTGGAACGAGATGTCTCCGAGGGTCGGGTCGTCGCTCGCGGGCAGGAAGCCCGTTGGCCCGATCGAGCCGGCCACGAAGCGATCGCCGCCGGCCGCCTTGCGCGCGATCTCCGCAGCCTCGGTGTTGATCTCGAGCGTGTGCTCGCCCAGGCCCCACTCGTCGAGCTTCAGACGGCTGCCCTGGAAGGTGTCGGTCTCGACGACCTCGGCGCCCGCATCGAGCATCGAGGTGTGGACACCCTCGATCACGTCGGGGCGGTTGAGCACGAGCGCCTCGTGGCACTTGCCCTCGAGGCCGCCGTAGTCCTCCTGCGTCAGGTCGAACTGCTCGAGGGTCGCGCCCATGCCGCCGTCGAAGACGACGACACGTTCGCGGACCGCCCCCAGGTAGTCACGCTCAGGCATGGGCGAGCAGGGTAGCTGGGTAGGGTGTTGGGGATGGCACTTTCCAACATCTCAGGCTTCCCGCGGATCGGCCGAAACCGCGAGCTCAAGTTCGCCACCGAGGCCTACTGGCGAGGTGAGAAGTCGGCCGACGAGCTGGCCGCCACCGCGAAGGCGATCCGGGTCGAGAACTGGAAGCTGATGCAGGACGCCGGGATCGACCTGATCCCGTCGAACGACTTCTCCTACTACGACCAGGTCCTCGACGCGATCGCCCTGGTCGGCGCCGTGCCGGAGCGCTACGGGCGCGACGGGGGAGATGTGGACCTCGAGACCTACTTCGTCATGGCCCGGGGCCGGCAGGACGCCACCGCGATGGAGATGACCAAGTGGTTCGACACGAACTACCACTACATCGTGCCCGAGCTCGGGCCGGACACGAAGTTCTCCCTGTCGGGCTCCAAGCCCTTCGACGAGCACGCCGAGGCCATGGAGGAGGCCGGGGTCGACACGATTCCGGTGCTGGTCGGCCCGGTCAGCTTCCTGCTGCTCTCCAAGCCGGCCGACGGCGCCCCCGAGAGCTTCGACGCGCTCGACCTGGTCGAGCCGCTCGTCGAGGTCTACGGCGAGGTGATCGAGCGGCTCGCCGAGCAGGGCGCGACCTGGGTGCAGTTCGACGAGCCCTGCTTCGTGGAGGACCGCACCGAGCGCGAGCTCGACGCCCTGCGGCTCGCCTACGAGGAGCTCTGCAAGGTGCACGAGCGCCCGCGGATCCTCGTCAAGACCTACTTCGACCACGTCGGCGACGCCTACGGCGTCCTGCGCGACCTGCCGATCGAGGGCGTCGGGCTGGACTTCACCGGCTCCGTCCACGGGCCCGAGCTCGATCCCGGGGCTCACGAGCACGGCGGTCGCCATAACGCTGAGTTCATCGCCGACCAGGAGGGCCTCGACGACCAGTGGCTCTTCGCCGGGATCATCGACGGCCGCAACGTCTGGATCGACCACCTCGAGCACTCGCTCGACGCGCTCGAGGGCCTGCGGACCCGGACCTCGCAGCTCGTCGTCTCGACCAGCTGCTCGCTGCTCCACATCCCGATCGACCTGGAGGCCGAGCCGTCCGGTGGGGACGCCGACCTCGACGACGAGATGCGCTCCTGGATGGCGTTCGCGGTCCAGAAGGTGGACGAGGTCGCGACCCTTGCGAAGGGGCTGGCCGACGGGCGCGAGGCGATCGCCGATGTGCTCGATGCGAATGACCGGGAGCTTGACTCCAGGCGGGAGTCGAGCCGGACGCGCAACGCAGAAGTCCGCGCGCGGATCTCCTCGCTCGACGAGGAGCATGACCGGCGAGACAGCCCGTTCGAGGAGCGCAGGCAGGCTCAGCGCTCTCGCATCGACATCCCCGAGCTCTTCCCGTCGACCACGATCGGCTCCTATCCGCAGACCGACGAAATCCGCAAGACCCGCCAGAGGCTCCGCAAGGGCGAGATCGACTGGGCCGCCTACAAGGAGGCGATGGAGAAGGAGGTCGAGAAGGTCATCCGCTTCCAGGAGGAGGTCGGCCTCGACGTCCTGGTGCATGGCGAGCCGGAGCGCAACGACATGGTCCAGTACTTCGGCGAGCAGATGGAGGGCTACGTCTTCACCGAGAACGCCTGGGTGCAGTCCTACGGCTCTCGCTACGTGCGCCCTCCGATCATCTTCGGCGACGTGCTGCGGCCGTCGCAGATGACGGTCGACTGGATCACCTACGCGCAGTCCCTCACCGAGAAGCCGGTCAAGGGCATGCTCACCGGGCCGGTGACGATGCTCGAGTGGTCCTTCGTCCGCGACGACCAGCCGCTGGCCGACACCTGCAGGCAGCTGGCGCTCGCGATTCGTGACGAGGTCGAGGACCTCGAGGAGGCCGGCATCCAGATCATCCAGGTCGACGAGCCCGCGATCCGGGAGGGTCTCCCCCTGCGCAAGGAGCGCTGGGACGAGTACCTGAGCTGGGCCGTCCACTGCTTCCGGCTCTCCACGTCGGGGGTGAAGGACGAGACCCAGATCCAGACGCACATGTGTTACTCGGACTTCGGCGACATCCTCGAGCACATCCAGGCGATGGACGCCGACGTCAACCTGATCGAGGCGGCCCGTTCGCGGATGGAGCTGCTGCACGACTGGGAGAAGACGGGCTACCGCAACGACATCGGGCCGGGCGTCTACGACATCCACTCGCCCCGGGTCCCGAGCACCGAGGAGATGGCCGAGCTGCTCACCGAGGCCGCGCGCGTGCTGCGGCCGGAGCAGATCTGGGTGAACCCCGACTGCGGCCTCAAGACCCGCACCTGGGACGAGGTCGATCCCAGCCTGCGGAACATGGTCCAGGCCGCCAAGCAGCTGCGCGAGGAGCTGGTCCCAGCCTCCTAGTTCGGACGCGGTTCGGGGCCGACCGCGAGATACTGGCGGGCGATGTCGAAGGAGAACGTTGAGATCGTCGCCCGCGGGTACGCCCGGTTCTCTGAGACCGGGGAAGTGATCGAGGAAATCACGCATCCGGACTTCGTCTGGGACATGTCGACCTTCTCGGGCTGGCCCGAGCGAAAGCTGTATGAGGGCACCGACGGGGCCCGGGAGTTCCTCTCCTCCTGGACGGAGCCGTGGGACAACTGGGAACTCGAACTGGAGGAGCTCATCGACGCCGGAGCGGACGATGTCCTTGCGGTGCTGCGCCAGCACGGCACCTCCAAGACGACCGGTCTGGAGGTCGACATGCGGTTCGCCCAACTCTGGACGATCCGGGACGGGAAGTACGCGCGAATGCGTATGTATGCGGATCCGGACGAGGCAAGGCGGGCCGCCGGGCTGTCGGAGTAGCGCATTCGGATGCTGCGGAGCTTTCGCAACCTGTTAACGATCCTTTAGCGCCGTGTTAGCAGTCGCTCGCATACTTGTTCCTCACCAGGACTCAATCGAAAAGGGGAACGACATGGAAGCCAACGGATTGCAGGGACTACAGGTCGGCGGCCGCGAGCCGAAGGCCCTTCTGATGAGCGACGGGACCAGGCTCGCCCTCGAGGACGAGGGACCCGGTGGCCGGGCCGACTGGATGCTGCTCGGCGACGGCGAAGCCGGGGATCGCGAGCTGAGCGTCGCCGATGCGATCCGCATCGCGGGCGATGAGCACGCGAACTACGTCCGGATCAGGACGCGCTCAGAGGTCGCGTGGCTCCGCCTGGTCTCGGAGTGGTTCGAGCAGGAGGCCCGCCGTCTCGACGGCGAGCTCACTGCGGCGGATTAGTCCCGCCGCTTGCCGAGGCGCCGGCGCCAGTCGCGGGCGGCGAAGAAGGTGCTGACCTTCCGCAGCTGCTGCCGGCGCTTCTCGGTGTAGGGGAAGTAGAGGGGCTCGCGCGTCTGGCCGAAGCGGCTGATCACGATCGACTCGGGGCGCACGAACTTCTTGATCCCGTACTCGCCGTGGCGGAAACCGATCCCCGAGTCCTTCCAACCGCCCATTGGGACGTCAGAGGCCAGGAAACCCACCAGCACGTCGTTCACGTTGGCGGTGCCGACTTCGAGCCGGCGCGCCACCGCCTCTGCCTCCCGCTTCGAGCCGAACACCGAGGCGGCCAGGCCGTAGCGCGTGTCGTTGGCGAGGCGGACGGCCTCGTCGGCGTCGCGGACCTTCATGATCCCGACCACCGGTCCGAAGGTTTCGTCGCGCATCACCTTCATCGAGTGGTCGACGTCGGTCAGCACGGTGGGCGGATACCAGTCGCCCGGGCCCTCGCCCCTCTGGCCACCGGTGACGACGGTCGCGCCGGCATCCCTCGCGTCCTCGACGTGGTCCTCGACGATCTGCGTCTGCGGCGGGAAGGTCATCGCGCCGATGTCCTTGCCGTGCTCCCGGCCGTCCATGCCCTGGTTGAGGTTGCGGACCTCCTGGGTGAAGCGCTCGACGAACTCGTCGTAGACGGGCTCCTCGACGTAGAGGCGCTCGACCGAGATGCAGACCTGGCCGACGTTGGCGAAGGCGCCCCAGGTCGCGGCGTTGGCCGCGCGCTCGACGTTGGCGCTCTTCAAGACGATCATCGGGTCCTTGCCGCCGAGCTCGGCGCTCACCGGGGTGAGGGTGTCAGCGGCACGCCCCAGGACCTTCTTTGCGGTGCGGTCGGAACCCGTGAACTGGACGAAGTCGACCTCGTCTACCAGAGCCGAGCCCGTCTCACCCATGCCGTTGACGACGTCGAAGACGTCGGGCCCCCCGATCTCGCTCTTCCAGGCCTCGATGATCTCCGTGACGCCCAGCGGCGTGATCTCAGACGGCTTGATCACGACGGCCGCGCCGGCGATCAGGGCCGGGATCGCGTCCCCGAGCGAGAGGATCAGCGGGAAGTTCCAGGGGCTGATCACGCCGACGACCGGATAGGGCCGGTACTGGACCTTGAGCTTCTTGATCTTCATCAGTGGCGAGTGGGCGGGGACCTTCTCGTCGCCGATGAACTTGTGGCCCTTCTTGCCGTAGAAGTTGATGAGGTCCGTCAGGTAGACCGACTCGCCGGCGGCCTCGCCGCGCACCTTGCCGGTCTCCCGCTGCATGGTGTCGGCGATCTCGTCCTGGTGGTCGAGGATCCAGTCGCGGAGCTCATACAGCCACTCGGCGCGGCCCTTGATCCCGAGCGCCTCCCAGGCGGGCTGATTCGCGCGGAGGCGTGCAACCGTCGCCGCGACCTCGGCGGCTCCATCGAGGGGCACGTTGGCGATCACCGATCCGTCGGCGGGATTTGTGACTTCGAAGGTCTCCTGCGAAGTCCGGGTGCTTTCGGAAACGGTGTCGATGGCCATGATCGCTCCCCTCGTAGACCGGCTGGTAGGGGCGGACTCTAGCGCGGACTGGCTGCCCAGCCAGTCGGACTCCGACCGCTTGGAGCAAGGCCTATGCCTGTTTTTCGACAGAGGGCCAAAGACCGCGTGCCTGCGCGCGCCTACGGTGCTGACCGACAGCTGTCGCCGCTCCCCCGGGGGGATTCACCCGTGAAGAAGATCGAAGCGTTCATCCGCCACGAGGCGTTCGAGCCGATCCGCTCGGAGCTGCTCGACAAGGGCTTCCCGTCCCTCTCCGTCTCCGAGGTGAAGGGTTCCGGGTGCCAGAAGGGCCTGGTCGAGGCCTACCGCGGCTCCACACTGACGGTGTCGGTGCGCCCCAAGCTCAAGCTCGAGGTGGTCGTCGACGACGGCGACACGGGGACCGTCGTGGAGACCATCATCAGGCACGCGCGCTCGGGGGAGATCGGCGACGGCAAGATCTTCGTCCTGCCGGTGGAGGAGGCAATCCGGATCAGGACCGGCGAGGAGGGCGACGTCGTGCTCCAGGCCCACTCCGAAGAGGAGATCGCCGCGGGCGCGGCGCAGGACGAATGACGATGCGCGAGCTCAGCACGCGGATGATCGAGGCCGTCCTCGACGGCGATGGGCTGCAGGGGGTCGCGGAGCTCGCCGCGGCCGAGGCCGGCGGGCCTGTGGCGATCGTGCTGCCCCCGCGTGGCCTCGCCGCTCGGGCGCCGGGGGGCGGAGAGCTGAACGGCCTCGCCGAGTACGCGAAGGCGCGCGTCGCGGAGACCGAGGCGGCGACGCCTGACCCGATCGTCCTCGAGCGCGCCATCGAGGCCGGCGGGCGCACCGTCGGGATCGTGCTCCTGCTCGAAGCCGAGTCGGCCGAGGACGGGGGCGCGGTGCTGGTGGACCGCGACGAGGTTCTGCGGGCCGCCGCGCTGGCGGCGCTCGCCGAGGTGGCCGTCGCCGACGCGCGCGAGGAGGCAGAGCGCAAGATGCGCGGCGGCCTGATCGAGGATCTGCGCTCCCGGGAGATCGACACCGCCGAGACGACTGGCAAGGCCGCTCGGCTCGGCTGCGACCTGGCGCGCGGCGCAATCGCGCTGGTGGCCGAGATCGAATCCGCCAGCCCGAGCCACGCGACGGCGCTCGTCGAGGCCGAGTACGAGGGCTCGCTGGCGGAGCTGTCGGATGGACGGCTCTACGCGATCCTGCCGGCCCGCGGCGGCGACGACGCGCCCGAGAAGACCCTGCAGGGCGCAGGCCGGATCGCCACCCGGCTTCGCAAGCACGGCATGGCGGCGGTGTCCTCGTTCTATCCGGATCCGGGCGAGCTCCACCGCGCGATCAGGGAGGCCGAGCTGGTCCTCGACGTGATCAGCCGAGAACCGGAGATCGCCGAGGCCCTGGAGGAGGGGATCGCGGCGAGCGGCGTCTACCGCCTGCTGTTCAGGGCGCTGATCTCGGACCCGGACGAGGTGCGGAGCTTCTATCGCGACACGGTCGAGCCCCTCGTCCGCTACGACGACCAGTACCGCTCCGACCTGCTCGGCACCCTCGAGGAGTACCTGGCGAGCGACTGCAACATGAACGCCACGGCGCGGGCGATCTTCGCCCACCGCCACACGGTCGCCTATCGCCTGGACCGGGTGAAGGAGCTGACCGGACTTGACCCGCAGATCTCCGAGGACCGCGAGCGCCTCGGGCTCGGCATCAAGGCGTACCGGATCCTGGCGCCGGCGCTGCCCAGATAGATCCCCGGGCTCCGACGGCCCGTATCTAGACTGAGGCGGATGATTCGGACCAGGGTGGTGGCAGGCGCGGTGATGATGGCGGCCCTGATCGTCGCGGTCGGCTGTGGCTCGGGCGGCAAGCCCGATCCCCCCGCCGCCACGGTTACCCCTCCCGGCCAGGCGAGCGCGGCCAAGAAGCACAAGCGCGCGGCAAACTGGCCCACCTACCACGCCAACCTCGCCCGCACCGGCGTCGACACCACCTCGCCGCCGCTCTCGAGCTTCCACCGCACCTGGACGCAGTCGTTCGACGGCCAGGTCTACGCCGAGCCGCTCGCGCTCGGCAACCGCGTCTACGTCGCCACCGAGAACAACACCGTCTACGCGCTCAACGCCGCGAACGGGCAGGTCGCCTGGAAGCGCCACCTCGGCACCCCGGTGCAGGGATCGACTCTGCCGTGCGGCAACATCGAGCCGGTCACCGGCATCACCGGCACCCCCGCGATCTCCGGAGGCACCATCTACGCCGTCGCGTTCCTGAACGGCTACCGGCACGTGCTCTTCGGCCTCAGCCTGCGCGGCGGGAAGGTGACGATGAAGAGGGCCATCGACGCCCCGGGGTCGGATCCGCGGGTCCATCAGCAGCGGCCGGCCCTGTCGGTGTCGAAGGGCCGCGTCTACGTCGCATTCGGCGGCCTGGCCGGTGACTGCGGCGACTACAAGGGCCGCGTCGTGTCGGTGAGGGCCCAGGGCAAGCCCGGCAAGAGGACATTCACCGTCGGCGTTCACCGCGAGGGCGCCATCTGGGCACCCTCGGGAGCGGCCATCGACCGCTCCGGATCCCTCTTCGTCGCGACGGGCAACGGCGACGAGACGAGCGGCTTCGACTTCGGGAACTCCGTGATCCGCCTCACCCCGAAGCTCAAGCAGACCGACTTCTACCGGGCGCCCAACTCCCCGCAGCTCAACCAGACCGACACCGACCTGGGCTCCGTCGGGCCGACCCTGCTCGGCGGCAACCGGATGTTCGTGATCGGCAAGGAGGGGCTCGGCCTGATCCTCTCCACGACGCATCTCGGCGGGACCGGAGGCCAGCTCTTCAGCCAGTCAGTCTGCGGCGGCGGAGCCTTCGGAGGATTGGCCTATCAGGCTTCAATCGTCTACGTGCCGTGCATCAATGGTCTCCACGCACTTCGCGTCAGCGGCAACTCGTTCAGCGAGGTCTGGCACACGGGCACCTCCGCGGGCCCGCCGATCCTCTCCGGGGGGATCGTCTGGAGCATCGACAACGACGCGGTGCTGCACGGGTACAGCCCGACGAACGGCGGTCCGGTGGCGAACGTCGACCTCGGCTCGGTTACCCACTTCCCGACCCCCGCGGCGGGAGGAGGCCGGTTGTTCGTGCCGGCCGACTCGCAAGTGATCGCCTTCGCCGGCGTCTAGCCCGCGGCGCTCATAGAATCGACGGCCGTTGGCTGCCTACGACCCGTCGAAGTGGAGCGAACTGTTCGTCGCCGCCGCCGGGGCGTCCGCCGCGCTCGCCGGCCTCGTCTTCGTCGCGGTCTCGATCAACCTGGACCGCATCCTGAAGCTGCCGGGGGTGCCGGACCGGGCCCTCCAGACCGTGCTCCTGTTCCTGAGCGTTGTCGTGGTCTCGCTCCTCGGGCTCTTTCCGGAGCAGAGCCGGACCGCTCTCGGGTTGGAGCTCACCTCGGTCGCCGTCTTCTTCACGGCGTTCATCAGCGTCGCCGGGATCCGCAGCCGGCCTCCGTCGGGCTCGCCGGCGCATTGGGTCGCCGGGCGGGTGATGCTCGTGGCGGTCGCGACCCTGCCCTTCCTGATCGGGGGGATCAGCGTGCTGAGCGGCAGCGGCGGCGGCCTCTACTGGACCGCGGCGGGAATCATCTGCGCGGTCGCTGCGGGAGTGGCGAACGCCTGGGTCCTGCTCGTCGAGATCCTCCGTTAGCCCTCGACCGGGTTGCGGTGGGGGACCAGCCGGTTGACCGAGCCGAGCGTGGCCTTGCCCTTGTGGTTCGGCCCTCGAATCGTGAGCAGGTATATGCGCCGTGAGTTGTCCTCGCCGATCGAGGTCAGGTAGCGGGTGCCGAACCTGAAGCTCCGCTGCTTGCCGGCTCGCCGGCCCGCCCTCGCTCGCGGACGGAAGCCGTAGAGCTTCCCGGTGCAGTAGTCCCCGAAGACGTAGTCCCCGAAGATCTCCCTCCCGCGGATCCGCGCGAGGCGAGGGTCGCGGACCAGATAGCCCCCGGCGATCAGGCACCCGGGCCGATGGCGGTAGGCGATCGCGGGGAGCACGGTGTCGTGGCGGGCCACCCCGCCCGCAAAGGGGGCATAGGCCTCGAACGCCGGCCAGCCGAAATTCGCTCCACGCGAACGGGCGATGGGCAGGTAGTCGATCTCCTCGAAGCGGTCCTGGCCCGTGTCGGCGATCGCGACGTTGTGAGTCGTCCGGTCGAAGGAGAGGCCGCGCGGGTTGCGCAGGCCATACGACCAGATCTCGTCGCGCCCCGGCTTGCCGACGAACGGATTGCCGACCGGGATCCCGTATCCGGACGGGGTCGGGTCGATGCGCAGGATCTTCCCGCGAAGCAGCTGGAGGTTCTGCGCGGAGCGCTTCGGATCTCGCCTTGGCCCGCCATCGCCGGTGGCGATGTAGAGGTGGCCGTCAGGCCCGAACGCCAGCAGGCCCCCGTGATGGGCCGCCGTCGGCTCGTGGATCTGCAGAATCGTCTGGCCGGAGCCCGGATCGGCGAGCAGTGGGTCCGTTGCGCTTCGCCGGTACCGAGCCACGATCAATGCGTTCCGGCGGCTGTAGGCGACATAGAACTGACGGGACCGCTGGTAGTCGGGCGGGAAGGCGATGGACGCGATCCCCGGCTCGCCCCGGACGCCACGGGCGTCGACTCGGTCGGAGATGTTCAGGAACGGCCGCCGGAGCAGGCGGTCGTCCGAGATCACCCTGATCGTGCCGCCGGCCTGCGCGACGAAGAGCTGGGATCCCGGTCCGGGCGGCTGGGTCAGGAAGACCGGGTTCTTGAGCCTCGCGAGGCGCTCGACGGAGACGAACTTCGGACCCAACCCGCGGGCCGCCTCGTGGTTTGCGATGCCGACCGCGCCGGCGCCGACGGCGACGAGCGCAGCGATGATGGTTTCGATCCTGCGGCGGTTGACTTTCGGCATGGGCTAGCGCCTGCGGACGAACCGGTATACCGGTCCGTCCAGCGAGGTGGCGTAGAGCGCGCCGTCCGCGCCCTCGCCGAAGGAGCTCAGGTCGCGGACGCGGACTCCCGTGCGCTTGTCGCGGCGAGCGCCGCCGGGATCGGGAATCAGCGAGCGGACCCTGCCGGTGCAGAAGTCCCCGTAGACGTAGCGGTGAAGCAGCGGGCGCAGCCGGGCATCGCGGACGACGTAGCCGCCGATGATCGAGCAGGCGCCACCGGAATGGCCGTACGCCTTGATCGGCTTCACCGTCGGGTTCGCGGTCGGAGGGTGCGCGCCGGGGAACGGCGCGAAGCCCTCGAAGTCGTTCCAGCCGAAGTTCGCGCCGTTCGCGGCCGCCAGGGGCAGGTAGTCGATCTCCTCGAAGCGGTCCTGGCCGACGTCACCGATCGCGATCCGGGGCTGCGCCGGGTCGGTCACCAGATCGAACGAGAAGCGGTACGGGTTGCGCAGCCCGATGGCGTAGATGGAGACCGACCCGGAGGACGGGTCGATCCGCAGCAGCTTGCCGAGGCGCGAGTTCGGGTTCTGGGCGTTGTCGGGCTCATCACCCGCTCCGCCGCCGTCACCGGTCCCCGCGTAGAGGAAGCCGTCGGGGCCGAACTGCAGCTGCCCGCCATTGTGGTTCGAGTGGTTGGGGTGGGGCACGATCACGACCGGGCGCAGCGTGGCCGGGTCCGCGCGTCGGCCATCGGGGTCTGCCCGCAGCTCGGCGATCTCGATGTCTCCCGAGCGATTCGTGAAGTAGACGTAGAGCAGGCGCGAGGTCGCGTACGCCGGGGAGAAGGCGACAGACAGCAGACCTCGCTCTCCGCCGGTCGTGACGAGGCCGCCGATGTTCGTGAACGTGCGGCGCTTCCGCCCCTGCACCAGCCGGATTCGCCCGCCGCGCTCGACCACCACGATCCCGCCGACGCCGGGCGCGGAGGTGACGTAGGTCGGACTGTGGAAGCGGCCGATCCGCTTGAGCTTGACTCGCGGCTTCGCGTCAGCGGGCGGCCCGGCGGCCAGCGCCGCGATGGCGATCAGTGCGAGTGCGCCTAGTGCCCGTTGAGCTGTGACTTCTGCTCCTGGGTCCCCGCCTGGCCCACGATGTCGCTCGGCTGGATCGGCACGACCTTGCCGGAGTTATCGACCCGCGTCTGCGGGGCTGCGTTGGAGATCCGGACCACGAACTCGCCCTCCGGGACCGAGCCGTCCGCCGTGACCGCCTTCGCCTTGCCCTCGAGCCCCGCGGCGACGCGGTAGCGGACGGTGTAGGTGCCCGGCTGGACCGGGGTCACGTTCCAGACCATGCTCCTGGTCTCGTGCGCCCTCAGCTCGCCGAATGCATAGGTGTCGGTCTGCGCCGCCTCGGCGCCGGCCGACGCGGTCTGGCCCGCGAGCTTCGGATAGCCTGCCTCGAGGATCCACACCGGCCGGAAGGGGATCGCGAGGCCCTGCTGCTCGGAGCGGACCGAGAAGGAGCCTTGCGAGGTGGGAAGGTCGGTGGACGTGCTCGTCGTCCCGGTGCTCGTCGTCCCGGTGGTCGTCGATTCGGTCGTGCTCGCGTTCGAGCTGGTGAAGATGGTGATCGCGAGGTCCGGGATCGTCTGGTTGCCCGAGTTCTCGACCGACAGGGTCAGGTTCGTGTTCTCGGCGAGCTGCTGCTTGCTCGGGAAGTCGGCGCTGACGATCGAGACGGGGAAGTTGCCCTCGGGCTCGTTGGCGTCCTGCCGGCTGCCGCCGCATGATGCGACCCCCACCGCCAGAAGCACTCCGAGAACCCCGATCCCGATCCGCCTGCGGGCCTTCAGGGAACGGGCTGTCGAGGCGCTCTCCTCCAAAGGCGCGGGCAACATACCACGCACCCTACCCCCGCCAATCCGGCTCCGTCTCACTACTTGCGGGGATTTCTTGGCTGGAAGTTACGCGTGACGGTTGTGGGTGGCGAACCGCGTCCCCATCACATAATCTTCCCGTGTGCCGCGAGAGCGGCGTGCGGGGCCGCGCCCCAGCAGGGGATCGGCTCCGGAGGAGAGCAATGGTCAGATCCGTAGCCGACAGGGCGTTCCTCCCGGCCAAGTCTCTATTCGAGCAGGTCGGGGACATGATGATCCTGACCGCCAAGACGATCGTCTCGGCGATCAGGCCTCCGTACCCGTACGGCGGCGAGTTCATCAGCCAGTTCCTCTTCGCCCTCCAGCTCTGCTGGTTCCCGATGATGATCTCGACGCTCGCCTTCGGGTTCGGGGCGCCCGGGCTGCAGGCCGCCAACTTCCTCTCCCTGTTCGGGGCGCTCGACCGCCTCGGCGGGTTCTTCGTCCTCGCCTCGATCCGCGAGTTCGCGCCCACGGTGACGGCGGTAGTCGTCGCCGGTGTGGCGGGTACGGCGATCACCGCGGACCTCGGGGCCCGGAAGATCCGCGAGGAGCTCGACGCGCTCCAGGTGCTCGGCGTCGATCCGATCAAGAACCTGGTCGTGCCCCGCTTCCTCGCCCTGATGTTGATCACCGGCCTGCTGGACATCTATGCGCTGATCTTCGGCATCGTTGGCGGTCTCGGCGCGGAGGTGCTCTACAACGAGCCGCTCGGCGGGTTCTTTGCGACGCTCTTCAACAACGCCTCGGTCACCGACCTCTGGGGCTCGGTTCTGAAGTGCACGATGTTCGGAGCGATCATCGCGATCGTCTGCTCCTACAAGGGGATGACTGCGTCCGGAGGCGCCGAGGGAGTGGGTCGCGCCGTCAACGAGGGGGTGGTGGTCGCCTTCATGGGCGTCTTCGCGTTCAACTACGTGTTCACCCAGACGCTGCTCGCGACCCATCCCGAGCTCCAGGTGATCAAGTGAACGCTGGCTGGCTGGCGGTCCCGCGGGGCTGGCTCAACTCGATCGGCGAGATCTTCGGCTTCTCGACGCGCGTCGCCAGCCTCGTCTACCGGGGCCGGGTCTTCGAATTCTTCGGCGAGGCCCTGCGCCAGACCGGCATCCTGATCCTCGGCTCCACGCTCGTCATCTGGGGCCTCGTGTTCATCCTCGGCCTGCAGTGCGGGATCGAGGGCGCCTACTTCAACCGCTCGGTCGGCTCCCCGGCCTATGCCGGCGTGTTCGCCGCCTGGTGCGACCTGCGCGAGGTGATTCCCTATGGCTTCGGCTACATGCTGGCCGCCAAGGTGGGCACGGGAATCGTCGCCGAGCTCGGCGCGATGCGGATCTCCGACGAGATCGACGCCCTCGAGGTGATGGGCGTGCCGCCGGTGACCTTCCTTGCGGCGACCCGCCTGCTCGCCGCCTGGATCGCCTTCCCCTTCATGTACCTGGCCGCCGTCGGGATCGGCTACTTCGCGAGTTGGCTCGCCGTCGTCGAGCAGATTGGAGACGTCTCCTCAGGCGGCTACTTCCTGATCTTCTGGATGTTCCAGAACCCGCCCGACCTCTTATTCAGCCTCATCAAGGGCATGGTGATGGCGACCGCCATCGTGCTCGTCGGCTGCTACTACGGGTACACGGCATCCGGAGGACCGGTGGGCGTCGGCACCGCGACCGCGAAGTCGATGGTGCTCAACATCGTGCTCGTGCACATCATCGGGATGATGGGAACCCTGGTCTTCTGGGGGGCGAACCCGAGGGCGCCCATCGGCGGGTAGGCCGAGGCTGTTCCCTACACTTTTGGTCAACTTTGAAGGAGGCATGAACGGTGGCTGAGCGCAAGAAGAGCACCTCGCGGAGCAAGAGCACGAGCAGCCGCTCGAGCTCGAGCGGCCCTGAGGCCAACGCCGACGCCGAGGCGGTCGATCAGGGCGATCCGCTCGAGGCGCAGGGCTACGGCGAGGAGGACTTCTCCGGACGCGACTACACCATCCCCGGCGTCGACGCCGACGATTCGGATCCATACAAGTGGCACACAGGGACGAAGAGGGATCACGGGGGAAAGGACGCGATCGAGATCATCGATCTCGTCAAGCAGTTCGGCCGCACCCGCATCCTGAACGGCTGCAATCTCGGGATCCCGGACAACATGATCTCGATGGTGCTCGGGCCGTCGGGCACCGGCAAGTCGGTGCTGATCAAGCACATCGTTGGGCTCCTCTACCCGGACGCGGGCGACGTGCTTGTCCACGGCGAGTCGATTCCGAACATGACCGACGACGAGCTCTTTGAGACGCGCAAGAAGTTCGGCCTGCTCTTCCAGGACGGCGCCCTCTTCGGCTCGATGAACGTCTTCGACAACACGGCCTTCCCGCTCCGCCAGCACACGGACAAGGGCGAGGACGAGATCGAGGAGATCGTCAACCGGCGGCTCCGCGAGGTCGGCCTCGCCGAGGCTATGTACCAGATGCCGAACGAGCTCTCGGGCGGAATGCGCAAGCGCGCCGGCTTCGCCCGCGCGCTGGTGCTCGACCCGGCGATCGTCATGTTCGACGAGCCCGACTCGGGCCTCGACCCGGTGCGGACGGCGCTGCTCTGCGAGCTGATCCGAGAGATCCACGAGGAGAACGGCGGCTGCTATTTGGTGATCAGCCACGACCTCGGCACCGCCCGCCGGATCGCCGACTTCATCGCGGTCCTCTGGAAGGGCCGGATCGTGGAGTCGGGACCCTCGGATGAGCTCTTCAACTCGCGCAACGAGTTCGTCAGCCAGTTTCTCAACGCAGATGTCAAGGGCCCCCTGGCGATGGATTGACGCGGCGCAGTGCCGGCCGCGTAATTAGCGCCATCCTCATCTTCGCTCCCTAACCTGCGCCCTCGTGAGTGCGGGGAGAGGATTCTTCGAGCGGGTCGCGGGCGTGGCCGTGCGTTGGCCGTGGCTGCTGATCGCGCCGATCGTGCTGCTGACCGGCGCCGGCATCTTCGCGGCGACGCAGCTCGACACGAACGCCGGTACGGACACGCTGGTCAGCAAGGGCTCCTCCACCTACCAGGCGACCCAGGACTTCCACCAGAAGTTCGGCGACGAGCCGGTGATCGTGCTGGCGAAGGAGGATCTCCGCAAGCTCGTCCTCACCAAGGACCTCGAGCCCCTCTTCGAGCTCGAGGAGTGCTTCGCCGGCGGCACGCAGCTCGCCGCATCCCTGCCGCACCGGCAGAAGCAGCCCCTGCCACCGGTCTGCGACGAGATCGCGAAGCTCCACCCGAGCCAGTCGGTGTTCGGCCCCGGGACGTTCCTCTACCTGAGCGTCGCCGGGATCCAGGAGGCCCTGCGCGGTCAGATCGGCGGGGCGAGCGCGGCGGCGCAGACGGCCGGCCGCCGCGCGGCGCAGGCGGCGGCAAAGAGGGGAGCGTCGACCGCCGAGCAGCAGCAGGCCGCGACCGCCGCGGCGCAGCAGGTCCTCGGCCAGTTCCAGAGCCAGCTCGTCCAGGTGGCGCTCCAGTACGGCATCACCTCGGTCCCGCGACTGGACGACCCGAACTTCGTGAGCCGCGTCGTCTTCGACCAGTCGAAGCCGGCGGGAACTCCCAAGGAGCGCTTCGGCTACCTCTTCCCGAACAAGAACGCCGCGCAGATCATCGTCCGGCTGCGGCCCGACATGACCGACGCGGAGCGGCACGAGGCGATCGGCCTCTTCCGCCAGGCCGTCTCCGATCCCCGCTTCAAGCTCAGCGACGGGAGCTACATCGTCACGGGCGCCCCGGTCGTGGTCGACGCGGGCGCTCGGGAGCTCCGGAGCCAGACGCTGCTTCTCCTCGGGGTCGCCGCGCTGGTGATGGCCCTGACGCTGCTGCTGGTCCTGCCTCGGCCGCTTCGCCTGCTTCCGCTCGCCGTCGCCGCGGCGGCTGGCGCTATGACCATGGGCCTGGTTGCCGTCTTCGGCGGCTCGCTGACCATCGGCGCCATCGCGATGCTTCCCGTGCTCGTCGGCCTTGCGGTCGACTACGCCATCCAGTTCCAGGCCCGCTTCAACGAGGCGAGAGGGGAGGGGGCGCCGCCCGGACGGGCCGTCGCGATCGCCGCGAACGGCGGAGGATCGGTGATCGGGGCGGCCTGCTTGGCGACCATCGCCGGCTTCGCGGCCTTCGCGCTCTCCCCGAGCCCGCTGGTTCGCTCCTTCGGGCTGCTGCTCGTGGTCGGCGTGGCCCTGGCCTTCCTGGTCGCGCTCACCGGCGGGCTCGCAGCGCTCGGCCTCTCGGCCTGGCGCGGTTCCCCGGAGGTGCCTGCGCCGAGTGGGCCGCGGCGGTTCCAGGGCGCGGCCTCGCGACTCCAGTCGATCGGCGTCTCGGCGATCGCGGTTGCGCTGGCGAGGCCTCGGCGGGTGCTTGCCGCCGGCCTGCTGCTCGCCGTCTGCGGCTGGGTGGCGAGCGCGGGAACCAAGGTGGAGACCGACATCCGTGACCTCGCGCCTCCGCACCTGGCGGCGCTCAAGGACCTGAACGAGCTCGAGAAGGAGACGGGGATCTCCGGCGACGTGAACGTGACGATCAGGGCTCAGGACCCCACCGATCCGGCGGTGATCGCCTGGGCCGAGGGCTTCCAGCAGCGCGTGCTGGCGCGCCACGGGTTCTCAGGGGCCAATCCGAGCTGCGCCGACGCTCAGATCTGCCCGGCTCTCTCGCTCACGGACTTCTTCGGCGGCGCGGGCGCATCGTCGTCCAGCGGGACCTCCACCACCGGCCAGAACGTCGGCGACGTCCACGCCCTGGTCCAGGCGCTTCCCTGCTTCATCTCGCAGATCGTGATCAGCCACCGCGGGGAGTGCAATCCGTCGGCGGGCACGACGCCGATCGGTGACACCGCGGACATCGCCTTCGGCATCAGGGTGCAGCCGCTGACGGACCAGCAGAACCTGATCGACGACATCCGAGCCCAGATCCACTCCCCCGACGGCCCGGCGCCGCCTCCGGGGACCACGGTGGAGCTGGCGGGCCTGCCGGTGCTCGCCGCCGAGGCGAACACCGACCTGTCCCACAGCCGCTGGTGGCTGCCGCTGGTGGGCCTGCTCGCCGTGGGGATCGTGCTCGCGCTGATCTATCGCTCGGTCCGGCGCGCGGTCGTGCCGCTGATCCCGGTGGTGATGGCGACGGGCTGGTCCGGTCTGGTGGTCGCCGCGCTCGGGATCTCGCTCAACCCGATGTCGGCGACGCTCGGCGCGCTGGTGATCGCGATCGCGACCGAGTTCAGCGTGATCCTCTCGGCGCGGTACGCGACCGAGCGGCAGGCGGGGCAGTCGATCGGCGAGGCGCTGAGGCGCACCTACCTGCGGACCGGGGCGGCGGTGCTCGCCTCCGGGATCACCGCGATCGCCGGCTTCGCCGTGCTGGCGATCGCCGGCCTGCCGCTGCTCGACGACATCGGCCTGATCTCGGTCGCTCCCGTGCTGCGCGACTTCGGCCTCGTCACCGTCGCCGACCTGCTGGTGGCGCTGGCCGGTGTGATGCTGGTCCTGCCGGCGGCGGTGGTGTGGGCGGAGGAGGGCTTCCCGCTGCCCTCCCGCGCACCCGCGCAGGCCGCGCCCAGTCAGTCCGTCTCCCAGTAAGGGACCATTGAGCCGTGGAGAACGGCGCTGGGAGAGACGGAGGATCCGGTGATGGGCCGAGCCAGGGCCCGCGGCGCACGACGATCTATTCGCTGATCGTGGGGATGGCGTTCATCGCGCTGATCGCGATCGCCGGCATCAACACGATCTCGACCAAGAACAAGGGAGTGCTCGGGGCGACGAACGAGGGGGACATGCCGCTGGCGCAGTTCGCGGTGCCGAACGCCCGAACCGGAGCGAGCGGCGACGCCAACATCGCCCAGGACGACTGCGACGCGGCGAGGATCCCGTGCCCCTCCGGAAGCCGGCGGACGCCGGCCTGCCGGGTCGACGTGCCGGGCGCGCTTCGCGTCTGCGACTTCTTCGACAAGCCCCTGGTGCTCTCGTTCTGGTTCACCCGCGGAGGGGACTGCGAGAATCAGCAGGACGTCTTCGAGCGGGCCTATCGGAGGTATGGGGCGCAGGTGAACTTCCTGGCCATCGATGTCCGCGACAGCACCTCCGAGGTCCAGAAGCTGATCCGCGATCACCACTGGACTCACCCGGTGGGGCTGGACCGCGACGGGGCCCTCTCCAACCTCTACCGCGTGGGCGGCTGCCCGACCTTCGTCTACGCCTATCCCGGCGGGATCTTCCAGGCGACCTCGATCGGTCAGCTCGATGACCAGCAGTTCTTCGCCAAGGTCGACGCGCTGATCGCGGCGTCGAAGCGGAGGGCGGCCACGGTCCGCTGATGGCCGAGCTTCCCGAGCAATGGGAGGTCGCTCCTGAGCCGGGCTGGGTCGATCCGGCCCTGTCAGGGGAGTTTCCGGGCCTCTCGATCGCCTCGACGGAGATCGAGACGACGACGGGCCGCAGTCCTGAGGCGCTCAGGGAGCGCCTCAGGACTCTCAGCGACCGGATCGCCGGGCCGCAGGCGATCCAGTTGCGCCAGCAGCCGATCCCCTGGGCCTATCGGGTCTTCTTCCGTCAGATCGGGCTCGATCCGGACACCACGCGAACGCCCATCGAGCAGCTGATCTTCGAGCGCATGCACGATGGCCGCTTCAAGAGCCGCAATCGGGTCGACGACGCGCTCACGATCGCCATGGTCGAAGTCGGCGTCGCCGTCCGCGCCTTCGACGCGGACCGGGTCGAGGGGCGGATCGGCCTCCGGCTCTCGGCGGAGGGCGAGGGATTCGAGGGGCGGACCTCACCGCTGCCGGACGGGACGATCGTGGTGGCCGACGAGAAGCGGGCGCTCGGGATCCTGTTCGACCGCACCGCCGAGGGGCGTGGCGTGAGGCGAGGCACGGGACGAGTCCTGCTCACCGCGATCGGCGTGCGCGGCGTGCCTGACATCGCTCTCGAGGAGGCCCTATGGGTGGCGGGCAGCGCCCTCCGGGCGTAGACTCACGAGCAAGGAGGACTTGATGCCGGAGGAGCTGCTCGATCGCGTCGCACCGCGGGAGGACCTGGTTCCGCCCGCTCCCCCCGAGGGTCTCGACACGATCCTCTACGAGCACGATGAGCGCGATGCTCGCGCCGACCTCCGCCGGCAGATCGCCGTCATGGAGCTCGCGCTCGCAAGGCTGTTCGGCTCGGCCTTCCCGCGCAAGGGCATCAACTTCTCCGTGCCGGGGATGGGCGGACCTCGCCTGCTCTCGGTCGACGAGCTGGAGAAGGTGCGCGACGGCCTCGCCGCCCGCATCCAGGAGGTGAAGGGCGAGCTGCACGACTACGCCGTGGTCGAGGAGGCCAATCGCGAGCTGATCGAGGAGATGCTCGCCGATCCCGCCTCTCACAAGTGGGAGCGGCTCTACAACGAGGACATCGGCGAGCCCGGTTGCAGGAACTGGCACGCCAAGCCCCGCTGGGGAGTGCTCGGCATGCTGCTGGGCTGGTGGCGCGTCAAGATCTCCTCCGGTTGTCCCTTAGCCCAGGGGCTCCGGCCCCCTGAATGCCCACCAAACGCCAGAGACGAAAGCGCCGCAGGCGGCAGTCGTCCCCGGGATCGGCACCAGTCCCGGCTCCGGGCCCTGCCGCCCCGCCCCGCAGGCGGACCGCCGATGACAGGCCTCCGGCTCCCTGGGGCACCTTTCCCCTGACCGAGATCGTCATCTTCGTCGGGGTCATCCTGCTGATCGTGGGGTTCTTCATCCCGCCGCCGCAGGGGTTCGTGATGATCGCCGTCGGCCTCGGACTCGCCTCGCTCGCCGGCCTCGAGCTCTCGGTCCGGGAGCACTTCGCCGCCTACCGGTCTCACACCCTGCTGCTCGCCGCGGCCGTCGGGGTGCCGGTCTTCGGCGCCCTCTTCCTGGCGACGCGGCTGAGCCCCGCGATCTGCGTGACCGCGGGGCTCCTGGCATTCGGGGGCGCCGCCTGGCTCTTCGCGTCGGCCTTTCGCCGGCGCTCCGGCGGCGCCCTCTACCGCCTCAGCTGATCAATCGCCGGCGCTTAGTTCAGCCGGGCGCCCAGCTTCGCCTCGAGGGCGGCGGTCAGGACCCGCCGCTGGCGCTCGGTGAGGGAGCCGACCTTCTTGCCCTCACCCAGGGCCGCCGAGGACAGAAGCTTGCGGGAGCGGGCGCGCCCCCAGCGACGCTGGCTGCAGAGCAGTTCGCTGAGGCTCATGCTCTCGGACTCCCACGGTGTGTCAGTGATCACCTCGGTGACGGAGCGGCGGCCGGCGGAGATGTCCCTCTTCAGCGCGGCGCGGGCGAGGCGAACCTCGTTGGCCCGGGCCAGGGCCTCCATGCACTGGGCGGTCCCTCGCTGTCTGGGTTCTGATCGGGTCTGAGGCTCGACGAATGTCGGCTCGAGGCGGCGCGGGGCAATGGTCGGCATGGGGCTGGCAGGGGCAATCGTCGAAGCAGCGGACATCGGTTCTCCCTCCTGCTAGGTCAGGAATGGTTGGCGGGCTTACTTTGCGGCCGGCGGCCCCCAGTCGCTCTTGTGAGCCGGGGGAAGGGGACGGTCCTCTCCTCAATCTGTTCCCGTCCGCTCCCTGCCCCGGAAGCGCTCGGCGCGGCGAAACCTACACATCTTCCGCGCCGACGGTCAACACCCGAACCATCGTCCCGTTCGCTAAGTGCAGATCTTTTGTTCGGCGATCTGAAACCGCGTCCAGAAGAGTTGGACGAAGTGTCCCCAACCGTACCTAATACCCGGGAGATCGGATCCGAAACGGGGACCGACTAGGCCGTCGGCAGATCCGGGAAGCGCGTCTTGACCTCGGCGATGATCTCGAGAGCGCGATCGAGCTGCTCGCGCTCGTGAGTCGCCATCAGGCTGGTCCGGAGCAGAGCGCCGCCCGGAGGGACCGCGGGGTGCAGGGCGACGTTGGTGTAGACACCGGCGTCGAAGAGCGCCTTCCAGAGCAGGACCGCCTGCCAGTCCTCTCCGACGATCACCGGCACCACCGGAGTGGTGGCCTCGGTGCCGTCCGGGAGGGTCCCGGGCTCTACGACCTTCAGGCCGAGGTCCCGGAATCCCTGACGCAAGTACGCGGCGTTGTCCAGGAGGCGTGCCATCAGATCGGCACCCTCGGAGCGGATGACTCGTAGAGCGCCGAGGGCAGCCCCAACCGCGGCCGGGACCGCGGATGCACTGAAAATGAATGAGCGCGAGGAGATCCGCAGGTACTCGATGACCTCCTCCGACCCGGCGATGAAGCCGCCGCAAGAGGCGAGGCTCTTTGAGAAGGTCCCCATTCGGAGATCCACCTCGTCTTCGAGCCCGAACAGCTCGCAGGCGCCGGCCCCGCGCTTACCGAGGACACCGACGCCGTGGGCCTCGTCGACCATCAGGCGCGCGCCGAAGCGCTGGCAGAGCTCAACTATCGGCGGCAGGTCGCAGACGTCGCCCTCCATCGAGAAGACGCCGTCGACCACCACCAGGGTGCCGCTGCCGTCGGCGACGGCGCGCTCCAGCATGGTCTCGAGCTTGTCCATGCGGTTGTGGCGGAAGGGCCGGAGCCGGGCGCCGGAAAGCTTGCAGCCGTCCAGGATCGAGGCGTGGTCCCCGGAGTCGCAGATGACCGTGTCGCCCGGCGCCAGGATCGCGCTGATCGCGCCGAGGTTCGACTGGTACCCCGTCGTGTAGACGATCGCGTCCTCGGTCCCCATCCACTCGGCGAGCTCGCGTTCGAGGTCGACGTGCATCGGAGTGGTGCCGTTCAGGAGGCGCGAGCCGGTGACGCCCGTCCCGTACTGCTCCAGGGCGTCACGGGCGGCCTGCTTGACACGCTCGTCGGTGGTCAGCCCAAGGTAGTTGTTGGAGCCGAGCATGATCGTCTCGCGCCCCTCCATCTCCACGACCGGCCCCGCCTGGGACTCGAGGATGCGGAAATAGGGGAGGAGGTCGCCCTGCTTGGCGGCTTCGAGCTGCTCGACCCGGTCATGCGTGCGGGCCTTCTCGAAGACGTCGACCGGGGTTTGGGTCGAGTCGGACATGCCCCGGAAGTGAAGCAGGTGTAGGTTCCGCAGCCGTGCCAGGCGCCATTCAAGTGCGGCCCGTGCAGGGCCGGAGCGAGCTCCGGAAGTTCATCAAGCTGCCGTTCCGGCTCCACCAGGGGACCCCATGGGTTCCGCCGCTGATCTACGAACGGCTCGAGTTCCTCGATAAGGACAAGAACCCGTACTTCGAGCACGCCGATGCCGAGTACTTCCTGGCCTGGCGGGACGGCGAGCCGGTCGGGCGGATCACGGCGCAGGTGGACCGGCGCTGGGACCAGTTCCAGGGCGGCAGCGACGGCCAGTTCGGGTTCATCGACGCGGAGGACGACCCGGAGATCTTCGAGGCGCTGCTGGGCACGGCCGAGGCCTGGGTTCACGAGCGTGGACGGGACCGCCTGGTGGGTCCCATGGACTTCACGACGAACGACGAGTGCGGCCTGCTGATCGAGGGATACGACCGGCACCCGTACATCCTCGAGCCGTGGCACCCGCCCTATTACAGGGAACGCATCGAGGCGCTCGGCTACGGCAAGACCATGGACCTCCTCATGTGGAACCTGGAAATGGGCGGTCTGAAGAAGGGCGACGCGTTCGCCGACGCGATCCACGCCGTCGCCGACAAGGTCGAATCGGAGCACGGGATCACGGTCCGCAACATGAACAAGAGGGACCTGGAGGCCGAGATCGGGCGGTTCATGGAGGTCTACAACTCGGCCTGGGAGAAGAACTGGGGCTTCGTGCCGATCACCGACGAGGAAGTGGCCTTCCAGGCCAAGAACCTGAAGCAGATCCTCGATCCGCGCTGGGCGTTCATGGCGGAGCGTGACGGCGAGATCATGGGCGCCGCTCTCACCCTCCCGGATATCAACCAGGTGACCAAGAAGATGAACGGCCGCCTTCTCCCCTTCGGCTGGCTGCGGTTCCTGCTCGGCAAGCGGAAGATCGACCGCGTCCGCGTCTTCGCGCTCGGGGTGAAGCCAGAGCACCAGCACACCGGGATCGCGGCGCGCTTCTACGTCCGGCACATCGAGACGGCGGCTGAGGTCGGAGTGACCGGCGGCGAGGAGGGCTGGATCCTCGAGGTGAACGAGCCGATGAACCGCGCCATGGAGGGCATGGGCGGCACGATCGTCAAGCGCTACCGGCTCTACGAGAAGCCGCTCTAGACCTCGGGCCGCTCGTAAGTTCCCTTCAGCTGGGCCTTGCCGAGCACGTGCCCATCGAGGGCTGCTTCGAGTTCCTCGCGCGACGCCCCGGGAGAGAGATCCAGGATCTCGTCGACCGCGCTGAGCTCATGGAAGTAGCGATGAGCGCCGTGGCCGGCCGGGGGCGACGGGCCCATGTAGCCGGTATCGCCTCTGCCGTTGGCGCCTTCGTCCGGCGCCGCCTGGCCCTCGCCGAGGCCGCCCGGCTCGGGATCGATGTTCCATGCCACCCAATGGATGAAGTCGCCGGAGGGCGCATCCGGGTCGTGGACGATCAGCGCCAGGGACTTCGTTCCCTCCGGCAGGAAGCTCCACGCCAACGGCGGAGACAGGCCGGCGCCGTCCCCCGTGTACTTCGACGGGATCGCCGCTCCATCGGCGAAGGCGGTGCTGGTCAGCTCTGGTTCGGGCATCCGGACTCTTGATGTTGGGTTCCCGCCGCTGGTTCCGTGAAAACCAAATCTGAGGGTCTTGCCCCGGCTTTAGGATGAGCCGCATGAGTGAGGAGCTGCACGAAGCCGACCAGGTGATCGAGGCGGAGCCGGTCCGGCCCCTCCCGGTTCGCTCGGAGAGCCGGACGATCGAGATCTGGGGGCGTGAGTTCGGCCCGCTGGCAGTCGCCGCGGCCGGAGGCGCTGCCGCCGGCGTCGCGGTGGTCGCTGTGGCCCGCGCCGCCTCCCGCCCGCAACGGCGCGCTCCTCGTCGCGGTCTCTTCCGCCGCCGCGAGAAGGTGGTCGCCAGCCGCAGCTTCCTGGTGGACGTGCACGTCCTCGGGCGCTGACCGTGGTCATCGAGGAGCGGGTCCTGCCGCGGTCCCCATACCGCCTGCGCCGCCAGGGAGGAAACGACGGCGTCGCCAGGGCGAGAGGCGGAGTCGTCGAGCGCATGCTCCATGTCGCGGGGTGCCCCGTGCGCGCGCGGGCCTGGCAGACGCGCGACGGCTACGTCCACATCCGGGCCGAGGCGATCGATCCGCTCCTCGTCGAGCATCCGATCGCGCTCACGGAGGACGCTCCGCCGGCGGAGGAGGCCGAGCTGCAGATCGCGATCGAGCGCATCCGCTTCTCCCTCGCCGTCGAGGACGACCTGAAGGAGTTCTACGACGCCTTCAAGCACGATCCGCTGCTGGGGCCCACGATTCGCCACAAACCCTGGGTCCGGCCCCGCCGCCGCGCCTGGCCATGGGAGGCGCTCTGCTGGGCCATCACCGAGCAGCTGATCCAGGTCTCTCGCGCGGCGGAGATACAGCGCCGGATCGTGCGCCGCTGGGGGCCGCGGACGCTTCCGTCGTTCGCCGACTGGCCTCTCCGCGACGTCCCGTGCGCCTCGGTGATCGAGGGCCGCGCCCCGGCTGAGCTGGCGTCCATGGACCTGAGCCCGGGCCGAGCGGTGGCGATGGTCCATTGCGCCCGGGAGGTGGGGCGCGGGCGCGCCGACCTCTCCGATGCGGACGCGGACCGCAGGCTGCTCGCCATCCCCGAGATCGGGCCCTGGACCATGCAGTGCCTCGGTTTCCACGGGCGAGGCGACCCGGACTCCCTGCCCGCGGGCGACCTCGCCTACGTCAAGCTGGTCGGCCACCTTGCCGGCCTCGGCCGGCGCGCGACCGTCGAAGAGGTGGAGGAGTACTTCGCGCCGTACGCCCCTTTCCGGGGGCTCGCCGGGACCTTCGCGCTGGCTGGCTGGCACAAGGCGATGGGCGCCGGGCCGCCGGCCCGGCTCGCGGCGTAGAGCGCCACCGGCGCGTTAGGCGTGGCGGCCTCGCGGGTACCCGAAGACCATGCGCCACTTCTACGGAGCGGCTCACGAGCAGTTTCCTCCCGAGGACCTGCTCTCACAGGCGATCGAGGCGGAGCGCGCCGGGTTCGAGGGTGTCGCCTGCAGCGATCACCTCCAGCCCTGGTGGGAGCCCGGAGAGTCCGGGCACGCCTGGGTCTGGCTGGGAGCCGCAGGACAGGCCACGGACGGCCTCGCCATCGGAACAGCGGTGACACCGCCCGGGCCTCGTCATCACCCCGTATTGATCGCGCAGGCCTGGGCGACCCTGGAGCGACTGTTCCCGGGACGCCCGTTCATCGGCATTGGTTCGGGCGAGTCACTGAATGAGTCTCCACTCGCCGCGATCTGGCCATCGGCGTCAGAGCAGGTCGAGCGTATGGAGGAGGGACTGGAGATCATCCGGCGCCTCTTCGACGGTGAGCGCCTCTCCTATGAGGGGCGCCATTTCGAGACCGATGAGGCGGTACTTCACACCCGCCCGAACCGCCGCCCCCCGATCTATGTCTCGGCCTTCGGCCCGAAGGCGGCGGGCGTCGCCGCCCGCTGGGGCGACGGCCTCTGGACGCTGGCCGATCCCGAGCAGGCGCCGGACATCATCGACGCCTACAAGAGCGCCTGTGACGACGCCGGCAGGGAGCCGGGCGAGATCGTCCTGCAGGCGCAGTTCTCCTGGGCCGAGGACGACGAGGCGGCGCTGGAGGGGGCCCGCGTCTGGAAGGGCGCCCAGCCCGACGATCACTACACGGACGACTGGCACCACCCTCAGAGGATGTTCGAGAACGGCGAGCGGCAAGTCTCCGACGATGACCTGAAGGAGGCCCTGATCATCTCGTCGGACCCGGAGGTGCACGCCGACCGCATCCGCGACGCCGAGAAGCTCGGCGCCACCACGATGGCGCTGATGAACGTCTCCGGCGCCGATCCGCACCGGGCCATCGAGGTCTACGGATCGCAGGTGCTGCCGGCGCTCACCAAGCAGACGGCGAGCTAGCCGCCCCGGGGCAGCAGCTGGTTGGTGAGCACGTCGCTCGTCCGCGGCGCGGACGAGATCAGGTTGCGCTCGGCCATCCACCCGGCGTACTCCCGCCACTGGGTGGGGTCCATGAACCCGTACGGATGGCCCGGCGACCCGGCCAGCAGGGGCAGGGTGGCGTCGACCTCGGCCCGGGTCTGCATCGGATCCAGTCCCTTGCCCGCCGTGAGCACGGCATCGGCGGCCTCCTGGGGATGAGCGATCGCGTAGGCGGTTCCCCGCGCCAGCCCGGCGATGAAGCTCCGGATGGCTTCGGGGTGCTGTTCCACGGTGGTGCGCCGGGCGACGAGGACCAGCTCGTCGTAGGTCGGCACCCCGAGCTGGTCGACAGGGACGATGCGCGGGTTGAGGCCTCGCTGCTGGAGGTCGACGCCCTCGATGTTCCGGAACCCTCCGAGGATCGCGTCGACCCTGCCGCCGATCAGGGTCGGAAGCAGGTTGAGCCCGACGTCCTCCTCCTTCGCGGCCGAGGACGGAAGCCCGGCCGTCTGCAGGATCGTCTCGAGGTAGTCGGTCTGGTACGGGATGCCCGCGGTCCCGACCGTCTTTCCCTGGAGGCTCGCGCCCCCGGTGATGCCGGCGCTCGGCAGGGAGATGAGCGAGGTCAGCGGCTTGTCCACGATGGCCGCAACCGCCTGCACGTCCAGGCCCTTGTCCTGGGCGAGCAGCACCTCGGGCTCGTAGGAGACGGCCAGGTCGACCCGCCCCGCGGCCACCTCCTTGATCGGCGCCGAGGGGTCCGAGGGAACCTGCGGCCTGACGTCCAGGCCCTCGGCCTTGAAGAACCCACGGTCGAGAGCGCTGTAGATCCCGGAGTGGTCGGGGTTGGCGTACCAGTCGAGCTCGAGCGTGAACGGCTCCGGGTTCGACGGCGAGCCCTTCGACGGCTCGTTCCCTCCGCCGCAGGCGGCGAGGCCGAGCGCGGTCGCCACCGCCACCAGGACGGCCAGGCGAATCGGTCCCCTCACGTCCGCGTCACCCCTCGGCTGTCCCAGGTGACCACCCGGCGCTCGATCAGCGAGACGAGCGCGAAGAGGACGATCGCCATCACCGAGAGCAGCGTGATTGCGGCGAACATCCGGGCGGTGAGCAGGTTGCTGGAGGCGATCAGGATCTGATGCCCGAGACCGGACCCCGCTCCCGCCCATTCGGCGAAGACGGCGCCGATCACGGCGACGGCGATCGCGACCTTCGTGCCGCTGAAGAAGAAGGGCAGCGCGGAGGGGAGCTCGACCCGGGTGAGGATCTGCCGCCGGCTGGCGCCGAGGGTCCGCATCATCGTGATCAGCTGCGGATCGACCGAGCGAAGGCCGTCGAGGGTGTTGACGGTGACCGGGAAGAAGCAGACCAGCGCGATCAGGAGGACCTTCGGGCCGAGCCCGAAGCCGAACCAGACGATCAGGATGGGCGCGATCGCGACGGGCGGGATCGTCTGCGAGGCGACCAGCAGCGGATAGAAGGCGCGGCGCAGGGTGTCGGAGAGATGCAGGATCACCGCGAACGCGAGCCCGGCGGCGAGGGCGCAGAGGAAGCCGAGCAGCACCTCGCGCAGCGTGACCCAGAAGTCGTCGGCCAGCAGCGACCGGTCGTTCCAGAGCGAGGTGGCGATGTCGCTCGGCGCCGGGACGAGGAAGTCCTGGATGTTGAGCGCGTTCGAGATCCAGTCCCACTGCGCCGCGAGCTCCCAGGCGCCCAGCAGGACCAGGATCACCGCGGCCGGCGCCAGGTATCTCCAGGCCCGGGTCACCGCGCGGCCCCCGCGAGGCTTCGCAGCGCTCGCTCCTTGAGCTCCGCAAATTCCGGCGAGGTGACCGCCGCCGCGCGGTCGGCGGCGCGCGGAGCCTCGATCTCGATTCGGTCCGCCACCGTCGCCGGCCGCGGGGTCAGGACCAGCACGCGGTCCGAGAGATAGAGGGCCTCCTCGACGTCGTGGGTGACGAGGACGACGGTGTGGAAATCGGAGCCGAGGACGCCCGCCAGCCAGGACTGCATCTCCGCGCGCGTGATCGCGTCGAGCGACGCGAACGGCTCGTCGAGCAGCAGGACGGGTCGCCCCGCCATCAGCGTGCGGAGGAAGGCAACGCGCTGGCGCATCCCTCCGGAGAGCTCTCCGGGCCGGGACCGCTCGAACCCGGAGAGCCCGAGGCGCTCGAAGTGGCCGCCCGCCTCCGTCCGTGAGGTGGCCTTGGAGGCGCCCGCGATCCGCAGCGCGAGCGCGGCATTGTCCACCGCGGAGAGCCAGGGGAGGAGCAGGTCGCGCTGGGGCATGTACGCGCAGCCCTCGAGGCGCTCGGATGGATCGGAGCGGCCGCCGACCGAGATCCCTCCCGCGTCGGGCGACCTCAGGCCCGCGAGCAGCTCGAGCAGGGTCGTCTTGCCGCACCCGGACGGGCCCACGATCCCGACCACCTCGCCCGGCGCAACCTCGAGGTCGATCCGCCCGATCACGCGCAGGTCGCCGAAGGAGTGGGCGAGCTCGCTCACCTGGACGGGACGGCCCTCGCCGGCCGCGTTCGGGGTGCCTTCGCGAACTCTCGTCAGCATGCTCCCTCCGCGCGCATTACCGCACAGGTTCAAAGGGTCAGCGGAGGAGTCGTTACCGCTATCTCAGCCCGCACTTCCCGCGAGCCCCCCTGTCGGGTGGACGCCCAGTCTACGGTGTCGGCATGGAGGTCGAGCGCAAGTTCCTGGTGGGCGAGCCCCCCGACCTGGACGGCGCCGAATCCGACGAGATCGAGCAGGGATACCTGGCGATCGGGTCCGAGGGCGAGGTCCGGGTCCGCCGCAAGGGGGAGAAGCTCGTGCTCACGGCGAAGCGCGGCTCGGGCCTCTCGCGGGAGGAGGCGGAGGTCGAGCTCGACCGCGCGAGCTTCGACGAGCTCTGGGAGCTGACCGAGGGCCGGCGGCTCCGCAAGCGCCGGCACGTGGTCCCGCACGGCGAGCTGAAGATCGAGCTCGACGTCTACGAGGGCGACCTGGAGGGCCTGCGCGTCGCCGAGATCGAGTTCTCCTCGGAGGATGAGGCCAACGCGTTCGATCCACCGGATTGGATCGGCGAGGAGGTGACCGGCGACCCCCGCTATCTCAACGAGACGCTCGCCAGCGAGGGCCCGCCCTAGGTCAGGTCGACTCGGGCACCGAACGAGTCTGCTGTTCCGGCACTCAGAGCTCCCCGGGCGGCGCCGCTCGGTAGAAGTACGGTCCCATCCCGGCCTGGTTGATCGCGAAGATGAAGGGGAGGATGCCCTCCTGCTGCGCGGCGTTCTCCAGCCCGCCGGCGTGGATCGGGTCAAAGCCTGCGTCGCGGTTGAGCTGGTCGGTGACCTCGCGGGCCTCCTCATCCCCGCACCAGAAGTTCCCCGGCGGCTTGCTCGTCTCCCCGATCCGGTCGTAGATGTTCGCGAAGTTGACGTTGAAGCTCTTCGAGGTCGGCCCGTTGGTCCGGGACTTGATGAACTCGGCATTCGAGGCGAAGCCGCCCGGCGGGTCGGTGCCGATCAGGTTGGTCGCGTCGATCACGACCTTTCCCTCGATGCCCTGCACGCCGTCGAGCGCCTCAGCGACCGCTCTGCCGGGAACGGCGATCAGAACGGCCTCCGCCTCCGAGACGTCGCCACCCTCGCTGCCGATTCTGGTGACGTCGTGCCCGGCCTTCTCCCACAGGTCGGCCAGGCCTCCGCCGACGTTTCCCTTGCCCACCACAGCAATCTTCATCTCCGCCTCCTCGCCAGGGGGATAGTTGCCTGCACAACAACCTAGCGCACGGGCTCAGTCCGCTGTGCGGGCCGCTCCGGCGAGCGTGTTGACGAAGTTCTCGAGGTGCTTCGTCGTCCAGCACTCGAAGGCTCCGTCGCAGTAGGGCTCGTAGGCGGCCATCACCGAGTCCCCGTAGTTCCAGTAGAGCTTGGGCTCCGGGTTGAGCCAGAAGGTGCGTCCAGCGTGCTCCGCGATCGCACCGAAGGTGGCGGCGTGAGGCTCGCGGCCGTTGGTCCGCGCGTCGCCGAGGACGATCACGGTCGAGCGCGGTCCGAGGTCCTCCGCGATCTCCTCGCCGAACTCGAGCCAGACGCGCCCGTAGTCCGTGTAGCCCGAGACATCGGCGACGCCGCCCTCGGAGGAGATGCTCTCCGAGATCTTCCGGAAGTCGCGCTCGTGCTCGAAGATGTCGGTGACCTCCGAGATCCGCTCGATGAAGACGAAGCTGCGCAGCTTGCGGAACGAGTCGTGCAGGGCGTGCAGGACCGAGAGGAAGAAGACGCTCGCGCTCGACACCGAGGTCGAGACGTCGCAGAGCACGTAGATCTCCGGTCGCCGCGGCCGCTTCGGCCGGTAGCGGAGGTTGAGCGGGACGCCGCCGGTCTCGAGCGAGGCCCGCATCGTCCGGCGGACATCGACATGGCGGCCACGGCTGCGCCCGCGCTGCTCATGGCCGAGCGTCGCAATCCGGCGCTTCAGCTGCGCGACGGCGCGGTGGACGGCGGTCAGATCCTGCGCCGGGCTGGTCGGCAGGGTGCGGTCGAGCTCGGCGAGCGGGCGCGAGGGGGGCAGCTTGCCGGTCCGCTCGATGGTGGCGCGCTCGAGCTCGCGGCGCAGGTAGCGCTCGAACTGGCGGATGTTGTCGGGGTCGAGCGCCGGGGCGTCCTCGTTGTTCCGCCGCCCGCCCGCCTGGAGGTCGAGGGCCCGGCGGATCCGCTGCACATCCACGCCGATGACTCCGCTGCGCTCACCCTGGCGGCCGAAGGCCGTCATCGCGAGCCGGGCAAGGTCACGCATCTCGCCGTCGTTGCCCTCGAAGATCGCGCGGCGGATCGCCTCTCGCAGCTCGTCCAGGTCGATCCGGTCCCCGGCCCCCTCGAAGCGCTCGTCCTCGATGCCCTGCTCGAGCGCCTCGGTCTCGGCGGCCCGGAAGAAGTGGCGGTCGAAGAGCAGCTCGAAGATGCGGCGGTCCTCCTGCGACTTGGCGATCGTGGCCGCGAGGGATTCCCGAAAGTCGCGCTGGTCGGTCCAGCTCACCTCGTCGAGCGCGGCGAATGCGTCGAGGATCTCAGAGGTGCCGACGGCGACGCCCTCAGAGCGCAGGTCCTCGAAGAAGGCGAGCAGGCTGCCCGCCGTCGAGGACACGCTCAGCTCCCGGAGGAGCCCGGCGGAGTGAGGCCGCCGGTTACCCCGTTGCCCTCGAGCTTCACCGAAACGCGCTCCGCGACGAGGTCGATGTCGGAGCGGTGCTTGACCAGGATGCTCATCGATTGCTCGAAGGTCTTGCGGTCGATGTCGTCGGCGCCGATCAGCAGCAGGGTTCGCGCCCAGTCGATCGACTCGGCGATCGAGGGCGGCTTCTTCAGGTCGAGCTGGCGGACCATGTGGACGATCTCGACGAGGCGCCGAGCCAGGCCCTCGTCGAGCTCGGGCGCGTGCAGCCTGACGATCTCGAGCTCGCGGTCGACCGAGGGATAGTCGAGCCAGAGGTAGAGACAGCGGCGCTTGAGCGCCTCGGTCAGCTCGCGCGAGTTGTTCGAGGTCAGCACCACGATCGGTCGGGTGCGCGCCTCGATCACGCCGAGCTCCGGGATCGAGATCTGGAAGTCCGAGAGGACCTCGAGCAGCATCGCCTCGAACTCCTGGTCGGTCTTGTCGATCTCGTCGATCAGCAGGACGACCGGCTCCTCGGCGCTGATCGCCTCGAGCAGCGGCCGCGTGAAGAGGAAGTCCTCGGAGAAGATGTCCCCGCGTGTGCGTGCCCAGGAGCCTTCGCCCGCGGCCTCCGCCTCGCCGGACGCCTCGGCCTGGATCCGCAGGAGCTGTTTGCGGTAGTTCCACTCGTACAGCGCCTTGGCCTCGTCGAGACCCTCGTAGCACTGGAGCCTGACCAGCCTGCGGCCGGTCGAGCGGGAGAGCGCCTTGGCGAGCTCGGTCTTGCCGACACCCGCGGGTCCCTCCACCAGGACCGGCTTTCCGAGACGCTGCGCGAGGAAGGAGACGAGCGCGGCGGCTTCGTCGGCCAGGTATCCGACCTGGCCGAGTCCCTCGCGTACCTCGGCGACTGACTGGGGCTCGGAGTCCGGCATCTGGGGGATGATAGATAGCGCGCAATGGTCGCCATCGCCCTGCCCGACTCGCTCGGCCCCTACGCAGTGCTGCTCGCCATCGGATTCCTCGTCGGCTGGTACGGCCACGGTGCCCGCAGCAACTGGATCATCGCCTTCGGGATCGTGATGATCGTGGCCGCGATCGGGCTCCTTCAGCTCGCGATCGCCACACACAACGGCAGGGCACCGACCGGTTTCTGATGGGCGTCCTCGACGACCTCGACCTGTCCAAGAAGCTCTCGCTCGAGGAGGAGGACAAGGGCCTGGAGCGCGGCTGGACCCGGCTCGCGCAGCTGCGGCTCACGCTGGGCGGGCTGATCGGCAGCGGGGAACTCGGGCCGCCCGTCTGCGTGCTCTTCGAGGGCGAGGACGCCTCGGGCAAGGGAGGCGCCATCCGCAGGCTGGTCGCCAACCTCGATCCACGCCACGTGCGCGTTGTGGAGTTCGCCGCCCCGACCCACGACGAGAAGCGCCATCACTTCCTCAGGCGGTTCTGGCCCTCGCTTCCCGGGTGGGGAGGGATGGCGGTCTTCGACCGCTCCTGGTACGGGCGCGTGCTGGTCGAGCGAGTGGAGGGCTACGCCACCCGCGAGCAGTGGCTGCGCGCCTACGACGAGATCAACGCGTTCGAGCGGACGCTGGCCGACGAGGGGATGATCCTGATCAAGTTCTGGATGCACATTTCGGGCGACGAACAGCTGAAGCGCTTCAAGAGGCGAGAGAAGGACCCGCTGAAGGAGTGGAAGCTCACGGACGAGGACTGGCGCAACCGGGAGAAGCGGGGCGACTACAAGCAGGCCGTCGAGGACATGGCCGCCCGGACGAGCATCGAGCCCCACGCCCGCTGGCATCTGATCCCGGCGGAGTCCAAGCGCTACGCGCGGGTGGCGGTGATCGACACGGTCATCGAGGAGATCGAGGCCGGCATGCGCCGCCACGGCATGGAGCCTCCGGAGCCGATCGAAAAGTGACGATTGATGAGAGGCGGCGGATCTGTAGTGTGCCGCGCCTCGATGGTGGGACCTAGGGGAATTGCAGGCCTGGCGACGGCTGCCTTGACCGCCGCGCTCGCATTTGGCGCGGTGGCGGTTGCGGGTCCCGTGGCCAAGAAGTCCGCCAATCCCGTCGCGCAGAACGGCCGGATCGTCTTCACCAGCACCCGGTCGGGAAGCTTCGACAACGAGGACGTCTTCGTGATGAACCCCGACGGCTCGAACCCGGTCGATCTGACACCCGGCAACACGACCGATGACTACAGCCCGACGTTCTCGCCTGACGGCAGGAAGATCGCCTTCGCACGAGACGTTGACCCGGGCGCCGGCTTCACCGCGCACATCTTCGTGATGAACGCCGACGGCTCGAACCCGGTGGACATCACGCCGTCGACGACCGGAGGCGGCGACGATGTCCCGCGCTTCTCGCCCGACGGGAAGCGAATCGTCTTCGACAGCGACCGGTCCGACTCCGACGGAGACGTCTGGGTGATGAACGCGGACGGGTCGAACCCGGTCAACCTCACTCCCGACAACCCCAACTTCGACGGAGAGGCTTCCTTCTCGCCGGACGGCGCGCGGATCGTGTTCGACCGGGACATCAACTCCACCGGCACCTTCGACGACCGGATCTACGCGATGAACGCCGACGGCTCCGGGAAGGTCGAGCTGACGCATCCCACGCCTGGATTCGGGGATTCGGGGCCGAGCTTCTCGCCCGATGGCAAGCGAATCGTCTACTCCCACAACAAGTCGGGCATCGACCACATCATGGTCATGAACAGCGACGGCTCCGGCCAGACCGACCTGATGCCGACTTCGAACCTGAGCAGCATCGAACCCGACTTCTCGCCCGATGGCTCGAAGATCGTCTTCAGGCAGGACATCGACCCGGGGGCGCCCTTCGTCGAGGACATCTTCGTGATGAACGCCGACGGCAGCTCTCCGATCGACATCACGGGCGCGGCGAACCAGGACTCGTTCGAGCCGCAGTGGGAGTACGTCTACATGTGCAAGGGACGGCGCGCGACGATCGTCGGCAGCGACGCCTCGGAGAAGCTCAAGGGCACCAAGAAGGCGGACGTGATCGTCGGCAACGGCGGCAAGGACAAGATCTACGGGCGTGGCGGCAATGACCGGCTCTGCGGTGGCGCCGGCAAGGACACCCTGGTGGGGGGCAAGGGCAAGGACAAGCTCTCCGGCGGTCCCGGCAAGGACAAGGTCAAGCAGTAGGAATCAGTCGGGCGCCTGGGGGCGCTTGGCCCGCTCCCTCGGACGCATCCGCAGCCCGGCGGCGATGATGATCAACGCGCCGGCGAGTGCGACGAAGATCGCGTAGTGCAGGTCGTAGGGCTCATTCCGGCCGCCGAGGGTGAACGGCGGGCGGTCGAGCATCCGGTAGACGACGATCGCGGCCGCCCAGGTCCCGGCGGCCACGAACAGGCCCCATTCCCGGAGCGGCCGAGGCGGCACGTAGCCGCCGCCGCCCTGGAGCGCCAGGAACGTGGTCGCGGCGGCGATCAGGAGCAGCGCGCCCTCCGCCCAGCTGAATCCACCGACCCCGGTGAGGACCAGGTCGTTGGAGATCGGCGACTGGTACCAGGGCAGCAGCAGGCTGCCGACCATCACCGCGCAGCCGATCACCGCGATTCGCTCGTTGCCGCCCAGGCCACGCAGGTCGCGGGCAAGCTTGCGCGGGATCGACCTCCAACCCTCAGTCGAGCGGCTCGCGGCCACCGTAACCGGTCTCGAGTTCGTGCCAGTAGGCGACCTCGTCCTCGCCGAGCTCCCAGCAGAGATAGACCTCTCGGTCGTCCATCAGGGCGGGGAAGTCGACCAGGCCGCGGTCGATGTCCCGGAGGACGATCCCGGACTGCTCGATCGCCTCGAGCAGCCGCCTGACCTCGAGGAACGCGACCCCCACCTGCTTGCCCTCCTCGCCGCCGCCGTTACCCGCCGCGGCCTCCGAGAGCGCCTCGTGTGCCTCGGTATCCGTCAGGTCGTCTTTGGCGTCGCGCAGCTGGTCGAGCATGGCGGTCAGATGAGGGAGAAGGGCGTTCGCCTCCTCGCGAGTGAAGTGGCGCTCGTGGATGAGGCCGGTGCCCTCTTCGCTCACGCGCGCGCCAGCTTGGAGGAGAGGCGATCTCGGAGCAGGGCGGCGTCCGCGTCGCCGACCGTCCTGAGCTGCCCCTGGAAGGCGAGGTGCCAGTGGTCGAGCGGCCACTTGCGGACGTGCTCGAGCTCGGTGACCAGCTCCTCGGCGGGCACGAAGTCCTTTTCCGCCAGGACCAGGACCGGCTCGGCCTCGACGCGCCAGGGATAGATCTCGGGCTTGCCCTTCTTCCCGGGCCAGATTCGCTCGCGGTCCTCGAACATCTCGGACTTCACCCGCGCGATGCCGCCGAATGCCTGCACGCCGGTCACGTAGAAGACGATCTCGTCGCCCGGCTCGAATTCCTCGGCCTGGCGCCTCCTCCGCTCCTTGAAGCCGACCACGTCGAAGCCGCGCTCGACGTTGATGCGGAAGTTCTCGAGCGACCCGGTGAGGATCCAGGTCTTCGGGCCGTCCTCCGACATGGCGCGATTGTATGGAGCTAGGCGGAGACGGTCTCGCGGGCGCGGGCCGCGAGCGCCGGAGCGCCCAGCTCCTCGTACTCGGCGGCGGCGTCGTCCAGCAGCTGAGCCGCCCTCTCCGGATCGTGCCCCAGCATCAGCCGGCCCTGGACCACCAGGCAGCGGGTCGCGTCGAGCGGACGGCCGAGCTCGAGCCAGCGGCTGCGCGCCTCGTCGATCTTGGCGGCGGCCCCCTCGGCGTCGTCGGCGCACGCCCCGGCGGCCTCGGCCGTGGCGGCCTCGCCGACCGGGTAGTGCAGCCGGCCCGCGAGGCGGTCGGCCTCCTCGGCCGCGGCACGGGCCTGATCGGTTCGGCCGGCCAGGGCCAGCACCACGGCGCGGGCAGAGATCGCCTCCACCGACTGCGCGATCAGCCCGGCGCGCTCGCAGATGTCGAGCGCCCGGGTGAGCTCGGTCTCCGCGCCGGAGAGGTCGCCGCTCTCGCGCAGGGTGATCGCGAGCCAGAAGAGCGCGTTGAACGCGACCTCGGAGCGCCCGACCTGCTCGCCGAGCTCGTGCGCCCGGCGGAAGGACTGGGCCGCCTCCTCCCAGTTCCCCGAGCGCCAGCTGAGCACGCCGCGCATCAGGTCCGGGAAGCAGAGCTTGCCGTAGAGGCCCTCCCGCTCGGCCAGGCTCGCGCTCGCCTCGGCGGCCTCCTCGACGGCCTCCCAGTCGGCGTTGTCGACTGCGAGCTCCCCGAGCGACGCGTGGAGTTCGACCTGCGACGGCAGGTCGCCGACCTCCTGCGCGATCTCGAGCGCCTCGCGGTAGGCGGCCGCCGCGCCGTCGTAGTCGGCCTCGGAGACCTCGAGGTGGTAGCCGAGCGTGAGCAGGGCCCGCACCGCCTCGGCCCGATCAGATTCGCGCGCGAGGGCGACGGAGCGCTCCAGGTTCTCACGCGCCTTCTCGGAGTCGCCGATGCGGCCGAAGACGCGGCCGAAGATCCCGTGGGCGCGGCTGGCGGCTCGCGCCTCGTCCAGGCGCTCGGCCAGCCGCAGAGCCTTCTCCGAGGCGTAGATGGCCAGCATGTTGTCCCCGGTGTGCATGTAGAGAGAGGCGGCCTCCTCGTAGAGCCGCACGAGCTCGATGCAGGGCGGCCCGTCCTTGAGCAGGTCGATTCCGCGCTGGTAGTTGTCGATCGAGGCGCGGCGCTCGCCCTTGTGCCAGAGGGCCGCGCCGATCTTGCGGTGGAGGTCGGCGACGCGCGCGAGGTCCTCCTCGGCGCGGTGATAGTCGAGGCAGCGCTCCCAGACTGCGACCGCTGCGTCCACGCGCCCCATTCGCAGGGCGACGTCGCCCTGCTTCTCGCCGATCCTCGCGACGGTCCCCGCGTCGAGCGACTCCGAGATCTCCAGGGCGGCGGTGTAGCGGTCGAAGGCCTCGGCGTTCGAGTACAGAGCGGCCGCCGCATCTCCGGCGGCCTCGAGGGACTCGAGGGCCTGGGTCTGGAGCTCGACGAGCGCCTCGCGGTCGAGACCGGCCTCCGAGCCGAGTGCGGCCGCGCGCGCGAAGTGCTCGGCGATCAGCCCGATGACGCCGTCGCTTCGCTCCCCGGCCCGCTCCCGGATGAACTCGGCGACCTCGACATGCTTCCGGCAGCGCACCGACTTGGGCAGCATCGAATAGGCGACGTCGCGGATCAGGACGTGCTTGAAGGCGTACTCGCGCTCGCCCGCTAGCCGGCTGCCGGCGCTCGGCGCGAGCAGGTCCTTCTCCTCGAGGTCCGCGAGCGTTGCATGGAGATCGAGGCCCTCCTCCGCGGCGGTCGCCGCCAGCGCCCCCTCCCAGAACGTCTGGCCGACGACCGAGGCGGACTGGAGCAGACGGCGTTCGAGCCGATCGAGCGAATCGAGGCGAGCGGCGAGCAGCGACTGGACGGTGCTGGGCAGCGCCTCGGCCTCGACTGTCTCCTCCTCCAGGAGGCGGTTGACCATCTCCTCCGCGAACAGGGGGTTGCCGCCGGAGCGCTCGGCCACCTGCGGGACGACGTCGCCGGCGCCGTTGTCGGAGCTCGGCATGAGTGCCGCAACCAGCTCGCGCGTCTCGTTCTCGGTGAGCGGCTCGAGCGAGATCGTGGTGGCGTTGCGGCGACCGCCTCCCCAGCCGGGGCGGCGCTCGAGCAGCTCGTCGCGGGTCAGGCAGACGAGCAGGAGCGGCGCCCGCACCCAGCGAGTCAGGTGGTCGATCAGATCGAGCATTCCCTCGTCCGCCCAGTGGATGTCGTCGATCGCCAGGACCAGGGGACGGCGCCGGGCGATCCCCTCGACGACGGCGCGCGCGGCCGAGAAGAGCGCCTCGCGCATCCGCTGCGGGTCATCCTCCGAGGGCTGCAGCTCCTCGGGCGGCTCGAGGCCGAGGGGGATGGCCAGCAGGGCGGCGTTCCGCTCGCCCGCCGGCTCGTCCTCCAGCTCCTTCATCAGCTCGGTGACGCCGGCGCGGAGCTTCTCCCAGGCGACCTCGGGGGCGTCGGTGTCGCGGATCTCGAACTCGTCGTTGAGCACCTCGGCGAGTGCCCAGTAGGCGATGCCGGCGCCATACGGGGGGCACTGGCCACGCCGGATCGTCGGCGGATCGTCCGACTCGGCGAGGGTGGTCGTCAGCTCCCGGAGCAGTCGCGACTTGCCGACGCCGGCCTGGCCGAGCACCGTGACCAGGTGCGGGCGGCCCTCCTGTTCGACGCGCTCCACGAGCGACATGAGCAGGCCCGCCTCCTCCTCGCGGCCGATCAGCGGCGTCTGCGCGCGGCCCGCCGCGCGGCGGGGCTCGGCCAGCACACCGGTGGCCTCCCAGGCTGGAACGGGCTCCTCCTTGCCCTTGAGGCGAAGCGGCTCGAGTCGCTCGTAGGAGATCGCCTCCCGGCTGGCGCGGTAGGTGGTCTCGCCGACGGTGACGCTGTCCGGCCGCCCCGCGGCCTGGAGTCGCGCGGCGACGTTGACCGCATCGCCCATCACCGTGTAGCGGTCGCCGACCGCCCCGGCCATCACCTCGCCGGAGTTGATGCCGACGCGGAGCGAGAAGCCGACCTCGTACTTGTCGCGGCTCTGGCGGTTGGCTCCCTCCATCGCGCCCTGCATGGCGAGGCTGGCTCGGACGGCTCGCTCAGGGTCGTCCTCGTGGGCGACCGGGGCGCCGAAGACCCCCATCACGTTGTCGCCGATGAACTTGTCGATCGATCCGCCGAAGCGCTCGATCTCCTCGCCGAGCACGCGAAGGGTCCGATCGACCAGCGCCTTGACGGCCTCCGGGTCCATGCGCTCGGCGGCGGCGGTGTATCCGGAGAGATCGGCGAACAGGATCGTCGCCTGGCGCCGCTCCTCCGGCGGTGCCTCGGGCGTCGGGGTGGGGGCGGAGGGAGTGGCAGCGGACCCGGGGGAGAGCGCGGTGCCGCACTCCATGCAGAACTTGGCGCCGACCGGGTTCTCTGCGCCGCACTCCGGGCAGTGCGGCGAGAGCTCGGCGCCGCAGGACATGCAGAACCGCGCCCGCTCGGGATTCTCGGCTGCGCAGTTGGGACAGGCTCTCCTCCCCTCCATCGAAACCAGGATAGGACGCCCCTGCTCAACCTGCCGCTAAGGACCTTGCGCTACCCTGCGGCGCCGCTTCAGGCTGGAGAGAGACCCCGTGACCCGGATCCGCGCCCTCATCGCACTCGCCTTCGCGCTCGTCGCGGCGCTCGTGCTCGCCGCGTGCGGCGGGAGCGGCAACGGCGAGGATCCCCAGCAGGTCCTCCAGCAGACCTTCAACAACCCGACGAGCATCCAGACCGGGACCTTCGACCTCGACTTCAAGATCGAGACCAACGGTGGCGACAACCCCGGCAGCTTCGAGGCGAAGCTGGGCGGCAAGTTCGCCAGCCAGGGCGCCAACCAGTTCCCGAAGTTCGACATCGACGCCTCGGTCAAGGCCGAGAGCGGCTCGCAGAGCTTCTCCGGCACCGGCGGGCTGACCTCGACCGGCAGTCAGGCCTTCGTCAACTTCCAGGGGACCAACTACGCGGTCCCGCAGCAGCTCTATGACGAGTTCACGACCACCTACGCCCAGCTGCAGGGTCAGAACAACGGCAAGTCGGGCAGCCTGCTGAAGGTGCTGGGCATCAGCCCGGCCAACTGGCTCACCGACCTGAAGAACGACGGCACGGACGACGTGGAGGGGACCAAGACCATCCACATCTCCGGGTCGGTCGACACGTCGAAGATCGTCTCCGACCTCAAGACCATCGCCGAGAGGGCCGGCAGCGCGGTCGGCAACGTCAACACCCAGCAGCTCGATCAGCTCGACAACGTCGTGCAGTCGGGCGACATCGACATCTACTCGGGCGAGAACGACAAGCTCCTGCGCCGCTTCCAGATCCACCTGGAGCTGAAGCCGCCCGCAGGGACCCCGGGCGCACCCGACTCGCTCACGATCGACTTCCAGCTCAACTTCGCCGACGTCAACAAGCCCCAGACCTTCAACGCTCCCGCCAACGCGAAGCCCCTGAGCGATCTCTTCCAGTCACTCGGCGTCAGCCCCGGTCAGCTGGGCAACGCTCTCAGGGGCGGACTCGGGACCAGCGGCTCCCTTCCCGAATCGGGCGGATCGACGACCGCGCCGAGCTCATCGGGTGTCCAGGCCTACGAGCAGTGCCTCTCGCAGGCCTCCGGCTCGGCCGCGCTGCAGAAGTGCGCCGACCTTCTCGGCCAGCAGTAGCGCGACCTAGTCGGTCTCGGGCGGAGAGAGCGGGTCGAGCGCCATCGGCTCGATGTGCCACTCCTGCGGCAGCGCGACCTCCACGTCCAGGGTCTCCCCCGGCGGACGCCCCTGCTCGTGCAGCTCGCCGTGGTAGATCTTCGGCGACAGGTAGCGGCCGCTGATCTTGTGGGGCGGCCACCAGAGGCGGTCCAGGCTCGCGGTTCCCTCGCCACCGCCGCCGGCGACTTCGGTTCGCAGATTCAGGGACGCGTCCCCCGTCAGCAGCTGCCCGCGAAGGACCGGACGGAAGGGCTCCGGTTCCGCGGACGCACCGAGCCGGTGGGCGATGTCGGCGGCCGCCGCGTCGGCCTGCTGGGTCGCGAGGCCGCCCTGCTTGAGCGGGAAGTTGGTTCCATCGCCGGCGGCGTAGACGTCCTCGACGCCGTGCACGCGGGAATGGTCGTCGACCGGGAGGAAGCCGTCCTCGTCGGCCGGGAGCCCCTCGATCCCGGGCCCCTTCATCTCAGGCAGCGCGATCACGACGTCGGCCTCGACCGTGAGGTCACCGGGTGTGAGGATCAGCGAATCGCCCTCCTCGTGCGCCCGCTCGCCGGTGATGACCTCGATCCGCCGGGCGCTGAGCAGCTCGCCCACCGCTGAGCTCGCCGCGGCGCCGAAGGTCGCGAGCGGAGCTGCCTCGGGGGTGATCAGCGTGATCTCGACCTTGTCGCCGCGCTCCCGCGCCCGGCGCTCGGTCATCAGGGCGATCTCATAGAGCGGGAGCGACCAGGTGATGGTGGGCGGCACGACGAAGGCGATCCGGCCGTCGCCGCTCGTCGCCTGATCCAGAACCGGGTCGATCCGCAGCGGCTCGGTGGGGTTGGGGAAGGTGATCGCGTCGCGCAGGGCGGGCACGTAGCGCCCTCCGACGCAGACGAGCAGGTGCCCGTAGTCAAGCGAGCTGCCGTCGTTCAGCTCGAGGGTGTGCTCTTCAGGGGAAACCGATGAGACCGAGCGCAGCAGGAACTCGGCGTCGAGCTCCTCGGCGAGGGGCTGGAGGGCGTACTGCTCCGGCGGGCCGAGCCCGAACGGCTCCTCGACGAGCAGCGGCTTGTAGACGAAGTCCGGGTCAGGCGCGATCAGCGTGATCTGCGCGCGGTCTCCGGCCATGTCGCGAAGCGCCAGGAGGGCCTCCACGCCCGCCACGCCGCCTCCGACGATGCAGACCCTCGCGCCGCTGTCGTTAGGCTCGCTCACGGTTTGAGTGTATTGACGGACAGGAAGAGGCTTCTCGGAGCCGACAGCTGGCCCTATCTGCTCTCGCCGCTGATCGTGGCGGCGGTGATCGTTGATCTGGCCGGGGCCCCGGCGACGGTCATCTTCTTCGTCTCGGCGGTGGCTCTGATCCCGCCCGCGGCGATGATGGGACGGGCGACGGAGGAGCTCGCCGAGCGCTCGGGCAACGTCATCGGGGGCCTGCTCAACGTGACCTTCGGCAACGCGCCCGAGCTGATCATCGCCCTGTTCGCGCTCGGGAAGGGCTTGCACGAGGTCGTCAAGGCCTCCCTGATCGGATCGATCCTCGGCAACATCCTCCTGGTGATGGGGGCCGCGATGCTGGTCGGCGGCCTCACGGGCGGCCGAAGCCACGGGGTGCAGAAGTTCGGGCAGACGGCGGCGAGCGCCCAGTCCACCATGCTGCTGCTCGCGGTCGCGGCGCTGATCATGCCCGGCGTCTTCGCCCTGGTCGAGGGGATCCGCCTGCCGCATCCCGGTGACGCGATCGTCAACTACGGCAGCACGCTCGAGCATCTCTCGTTGGCCGTCGCCTGCGTCCTGATCTTCTCCTACGCCGCGGGGCTGCTCTTCTCGCTGCGGACCCACGCCCGCCTCTTCAACCCGCACGAGGACGAGTCGAGCACGGAGGACCGCGGCGACTGGAGCACGCGCCGGTCGGTTCTGGCCCTGGCGATCTCCGGTGCGCTGGTCGGCGTGCTCTCCGAGATCCTCGTCGGCTCGATCGAGGAGACCTCCCACGCGATCGGCCTCTCCGAGTTCTTCATCGGGGCGATCGTCGTCGCGATCGTCGGCAACGCCGCGGAGCACTGGGTCGCGGTCCTCGTCGCCTACAAGAACAAGATGAGCCTGGCGGTCAACATCGCGATCGGCTCGAGCGCCCAGGTCGCCCTCTTCGTCGCGCCGGTGCTGGTCCTCTGCTCGTTCTTCATCGGCCCGGAGCCGATGCCGCTGGTCTTCAACGGCCTGGAGCTGGCGGCCCTGGCGATTGCGGCGATCATCGCCAACCAGGTCACCCAGGAGGGCGAATCCACCTGGTACGAGGGCCTGCAGCTCCTGCTCGTCTATGCGGTGCTGGCGCTCGCTTTCGGCTTCGCCTAGCCGGGAATTTGGCGACTTTCTTCGGATATGCCGAAGGAACGCGCCAATTGGCGCCTTCCTGTCGCTATCCGCCAAAAACGCGCCAACTATTCCTCCAACGGCTCCGCCCAGCCGCCACACGTCAGCAACGGGGTGCGGTGCCCCCTGCGAGTGACCCGGGCGCCTACGCGAGCTCGTAGGTGAGCGTGAGGGTGTGGTTGCCCTCCTCATCGGCGAGCATGGTGCCGTCGCCGGTGATTCCCTCGAGCTCGCCGGTGCCGCTGCCGGGGACGATCGTGCCCGTGTTGGTGACGCCGTCCGGGCCCATCAGGCCCGTGTGCTGGAAGACGAACCCGCCGGTCCTGCCGCCGAGGGTGCCCGTGATCCGGTCGTGGCCGACGTACCCGCCGCCGCCCTCGGACTTGGCGATCATCAGCTCGGCCGTGCTCTCGCCCTCGAGGTCGCCGGTGAAGGTCCGTCGGATGTGTACGCGGCTCAGCTCGACGCCGTCGGCCTCGGCGTAGGCCTCCTCGTCGTAGCGGTCGTTGGTGAACGGGGCGGAGGCGTTCACGCAGACGCCAGCTCGCCCAGCGCCTCCAGCACGACGTCGTCGTGCGTCTTCGGCGATGCCTTGGGGATCACGTGGGCCACCTTGCCCTCGGGATCGATGATGAAGGTCGCGCGCTGGACGCCCACGTAGGTCTTGCCGTACATCTTCTTCTCGCCCCAGACGCCGTAGAGGTCGGCGACCTCGTGGTCCTCGTCCCCTAGCAGGGTGAAGTCGAGATTGAACTTGTCGGCGAACTTCCGCTGTGCCGTGACGGTGTCCGGGGAGACGCCGACCACCTTCGCGCCGGCCCTCTCGTAGTTCGCGCGGTGGTCGCGGATCCCGCAGGCCTGCGTCGTGCAACCCGGGGTATCGGCCTTCGGATAGAAGTAGAGAACGACGGGCTGGCCGCGCAGCTCGCTCAGCGTGACGTCGTTGCCGTCCTGGTCGGGCAGGGTGAAGTCGGGCGCCGTGTCCCCCTGGGCGACCAAGCGCTACTCCGCGGGCTCCTCGACGTCCTCGCGCCCCGGGTCCTGGCCCTCTTCGTCCTCGTCGAGCTCTTCGTCGCCCTGCTCGAGGGCGGTCTCGGAGACCGAGCCGCCGGCGCCCGGGTGGTACCGGGTCTGGAAGTCCTCGAGGAGCTTGTCGCGCTGCTCCTCGTCGACGGGGACCTCGTCGGAGATTCGCACCCAGTTCGCGCCCTCGTAGGCCTCCATGTTGAAGACCTCCTGGTCGATCGACGCCGAGTCGTCTACGACGACGACCACCTCGGTCTGCGGGTTGAAGTAGGTGCCGGGGACGTCGGTGAGCTCCTCCAGCTCCACCACTCGGCTCTCTGCGTCGCTTGCCTCCATCGCCGGGATCTTATTGACCCAGGTTCTCCAGCTCACTGAGCTGGCGGTCGATCTCCTTCTCGACGTCGAGCGGCTTCTTCCCCTGGCGCTTGCGGCGCTCGTTCCGGGCCACGACGAGCTGCCGGACCTCCTCCCGGAGCGCCTTGTCGCCGGCGAGGCCGGATCCTCCGGTCTCAGACGCGAGCAGCTTCTCCACCTCGGCATCGACGTCGAGCGCCTTGCGCCCCTTGGCGACGCCCCGGTCCGAGCGCGCCTGGATCATCTGCCGGACCTCCTCCTCGCGGACCTCGGCCGAGACGGCGTGGACGGGGGCACCCGAGCTCTGCGGGAAGTCCTGCTCCAGGGCAAGGGGCCCCTTGCCGATCTCCCTGAGCGCGCCTCCCGCCCCCCGAGCGAAGACGATCGCTCCGAGCGGCAGCGCGACCACCACGACGGCGATCAGGACGATGCCGAGCTGGAACGTGGCCAGGAGCATGGGGGGAGGTTAGAAGGACCGGCCGGGGCTCACTCGACCACCCGCAACGTCGAGGGAACGTCCATCCGGCGGACCCGGCGCGCCGTGAGCACGGGCGCCAGTCCCACGGCCACCACTCCCATCCCGAAGGCCTTCGCGATCGTCCCGAGACCGATGGTGGGCAGCACTCCCAGGTCGGGCAGCGTCTCGGGCAGCGTCACGTTGAGGACGTAGTTGAGGATGCCGACACCGATCGCGATCCCGGCCAGCGTGCCGAGCAGTCCGATGATCGTGCCCTCCACCATCGAGAGCCCGACCGCCCCCCGCGCTCTGATCCCGAAGGCCATCATCGTCGCGTTCTCCCGGCTGCGCTCATCGGCGCTGATGCTGGTTGAGTTGAAGGCGATCAGCAGCGCGAGCAGCAGGGCGAACAGCTCGGTGACCCGGATGATCCCCAGGAAGTCGTCCATCCGCTTGCGGACGAACTCGGCGCTCGCGGTGGCCCGCTCCACTCCGGCGACGCTGGGAATGGCGAACAGAGTGCGCTTCAGGTCCTGCTCGGAGGTTCCGGGCGCCGGCTCGACGTCGACCTGGTTCACCAGGCCCATGAGGCCCATGCGCCGCGCTTGGCTTGCGTCCATGTAGGCGAAGCTCCGAAACGGATCCGGGTGGAGGCCGACCACGCGGACGCGCGCCTGCGCCTGTGTGAGGGCCCGGCGGCCGATCCGGCGTGGGTAGGTCACGGTGATCTCGTCGCCGACCGACACATCCAGGTCGCGGGCGGCCTCCCTGGAGATCAGGATCCCGCTCTCGCCGGGCCGAAGCCCCGTCCCCGAGGCGACGGTGGGCTGCCAGAGCCGGTTGCGGCTGTTCTGCAGTCCGATCAGTGCGTCGAACTGCACGCCGCCCGAGGCGAGCTTGCCGGGCACCTGCAGGCGCCCCTCCGCGGCACGCACCCCTGGCGCCCGCTCGACGGAGCGCACCAGGGCGGATCGGTCCGGGTGGAAGCCGTCGAGCGAGACCGTGATCCGGGAGGGTGTGGCGCCCGCGACCTCCCGCTCGCTGCTGTTGATCGTGCCGACGAAGGAGTCCACGACCCCGGAGAAGGCCACAACCACCGACACGATGGCGCCCACCCCGAGCGCGGTCAGCAGGGTCCGCCTCGGCGCTCGCAGTACGTTCCGGATGGGCATCTGCACGAGCGCGGATCCGGGGACATGGAGCCGCTTCCCAAGCCCTGCGAGCCCGCTGGAGCCGGCGGAGCGGAAGCCGACCCGGATCGCGTCGATCGGTGGCACCCGCACCCCGCGCCAGACGGGTATCGCCGTGGCCACCAGGGGAAGCAGCAGCCCTACCAGCGCCCCCCTGACGAAGACGTGGAGCTCGAACGGCGTCCGCATCACGGGCAGCGGGAGGAGATCCTCCAGCGCCTTGCGAAACACCTCCCCGGCAAGCAGCCCGAGCGCGAGGCCGAAGACGGTGCCCGCCACGGCGATCTCCGCGCCCAGCAGCAGCGGGCGGATCGCGAGCTCCTTCGGGGGCACCCCGAGCGCCATCCCGATGCCGATCTCTCGCCGCTGCGCCTCGACGATCCGGCTCGCCAGGTTGAAGGCCGCGAAGGCCGCGCCCGCCAGGATCAGGTAGGCGAAGATCTCGAACATCTGCTGGTCGCCCTCCGCATCCTTGTAGAGAATCCGATGGGCCGGCTCGTCCGCCAGGGTCGTCACCTCGGTTCCCGGCACGCTGTGGGCGAGAGCGGCCTCGAGTTGGCGGCGCACCAGTGCCGGGTCGGCGCCCCGGCGCAGGGTGAGGACGGCGTCGTTGACGGTGGGAGGCCCTCCGGCGATCCGCTGGGCCGTCCCAAGCGAGGTGAAGACGACGGCGAAGCTCGCCTCGGCGCCACCGAAGTCGCCGCCCGCCGGCCTGGTGACGAGGAAGTACTCCGGGGAGCGGCCCTGTCCGACGTAGCGCAGCTTCGTCCCGCCGGCGACCTGAAGCATTCCCGTCGGGGGCAGGTCGTGCAGGGTGCCGTAGCTCGCGTCGAGCACGGCGATCGGTTGCCGGGAGTCGCCGCTGCGGAGGCCGCGCCCGCTCTCGGCCGCCACGCCGTCCACCGGTGGCCCGTGAGGACCGAGCTCGGACCCGACGATCTGCCCACCCGTCACCAGGGGGCCCTCGCCCGGCCTGGCGATTTCGAATTGGGTTGGAAGGATCAGGCGCTCGCTGACCGCCGAGACCTGGTCCGCGGCCGGAAGCGACTCGACCACCTTGCGCAGCGTTCCCGCCGGCGCTCGGGACCCCTCGGTCATGGTGATCTTCAGGTCATGTGCGTTGAGGGCGGCGAAGCTGGCGTCGTTTGACGCCTTGCGCCAGTTCTCGAGGCTGCCGAGGCCCGAGTAGATCCCCGTGCCGATTGCCAGGACAAGGGCAATGGCGACGACCAGCAGCCACCTTCCCTTCAGGTCTCGCCATGACCAGCGCAGCCAGAAGGGGCCCCTGTGCATCGGCTACCAGTGCAGGTCGGCGATGTCGGCCGGCCCGCCGGGATTGGGTGCGTCAGACACCACCCGCCCGCTGCTCAGCTCGATCACCCGGTGGGCGACGCGCGCGATCTCGCGGTTGTGAGTGACGACCAGGACGGCGGTGCCCTCCCGGTGGGTCTGCTCATGGAGCAGATCGAGGATCTGGACTCCGGTGCGGAAGTCGAGCTCGCCGGTCGGCTCGTCGGCGAGCAGCACCGGATTGCCGGTGGCAAGGGCGCGGGCGATCGCCACCCGTTGCTGCTCGCCGCCGGAGAGCTCGTGAGGAAAGTGCTCGACCCGGTCGCCGAGCCCCACCCGCTCGAGCGTCTCGCGGGCGGCCTCTCGCGGCTTGCCCCGGCCGCTGACGTCGGCGCCGAACTCCGCGTTCTCGAGCGCTGTCAGCGCCGGGAACAGGTTGAAGGTCTGGAAGATGAAGCTGACGGTGTGGCGCCGGAAGCGAAACAGCTCCGCCCGCGAGGCCCGGGTGATGTCCTGGCCGGCGATCGTGACCGTCCCCTCGGTCGGGGAGTCGAGCGCCCCGATCACGTTCAGGAGGGTGGTCTTGCCGCTGCCCGAGGGGCCCAGGACGACTGTGAACTCCCCGGGCTTGACGTCCAGCGTCACCTCCTCGAGCGCGGTCACCGTCACCTCGCCGATTCGGTAGCGGCGGGAGACGCCGTCGAGCTCGATCAGCTGATCGGTCATTCGTAATGGACCGCCTGCATGACGTCGATCCGAGCGCCGCGCCGCGCCGGCAGCACCGCTCCGATGATGCCGACGATCACGGCGAGCACGAAGAAGATGACGAGCTGGCCAACCGGGATCCGGAAGACGAGGCCGAGCTCGTTGAGGGAGGCGGTGATCAGCGCGCCGAAGAGGATCCCGACCGCTATGCCGAGCACCCCTCCGATGGCGGCCGTGATCGCGCTCTCGTAGCGGACCATGCGCCGCACCTGGCGGCGGGTGGCGCCGATCGCCCGCAGCAGGCCGAACTCCCGGGTCCGCTCGTGGATCGAGAGGAAGAGGCTGTTGGCGATGCCGAACAGGGAGATCACGACGCTCATCGCGAGCAGCGCGTAGAGCAGATAGACGATCTGGTCGGTCTGCTTCGAGACCTGGTCCTTGAAGCCCTGCTGTGAGTTGACCTTGGCGACGGGGAAGCGCTGCAGAGCGGCCTCCATCTGGCTCTGCACCACGGCGGGGTCGGCGCCGGGCCGGGTCGACACGAGGATGATGAAGGGGTCGCGCGCCTCGGAGATCCCCTCGAGTGTCCGCCGGTTCGCCAGCATGCCCTGAAGGATCGTCGGGTCCCGGTACTCGCCGATCGCCGTCAGCGTCGCGGTGCCACCCGAGGGCGTCACGACCTTGAAGCTGTCGCCGATGCCGACGTGATGGGCCTTGGCGAACTGCTCCTCGATCACGACGTTGTCCCCGTTGAGCCGCGACAGCGTCGCATCGGAGCCGTGGATCCAGTCGAACTTGTACCCGGCGCTCAACCGGGACGGCTCGACTCCGCCGAGGTCGTCATAGAGCAGGTTGGAGCGCTGGCCGTTGACCTCGACCTGGTCGTAGAGGATGCCGCTGGTCGTCGCCACCCCGGGCACCTGTGAGGCGATCGCCTGGACGCGCCGCGGGATCGGCTGGAAGCCGCCGCTCTCGGCGCGGACGATGATCTGGGCGGTGACCAGGCGGTTGATCGCCCCGTCGATGGACGCCTTGAGGCCGGCGGTGAAGACGGCGACGAAGACGACGAGGCCCAGGCCGACCATCAGCGCCGCGGCGGTGAGCGCCGTGCGCGCGGGGTTTCGCTGGGCGTTCTCCCGGGCGAGCTGGCCGACGACGGAAGAGAGCCGCTCGAGCGGCAGTCCGATGGCCGCAGCGATCGGCCGCACGATGTACTTGGCGACGAGAGCGAGACCGATGAAGAGCAGCACCGCGCCGCCGCCCATTCCGAGCAGCTTGTCGGCGGCCGGCCCGGAGCCGAAGAGGCCGTAGACGAGCAGAGCGAGTCCACCGAGCGTGACGACGGCGGCGATGTAGGGCGCGAAGCGCGAAGCGCGAGACGGGGCCAGGCGCGCTCCCTCCTCCAGCGCGAGCGCGGGCGGGATCCTGGTCGCTCGCACGGCGGGGCCGATTGCGGCGACCATCGTGATCCCGATCCCCACCGCGAGCGCGACGATCACGGTGCGCGTGGCGAGGATCAGGTTCTCCGTCGGTATCCCGGCACCCGCGGCCTTGAAGAGCGCGCCGATCCCCTTGGCAAAGAGAACGCCGCCGAAGAGGCCGGCGACGGAGGCGAACACCCCGATGGTGAGCGCCTCGACGGCGACGGAGCGAAGGACCTGCCCGCGCGTCGCGCCCAGCGTGCGCAGCGAGGCGAACTCGCGCGTTCGCTCCGCAACGGAGATGGAGAACGTGTTGAAGATGATGAACGCGCCGACCAGGAGGGCGGCGCCGGCGAACGCAAGCAGGGCCGGGCCGAGGAAGGAGTTGATGGAGCTGGAGATCTGCTTCGCTTGCTCGTCGGCATTCTGCTGCCCGGTCTGGACCTTCACGCTGGCCGGGACGATCGAGCGGATCGCGCTGACGAGCGCTTCCGGCGAGACCCCGGGCCGGGCGGCGACCGAGATCTGACCGACCTGCCCCTCCTGGTCGTACCAGCGCTGGATGTCGCCGGGCGTGGCCATCGTGAAGCCGTATCCGGCTGCGGACCCCGAGCCGCCGAAGTCGACCAGTCCGACCACCGTCACCTGCTTGGTCCCGTGCGAGGTCTCGAGACCGACCCGGTCTCCCACCTCGATGCCGTGGTCCTTGGCCAGGTCATGGCTGACGGCGATCTCTCCCGGTGCGGAGGGATCCCGTCCCTCCACGGGTGAGGTGGGGTCGAAGGGCTCGGGGGTCATGCCGAAGACCAGGTTCGGCCCGCCGAACTGGGTGACCGGCTTGCCATCGACGACGAGGGCCCCGAACGCCTGCATCGCGCCGGCCGCCTTCTCCACCTGCGGCAGAGCGCGCACGCGCCCGACCAATGACGCGGGCAGCTTCTCGGTCTGGGAGAAGCTGCTGTTGAACTCGGTCTTGGGGGAGAGGACCGCGTCGGTGCCCTGGTTGGCGGTCTCGTTGATCTTCTTGAACGAGCCCTTGATCCCATCGGTGAGCACGTAGGTGCCGGAGATCATCGCCACTCCGAGGAGCACAGCGATTGCGGTCAGGGCCGAGCGCAGCTTCCGCTCGGCCATTCCCCTGAGCGCAAGCTTGGTCAAGCCAGCTTCCGCAGGTGGTCCAGGATGTCGTCGATGCTCGGCTTGCGGTGGCGGTCGACGATCTCGCCGTCGCCGAGGAACAGCACCTCATCGGCGGTCGCCGCGGCCGACGCGTCATGGGTGACCATCACGGTCGTCTGCCCGTAGTCGTCCACCGCCTTCCGGAGCAGCTGGAGCACGCTGCGACCCGCCTGCGTGTCGAGGTTTCCCGTCGGCTCGTCGGCGAAGACGACCTCCGGCCGGCTGAGCAGGGCGCGCGCAACGGCCACGCGCTGCTGCTCGCCGCCCGACAGCTCGGAGGGACGGTGCTCTCGCCGGTCCTTCATGCCCGTTGCCTCGAGCAGCTCGTCGAGCCAGGCGCGATCGGGCTTCTCTCCGCCGATGCGCACCGGCAGCGTGATGTTCTCCTCGGCGCTCAGCACCGGCAGGAGGTTGTAGGTCTGGAAGACGAAGCCGATCTCCTCGCGGCGGAGCACCGTGAGGTCGTGATCGGAGAGCTCGTCCAGGCGGGTCCCTGCGAGCTCCACCCAGCCGCTGGTGGGGCGGTCGAGTCCGGCGAGGATGTGCAGCAGGGTCGACTTGCCGGATCCGGAGGGCCCCATGATCGCCGTGAAGCTCCCCCGGGCGAATTCGACGCTCACACCGCGCAGGGCCTCGACGGCGGTTGGGCCCTCGCCGAAGCGGCGCACGATCTCGTGCCCCGCGACGACCGGCGGGGCGGATGTTCCCCGTGCCGCCTCCGAGGCGTTTCCAGGCGCCGATTCCACCGTCCCTGTCATACCGGGTCACGGTAAAAGCACGCCCGCCGCCCCGCCTCGGTGCCGCCCACGGAGCGCGAATCCGTGCGTACCTGCACATGGCGGCAGGACGATCCGGTACGCTTCTCAGGGCTGGCTGACTGACCAGTCAATCAGTCGAAAGAAGACTTCAATCGGGCCGCGCTTGTGCGCGCCCTCGCATCCGAAGGAGCAGCTATCCGTGGTTGACCTCACCCTCACCGACGAGCAGAAGGACCTGCGCGAGCTCGCGCACAGCTTCGCCGAGAAGGACATCCGCAAGGTCGCGTGGGAATACGACAAGGACGGGACCTGGCCCCAGGACATCATCGACAAGGCCTGGGAAGTCGGCTTGATGAACACGCACATCGCCGAGGCCTACGGCGGTCCCGGGCTCGACTTCCTCTCCGGCTGCCTGATCGAGGAGGAGATGGGCTGGGGCTGCTCCGGCATCGGCACCTCGCTGATGGCCAACGGCCTCGCCGCGACCCCCGTCGCGCTCGGCGGTTCCGACGAGGTCAAGAAGGAGTACCTGGGCATGCTCACCGAGGCGCCCAAGCTGGCCTCCTTCTGCCTGACCGAGCCGGACGCCGGCTCCGACGTCTCCGGCATGAAGACGACCGCGGTGAAGAAGGGCGACAAGTGGGTCATCAACGGCTCCAAGTGCTTCATCACCAACGGCGGCTACGCCGATTGGTTCACCGTCTACGCCAAGACCGACAAGGACGCCGGCCATCGCGGCATCTCGGCGTTCGTCATCCCGAAGGACGACACGGTCACGGTCGACAAGAAGGAGGACAAGCTCGGTCAGCGCGCCTCCAACACGGCGACCATCACCTTCAGTGACACCGAGATCCCCGAGGGCAACCTGCTCGGCGAGGAGAACCACGGCTTCAAGCTCGCGATGATGACCCTGGACCGCACGCGTCCGGGTGTCGCAGCGATGGCCGTGGGCATCGCCCGCGCCGCGCTCGAGTTCGCCGCGGACTACTCGAAGGAGCGCGTCCAGTTCGGCGTCCCGATCGCCATGCATCAAGCGGTCGCCTTCATGATCGCCGACATGGCGACCAAGGTCGAGGCCGGCCGTCTGCTCACCTGGCAGTCCGGCGTCCTGCTCGACCAGGGCAAGCGCAACACCCTCGCCGCCTCGCACGCGAAGCGGTTCGCCGCGGACTCCGCGATGGAGGTCACCACCGACGCCGTGCAGGTCTACGGCGGCTACGGCTTCATCAAGGAGTACCCGGTCGAGAAGCTGATGCGCGACGCCAAGATCATGCAGCTGTACGAGGGCACCTCGCAGATCCAGCGCCTGGTGATCGCCAAGGAGCTCCTGATGGGCCGCCAGGCCGATGAGGAGACTCCGGAAGCGAAGGAGCTTCGGGAGAAGGCCGAGCGCGCGTCATCCGAGAGCCAGCAGGAGCAGGCCCCCGCGACCGTCTAGCTCGCACCCGGCTTCCAAGCACCACTCCTACGAGCGCCCCGCCCAGTGCGGGGCGCTCGTCGTTTCAGGGCAGAATCACCCGATGGCCGAAGGGGAAAGGCTCAGCGACCAGCTCGAGCGATGGCTTCGGAGCCGTGAGCCGAAGACCATCGGCAGCCTGATCGACCTCTTCGAGGAGAAGAGCTTCGCGGTCCTGTTCGTGCTGTTGCTGGCCGTTCCGGCGCTCCCGCTCCCGACCGGCGGCGTCACCCACGTCTTCGAGGTGATCGCGATGCTGCTCTCGCTGGAGCTGATCGCGGGCCGGCGGCACGTCTGGCTGCCGGAGCGCTGGCGGCAGAAGGAGATCGGCGAGCAGACGCGCGAGACCTTCACGAAGACGTTTCTGCCGCGCATCCGGTGGATCGAGCGCCACTCGAAGGCACGGCTCGGCTTCCTGCTCGGCTACAGGTTCGCCGGGATCGTCTACGGCGTGGTCATGCTCGCTCTGTCGGTGACCGCGTTCTTCGCGCCGCCGTTCACCGGCCTCGACACGGTCCCGTCCCTCGGAGCGGTGCTGGTCAGCCTCGGCGTCCTGCTCGAGGATCCGCTGCTCGGCGTCCTCGGCTTCGTGATCGGGGCCGCCGGAGTCGTGATCGTGATCTTCCTGGGTAAACAGGTGGTAGATCTGGTCGGCGGGCTCTTCTAGGCGTCTCGCCTGATCGTTAGGGTGCGGCGCGCGATGGAGGTCTCGTCCTCGGGCTACCAGCGCTACAAGGTCCTCTGGCCGCTCGTTCCGGCCATGGCACGATGGTGATGATCGACTTCACGATCGTCTCCATCTCGGCGACGACGATCCAGCGAGATGTCCATTCATCTGCCAGCTGTTCATGCCCGGCGGCACTCAGCAGGACATCGAGTAGCTGGCCGCCATCGGGCGAACGTGGTTACGACTAAGTAGGTCCGTAGACTCAGCCGCAATGGCGGAAGATGCGGCGAGACCGATCTCCGAGGCGGTGGCGCAGGCGGCGCGGGCCGGCGCCGAGGGAGTGGAGGAGCGGAAGGCGCGCGGGCCCGGCCGGCCTTCGGACGCGCTCGGCGGGGACATCCGGCGCCGCGACGTCTTCCCTCTGCTGGTCCTGCACCTGGTGACCCGGGAGCCGACCTATGGCAACCGCCTGATCGAGTCCATCGAGCAGATCACCGACGGAACGATCTCGGTGAACCCGAACACCATGTACCCCTTGCTGCGGGAAATGGAGGCTCAGGGTCTGATCGAGGGTCGCTGGGAGCTGCCCGACCGGCGCACCCGCCGCTACTACTCGATCACGCCCGCCGGCAGGCGTGAGCACAAGCGACTTCGAGTTGAGGTTGAGCCTTTCCTCGACACCGTCATCCGGTCGGTGTCCCTGGTCAAAGCCGAGATCTACGGCGATTGAGCCAATGAGACCCAGGGGTCAGGCTTAAGCCTGACCCCTGACCGTCATAGCTCGCGCTCATAGAAGAGCATCACCGGCCCGTCCGGGTTGCCCTCGCGGTTCGTGAAGCCGGCGCTCTCATAGAGCCCCCGTGCGGCGGTGTCGTTCTCGCTCGTTCCGAGCTCCATGTGCGTCGCGCCCTCGCTGCGGGCAGTCTCCATCGCCGTCTCGAGGAGGGCGCGCCCGATTCCCTGGCCGCGCAGCGACAGGACGACGTAGAGCTCCTCCAGATAGGAGTGCGCATTCGGCCCCGCCGAGTAGACCCACGGCCGGTAGCGCAGCTGGGCGAAGCCGTCAGGGCCGTCGCCGGCGAGCAGGACCGTCATGTCCCGGTTCCGGATCAGGTCGGCGTAGCGGTCGGACAGCGCCTCGACGCCCGGCGAGGGCTCGTCGAACTCCGCCTGGAATTCGTGGAGGAGCCGGGCGACGCTGTCTGCGTCGCCGGGGGTGGCGCGGCGGATCTGGCGGGGCGGCATCGGACCGAGACTAATAGCCTTCACTGACTGGCCAATCAACCAGGAGGACTCCTCTCACATGTTCGTCTCAAAGGCCGCCGTGCTGGGCGGCGGCACGATGGGCGGCGAGATCGCCCAGGTAATCGCCAATGCCGACATCCCTGTCGTCGTCAAGGACGTCGAGCAGAAGTTCGTCGATCACGCGCTCGAGAAGTCGCGCGAGGTCACCAAGTCACAGCTCGACAAGCTGGTCTCCAAGGAGAAGCTGACTCAGGAGGCGGCCGACGCCCGGCTCGACGAGGTCATGGGCCTGATCACCGGCACCACGACCTATGACGGGTTCGGCGACGTCGACTTCGTGATCGAGGCCGTCCCCGAGCGGATGGAGATCAAGAAGTCGGTCTACCGCGAGCTCGACGAGGCCACGCCGGGCCACGCCATCCTCGCCTCGAACACCTCCTCGCTCTCCATCACCGAGATGGGCCGCGAGACCCTCCGGCCCGGCAAGGTGGTCGGCTTCCACTTCTTCTTCCCGGCCTCGGTGATGCCGCTGGTCGAGATCATCTCCGGCGAGGACACCTCGCGCGACACGCTGACCACGGCCTTCAACTTCGCCCAGGCGATCCGCAAGCAGCCGATCACCTGCAAGGAGGTCCCGGGCTTCGTCGTCAACCGCATCCTCAACTCCGGCGTCGGCGAGGTCTGGCGCGAGCAGGAGGAGAAGGGCCTCTCGATCAAGAAGATCGACGAGGGGATCGCGGCGGCCAACGTCACACCGATGGGGCCGTTCTTCCTGATCGACATGCTCGGCCTCGACACCGTGCTGCATGTCGCCGAGTACCTGCAGGAGTCCTACGGCGACAGCTTCTACGTCCACAAGGGCATGCAGAAGCTCGTCGCCGACGGCAAGCTCGGCGCCAAGTCCGGCGGCGAGGGCTTCTACAAGGACGGCGAGCCCAACATCGAGGGCGACGCCGATCCCAACGTCGAGGAGCTCGCCGACCTGATCATGCTGAAGTCGTTCGTCGAGGCCTGCAAGGTGCTCGAGGAGGGCATCTGCACGGTCCGCGAGATCGACCTCGGGATGATGGCCGGCGCCGGGCTCGACCCGCGCCGCGGGCTCTTCCCGCCTTTCTGGAAGGCCGATCTCGAGGGGCTGGACACGATCCTCGAGAAGCTCGAGAAGTACGAGGAGAGCCACGGCGAGCGCTTCGCGCCGCCGCGCACGCTGAAGCGGCTCGTCGCCCAGGGCCGCCACGGCCTGAAGAGCGGCCAGGGCTTCTACTCCTACCCGCAGACCGACGCCGAGGGCACGGTCAAGCTCGAGAAGCGTGGGGAGGTTGCGATCGCCTGGCTCGCCAACCCGCCGATGAATGCGATCTCGCCTCAGGTGATCCAGGACCTCGGAAAGGTCTGGGAGGAGGTGAAGGCCGACGACGAGGTGAAGGCGATGGTCGTCTACAGCTCCCTGCCGGTGGTCTTCTCCGCGGGCGCCGACATCAAGGCGTTCACCAGCATGGATGAAGCCGGAGGTGCCGAGCTGATCAATACGGGGCACGCGCTGCTCCGCGAGCTCGGCCAGAACCGCGTCTCGACGGTGGCCGCGGTCAACGCGATCGCCTTCGGCGGAGGCTGCGAGCTGGCGATGGCCTGCGACTTCCGGATTGCGGCGGACTCGGCGGTCTTCGGCCAGCCCGAGATCAACCTGGGGATCATCCCCGGCTTCGGCGGCACGCAGCGCCTGCCGCGCCTGGTCGGTCCGTCGAAGGCCCTCGAGATGAACCTCACCGGCGACGCCGTGCTCGCGCAGGAGGCCTCCGACTGGGGTCTCGCGGACGCGCTCGTCCCCGATCAGGAGCTGTTCGACACCGCGGTGGCCTGGGCGAAGAAGCTCGCCGGACAGGCGCCGCTCGCGGTCGAGCAGATCAAGCAGGTCGCCAACAGGGCCGACCTGGACGACGGAATCGAGGCCGAGAAGCAGGGCTTCGCGACCGCCTTCCTCTCCGAGGACGGCAAGGAGGGCATCTCCGCCTTCCTGCAGAAGCGCAGCGCGAAGTGGCAGGGCAAGTAGCCCACGAACAAGGCGGCTCCTCCGCTTCGCGTCCGGGGCCGCCTGAACAGGCGCAGCGGCTGGCGGAGCTGATCCGCGAGTCGCGCTGCACGGTCGCGCTGACCGGTGCGGGGATCTCGGTGCCGTCCGGGATCCCCGACTTCCGCTCGCCGGGCGAGGGCCTCTGGGAGAACGTCAATCCGATGGAGGTCGCGCACATCGACGCGTTCCGGCGCGACCCCGAGCGATTCTGGAGCTTCTACCGGCCGAGGTTGCACAGCCTCGACGACGTAGAGCCCAACGACGCCCACCGCGCCCTGGCGGAGCTCGAGCGCAGGGAGCTGCTCGAGGCGGTGATCACCCAGAACATCGACATGCTCCACCACAAGGCGGGGTCGGAGCGGATCATCGAGGTCCACGGCTCGATCAAGTCGGGCACCTGTCAGGACTGCGGCGCCGAGTTCACGCTCGCCCAGGTCGACGAGCTCTTCGATGACCGCGGAGTCGCGATCTGCTCGGTCTGCGGCAACGGGCACGTGAAGCCCGACGTCGTCCTCTTCGGCGAGCTGCTCCCCGCCGCGGCGATTGCCGAAGCCGAGGCGCTCGCGGCGCGGGCAGACCTGATGCTCTGCATCGGGTCCTCGCTCGAGGTCTATCCCGTCGCCGGCCTGCCGACCGTGACGATGGGGCGAGGCGGCAGCATCGCCGTGATCACCAAGGGCCCGACGCCGTTCGATGGCGACGCGGCGGTCCGCATGGACGGCGACGTGGTCGCCGACCTGGAAGCGGTTCTGGCCGCGCTCTAGGCCGCGGCCTGCTCGCGCAAGCGGCGCGCCGGTCGGCCCCGCACGTGCTTGCGGTACCAGGGTCGGCCGTGCAGGCGCTGGTAGTTCCACGCCATCGCCGCAACGGCGCCGCGGTTGTGGAGCCAGAAGCGGTCGGGCGGCTGCCGGAGCGGCTCGTGACGGCCGGGCTCGACATCGGCGATCGCAAAGCCCTCGCCGTCGGTGCGGTCGAGCGCGTCGAGGATCCGGCCGCGCTCGTCGGTGATCAGCGTGCCGCCCTCGAAATGGCCGCGGTAGGGGAGCGGCAGCCAAGGGGTCTCGCAGATGAGCTCGCCCGCGTGCGCCGCGTGCACCACCGGAGCGCCGACGTAGAGCGCGAAGGTCGCGGCGGCTTCGACCGCCCGGCGGTGGTTGGCCGCCTCAAGACGGGCGAAGACCGATCGGGGCGGCCAGTTCTCGGACATGCTCCACCAGCCCGAGCCGGTCAGCGCGAGGTCGATCCGGCCCTGCAGCCGCCTGACCGTCTGCGTCCGCATCAACTCCCAGCAGACGGCCGCGCCCACGGTGATCTCGCCGGCCGTGATCACCCCGTCGTCCGAGCCGCCCACGTAGAAGGCGTTCTCCCACATCGTCGGCAGATCCTTGTCGTGACGCCCGGCGACCTCGCCGTCCGGCGTCGCCAGGAAGAAGGCGTTGCGGACCTCGTCGTCGTCGTCGCGGCAGAGGTAGGAGCCGCCCACCAGCGCCCCATGGCGGCGTGCCAGCGAGCGCAGCAGCTCGGTCGCCTCGCCATCCGGCGCCAGGGCCGCTTCCACCAGCTCGGGAGCGAAGCCGATGCCGGTGGTGAAGAACTCGGGGAGAACGATGCACTCCGCGCCCTCCGTGCCCGCTCGGTCGGCTAGCCGCTCGGCGGCCTCCAGGTTCGCGTCGACTTCCGCGAGCCTCGCCTCGAGCTGGATGGCCGCCGCTCTCACGGCTCCGAAGTATCGCCCAGCTTCTCCTCGACCGCCGCAAGCTCCTCCAGCAGCTCCTTCTGCCGCGAGGAGGGCTGCTCCTCGAGCGCCGTGCGGGCCGCGCGCAGTCCGAAGACGGCCTCGGCTCGCCGGCCCTGCTGGAGGTCGAGCCGAGCTCGCAGGATCAGGGTCTCGGCCGGATGCACCTCGTCGCGGCCGGCCAGCACCGCGGCGACGCGCGACTGCGGGTCGACGTCGTCGAGCCGGCCGCGGCGCGGCCGCGTCAGCTCCCGCGCCTCGGTCCAGCGGCCGTCCGCGAGCTCGTCACCGGTCCCGTACCCGAGTCTCACGACGAGCGCCTTCGTGGCGCCGACGTCCTGGACCAGCGGGTCGCGCGCGGCGGCGCGGAGCGCGCCGAGGGCGCGGTTGACGATCCGGGTCGCAGCCCTGACCTCGTCGGCGCCCTCGCCGCCGCTGCCCATCATCCGCTTGAGCCAGTCGGAGCCCTCAGCGGGATCCTCGATGCGCCGCCCGGTGACCGTCACCCGCGTCACAGGCATCTCGGTTGGATCGCCGGGATCGACGGGCTTCGAGCGCCTGCCGCCGCGACGCCGCGGTCGCGGCGCGCCGAGCTCCTCGACGATCAGGACGCGCTCACTCTCCCCGTTCCGGACCAGGTAGCGGCCCTCGGGCAGGCCGATCTTCCCTGCCAGCTCCAGCTGAACGAAGGTGGCTCGGGTGATCGCGGGCTGGGGCGTGGGTCCGGGCTAGTCGCCGGAGTTGCCGCCCTTGGCGGGCAACGCGGCCGCCGAGGGCTTCGACGGGACCTTCGGGTTCTGAATCTGGCCGAGGCGCTGGATCAGCCGCTGCCACTGCTCGGGCTTCAGGATCTGGCCGAGCTGCTTGATCGAGCTGCCGCCGGTCGTGAAGGTGTAGCCGACGTGGATGTGGTTGTAGTGGTCGGGCAGGATGAAGGTCGGGGGCCCGAGGTCCATCAGCGAGATGATCTGAGCCGGGCGCATCGAGCCCTGCAGGAGCAGCAGGTCCTTGATCACTGCCTCGGTGATCGTGCCCGGGCCCTGGTGGCCGGTGATCGGGATCCCGTTGACCGCGGCGATGTCGACCGCCGAGCCGTAGGAGTGGGCCGAGACGTTGCCCGACGAGGTCAGGTAGCTGTGGCCGCACTTCAGGGAGGTGATCGTCAGGCGGTAGCCCTTGGCGACCAGGTACTCCATGACCGCGAGCACGCGGCGGTCGATCTGCCCGGTCTGGATGTCGTTGCGGCCGCAGGAGTAGATGGAGAGCGCCGGGTCGTTCAGGACCCGCTGCTGGAGCGCCGACTTGGACATCAGCAGGACCTGGCCGACGGTCGGGTTGTCGGCGGTGAAGGGGTTCTTGTCCGCCGCCCGGTAGATCGCGGTGGTCTCGAGGAGCTTCCAGCCGTCGAGGATCGGCTTCGGATCGATCGTCGGGGCGCCGCGGCCGGCGGGCCTGATCGCGAAGTTGAGGTGCGGCGGCTGCGCGTCGGGCTGGCCTACGCGGCCGATCACGGTGCCGCCGGTGACCTTCGAGCCCTTGGTGAGCGGCTTCAGCTGCATCGTGTTGGAGTCGAACTGGGGGCTCGATGAGAGCGCCGACTTGAAGGTCTCGTAGCCGGGGACGCTGCGGCCCAGAAGCGAGTCGAGCTGCCCGGTGACGCTCGACTGATCGCCGTTGCCGGACCGGTGCGGCAACGCGAAGAGGCGCTGGCGGCTGTTCTCGGAGTTGGCCGGCGCGCTGCGGTCCTTGCCGGCCTTGGCAGCCTTCCCCGAGCCTCCGCCGGAGTTGTCGCCGGCGGTCGCGGGGCTCGTCGGCGCGGAGTCGTTCGGCGTCTGGAGCTTGAAGTCCTTGGAGGAGAGGCTCTGCTGGCGCGGCACCGGGTGCGTCTTCTCGATCGAGCCGAGGTGCGCATAGGTGTACTGGTTGCCGTAGGCGTCCTGAAGGACGACGTACTTGCCGAGCTTGGCGTTGTCCCCGATCTTCTTGATGACCCCGTCGTTGACCGCGACGACCGGAGCGTTAAGGCTCGAGTAGATGTTGATGCTTCGCCGGTTGGCGTCCGAGCCGATCACGTCGGCGGCGTTGCCGGCGGTCTTCCGCTGGGTGTTCGAGCGGGTGAGCGCGGCGGCGTCGTTGATGTCGTCCGCATACCGCGCGTCGGCGGCGACCGGGAAGTGCGCTCCCTCGGTGAGGCCGGTGAGCGAGCCGACCAGGGCGTCGGGCAGCTTGCCGTATTGGTTGGCGTAGAGGAGGACCTCGTCGACGTACCAGTCGGCGTGGTTGTAGGCGAAGATCGCCTGGCGGATGTTCTTGTCGCCGCCGGCCGCCCGCAGGTACCGAGCCGCGGCGCAGATCGCGTCGACGGGGTTGTACGGATCCTTCTTGCCGTCGTTGTTGGCGTCCACGCCGTAGGCGGCCCAGGTCGAGGGGATGAACTGCATCCAGCCCTCGGCGCCGGCCGAGGAGACGTTCAGGTTGGTCCCGAAAGCGGTCTCGATCTTGTTGATGCCTGCGAGCACCTGCCACGGGATCCCGTACTCGGTGCCGCAGGACTGGTAGATGGGGAGGAGGAAGGGCGGGATCTCGAAGGAGTCGATGACGAAGTTGGGGACGCCGATCGGGGCGGGCCCGAACGTCGCGACGGTCAGGCCGGGGTTGGTCTTGGCGGGGGAGCCGTCCGGGTTGCGGAGGGTGGGATGGGTGATCTTCCCCTTCTCGGCCTCGGCGATCTGCTTGGCGCCCTGACCCTTCTTGGCCTGCTTGCCGAACAGGCCCGGGGTCTTGCCGCCGGCGGTCTTCTTGCCGGCCTTGCCAGTGGAGCCGCCGGTCGAGCCGCTGCCGCTCGTCGTCGTGCCGCCGCCGGTCGTCGTGGTGGTGCTGCTCGTGCCGCCGCCGGAGGTGGTGGTGCCGCCGCCGGAGCTGCCACCGGAGCCACCGGAGGTGGGAGCGTTGTACTCCGAGGTGTCAAGGGGGCCGCTGCAGCCCGGGTCGGCGAGGTCGACGAGCCCGTCGCCGTCGTCGTCGGTCAGGTTCGAGCAGGCCGGCAGGACGCCGTCGGTCGGGGAGTTGACCTGCACGTTCCCGACGGTGATGGAGGTCGCCGTTCCCGCAGCGACAATCGCCAGAGCTGCCCCGAGGGCGATGATTACGAGAAGCTTTCTGGTCATTTGGCTAGCCGATCCTGCCCGCGAAACCCGGTCGGTCTGCCGGTCGCGACCTCCCCGCACCCGCAGGCACGGCGGACGCTACTGACTCGCCCAGGCCTTTGCAACGGGGAACCGTCGTCCCTAACGCCAAAAACATGCGTTGAACCATACTTGACCGAAACGGTAAACAATGTGCGCGTTCCATGCGTATCCAAAGAACCCCGCTCGAGCCCATCCGTCGCGGTACCGTGCGTGAACGATATGGACGAGAGCGGCGGCGAAGGCATACGTGATCGCATCTCCTCACGGAGCGAGGGGACCCTGGGCGAGCTCGCCCAGCTCCTCGTGGACAACCCCTGGATGAACCAGGCGCTGCAGATCGCCCTGGGGGCCCGCGAGCGCGCCTCGCAGGCGAGCGCCAGCGCGATCCGCAACCTGAACTTGCCCACGGGCAACGACGTGGAGCGGCTGGCCCGTCGCCTGCGGGCCGTCTCGGAGCGCCTCGAGGAGGTTGAGGACACGCTCGATCGGGTCACCCGCGAGCTCGCCGAGCTGCGGCGGGAGGGGGAGTCGGCGCGACCCGGACCCTCTAGTCGGGGTTGAGGGCCGCGGCGGCCAGGGCGCCCATCCGCTCGGCCGCCTTCGCGAGCTCGTCGTCGTCGATCCGCCGCCGGTCTCCGTCGTCGAACGTGTCCGTGACGACCAGCGCGCAGGCGGCGGCGAAGCCGAGCCGCCGGGCGAGCACGAACAGGGTCGCCGCCTCCATCTCGACGGCCACCGCGCCGCGCCTGCGCCAGGCGTCCGCCCGCGCTCGCGGCGGTCCGCCGTGGTCGGGATCGCCGTCGTAGAAGAGATCCGTCGTCACGATGCGTGCGGGGGCGACGCCCTCCGGCAGGCCCGTCGCCAGGCCGGCCGTGAGCTCGGGATCGGGCTCCGCCGCCTCGCCCGCGCCGAGGGCGCGACTCGCCCCATCCTCCGCCAGGGCATCGCCGGCGACGACGAGGTCGCCATGCCCGAGGTTCGGGTCGAGCGCTCCGCAGGTCCCGACCCGGATGACCCGTCGCACGCCGAGCTCGGAGAGCTCCTGCAGGACGATCGCGGCGCTCGGTCCGCCCATGCCCGTCGACTGGATGCTGAGCGGGAGTTCGTCCGGCGTCTCGCCGGTGTACCCCCACAGCCCGCGGGCGTGGTTGCTCATCTTGGGCTCGGTCAGCAGCTGCTGGGCGAAGGCGAGGGCGCGGCCCGGGTCGCCGGGCAGCAGGACGTCGGGTGCGTACGCCGTACTGGGCCTGAGGTGATGAGGCACGCCGCGAGCATATGGGCGGCGCGCCGGAGTAGGCTGAGCTTCATGAAGGTGCCCGGGACGGAGAAGCCCTCCGAGGCGCTGCGCTCGGCGATCGAGCGCACCTTCGAGGCGACCGCCGGGGCGGCGGGGAGCACGCGGGAACGCGCAGCGGAGGTGCTCGACGAGGTGGCGAAGCGCGGACGCGAGGTCAAGGAGCAGCTCGGCAGGATCGATCCCTCGGTTCGCGGCAGGCGCAAGGGTTGATCTCAGGTTGAGGGTTAGATGACCGCCGAGGGTCTGACGAAGAAGGAGCTCAAGGACATTCTCAACACGGTCCTGCGCGAGATCGACCGCGATCCGGACGATGGCCCTCGCCTGCGGGCGGCCGCAGCCCCGCTCCGGATCGAGTTCCCGGACCTGAAGCTCGCGGTCAACGTCTCGCGCGACGACGGCGGGCGGCACTGCCTCGCCTGGAACTTCTCCCAGAGGAGCCGGACCCATCCGAAGCTGCGGCTCAGCATGGAGTCGACGGTCGCCAACCGCATGTTCCAGGGCAGGGAGAACCCGGCGATCGCGATCGCCCGCGGCCGGCTGCGAACGAACATCGAGGACCCCGGCGCCGCCCTCCGGTTCTTCCCCGCCGCGAAGCCGCTCTTCTCCAGATACCGGCAGCTGGTCGCCGAGAAGTACCCCCACCTCGCGATTGACTAGGCGCAACCGGTGTCCAGCGCCATTGACTTGGCTCGGCATGAGCGTAAGCTCGACTCGATCGAACAAGCTCGGGCCGGAAGCGGGTCCCCGGTCCGCAGATCCCCCGGCGACTGGGATCGGCGACAGGACCTCGCGAGGCGCGTATGCGCCGCTGGCCGACGAAGCGGGCCCAAAGCCCGCAGGCGACGGGGTCCTGGGACCCCGTCGCTGCTTCCGGGGGCATGACCGATAAGGCCAACAGCATCTCGATGGCCGAGGCGAGCCGGATCGCGGGCGTCTCGACCTCGACCCTGAAGCGCTGGGCCGTCGAGGGGCTCGTCCCGGTCGAGGACGGGCGCTGGACTCCGGCCTCGGCGGCGCAGGCACGGGTGATCGCCCGGATGAGGGAGCGCGGTTACTCGGTGGATGCGATCCGGGAGGCGGCTCATGGCGGCCGGCTCGCCTTCGGCTACGCCGAGGACATCTTCCAGATCCCCGAGGGCCACTACGGCAGGGACGAGGCCGCGGAGCTCACCGGGTTGGAGCCCGAGCTCATCGATCGTCTGATGACCCTGCTCGGCACGCCGATGGGAGCCGAGGGGAGGCTGAACGAGCAGGACCTCGGCGCGATGCGTCACTGCGCCAACGTGCTCGCCTCCGGCTTCCCACTCGTTGCGTTCCTCCAGCTCGTCCGCGTCTACGCGCAGTCGATCCGCAAGGTCGCCGACGCCGAGGTCCGGCTGTTCCATCTCTACATCCACGAGCCGCTCATGCAGGAGGAGGTTCCCCCGCTCGAGATCGCGGAGGAGATGGGCGAGCTGGTGGCGGACCTGATCCCGGTGACGGGCCCGCTGATGGAGTACATGCACAACCGCTACCTGCGCTTCTACATCGAGCAGGACGTCGTCGGGCACATGGAGGCGGACATCGGCGGCGCGGGCCGCGGACTGGCCCGGGTCTCAATGGCGTTCTGCTTCGTCGACCTCACCGGCTTCACCCGCTACACCGAGGAGGAGGGGGACGAGGAGGCGCTCGACATTGTCGAGCGGTTCGTCGACACGGTCGAGGCGACCCTGCCGAATGAGGCGACGATCGTGAAGACCATTGGGGACGAGGTGATGGTGGTCTCGCCGGAGCCCGCCACCCTCACCGAGTGGGCCGTCGGCTTCCTCGCCCTCTTCCAGGAGCGGCCCCAGCCCCGGGTCGGCATCCACTACGGCGCGGCCGTGTTCAGGGACGGCGACTACTTCGGCGGGGACGTGAACCTCGCTCACCGGGTCGTGACCCGGGCGCTGGGCGGCGAGGTCCTCGTCACCCAGGCCCTCGTCGAGGCGAACCGGGAGTCGGACTTCCTGCGCTTCGACCCGATCGGGGAGGTCGTCCTCAAGGGGTTCCCCGAGGCGATCTCCCTCTATATAGCCCGCCCGGTGATGGAGGACTAAGCAGCGGACACGTCGCTAGGCGCGGGCCTTTCGTGCCTTGCGCGCCTTGCGGGCCCTGCCCTTCTTCTTCTTGCTCTTGCTGCTCTTGCCGGCGAAGGTGCGGTAGCCGTACTCGCTGGAGACCGTGACGCCGGTCAGGTCGGAGCCGCTGACGGGCGTGCCCGCAAGGGCGGCGACTCCGATCTCGCGGAAGCTCGGCCGCAGCAGGTTCTCGCGGTGCGGCGGGCTGTTCATCCACGCCGTCACCAGGGCCTGGGGGGTGCTCAGCGGCCCCGTCCCCCAGACGAGGTTCTCTCCGACCACCCAGCTGCGCGCGCTGCGCATGTAGCCGGTCGCCTCGATGCGATCGATGAAGGTGAGGCCGGAGGGCGAGGTGTGCTCGAAGTAGCTGTGGTCGATCATGTCGTTGGAGTGGCTGAGCGCCGCCTGGCGGAGGTCGGAGTTCGGCGTGACGGGCTGCAGGCCGTAGGAGGCGCGCTCGTCGTTGATCAGGCAGGAGATTGAGCTCTCCATCTGAACCTCGTTGAGACCGGTGACCTGGGTGTCGACCGGTCCGCAGTCGGCCGCCGAGGCCTGCGCACCGGACACGAGGGCCCAGGTGGCCAGGACGGCGATGAGGCTGAGGATGTTTCTTGGTCTCGACACATCCTCTGCATCGAGTTCTCAGCCATTGGCTGGACGCGGAGCGCCGAATTTAAGCCGCACGTCCCTTAACTCAGGTGCCGCCGGGTGGACCTTTCACCGTTGTGAAAAGTCCGTAGGTGAGGCGTCAGTTGCGGCTGCCGAGATCGACCGTGTAGGTCGCGGTGTTGTGCCCGAAGTGCGGAAAGGGCGCCCCCTTGGTCACGCCGACGCCGACGTCGCGGAAGCCGCCGAGCAGGGCGCGGCGGTGCTCGCGACTCCTCATCCACTCCATGACGATGTGCTTCGGGCTGCCGATCGGCCCGAAGCCCCAGGCGAGGTTCTCCCCGATGGTCCACGACGTAGCGCCGGCGAGGTACCCCGTGCGGCGGATCCGGCGCGCCGCGTTCCCGTGCGAATAGCGGTTGTGCTTCGCCATCGCCACCGCGTGACCCTGGGCCGAGGCGTCGAGGTTCCCGTTCTCCGTGAAGGTTCCGAGTCCAGCATGGGTCCGGCGCTCGTTGATCAGGCAGACGACCGCCTGTCTCGCCATCTGCTCGGTGAGCTTGCCGGGAGCCTTCGCCTCGCCGACGCAGGCGCTCGCGGTGGCGGGACCCAGCGCGGCCAGGACGAGCATGGTGAGGAAAGTGAGTAGGCCTTTCTGCAACATGAAGGGCGGCTGTATAACGGTTCCTAGAATCGTCGGTATGGCGGACGTCACCGCCCTCTCCGTCCTGGCCCGGGTCGTGCGGGAGAGTGGTCTGGTCGCTGAGGGATCTCACGGTGTTGTCCTCGTCTCCGGTGGCCCGGATTCCTCCGCCACCGCGGCGGGCCTGGCGGAGGCGCTCGGCCCCGACCGGATCCTCGGCCTTCATCTGAACTACCGGCTGCGCCCGGAGTCTGACCGCGATCAGGAGACGTGCGAGGAGCTCTGCCGCCTGCTGGGCATCGAGCTCGAGGTCGAGCGCCCGGAACTGGGCGGCGGCAACGTTCAGGCATCGGCGCGGGAGGCCCGCTATGCGGCGGCGAAGCGCCTGCGGCTCGCCCGGGGGCTCGACTGGATCGCGACGGGACACACTCGCACGGACCTTGCGGAGACCGTCCTCTACCGGTTGGCGACCTCCCCGGGCCGCCGCGCCCTGCTCGGGCTTCGTGCCCGCCGCGGTGACGTCATCAGACCGCTCCTCTCCCTGGACCGGGACGAGGTTCGCGGGCTCGCGGAGCGGGCGGGGCTTCCCTTCTCCGACGACCTGACCAACGCCGAGCCCCTCTTCGCGCGCAACCGGATCCGCAACGAGGTGCTGCCGGTGCTGCGCGAGCTCGGCCCGGAGGCGGAAGCGACGATCGCCGAGACCCACGCGGAGCTAGCCGAGGAGGGGGAGGCGCTCGACCGGCTCGCGGCCGAGGCCCTGTCGGCATCCGGCGCCGAGGTCGCCGGGGCGATCGCCCGCGATGCCCTGGCCGAGATGGACCCGGCGATCCGCCGGCTCGTGCTGCGTTTGCTGGCGGAGCGGGCGGCCGGCGCGCCGGTGCCGCTCGGCAGGTCACGGGCCGCCGAGATCTGGCGGCTGGCCCGGGCGCCGGAGGGAGGCGTGGTCGAGCTCGGCGGCGGCGTCGAGGCTCACGCCGAGCACGGTCACGTCCGCTTCACCTCCGGAGACCGGCCACAGCCGAGGGAGGGCGTCCTGACCGTACCGGGGGTGTGCCGGTTCGGCGACTGGGAGGTCCATGCGGAGCTTGAGCGAGGAGTGCCGGCGGCCCATGGCCCCGACCTCGCCGTTCTCGATCCGGCGGCGCTCGGGCCGTCCGTGACGGTTCGATCCTGGCGCGAGGGGGACCGCATGCGGCCGCTCGGCCTGGGCGGCACCAAGTCACTCCAGGATCTGTTCACGGACCGCAAGGTGCCGCGATCGCTTCGTCACTTGCTGCCGGTCGTCGAAGCGGATGAGCGGATCGCGTGGATCGCCGGCGTGGCGGTCTCGGAGGAGTTTGCGGCGAAGCCCGGCGCTCCGAAGTCCGCGGTGCTCAGGGCTGCCCAGGCCGGTACATAGACTCCGCCGCGTGGTAAGCGACGACGCCATCGGGGAGGTTCTCGTCTCCGAAGAGGACCTGCAGCGCCGGGTCGCCGAGCTCGCTGCGGAGGTGAGCAGGGACTACGAGGGGCGACCGCCACTGCTCGTCGCCATCCTGAAGGGCGCGGTCCCATTTCTCGCGGACCTGATGCGCCACCTGGAGATCGACTGCGAGCTCGACTTCATGGCGGTCTCCAGCTACGGCTCCTCGACCGACTCCTCCGGGGTGGTCCGCATCCTCAAGGACCTCGATGCGCCGATCGCCGACCGGGACGTCCTGATCGTCGAGGACATCATCGATTCCGGCCTCACTCTCCACTATCTGCTGCGCAACCTGCAGGCGAGGGGTCCGCGGTCCGTCGAGGTGTGCGCGCTCCTCACCAAGCCGGAGCGACGGCGGGTCGACCTGCCCGTCCGCTACGTCGGATTCGAGATCCCGAACCGGTTCGCGATCGGCTACGGCCTCGACTACGCGGAGCGGTATCGCAACCTCTCCTACGTGGCCGCACTGCGGGAAAACCCGCAAGACCGCTAGTCCCACGCTGGTACCCTCGCGATAGATCCGGGGCCGAAAAATCGGCGTAGAAACCGGGCAGAGGGACATCCAACTTGAGACGTTTTTTCCGCAGCGCTGCCTTTCCGATTCTGATCGTCGTCGTGCTGGCGTTTTTCGCCCAGCGGCTGATCAGCCCGGGCTCCGGCCATGAGACGCCGGACTACACGACCTTCGTGCAGCGGGTGGACAGCGGGCAGATCGAGTCCGTCACCTGGAACACGAAGGACAACACGCTCAACGTCAAGCAGAAGGACGGGACGAGCTACGACGAGGCCTATCCGGACTCGGATTCCGCCCAGGCGCAGCTGCTCAACAGCCTCCAGCAGCACGACGTCAAGACGGAGATCAAGGGCAAGGGCGGTTCGAGCCTGCTCTCGCTGCTCACCTACATCCTTCCGTTCCTCCTCTTCTTCGCCTTCTGGATCTTCCTGATGAACCAGATGCAGGGAGGCGGCTCGCGGGTCATGAGCTTCGGCAAGTCGCGCGCCAAGCGGATGTCCGTGGACGCGCCCAAGATCACCTTCCGGGACGTCGCCGGGGCCGACGAGGCCGTCCAGGAGCTCCAGGAGATCAAGGAGTTCCTCGAGAACCCGAAGAAGTTCCAGGCGCTCGGCGCCCGCATCCCGAAGGGCGTGCTGCTCTACGGGCCGCCGGGCACCGGCAAGACGCTGCTCGCCCGCGCAGTCGCCGGTGAGGCGGGCGTCCCCTTCTTCTCGATCTCGGGATCCGACTTCGTCGAGATGTTCGTCGGCGTCGGCGCCTCGCGCGTCCGCGACCTCTTCGAGCAGGCCAAGCAGAACTCGCCCTGCATCATCTTCATGGACGAGATCGACGCCGTCGGCCGCCACCGCGGCGCCGGCATGGGCGGCGGCCACGACGAGCGCGAGCAGACGCTCAACCAGCTGCTCGTCGAGATGGACGGCTTCGAGATGAAGGACAACATCATCCTGATCGCCGCCACCAACCGGCCGGACATCCTCGACCCGGCGCTGCTGCGGCCCGGCCGCTTCGACCGCCAGATCGTCGTCGATCGTCCTGACCGCAAGGGTCGCAAGCACATCCTCGAGGTCCACACCCGCGGCAAGCCCCTCGCCCAGAACATCGACCTCGACGCGCTTGCCGGGCAGACCCCCGGCTTCACCGGCGCCGACCTCGCCAACCTGATCAACGAGGCCGCGCTGCTGACCGCTCGCGGCAACAAGCGCGAGATCACGATGCTGGAGCTCGAGGAGGGGATCATGCGCGTGATCGCCGGCCCCGAGAAGAAGAGCCGGGTGATGTCCGAGAAGGAGCGCCTCGTCACCGCCTACCACGAGCTCGGGCACGCGATCGTCGGGCACCTGCTGCCCAATTCCGATCCGGTCCACAAGGTCTCGATCATCAGCCGCGGCCAGGCGCTCGGCTACACGATCTCGCTGCCTACCGAGGACAAGTTCCTCACCACCCGCGCTGAGCTCAACGACACGATGGCGATGACCCTGGGCGGCAGAGCCGCCGAGGAGATCGTCTTCAGCGAGATCACCACCGGCGCCTCGAACGACCTCGAGAAGGTGACCGAGACCGCCAAGCAGATGGTGATGCGCTTCGGCATGTCCGAGCGCCTCGGGCCCCGAGTCTTCGGCCACGATCGCTCGATGCCTTTCCTCGGCCGCGAGTTCTCGGCTGAGCCCGACTACTCTGACGAGGTCGCCCGCGAGATCGACGACGAGGTCCGGCGGATGGTCGAGGACGCGCACCAGACTTCGAAGGACATCCTCTCCGAGCATCGCGAGCAGCTCGACACGATCTCGCGGATCCTGCTCGAGCGCGAGACGATCGAGGCCGACGAGTTCATCGCCCTGCTCGAGGGCAAGCCCGAGGACGAGGTCTTCGCCAAGGACGAGGAGGAGGCCAAGCCGCCCGAGGCGCCGGCCGTCGAGGAGAAGGGCACCGCCCGCGAGGGTCCCAAGCCGCGTCCGCGTCCGCGTCCCGGCCTGGCCGGCGGCGGCGCCGAGATGCGCGCCAACGACTCGTAGCCGCCGGGAGCGCGGGTCCTGTCGCCGAGATTGATCGACACGCGCAAGCGCGCGTGTCGAAAGTCAATTTCGGTGCCGCCCGCGCTGGCGGCGGTTGTGATCCTCGCGCTTGGCCTACCCGGGTGCGGAGGGTCGTCCGGTGCCAGCCAGGACGACAAGGCCAAGGCGGTGGCCGCCGCCAAGTTCATCTACGCCGGCAAGGCGAACTCCCTGGATCTGAGCTCCGGTCCCTGTCTCGCGGAGAGCATTCCGTCGCTGTCGGACTGGGCCGTCGACATCGCACACGACCCGCGGCAGCCGGTCGACGATCAGCCCGCGAACCAGTGCCAGAGCTTTCGGGACGGGGAGACACATCATTTCGTCGAGCTGACCCCCGACGGGCAGCTGATTAGGGCGCAGTGATGGAGGGCGAGAACGTCGCGGCACTCCGCGATCCAAGCTTCGAGATCGGCGACCGGATCGTGCCCGAGAGCAGACCGGACGTCCGAGGTCCTGAGGGGGATCAATGAGCGCCGAGCCGGCCAGGATCATGGGGATCGTCAACGTGACGCCGGACTCGTTCTCCGACGGAGGGGAGTTCCTCGATCCGGAGCGCGCGATCGTGCACGGGCGCGAGCTCACGGCGGAGGGCGCGGACATCATCGACATCGGCGGAGAGTCGACCCGTCCCGGAGCGCAGGCCGTCGACGCCGGCGAGGAGCTCCTGCGCGTGCAGCCCGTGATCGAGGCGCTGGCGCCGGACGAGGCTCCGATCTCGATCGACACCTCGAAGGCGGTCGTCGCCAAGGCGGCGCTGAGCGCGGGCGCGACGATGGTCAACGACGTCACCGCGCTTCGCCTCGACCCCGATCTCGCGGACGTCTGCGCCGAGACCGGCTGCGAGGTCGTGCTCATGCACATGCTGGGCGACCCCCGGACGATGCAGGAGAACCCGGTCTACGACGACGTCGTCGACGACATCAAGGCGTTCCTGGCCGAGCGGATCGAGTTCGCGGTCTCTCGGGGGATCGATGAGAAGCGGATTTGGGTGGACCCGGGGATCGGCTTCGGGAAGACGGTGGAGCACAACCTCGAGCTCCATCGGCGGCTCGGGGAGTTCACCGAGCTGGGGCGCCCGATCGCCTTCGGCTCGTCGCGCAAGAGCTTCATCGGCAAGCTCACCGGCGCCGAGGTCGACCAGCGGCTCGGTGGGACGATCGCCTCGAACGTGATCGCCTTCGCCAACGGAGCCAGCATGCTCCGGGTCCACGACGTTGCCCCGATGCGCCAGGCAATCAGCGTCGCCGAGGCGATCCTGAACGGCGGAGCGCCTCCTAGCGGCGGCGGAGCGGTGGACCGATCCGCCAGAGCTCCCGCCCGTGACGCCGGTCCTTCGCAGTGAAGTAGAGGTTCTTGCCTGCGGCGGTGAGGTCGTGGAGCTGGGTTCCGCCGCCGCGACGGCCCGCTCCCGGAATGCGCCGCGTGGTGGCGGGCTTGCCGGTCGTCGCCCAGAGCTCGCTGTCGAGGTTCCTCCCGCGACCACCAACGAAGTAGAGAGCACGAGCGCCCGGGGTCAGCTGCTGCGCATTGACCGACTTGCGGAGCGCCGGTGTGCCGTTGCCGGACTGGGTGCGCCAGATTCGTCCGGCGCGGGTGAAGAAGAGCTTGCCCCGGAAGCCGACCAGCTCGGACGCGAAGCCCGCCGTGGCGATCGGGATCGTGCCCCCGGCGCTCCCGTCGCTGCGCCAGATCTGCTGCGCGAGACCGTCCGGCGAGGCGACGAAGTAGATGTTGTTCCCCACCGCCGTCAGCTCATGGGGGAGGCTCGCGCTCTGCTCGGCCGGAAGGGTGGTGTTGATGTCCCTGACCAGGAAGGTCCCCGCGACGGAGCCGTCGCTTCGCCACAGCTCGAAGGAGCGCGACGGATCCGACGCGCCGAAGTAGAGCGTTCCGTCCACTTGGGTGAGCTCGTAGGGCGCGACCTCGCCCGGGCCGACCACGGCGGTTCCTCCAGGCGTGCCATCGCTGTGCCAGAGCTGCATCGGATTGCTGCCGGTGGAACCGGCGAAGAAGAGCCCGTTCCCCACAGCGGTCAGATCCTGCGCGTCGACAACCTCCTGCACGAGCGTGGTCCCCGCGTCCGTTCCATCACTCCTCCAGATGCCGCGGCGGGTGCCGTCATAGGCGACCAGGTAGAGCGTCGGGCCCGCAGCCGTCAGCCAGAAGCCACCGCTTCCGACCAGGCTCGGATTGATGTCCTTGACGAGCCGCGTGCCGCCGGCCGTCCCGTCCGAGCGCCAGAGCTCGGCGCCGTGGATGCCGTCGTCCGCGGTGAAGAAGAGCGTTCCGCCGACGTTGGTGATCGAGAAGACCTGACTCGAGAGGGGGCCCGGGCGAATGTCCCTGACCATGCGCGTGCCCCGGGCCGTGCCGTTGCTGCGCCAGAGCTCGTAGCCGTGCCTCCCGTCGTCGGCGCCGAAGTAGACCGTCTTGCCGACGGCGGTCAGCTGGGCGCCGGAGGGGCCCAGCAGGTTGTTCGGGATGCTGCTGTTCCGCCCGGGCCAGATGTCCCTCACAGGCACGGCGCGGCTCCGTGACGCAGCGGAGGCCGGCGCCGCCCCCGTTGCCACAGCGATGGCGGCCAACAGGGCGGGCAGCCATGCGGTCAGGCGACGGTAGATGGAACCGTGGATGGGTCTCGTGGCGAACATCGGCCCAGATGAGGCTATGCGCCGTTCGGGTCCCTCGTATCGGTGTGGGCGACGGCCATCGGGTCGGTGCTCACTACCTATCCGGCGCTGTGTGGGGCACGGATGAACTCAGGGGCCCCCGCTTCGAATATGAGTCATGCGCGCAAACCAGGGGATCCTCGGATTGGCGGCAGGCGTCGTGATCGCGACCGCGGTGCTCTTCTCGGGCACGGCCGCGGCGCACTCGCGAAAGGACCACCATTGCCCGCCGAAGCTGAGCCGGTGCCCGCTTCGCCTTGGCAAGCGCCATGCGATCACACCTGGGGTCAACGACGACTGGCATGTCCACCCCAATGAGCTCGGGGACGTCTCGGCGATCGGCGGCCGGCTGATCCGCTTCCCGTTCACCTGGGCCACCGTCCAACCGGACAACTCCAATACCTGGGACTGGGCCGTCTACGACCGGATCTTCGCGGCCGCGCGGGCGAGGGGGCTCGGGGTGATCTTCGAGCCGAGCGCCGCCCCCTGCTGGGCCCATCCCCTGACGATCGATTGTGATCTTGGGTCCGCCCGGAGCCGCCCGACGCCCTCCATCAGGTCGAGTGGCAGCAGTTCATCCGGCGAGTGCTCGAGCGCTACGACAACATCGTCGCGGTCGAGGCCTGGAACGAGCCGAACCTGGGCAGCTTCTGGCTCGGCGGCCCGGATCCCACTCGCTACGCCGCGCTTCTCCAGGCGACCTATACCGCGGTGAAGTCAGTCAGGCCGGATCTGCCCGTCCTATTCGGCGGTGTGGCCGCCTTCACCTCGAACGCGCCGCTTGAGCACGGTTACGTTGACTTCCTACGCAAGGCCTACGCCGCCGGCGCCGGCGGGTACTTCGATGCCCTGGCGCTTCATCCGTATCCGATCCCGTACAACCGCCCCGACTACCGAGAACGGGTGCTTGGGGTGATCGCGCGCGCTCGCGCGGTCGCGCGCCAGGCGCAGCACATCACGATCCCGATCTGGATCACCGAATTGGGGCTGACCACGGCGGGGCCGGGGGCCGTCTCCGAAGAGGCCCAGGCGGCCCGGTTCGGGGCGCTCTACAAGCTCCTGGCCCGCGTCCCTCGACTGCCCGTTGCGGTGCTGCACCGGTACTTCGACCAGCCTGGCGCCGGTAACGCCGAGAACGGCTTCGGGGTCGTCCGGCCGGACCTCTCCAACAAGCCCGCGTACGCGGTGACGCAGTGGGACTTCACCCACTTCGCGCCGGGTGGGGACTTCAGCCGTCGACGAAGCCGCGGATCAGCTCGTTGACGCGCTCCGGGCGCTCGTAGGGGACCCAGTGGCCGGCGTCGGGAACGATCTCGACGCGCAGGTCGGGCACCCACTCGCTCAGCCCTCGGGTGAGAGAGGGGAGGAGCGCCGCATCGTTCTCGCCCCAGATCACCAGCGTCGGGACGTCGACCGTCTGTGAGGTGATCTTGCTCTGGTACTCCTCCGGCACGCCACCGGCCGCGACCTGCTCGCCCATGCGGGCCGCCCGGTAGTAGTTGAGGCCGCCTCGCAGGGCGCCGGGCTGGCCCCAGGCCTCGTGGTAGGCCGCTCGCTCCTCGTCGGAGAGCTGCCCTCCGCGCCCTCCGATCCGGCGCATCAGGTCGTCCATCAGCGAGAAGTCGTTGGCGGCCATCATGTCCTCGGGGCCGGGCGAGGGCTTCGAGAACTCGAGCATGTAGTTGACGGCCTGTCGCTGCTTGGGGCTCTCGCGCAGATCGCGATTCCAGGTGAAGGGCGGGGCGCCGTCGATGATCACCAGGCGCTCGAGCATCTCCGGATGCTTGAGGGCGAAGGCCCAGGAGACGATCCCGCCCCAGTCGTGGCCGACCAGGGTCAGGGGAGCGGGATCGAGCTGTTCGATCAGCTCGCGGACATCGGCAAGCAGATGCCGCATCCGGTAGGCCTCGACCTCCTCGGGGCGGCAGGAGAGGTTGTAGCCGCGCATGTCCGGGGCGTAGACGGCGTGATCGTTGCCGAGGTCGGCGAGCTGGCGGCGCCAGAGGAACCAGAACTGAGGGAACCCGTGGAGGAAGAGGATCGGCTTGCCCTCGCCGCGGGTGACGTAGTGCATCCGGCACTCGGCCAGGTCCGCGTAGTCGTGCTGGAGCTCGGTGGAGGCGATCAGGCGTGACAGCCTTTCACGACGCGCTACTTTGGCGAGCGTGGACGAGCACGAGGATGCCGCGCAGCCATCGGTCGAGGTCGAGATCCGCGGCCTCTCCATCTACACCCACCACGGAGTCTCGGACGCCGAGCAGGAGGTGGGCCAGCGGCTTGAGTTCGATCTGACCCTCGACGTGCCGGACTGCGACGCGGTCCTCACCGACCGCGTCGACGACACGGTCGACTACTCGGAGGTCTGCGACATCGTCGCCCTGGCCGCGACGGAGAGGAGCTATCGGACGCTGGAGCGGGTGTGCCAGGTCGTGGCCGGCCGTCTGATGGAGCGCTTCGACTGTGAGTCGGTGCGCGTGCGGGCCGCCAAGCCCGAGCCGCCGCTGCCCTACGTGGTCCAGGAGGCGGGCGTCGAGGTCACCCTGGAGAAGTCCCTCGACCGCGAGCCCGACGATGAGGAGGGCGTCTGAGCGAGGGGGCCGAGCGCGCCGGCTACCTCGGCCTCGGCTCCAACGTCGGCGACCGGGAGGCCCAGATTCGGGCCGCGATCGATGCGCTGGGGGCTCGCGGGATCGAGGTCGGGGCCGTCTCGTCCCTCTACGAGACGGAGCCGGTGGGGGAGATCCTCGATCAGCCGGACTTCGTGAACGGGGCGGTGCGGATCAGGACCTCGCTGGAGCCCGAGGAGCTTCTCGATCTCTGCAAGGAGATCGAGGCGGAGGCGGGGCGGGACTTCGGGGGGCCCCGCCACGGTCCCAGGCCGATCGACGTGGACCTGCTCCTGCTCGGAGACTTCGAGCTGGTCACCGACCGGCTCACGTTGCCTCATCCGGAGGTGACCTCGCGCCGCTTCGTGCTCGCGCCGCTCCTGGAGCTCGACCCGGACCTCCGCCTTCCGAACGGCACCGAGCTGCGCAGCGCCCTGGAGAGCCTCGGCCCCGGTCAGCGAGTGAACCGGATCAGCCCTTGAGGGGCTCGAGCCACTCGGGCGGGAGCACCTGCGGAATCCGGCCGGGGAAGTCCTGGACGATCCGTGTGGCGAGGTCGCCGCAGGGACGCGCCTCGATGTAGGGCCGCAGGTCGTCGAACGCCATCAGGAGGCGGATGCTTGGCGCGAGCTGGTAGTCGGCCGCGTTCGGCTCCGGCCCGCCGATGACGCCCTCCGCGATCCAACCGTCGATCCGGTCGAGGTCCGCTCGCAGACCCGCCAGGTCCGCCCTCACGTTCTCGTCGGTGGCCCCGTTGAAGCGCGCCGAGAGCGACACGATTGGACCGCCGGTCTTCACCGCCAGCCGACCGGGATTCCGAGACGGGCCCCCTCCGAGAACTCGGCCATGGGAGCCCGGTCGCGCTTGAACGCCCACCAGGTGAAGCGGCGAGGCTTCTGCTGGAACTCGTCGCCCCAGCTCTCCGCCTCCTCCACCTTGATTCGCTTCTCCGGATCGGCCGGCAGGAGCGGAGGCTCGGGTTGGACGTGGTCGAGCTCCCGGGCGATCTCCCTCGACCCCTGGACTCGCCTCCCGTCGAGCTTCAGCGCGGGAACCGTGATTCCGTCGAACCGCTGCGCCTTCAGCACGCCCTTCGAGACCACGGGAATCAGGTCGACCCGTTTGTATCGGATCCCCTTTCGCTCCAGCATCAGCATCGCGCTGCGCGACGGATGCGAACCGGGGATCACGTAGAGCTTTGCCTCGGCCATTGCGGCGGATCCTATTGGGGCCGTGATAATCACGCGCATGCTGCTCGCGGTCGACGTCGGCAACACGCAGACCCACATCGGAGCCTTCGATGGCCAGGACCTGAGGCGCGACTGGCGTCTCGGGACCGTGCCGAGCGCCACCGCCGACGAGCTCGCCGCGACCATCTCTCATCTGCTCGCGCTCGACGACCTGAGCTTCAGCTTGCTCGACGGCGCGATCGTCTCCACCGTCGTGCCGCAGCTCGGGCCGGAGTACCAGGCCCTCACCGAGCGGCACATTGGCGAGCCATGTCTGCTCGTCGGCCCGAGCCTGAAGACCGGGATGCCGATCCTGGTCGACAATCCGCACGAGCTCGGTGCCGACCGTCTGGTCAACGCGGTCGCCGCCCACGCCAAGGTCGGCGGCGCCTGCGTGGCGGTCGACTTCGGGACCTCGACCAACTTCGACGTGGTGTCCGGCGCCGGCGAATACCTGGGCGGCGTGATCGGGCCCGGAGTGGAGATCTCGATGGAGGCACTCACCTCCCGCACGGCCAAGCTCCCCCGGATCGACCTCTCGACCCCGGAGGGGGCGATCGGCAAGCACACGACGGCCGCGATCCAGGCGGGCTTCGCCTACGGCTTCGCAGGGCTGGTGGACGGGATCGACCGGCGACTCGCCGACGCCCTGGGGGAGCCGGTCACCTTCATCGCAACCGGCGGCCTCGCGCCGACGATCGCGCCGCACTGCGAGACGATCGACGAGGTCGACCCGCTCCTGACGCTCACCGGCCTGCGCCTCATCTACGAGCGCAACGCCTCCTAACCTCTTCATCGAATGCAGCCACCCCTGACCAGCCCATTCCGCATCGGCGCCATCGAGATCGCCAACCGCGTGCTGCTTGCACCCCTCGCGGGAATCGGCAACTGGTTCGTCCGCCTGCAGGCACGCCGCCACGGCGCCGGCCTGGCCGTCTCGGAGATGGTCTCGAGCTTCGGCCTGCACTACCGGAACGAGCGCACGCTGACCGAGCTGCTCCGCCTCCACCCCGAGGAGCACCCCGTCTCGATCCAGCTCTTCGGCCAGGATCCGGACGTGATGCGCTCGGCGGCGGAGATCGTCGCCGAGGCCGGCGCGGACCTGATCGACATCAACATGGGCTGCCCCGTAAAGAAGGTCTGCAAGACGGGCGCGGGCGCCGCGCTTCTGAGCGATCCGGACCTCGCGGTGCGCATCGCCATGGCAGCGCGTGAGGGTGGCGGCATCCCGGTGACCGTCAAGGTCCGCTCCGGTCTCGCCAAGGGCGGGCGCCAGGGCTTCGAGCTCGCGATTCGGCTCGCCGAGGAGGCGGGAGTCGCGGCGGTCGGCTTCCACCCGCGGGCCGCGGCGACTCAGCACAAGGGGCAGCCCGACTACGCGCTGGCCCGTGAGCTCGTCGAGCGGGTCGAGGTGCCGGTGATCATCTCCGGCGGCCTGGACAGCCCGGAGTCGGCGCGCCACGCATATGAGGCCTCGGGCGCGGACGCGGTGATGATCGCCCGCGGGTCGCTCGGCAACCCGTGGATCTTCGAAGAGCTCACCGGCGCGCGGGGGACGCCGCCCGAGCGCGAGGAGATCGTCGCCGAGCTGCTCTGGGTGATGGACCGGGCCGAGGAGCATCTCGGGCCCGACCGCGCGGCCCGCTACCTGCGGAAGTTCTACCCCTGGTACCTCGAGCGCCTGGATGCCGACCGGGCGACGACCGCCGCCTTCCAGGCGAGCGCGGACCTCGACCAGGCTCGCGCTCTGGTCGCCGAGCTCGCGACGCCGGTCGCGGCGGTGGCCTGAGGCGCTCGTGAACGAGCGCGTCACCGCCTGGCGCGATCGCGGCGCCGACGAGGAGTTCCGGGGGCGGCGCATCCACGTCTATCGCCAGGATGGGGAGGGACCTCTGCTGCTCCTCCTGCACGGCTTCCCCTCGAGCTCCTACGACTGGCGCCTGCTGCTCGAGCGGGAGGCCGGCCGGGCGGTGATCGCCCCGGACTTCCTCGGCTTCGGCCTCTCGGAGAAGCCGAGGGACCACCGCTACACGCTGCACTGGCAGGCGGACATGGTGGAGGACCTGGTGAGAAGGAGCGGCCACGACGGGCCGGTCTTCCTCCTGGCCCACGACATGGGGACCTCGGTGGCGACGGAGCTGATGGCCCGCGACATCGACGGCTCCCTCGAGATGAACGTCGCCGGCGCGCTCCTTCTCAACGGCTCGATGATCCAGGACGCGGCGAGCCCCACGCTGGGCCAGCGGATCCTCCGGAGCGCGGTCGGCCCGCTCTTCTCCCGACTCTCCAGCGAGCGCTTCTTCCGCCAGCAGTTCGGCTCGATCTTCTCGCCTGGGCATCCCCTCACCGACGAGGAGGCGGACGACCAGTGGGAGCTGATCTGCGCGGGCGGCGGGCGGACCTTGAACCACAAGACGATCGCCTACATGGGGGAGCGCTTCACCTACGCCGACCGCTGGCACGGCGCCCTGCGGGATTGGGAGAAGCCACTCTCTCTCGCCTGGGGCATGCTCGACCCGGTGGCCACCGAGGCCGTCCTGGACGCGGTCCTCGCCCTGCGGCCGAAGGCGCCGGTCGCCCGTTTCGACGACCTCGGTCACTACCCCCAGATCGAGGACCCGGGGCGCGTTGCTGGCGCCCTGCAGGCGTCGCTGGCCGCCTGAACGCGCATCTCGACCACCTATTTGGGCGGCGCTATACTGTCGCGCTTCGCCCGGGCCCTCGTGATCTCGATCGCGTCGGTGCGGGCTCATTTTTCGTCGTATAGCAGGGGATTTTGCGGCGGCCTGAACATCACAATCAGACGGAATCGAGGAGAGTTGGCGCGCGAGACATTGATCACCCCTGAGGGGCTCGAAAAGCTCAAGGAGGAGCTCGAGTACCTGGAGAACGACAAGCGCCGCGAGGTTGCGGACCGCATCAAGGCGGCGCGGGAGTTCGGGGACATCGCTGAGAACTCCGAGTACGACGACGCCAAGAACGAGCAGGCGATGCTCGAGCAGCGGATCGCCTCGCTTCAGGACAGGCTTCGCCGGGCTGCGGTCATCGACAAGAAGCACATCGACACCGAGACCGTCGGGGTCGGTGCGGTCGTTCACGTCAAGGACCAGAAGTCGGGCAAGTCACAGAAGTTCCAGATCGTCGGCTCCGCCGAGGCCAACCCGATCGAGCACAAGCTCTCCAACGAGTCGCCGATCGGCAAGGCGCTCGTCGGATCGAAGAAGAACGAGGTCGTGACGGTCGAGACCCCGCGCGGCCCGAAGAAGAAGCTCAAGGTCACCAAGATCGAAGCCGCTTAGCTCGGAATAGGCTCCGCGTTGTGAACGAGGAGTCCGAGCGCCCGCAGTCGGAGCTGTTGGCCGACCGGCGAGCGAAGCTGGAGCGCCTGCGCGAGCAGGGCATCGAGCCCTACCCGCACGGATTCCCGGACCGGACCGAGATCGCCGCGGTTCGCGAGTCCCACCAGGGCATCGAGCCCGGCGAGGAGACCAGCGACCGCTATCGGATCGCCGGCCGGCTCACGGCGCGGCGCGGGCACGGCAAGGCCGCGTTCCTCGACCTGAAAGACGGCACCGGCCAGCTCCAGGTGCAGGCGAGGGTCGACGAGCTCGGCGAGGCCTACGAGGGGCTGCTGTCCCTCGACATCGGCGACATCGTCGGGATCGAGGGGACGGTCTTCGCGTCGAAGCGGGGCGAGCTCTCGATCCGGGCCGACGCGTGGGAGCTGCTCTCGAAGAGCCTCCGTCCGCCGCCTGAGAAGTTCCACGGCCTCGAGGACGTCGAGACCCGCTACCGCCGGCGGGAGTTGGACTTGATGGCGAACGAGGAGACCCGCGACCTCTTCCTGAAGCGGGCGCGGACGATCGCCGAGGTCCGCGGCTGGTTCGACAGCCGGGACTTCGTCGAGGTCGAGACGCCGGTGCTCCAGCCTCTTTACGGAGGGGCGCTGGCCCGCCCGTTCACGACCCACCACAACGCGCTCGACCGTGACCTCTACCTACGGATCGCGACCGAGCTCTACCTGAAGCGCCTGGTGGTGGGTGGAATCGAGAAGGTCTACGAGCTCGGCAAGGACTTCCGCAACGAGGGCATCTCGCACAAGCACAACCCCGAGTTCACGATGCTCGAGTGGTACGAGGCCTACGCCGACTACAACGACACGGCGACCGAGCTGGAGGGACTGGTCTCCGCCGTCGCGCAGGCGGTTCTCGGCACGACGAAGGTCGAAAGGGACGGCGAGACCATCGACCTCTCGCCGCCCTGGCGCCGCATCACGCTGCGCGACGCGATCAAGGAGGAGACGGGCGTCGACGTGATGGAGCACCCCTCGCGCGAGGAGCTGGCCAAGGCGATGGGCTCCGAGCCGGATCCCGAGGAGGGGTGGGGCAAGCTGGTGGACGGGCTGCTCTCGAAGCAGGTCGAGCCGAAGCTGATCCAGCCGACGTTCATCGTCGACTACCCCGTCGAGCTCTCGCCTTTCGCGAAGCGGCACCGCAGCGAGGAGGGCCTGGTCGAGCGGTGGGAGGCCTTCGTCGGCGGCATCGAGATCTCGAACTCCTTCACGGAGCTCAACGACCCGGACGAGCAGCGGCGACGCTTCGAGGCGCAGGCCGAGGAGACGGCCCGCGGCGACGAGGAGACCCAGCCCTACGACGAGACCTTCGTCGAATCGCTCGAGCAGGGAATGCCGCCGACGGGCGGGGCCGGCCTCGGCATCGACCGGCTGGTGATGATCCTGACCGGAGCGCAGAGCCTCCGGGAGGTTCTGCTCTTCCCGGCGATGCGGCAGTAGGGCCGAAAGACGTCAAAACCGGCGATGAAGAGGTGAGATTCGGGCGTTTGGTGACTTACCGTCCAACGGGGGACGGAAACTCACCAACGGCGCTGCTAACTCGCCTTTGAGGCCTCCGGCTCCGAGTCCGACTCGGACTCGTCGTCCTCTTCCTCGTCGCCCTCGTCCTCGTCCTCATCCGACTCCTCGTCCTGCTCCTCTTCCTCAGCCGGGTCTTCGTCCCGGGGCGCATCGTCCTTCTCGTCTTCGGCGGATTCCGTCTCGCCCGTCGCTGTCGCCCCCTCGCCATCGGACAACCGCCTGACCAGCAGATACCCACCGAAGAAGGGCAGGGAGATGAGGGTGAGCCCGGCGAGGATCGCGGGCCAGGCGATCACCACGCCGAGACCGGCGCCCGCGCCGTTCTCGCTGGTGACGTGGACTGCCCAGCCGATCCAGGCGAGGAGCAGGATCGCGCCCGCGGCGATGGCGACCACCAGCCACGGATTCGAGCGCGCGCGATCGATCACGCCGTCACCATTCGCGCCCCGCAGCTGGTCGAGTGCTCCCACGCGCGGCAAGGTACCGCTCCCCGTCGCGGCGCGGGACGCGGAATGTGGAGCACTACGGTCCCGGTCTGCGGGGTTGGGCGGTGGTCGCCGAGCACCGCGGCGCAGATGCTTGGCCCATGGCCAGGAAGGCCGTGGCGCGGGGGTTGCTCGCGCTCCTCATCGCAATCGGACTGCTCGGACGGACCGCCGCGCAGGCGGGGGCGGCGGACTGCTCGAACGCCGACGTGCCCGCGGCGCAGATCACCCTCGATCAGTTCGACGCCTCGATGTTCTGCCTGATCAACCAGGCCCGCGCCGCCAACGGCGTGCAGGCGCTGCGCCCGAACCCGCTCCTGACCCGGGCCGCCGTGGCCTACACGAGCTCGCTGCTCGAGGGCCGCTTCTTCTCGCATCACGGCGACTTCGCGGGGCACCCACACTCCTCGACCCCGGTCGGCCGTCTGCGTCAGATCGGCTACGTCCGGCAGGGCTACGTCTGGATCGTCGGAGAGGACCTGCGCTGGTCCACACCCGAGACCAGCTCGCCCGCGGACATCATCGAGATGTGGATGGGGAGCCCGATCCACCGGATCTACCTGCTCAAGCCCAAGTTCGACGAGGTCGGAGTGGCCGGCGCACGGGGCACGCCGATCGACCCGAATCTCCCCGATGGCGTGACCGTAGCCGCCGAATTCGGCTTTCGCCGGGGGCGATGAGGGTTTCCTTCCCGCACCTTGCAGGGACTTCAGCACCCGTGCCTGGGCACTGCCTGGCCGGGCACACCCCCTGGCTATACTTTGGCTTCGCCGTCCCCGACAGAACCGGAGGTCAAATCAAGGAATCGGCAGCCAGGAGCCGATACGGATTGGACCCCCGGGGTGTCTGCGTCCCCTGACCCTGACCGATACGACTTAACCGGAAGCCAACCCGGCGACCGCAACGTAGAACCAACCGAACTGATTGATAGACCAGAGAGACCACATTGTTTGAGAGATTCACAGAGAGAGCCCGCCAGGTAGTCGTCCTCGCCCAGGAGGAGGCGCGGACTCTCAAGCACAACTACATCGGCACCGAGCACATCCTGCTGGGCCTGCTCCGCGAGGAGGAGGGCCTGGCTGCCCGGGTGCTCGAGTCCCTCGACATCACCGTCGAGCGCGTCCGCTCGCAGGTCGTGCGGATCGTCGGCTCCGGTGAGGAGGTCACCGCCGGTCAGATCCCGTTCACGCCGCGCGCCAAGAAGGTCCTCGAGCTCGCCCTCCGCGAGGCGCTGAGCCTGGGCCACAACTACATCGGCACCGAGCACATCCTGCTTGGCCTGGTCCGCGAGAACGAGGGCGTCGCCGCGCGCATCCTGCTCGACTTCGACGCTGACTCCGAGAAGATCCGCAACGAGGTCATCCGGATGCTCTCCGGCCCCGGCGGCCGCCGCCAGGGCGCCGGCGCGAGTGGCGGCGAGGGCAAGAAGTCCTCGAAGCTGCTCGACCAGTTCGGCCGCAACCTCACCAAGCTCGCCGCCGAGGGCAAGCTCGACCCGGTCATCGGCCGCGAGATCGAGATCGAGCGGATCATGCAGATCCTCTCCCGCCGCACCAAGAACAACCCGGTGCTGCTCGGCGAGCCGGGCGTCGGCAAGACCGCCGTGGTGGAGGGCCTCGCGGCCCGGATCACCAACGGCGAGGTGCCCGAGCTGCTCAAGAACAAGCAGATCTACACGCTCGACCTGGCCGCCCTGGTCGCGGGCTCCAAGTACCGCGGCGAGTTCGAGGAGCGCCTCAAGAAGGTGATGAAGGAGATCACCCAGCGCGGCGACATCATTCTCTTCATCGACGAGCTCCACAACCTGGTCGGCGCCGGCGCCGCCGAGGGCGCGATCGACGCGGCCTCCATCCTGAAGCCGGCCCTGGCCCGTGGCGAGCTGCAGACGATCGGTGCCACCACGCTCGACGAGTACCGCAAGTACCTCGAGCGCGACTCCGCTCTCGAGCGCCGCTTCCAGCAGATCAAGGTCGAGCAGCCCTCCACCGAGGAGACCGTGAAGATCCTCGAGGGCCTGCGCGAGCGCTACGAGCAGCACCACCGGGTGAAGATCACCGACGAGGCCCTGGAGGCCGCCGCCGAGCTCGCCGACCGCTACATCTCGGACCGCTTCCTGCCGGACAAGGCCATCGACCTGGTCGACGAGGCCGCCTCCCGCATGCGCATCAAGTCGATGACGCAGCCGCCCGTGTATCGCGATCTCGAGGAGGAGATCGAGACGACACGGCGCGAGAAGGAGGCCGCGATCGACGCCCAGGAGTTCGAGAAGGCCGCCAACCTGCGCGACCAGGAGCGCCGCCTCACCAACAAGAAGAAGGAGCTCGAGCACGAGTGGACTTCCGGTGAGGGTGGCGAGCGCCCGGAGGTCGGCGAGGAGGAGATCGCCGACATCGTCGCGATGTGGACCGGCATCCCCGTCTTCAAGCTGACCGAGGCCGAGTCGAAGAAGCTCGTCCGCATGGAGGACGAGCTGCACAAGCGGGTCATCGGCCAGGAGCCGGCGATCACCGCGGTCTCCAAGGCGATCCGGCGCTCGCGCGCCGGCATCAAGGACCCGAAGCGCCCGGCCGGCTCGTTCATCTTCCTCGGCCCGTCCGGCGTCGGCAAGACCGAGCTCGCCCGCACGCTCGCCGAGTTCCTCTTCGGCGACGAGGAGGCGATGGTCCGGATCGACATGTCCGAGTACATGGAGAAGCACGCCGTCTCGCGCCTCGTCGGCTCGCCCCCGGGCTACATCGGCTACGACGAGGGCGGCCAGCTCACCGAGGCCGTGCGCCGCAAGCCGTACTCGGTGCTCCTGCTCGACGAGATCGAGAAGGCCCACCCCGACGTCTTCAACATCCTCCTGCAGATCCTCGAGGACGGCAGGCTCACCGACGCCCAGGGGCGGACGGTCGACTTCCGGAACTCGATCGTGATCATGACCTCGAACATCGGGGCGCAGGACATCGCCCGCAACACCCCGCTCGGCTTCGCGATCTCCGACGAGACCGGCGTCACCTACGAGGACATGAAGTCGCGGATCATGGGCGACCTGAAGAAGGTCTTCCGGCCCGAGTTCCTCAACCGGATCGACGAGGTGATCGTCTTCCACAAGCTGGCCAAGGACGAGATCATGGAGATCGTCGACCTCATGGTCGAGCGCGTCCGGACGCAGGTGGCCGAGCACGAGCTGCAGCTCGACCTCTCACAGGACGCGAAGGAGCTCCTGGTCGACAAGGGCTGGGATCCGGCGATGGGCGCCCGTCCGCTCCGGCGAGCGATCCAGCGGTACATCGAAGACCCGCTCGCCGACGAAGTACTGAAGGCAGGCTCGATGACGCCCGGTTCGACCGTCCAGGTCGAGCGCGACGCCAAGGGCGACGAGCAGGACCACCCGCTCAAGCTGAAGATCGTCAAGCCGCGCAAGCGCCCGGCGAAGAAGGAGCCCGAGAAGGTCGGGGTCGGCGCCAAGAAGGACGGCGACGACGACTCAGCCGACGGCGGCGAGCCCGAGGCCTCGGGCGACGGCGACAAGTCCTGAGCTAGCGCGCGGCGATGACCTCGTCGGCGGCCGCGACGGCCTGATCGACCTGCTCCTCGACGAGCTCGAGTCCCGAGTCCCAGAAGCCCGGGTCGGTGAGGTCGACCCCGACGATGGAGCCGAGCTCCTCCGGAGATCGTGATCCGCCGGCCGTGAGCATCTCCAGATAGGCGGGCACGACCTCCTCGCCGCGCTCGATGTAGAGGCGGTAGACGGAGAGGGCGAGGAGCTGGCCGAAGGCGTACGCGTAGACGTAGCCGGGACTGCCGATGAAGTGGGGGACGTAGGACCACCAGGAGCGGTAGCCGTCGGTGATCTCGACCGAATCCCCGAGCAGCTCGGATTGGGTCTCGGCCCAGAGCTCGCCGAAGCGCTCCACCGCCAGCTCACCCTCGTCCTTCCTGGCCGTGTGGACGCGGTCCTCGAACTGGTTCATCGCGATCTGACGGAATACGGTCGCGATCTGTCCCTCGACCGCCTCTGCGAGCAGGCTGAGCCGCGACTCGGGGGTCTCGGCGCGCTCCAGCAGCCGGGCGAAGGTGATCTCCTCGGCGAACACCGACGCCGTCTCGGCGACGGTCAGCGGCGTGTCCTGGTGGAAGATGCCCTGTTCCCTTGCCAGGGTCTGGTGGAGCCCGTGGCCGAGCTCGTGCGCGAGCGTCATCACGTCCCGGCGCTTGCCGGTGTAGTTGAGGAGCACATAGGGGTGGACCGAGGGGACGGTCGAGGCACTGAAGGCTCCGCCGCGCTTGACGGGGGTGGGCGGGGCGTCGATCCAGTGCTCGCCGAAGAAGCGCTCGACGACGTCCGCCGCCTGCTCCGAGAACGAGGAGAAGGAGTCGATCACCAGATCCCGCCCGGCCTCCCACGGGACCTCCTCGTCGTCCGAGGTGACCGCGGCCATCCGGTCGTAGTCGGCGAGGCGGTCGAGCCCGAGCAGCTTCGCCTTGGTCTCATACCAGCGGCGAGCCAGGTCGTAGCGCCCCTTCACCGCCTCCACCAGCGCCCGCACGGACTCGTCGGACGCCTCGTTGGAGAGGTTGCGGGCGGCGAGCCAGTGGGGGTACGAGCGCAGCCGGTCCTTGATCGCCTTGTCCTGGAGGAGCGTGTTGAAGACGTAGGCGCGCGTTCGCAGCCCCGGCTCGAGGGCGGCGGTGACCGCCTGGGCGGTGGCTCGACGCTGATCGCGGTCCGGGTCGAAGAGCCTGGACAGCGCAATGTCGAGCGAGACCGGCTCGTCCTGGCCGTCGAGGTCGACGCGGATCGCGGAGGTGAGCTCGTCGAATAGGCGGGTCCACGCGCCGCGCCCCGTGACCGAGAGCTCGGTGGCGATCGTCTCCTCGGGCTTCGAGAGGAGGTGGGGACGGTAGCGTCGCTCCATCCGCAGGTAGTGGGCGCAGAACTCGAGGCCATCGGTGGCCAGCAGCTCCTCGGCGCGAGCGTCGGGAACCTGCACCCACTCGAGCTCGAAGAAGAGGAGCTTGGTCTGGATCGCGGTGCCGCGCTCGCTCACCCGCTGGAGGAGCGCCCCGTTGGCCGGGGCCTCGGTGTCGGCGGCGAACCGCAGGTGGGCATAGTTGGCGGCGCGCCCGGCGAGCTCCGAGATCTCGGCGAGCTTCTTCATCGCCTCGATCAGGCCCGGGCCGTCGAGCTCCTCGACGTGACCCTCGTAGGCGCGGGCGAAGATCTCGGCCAGCTCATCGGCGCGGTCCAGCAGCGCATCTACCGCGGCCTCCACGCCACCGTCCGGAGCCCGCTCGCCGTCGAGCAGGTGGGAGAGATCCCAGGTGACCTCGTCCAGAGCGGTTGTCGGCGCCTCGGCCATCGGGCCCCAAGCTATCCGGTCGGCACGACCGGCAGCGGGAGGCCGTCGCTACGGTGTGAGCATGCGCAGCCCCGGCAGAGCAGCGATCGGCAGCTGGAGCGGAGGCCGGTATCTCCGCTTCGGCGAGCAGGTCGATCCCGAGCGGCTCGAGGCCGTGCTGCGGCCCGGCGATGGGATCGACACCGTGCTCACCGCCGACGTTTACGGCATGGGCGAGGCCGACTCGCTCACCGGCCGGGCTCTCGAGGGCGTCGGCCGCGACGACTACTGCCTGGTGGGCGCGGTGGGCCACGACTTCTACGAGGGCGAGCGCGACGGCCCGAAGGGCTTTCCGAGGTTCACCGACTCCTCGCTGCGAGGGCCGGACGAGTACGCGGGGTATCTGCGGAAGGCGGCCGAGCGCAGCCTTGAGCGGCTCAGGCAGGACCGCTTCGATCTCCTGCTGCTCCACAACCCGGATCGCACGGGCTACGAGAGCGAGGAGGCGTGGAAGGGCATGGCGGCGCTTCGTGACGCCGGGCTCGCCGACTCGGTCGGCGTCGCCCCCGGGCCGGCGAACGGCTTCACGCTCGACGTCGTCCGCTGCTTCGAGCGCTTCGGCGACGTGATCGACTGGGCGATGATCATCCTCAACCCGTTCGAGCCCTGGCCCGGCGAGCTCTGCCTCGGCGGCGCCGCGAGCAACGACGTCCGCGTGATCACGCGGGTGGTCGACTACGGCGGGATCTTCTGGGACGACGTGACGCCCGAGACGAAGCTCCCGCAGGGCGACCACCGCTCCTTCCGGCCGGAGGGCTGGATCGCGGAGGGGCGTGCGAAGCTGGATCGCCTGCGGCCATTCGCCGAGGCGACCGGCCTCACCCCGATGCAGCTCGCCTGCCAGTGGAACCTTGCGCATGACGCGGTCGAGTGCGTCGTCCCGACCCTGATCCAGGAGGCCGGCGAGGGCGCTCGCCCGATCGAGGAGAAGCGGGCCGAGCTCGCCGCGCTCCCCGAGGAGCAGCGGCTCACACCCGAGCAGGTCGAGGAGATCCGCGCAATCGGGGACAACGCCGGCTGCATGGCGCTCAAGGGAGCGACGCCGGACCACACCGGGGAGGAGCGCCCGGATCGCTGGACGGTGACCCCCGAGCTCGCCGCGATGGCGGACAAGTGGGGGATCGAGCCCGACCGCGACCTGCGGCAGATCGCGGCGGAACCTGCCCGCTAACCTCAGTCGAGGCGTTCACGCGCCAGGATCAATCGCAAGATGGCCGGCGTGCTCACAGCGATCAGGAGAGTTCTGGTCGGCACCGGCTCCACCGCCTTCACACTCGTCGGGGCCCTGTTGATCGGCTTCGGCGTGCCGCTCTTCTGGATCTTCATCGCGTCGCAGTTCTATGGGAAGACCGGAGCCGTGAACGGCCCCGTGGCCGCCTTCATCGGCACGGGGATCCTGGTCTCCTACTACGGGCTGCTGCTGATCGCCTCCTACGTTCGCGCGCGGATGCTCCGGGGGCGGATCGGGGCCGGAGGCCGGGGACGGCAGGATCCCTGGAACCGCAGCATGCGCGACACGCCGTACAAGCCCGGCGAGCACCAGAGCGACCCGGTGGAGCGCCTCTTCATCGCCACCGCCATCGTCTCGATGATCGCGTTCCTGATCTGGTTCGCGTTCTTCGCCGGCGCGCCGTTCCCGAGCTCGCCAGGCTAGCGCCCACCAGGCCAGTCCACTTCGGAGCGTAGGGCGAAGCCCGAAGCGACTTACGTGGGCTGGCCGCTCAGGGCCGCGGCCTGATGGCGAAGCCGTCTCTGCTCTGCCCTTTCACGCTGCTGCTTCGTGGCGCCCGGCCCCGGACGCGGCCGGAGATCCTGAGGCCGGACCTCCTCGCCGCAGTGCGAGCACGTGGGAACCATGTGGAAGGCGTGGCCGCAGGTCGCGTGGACGGTCTCGAGGGGCGGGCCCTTCGGGCCGGCCGTGTACTTGTCGCCCCAGCGCAGGAAGGCGAGCAGGATCGGCTGAAGGTCGGCGCCCTTTCTCGTCAGCCGATACTCGAAGCGCTCCGGATGCTCGCTGTAGCGGCGGCGCTCGATGATCCCCTCATCGACGAGCGTCGCGAGGCGGGCGCTGAGCACATTGGTCGCGACCCCGAGCGCGGACTGGATCTCGTCGAAGCGGCGGCTCCCGAGGGAGACCTCGCGGAGGACGAGGAGGGACCAGCGCTCCCCGAGGACCGAGAGGGGGCGGGCGATCGAGCAGTTCTGCTTGGCGAAGGCTTCGATTGGCATGAGGGTGATTCTAGTCACTCACTTGTCTTTTGCAAGTTAGCTCTGTTAGGGTGCCTTGCGAAATGCAAGCGAGTGCACCGGAGGCAACGATGGAGAAGCGCTGGAGGATCCTTTCGATCACCTCGGTGGGGCTGTTCATGGCGAGCCTCGACCTGTTCATCGTCAACCTCGCCCTGCCCTCGATCGCCAGGGATCTCGGCGACACGTCGCTCTCCAGCCTCTCCTGGGTCCTGAACGCGTACGCCATCGTGTTCGCGGCCCTTCTGGTGCCGGCGGGCCGGATCGCGGACCGGATCGGCCGCAAGCGCGTCTTCCTCGCCGGCCTGGTCCTCTTCTCGGTCTCCTCGGCTCTCTGCGCGGCGGCTCCGTCCGTCGGCGTCCTGGTGGGGGCGCGGGTGCTCCAGGCCGCCGGCGGCTCGATGATGCTGCCGACCACCCTCGGGCTGATCCTGCCGGCGTTTCCGCCCCAGAAGCGCGCGGTCGCCGTGGGGATCTGGTCCGCCGTGGGCGGCGTCGCCGCGGCCCTCGGCCCGGGGATCGGCGGCGTGCTCCTCGAGCTCAGCTGGCGGTGGATCTTCCTGGTGAACGTGCCGATCGGGCTGGTGACGGCCGTCCTGGCCTGGCGGACGCTGGACGAGATTCGCGAACCGCACGTCGGACCCGTCCGGACGGGATCGGCGCCGTCGAGCTCGCGCTCGGCATCGGCCTCCTGACCGCCGGGATCGTCAAGGGCCCGGACTGGGGATGGGCGGACCCGCGGATCCTGGCCGCCTTCTCGGGCGCCGTCGCTCTGGTGGTGGCGTTCGTGCTGCGCTCGTCACGCCATCCCGCGCCGGTGCTGGAGCTGCCGATGTTCCGGATCCGTTCCTTCTCGGCGGCGAACACCGCCGCGCTGGTCTTCTTCGCGGGCTTCGGGGCGATGCTGCTCTCGAGCGTGCTGCTCCTGACCGAGGTCTGGCGCTACTCGGTTCTGCACGCGGGTCTCGCCTTGATGCCCGGGCCGCTGATGGCCGCAACCTTCGCGGCTCCGGCCGGGCGGCTCGGAGCCCGGATCGGACAGGCGCCGGTGATCGCCGGCGGAGGCCTGGTCTTCGCCTCGGGGTTCGCGGTCAACCTCTCCCTGCTCAGCTCGACCCCGGACTACGCCGGGTCCTTCCTGCCGGGGTTCATGCTCGGAGGCATCGGGGTCGGGCTGGTGCTCGGGCCGCTGCCCGCCGCGGCGACGATGTCTCTGCCGGCCGATCGATTCGCGACCGGGACTGCCGTCTTCGGCATGGCCCGCCAGGTCGGCGCGGCGATCGGCGTCGCCGTACTGGTCGCTCTGCTGGCCGACCCGGCGCCCGACCAGCTCTTCTCCCACCTCGAGCGCGGCTGGACCTTCGCCATGGGCACCGGGATCGCCGCGGCGGCGCTCGCGCTCGCCATCGGGTCACCCGCCCGGGAGCGCGAGGGCGCCGTCGTCGAGGGCCTGGCGCCCGAGGAGGGCGTCGCTCGGGCCTAGCTCAGCGGCTCGGCTCGAGCTGGAACTCGCGGGAGGGTGCCGGCTCGACCGGTTCCCTCGGCCCCCGGCGTGAGCGCTTCGCCTCGTACAGCGTGTTGTCGGCCCTGGCGAGGCAGGCGCTCAGATCCTCGTCGGCGTTGCGCTTGATGACTCCGGCGCTCCACGGCGCGGGCGAGATGAAGAGGAGCCGCTCGAAGAATCGCGTCGCCTCCTCCTCGCCCGAGCCGACGAGCACCACCAGGAACTCGTCGCCGCCGAGGCGGGCGAAGATGTCTCCGGGCTGGAGCTCCTCGTTCCAGGTCCGCGTCATCGCGACGAGCAGCCGGTCGCCCGCAGCGTGCCCGTCGCGGTCGTTCACCTGCTTGAAGTCATCGAGGTCGACGAGCGCGATCGTCAGGGGGATGCCCGTGCGATCGGCGAGCGAGAAGGCGCGCTCCGCCGCGGTCACGAGTCCCTTGCGGTTCAGGAGGCCCGTCAGCGAATCGGTGTGGGCCTCGTGGCGCAGCCGCGCGCTCTGCCGCCCGATCGTCTCGGAGGCGACGATGATCGAGGCGGACATCAGCACGAACGCCTCGCCGGGTACCTGACGGGTGTTGGCCAGCAGCGCCACGCCGAAGGCGATCGCGATCAGTGCCAGATGGAGGCGAGCGGCGGTGCGGGAGAAGAAGAAGGAGACGTAGACGCCCATCCAGATGTAGTCCGTGGCGGTGACGACCGTCGAGACGCCCGTGGCTGCCCGGGCGATCAGCACGGAGATCGCCACTGTCCCGCCGGCGACGACGGCGTGGAGGAACCAGCTGGGGACGCGGTCACCCAGCCACCAGAGGAGCACCGAGCAGACGAGTGCAAGCGCCGCCACGAGACGGAACAACTCGACCGGGGCCTGGGAGTTCGAGGGGAACAGCGCGGCCGCCAGGCTGCTCACTGCGCCCGCGAAGATGATCAGGGCAAGCGCGCGCACAGCAGGCGGTAGCCCGCTGCGCTTCCATGCGCCAACCAGCCATCCCGTCGAGGGCATGCGTCTACATCGGCCCCCCGGATGGATTTCTTGACCCCTGTTGGACTCGGGCGGCCTGCGTATCAAACCGCGCGCGAGGTGTCATGCCCCATCCCTAGCCTGGGGGAATGGCCGCCAAGAGCTCCCAGTACCGCTGTTCAGAGTGCGGGCACGCGGCGCTCACCTGGACAGGGCAGTGCTCGGGCTGCGGCGCCTGGAACACGCTCGAGGAGGTGAGCGGGCCGTCCGCGCGGACGAGCCGCGGCGGGCGCGCGAAGCGCGGCGGCGCTCCCAAGCCGGTGCCGCTCCGAGACGTGAAGGCCGAGCGCTCCACGAGGCTCGGCACGGGCATCGCGGAGCTGGATCGCGTCCTCGGCGGCGGGCTGGTTCCGGGCTCGCTCGTCCTGCTCGGCGGCGCGCCGGGCATCGGCAAGAGCACCCTCGCGGGGATGGCTCTCGCGAACATCACGGGTGCCGGGAACGACGTCCTCTACGTCTCGGGTGAGGAGTCGGCGGCCCAGGTCCGCCGGCGGGCGGAGCGCCTCGGGGAGGCGGCGCTCTCGGTGCCGATGCTGGCGGAGCCCTCGCTCGAGTCCGTGCTGGCGGCGCTCGAGGCCGAACGACCGGCGGCGTGCGTGATCGACTCGGTTCAGACCCTGGCGATCCCCGACGCGGCCCCGGGCAGCGTCGGCGCGGTCCGGGAGGCGACCTCCGCCCTGCTGGAGACGGCGAAGCGGCTCGACGTGACGCTGATCCTGATCGGCCACGTCACCAAGGAGGGTTCGCTGGCGGGCCCGCGGGCCCTGGAGCATCTGGTCGACTGCGTGCTCCACTTCGAGGGCGAACGCGAACGGACCTTCCGGACGCTGCGCGCGCTGAAGAACCGCTTCGGAGCAACCAGCGAGGTCGGCGTCTTCGAGATGAAGCAGGGAGGCCTGGTCGAGGTGGTCGATCCGTCGGCGCGCTTCGTCGGCGAGGCGCGGCCGTCGCCCGGGTCGGTGGTCCTCTGCTCAATGGAGGGGACCCGGCCCCTGCTGGTGGAGGTCCAGGCGCTGGTGGCTCCCACCGAGATCGTCCCGCCCCGCCGCACCGCGACCGGCGTCGACCGCAACCGCCTGGCACTCGTGCTCGCCGTCCTGACCCGCCATGCGGGCATCTCGCTCGGGACGGCGGACGTCTTCGTCAACGTGGCGGGAGGGGTCCGCATCGACGAGCCGGGCGCCGACCTTGCGATCGCGATGGCGGTGGCCTCGGCCCACTCGGGCCGGCCGCTGGAGTCGGACGGCAAGCCGCTGGCCTGCTTCGGAGAGATCGGCCTGACCGGAGAGATCCGCTACGTGGCCCACGCGGACCGCCGAGTGGCGGAGGCCCAGAAGTTCGGGCTTGGAAAGGTGCTCGGCCCACCACCAGGAGACCAGGCGATCAATGGCCTCGCCCCCGTCAGCTCCCTGAAGGCGGCGCTATCGGGTGGCGGGCGGGCAAGTCTGAAGCGCGTTGCGTAACGGCTCCTCGGGCGGGTGGCGCCGAATCTGATCCGCGGTGAGATGCCTCGATCCGCGGTCAGATTTGGCGACAGGACCCGCCCGCCGATCCATTGGTCTCGCCCCCTTGACAACGGCTAACCCGACCTCTCCACACGGATTTCCCCGCAAAGCACCGTTCTTTTGTTTCTGCTTCCATCAGCAGCGATGGCGCCTTCGCTTCCGGGTGACGAGCTACAGGAGTTGGAGGCGCGACAGGACCCCCGACTTCTCCGGGCCCTCGACATCGTCGCCCCCGGCACCGCGCTGCGGGAGGGCATCGACAACATCGTCCATGCTCGCACCGGCGGGCTGATCGTCATCGGAGAACCGGAGGAGGTCTCCTTTCTCTTTTCGGGCGGGATCAGCCTCGACATCGACTACACCCCGGCGCTGCTCTACCAGGTGGCGAAGATGGACGGCGCGATCGTGCTCAACGAGCAGGCGACGAAGATCGTCTGCGCCAACGTGCAGCTGATGCCCGACCCGACGATTCTCTCGTCGGAGACGGGGACGCGGCACCGGACCGCGGAGCGCGTCTCGAAGCAGACGGACGCCCTCGTGGTGGCGATCTCCGAGCGGCGTGAGGTCGTCTCCCTCTACCTGGGCGGGATGAAGTACATCCTCCAGGACATCCCCGCCGTGCTCGCGAAGGCCAACCAGGGGCTCGCGACGCTCGACAAGTACCGCGCCCGGCTCGACTCGATCTCGACCCGGCTCACCTGGCTCGAGTTCGAGGGCGGCTCGGTGCTCTACGACGTCCTCTCGGTGCTGCAGAGAGCGGAACTCGTGACCAGGATGGCGGTCGAGGTCGAGCGCTACATCGTCGAGCTCGGCACCGAGGGCCGGCTGATCGAGATGCAGCTCGAGGAGACGATGGTCGGCGTCGCCGCCGACAAGGCCGCGCTGATCCGCGACTACTCGGTCGAGGACACCGAGGAGAACCTGGCGACCACGACGGCCGCGATCGCGCGGATGCCCCACCAGGACCTGCTCGACTTCGGTCGCCTCGCCGAGCTGCTCGGCTACGACCGCAAGGTCTCCACTCTCGACTTTCCAGTTTCGCCCCGCGGCTATCGCGTGCTGGGGCGGATTCCGCGCCTGCCGAAGCTGGTGGTGCAGCGGATCATCCAGGAGTTCGGTGGCCTCGAGGAGGTCCTGGCCGCAAGCGACGACGACCTCGAGGCAGTCGAGGGCGTCGGCGCGGGTCGCGCGAAGGACATCCGCGAGGGTCTGCGCCGGCTTCAGGAGGTCGACCCCGTCGACCGTTACTTACAGAGCTGACGGCCCCGTCAGGCCGTCCGGAGAAAGGAGAGACCAATTCCAGAGCTAACAGAGGAGGTACTAGACGAGGCGTCGGTTGCCGACCTCGAACTCGAAGCACCGGTGAACATTCGCTTTGAGGTCGGCGACAACGTCGTCTACCCGCACCATGGGGCGGGCGTCGTCTTGAAGAAGGAATCCAAGGACATGATGGGCGAGAAGCGGGACTATCTGACCATCAACATCCTCCACAACAACATGACCGTGATGGTCCCCTGCGAGAACGCCGGACGCGCCGGGCTGAGGCGCGTCATCGACGAAGAGCAGGTCAAGAAGGTGATCGGAGTCCTGACAGACGACGTCTCCGAGATGCCGAAGAACTGGAACCGCCGGTTCAAGCACAACCGCGAGAAGATCAAGACGGGCGACGTCTACGAGCTAGCGGAAGTGGTTCGCAACCTCGCCATCCGTGAATGGGAGAAGGGACTCTCAACCGGCGAGAAGCAGATGTACACCCGCGCCAAGAAGATCCTCGCGTCCGAGTTCATGTACGCGCTGGACAAGGACGAGGACGGCGCGGAGGCATACCTGGACGAGCTGCTGGAGGAGCGCTTCGGCGCCGCAAAGGCGACCGCCTAACCAGGCGCGTCCCTCCGCAGCGGCCGTGATCGCGGCCGCCGGCTCCGGGCAGAGGCTCGGAGCCGGCGGTCCGAAGGCCTTCGTGGAGCTCGCGGGGCGGCCGATGCTCGAGTGGTCGCTCGACGCGTTCCGCGCGTCGAGCACCATCGCCGGCATCGTCGTGGCCGCTCCGCCGGGTCATGACGCCCAGGTGGCCGAGCGCGGAGTCGTCGCAGTGGTGGGCGGAGAGCACCGCTCCGAGTCAGTCGCCAACGCCCTTGCGCTCTGCACCGAGGAGTTCGTGGTCGTCCACGACGCGGCTCGGCCCCTGGTCACGCCCGCGCTGATCGATGCGATTGTCAAGGAGCTCGCCGCCGACGAGGATGCGGCGGGCGTGATCGCGGCCACGCCGGTCACCGACACGATCAAGCAGGTCGGCAACGAGGGCCAGGTGGAGCGGACCCTCGACCGCTCCGGCCTCTGGGCGGTTCAGACGCCGCAGGTGTTCCGTGCCGACGCGCTTCGCGAAGCCCTCTCCGACCCGGACTCGCTTCCGGACGCGAGCGACGACGCGATGCTGGTCGAGCGCAGGGGCGGGCGGGTCGTGATCCACTCGACCTCCCCGGACAACGTCAAGGTGACCACGCCGTTCGACCTGCGGGTCGCCGAGCTGCTGCTGCGCGAGCGGGCATAGGCTTGCCGCATGGGCACCGCGGCGGAGCCAAAGCGCACGCTCGGCCGGACGGCGCTCACGGTCGCGGCACTCGGGGTTGTCTTCGGGGACATCGGCACCAGTCCCCTCTACACGGTCCAGACCGCCTTCAACCCGACCGATCCCCACCCGATTCACACCTCGCTGACCAGCGTTTACGGCTTCGTCTCGCTCGTCTTCTGGGCGGTGATGATCGAGGTCACCTTCAAGTACGTCGGCCTGGTGATGGGCGCAGACAACGATGGGGAGGGGGGGATCATGGCGCTGATCTCCCTGATCCGCCAGATCCCGGCCGGGGTGCAGGGGCGCATCAAGTTCCTACTCGCCGGCTTCGGCGTCTTCGGTGCGGCGCTCTTCTTCGGCGACAGCATGATCACGCCCGCCATATCGGTGCTCTCGGCAGTCGAGGGAACTCAGACGATCTCGTCGTCGATGAGCGACTGGGTCATCCCGATCACGCTCGTGATCATCGTGGCTCTCTTTGCGATCCAGCGCCGAGGCACGGGCGTGGTCGGCCGGATGTTCGGCCCGGTGATGCTCGTCTGGTTCGGGACGATCGCCGTGCTGGGGGTTCACGGCATCTCAATGCATCCTGAGGTCCTGAAGGCGCTCTCGCCCACGTACGCCGTCGACTTCCTCTTCCACAGCGGCGCCACCGGCTTCTTCTCCCTCGCCTCCGTGGTTCTCGCGATCACCGGCTGCGAGGCGCTCTACGCCGACATGGGTCACTTCGGGCGCCCCGCGATCACCCGGGCCTGGCTCCTGCTCGTCTTCCCCGCGTGCATCCTGTGCTACCTCGGGGAGGGGGCGCTGATCCTGGACGACCCGAGCGCGATCTCGGCGCCGTTCTTCCTCCTGATGCCCCACGCCGGCCTGGTCCCGCTGGTGATCCTGGCGACGATGGCGACCGTGATTGCCTCTCAGGCCGTGATCTCGGGCGCGTTCTCGCTCGCCCACCAGGCGGCCCAGCTCGGTTACCTGCCGCGCCTGCACGTGATCCACACCTCCGAACGCACCTACGGCCAGGTCTACGTTCCCATCATCAACTGGCTCCTGATGGGCGCCGTCCTGTCGCTCGTCTTGATCTTCCAGACCTCGGCCAAGCTCGGCTTTGCCTACGGAATGGCCGTCACCGGAACGATCACGATCACCACCATCCTCTTCTTCGTAATCGTCCGCCATCGATGGCACAGGCCCCTGCTGCTCGCCGTCGGAGGGGCCGCGTTCTTCCTGGCCATCGAGATTCCCATCCTCGCGGCGAACCTGACCAAGTTCTTCCACGGCGCCTGGGTGCCGCTCCTGATCGGCGTTCTCCTCTTCATCGTGATGGCGACCTGGTTCCGCGGCCGCGAGCTGGTCACGGCCGAGCGCTTCCAGATCGAGGGACCGCTGCGGGACTTCGTCAAGAAGCTCCGCGGGCGGAAGCCGCCGGTGACGCGCGTCCCCGGCACCGGGGTGTTCCTGAACCGAGGCAAGGAGACCGCGCCGCTCTCGATGCTGGCATGTGTCGAGCACCTCCATTCACTGCCCGAGAACGCGATCATCCTGTCGCTCGAGACCATGCCGGTGCCGCGGATCAAGCCCTCCGAGCGGCTCGAGATCGATGACCTGGGCTACCAGGACGATCGCCTGACCTTCGTCCGGGCCAAACACGGCTATGCCGAGGCTTACGACGTCCCCAAGCTCGTCCGGCAGATCGCGAAGGCCGGAGTTGAGTGCCCGGTCGATGCGCGTCACGCCTCCTTCTTCCTCTCGCGGGTGGAGCTCAAGGCATCGGACCGGCCGGGTATGAGCCGCTGGCGCAAGCGCCTCTTTCTGGTCACGGCCCTGATCAGCGCGGAGCCGGCCGACTACTTCCGGCTTCCCCGCGAGCGGACGATCACGCTCGGATCGGAGATCGAATTCTGAGCTCGTCTAGCGGCGTATGAGCACGTAGACCAGCGCGATCGCGAATGTGAGCTGCCCGACGCCGAACGCGGTCCCCAGGTTCTTCGTCCCGAGCAGCTCGGCGAGCCCGACGCCGACGGTGAAGGCCGCCACCACGATTGCGATCTTTACGAGCACGGGCGGAGACTCTAGAGGCGGGTACCGTAGGCGCGTGCTCACGGACTACCACCTGCACCTGCGGCCCGACGAGGTCGGCAAGGCGAGCGAGTACTTCACCCGCGAGAACGCGGAGAGGTACCTGGCCGCCGCCGAGGAGCAGGGGATCGAGGAGCTCGGGGTCTCGGAGCACATCTACCGCTTCAAGGAGGCGCTCGAGCTCTGGGGCCATCCCTACTGGCATGACCAGGCGGAGGACGACCTCGCCGCCTATTGCGAGTTCGTGCGAACGACCCCGCTGCGGCTGGGAGTCGAGGCGGACTTCATCCGCGGGGCCGAGGATCGGATCGCCGAGCTGCTCGGCGGGCACGACTTCGACTACGTCGTCGGCTCAATCCACTTCCTCGGGGAGAAGGGCGCGGTCGACGACCGGCGCTACGACGTCTGGGACTCGTTCTCCGACGCGGATTCGCTCTGGAGCGAGTACTTCGAGTGGCAGGCCGAGCTGGTCCGCTCGGGCCTCTTCGACATCGTCTCCCACCCCGACCTGATCAAGATCTGGGGCGACGACCGGCCCGCGCCGGAGCGCGATCCGCGCTTCCACTACGAGCCGCTCGCCGAGGCGCTGGCGGAGTCCGAGACGGCCGTCGAGGTGTCGACGGCCGGGCTGCGCAAGCCCGTCGGCGAGATTTACCCGGCCCGGGCGCTGGCCGAGATGTGCAGGGAGGCGGGCGCCGAATTCGCCCTCTCCTCGGACGCCCACGCACCGGATCAGGTCGGATACGGATATGACGAGGCGATGGAGTTCCTCGAGCAGCTCGGCGTCGACCGGATCTGCGTGTTCGAGGGGCGGGCGCGCAGGCTGGAGCGGATCGGCCGGACGGGGGTCGAGGCGGACGAGGTGACGGAAAGCGGGGAGGCCGGCTGATGCCCCTCCGGGTCGGCATCGGATACGACAGCCACAGGTTCGCCGAGGGCGGGCGCCTCCTCCTCGGCGGGGTCGAGATCGACTTCGACCGGGGCCTCACTGGGCATTCGGACGCCGACGTTCTGACGCATGCCGTGATCGATGCCCTGCTCGGTGCCTGCGGCCTCGACGACGTCGGCGAGCTCTTCCCGGACGACGACCCCCAGTGGCGGGACGCCAACTCGATCGACCTCCTCCGCATCGTGATCGGCCGGATGTCCGGAGCCGTCGCGAACGTCGACGTGACGGTGATCTGCGAGGAGCCGAAGCTCGCCCCCTACAAGCTCCAGATCGCCTCGCTTCTCACAGGTGTGCTGTCGGCGCCGGTGAACATCAAGGCTTCGACGAACGAGGGGATGGGCGCGATCGGCAGGGGCGAGGGGATCGCCTGCATGGCCGTCGCCCTGGTCGACACGGGCGACGAGCTTCAGCGCGCCTGACCGAGTTTCGCCCGCCCGTCAACTGCGAATAACCTTGGGCGGGATGGCGCAGGATCGGCTTAGAGAGGGGCTGACCGGCATCGCCTCACGGCTGCCGACGGCGCTCGGCGACGCCGTCTTCGAGCTCCGCACCTTCAGCGACGTGGGTCTGGTCCGCCCGATCCGGCCCGACAAGCTCGCTCGGGTGGCCGAGCGCTACGTGCGGCTCGGCGCTTCCCCGGCGCTGGGCTCGGCGTCCAACGCGATCACGGTGCCCGATCACGTCGCGATCGTCGACGAGGCGGGCAGCCTGACCTGGGAACGGACCCATCGGCGCTCCAATGCCCTGGCGCGCGCGCTGCGCGACGAGGGCGTCGAGGAGGGCGACGGCGTCGCGATCATGTGCCGGAACCACCGCTACTTCATCGAGGCGACGATGGCGTGCGCGAAGCTCGGAGCGGTCGCGCTCTACCTGAACACCGCCTTCGCCGGCCCACAGCTCTCCGACGTCATGAAGCGAGAGGAGCCCGCTGTCCTGATCTACGACCAGGAGTTCACCGAGCTGCTCTCCGGAGTGACGAAGGGGGTTCGCCGCTTCGTCGCCTGGGAGGAGAAGGAGGGGAGCGACGAGACGACGCTCGAGGAGCTGATCACCGGCTCCCATGGCGAGGACCTCGAGCCGCCATCGGAGCAGGGCCGCTACATCATCCTCACCTCGGGCACCACCGGCACGCCGAAGGGAGCGCAGCGCAGCCAGCCGGAGGGCCTGAGCGCGCTGGCCGCACTCTTCTCCAAGATCCCCCGCCGCTACGGCGAGACCGCGATGATCGCCGCCCCTCTCTTCCATTCATGGGGATTCCTGCACTTCATGCTCAGCCTGCCGACGGCGGCCACCATGGTCCTGCGCCCGAAGTTCGACCCCGAGGACACGCTGCAGGCCACCGCGGAGCACCGCGCGCGGGTGCTCGCCGTGGTACCCGTGATGATGCAGCGCATCCTCGCCCTGCCCGACGACGTGAAGCGCCGCTACGACCTCTCCGCGCTCGAGGTCACCGCGGCGAGCGGCTCGGCGCTCCCCGGCGAGCTCGCGACCAAGTGGATGGACGAGTTCGGGGACAACCTCTACAACCTCTACGGCTCGACCGAGGTCGCCTGGGCCACGGTGGCGACCCCGGAGGACATGCGCGCCGCCCCGGGCACGGCGGGACGCCCGCCGCGCGGCACCGTGATCCGGATCGTCGACGAGGACGGCAACGACGTCGACGAGGGAGAGACGGGCCGGATCTTCATCGGCAATCAGATGGCGTTCGAGGGCTACACCGGCGGTGGGGGCAAGGAGCACCTCGGCGACCTGCTCTCCTCCGGCGACGTCGGCCACTTCGACGACGGAGGACGCCTCTTCATCGACGGCCGCGACGATGAGATGATCGTCTCCGGGGGCGAAAACGTCTTCCCGCGCGAGGTCGAGGACCTTCTGTCCGATCACGATTCCGTCCACGAGGCGGCGGCGATCGGCGTCGACGACGAGCAGTTCGGCCAGCGGCTGCGCGCATTCGTCGTCAAGGAGGACGGCGCCGACGTCAGCGAGGACGAGCTCAAGGACCACGTCAAGGCGAACCTCGCGCGCTACAAGGTGCCGCGCGAGATCGTGTTCGTCGACGAGCTTCCGCGGAACGCGACGGGTAAGGTCCTGAAGCGCGAGTTGGCCGAACACCAGCCGGCCGACTGAGTCGACAGGAAGGGCCCGAAGCTTGTCCGACACTGAGAGCCTTGAGCCGATCGGTGACGAGCGGGAGGACGAGGACGCCGCTCCGGTCGCGGCCGATGAGATTCGGGCCGAGATCGATGAGGCTCGCGCGGCGACCGACCGCTTCCGCGTCAAGGCGTCCGAGCTGATCTCCGAGCTCCGCGAACGCGAGGTTCAGGCGCGGAACGACGCGATCATGGCCGAGGCGGCCGCGAAGGAGGCGCGCGCCCGCGCGCACGAGGCGATCGAGCGCGCCAGGGAGATCGAGGAGCGCACCACCGCGAAGGCACGCGAGGCGATCCAGAAGGCCGGGCGGGCGGCGAGCGAGGCCGAGCGTCGCTCGACCGCCCTCGAGAGCTCCATGGCCGAGGCCCAGGAGCGGGTTCAGGACGCCGAGAGGCGCACCGCGGATCTGCAGGCGCACGCGACCGCTGCGCAGCAGCGCTCTAAGGATCAGATCACCAAGCTGGAGGAGGCCGTGAAGCAAGCCGAGGCCCGCGCGGTCGAGGCGGAGGGCGAGCGTGATGCCTCGCGCAAGCGCGCGGAGGAATCGCTTGAGCGACTGAAGGCGGAGGCGCGCGAGCGCGCCGAGGCCGCGATCAAGGAGGCCCGGGAGCGCACTGAGGACGGCGCCAAGGATGCGCTCGCGCGCGCCGAGGAGGCCGAGGGCCGGCTCAGCGACCTGCGGCGGCGCCTGAACGAGGCCGAGCAGCGCGCGATCGCCGCCGAGGAGCGGGCCGAGGCGGCGGCGGAGGGCGAGAAGAGCGAGGCGGACCGCCTCCGGCGCGAGATGGAGCGAAGGGTCCGCGAGGCGGGCGACGATGCCCGGCGCGAGTCCGAAGACCGGATACGAAGGCTGGCCGACCGGGTGGCGAAGGAGGCCGAGGCGCGGGCTCGAGCCGAGGCGGAGGCCAGCCTGAGCCAGGAGGCGGTGAAGCTGCAGCGCGAGGCCGACGAGAGGGTGGAGGCTGCCCGCCGGCGTGCCGAGCAGGAGGTCCAGGAGAAGGTCGAGCGGGCGAGGACCGAGGCGCTCACCGGCGAGGCCCCGGAGGAGTCAGAGGAATCTGAGGCGGCGACTGCGGAGCCGGTGCGCCAGCGGCTTCCCCACGGATCACCTCCGAGCGAGCCGGCCGGTACCCGCTACGTCGGCGGCCGCCGGCTGCGGACCTTCTAGCCGACCGCGGCCGACTCCCCCTCGGTCTCGACCGCCCGCTTCAGGGCGAGCAGCGACTGATGGAACCGGCGGCTCAGCCCAGGCGCCGCGACCCTCTCCGCGATCAGCGCCGCCAGTCCCCCTCCGGCGACGCCGTAGGCGAAGCGGAAGGTGACGCGCGTCCGGCCGTCACCCAGCTCGCGCAGCCGCCAGCGCCCGCGCTGGTCGACCCCGGTGACCGAGCTCCACGCCATGTCGCCCTCGGGCTGCCACTCGACGATCTCGATCAGGCCGCCGACGTCCGCCGCGCCCACCCTGAGCAGCATGCGATAGCGGGCGCCGAGGCCCTTGTGCAGGTCACCCGCGACCTCCCAGCGGGTCAGGCCCTCCATGAAGACCGGGTAGTTCGCCGGCTCGGTCACGTACTCCCAGACGAGATGGCGCGGCGCGTCGACCGTGACCTTCTGCTCGATCCTCATCGGCCGGTCATCCGACGATGGGCAGCTTCCGCTCCGCCGCCATTTCGGTCAGCTGGTCCTGCATCAGCGAGGTGACGTCCTCGTAGATAGCCTCGCGGTCTGGATCCTTTCCGTAGCGCTCGCGGAGATCGATCGGGTCCATCACCTGAACGGTGATCTTGGCGGGCAGCGGCAGGTGCCCGAGGAAGTCGCCCACGTTGACGATCCAGGGGAGCGAAAGGTTGACCGGCAGTGTCTTCAGCCGGAACAGCTTGTCCAGCCGAAGCAGCTTCGCCAGACGCTCGCCGTGGGTCAGGAAGATCGCCGTCTCCTGTCCACCGGCGGACACGACCGGCACGATCGGCACGCCGGCGTCGAGCGCGAGCTTGACGAACCCCCGGCGACCGGCGAAGTCGATGCGGTTCGCCTCCCAGGTCGGCCGGTTGACCTCCCAGTCGCCGCCCGGGTAGACGAGAACGGCCGCGCCGGCGTCGAGCGCCCTCCGGGCGTTCTCATGGGATGCCGCGACCGTGCCGAAGCGCCGCAGGTACGGGCCAACCGGCGAGGTCAGCACCAGGTTGTGGGCCAACTGGTAGAAGCGCCGCTCGACGCCGAAGTAGGTGTTGAAGGCGAGCGTGAAGACGATGGTGTCGGGGGTCACCGTCCCCCCGGAGTGATTTCCGACGAGCAGCACGGGACCGCTCTCGGGGATGTTCTCCATCCCCCGAACCTCCCCGCGGAACCAGATGCTCGCGATCAGCCAGGAGAGCGAGAGGTTCTCCCGGATGAAGTCCGGATCGCGGTCGTCGAGGTCGGCGGTGAGCCTGTTCTGGACCTCGTCGAAGAACCGGCGCAGGAGCGAGGGCCTGCCGAAGCCCCCGCGCGCCGCGCGCGGCTCCGATCCGTTCTGGCTCCGCCCCTCTCCCGCCCGGGCAGCGGTGCCTGCACCGCTCTCTGCCATGGCCCCTCGATTCTAAGTCGAATGGGTCGAAGAATCTCTCTGCGAGCAGGGATTCCACGTCGGCCGGCCGGGGCCGGTCGAAGAGCACCTGCCGCGGCCCTAGGCCGCGTCCGCGCTGAGCTCGGCTCCCTTGGCCTTGGCGGCGCCGTTGAGGGCGCCGGTGCCGTTGATCCGGACCTGGAGGCGGCGCGCCGCTCGCCCGAGGCGCCTCGCCGCCCGCTCGGCGGTCGACGCCTGGGCATGTCCGATGAAGTCGTGGACTAGGGCGTTCGCGTCCATCGGATGCTCCACCTGCGGCACGTGCCCACACTGGTCGAGCACCACCTGCTTGGCGCTGGGCAGCGCGTCGCGCACGTAGCGGGAGAAGGCCAGCGGGACGAGCGGGTCCTCGTCTCCCCAGACGAACAGCGCCGGGGGCTCGAGCTCCCGGAGGCGGGTGTAGAAGCCCTTCGGGCCCTTGGGCTCCTCGAGATAGATGTGGCGCGCTGCGGCGTGGAAGGCGACGCGGGCGTTGACCGAGCGGTATGTCCGAAGGAACTCCTCGACGGCGACGTCGGCGGCGGAGGGATGGATCCGCTCCGGGCGGGAGAACATGCTCCAGAACTGCTGGCGGACGAGGACGTCGCCCAAGGTGTGCGGGATTGCGGCGAGCTCGGGCCGCAGGAGCCTGACCAGCGGGACGAAGTGCCGGCGGCGCCGCCAGGCCATGGATGGGCAGAGCAGGCTCAGGCTGCGGACCCGGTCCGGCTCCCGGAGGCCCACCTCGATCGCGACCCGACCACCGAGAGAGTTGCCGACGAGGTGGGCTCGGCCGATCCCATGGGAGTCCATGAACCTGGTCACGGCCCGCGAGAACCATGCCGCGTCGTACGGGGCGCGCAGCGGCTTCGAGGATGAGCCGAAGCCCGGCAGGTCGATGGCGTGCACCGTGTACTCCGGAGTGAGGGCGGAGACGGTCTCGAAGAAGCTCGTCTTGTTGCTGCCGAGCCCGTGGATCAGGATCACCGTCTCGATCCCGTCCCCGGCGGTCAGCGTCGAGATCTCGGCCTTGCCCGCATGGACCTTGTGGATCCGCAGCAGCGGCGGCCTGCCGTTGGGGAGCCTGAAGAAGCCCTCGAACGCGACGGCGAGGTCCAGGTTGCCGCGCGCCCAGAGGCGGCGCGAGCGGAAGGCGTCCATCCCGGAAAGCTGGCCCTCGCGGAGCTCCAGCCAGGTGGCCGCGTCGGTCCCGATCACGACGTCCGGCTCACGCTTGGGCGAGGCGGAGACGGTGCAGCTCAGCTCGTCCAGCTCGACCGCCCAGCTCAGGCCGAGGTCGTCCAGCTCGATCCGGTAGCTGGCGCTGAACCCCGGGTCGGCCCCGAGGTAGCGCGCGGGGAGAGACGCGAACGCATCCTCCACCGCCCGAAGGCGCTGATGCTGAACGGGTGCCCCAGTCAAGGCCGCCCCAGAGTACTGCCCCGAACGGTTGTTCCCGCTCACAAGTTTTGTGTTCATTTCCCGAATCAACGCGGAATATGCGTAATTCCACGCCTGAATAGAGTCCGAGTCAATGGCGAGCATCCGCATCCAGGACACGCTCAGCGGCGAGACCCGGGACCTCGAGCCGGGAGCCGGCGGTCAGGTCGGCATCTACGCGTGCGGGCCCACGGTCTACGGGCGAATCCACATCGGCAACGCCCGGCCGTTCGTGATCTTCACCCTGCTCCGCCGGTTCCTCCGGCATCAGGGGCTCGACGTCAAGCTGGTCATCAACGTCACCGACATCAACGACAAGATCTACGACGCCGCGCGGGAGGCGGGCGAGCCGTCGGACGCCTACGCCAAGGAGATGACGGCCGCCTACATCGCTGACACCGACGCGCTCGGCCTGGAGCGCCCGGACGCGGAGCCGCTGGCCACGGAGACGATTCCCGAGATCGTCTCCCTGATCGAGGCCCTGATCGAGAGCGGTCACGCCTATCAGGCGAACGGCGACGTCTACTTCCGGGTGCGGAGCTTCGACGGCTACGGCAAGCTATCCAACCGCGACACCGACCAGATGGACCAGGGGGAGGAGGCCGGGACGGCATCGCTCAAGGAGGACCGCCTCGACTTCGCTCTCTGGAAGGGCCACAAGGAGGGCGAGGACACCTCCTGGGACTCGCCCTGGGGCAAGGGCCGGCCCGGTTGGCACATCGAGTGCTCGGCGATGTCGGAGAAGGAGCTCGGCCCGGACTTCGCGATCCACGGCGGCGGCATCGACCTGGTCTTCCCCCACCACGAGAACGAGATCGCCCAGACCGAGGCCGGTCGGGGCGTCCCCCTCGCAGAGATCTGGATGCACAACGGGATGGTCCAGATCGACGAGGAGAAGATGTCGAAGTCGGTCGGCAACATCTTCCAGCTCTCCGAGGCGATCGACCGCTACGGCGGCCAGACCGTCGTCGCCTATCTGGGCTCGGGCCATTACAGGCAGCCGCTCGCCTTCTCGGACGACCAGCTCACGGAGGCCGCGGCGCGCGTCGACCGGATCCGGAACTACCTGATGGACGGGCCCGCCGGCGAGCCCGACGAGTTCCTCGCCGACCGCCGCCAGGCCTTCCTCGACGCCCTGTCGGACGACTTCAACACGCCGCAGGCCTACGCGGTGCTCTTCGAGATCGTCGCCGAGGGCAACCGTCGCGAGCTTCCGGGAGCACGGGGGATCCTCGAGGAGCTGCTGCCGCTGCTCGGGCTCGACTCACTGCTGGAGGGGGAGGAGGAGGCGCCGGCCGACGCGCGGCAGCTGCTCGCCGACCGCCAGGAGGCGCGGCAGGCAAAGGACTTCGAGCGCGCGGACTCGCTGCGCGACCAGCTGACGGAGCTGGGCTGGGAGGTCCGCGACGAGGCGGGCGGCGCCAGGCTCGTGCGGCGCCGAGCCTAGTGGCCGAGCCCGAGCGAATCTACGGCCGGAGGCCCGTGGCGGAGGCCGAGCGCGGCAGGCGCCGGGTCCACCGGATCTGGCAATCGCCGGAGACGCCGGCCGAGGAGCTCGAGCGGCTCTGTGGGTCCCCTGACCACCAGGGCGTTGTCGCCGAGGTCGACCCATATCCGTACGCCGACCCGCACGCCCTGTTCGAGGACGACGACGGCCAGGGCCTGGTCGTCGCCCTCGACCAGATCCAGGACCCGCACAACCTCGGCGCGGTCTGCCGTGCGGCCGAGGTGGCCGGGGCCGCGGGGGTTGTGATCCCGGAGCGGCGGGCCGCCTCGGTCACCGCGGCGGCCTGCAAGGCGTCCGCTGGCGCCGTGGAGCACCTGCCGGTTGCGCGGGTCAGGAACCTGGCGGACTGGCTCGCCGAGGCGAAGGAGGCCGGTGCCTGGATCTACGGCGCAGACGCCGACGCGGACCGCCTCTACACCGATGTCGACTGGGTGGGCCGAGCCGTGCTCGTGCTCGGCTCGGAGGGAAGCGGCCTCAGGCAGAGGGTCGCCGGGACCTGCGACGAGCTCATTTCGATCCCCATCGCCGGCAGCATCGGGTCGCTCAACGCGTCGGTCGCGGCGGCGGTGATCCTCTTCGAGGCCCGCCGGCAGCGGGCGGGCTAGGCGCCGGGCAGCTCGGCGGCGTCGAGGGCGTCCATCGCCTGCAGCTCGGAGCGCCGGAGCGACTCGCTGCGCAGATGCTCGATCGCCTGGTACTCGGGGGACGAGACCATGTCGAGGAACGCCTGGCGGGTCGGGTAGGAGACGACCATCATCAGGTCCCAGGAGCCCTCGCCGATCAGGTGCTCCGCCGGCCTCCCGGCGAACACCGGCTCGCCGCCCACCCCCTCGAGCAGCGGCGCCACGGCCGCGCCGTACTCGGCGTAGCGCTCGGCCCCGCCGTCGGGCTGGAACTCGAGCAGGTTGAGCATGTAGACCGGGCCCTCGGAGGCGCGGCTCGCGAAGGCGGCCATCGCCTGCCGGTCGGGGGCGTCGATGCCCTCACGTCGCTCCATCGGCGCGGAACCCTACCGGGCGGCGATCAGGCGGCGATCTGGGCGAGTCGGCCGGACTGCTCGGCGAGCGAGACCAGCTCGTCGAGAATCTCCGTGTAGCGGTCGCGCGTGTCGGCCTCCGCGAGCCGCCCATCGTCCGTGAACGCCGCTTCGTGCGCGTGAGGAATCGGCAGCTCGAGGTCGAGCACCCGGGCGCCCGAGGCGCCGAGGACCTTGCGGAGCTCTGCCTGCGACCAGACCGCGCCGAACATCCCGGTGCTCGCGCCGACCACTGCGACCGGCTTGCCCCAGAGTGCGTTCTCGCCCTTGGGCCTCGACGCCCAGTCGAGGGCGTTCTTGAGCTGACCGGGGATCGAGGAGTTGTACTCCGGCGTTGCGATCACGATCGCGTCCGCGTCCTCGATCGCCTCACGGAAGCGCCGTGCCTCCGGCGGGCCGTGGCCGACGTCGTCGTCCTCGTCGTAGGGCTCGACCCGCTTCAGCCCCTCGTAGAGCTCGAGCTCCATGGGCGGCGGCAGCAGCTCGGCCGCCGCCCGCAGCAGCGCGGTGTTGTGGGAGTCGCGACGCAGGCTTCCTGAGATCGCGAGCACCTTCATCTCGGTTATGCCTCCTCCCGGATGAGCTCGAGGTGGACTGACAGCGTGACCTCGTTGTCGACCGCGAAGCCGCCCTTGGGCAGCGGGGCGTTCCAGTTGAGGCCGTACTCCGTGCGATCGACCTTCGTCTCGAGGTCGATTCCGACCTTCTCCTGCTCGGCGATGTCGACGACCGGGCCGCTGATCTCGCCGACCGCGGTGACGTGACGGGTGTTGCCCCTGATCGTCAGCTCGCCGTCCACGCTCAGCTTGTCGCCGTCGCGGCGGATGTCGGTCGACTCGAACCGGATCGCCGGGTGGCTCTCGACGTCGAAGAAGTCGGGGGAGAGCAAATGGGCCCGCTGCGTCTCGTCGCGGGACTCGATGCTCTCCACGCGTGCCTCGCCGCTGATCTTCGGCTGCCCGTCCTCATCGCTGAGCCGGATCTCGAAATCATCGAAGCCGGCGCGGTAGGTGGCCACGACCATGTGCTTCACGGAGAAGCCGACCCGGGAATGAACCGGATCGGATTGCCAGGTGCCGGTCGGGATGGTTGACTCTGCTTGTGCTGTTGTCATCAAAGGCTCCTTGGTGAGCTAGAATTATTTGACCTGTCAAAGAGTTTAGCAGCGAAACTTGACTACACAACAGTTGAAAGATCAAGCACTTCCGTCCACCGATGCGTTCGGGAACCTGCTCGGCGCGCACGCCACGCTCACCCGTGAGCTGAGCGCCGCGCTCGTGGCGAGCCACGGCCTGACGATCAACGACTACGGCTGCCTGTTGCTGCTGTCGCGGTCGGGCGAGGACGGGATGCGCCGCATCGACCTCGCCAACGAGCTGCAGCTCTCACCCTCCGGGATCACCCGGCTACTGGATCGCCTCGAGGACCAGGGCCTGGTGGGGAAGGGCGAGTGCAAGGAGGACGCGCGGGTCAGCTACGCGATCCTGACCGACGCCGGCGAGGCCAAGATCAAGGAGGCCTGGCCCCAGCACGTCGAGGCCGTCGAGCGCCGGGTCGGCGCGGTACTCAGCCAGGAGGAGATCAAGACCCTGGCCCAACTCCTCGGCAGGCTCAGCGACAGCGAAGAGTCCTGCGACCCGAACCGCTGAGCCCGCCGAGGCTGATCGGCGTCTAGGCCGTGGGCGCCTCCGGCGCCGGCGCCGGCACCGTTGCCGTTTGCGATCCGCCGCCGAGATCGAAGAAGAGGATGCTCGAGACGAGCGCCGCCACCGGCGCCGTCGCCACATTCGCGGCCGCCTGCAGGATCACGCGGCCCACGTCGCCGATCGCCGCGCCGATGAGCCCGGCGACCAGCCCGACGGCGAACACGATCAGGAAGGCGAGCACGATTGCGCCGAACACCTGCCAGCCGTTCCCTCGCACCAGCTCGCGGCTGCGGCCGAAGGCATCGAAGACGCCCTTGTCCTCGACGACGATCGACGGCGCGATCACCGCCCAGATCGTCAGCAGGATCAGCCCAGGGACGATGATCAGCACGAAGCCGATCGCGATGGCGATGCCGGCCAGGATCCCGTTCAGGATCAGCGTCCCGACGTACGGGGCCGCGTGGGAGAAGAGCTCTCCGACCGTGAAGTCGCGCTTGCCGTCGCGAACGTCCTGGACGAGCTTCACCACATATCCCGTGTAGAGAAAGCTCGCCGCCAGCCCGATCAGGACGCCGAGCATCACCAGGATGAAGCTTCCGGTGACCGCGAGCAGTCCCTCGATCAACCCGGCGATCCCGATCACGATCAGGGCCCCGCCTAGCAGGGCGCCCGCATGCGACTGGTAGGTCTCAAAGGCCTCGCTGATGACACGACCGGGCTCGACCCGATGTGTGCTGGCTTCCATCTCTCCTCCTCTGTTCGGCCCGGCCGCACGCCGAGCGGGACACGGATTAACAGCGGACGCGGACGGACCACCGGTTTCGGGCCCCTCCAGGCACGGATCCTGCAAGCCGAATTGCATCGGCTCCGAACAGTGGTTGACATTCCGGAATCCCCGAGTAGGCTGCTCCGCCAGAAGGGTGAACCTCAGGTCGAGCCTGATGGACAGCACCCGAAACGGCGCCTCAGGGGAGGAACTGGGCGCCACAGATCCCCCCAAGAGGAGGTTGCTGTGGCTGTTCCTACCCCAAGCACCGAAGAGCACGCGGTCGTCCCCGCCAGAGCCATTCCCGAGGGCGCCCGCACCACCACCGGACCGGGCCCCGACGACGAGTTTCTGGTCGCGCTGGCCAAGAACGGCCGGACCGACGCCTACGACCAGCTGGTGCGCCGGTACCGGCGCTTCGTGCGGGTCAAGTCCTCGTCCTACTTCCTGCTCGGCGGCGACGCCGACGATCTGATGCAGGAGGGGATGCTGGGCCTGTTCAAGGCGATCCGCGATTACCGCCCCGAGCGCGAATCGAGCTTCCGCGGCTTCGCGGAGCTCTGCATCACCCGTCAGATCATCACCGCGGTGAAGACCGCGACGCGCAACAAGCACACCCCGCTCAACCAGTACGTCTCGTTCAGCCAGACCCCGGCCGCGGCCGGCCCCGACTCGGAGACCACCCTCGAGGAGGTTCTCCCCGGTCCGGCCGTCCGCGACCCCGCCAACCAGGTGATCTCCGGCGAGGAGCTCGAGAGCCTGGTCGCCTGCCTGACCAGCGTGCTGTCCGAGCTGGAGAGCCGCGTCCTGGCGCTCTACCTCGACGGCCACTCCTACGAGGTGATCGGCGAGAAGCTGGATTGCGACACAAAAACCGTCGACAACGCGCTGCAGCGCGTCAAGCGCAAGGTGGGCATCCACCTCGACTCACGCATGGTGAAGATCTAGACAGGGGTACTCAAACGGCACGGCAGCCAAGCGGCCGCTCCGAAAGGGGCGGCCGCTCTATTTGCGGCGCAGACCCTTGGCGAACCGGCCGGCGAAGCTGCTGGACGCGACGGTCTTCGCCAGCTCGCGCGGCTCGACCTGATCCAGCAGCCCCTTCAGCTCCTTGCGCTGGCGGTCCGAGAGGTTCGAGGGACGCCCCTTCGAGGCCTTGACGAGCTCGGCCATCCGCGCGCGGTCCTTCTCGCTCAGCCGGGTGGCTACGTGGTTGCGCACCGCGAGGACCACCTCGGCCGCTGCGAGCAGCCAGGCCCCGCGCGCGAGCCAGCGCCCGCGCTGGGCGGCGGCGCTCGGGTCACTGAGCGATTCGCGAATCTTGGCCACGCGGGCAGTATGCCCGACCTTCCGTCCACGCACCCGTCTTTTCGGGATCGGGCGATCTGGCGCGCGAGCCGATACAGCGGAGGTGAAGCTCAGGTACGCCATCGGAGGGATCGCCGCGGCCGCGCTGCTCGCACTGCCGGCCGGCGCCGCGGCCTCGCAGGGCGGTCAGGTCACCAGCCTGACCGCCCAGCAGTGCGCGCAGGAGAAGGCCGGCATGCAAACCAGCGGTACAGCTGAGGCGGCGTCACAGATTCGTTTCGTTTGTGTGGACCTCGTGAACCTTTGATCGCGATGCTGGCGATGGATGGGAGTGTCACCTGAACCACCACTTCCCCCGCCGGCAAAGAGTTCTCACCCTGTGGATGTCGGGCTGAGGACAGAGGCAGCGATCGTTGCCGAGTTGATTCGACGTGGCTACGCCGTGCTTCTTCCCTTTGGGACTAACCAGCGATATGACCTGGTCCTGGACATCGGCGGCACGTTCGTTCGCGCTCAATGCAAGACCGGCCGTCTACGGAAGGGGGTGGTCGTGTTCGGCACAAGAAGCGTTCGCACGAACACAAGGCAGACGTTCTTTCGCGACTACACGACGAAGGAGGTGGAGCTGTTCTTGGTCCACTGCCCCGAGACGGGTGCGATTTATGCTGTCCCGGTGGCCGACGCTCCAGCGGGTCACGGCTATCTCCGGGTCGACCCGACGAAAAACGGCCAGGAAGCGGGTATCCGCTGGGCTCGTGACTACGAATTGCCCGCCTAGCTCAATTGGTGGAGCACTCGACTTGTAATCGAGAGGTTCCCGGTTCGAGTCCGGGGGCGGGCTCTTGTCCATCCGTGATCTGAAGGCACCAGAGAACGGGAATTGGGTCGAGTACGCCGACGACCGCCGCCGCCTGCTGCTCTACGGCGGGCCCGTCACCGATCCCCTCGGGACCCTCATCGACCAGGGGTGGGAGGAGTTCGAGCTGCTCTCCACGCCGCGAGCACTGGCCGACGCCGGCGGTCTCGGGGAGGCGGCCGCGCGCACGCACCTGGTCGCGCCAGGCGGCGTGCCCGAGGCCTCCGCGGCGATCGTCGACGAGGTGGGAAGCGACCGTCTCGTCGCCTTCGGCGGCGGCCGCGTGATCGACTCGGCCAAGGCCATCGCAGCTGTCCGGGGCGGCGAGGTCGCGGCGATCCCGACGACCCTCTCCGGCGCCCCGATGACCGCGATCCACCGCTTGCCCGAGCGGCGGGATGCCGGCGCCGGTGTCCGGCCGAACCTCGTGATCGCCTACGCCGACGCGATGACGAGCGCCCCAGAGCCCCAGCTGCGGGCGACGGCGATGAATGCGCTGGCTCACGGCTCCGACTCGCTCTTCACGCCGCTCGCCGACGACGACTCGCGGGAGGCCGCGCTCCGCGGCGCCGAGCTGATCGCTCGGGCGCTCGACCAGTCACCGGGCAGGCGGGACCGCTCGGCGCTCGCGCTGGGCGCGCTGCTCTGCGGGATCGCGGTGGACCGGGCGGGGATCGCGCTGCACCACGTCCTGGGCCAGACGTCGGTGAGGGTGCTCGGCGTGCCACATGCCGAGACCTACGGCGCGCTCCTCCCGCACACGATGGAGGAGATGGGGAGGCGCGCGCCGGAGCAGGCCGAGGCGCTGGCCAAGGCCCTGGGCACGAATCCGGATGGGCTCAGGGGCCGGATCGCCGAGCTCGCCGGAGACCGGCACCTGGGCGAGCTGGGCGCCGACCGGGGTCGGTTCGACGAGGTCATCGACGTCGCGATGGCCCGACCGGAGCTCGAGCACATGACCCCCGGGGAGGTGCGGCGCGAGGACCTCGCCGGCATCCTCGAGGCCGCCTGGTAGCCCGGACGGGGGCGCCCCGCCTGTAACTGCCCAGTGTGCTGGGGTTTCGATCTGAGCATGGACGAGGAGAGGCTGCTCAGCTATCACCGCTTCACGCGTGAGCACGGGGTCAACCGACCGCTCTACTTCCTCGCGCGCCTGATCCTCGTCCCGTTCTTCCTCGCCTACTTCAGGCTCTCGCGCATCGGGCGCGAGCACGGCAAGGTCAAGGGCCCGCTGATCGTCGCCGCGAACCACCGCAGCTTCCTCGACCCCTTCGTGATCGGCGCCTCGCTCCCCTGGGGCCGGCCTCTCCACTACGTCGCCAAGGTCGAGCTCTTCGACAAGCGCTGGCAGGGCTGGATCCTGAACCGGCTGGGCGCGTACCCCGTGCGCCGTGGCCAATCCGACGAGCAGACCCTGATCACCTCGCGCGAGGTGCTCGAGCGCGGCGGCGCCGTCTGCATCTTCCCGGAGGGCACCCGGCACCGGACCGGTTCGCTCGCCAGGCCCAAGCGCGGCTTCGGCCGGCTCGCCCTGGAGACCGGCGCCGCGGTCCTGCCCGTCGCCGTCCACGGCACCGAGCAGGTCCGCCGCGGTTGGAGGATCCGCCCCCGCAAGGTCAAGGTCCGGATGGGCAGGGCACTCACCTTCCCGCGGACCGAGGACCCGTCGCCGGTCCTCGCCAACTCGGTCGGGGCCCGGATCTGGCCGGTGATCGAGCTTCAGTGGGAGTGGCTCGGAGGCCTGCCGCCGCTCCGCAAGGCGGCGGTGATCGGCGCCGGCAGCTGGGGCACCGCGGTCGCCGTCCTGCTCGCGCGCGGAGGGCTCGAGGTCCAGCTCGGCACCCGCACGCCGGAGCGGGCGGAGGAGATGAACGAAACCCGGACCAACGAGCACTACCTCCCCGGCGTGCCGCTGCCCGACTCCCTCACCGTGAAGCGGGCGGCGGACATCGAGCTCGCGGGCATCGACCTCGTCTGCCTGGCCGTCCCCTCGGCCGCCCTGCCGCAGGCCGTCGGCGCGATCGGCGATCGGGTTGGCCAGCGCGCCTCGGTCCTGCTGCTCAGCAAGGGAATGGTCGCCCCGATGGCTGCCCTCCCGTCCGAGTACGTCTCGGAGCGGATCCGCGCACGCGCGGTGGCGTCGCTCGGCGGCCCGGCGCACGCCAAGGAGGCCGTCTCCGGCACCGCCGCGCTGGTCCTCGGCAGCCGCGACGCCGACCTCCGCGACCAGCTCGGCAGCGTCTTCGACGAGGCGGGTCTCGTCTGCGAGCGCTCCGAGGACATGATCGGAGTGGAGGTGGCGGGGGCCGCCAAGAACGCGGCCGCCCTCGCGGGCGCCGCCGCGCAGGCGCAGGGAATGAATGCCGCCGGCATCGCGACGGCCCAGGTCTGGCGCGAGTGCGTCGCCTATGCGCGAGCCCGCGGCGCACTGCACGAGACGTTCGCGGGGGTGGCCGGAGTCGGCGACCTGACCGCGACGATCCTCGCCGAGGGCAGCCGCAACCGGCGCGCGGGCGAGCTGCTGGGGGAGGGAACCCCCGTCGAGCAGATCCCGGAGATCATCGGCCAGGCTTCGGAGGCGCTCGACTCCGTTCCGCTGATCACCGAGGCCGTGCGCCGCGCCGGGATGGGCTGCTCGGCACTCGAGGCGCTGACCGGGCTGATCGCGGGGGAGATCTCCCCGGCCGAGTGGATGGCGCGCGTCAGACAGGCCCAGCGTGCAAGGCGCGAACCGGTCGCCGGAGGGCGAGCGGCGTGAGCGTGGCCGCGAGTACGCTTGCCGTGTGTCGGATGCGGAGAAGGTCGCCGCGAGCAACGGCGAGCCGAAGGAGTCGAAGGCCGACCTCGATCGCGCCTTCGAGGAGCTCTATCGCGATCACCTGCGCGACGTCTACTCGTACTCGTACTATCGGGTGGGAAACCACCACGACGCCGAGGACGTCACCGAGCAGGCCTTTCTCCAGGCCTACCGGCACTTCGAGCGCGCCCGCCGCGAGTCGAACGGCCGGCCGCTCCGCCCCTGGCTCATCCGCATCGCGCACAACCTCGCCTCCAATTACCACCGCGACCGCGCCAGGCGCCCGCAGCGGGTGCTGGACGAGTCGGAGCCGATCGCGGCGCCGCACGGCACCGAGCGGATCGTCGAGGGGCGGGAGGAGCTGAAGAGCGTGATCGAGCACCTCCAGCACCTGCCCGACGACCGCCGCGACGCCCTGATCATGCGGTTCGCGCTCGGCATGGACAACCGCGAGATCGCCCGGTCGCTGGGCCGCTCGGACGGCGCGACGAAGGTCCTGATCCACAGGGCGATCAAGCAGCTCGAGGAGGAGATGAGCGTCAATGGCGGCTGAGACTCCAGGCGACGTCGAGAGCCTGCTCCGGTCGGCGCTGCGGCCGATCGAGCCGCCCGAGAAGCTCTCGGGCCGGGTCGAGGAGACCCTGAGCGCCGTCACCGAGGCTGCGGCCGAGGAACTCTCCGCCTGGGCTGACGAGCTCTCCGAGTCCGAGCTTCGCTCCCTGCGCGATCCGCGGAACTGGATTCGCCCGGCGGCCGCGATCGCCGCCGGCGGAGTCGCGGCGGGTGGCCTCGTGCTGGTCGAGCTGCGCCGCCGGGGCGGCAAGAAGCCCTCGCGCTTCTCGGAGCTGGCGGACCAGGTCTCGGACATCGCGGATCAGGTCCGAGACCAGGTCCGCAACCGGCGCGACTAGACGGTCAGGTCGCCGCGGCCGTCCGGCCGAGCGGCCGGGACGCGAAGTACGCGATCACTCCGGTGATCCCGAGGATCAGGTGCAGCACGTTGTCCTCGTTGTTGACCGGAACCAGCTTGATCAGCACGTCGTCCTTGGCGACGAAGGTGATCCCGCCGTGGCTCGTCGCGATGAAGCCGAGGACGCACAGCGCGATGTAGAGGATCCCGACGAAGAGGGCGGCTCCTCGCGCAGCCGATCCCGCGCAGACGAGCAGCAGCGCCCCGATCGCGATGTGCACCACGTTGTGCCAGCCGTTGACCGAGAGGACGCCGAAGACGTCGCTCGTTCTGATCGAGTCCCCGGTCGCGAAGCTCGCCTCGTAGAAGAATCCGATGATCCCCGCGATGACCAGGACTCCACCTACCAGCAGGCAGTACAGCCTGGCGGGACTTGTCTCCTCCATGACTCCTCCTTTGGGCGTGATCCGATTGCCTAGACCGCTCGTAGCCATATTCGTGGGAGGCAAGCAAATAGATCACCCGGAGAGGCGCACTTGACACGCGCCGAGCTCCAGGTCCTCGCCGACGAGGACCTGATGCCCCTGGTCGCGCGCGAGGACCCGCTCGCCTTCGAGGTCTTCTACGACCGGCACGCCGGCGCCGCGTATTCCCTCGCCTATCGGATCGTCGGCAGCCGGACCGCGGCCGAAGACGTGACACAGGAGGCGCTGCTGTCGATCTGGCGAAGCGGCGCGCGCTACGACCGCGCCCGCGGGAGCGTCAGGGCCTGGACGCTCGGCATCGTCCGCAACCGCGCGATCGACCTGCTGCGCAAGGAGTCCGGGCGCTCGCCGAAGCTGGCCGCCGGCGGTGAGGAGCTGCTGGAGCGGACTCCGGCGGACGAGCTCACCGAGACCGAGGCGCTCCGCCGCGAGACCGCGCAGGAGGTCCGCGGTGCGATCAAGGACCTCCCGGACGACCAATCGCGCGTGATCCAGCTCGCCTACTTCGGCGGCTTCAGCCACTCCGAGATCGCGGAGATGCTGAACGAGCCGCTCGGCACGGTGAAGGGGCGGATGAGGCTTGGCATGGACAAGATCAGAGCGACCCTGGCGGAGGGCTGGTGACCGGCGAGCACCCGGACAGAGACGACCTGGTCGCTTACTCGATCGGTGCCCTCGACCCGCAGGCGGCCGGGGTGGTCGAGGCCCACGCACCGGGCTGCGCGCGCTGCACCCGCGAGCTCGAGGCCCTCGCCCCCGCCGTGGCGGTGCTGGGCGAATCCGTCGAGCAGCTCGAGCCTCCGCCCGAGCTCCGCGAGCGCGTGCTCGGAATCGTCCGCGAGGAGGCCGACGCGAAGCAGGCGGAGCTTTCCGGGAAGGGCCGGAGGCAGGAGGCGAGCAGAGGGCGCGAGCGCCGAGGGTGGCGCGGGCTGCTACTGCGGCCGGCCGTGGGTCTGGCGGCGCTCGCGATCGTCGCGGCTGGTGTCGGCGGCTATCTGGCGGCGGGCAATGGCGGCGGTGGCGGCGGGGCCGGGACGGTCCCCGTGGTCGCGCAGCAGGGCATCGGCGGCACCCTGGCGGTCGGTGACAACACGTCCATGCTCGACCTGCATGGCCTCCATCAGCTGAGCGGGCGCGAGGTCTACCAGGTGTGGGTGGCGCAGGGACAGACCGTGCGGCCCTCCTCCAACTTCATCCCGGACCAGTCGGGCCGCGCGATGACCGCGGTCGACGGTCACCTCGACCCCGGCGCCAAGGTGATGGTGACCAGGGAGCCCCATCCCGGGCGCACCACCCCGACCCCGCCGGTGCTGCTCACCGCCACCATCGAATAGGGGGAGCGGGAAACCCGCTCGTCTAGGCTGGCAGGCGATGGAGGCGAGCACCCAGACCCGCCCGACGTGCTACCGGCATCCGGACCGCGAGACCGGCGTCTCCTGCTCGAACTGCGGGCGGCCGATCTGCCCGGAGTGCATGACCTCGACGCCCGTCGGCATGCGCTGCCCGGAGTGCGCAAGTCAGACGACCAAGGTCCGGGTCGGTCAGGGCGCCTTCAGCCCGACCGCCGGCAAGATGCCCGCGACGATCGCGCTGATCGCGATCAACGTGATCGTCTTCCTGGTCGAGCTCGCCGGCGGCGGGGCGGGTCAGTTCAGCGGCAGCGGATCGGTGATCCACGACGCCGGCCTGCGCGGCCCCGACATCGCGAACGGCGACTGGTGGCGCGTGATCACCGGCGGGTTCCTGCACGCGGGCTTCCTCCACCTGCTGTTCAACATGTACGTCCTCTACGTGGCGGGCAGCATCCTCGAGCCGGGCATCGGCACGCCCCGGTTCCTCGGCATCTACTTCGTCTCGCTGGTCGCCGGCTCGCTGGGCGCGTTGATCGTCGATCCCAACACCGTCACGGTCGGCGCCTCGGGCGCGATCTTCGGTCTGATGGCGGCCGTCATCGTCGTCGCGCGGGGGCGGGGGATCGAGCAGGTCGCCCAGCAGTTCGGCGTCTTCATCGTCCTCAACCTGTTCCTCACGTTCGCGATCCCGGGAATCTCGATCGGCGGCCACATCGGCGGCCTGATCGGGGGGACGGTCGCCGCGCTGCTGGTGATCTTTGTGGAGCGGCAGATGAGCGGCCGCCCCGGCTTCACCCTGGAGCTCGTCGGGATCCTGCTGGTATTCGCGGCGACTTTCGCCGGGGCGCTAGCGGTCGCCGGCTAGCCGGCGCAGCCGGCTGGTGACCGCACCGGCCACCTCGAGCCCCACGCCGACGGTGCGTCGCGCCACGCCGATGCCCAGGCCCGCGGCGCGGCCGGCGAGCTTCACCGGCACATCGATCAGGGAGTCGGGGTCGTCGCTCGGGGCCCAGTCGTCCGGCTCGGCCGGCGGCTGGGCGGCCTTCCGTTCGGGCTGCTTGATGCCGACCTTCTCGGCGAGGGTGTCCTCGCGCGAGCGCTCCTTCCCGCGGCTGCCGTTGGCGGCCTTTCGCGCCGAGGCCGCGCGGCGCTCAGCCTCCCTCTTCAGGTCCTCGACCGAGCCCTTCAGGGTCGACTTGTGCGCTCGCCTCGCAACCGGGCCGGGCAGCGGGATGCCCACCTCGAGCCCGAGCTTGTAGGTCGCTCGGGTCCTGTCGGCCTCGAGCTCCTCGAAGAGGTAGTGGCCGTCGGCGCCGTTGATGCCGTTGCCCTCCACGAAGTCCCACTCGATCCGCGTGGGCTGGTCGTAGCTGTAGTCGAGCGTGTAGTCGACCTTGCGGACCTTCGCGTCGATGAACAGGCGGACGCGCTTGCCACGGCCCTTCGAGTCCCAGTCGAGCACCTCGGTGTCGACCACCGCCCCCTGCCAGGTAGGGAAGGTCTCGTAGTCGATGATCGCGGCGAAGCAGGTTCCGATCGGCGCAGCGATCTCGACGGTGTGCTCGGCCCAGTTCAAGCCCATGTCTTCTCCTCGACCCGTTCGAACGGAACGCCTGGCGGAGCATCAACCCTATCCGGGTGGAGCAGGTGGGCGAGCAGCTCGGTGCCGTCGACGAGGCGGGGGCCGGGCCGGGAGAAGGAGGCAGCGCCGTCGACTGCCCAGATCCGCTCGGCGCCAGCGGCGCCGATCTCGTCGGCGTGGGATTCGACCTCGGCCCGAGCGCGACCAGCGTCCCAGCCGCAGGGCATCGCGATGACCGCGTCCGGCTGGGCGGCTGCGATCTCCTCCCAGGTGGCGGTCGGGCACTTGCCGCCCCGGACGCAGAGAAGCGGCTCGCCGCCGGCGATCTCGATCATCTCCGGGACCCAGTGTCCGCCGGTGAAGGGCGGTTCGAGCCATTCGAGGGGAAGAACCCTGGGCGTCCCGGCGCCGGACACCGCCTCCCGCACCGCCGTGAGCCGTGCCTCGAGAGACGCGCGGAGGACGGCCGCGCGGTCTGCGGCGCCGGTGGCCTCGCCCAGGCGGTCGATGTCGTCGAGGACCTCGCCGAGGTCGTCGGGATCGAGAGAGATCACCTTCGGCCGGCTCTCCAGGCGAGCGGCCACGGCGACGACGTCGTCGTAGGAGACCGCGCAGACCTCGCAGAGCGCCTGGGTGACGATCAGATCGACGTCGAGCTCTGCCAGGGCAGCCTCGTCGAGCTCGTAGAGGTGGTGTCCCTCGCCGGTGAGCCGCCGGACCTCGGCGTCGATCTCGCCGGCGGACAGCCCGTCCGGGACCAAGCTTCGCGTGAGGTGGCGCTTGCTCGCCGCCTCCGGCGGGTGGTCGCACTCGTGGGTGACGGCCACGACTTGATCCCCCAGGCCGAGGGCTAATAGCATCTCGGTCGCGGACGGGACCAGGCTCGCGATTCGCACCCGACGAATATGGCACTTCTGAGCGACGAGCAGATCAAGGAGGGGCTCAAGGGCCTCGACGGCTGGCGGCAGCGCGGCGAGTACATCGTCAAGAGCTTCGACCGCGGCGACTTCAAGGGATCGGTCGAGTTCGTCGACTCGATCGTCGGGCCGGCCGAGGAGATGAACCACCACCCCGACATCGCGATCTCCTGGAGCCAGGTCGAGGTCGCGATCTCGACACACTCCAAGGGCGGCGTCACCGAGAACGACTTCGAGCTGGCGAAGAAGGTCGAGGCGCTCGCCTAGAAGAGATGTCCCGGCCGGCCGCCGGCTGCTAAAGCCATGCGGCGGCCTTCCAAGGGATCGTCGCCGGGATACGGGCGGCCCTCGGTCGCTTCCTGAAGCTCACCGAGACGCGCGGCGCCTATTGCGCCCACCCGCTGAGCGGCTGTCGGATGGGGGATTCGGCCGACCTGGGCGTCGTCGACCACCGCTGCGAGGCCTTCGGCTACGAGGGGCTCTTCTGCATGGACTCCTCCGCGATCACGACCAGCCTCGGCGTGAACCCGTCCCTGACGATCTCGGCGGTCTGCGAGCGTGCCGCCTCCGAGCTGGTCGCGCGCTCGGCCGACTTCGGCCTGCCCGAGGCGCCCCCCGGCTTCAACCCCGCCACGCCGCAGGAGATCGTCGGCGATCGCGTCGTCGCACCGGACAACGATCCGCCCGTGCCGCCCGTGCCGGTCGGGACGGCGGGGACGCCCCCGCCGCCGGCGGGCGGCGTCGCGGGCCGTCACCGGAAGCACAAGAAGCACCGCCACAAGCGCCGCCGAAAACACCGTCATCACGTTCGGTAGCCTTGGCCCGTCGCCCGTGATCGACGACGACCTCCCTCGAAGTACGCGCGCCCATCGGGGCGCGAGACCGGCTGAATCCGGGCGGCGAGCATGAGCGCGCTGCTTCTGGTCCTGCTGTTCCTGCTGATCGCCGTGAACGGCGTCTTCGTCGCGGCCGAGTTCGCGCTGGTCCGCTCCCGGCGCTCGAAGCACGAGCAGCTCGCCGCTGAGGGATCGCGTAGAGCGACCGCCGTCCTGGAGGAGCTCGACCGGATCGACGAGTACCTGTCCGCCTGCCAGCTCGGGATCACGATGGCCTCGATCGGCATCGGCTTCCTCGGCGAGCCGGCCGTCGCGCACTTGCTCGAGCCGATCTTCGGCGGCTTCTCGCACGGCGTCGCGGTTGCCGTCTCCGTCGCGATCGCCTACACGCTCGTCACGGCGCTCCACGTCACGGTCGGCGAACAGGCTCCCAAGCTGTTCGCGATCTCGAGGCCCGAGGACACCGCCCGGGTCCTCGCGGCGCCGCTCCGGTGGTTCCGCCGGGCCAGTGCGCCCTTCACCGTCGCCCTGACCTGGATGTCGAACGGCGTCGCCCGGCTCTTCGGGGTGAAGCCCGGCCAGATCGACGAGCAGCAGCCCAGCTCCGAGGACCTGCAGATGCTGATCTCGCAGTCCGCCGTCCGAGGCAAGCTCGACCCGGGCGAGGCCGTGATGCTGCGCGGCGTCTTCCACCTCCACGAGCAGGCGGCACGCGAGGTGATGACGCCCATCCCCGCAGTCGTCACCGTCGACTACTCGAGCAGCGTCTCCGAGGCGCTCAACCTCTGCATCTCCTCCGGCCACAACCGCCTGGTCGTGGTCGAGGAGGGCAACGCCGACCGGGTGCGCGGCATCGTCCACGCGCTCCGGCTCGTGCGGCTGATGATGAGCGAGGGGCCCGAGGCGAAGATCGAGTCGGCGGTCAGGGATGCCCTGATCGTCCCGGAGACCAAGCCGCTCGACGACCTGCTCACCGAGCTCCAGCGGCAGCGCTCCTCGGTGGGGGTGGTGGTGGACGAGTACGGCCGGACCGTCGGGATCGTCACCGTCGAGGACATCCTCGAGGAGGTCGTCGGGGAGATCGAGGACGAGACGGACCCGCTGGCCGGCTCCCTGCGGCAGCTCGCGAACGGGGACTGGTACGTGCGCGGCCACGTCTCGCTCGGCGACCTCTCGGACCGCGGCATCGAGCTGCCGGTGGACACGGACGCCTACAACTCGGTCGGCGGATACGTCTTCGGGGAGCTCGGCCGGCTGCCGAAGCGAGGCGATCGGATCACCGCGGACGGCTTCGAGATCCGGGTCGAGTCGGTCCGCGAGAACCGCATCGAGGCGGTTCGAATCCACGCGCGATCCTGATAAGCCGGAGCTTGCAGGAGTTTTCCCCTTCCGTCCGTTTAGGGCTCTACGTTGCCGGAAATCCAGAGCGTCATTAGGAGGCTCTATGTGGGTCGTCCGGTTCAGCGATAAGCAGCTTGAGGTGGTCAGGGCGGTGCTCCGCTCCGAAGAGCACCGTGGGCCGGCTCTGGAGGGCGCACTCGAGGCGCTCGACTTGGCCCGGTGGGATGACCTCCCGGAGGCCCAGCTCCCATGGGCCGAGGTGGAGGCGGAGGCGAGCAAGCAGGGCGTCTCGCAGGCCGATGTGATCTGGGATCGTTCCGGCCGTCATGACGAGCCCGCGGTGCCCAAGATCGCCACGAAGTCGCGCGTCAAGCGCAAGGGCAAGCAGGCCGCCTAGCCTCGCCGTTCTCGCGCTGGCGGGGCTCGCCCTCGTTGGCTGCGGCGGGTCCGGCGATTCCTCTAAGCAGCCGTCGTTCGACGCGGGCCGCGCCATGTCGCTCGTCCGCCAACAGGTCGCGATCGGCCCGAGGCCCGCGGGCTCCCCTCAGCTCCGCCGCCTGGCGGACCGGCTGCGGGGGACGCTTCCCAACGGGACCCTCGAGCCGTTCCCGAGCAAGGGCCCGCAGCAGGGGCTCCGGAACGTCCTCGGCGACATCCCGGGGCATGGCCCGGCCATCGTGATCGGTGCCCACTACGACACGCAGTTCCGGCCGAAGGGCTTCGTCGGCGCCAACGACAGCGCGGCCGGGACGGCCGCGCTGGTCGAGCTGGCGAGGACGCTGCCGTCCGAGCTGCCGGCTGGCCATCCCGAGATCCGCTTCGTCCTCTTCGACGGGGAGGAGGCCCCGCCGGGCTGCGGGGACCGCGACTTTCAGTACTGCGCACTGCGCGGCTCCCGGGCCTACGCGGCGGCACATCCCGGCCAGGTCGGGGACATGATCCTGCTCGACTACATCGCCAACCGCGGCGCCCATTTCCCGCGCGAGACCAATTCGAGCCCGGCCCTCTGGGCCAAGCTGCGGCAGGCGGCTCAGCAGGTCGGGACGGAGGATCTGTTCCCAGCCGGCACCCAGACGCCGATCATCGACGATCACATCCCGTTCCTCGAGATGGCGATTCCCTCGATCGACCTGATCGACTGGTCCTACCCGTACAAGAACGGAACCCAGGACACCCTCGACAAGCTCGACCCGGCGGTGCTCGACGCGGTCGGCAGGACCGTCGCCCAGCTGGTCATCGACCTAAGCGGCGGTCAGTCGTAGTCGTAGAAGCCCGCGCCGGACTTGCGGCCGAGCTTCCCCTGGTCGACCAGCGCCATCAGCCGGCCGGGCGGGCGGTGGTGCTCCTCCTCGCTGTCGGCGTAGAGCGCCTCGCCGATCGCGACCGCGACGTCGTTGCCCACCAGGTCGAGCAGGGCGAGCGGGCCCATCGGGTAGTTCGCGCCCAGCGTCATGCAGCGGTCGACGTCCTCGGCATTCATCCCGGTCTGCTCCATCAGCCGGACCGCGTCGAAGAGGTAGGGGAAGAGGAGGCGGTTGACGACGAACCCCGGCTCGTTCGGGACCTCGACGACCGTCTTCCCGAAGGACTCGCACCAGTTCGTGGCGCGCCCCCGGATGCCGTCGCCGGCGGCCTCGGGGATGCAGAGCTCCACGAGGTCCATGCGCGCCACCGGGTTGAAGGGATGGAGGCCGAAGGTGCGCTCCGGGTGTCCGGCGCCGGACGCGATCTCGTCGAGCGACAGCGAAGAGGTCGTGGTCGCCAGGTCAGCGCCGGGCGCCGTCTCGGCGACCGCCGTCAGCAGGTCGACCTTCGGCGGGAGCTCCTCGATGATCGCCTCGACCACGACGTCGCATGACGACAGGTCGGCGACCTCGGTGGTGACCTTGATCCGCTTCGCATCGGCGCCGTCGAGCTTCGCGCACAGCGAGTGAGCCTGCTCCTCGGCCTTCCAGGCGGAGGCATCCGAGCGGGCGAGCAGGAGGACCTGGGATGCGACGGTGGCGCAGGCGGCCAGGCCGCAGGCGATGGTCCCGCTGCCCGCGATTCCCGGTCGCTCGTATGTATCGAATTGCGCCACCCTGCCGGGTGTGTATCACGACGAGGTCGGCGTAGAGTCAGGTCGTGGCGACGGGGCGGCACGAATGGACGCAGCGGATGGTGGAGTTGTGGAACTCCGGCGACATCGAGGCCTGGCTCGACGAGGTCGGACCCGAGTTCGTATTCACCCCGGATCCCACGTTTCCGGACACGGGCGTCTACCGGGGAGAGGCGCTTCGCAAATGGATGCGCGCCTGGGTCAACATCTGGAAGGACAACCGGTTCGAGATGCTCGACTACTCGGAGATCGGCGAGGCGAGCCTCGCCCGGTCGCGCTGGCACCTCGCGGCTCCGGAGTCCGGCGAGGGTGTGCCCGTCGGCGACTTCACAATCATCGTCTGGTGGGACGGTCCCGACCCCGACCGGCCCGCCGGGATGTCCGCCTTCTTTCAGCACGAGGAGGCGCTGGCCAAGGTGAAGGAGAGGACTGGCTGACTCGCCAGTCAATCGTTGTATGCTCTTTATGGCAAGACTTGGTTGCTTGAAGAAACCGACTTAGGAGGCCCGAGGTGGCTGAGAACGGAAAGTTCAGTGGACGAGAGGTAGTCATCGTGGAGGCCGCCCGGTTGCCGGTCGGTCGTGGTCACGAGGAGAAGGGCTATTACAAGGACGTCCACGCCTCGAGCCTGCTGGCGAAGACCTACGACGAGACGATCAAGCGCGCCGGGATCGACGCCTCAGAGGTCGAGGATGTCGTCGCCGGCTGTGTGCAGCAGTTCGGTGAGCAGGGCATCAACATCGCCCGCAACGCCTGGCTCGAGGCCGGGCTCCCGATCGAGACGCCGGCCACCACGGTCGACCGCCAGTGCGGCTCCGCCCAGCAGGCCGTCAACTTCGGCGCGGCGCTGGTCGCCTCCGGCGTCCATGACGTCGTGATCGGCGGCGGCGTCGAGCACATGGGTCACATCTCCTTCGCCGACTCGGCCGACGTGATGAAGGAGCACGGCTTCGCCTTCTCGCCCGCCCTGATGGAGCGCTACAACCTGGTCCCGCAGGGCATCTCGGCCGAGATGATCGCCGACAAGTGGGAGATCCCCCGCTCCGAGATGGACGAGATCGGCCTTCGCTCCCACCAGCTCGCTCACCAGGCGACCGAGGAGGGCCGCTTCGAGCGCGAGATCATCCCGTGGCAGAACAACGGCGACACCTACGTCACCGACCAGGGAATCCGTCCCCCGGGCCCCGACAGCGCGGAGAAGCTCGCCTCGCTGAAGCCGGCCTTCAAGGAGGACGGCAAGATCACCGCCGGCAACTCCTCGCAGGTCTCCGACGGCGCCGCCGCGGTGATCCTGACGACGCCGGAGAAGGCCAAGGAGCTCGGCGTGACGCCGCGCGCCAAGATCGTCGATCAGACCACCGTCGGCGTCGACCCGGTGATGATGCTCACCGGCCCCATCCCCGCCACGCAGAAGATCCTGAAGCGGAACGGGATGAAGATGGACGACATCGACCTGATCGAGATCAACGAGGCATTCGCCTCGGTCGTCGCCGCGTGGCGTCGTGAGCTCGAGCCCGACATGGATCGCGTCAACGTCAACGGCGGCGCGATCGCCCTCGGCCACCCGCTCGGCTCGACCGGCGCGCGCCTGATCACCACGCTGCTCCATGAGCTGGAGCGCGCCGACAAGGAGACCGGCCTGGTGACCATGTGCTGCGGCGGCGGGCTCGGCACCGGCACGCTGATTCAGCGCGTCTGATCTCACAGTTGAGCGTCCCGCGGGCGTTCAGGGTCTGATGCCTTCGAGGCCCGCGGGCGCGCACGCCCGAAAGCCCGCCCCGAAATGGAGCGCGGACGACCGCGCGCTGATGCGCGCGGACAAGGTGCTGCGCCGGGTGATGGAGGAGAGGGGCCCGCTCGACCCGGAGATCGACCGCCGCGGCTCGCGGCCGGACCCCTTCGAGGCCGTCGCGAGGGCGATCGTCGGGCAGCAGCTCTCAACCAAGGCCGCCCGCTCGATCTGGGAGAAGCTCCTGGCCCAGCTCGGCGGCGAGACTCCGACCCCGGAGGCGCTGCTCCGCAAGCGCAAGCCGACCCTGCGCAAGGCGGGCCTCTCCAACGCCAAGGTCGAGTTCCTGCGTGACCTGGCGCAGCGGGTGAGGGACGGCCGGCTCGACTTCGACCGAATCAAGGATTTCTCCGACGAGGACGTGATCGCCGACCTGATCGAGGTCAAGGGCGTCGGCCGATGGACCGCCGAGATGTTCCTGATGTTCCACCTCGGCCGCGAGGACGTCGTCTCCGCCGGGGACCTCGGCATCCGGCGCGCGATCCAGATCGCCTACGGGCTGGACGATCTCCCGGGCCCCGAGGACATGGAGCGGATCTCCGACGAGTGGCGCCCCCGCCGCACCCTCGCCTGTCTGTATCTATGGCGCTCCCTCGACAACACGCCGGTGGAGGAGGCGTCGAAGTAGGCTGACGCCGCCGATGGCTGCCCTCGACCGCATCTCGATCGCCGCGATCGGCGACACGCCCGCCGACCTGGCCGAGCAGGCGAGCGCCGCCGAGGCGGCGGGAATCGACTGCGTCTGGACGCCGGAGCTCTTCCGCAGCTCGGTGACTCAGGCCACCTGGCTCGCCGCCAAGACCGAGAAGGTCGAGGTCGGGACCGGGATCTCCTGGGCGTTCACCCGCAGCGCGTTCATCCTCGCCGTCAGCGCTCTCGACATCGACGAGATGTCGGGTGGCCGCTTCCGGCTGGGGCTAGGCGCCGGCGTGAAGCGCCTCAACGAGACCTGGCACTCGGTCGACTACGGCAAGCCCGCTCCGCATCTGCGCGAGGCGATCGAGGCGACGCGCCTGATCATGGAGAAGGCCTCGAGCGGCGAGCCCATCCGCTACGAGGGCGAGTACATGGACATCGACATCAAGGGCTGGGTGCGGCCCCACAAGCCGGTGCGCGACCGGGTGCCGATCTACGCCGCGGCGATGCGGGAAGGGATGTGCCGGATGGCCGGCGACGTGGCCGACGGGCTGATCGGACACCCGATGTGCCCGGTGCGCTGGCTCGACGAGATCGTCATTCCCAGCTTCGAGACCGGCCTGCAGCGCTCAGGCCGGCAGCGCTCCGACCTGGACTTCATCCCGACCATCACCACCGTGATCGACGAGGACGAGGCCCGAGCCCTCGACGCCGCCCGCCGCACCATCGCCTTCTACTCGACGGTCCGCACCTACAAGCCGCTCTGGGAGATGCACGGTTTCGCGGACGCGGCGGAGGCCGCCGGCGATGCCTTCCGAAGGGGAGATCTGGCCGCCGTGCCGGAGCAGATCCCCGACGAGATGGTCGACGCCTTCACCGCGGCCGGGCCGATCGACAAGGTCCGCGAGCGCGTCGGCGAGGTGGCCGAGCGCGGCGACGGCGTCTTCCTCACCCCGGCGACCTACTTCATCCCGCCGGAGCAGATCGGCGAGTACCAGCAGAAGATCATCGAGGCCTTCGGCCCCGCCTGATCAGACGGGCTTCTTCTTCGCCTTCTTGATGCAGTTCGCCCGCGCTCTGCCGCTCTTCTTCTTGCACTTCTTGAGCGCGGCGGCGCGCTGACCCGTCGGGCCGGCCGGAGGCGTCGGCTGGGGGTTGCCGCCACCGCCACCGCCACCGCCATTGGGGGGTGGCGTCGTCGCGGCGACGTCCGTCTCCACGGCGCCGATGTCACATGCCGGGCGCACGCCGGGGCGCGGGGATCCACGCTGGTCCGTCGAGCCGACGCACGACCCGGCTGGCACGCCCTCGATCGCGCTGCCGCTGGACCCCGGCAGCATCGTCAGCGTCGGGCCGCCGTTGTTCTGCAGCGGACCGAGCTGCGGATTGCCGACGATCCCGGGGCAGGAGTTGTCCGGATAGCTCAGGTTGTTGTGGAAGTCGTAGAGGTCGACGTACTGGTTCGCGGGGTAGTACTGGATGCAGTTGAGATCCGTCCCCGCCACGCCGTTGTTTGCCACCAGCGTGTTCTGGAAGAGGACGCCGGCTGCCCCCGCGGCGGGGTTGAAACGGCTGCCGGTCGCGACGCCGGCCCCCTGGCCTCTGAGGCCCGGCCTCGGGGTAGTGCTGAAAGCTCCGGTTGCGCCCGCCGCACCGAGCCCGTTCTGAGCGATCGTGACCTGCTTGAGCACGACGGCGTTCCCGGGGTTGTTGGCCCCGATGCTCCAGATGCCGCCGCCGAAGCCTCCGTAGCCGCCCCTTCCACCGCCCAGCCCGGTGGCTCCGCTGTAACCGCCGCCGCCGGTTCCTCCGTTGCCGGTGAAGTTGCCGGCGATCGTGACGTTGGTCAGGATCGCCTGAGCTGTTGTGCCGTCGACGAACAGCCCTCCGCCGATCCCAGCCGATCCGCCGTCTCCGGCCAGCCCCGAGGTGCGGAAGCTGTTATCCGCGTTCTGACCAGGTATACCGGCGGTGCCGCCCAGGCCGCCCGCGCCGGTGTTGTTGCCGCTGATCGTCGAGGCGGTCACGGTCAAGCTGCCGGAGCTGGCGATGCCGCCGCCACCGGCCTTGGTCAGGTACTGAAAGTTCGCACTGAGGTTCGGGTCCACGCCCCAGCTGCCGTTGCCGCCTCTGCCTCCATCGCCACCGTTACCGGCTCCGCTGGGATTCATTCCGGTCAACTCGCCCGCGCCCTGTCCGCCGCTTCCCCCGTGGCCTCCGGCGCCCGTGGAGTTGTTCTTGATGGTCGACATGGTGATGCTCGCGTTGCCGAGGTTGAAGATCCCGCCTCCGCTGCCGCTGTAGGCGCCGGCGCCGCCGTCATCGCCGGTTGCGAAGTGGCCGATCCCCTGGGCGCCATTCCCTCCGTTGCCGCCATTACCGCCAGGGCCGGTGCCGTTCCCATCGACCGTCGAGGCGGTCATGGTCAGCGATGCGTTGGCGCCGTTGTAGATCGCGCCGCCGGAGCCGCTGGGCGCGCCGCTGCCGGAGTTATGCCCGTCGCCGGACGAGTTCTGGCCGCTGCCGCCCTTGCCCGTGAAGTTGTCGGTGACCAGTACGTGATCGAGGGTCAGCGCGCCGTTATTGAGGATCCCGCCGCCATCGGCGCCGAAGGTGCCGCTCTGGCCGGCGCTGATCCCGTCCACGCCGTCTGCGGTCTGCCCGCCCTTGATCTCGACGTTCTGAAGCGTCGCCCCGCGGCCGCTGTCGACCTCGATCACCCGGCGCGGGATGGCGGGCGTGCCCGCCGCGTCAATGATCGTCTGACTCGGGTCGCTCGGATCCGCGCCGACGATCGTGACCGTTGGGCCGCTGGTGACATGGAGCTCCGTGCCGGAGGTGAGCATGTAGGTCCCGGCGGAGAGGGTGATGGTGTTGTCGCCGCTTGCTCGGGTGCAGTCACCGCCGGTGGTGTTCGCGGCGACCGCCGCGATCGCCACACGCAGGGAACACGCGCCAGAGGTCGCGTCACTCGTCGTGGCGACCGTGAACGCCGCGGCGCTCGACGCGGAAGACAGAACAGCGAGACTCACGATTGCGAACGAGACGAGGCAACGCCTCATCGGACACCCCTTTGCGTCGGACTCCCTAACTAGCGGGCGCCAGCCTTTCAGATGTTGCCCCCGCAAGCAATGCGGGATTTTCCGTAGATCTAGTCGCCGAGGCCGTCGACGAACTTCTTCAGCTTCGCCGGGTCGCGCAGCGGCGCGCCATGCCCAAAGCAGACGAGCTCCGGCCCGAGTGCGGCCAGGCGGCGCGCTGATTCGCGATTGCGCGCCGGATCAGGGGTTAGGGCCGGCTTCGGCTCGTTGAGCCCCGGAATGCCCGTGTACTGGTCCAGGTTGGCCAGCACGTCCCCGAGGATCAGGACCCGGTCGGACTCCCGCCAGAAGGCGACGTGACCGGCCGAATGGCCGGGGACGTCGAGCACCTCGAAACCGGCGACCTCGTCGCCCTCGCCGATCGTCTTGTCGACCTTGTGCCCGGGCCCGTGGAAGATGCGCCAGAAGAAGTGGGCCATGAACTTGTCGGGCTGGCGCTCGTCGATCACCTTCGGGTCCTCGGCGGCCGGCACGTCGAGGTCGGGACACCAGAAGGGAATGCCGAGCCGCTCGCAGACCTCGTGGCTCGCGCCCTGGTGGTCGGGATGGGCGTGGGTGAGGGCGTGGGCAGTGACGTCGTGACCGTCCAGCTGCTTGAGGATGCGGCCGGTCGACTGCCGGCAGCCGGCATCGATCAGGACGTCGCCCGCCAGGTAGGCGTTGACCGCCCAGGGCAGGCCCGGCAGGCACTTGATGTGCCAGACGCCGTCGGCGAGCTCCTTCATCAGTGCGCGACCCCGGTGCCGCCGCGCGGGTCGCCGCTGTGCTGCGCGAGCTCCTCGAGGCGGGCGATCTGAAGCTCACCTTCGCGGCGCACCGGATCGCCCTCCGGGAGCCCGTCGATCAGCTTTCTGATCCGGTTTCTCACCTGGAGGGCGAAGTGCGGTGTAGAGGGGCCGGCGAGAGCGCGAATGTCCTCCACGGTCACCTGCCTGGTCAGCCTGTCGGGTCGCTCGGTCTCGCTCATTTCTTCTTTCCGCCCTGGGGCGGGGCCGGGTTCGGCTCACTCTCGGTTCCGCCGGGCTGGGCGACACCGCCGCTCGCGGCGCCCTGCGTCCCGCTGCCGGCAGTGATGGGGGCGAGCTCGGCGAGTTCGTCGATCTCCGCCTGAACCTGTCCGCCGATCGCCGTCGCGTCTCCCATCAGCCAGATGTGGTTGTACACGGCCCGGGTCGGATCCGTCTCGTAGCCGGGCTTGATGTCGAGGAGGAAGCTTCTCAGCTCAGGTGGCAGTGCGTCCGCCGTGTCGGTGATCAGGAGCGGCCCCCACTTGCCGCTCGAGGCGAGCGAGGCGGCCGCCGCGGCGTCGAGGGGCCGGCCGGCGTTGGCGAGCTCCAGGCCGTGGCCGGGGTCATTGATGTTCCACCCGAAGGCGCCATCCGAGTAGCGGGCGAAGAAGATCGCGTTCTGGACAGGGCCGGTTGCGCCGACCCGCTGCACGGTCGCGGAGACGCGCCCGACCTGCTGGATGACGTCCTTGGAGATGACCGATTCGGGTCCGAGCACGTAGACGGTCGCGGCGGCGTGCCGGCGCAGCGCGGCGAGGGTGGCGGCGGGGACCTGGTTGCGGCCGGTGAAGAGGACCGGGTCGCCGGAGCGGGCGGCCCAGGCTGCGGCCGGCATCGCGTATCCGGCCTGATCTGAGCTCACGAGCAGGATGTGCTGCGGCTCCTGCCTGGTGAGCCGCTGCCGCAGCTGGTCCATCGAATTGGCGATCTCCGCGGGGGTGTCGCCGGGCACGTCCTGCGACTTGAGCCCTGAGGGCACCGATGCGCCGCCGGCCGAGTAGGCCTGGACGTCCCCGGAGGGGCCTCCGCCCTGCGGGTTGACCTCCGCGATCGCCTGGGTCGTCGCGTCGGGCACGGCGCCGTGCTGGCTGACGAGGACCGGAAAGCGGAGCGGCGGCCCCGCGAGGACCGAAGCGGCGATGCCGGCCTGCCAGCCGTCGTCGGGGACCAGGGTGACGGCCTCCAGCCTCGGAGCCTCGGGAGCGGGTGGGTGAGTTGCGAGAGCCGCCGCCGCGGCGTCGTCGATCGGGCTCGAGCCGCTGATCCTGGTGGTGTTGCGGGTGGCGACTAGCGGGAAGCCCAGCACCCCGACGGGAGCCTGCTGCGCGTTGTCCGTGGCGACCGCGATCGTCACCTCGCGGGTCTGGCCGTTGCCGCCTCCACCGAACGGGTTGACCGCGATGAGCAGCGCGATCAGGGCGACCAGCAGGATCGCGCCGCCGGCGACGAGGAAGCCGCGGTCCTGCCTCACGAACACGTCGAAGCGCAGCCAGTCGAGCGCGTTCTGGATCGGGCGGGGGAGGCGCACGGCGGCGAAAGGTACCCGCACGGGCAGCGCGGCCCGGTCTGGTTCGCTTTGGCGGTAAGTGGAAGGTTCCACTTCCGATCGGGTAAACTGGCTGACTGACCAGTCAATCAGTCTCTGATCTCCGAAAGGCAGGCCGCTCGAAAATGGATTTCGCGCTCACCGAGGAGCAGCAGGAGCACCGCGACTACGTCCGCAAGTTCTCGCGCGAGGTCATCCGGCCCGTCGCCCGCCAGCACGACCGGGACGAGAGCACTCCATGGGAGGTCATCAAGGAGGCTCGCAAGTGGGGGCTGCAGGGCATCGAGCACATGCAGAAGATGGGTCAGGACCCGGGCGGGCAGTTCGGTGTGATCACCGCCGAGGAGCTCCACTGGGGATGTGCCGGAATAGCGCTGGCCGTCCAGGGCTCAGGCCTGGCGGCCGCCGGTATCGCCGCCTCGGGCACCCCCGAGCAGATCGCCGAGTGGGTTCCGCAGTGCTTCGGCATCGGTGACGAGATCGCCCTCGGCGCCTACGCGGTGACCGAGCCGCAGGCGGGCTCCGACGTGAAGAGCCTGAAGACGACGGCGAAGCTCGACGGCGACGAGTGGGTGCTCAATGGAACCAAGGTCTTCATCACCAACGGCGGCATCGCCGACGTCCACGTGGTCGTCGCGACCGTCGACCCGGAGCTCGGCCATCGCGGCCAGGCCTCCTTCGTCGTCGGCAAGGGCACGCCGGGCCTCCGCCAGGGCAAGAAGGAGTCGAAGATCGGCATCCGGGCCTCCCACACGGCGGAGGTCGTCCTCGAGGACTGCCGGATCCCGGTGGAGAACCTGCTCGGCGGGATGGACAAGCTCAACAAGAAGCTCGAGCGAGCCCGCTCGGGCCAGAAGGGCGGCTCATCGAACGCCCTTGCCACCTTCGAGATGACGCGCCCGATCGTCGGCGCCTCGGCTTTGGGCATCGCCCAGGCCGCGTACGAGTGGACGCTGGAGTACCTCGGTGATCAGACCGTGGAGGGCGGCAAGCCCGCGCTCGAGGAGCAGCGGATCCAGCAGGTCCTCGCCGACGTGGCGACGGAGATCGACTCCGCCCGCCTGCTCGTCCAGCGCGCCTCGTGGATGGGCCGCAACGGCATCCCGATGACGGGCGGCCAGGGCTCGATGTCGAAGCTCAAGGCCGGCGACGTGACGATGTGGGCGACGACCACCCTCATGGACCTCGTAGGCCCCTACGCGCAGACCACCGACTGCCCGCTGGAGAAGTGGTTCCGCGACGCCAAGATCTACCAGCTGTTCGAGGGCACGGCCCAGGTGCAGCGCCTGGTGATCTCGCGGATGCAGGCCCGCACCTACCAGGAGCGCTTCGCCCAGGCAGCGGAGGCCGCCGGGCAGGCGATCAACGGCTCCAACGGCGCGAACGGCAACGGGGCAGCGGCCGATCGCGAGCCCGCCGCCACCGCCGCGTAAGAGCGGCGCCGGCTGCAACCGGGTTTTCAGGCGGGCCGGTCCCGGCCCTTCAACCTGTGTCGCTCAGATGACGGGATCCAAGCGGCTGATGCTGGCGCTCTCGGGCGCCGTGATCGTCTGCGCGTGTGCGATCTGGGGCGGCAGCGCCTCGGGTCAGAGCCTCACCCAGAAGCTCAACTCGACGCAGAACAAGCTCTCGCATGCGCGGGCTCATGCCGGCGTGCTCACCAACAGGATCAGCCACGAGTCGACGCAGCTGCAGCAGCTCACCTCGCAGGTCGCCGATCTCCGGAACCGCCGGGCCGCCATCGCCGCCGATCTGAAGCAGAAGCAGGCCGAGCTCGACTCGGCGCAAGCCCGCCTCGAGGCTCTCAAGGTGCGCCTCCACGAGGCCATCCAGCTCCTCGAGCAGCGGCTGGTCTCCATCTACGAGTCGAGCGAGCCCGATCTGATCACCGTCCTGCTGCAGGCGCACGGCTTCGACGATCTGCTGGCGCGAACCCAGTACCTCCAGACGCTCCAGCATCAGGACAACGACATCGTCTCCCGCGTCCGCGGCCTGCGCAACGAGATGCAGGTGACCGTCAACACCGTCCGCTCCGCTCGCGATGAGATCGCTGCGCGCAAGCACGAGCTGGACGTCACCGCGGCGAAGCTCAAGCAGCGCACCAGCGAGCTCGCCACCGCGCGCCGCCAGCAGCACTCGACCCTCCAGAAGGTCCGCAGTCAGCAGGACGACCTCGAGGGCAACCTCAACGACATCTCCCAGAAGATCGCCGAGCAGCTCGGCGCCGGCACCGGCGCGCTGCCGGCGGGTCCGATCCGGGCCGGCGGCCACGGGCTGATCTGGCCGGTGAACGGGCCTATCACCTCCGGCTACGGCGGCCGGAACATCGGCAACGGGTACGAGTTCCATCCAGGAGTCGACATCGGAGTCCCCACCGGCACGCCGATCCGCGCCGCTGCGGCCGGGACGGTCACGATCGCCGCGCCGACCGGCGGCTACGGGAACTACACCTGCATCGACCACGGCGGCGGGCTCTCGACCTGTTACGGGCACCAGGAGCGCTTCCTGGTCTCCTCCGGTCAGCAGGTGGCTCAGGGCCAGATCATCGGGCTGAGCGACTGCACGGGCTACTGCTTCGGTCCGCACGTCCACTTCGAGGTGCGGATCAACGGGCAGACGACCGATCCGCTCGCCTACCTCTAGTTCGGACACGAACTTCTCCCCTCGTCCTTTTCGGGTAGGCGCAAAGTGCGCTGAATAGGACAAATGGCTACCCCGCTTTTGGGGTTACTAAAGCCCTTCGAATTAGGGACGATGACACCAACGTGAGTGCGCGCGAATGGCGTGCCGTGCGAGAGGGGGAGGCTCACGCGGCGGCCAAGACATCAACGAACAACACCCCCGACAGCTTCATCGTCGGGATTGGAGCTTCGGGCGCCCTACTTGCGGGTGCCGCCATCGTCTTCGTGACGCTGGTCGGTCTCGTCTCGTTCAATGTGTGGCCGACCGGGCATGAGATCTCCGTGGACGGCAATGTCGAGCTCAGCCAGGCGACGGCCGGTGGCAACGCCGCGAATGCGGCTGCCCCGGTCAGTGCGACGGCGGGCCAGCTGGCGTCGACCGCGGTGCCGGGCGCCTCGGGCGGCGGCGGCGCGTCCAACGGCGGGGCGGGGAACGGTGGCCAGGGCGGCGGCAACGGCGGCAAGCCGAAGGGCGGGCTGAACGCTCCGCCGCCGGCGACAGCGCCTCCCACCGATACGGTCACAGGCGGGAGCGGAGGCTCCGGCGACGGCTCCGGGCCTCCGAGCACGGCGACCAAGGACCCGACGGGCCCGGTGCATCCGACCCATCCCGACATTCCGCACCGAAACGGCTCCAACGGGACCAACGGCAAGAACGATCCGATCTTCGGGAGCGACACCGGTGTCGTTACCGGCAAGGGCCCGTTCAACAGGCCCTTACCGCCGTCGAGCTCTGACCCGGGCAGCAACACGTTCCCCGGCGGGGGCAACGGCAATGGCAGGGGACACGGGTCCCCCAGGTTCAGGCACTGAGCCCCCCGGATCCGGGTGCCGCTCAGACGCCCCCGACGACCAAGCAGGGCAACGTCGTCAGCCAGACCGTCTCAGGGGTGGGCAACACGGTCCAGAAGGACACCGAGAGCCTCGGCAGCACCCTCGGCGGGAGCAGCAGCCCGGGACTCGGCGGGGTCGGCAAGACCCTGAACAACGACCTCCAGACGCTGGCCGGCAACCACTAGCGGCGGCCGGCCGCGCGAAGCTCGCGCTCCAGCCAGCGCAGCGCCATCCCCTGCAGCTCGGCGTCGTGCTGGACGGTGGTGTGAGCGCCACCCGGCGCGATGACGAGCTTGCGCGGCTCGCCGGCCCGTTCATGGAGCTCCTCGGAGTGGTCGCTGGGGATCTGGGTGTCGCCCTCGGCGTGCATCAGGATCAGCGGCCGGCCGGCGATCCTCTCCACGGCCTCTCCTACGTCCTGGGACAGCAGCCAGGCCTCCAGGTCCGTGGGGTCCCCGGCGCGCATGTCGAAGCGGCCGCTGCGTACCCCGCTCGCCAGGTGGTCCTCGCTCGCCGGGCAGATCGCGATCACGCCGGCGATCTCGGGGGCGGCCGCCGCCGCGCAGAGAGCGAGGAAGCCACCCAGGCTCGAGCCGCGCACCGCGACACGTCCCTCGTCCACCCCCTCCTGCACCTCCAGCAGATGAACCATCGAGATCACGGCGTCGACCGCCGCCCCGGTCATCTCCGGCTCACTCTCGCCGTGGCCGGGCAGGTCGAAGGTGAGGGCCGCCCAGCCGCTTGCGGTGGCGAGCCGGGCGAAGTCGGCGTGGTTCTCCTTTCGTGATCCCGCGCCGTGGACGACGACGACCGCATGCCACGGCGGCGGGTCATCGGGAAGCCAGAGCGCGTATGCAAGCCCGTTGTGGGTGCCCCGGCGATCCGGGCCGCGGGGCGCCGAGTGCTCCATTGCGGGCATTCTGCTCGTTCCCGTCAGAATTGCCTCTCCTATGAACGTGCGTGCCGCAGATCCGATCGCCGCCTCGCCGGTCTACCCGGCGGGGTCGCGGGTGAACGAGCGCGGCCATCTCGAGATCGCGGGCTGCGACGTCGTCGAGCTGGCCGAGCGATTCGGCACACCCGCCTACCTCTACGCCGAGGACGACTTCCGCCGGCGGGCCGAGGAGTACGTGCGGGCGTTCGCCGAGCGCACCGAGCGCTTCGAGGTCATCTACGCGAGCAAGGCCCTGCCCGCGACGGCCGCCTATCGGCTCATGCGCGACGCCGGCCTCTCCGTCGATGTCGCTTCCGGGGGCGAGCTGCACATGGCGCTGGCAGCGGGCTTCGATCCGGCCCGGATCCACATGCACGGCAACAACAAGACCGAGCACGAGCTCCGCTACGCCATCGACTCCGGGGTGGGCCATCTGATCCTCGACTCCTTCGACGAGATCGAGCTGGCGGACCGGCTCCTGAATCGGCCCCAGAAGGTCCTGATCAGGGTTACGCCGGGCATCAAGCCCTCGACCCACGACTACGTGCAGACCGGCCAGCTCGACTCGAAGTTCGGCTTCGGCCTGGCCGACCGGCTCGCCGAGCGGGCGGTCGAGCGAGTGCGCGAGTCGTCGAACCTCGAGCTGGTGGGACTGCACGCGCACATCGGCTCGCAGATCTTCGAGCTCGAGCCCTACGTGAAGGCGATCGAGGTGATCGCCGAGTTCTGCGATGCGGTTGACCTCGCCCCCGAGCTCCTCAACGTCGGCGGTGGCCTCGGGATCGCATATCTGGACAGCGACGAGCCGCCCTCGATCGAGGACTACGTCGACGTCAAGGTCCGCGGCGTGCAGCGCGTCTTCGACCCAACGCCTCGGATCCTGGTGGAGCCCGGCCGATCGCTGGTGGGCAACGCCGGGGTGACGGCCTACCGCGTCGGGACGGTTAAGGAGATCCCGGGCGTGCGCACCTACGTCGCCGTCGACGGGGGCATGTCCGACAACCTGCGGCCGATGCTCTACGGCTCGCGCTACGAGGCCGTGATTGCGGATCGCGCCGCCGACACGCCGGACACCCTGGCGACGATCGCCGGGATGCACTGCGAGTCTGGTGACGTGCTCGTCCGAGACTCCGAGCTGGCCGCCCCGCGCGTCGGGGACGTGCTCGTCACGCCCGCGACGGGGGCGTACGGCCACGCGATGGCCAACAACTACAACGGCGTGCCGAGACCGCCGGTGATCTTCTGCCGCGACGGCGAGGCGAGGGTCGTCGTCCGCCGGGAGACCTGGGACGACCTGCTGAGCAGGGACGAGTGATGTCCGAGACGGTGAACGTCGGCATCCTCGGCAAGGGGACGGTGGGCTCAGCCTTCAAGAGGCTGCTCAACGAGCGCGCCGACATGGTCGAAGAGGTCTCGGGCCGCCGGCCGCGGGTCAGCGGCGTCCTCAGCCGGAAGAAGGGCGACTTCGAGCGCATCCTCTCTCGCAGCGACATCGTGGTGGAGCTGATCGGCGGCATCGACCCGGCGCTCGACTACGTAACCCGCGCGCTGCGGGAGGGCAAGCACGTGGTCACCGCGAACAAGCAGCTGCTCGCTCAGTGCGGCGAGGAGCTGGTGGCGGCCGCCCGCGAGGGCGGCGCGCAGCTCCGCTTCGAGGCCGCGGTCGCCGGAGCGATCCCGGTGATCCGCGTGGTCCAGGAGAGCCTCGGCGCGATCCCGATCGAGAAGGTCTTCGGGATCGTCAACGGCACGACCAACTACATCCTCACCGAGATGGCCCGCAGCGGCCTCTCCTACGAGGAGGCCCTGAAGCAGGCCCAGGACCTCGGCTACGCGGAGGCTGACCCGACCGACGACGTCGGCGGCGCGGACGCCGCGGCGAAGATGGCGATCCTCGCCCGGCTCGCCTTCGGCGCGCCCGTGAGACTCAAGGACGTCCCGTACGAGGGGATCGAGCGGATCAAGCCTGACGACATCGCCTACGCGAAGGAGCTCGGCCTCTCGCTGAAGCTCCTCGGCGTCGCGGAGCGGATCGGCGACGGCGAGATCAGCGTCCGCGTCTTCCCCTGCTTCCTCTACCCGGGCCATCCGCTCTCTCCGATCGAGGGACCGTTCAACGCGGTGATGGTCGAGTCGCCGGCGATCACCGAGATCACGATGTCCGGTCCCGGCGCCGGAGGGCCCGAGACCGCGGCCGCGGTCCTCGGCGACGTCGTCTCCGTGATCGGCGGCGGCTCGCCGCTCTTCGAGGAGAACGCGAGGCTGCGGATCGCCAGGGACGTCGAGATGGCCTTCTATCTCCACCTCGAGGTCGACGACGAGCCCGGGGTGCTCGCACAGGTGGCTGAGGTGCTGGGCGACAGCGGGGTCTCGGTCAGAAGCGTCGTGCAGCGCGGGCTCGGCGGCGAGGCGCAGCTGATCATGGTCATGCACCCCGTCAGCGAGAAGAGGTTCGCGGCCGCCCTGAAGCGGATAGCCAGGCTCAGGTTCCTGCGCTCGGCCCCCCGCTCGATCCGGGTGATCGAGGAAGAGTTCGGCTAGGCCGACGCCGATGCCCGTCCCGCTGATCGAGCGCTACCGCGACCGCCTGCCCCTCGAGGAGGGGGACCCGATCGTGACGCTGAACGAGGGCTCGACGCCGCTGATCCACTCCCCGCGGCTCTCCGAGCGCGTGGAGGCCGACGTCTACCTCAAGTTCGAGGGCGCGAACCCGACCGGCAGCTTCAAGGACCGCGGGATGACCGTGGCGGTCTCCCGCGCCAAGGGCGCCGGGGCCGAGGCGATCATCTGCGCCTCGACCGGCAACACCGCCGCGAGTTGCGCCGCGTACGCCGCCCGGGCGGGGATGCGCGGCGCCGTGATCGTCCCGGAGGGGAAGATCGCGATCGGCAAGCTCGCGCAGGCCCTGATGCACGGCGCCCGGGTGATCGCGCTCGAGGGGAACTTCGACCAGGCCCTGGAGATCGTCCGCGAGATCGCGAAGAAGCACCCGGTCGAGCTGGTCAACTCGGTCAACCCGTACCGGATCCAGGGCCAGAAGACCGCCGCGTTCGAGACCTGCGACGAGCTCGGCCAAGCGCCCGCCGCGCTCGCCATCCCGGTCGGCAACGCCGGCAACGTCACCTCCTGGTGGGCCGGCTTCCAGGAATACGGAGAGTCGCCGATCCTCTACGGCTTCCAGGCGGAGGGGGCAGCGCCCCTCGTGGAGGGCCATCCGATCGAGAACCCCGAGACCGTCGCCTCGGCGATCCGGATCGGCAACCCCGCCCGCTGGGAGGAGGCGATGAACGCCTTCACTGCGTCGCGCGGGCGCGTCGCGGCGGTGTCGGACGAGCAGATCCTCGAGGCGTACCACTGGATCGCCTCGAGCGAGGGTGTCTTCTGCGAGCCCGCATCGGCTGCATCAGTGGCGGGCCTGCTGGCGCACGGCCTGCCCGTGGCCGACGGGATGGAGGAGCCGGAGACCGTCGTCTGCGTCCTCACGGGCCACGGGCTCAAGGACCCGGACACCGCGCTCGGCAAGGCGCCGGCGGTCACGGGCTGCAAGGCGGAGCTGGCGGCGGTCGAGAAGGCTGTCTTCGACTGACGCTCTGGCAGGGTCCGCCGCAGCGATTAGCCTGGCCCGGTCGAGTCCGAGGAGAGGGATGAGGTCGTTCACGCATGCCAGGGGGACCCGACAGAGATCCATCGCATCGCTCGCGGCCCTGGCCGCCCGGGCGGGCACGGCCAAGCTCGTCCTCAATCTGCCCGGCCCGGGATCCATCTCGGTCGGCGGCCAGGGCGTCGAGCCCCTCGATGCTCAGGCGAGCGCCGCCGGGAACTTCCCGGTGCGGATCCGGGCGACCGGGGCCGCGGCCAGCCAACTGGAGTCGACCGGCTCCATGCGGGTCTCCGTGGTCGTCAGCTTCATCCCCACCGGCGGTGACGAGAGCGCGAAGACCAAGCGAATCACACTCCTGCTCAAGTCGTGAGCCTCCGCCGCGCCGGATAGCCTCCGGCCCATGACCGCGCGGCGACGGTTGGTCAAGGTGCCGGCCTCCTCGGCCAACCTCGGCCCGGGCTACGACGTGCTGGCCGCCGCCCTCGCGCTGCACCTCGAGCTCGAGGTGGAGGAGGCGGGGACCTTCTCGGTCGAGGCCGACGGGCTCAGCGTCCCTCTTGACCGCTCGAACCTCTGCGTGCGCGCCTTCGAGTCCCTGCGGCCGGCGGACGGGATCGCCTTCCGGATCAAGAGCGAGATCCCGCTGGCTGCCGGGCTCGGCTCGAGCGCCGCAGCGATCGTCGCGGGGCTGCTCGCCGCCGATCATCTCTATGAGCTTGCCCAGGAGCCCGAGGACGTGCTGATCAAGGCCGCGGAGATCGAGGGCCACGCGGACAACGTGGCCGCCGCCCTCTACGGCGGCTTCGTCATCTGCGCGGACGACGGTGGCACCGTCACCTCCACCCGGCTCGATCCGCCGCAGGGGGTCGAGGCCGTCGTCGTGATCCCAGGCGAGCAGGTGCCGACCGAGGAGGCCCGCAAGGCGATCCCGGATGAGGTGCCGCTGGTCGATGCCGTCGCCAACGTCTCGGCCGCCTCGGAGCTCGTCCTGGGCATCGAGCGCTCGGACCTGACGCTGATCGGACGCGGCCTGACCGACCGCCTCCATCAGCCCCACCGGGCCCACCTCTACCCCCGCTCGATGGAGATCGTGGCGGAGGCGCCGCGCATGGGCGCCATCGGCGCGACGATCTCGGGCGCCGGTCCGACCGTGCTGGTCTGGACCTTCTGGCAGAGCACCGGCGAGGTGATGAAGCACCTTGGCGAGCGGGTGGGGGACTGGGCCGAGGTCCGCCGCGTACCGTTCTCGCCGATGGGCGCGGACGTCCCCGAGCTATGAGTCATGCGAGGGTGCTCCGAGTGAAGCGAGGAGCAACCCGTTCGATGAGTATCTGGTCCGAGGACTCGTACCTCTCGATCGCCTCGAAGGGGTCGATGCTCTCGATCGGATCCGTCGGCTCATTCGCCTCCATCGGGTCGATCGGCTCGGCCGGGTCGGCGTTCTCCGTTGCGTCGGCCGGCTCCGCGGGCTCCGCGATGTCGTTCGCGTCCGCGGGGTCGGTGCTCTCGGCCGGGGCCCGAGACTCGATCATGGGAGAACCGGGCCGGTCCGAGGCTGGGCTGCTCTCGGCGGGGATCCTGGTCGCCTGTGGCGCGGCGATCGCCGGCTGGGCGATCTACAACAACCGGAAGGGACGACCCCGCAGCGTCCGGTAGGCCGCGGGGCCGCCCTTCCGGATCCCCGGTTAGGTGGTAGTCGTCCCCGTCTCCGTCTCAGTGGTCGTCGTCGACGGGGTCGTCGTGGTGGTACTGCCAGGGGCGAAGCCGCACTTCTTCCCCTTGTTGTTGGGCTTCGGCTTCTTGTGGTGTCGCTTGCCCTTGGCCGGGCACGGCTTCTGGTTATGCGGAACGCCGCCCTTGTCGGCGGAGCTCAGAACCGGAAATGCAGCTGCAATTCCGAGGCAAGTCACGAAGACCGCCAGCTTTCGCGTTCTCAGCTTCACGTCGTCATTCACCTCCATGGCAATTAACTCCCCACCTGCCTAAGCGCCGGGGAGCGCCATGGGGTTACTCCCTACTTTTGAGTCGATATGGCCCGGTCAGTCGAGCAGGCCGACCTGGCGGAGGATCGAGACGGAGTCCGAGTAGACGTCCTTGCGCTTGATCAGGCCGTCCTCGTACGGGATCACGTCGACCCCGCGCCATTCGATCCGCTCGCCGGTGGGCTCGGCGACCAGGTCGCCGCGGCGCATCGTGTTCGTGTGAGTCGCGCTTGCGGTCCACTCCTGGGTGACCACGCCATCGCGCACGTAGAGCCTGCGCGTCTCGAAGTGCAGGTCGGGCCAGCTCTCGAAGATCGCGCCGATGTGCTTCCGGACCTCCTCGGGGCCCTGCGCGGACTCGCCGGCCGTGTGGTTCTCGAAGACCATGTCCGGCGCGTGCATGGAGATGATCGCGTCGAGGTCGTGGGCGTTCCAGGCGTCGTTGTAACGCCCGATCGCCTCCTCGAGACTTTTGGCCGAGTCGTCTCCCACGGGAAGAGGATATGTTCGCTCCCCGGGAGAGACAAGGGGAAAAACCGGACGAGGAGGAGCGATGGCCGAGGGCTACACGATCAAGAGCATCGACGAGTTCGAGGAGATGGAGGGAAGCGGGGGAGCCACCTGGCGCCTGGCCCGCAAGACGCTGGGCGCCGAAGCGTTCGGCTTCAACGTCGTCGACATCGAGGCCGGCGGACAGATCCCGGCCCACGACCACACCGGCGACAACCAGGAGGAGGTCTTCGTCATCCTCGAGGGCCAGGGCACGATCGTCACCGACGGCGAGGAGCACGATGCCCCGGCGGGCACCTTCTGCCGCTTCGCCCCCGAGGTGAACCGGACGATCCGCAACGAGTCCGATGCAAACGTGCGCGCGCTGCTGATCGGCGTCCCCGTCGACAGCGGCTATCAGGGGATGGGCTGGGGGTAGCCGCCCTGGGCGTCAGAGCCCGGGCTTGACCGTCATGTCGAGCACCACGAGGACCAGCAGGAGCAGCTCGATCCGCGAGACGACGAAGATCCTGGCGATCCTGCGCTGATACTCGGGATCGTCGGGACTGCGCTCCTCGGCCAGCTTGCTGAGCCGGCCGGATTCCGGACCGAGATAGCCGGCTCCGGCGATGAAGGAGAGCAGCCAGACGACGAAACCGAACGTGACCCATCCCTGCCCGAGGTCGTAGGCGCCGCTCGACTCGTGCAACAGGAGGAAGCCGAGGACCACCAGCGTGAGCGAGGAGGGAATGAGGACGCGAGTCCCGTACCACTCGATCTCGCTCGCGAAGTAGGCGAGCCGGTCGGTCCCCGCCCGCTGGGCCCGAATCACGAAGATCTGAATCGCGGTGTTGCTCCCGACCCAGATCACGGCCAGGAGGATGTGAAAGGCGAGGAGCCACTTGTAGGCGTCGCTGCCGACTACGGCGAGGAACACGGCGGAAACCTATATCCCGGGCCTGCTGGAAAAGCAGGCGTCCAGCCTGCCGGGCGGCGCTGCACCGCGACGGGACCTGCGATCGGTTGGGGTCTACAGGCTCAGGAGAACTCTTCGAGCGAGCGCATCTGCCGGCGCAGCTCGTGGTCCCGCTGGTGGGCGGGGACTCCGGACTCCCCGGTCACCGCCTCGTTGTGGGTGACGTCCACGATCGCCCGGAAGCGCTCCGTCTCGGAGCCCGGGCTGGACGGCTCCCCGATTGCCTGCTCTCCCTGCTGTGTCTTGTTCTGCCGTTTCATCCTTCTCCGTCGATCCTCGCTGCTGTTCCCCATTTCCCTGCTGGTAATAGTTGTACCAGTTGTGAGCGTTCGCTAAACATTATGTAGAACCGCTCACCACGCTGAAAGTAGCGCTGCAGCAGGCGGGAAGCGCCGGTAGGACGGTTTCGCTATTTGCGGAGAAACCGGTCGCGGCCTCCCTCAGGGGCTGCGCGGTGGCGAGTGACCGCCTGCCTATAATCTCGCGTCCGTCGGTTCCAAACCCCGTCGCGCGCCCGCTCGAAGAAGGCGCGGATCCGGAGGCCCAATTGAAGAACTCGTCCCCCCAGCGTGAGCGCTTCTCGCCTGAGCGCGCATACCGGCCCCGCGTCTCTCCCCCGAGCGTGGAGGACAAGGACGCGTGCGCGATCTACGCGTCCGTCCGGCGCGACGCGACGCCCAGCCATGAGCCCGTAACCCTCGCGCTCGAGTCCCTCCAGAAGATGCTCCACCGCGCCGGGAACGTGGACGGCGAGGGTGACGGCTGCGGCCTGCTGGTCGACATCCCGACCAAGATCTGGGCCGAGGAGGTCCGCCAGGGCGGGCACAACCCGTCGCTGGCGCTGGACGGCGCCTTCGCGGTCGCACACGTCTTCGTCGAGCGCTCCCAGGACCTGGAGAAGGTCCGCCATGGGGCGCGCGAGCTCCTCGGCAAGGCCGGCTTCCGGATCCTCGCCGAGCGGGTTGGCGCCGTCGACTCCGCCGCGCTCGGGCCCACCGCCCGCGAGGAGGAGCCGCAGTTCTGGCAGTTCGCCGGGCTCGTCCCGGAGGCCTCCGACGCCGACCGCGCCGTCTTCAACCTGAAGATCGCCCTCGAGGAGAAGCTCGGCGTCCACGTCGCGTCGTTCTCGGGGAAGACCGCCGTCTACAAGGTGATGGGCAACCCGAAGGTGCTCGGGTCCTACTACGCCGACCTCTCGGACGAGCGGATGGAGACCATCGGCGCGTTCGGTCACAACCGCTACTCGACCAACACCTGGCCGTCCTTCACCCGGGTCCAGCCGTTCGGCGTCCTCGGCCACAACGGTGAGATCAACACGATCGAGCAGCTCCGCCAGGAGGCGCGGATGCTCGACGTGCCGATCGCCGAGGGCAACTCGGACTCGCAGGACCTGAACCGGACCATCGAGACGCTGGTGCGCCGCCACGGCCTCTCCCTGGCCGAGGCGATGGAGATGGTCGTGCCGCCGATCGTCGACGAGATCGCCGGCCTGCCCGAGGACCTCCACTCCTTCTACATGTACCTGCGCCAGACCATGGGACCGTTCGCGCAGGGCCCGGTCGCGCTGATCGCCCGCCACATGGACGAGTGCGTCTTCTCGGCCGATGCGATGGGCCTGCGCCCGCTCTGGCGGGTCGAGACCCCGCACGACTTCATCTTCAGCTCCGAGCCCGGCGTCGTCCCGGTCCAGCAGATGATCTCGGAGCCGCAGCCGATGGCGCCGGGGCAGAAGTTCCTCGTCCTGATCGACCGCGATAAGAAGCGGTCCACGCTCCATCCGCACGCGGAGATGCTGCGCAAGGTCCGCGACCGCTGGATGGAGAGGACGGGCACCGAGCAGGTCGCGTCCTACGACCGCGCGCTGGAGACCGGCGGCCCGCTCGAGGGGCCGGAGATCCCGGGCTACACCGACGCCGGACCGGAGGATCCTGTCCAGGTCGAGGACCGCGTGCTCGCCGGCTTCGGCTGGCAGCGCGATGACGTCAAGCTCGTCCAGCAGATGGCCGACAACGGCGCCGAGCCGATCGGCTCGCTCGGCTACGACGGCCCGCTGGCCGCACTCTCACCCGAGCGGCAGAACCTCGCCGACTACTTCAAGGAGACGGTCGCGGTCGTCACCAACCCGGCGATCGACCGCGAGCGCGAGATCGAGCATTTCTCGACGCGCGCCATCTTCGGCCGCCGCCCGGTTCTGGGCGATCCCGGCGAGGACAGCCAGACGATCGAGACGGACTTCCCGGTGATCCTGGGAGGACACCACGACCTGGCCCCGCTGCCCCACAGCTCCTACCGGCGCATCGCGCACGAGCAGGGGACCTACGTCCTCGAGGACCTCTGGGCCGCGTTCGGTGAGCGCGCGAAGGCGATCGACATCGCGCTGCTCGAGTCCGAGACGACCCAGGGCGCGATCGAGCGGCTGCGCCAGGAGGCCGTGAAGGCCGTCACCGAGGGCGCCGAGCTGCTCGTCCTCACCGACCGGACCGTCTACGACGGCGACCGCCGCTACATCGACCCCCACCTCGCAACGTCAGCGATCGACCAGGCGCTGAAGCAGTTCGACGTCGGGAAGGGCGAGGTGAACCTGCGGCGCCGCTGCTCGCTCGTCCTGCGCTCGGCCGCGATGCGAAACGTCCACGACGTGATGGTCGCCCTGGGCCTCGGCGCCAACGGCGTCTGCCCGTACGTGATGGTCGAGGTGATCTGCGTCGACGACTACGAGAACGACGTCAACAACCTCTGCGCGGCTCTACGCAAGGGCATCGAGAAGGTGATCTCGACGATCGGGATCCACGAGGTCCGCGGCTACGCGCGCCAGTTCTCCTCGATCGGAATCAAGCCCGAGCTCGCAGAGATCTTCCACACCGAGGCGTTCGCGGCGACGGAGGCGGGCGGCACCGGCTTCGCACAGCTCGACGCCGATACCGACGCGCGCCACAGGATCCTCACCGGCGACGAGGACGCGAAGCCGGCCAAGACCTTCCGCTTTTACCCGAAGGTCTACAAGGCGGCGATCGCCGCGGCCAACGGCTCCGCCACGTTCGAGGAGTACTCGCAGAAGGTCCGCGAGCTCGAGGCCCAGAGCCCGATCTCGATGCGCCACATCATGAGCCTGAAGAAGGAGCCCGACCGCGAGCCGCTGGACCCCTCGCAGGTCGATGCCTCGGTCGGCCACCACGACTACCCGGTGGTGATCAGCTCGATGAGCTTCGGCTCCCAGTCCGAGCCGGCCTTCCGCGCCTACGCGGAGGCGGCGAAGGCGATCAACATCCTCTGCATCAACGGGGAGGGCGGGGAGATCCAGGACATGTACGGCAAGTACCGCAAGTGGCGCGGGCAGCAGGTCGCCTCGGGCCGCTTCGGGGTCTCCGCCGAGATGCTCAACTCCTCCTACGTCGCCGAGATCAAGATCGGCCAGGGCGCGAAGCCCGGCGAGGGCGGGCACCTGCCTGGCAAGAAGGTCTCGGACAAGGTGGCCGCGGCGCGTAACGCGACGCCGGGCACCGACCTGATCTCGCCGTCCAACAATCACGACCTCTACTCGATCGAGGACCTGGCCGAGCTGATCGACGAGCTCAAGACCGTCAACCCGGACCTGCGGGTCTCGGTCAAGGTCCCCGTGGTCCCGAACATCGGCACGATCGGCCTCGGCATCGCCAAGGCGGGCGCGGACATCATCACCCTGTCCGGCTTCGAGGGCGGCACCGGCGCCGCGCGCCAGCACGCGCTTCGGCACGTCGGCCTGCCCTCGGATATCGGCACCCGTGCCGTGCACCGCGCGCTGATGGAGGCCGGGATCCGCAACCGCGTCGAGATCTGGGCGGACGGCGGCTACCGCCACGCCACCGACGTCGTGAAGCTCCACTGCATGGGGGCGAACCGGGTCGCCTTCGGCACCCTGGCGATGGTCTCGCTCGGCTGCACGATCTGCCGCGGCTGCCAGCTCGACACCTGCCACGTCGGCATCGCCACCCAGATCGAAACCGTCGAGCAGGCCCAGGAGCACGGCCTGAAGAAGTTCACGCCACAGGCCGTGGACTCGGCGGCCGAGAGCTCTGCCCGCTTCTTCCAGGCGATGGGCGAGGAGGTCAAGGCCGTCGTCGGCTCGCTCGGCTACGACCGCGCCCAGGATCTGGTGGGCCGCTACGACCTGCTCGAGCAGATCTCCCACCACGACAAGATCGACCTGGCCCCCTTGATCACTCCGCTCGAGGAGTTCCTCGACCTCGAGCCTCTCGATCTGCCCGTCGAAGAGGAGGAGGTGCCGGTCGAGGCCCGCGCGGAGGCCGGACTGGTCCGTGCCAAGCCGATCCGCATGGAGCCGAAGCAGGCCTCACACGAGATCGCCCAGGTCGCCGACAAGGTGTTCGACGGTTCCTGCGTGAGCGTCGAGTTCCCGCGCCGCACCGACGCCAACGACCGCGTCCTCGGCACCGAGCTCTCCGGCGCGATCGCGCGCGCTCGGATCTACGACGGCGCCCCGGAGGGAACCGAGAACGACGAGCTCGCTCAGCTGATCTTCAACGGAGGAAGCGTCGCCGGCCAGGGCTTCGGCGCCTTCAACGAGTGGGGGGTCACCTGCCGGGTCGAGGGCGGTGCGCAGGACGGCGTCGGCAAGACGATGCTCGGCGGCACGGTCTCGATCCTCAAGGGCAGGAACGCCGACGGCAAGCGCGTCAACGGCTCGGTCGGCAAGTCCTTCGCCTATGGCGCCCAGCGCGGCAGGCTCTTCGTTCAGGGCTCCGCGGACTCCCGCTTCTGCATCCGGCTCTCTGGCGCGGACGTGGTCCTAGCGGGCGAGCCCGAGCAGCCCCTCGACGACTCCGCCGGCTGCATCGTCGACCGCGCCAACGCCAAGGGCTTCGCGTTTGAGTACATGACCTCGGGCCGTGCCGTCGTGCTCGGGGACATCGGGCCGTGGGCCTGCGCCGGGATGACCGGTGGCCGCGTCTACGTCCGCGTTGACGATGGACTCAACCTGAGGCGGGATGCGATCGAGCGCCGCCTCGGCGAGGGCGCCAAGGTGACCCTCGAGGATCTCGACGCCGAGGGCCAGCTCGACATCGAGGACCTGCTCGGCCACTACGCGAACGAGCTGCGGATGACCGATCAGGCCGAGGAGGCCGATCGCGTCGCGGGTCTCGCGTCGGGCGCCAAGCAGAACTTCCTGATGATCATCCCGCAGAAGGTCCAGGCGGATCCGTCGATCTCGACGGAGTAACGAAGCCGACGTCCTCGACCGGGTAGGTTTCAGGCATGTCCGCCGACGGCCCCGTCCTGATCGCCTATGACGGCTCCGAGCAGGCCCGGGAGGCCATCTTGGAGGCCGGCGAGCAGCTGAAGAGCGGCCGGAAGGCCGTCGTCCTGTCGGTCTGGGAGCCGATCGAGGCGATTCCGTTCTGGGGAGCGCCGGTCTCGCAGGTGCCCTCGAGCCTCACCGAGCAGATCGAGGGGGAGGCCGAGAAGGCGGCCGCGGAGGGCGCGGAGCTCGCCAAGAAGGCGGGGCTCGACGCCGAGCCCGCCGTCGCCGAGGGCTCGCCGATCTGGAAGGCGATCGTGGACGGCGCGGAGGGACGGGGCGCCTCGCTGATCGTCATGGGCTCGCATGGGCGCACCGGGATCGGCTACGTGGCCATGGGCAGCGTCGCGACCTCGGTCGCGCACCACTCGAAGCTCCCCGTGCTGATCTGCCGCCAGGCCGACTAGTCGTCGCCTGACTCGCCATCGCCGCCCCGGCCCGACGGCGACGGGACGGTCACGGTGGTGGTCGGCGGAGCCGTCGTGGTCGTCGTCGTCCTGCTCTTCGGCGGACGCGCCTTCGGTGGGGCGGGGGAGAGGGACCGGCCCGCGTTCGGGGGCTCCGATGAGATCCCGATGTCCGTGCTCACCGCCCTCGTGGCGAGGAACGCGACGGCCGCGGCGACGAGGAGCGCCAGCAGGGCGAGCAGCGGCCAGCGCAGGGCGGATGCGCTCACAGCTCCTTCTCCGGGCTCGCCGCGACCGGGATGCGCGGCAGCTCGAGCACGGCCCGCACGCCGCCGCCCTCACGGTTCTGAAGTGTCACCGAGCCGCCCCACTCGCCGGCCAGCTCGCGGGCGATCGACAGGCCGAGGCCGGTTCCCTTCTTCCCGGTGCCCGCGCTGCCGCGATGGAACCGCTCGAAGACCGCCTCCTCCTCGCCGGCCTCGAGACCGGGCCCCCTGTCCAGGACCTCGATGCGCTCGGGCGCCACGGCGATCGTGATCTCCGATCCTCGCGGCGAGTAGGCGATCGAATTCTCGATCAGAGCGTCCAGTGCCCGCTCGAAATCCTCGCGGGCGCAGACGCAGGTGCCGGAATCTCCCCGGCGATCCACGGTGAGCTGGATCCCCGCCTCGGCGGCGGTCTTGCTCAGCCGGCCGGCGATCCGCTCGGTGGCGCCGGCCACATCGAATTCCTCCACGGGGCTGCCGCGCTCACCGGCTCGGCTGAGGATCAGCAGCTCGTCGACTATTCCGGATAGCCGGTCGACCTCCCTGATCCCGGTGTCTATCCCCGTGATGCGCTCGTCGCCCTCCGGCAGGCCCTCCCGGAGCTCCTCGAGCTCGAGGCGGATGCCGGTGAGGGGGGTGCGCAGCTGATGCGAGGCGTCGGCGACGAACTGCTGCTGGCCGCGGAGCATCCGGGAGATCCGGGACGTCATCCGGTTGAAGGAGCGAGCGAGCGAGCGCTGCTCGCTGCTCCCTTCCACCACGGCCGAGGCCGTCAGGTCGCCCTCCTCGACCTGGCGGGCGGCCTCCTCGAGACGCCGGATGGGGCGGGAGGTCGCGCGGGCCATCAGGGCGGCCGCGGCCACGCCGAGGGCCAGCACCACACCTCCCAGCAGGACCAGGCTGACGATCGCCTTGCGCGTTGCCCGGTGAACCGCCTCCACGCTCTGCGTCACCCGGACCGCGCCATCGATCAGGGCGCCGCGGCGAACCGGCACGGCTGTCGCCAGGATCTGCGTCCCGAGCGTCTGGCTGTTGCGCGTCTCCTGCACCGTCTTGCCCCTCAGGGCGCCGGCGATCTCGGGCCGTGACGCGTAGCTCGCGCCCGTCTCGGCCGGGCCGGCGCTGTCGGCGACCACGCGGCCAGTGGGGTCCACGATCAACACCCGCCCTCGCTGGCTGGCCGCGGAGCTGTCGACCAGGCGCTGCAGCGTCCGCTGCTGCCCGTGCTCGAGCAGGTCCGGCGCGCTGGCCGCGACCAGATCGGCCTGGTTCTTGGCCTGCGCCTTGACCTCGGAGTCCACCCGGTCGCCGAGGCTGACGGCGAGCGGGACGCCGAACGCGATCAGGGCGAGCAGCAGCAGGTACGCGACTGCGATCGTGAGTCCGGTGCGGAGGCTTATGAAACGGTCTCCGGTTCGATCAGGCGGAAGCCCACGCCTCGCACGGTCTCGATGAAGCGGGGATTGGAGCTGTCGTCCCCGAGCTTCTGGCGCAGGGTCCGGACGTGGACGTCGAGCGTCTTGGTGGAGCCGAACCAATTGACGTCCCAGACGCGGGACATCAGGTCCTCCCGGGTGACGACCTGGCCGGGGTGGGCCATCAGCTCGGCCAGGAGGTCGAACTCCTTCCGTGTCACGTCGACGCGCTCGCCGGCGAGCTCCACCGATCTCGAGCGCGGGTCGAGCCGAAGCTCGCCGACCTCGGTCGGTCCCTCGGGGGCCTCTGAGGTTCCCCGCGCCCGGCGCAGGACGGCGCGGATCCGCGAGATCAGCTCGCGCGAGCTGAACGGCTTGACCACATAGTCGTCGGCCCCGAGCTCCAGGCCAAGCACGCGGTCCATCTCGGTGCCGCGCGCGGTCAGCATCACGATCGGGACCTCGGAGCTCTTGCGCAGGGTGCGGCAGACATCGGAGCCATCGCCGTCCGGGAGGTTGAGGTCGAGCAGGACGAGATCCGGATCGATCCGGTCGGCCAGCTTCAGTGCCTCGGCGGCGGTCTGCGCGACCACTGGCTCGTAGCCGTTGCGCCGCAGCGCCTTCGAGAACGGCTCGAAGATCGCCGCCTCATCCTCGACGAACAGGATCTTCCTGGGTGGCAGCGGCTCGGCCACGGGGCCAATGTAACGCCGGGATCAGCCGCTCCCGCCCGGCGGCACGAATTCTTTCCCCTCGCTTTACCTGGACTTCTCGCGTTCGTAAGCAGCCGCGCCCGACACTCGCCCCTTCAACCCTCAGGTGAAGGAGCGGATGCAGATGAACGACTGGAGAACCAAGATCGCCGTGCTGGCGGTCGTCCTCGGACTCGGAGGCCTCGGCGGCTACGCGATGAGTGAAAACCGCCGCGCAGCCGACCAGGCCGCAACGACGCCCGCGGTGCCGACCACCCAGGTGATCAGGCGCACGGTGCACAAGAAGCCGAAGCACAAGCCTTCGGCCGGCAGCAGCCCCGGGGCGACTGCGGCACGCAGCCTGACCAGTGCCCCCGTTTCAAGTGGATCGAGCGGCTCCTCGTCCTCGAGCCCGCCCGTCTCGACCGGTACCAGCGGCTCCGGCGGAGGCGGCGGCGCCGTCCACACCGGCAGCAGCGGCTCCGGCGGCGGCGGCGAGAGCGAAGGCGGCGGCGAGCATGAGGGCGGCGGCGGGGGCGGCGACTGAGCCCTTTCCCGTCTCTTTACCCGGGCTTCTCAGGGCGCTTGACGGCCGAAGCGCACACTGGACCGGCAACTCAGAGGAGTCCGAAGGAGACACCAAATGAGCGCAATCAGAAAGAGAATCGCGGCGGGCGCCGTCGTTCTGGCCCTCGGTGGGCTCGGCGGCGTCGCCTGGGCGAACAACCCGGCGGTGCAGCAAGCGACGCCCGCCCCGATCGTCTCCACCAACCACGGCGGCTCGACCACGCGCCCGGTCTCAACCGGCACGAGCGGAGCCGTCGCGACCCCCGCGGTCAACACCCAGCCCTTCCCGGGCGCCACCTCGGTCGGGGGACGGCGCGATGACTAAGCGCCGCCCCTCGGCCTGGCCGACGGTGATCGGCGCGATGGCGCTGTTCGCCGTCGTCTTCCAGTTGCTGCTCTTCCAGGCGACGCCCGGCGGAGCCGGCTCGCTGCTGAGCGGCGTCTCGCTCGGTGAGAACGAGGGCATCGGCGACGACGGCGGACCGGCCAAGTCGATCTCCGTCGCGCCCATCCAGCATCAGGCTCCTGCGCCGGTGGTGAGCTCGACGTCATGAACACTTCCCAGACACTCGCCCAGCACGGCTGGTGGCTGGCCAGCCGCGCCTCCGGAGTGGTGGCGCTGGCGCTGGTCACGATCTCGGTCGGGATCGGCCTGGCGATGGCGGGCAAGCTGGCCCGCAAGCCCGGCGCGAACCGCAAGCTGGTCGCGATCCACGAGCAGACCGCGCTCGCCGGCCTGGTCGCCATCGGGGTGCACGGCCTGACCCTGCTCGGCGACCCGTGGCTCAACCCGGGCCTCTCGGGGATCGTCGTGCCGTTCACCATGGCCTACAAGTCGGCCTTCACCGGACTCGGCATCATCGGCGGCTGGCTGGCGGCGCTGCTCGGACTGAGCTACTACGTCCGTCGCCGGATCGGCCCCGCCTTCTGGCGCAAGGCGCACCGGGCCACGATCGTCGTCTACGTCCTGGGCGTCATCCACACGCTCGGCGCCGGGACCGACGCCTCGAGCCCCTGGCTCTACTGGCCGATCGCGATCACGGCTCCAGCCATCGGCGCGATGTTCGTGGCGCGTGCCGCCCACGGGATCCGCAAGGGCCGCGAGCGCAAGCGCGCCGCCGAGGAGCGGCGTCGCGAGCGCCGGCGGGAGCAACGGCGCGAGCACCTGATCCCGCCCGCCCCGCGGCCCCGTCCGGTCCTGACCGGCGCCGTGATGGAGGAATCCGCATGAGGAAAGGAATCGAGATGAAGGACCGAGGAGTCGTGATCGTCGGGGGAGGGCTCGCCGCGCAGCGCTGCGTCGAGACCCTCCGCCGGCGGGGCTACGAGGGCGCGATAAGGGTGATCTGCGGCGAGTCGGAGCGGCCGTACGATCGGCCTCCGCTCTCGAAGGACCACCTCGAGGGCGAGCTCTCCGACGAGGAGGTCGCCTTCAAGCCGGAGCGCTGGTACGAGGACAACGAAGTCGAGCTGCTGCTCGGTAGGCGGGCAACGAAGCTCGACGCGCGGCGTCACCTCGTGAAGCTCGACGACGGCAGCGAGGTGCCCTATGACCAGCTCGTCATCGCCACCGGCGCCGCCGCTCGCAGGCTGCCGCCGCTCGAGGGCTACTCGAACGTCCACTACCTGCGCACGCTGGCCGATGCCCGCCGCCTGCGCAAAGAGCTTCGCGCCGGCGCCCGCCTGGCGGTCATCGGCGCGGGCTTCATCGGCCAGGAGGTCGCCTCCACGGCCCGCAAGGCCGGGGCCGAGGTCACGATCGTCGAAGCGCTCCCCGCCCCTCTCACGGGCGTGCTCGGCGAGGAGGTCGGCCTCTGGCTGATGAAGATGCACGACGAGGAGGGCGTCGACGTGCGCCTCTCGACCAAGCTCGAGGGCGCGCGCGGAAACGGCTCCGTCGAGGAGCTCGTCCTCTCCGGCGGCGATCGGCTCGCCTGCGACGCCGTCGTCGTCGGGATCGGCGTCGCCCCTGACGCCGGCTGGCTGAAGGGGAGCGGGCTCGAGACCGACGGAGTGATCACCGACCATGCCGGCCGCACCTCGATTCCCGATGTTTGGGCCGCGGGCGACGTGGCCAGGGCCTTCGACCATCGCCACGGCGAGCACCGCCGCTCGGAGCACTGGGACGCGGCCGCCCGCCAGGGAATGGCCGTCGCACGCGCGATCACCGGAGAGGAGCCGGACCCGCAACCGCTGCCGAGCTTCTGGAGTGACCAGTACGGGCTGCGCATCCAGTACTTCGGCCACGCCGAGGGCTCCGACGCCGCCCACGTCGAGGGCAAGCCGGCCGACCGCGACTTCGCCGTCGTCTACACGCGGGAGGGAAGCCCGGTCGGCGCCCTGGTCATGGGACGCCCAAGGGCCTTCGCGCGACTGCGCAAGGAGATCGAACGGACTTACGAGGAAAGAACGAATGGAAAGGAAAAGCGATGAGCTACATACCCAAGGTCGATCGCAGCGCCTGCAGCGCGCATGGCGACTGCGTCGACATCGCACCCGAGGTCTTCGAGCTGGGCGATACCGCCGAGGTGATCGGCAGCGGCCCGGACAAGAAGATCCTCAAGGCGGCCAAGGCCTGCCCCTCGCTGGCCATCGAGGTAATCGACTCGGAGACCGGCGAGGTGGTCTACCCGTGACCGCCTCCGGCGGCCCGGCCGGTGGCCTTCCGTCCCGGCCGGGCCTTTGCCGTTGCTTTACCTCTTCGTGGGGATTCGCTTACCCGCGCGGGGTCCGGCGGTGGCGGCGAGCAGGAGAACGGGGGTCGAGATGACTGATCGAAAGGCCGCTCGCAGGGGGAGCGGAGTGCCGGCCGTCGCCGAATCTCCCCGGCGGCGGCCGGCTGCGCTTCCAACCGTCCTGGTGGCGCTCGCCTGCTTCGCGGTGGTCTTCGAGTTCCTGGCGATGCAGCTCCACTCCGGTCGCGATCCCGCCCTCCGCACTGCCTCGGCGGCATCACCCCCGGCGAAGGTCCGGCCGCGCAAGAAGATCATCATCACCACAGTGATCCCGGCCGGGAACGGCGGCGCGGCCGGCCAGACCACCTCCAGCTCCGGCGGCTATGCGGCGCCCGCGCCGGTTGTGAGCTCGACGTCATGAGCTATCACGACCTCACCTTCGACGCGATGGGCTGCGAGGTCCGGCTGCTGATCGGCGATCCGCTGCCGAGCTCACCCCCGCCGTGGGAGGCGGCCGAGCGGGCGAAGCTGTTCATCGAGCTCTTCGACTCCGCGCTCTCGCGCTTCCAGGCCGACAGCGAGCTCACGGCGTTCAACCAGGACCCGCGTGAGACCGTCCCCGCGTCGCCGCTGCTCAGGCATGCCGTCAAGGCTGGGCTCTGGGCGGCGGAGCGAAGCGGCGGCCTCGTGGATCCCACCCTGGGGGGCGCGATCGTCTCGGCCGGGTACCGGGAGTCCCGCGCGGGCGTGACCCCCGAGCCGATCACGAATGCGCTCGCGAGCGCGCCGGAGCGCCGTCCAGCGCGTCCCCGGCCGGAGGCCGAGTGGCGCCTCCTCGAGGTGGACGATCAGGCCGGGACCATCCGGCGCCCGCCGGGAGTCGTCTTCGACACGGGCGGCTCCGGCAAGGGCCTCGCGGCCGATCTCGTCGCCCAGCACCTCCGTGGCTACTCGCGCTTCGTCGTCGACTGCGGGGGAGACGTCCGCGTAGGGGGCTTCGGCGCGCAGCTCGATCCGTTTCCCGTCCACGCCCGTCATCCGATCGACGACGAGACGGCGGCGATCTTCGACGTCTCCGCGGGCGGCATCGCGACCTCGGGTCTCGACATCCGGCTGTGGAGGCGGGAGGACGGCAGCTTCGCTCACCACCTGCTCGACCCGAGCACGGGCAAGCCCGCCTGGACCGGCCTGGTCGGTGTCACCGCGCTCGGGAGCACGGCGCTCGAGGCGGAGACGCTCTCCAAGGCCGCCCTGCTGAGCGGCCCGGAGCAGGGCCGCGGGCTGCTCTCGGAGCACGGGGGCATGCTGGTTCACGACGACGGCCAGGTCGAGATCGCCGGTCCCCGGCAGGCGAAGCTGGTCGGAAGGCGGAGCGGCCTGCCCGGCGCCCCCATCGCCGCCTGAGCCAGATGGAATCCCCCGCGTTCTCCGACCATGCCTGGTGGCTGGCCAGCCGCGCCTCCGGCATCGTGGCGCTCGTGCTGCTCACGGCTTCGGTGACGCTCGGGCTGACGATGGGAGGGAAGCTCGCGCGCCGGCCCGGCGCGGGGAGGACACTGCTCGCGATCCACGAGCAGACCGCGGTCACCGCGCTGGTCGCCGTCGCGATCCACGGCGTGACGCTGCTCGGTGACTCCTGGCTCAATCCCGGTCCCGGCGGCATCCTGCCGTTCACGATGGCCTACCGGCCGCTCTGGACCGGCTTCGGGATCATCGCCGGCTGGCTGGCGGCTCTTCTGGGATTGACCTTCTACCTCCGGCGCTGGATCGGAGCTCGCCTCTGGCGAAGAGCTCACCGTCTGACGGTCGTCGCGTTCGGGCTCGCCGTCGCGCACACCATCGGCGCGGGGACGGACTCGACGGCTCCCTGGCTGTTCTGGCCGGTCGTCGCCGTCAGCGGAGGGATCGCGGTTCTGTTCGCCGTCAGGGTCGAGGCATCGGTTCGGCGCTCTCGCCGGCGCCGCACCTCGGTCGAGCGCGAGCGCGCTCGAAAGCTGGAACCTGCGAGCGCCACCTCCTAGCCGCTCACCTGCGAATCTAGGCGTGGTCCGGGGGATGACGCCAGAGCCCACCAACCAGGAGGAAGTCGCCATGGAGCCCCCGACCGCCGAGGAGGCGGTCGGCCGGCTCGGGGACGTCCAGCGCGTCACCGAGGCCACGCTCGCGTACCTCGACCTCGACGACCTCCTCGCGGAGCTGCTCAGGCGGGTAACGGACATCCTCCACGCGGACACGGCTGCGGTCCTTCTGGTCGAGGACGACGGGCGGACCCTCGCGGCGCGGGCTGCGAAAGGCCTCGAGGAGGAGGTCGAGCGCGGATTCCGCCTGCCCGTCGGGCGAGGGTTCGCCGGACGGGTGGCCGCGACCCGCCAGCCGGTCGTGATCCCCGACCTCGACAACTCCCCTGTCACGGTGGTCAATCCGCTGATGCGCGAGAAGAACGTGCGGTCGCTGCTGGGGGTGCCGCTGATCGTCGAGGGAACCGTGATCGGAGTCCTCCATGTCGGCAGCCTCACCCAGCGCGACTTCTCCGACGCGGACGTCCAGCTGCTGCAGCTGGTCGCTGACCGGGTGGCCCTGTCGATCGAGCGATCCCGTCTCGCGGTTCAGGGCCGGATCGCGCAGACGCTGCAGCGCAGCCTCCTGCCGCGCATGCTGCCCCGCCTGCCCGGGCTGAGCATGGCGGCCTGGTATCTGCCCGCCGCCGAGGAGAGCGCGGTGGGTGGCGACTGGTACGACGTGATCGAGCTCGGCCATCGCCGCCTCGGCCTCACCGTCGGCGACGTGGCCGGCCACGGGATCGGGGCCGCCACATACATGGGGCAGCTGCGCAGCGCCGTGCGCGCCTACGCGCTCGACATCGAGCGGCCGTCGGAGGTCATCACGAAGGTGGCGAGGTTCGCCGACATCGAGCGCTCCCGGATGGCGACGATGATCTACGCGACCGTCAACCTCGACACCTGGGTGATCGACTTCGCGCGCGCGGGCCATCCGTATCCGCTGCTGCTCGGCCCCGAGAAGCCGCCGACCTATCTCACCGACGCAGGAGGCCCGCCTCTCGGCGCCGGCGCCGGGGCCGAGTACGACGAGCAGCGCATCGTGTTGGGGCCGGCGGAGACCCTTTTCCTCTACACGGACGGGCTGATCGAGCGGCGGGGCCGGACCCTTTCCGAGGGAGAGGCGGCGCTCGCGGAGGCCGCCGTCGAAGCGCCGGACGAGCCGGAGCTCATGTGCCGCGCGGTGATCCAACGCCTCACCGAGGGGATCGACGTGCCGGACGACATCGCCATGCTGGCCGTCAGGGCCGTCGGCCTGCACGACACCCTGAAGGTGGATGTGCCCGCCGAAGCCATCCAGCTCGCGACGGTGCGGCACCTGATCCGGCGCTGGGTGACCGCCAACGGCGGCACGGACGACGACTGCGCGGCCTTCGCCATCGCGGTCAGCGAGGCCTGCGCGAACGCCGTCGAGCACGCGTACGGACCGGCGGACGCGTCCATCGACCTGATGGCGGACCTGGAGGACGGCGTGGTCACCGTGACGGTCGGAGACCGGGGGTCCTGGCGCGAGCCCCGGGGCGGCAACCGCGGGCGTGGGATCCCGGTGATGAAGGAGTTCATGGATGATGTCGTCATCGACACCGGAGATGGGGGTACAACGGTGAAGCTGGTCCGGCGAATCGGCGAACGCGGATGATGCCCGAGCTCGCGCGACTCTCCTTCGAGACCGACGGAGACGTGGAGCTCGCCCGCGTTGCGGGCGAGGTCGACGCGTCGAACGTCGCCGATCTGACCCGGCAGCTGCTCGACGCGGTCTCGAACGAGGTTCGCGCCCTCGTCCTCGACTTCACCCAGACCAGCTATATCGACAGCTCAGGCATCAGCCTGATCTTCGACGCGGCCGCGCGGATGAAGAACCGCCGCCAGCAGCTGCGGCTGGTGGTCCCGCCGAAGTCATTCGTCGGCGAGGTGCTCACGGCCGTGTCCATGTCGGACTCGGTCCCGATCGATGCAGAGGTAAACGCGGCGCTGCGCGCCGTCGACTAGCCGGCCGTCTCGATGACGCTGAGCGTGTAGCGGCCGATCTGCAGCTCGTCGCCGTCCTCGAGCGGGCTCCAGTCCACGGGCTCGCCGTTCACCCGGATGCCGTTCATCGACCGGTCATCGAGAACCCGCAGATCGCCCTCCGGCGTGCGCACGACCACCGCGTGGCGGCGGGAGACGGTCGGGTCGTCGAGCCGGATGTCCGCCGAGCGGCTTCGCCCGATTCGCGACCAGCCGGCGCCGAGCTCGATCACGCGCGTGCGCCCGTCGGCGAACATCGCCAGGTACTTGCCGGCCTCCGAGATCGACTCCCGAACCCCGTCGAGCCAGTCCTCCGGCTTGTTCGAGGGCCGGGTGACGGCGATGTTCCGCAGAGTCGGCTGCTCGAACATCGAAGAGCGCTTGAAGTCCGTGCCCCCGCAGTTCGGGCATTTCGGGATCGACTCCGACGGCTCGAATGAGACCGGGAACGAGCAGCCCTGGCAAATGAAGGAGCCGACTCCTCCAGCGGGCTCGCCCGCATGATGGACGTCGTCCTTGCTCTGTCCAATCAGCGACATCGGGGGTGGGCCGATACTACTCCCGGTACTGCGGAATGGCTAGTCATTTTTCGTCAGCGGTACGGAAAGTCCACCATTTCCAGGGGTCGTGGGCGTAAGGGCGGTGACATCGGCCCCACCCGACTAGAATCGCGCGCCCGTGGGGCCCCTTTCGCTCACCATCTCGATCGACGCTCCGCGCGAGCGGATCTTCGACGTCATCTGCGATCTGGGCGTGAGGGACAGCTGGACCGACCACTTCGCCGGCGAGTTCCGGCTGGCGCGCATCCCGGCCCAGGGGCTGGGCGCCGCCGCCCGCTTCCGGGTCGATGCCCCTGCTGGCGTGCGTTATATGGAGACCGTGATCGCCGAGGCGGAGCGGCCGTTTCGCGTCGTCGAGCACGGGCGCGGCGGGCGGCTCGACCGCATCCCGATGCGAATCGTGTGGGAGCTCGAAGAGGGGCCGACGACCACCGTGACGCTGACCTTCTGGACCAAGCCCGCGGGCGCGTTCGACCGCGCGAGGGAGCTGGGGCGCTCGCGCTGGTGGAAGAGGCGGTGGGGCAAGGCCCTGCGGCGGCTGCGTGAGCTGATCGAGTCAGGCGCGGCGGCGCCCCGCACCGAGGTTGCGGGCGGCGATCGGCTGCCAACGGCCGTTTCCTGACTGCGGATAGACTGCGCGCCTTCATGCGCCGCGGCCACAAGGGAGCCCTCGCAGTCGTGCTCTTGCTCGCCCTCGCCACCCTCGGCGTGGCCGGATGCGGGAACAGCCTCGGCAAGGAGGCCGACGAGGGGGTCCCGATCCAGCTCGGGGACCTCAAGTTCAACGTCCAGGAGACGCGCTTCCTCAACCCTGCGCAGCCGGACGACAAGCAGTACCTGACCGGGCAGCAGCTGCCGACGCCCAAGGACAAGGCGTATCTGGGCGTTTTCCTGACGATCCACAACTCGGGCGACAACCCGGTCCGCGTGCCGACCAACGCGCAGATGAGCGTCGTCGACACGACGGGCGCCGCGTACCAGTCGATTCCGAGCCATACCGACTTCGCCGCGCCCCTGGGCACGCTGCTCGCTCCTGGTGCCGACATCCCGGCGCCCGGCACGGCCGCCGCGAACGGCCCCACGCAGGGAGCTCTCGTCCTCTTCCTGGTGGACCAGAACCTCACCGAGAACCGGCCGCCCAAGCTTGAAATCGACAGCTCAGGCGAGGCCGGCGAGATCACGCTGGACATCTAGGGCGGACTGCTGGCAGCCGCGTCTCCTGTGGCGCGCGAGACTCTGGAAATGAGGAAGACCCAGCTACAGGCGATCCTCGTCATCGGCGGCATCGGCGCCGCCCTCGCGCTGATCCAGCTGCTGGGAATCGCGGGCGGGGTGGTCGGCGTCGTCCTGATGATCTTCTGCACGATCCTCACGGCACCCGCCGCGCCGGAGCCCGACTCCGGCGGCCTCAACTGGTGGGCCCTGATCGCGGGCGGCACCCTCCTCGCCGCGATCGGCGTCCCGCTCGGCCTGGCCCTGGAGGGCCCGGGCGGCATCCTGACCGCCGTGGGCGGCGGCCTGGCCCTGGTGGGCGTGGCGTTCGGCTATCCCTAAGCGGCCACCAGGCCGCTCGCCTTCGGAGCGAAGGCCGCAGGCCGAAGCGACTTGTGATGGGCGGCCGCTCGTGGCCGCGATCTGATGGCGAAGCCGTCTACAGGGCGCTTCCCAGGATCTCCCGCGCGATCGGCGCCGCCGTTGTGCCGCCGTCGCCCGAGGCGTCGATCAGCATCACCGCGATCGCCAGCTTCGGCTTATTGGCCGGCGCGAAGGCGATGAACCAGCCGTCGACGATCTGCTCGGTCTGCGCGCCAGGAGGCGCCGGCGGCGCGCCGGGCTTTGGGCCAAGCTCGGCGGTTCCGGTCTTGCCCGCGACCTGGACCCCCGGGAGGGCAGCCTGGACGCCCGTTCCCTGGGTTACCACCGCTCGCATCAGGCCAGTCAGGACGCGGGCATTCGCCTTGGACGTCACGTCGACCGGCTTCGCCGGGCTCTTCAGGTTCGGGTCCTTGACGATGTTGGTCGGGTCCCTCACCCCGTCGTTCGCCACGGTCTGCGCCACGGAGGCCATCCCGAGCGGCGTGGCGAGCACCTTGCCCTGGCCGAAGCCCGTCACCGAGAGGTCCGTATGGGTCGGCTCAGCGTTCAGCTCGTCAGCAGTCGGGAGGGTCATCCTGCTGGGCTGCGTTGCCGCTGTGGCTTGCGCGTTGTAGAGCGTGACCGGCTGGTTGTAGCCATAGTCCTCGGCGGTGTTCACCAGGTTGTCAGCGCCCACCTTGACGGCCAGAGGAGCGAAGACGGTGTTGCAGGACTTGGCGAAGGCCTGAACGAAAGTGCCGCCACAGGCCTCGTTGTGGGCGTTTGCCACAACGCGCGCCCCCGCGGCCAGGTCCGGATTGATCTGCGTCACGACCGGGAACGTGTCGCTCAGCTTCACGTCGTGGTTCTCGAGCGCGGCCGTGGTCGTGATCACCTTGAAGGTCGAGCCGGGAGGCTGGGGAGACGAATACGCCGAGCCGGCGAGGGCGAGCACGTTCCCCTGGCGAGCGTCGAGGACGACCACGCCACCCGACTGGCCACCGAGCGCTCTCACGGTGGTCTCCTGCAGGCGCGGATCGATGGTCGTGTGAACCGGTATCCCCGGCGTGCCGTGGGCCGTGGCCAGCACCCGTCCCTGTGTGCCCCGCGGGACGTCCGGCAGCGGCGTGCCTTCCTTGACCGCCAGGAGCTGGCCACTCGGCTGTCCCGAGAGCCGGGGGTTGAAGGCCAGCTCGAGGCCGCTCACGCCCGTGTCCTGGTTGCTGGGATACCCGGCTTTCTGAAGCTTCGCCTGCTGATCTGAATCAGGGGCCCCGGTTTCGCCGGCCACGTCGATGGCGTCGCTGCCGAGCGGGGAGGTGCGGTTGTTGACCGGCCCGGTGGCGAGCGGGACTCCGTGCCGGGCGAGGATCGGCGCGCGCCGCCCGACGGTGAGCCGGCGGCCCACCCGCTCGTCGGTGGCCAGCCCGGGGAAGGTGAGGCTCGGGTTCCAGGCGACCTTGCCGCCGTCCAGCGGCAGCCGCAGGATCCCGTCGACCTTGCCGAACAGCCTGGTGCCCACGTCGACGCCCACGTCGACCACGTCCTTGCCGTTGACGCTCTTCGGCCCGTCGGCGCTGCCGGGGTCGATCGAGGTCGCCGTCGACGCACCCTGGGCGTCGAGGTAGGCGCTCTGCAGGTCCGCCGCCGAGTACTGGGCCTGGGCGGAGTCGGAGAGCTCGTCGTGCATCGACTGGAAGTCCTGGTGGGCCCAGTCCTTCACGAACCGCTCCGCCATGTCCTGCTCGGGGCTGCCCGCCGAGCTGATCACGCCGAAGATGAAGGCGATCAGCGCGACCACGGCCAGGGGAAGGGCGCGCTGGCGCAGGCGCCGCTGGCGCTCCGTGAGAGGACCGCGCTGCGCCCGCGGCGACCTGGCCGGTCGACGCGGCGGCTGGTTCTCCCGATCGCGGGTCCGTGACCGTGTCACGGGCGGATTCACGTGCGCAAAGTTAGTCGCTCGTGCGCTTGTATTCGGGAAACCGTGACCGGCCTCGACTGGCTGATCGTCGCCTTTGCGCTTCTGATGGGCTTCTGGGGCTACCAACAGGGGCTGATCGTCGGCGTCCTCAGCCTCGGCGGGTTCGCGGTCGGGGCCTTCCTCGGCAGCAGGCTCGGCCCCGCGCTGCTGCCCGACGGCTCGCACTCCCCCTATGCGCCGGCCACTGCGCTCGCCGGGGCACTGCTGATCGGCGGGATCCTCGCCGTCTCGCTCGAGGGCATCGCGCTCGGCCTGCGCAGGCAGCTGCTCGGTCCGCGCGGCCGCCGGCGGGGCGTCACGATCGCGGAGTCCGCCGGGGGCGCCGTACTGCTGGCCGCGCTCGCCCTGGGGCTCGTCTGGCTCTTCGGGGCCGTCGCGCTCAATGCCCCAGGCGCGAAGAGCCTGCGGACCGCCGTCCAGCGCTCGGCGATCCTGCGGGCGCTCAACGACGCCTTCCCGCCCTCGAGCTCCCTGATCAACGTCCTCCACCGGATCGACCCGCGGGTTGCCGTTCAGGGGCCGAGCCCGAACGTCGCCCCGCCCGACTCGAAGATCGCGCAGGACCCCGATGTGCGCGCGGCGGGCAACAGCATCGTCCGCGTTCTCGGGACGGCCTGCGGGCTCGGCGTCGAGGGCTCGGGCTGGATCGCCGCTCCTGACCTGGTGGTGACCAACGCCCACGTCGTCGCGGGCGAGAGCGACACCACCGTCACCCCCGCGGGAAGCACCACCCAGCTCGACGCGACCCCCGTCCACTACGACCCGGAGAACGACCTCTCGCTCCTTCGCGTCAACGGACTCGGCGGCACCCCGCTGTCCCTCGCCCCGAACGTGCAGCCCGGCACGGCCGGGGCCGTCCTCGGATATCCGGAGAATGGCCCCTTCACGATCGCCCCGGCGCGCGTCGGCATCACCGGTCCGGTCGTCACTCAGGACTCCTACGGGCGGGGACCGATCACGCGTGAGCTCACGGCGCTCCGCGGCGAGGTGCGGAGCGGCAACTCCGGTGGCCCCCTGGTCGACGGAGCGGGCCAGGTCTTGGGGACGGTCTTCGCCGCGACCACGCAGGGCAAGCCGGGCGGCTACGCGGTGCCGAACGACGTGGTGGCGAAGGCACTGAGCGACTCAAGTGGCCAGGTGAGCACCGGGGCCTGCACGGGCTAGAAAGGCGGCGCGGACGCGAAGCGGAGCAGCCGCCGTTTTGAGTGGTCCCTTACGATCGGTAAGCTTGGATGGCAGTGAAAGCGCGCTCCGGCGCTGGCCCGTCCAGGGGGGAGGCCAAGCCAAGACAAGTGTGTCGGCACTACCACGGCGCGGTGGAGCTGATCGGCCGCCGCTGGGCGGGGGCGATCCTCTACACGCTCACCGACGGGCCGCTCCACTTCGCGGAGATCAAGGAGGCCGTCCCGGGGATGTCCGATCGCCTGCTCTCCTGCCGGCTGAAGGAGCTCGAGGAGGCCGGCCTCGTCCAGCGCGAGGTGCTTCCGGGCAACCGGGTGCGGGTCAGTTACGAGCTGACCGCCAAGGGCCACTCACTCGAGCCGGTGATGGGCGAGCTCCGCGACTGGGCTCGCCGCTGGCATAGGGCGTAGGTCGTTACCAGTCTCGGGGGTTGCCCTTCGGGATACGGTCGACCACCAGGGCCGCCTCGTGGCGCGCGACCGGATACGGGGTGGTGGCGAGGTAGTGGTCGAGCTCGCTTGGCCCGAGCGAGTCGAAGCCCAGCTCGACGGCGGCCGCGTAGGTCTCGAGGATGATCGAGTCCGCAGGTGGCTCCGGCGCGAAGTGAAACTCCTTCGCGGTGTAGGTCACGATCCGCTCCGGCAGGTCCTCGCCCTCCACCGATCCGGTCACCTCCACGCGGTCGTAGCGGATCTCCCTGATGTCGAGTCGGTCGAGCTCCTCCTCGGTCAGCTCGATGACCACGCCGTTGACGGGCCCCGCGTCGGCCTCGCCCTCCTCGACGTTGAGGCCGAGGATCCACTCCGGCCGCCAGCCGCCGGCGCACTCGAAGGTCTTCTCGCAGGTGAGGTTGTCGCGGCGCTGGGAGAAGCGGCGCTTCCAGTCGTGCAGCCGCGCCCGCCGCGGCTCGCCGGCGGGCCGTCCCAGCGTCATCGAGGCGCTGTCGTGCAGGACCAGCGAGCCGTACCCGAAGAGGCCGAGACGGCTCACGAGCCCTCCAGCAGGCTGAGCTGCGGTTCCGAGCCGTTCGAGCCGTCCGCTGCCTCGGCCTCCTCGGTCGCCCTTTGCCAGCGGCCCTGCGGCACGATCGGCGGGTCGGGATCGTCTCGCATGTGGGCGGCGGTCTCGTGGCTGCAGAGGCGCTCGCGGGCAGGGCAGTCGAGGCAGAGGTCGCGGTGTGGGTGCTCGGTCACCTCGAACCGCCCGCCGGCCAGACGCTCCAGCAGCGACTCGATGCCGGTTCGCGCGGCGTCGAGCTCGCTCGCGCCGAAGGTCCTTCGCACCGGCTCGTCCGCCTGCTCCAGGAAGACGTATGCCGTCTCGACCGGCCCGCCGCGCGCCGATGCCGCCAGTGCGTAGAGGTCGCGCTGCACCGAGTAGCGCCTGGCCACCGACTCCGGATCGCGCCCCTCGAGGTGGTTCGTCTTGTAGTCGACCACCAGCACCGATCCATCCGGGCGCTCGGCGAGCAGGTCGATGGAACCGCGGATCATCGTCTCGCCCACCGGCAGGACGAACGGAACCTCCGCGCTCACCCTCGCGTCCGCGAGCTCCTCGCGGAGAGCTGAGCCGAGGAACGCGGTGACCAGTTCGCGGGCGGCGGCGACCTCGTCCTCGGTGCCCTCCAGGTCCTGCTCGCGCAGCGCAGCGGCCACCCGGCCGGCGTCGGGCTCGCGCCAGCGGTTGCGGGCGCTCCACTCGAGCAGCGCGTGCACGGAGACTCCGGGACCGAACCGCTTGCGCTGCTCTGGCGCCGGAGACTCGCCCTCGCCGGAGGGGCCCGCGCTCGACTCGGGCTCGCTGATGCCGAGGACGCGCTCCACGTAGAAGCGGTAGCCGCAGTTCTCGAAGTCCGAGAGCGCGGAGTAGGAGAGGCCGCCGACCAGCGCGGGGCGGACCTCGGGGCGGTGCAGCGGCGGCTCGGCGCCGCCGGTAGGGGGCTCCTCCTTCGCGGCCTCGGTGGGCCTGAGCAGCGAATGGCCCGCGCTGGGCTCGGGCGCGCTCACCCGGACGCGCAGCCTTCCCGCCGGGAACCCGTTCCCGGCTGCGGCGATCTCCGCGTCACGCTCGTCGACGTCCCCGTCGAGGAGTGCGCGGACCAGCTGCAGCGCGATCGGCTTGCGACGGATCGGCTCGTCTCCGATTGCATTCGGGTTGAAGGTGCCGCTGAGCAGCAGCCGGCGCTGGGCACGCGTCGCGGCGACGTAGGCCAGCCGCCCCTCCTCCTCGGCCTCGCGGGTCGCGGCGCGGTCGGTCAGCTCCTGGTAGTCGCCGAGGCGCTCGGAGGGACGCCCGAGGCGACCGAGCTGCACCCCGACGCGAGTGGCCTCACCGCCGTCCGGCCCATCCTCGCCCGGGGCGACCCTCAGCGGGATCCAGCCGAGCTGAAGCGTCCGGCCGAGGTCGGCGACCGCCACGACGCCGAACTCCAGGCCCTTGGCGGAGTGGACCGTCATCATCCGGACCCCGGAGTGGTCCTCCGCGCGGGTCGCGGCCTCCGCCTCGCGGTCCCGCTGCCCCGCGCGCACTCGGAGGTAGTCGAGGAACGCGTGCAGGTCCGGTCCCTCGCGCGACTCGAACTCGCGGGCGAGGCGCATCAGCTTGCGGGCGTTGGACCAGCGCTCGGTTCCGTGATCGCGCCTCAAGGTCGCGAGGTCGTAGCCGAAGGCGGTGGCGGCCCGGTCGACGAGCGTCTCCAGCCCGCCCTCGGTCCCCAGCCTCCGGAGCTCGCCGAGCGTGCCCGCAAATACCCGCAGGCGCTCCAGCTCCTCCTCCGGGATCAGCGCCGCCATCTCGGCGTCCCCTTTCTTCGGCGCGCCGGTCTCGGCCAGGTCCCTGACCAGCGGCCAGACGTGGCGAACCTGGTCGCGGCCGTCCTCCCTCCGTACGGTGGCGGCCTTGCGAAGGAGCCAGAGAGTGTCCGGGAGCACGGCGCAGGCCGGCGAGGCGAGCGCGCCGAACAGCGCCTCGTCGTCGAGGGGATTGGCGATCACCGCGAGCAGGCAGCGCAGGTCCTCGATCTGCTGCTGCGACCAGAAGCCGCGGCCGCCGACCACGTACGGGTTGAGCCCGGCGTCATCCAGGGCGGCCTCGAAGGCGGCGATGTGGGTGAAGGCGCGGAGCAGGACGACGATCTCGCTCGGGTCCTCGCCCGCGTCCACGAGCTCGCGGAGCCGTCCCGCGAGCCGGCGCGCCTCGGCGACCTTGGAGCCCGAGCTCGGGTCGTCGTCGAATCTGGGCAGCTTCGTCTCCTCCGCCTCCCACGCCTTGCGGTCGTCGACGGTCAGCAGCAGCTCGGCGGTCGGCTCGCCGCTCGACTCGCCCGGCGGATCGCCCGCCCCGGCGGTGAGCGGCTCGAACCCGTCGAGCAGCCCCGCCCCGAGGGCGTTCGTGACCGCCAGGATCTCCGGCGCCGCCCGGAAGTTGCCGGTCAGCGGCAGCGCGACGCGGTCCTGCGACCCGTCGGCGAAGCGCCGGTGCTCGCGGCGGTAGACCTCGACGTCGGCGTGCCGGAATCCGTAGATGGACTGGAACTCGTCGCCGACCAGGAACAGGTTCGTCTCCGGGCCGTGCAGCTGCTCGATCAGGGCGAGCTGGAGCCCGTTGGTGTCCTGGAACTCGTCGACCATGAGGTGGCGGAACTGCTCCCGGTAGCGCTCGCGGATGGCGTCGGAGGTGCGCAGCAGGTCCAGCGCCCGCAGCTGGAGGTCCTCGAAGTCGAGAGCGGACCGCTCGGCCTTGAGCTCCTCGTAGCGACGGCCGAACCGCGCGATCAGGTCGCGCAGCTGCTCGTACGCCGGGCCGAGCACCCGGCCGGCAACCGCGGCCCGCGCCCGCCGCAGAGCGGCCGTGTAGCGCTCGCAGGCCTCGCCCCTGAAGGCTCCTCCGTCGGAGACGATCGCCAGCGCCGCCAGCGACTCGAGCAGCACCTCGTCCGCCTCGACCCCGGGATCGAGCGCGAGGGCGGTGGCGATCCGCTCGCGGCTCAGCTCGCCCTTCGCCCCCTTGGCGTCGGCGCACTCGACGTGCGCCTCGCGGGCGGCCTCGATCAGGTCCCGGACCGCTGCCGCGGAGTCGATCGCCGGTGCCTCGGGGAGCGCCGGGCTCGGCTCTCCGTGGCTGCGCAGCTCGTCGTAGGCGCCGCGCGTCATCTGCAACAGCGTCCAGGGGCGGTTCGCGGCTGCAAGCTCGAGGGCCTCGGAGTCACCTTCCTCGACCATCTGCTCGAGGGCCGAGTCGAAGGCGCGACCGGCCAGCCGCTCCGCCTCGGGCTCGTCCACGACCCGGAAGCGGGGATCGATGCCCGCCGCGGCCGGATGCGAGGCGAGCAGGCGGCGGCAGAAGCCGTGGATGGTCGAGATCCAGGCCCGGTCGGTCGCCTCCGCCGCCTCCGCCAGGCTCTCCCGCTCCTCACCCTCGGCCACGGAGGCGCGCTCGGAGAGCTCCTCGCGGACACGGCGCCGGAGCTGGTCGGCGGCCCGCTCGGTGAAGGTGAAGGCGAGGATGCGCTCGATCCCGCCCTCGGGGTCGAGCGCGGCCGCGCAGAAGCGGTCGACGAGGACGGTCGTCTTCCCGGTGCCGGCCCCGGCGCGCAGGAAGACGTCCCGCTCGCGCTCCGAGGCGGCGGTGCGCTGCTGGTCGGTGCGCTCGCTCATTCCTCGACCTCGTCCTCGGAGGTGGGCTCATCCTCGGCGATGCCGCGCTCGCGGCGGCAGATCGGCTGGAAGCGGCAGTAGCTGGGGCAGGCCCCGCCGATCGGGCGGCGTCCGATGTCCCCGTTCTGGATCGCGCCGATGATCTCGATCGCCTTCGCCTCGGCCTCGTCGAGCGCGGCGCCGAACGCCTCGTCGTCGAGGTGATCCCCGGGTCTTGGGTTGAGTCCGGCGAGCTCCTCGCGGAGCTCCTTGCGCAGCAGCCCCTTCGGCTTGCGATCCGCCTCGTTGCGGGCACCGAGCGGCCGGTAGAGGCCACCGGCAAGGTCCAGGCCCCAGAGCTCCCTGGCCGCGAGCAGGTAGAGCTGCAGCTGGAGCTTGCCGCGGTCGAGCATTCGCTTGCCGCCGTCGACCTTGGCTCCGGACTTGTAGTCCTGGACGAGCGCCTCTCGGCCGGGCCCGAGGTCGATTCGGTCGATCTGCCCGTGGACGCCGCCGGTGCCCAGCGGCAGGGGGCCCTTCTCCGAGTCATCGAAGCCGAAGCGCGCCTCGGCGAGCTCCGGGACCGGCGTGAAAGGGGCAGGGGTCCGTGCCTCGTCGGCGAGGAAGGCCAGCACGAGACCCTCGACCCGCCGCAGCGCCGCGCCCGTGTCGGCGCGCTCGCGGGGCAGCTTGGAGGGGCCGACTTCCTCGACGAGCTCGCGGGCGCGCTTCTGCCAGTCCGCCAGCGTCTCCGGGGTGGGGCGCCCCCCGCTGGGCGGGGGCTCGGCGTAGAGGCGCTCCAGCACCTTGTGGGCGATCTGCCCGAAGGTGAGCGGCTCCGCGTCGGGTCCGATCGTCTGCGGCTTCAGCTCGTGGTCGACGAACCAGCGGTAGGGGCACTCCGCGTACTCCTCGAGCGTCGATGGGCCGAACAGCTCCTGCTTGCGCATCCGCTCGAGGACGGGAGACAGGGACAGCGGCCCCGGGCGGAGGCGGCCGTTCTCGGTCCGCGGCCCGATCGCGGCCTCGGCGCGGGCGAGCTCCACCTCGCTCGGCGCGTCGGCGGGAGAGAACACCGAGTCGGCCAGGCCGCGCCCGCCCGCCTCGGCCAGGATCGCCTCGTCGCGCTCCTCGGTGCCACGCGGGAGCGGCGGCGCGAGCAGCTCGCGGACCTCGTCGACGTAGGGCGAGCGCGCGGTCGCGCCGCCCTCGTCGTCGGCGCTTCGCCAGGAGAGCCACAGCCTGGCCTTGGGGCGGGAGAGGCAGACCGAGAAGAGGTAGCGGTCCTCCACTTCGGCCTTCTTGCGAGGCGGGAGGGCGAGGGTCGCCCGGGCGTCGTCCGAGAGCAGCGGGCCGCCGGTGTCGCGCCGCGGGAAGTCGCCGTCCTGCAGCGAGCAGACGAAGAGGTGCGCCACGCGCCGGGCCCGCGCGCGATACGGGCTGATCACGCGAACTCTGCCCTCGGTCGGGCCGCGCCACATCGGCACGTCGAGATCGCCCAGCGCGCCGATCGCCTCCGCGGCCGACGCGGACAGGCCGAGCTCGGCGAGCTCTCCGAAGGCGCGCTCGATCTCCGCCCCGGCACGAAGCTCCAGGGCGCGGTCATCGCTCGCCACCGCGCCCTCTCCCTTGATCGCCGATTCCGCGATCCACCGGGCCTGGCTTCCGGCCTCCCGCAGCAGCGCCGAGCCGGACCCTGCCGCCCGCAGCTTCTCGAGCGCCGGCAGCTTGCGGCTGCCGTTCTCCCCGCCCTCCGCCCAGATCGCGAGAGCGTCGTCCGCGGTCCGCGCCCGCGAGCGCAGCAGCCGGCGCTCGAAGAAGTCGACCGCCGACGGGCTCGCGATCCCCGGCGTCCGCAGGTAGGCGAGCAGGTCAGCGGCCGTCCCTCGGCCGACGGCGGCGCGCAGCAGCGCGGCCAATCCGGCGCCCGTGACCGTGCGCGACGCCGCCAGGTCCGCCTGGATCACGGCCGGGATGTCGTAGCGGCGGAGCACCTTCCCGAAGAGCGGGCCGGCCGAGCCGGGGTCGCGAAGGACGATCGCGATCTCGCCCGGCTCCGCACCGTCGTGCAGCAGGCGGGCCACCTCAGCGCCCACGGCCTCGGCCTCGGCGAGCTCGCCGGCCGAGGCGAGGAGGGCGAGGCCGCCGTCGTTCTCGACCGGCTCGGTTTCGGGTAGCGGTTCCCCGAAGCGCCGCTCGAGCTCGAAGAGCGTGGAGCTCGCCGTGAACCTGGAGACAGACTCGAGCCGCTCGATCGTCACCCCGTCGAGGTCGCGCAGCTCGGCGAACAGGGCCCCGCGCGCCGCGGTCAGCACCTCGCGGTCCTCCCAGGGAAGCGCGACGGTCACGTCGGTGTGGCGGACGAGCTCGAAGACGAGCTCGAGCTGCTCGCGGGTCAGGTCGTCGAAGCCGTAGAGGAAGACCGGCCTGCGGCCCCAGGCGTCCGGCCGTGACCTGAGTGCCCCGGTGGTCTCGGCCGCGAGGGTGTGATCGTCGCCTCGGCCCGTCGCGGCGCGCACGCTCTCGAAGGCGGCGTAGAGGCGGGCGAGCTCCTGCTCGTACTCGCTTGCCTCGGCCGCCCGCTTCGCCAGCGTCGCCGGATCGATCAGCGCGGCCTGGAGCTCTGAGATCAGCTCCTCCAGGGCGGCCGGGAAGCCGGGGCGCCGGGAGGACGCGGCAAGCAGACGGAGCTCCGACCGTTCGACGGCCTCGCGGGCGAGCCGCCGCCGCTGAATGCGGCTGAGCGGCGGCGGGGAGGGGGCGTCCGTCGCCCGGGCCACGGCGGAGAAGAGGTCCTTGAACGTGCCGACGGCGGCGCCGATCACCGCGCCGCCCTCCGTGAGCTCCTCCTCGAAGCGCTCGACGTCGTCCACGGTGGGGACGACCAGCACCGGGTCTCGGCCGGACATCCCGCGAAATCCGTCAAGAATCGCGCCCGTCCGCCCCGAGTTCGGAGGCCCGATGATCAATCTCAGCGCCATTCGATCCAGCATAGGCGCGGGATCGGCGCGGCTCCAAGGCCTCCGGAGGCCCGAAAACCGCATCGTTTTGCGCATAACGCGCGGAAACCCGGGCCGTCTTTTTTCCGCCGGGGGCGACTCTACTTTGGCCTGAGATCACACCTCCAGAGCCCACGTACGGGAGGCCCACCGAAATGACACTCTGCTTCGTAGATCCAGCCGACGCCATCAGGGCGATTGCCGACTCGGTCGGCCGAGAGGCACGCCGCCAGCTCCTGGGGGAGGCGGTGCGCGCCTGGGTCGATGAGATCCCCGACGAGGAGCTGCAGGAGCACTACGCCAAGGCGATCTCCGAGCTCGACGAGCACGACATCTCGATGCTCGCCGCCTGGCACGGCTCGATGGAGGTCGGCCAGCCGGTGCCGAACAGGGACTTCCTGATGGGCGCGTTCGACTCGCTGGGCGACAACCGCCGCGAGGCCCTCAAGCTCGCCGCCGGGTTCCGTGGCGAGGAGGCCTTCGAGGAGGGGATCTCCGAGGAGCGGGCGCTCGACCTGGTGCTCGAGTGGCTCTCGCCGCCCCGCGTGATGGAGCTCTGCCGAGAGGCGACTGAGCTCTACATGTGGGACAGATACGGCTCAGACAACTGAGCCTGGGTCAGAGTCCGAGCGCGTCGCGGATCTCCGGGATCGCCTGCTCGTTGTGCTGGTAGTGGACGGCTGACATGCCGAGCTCGCGGGCGGCCGCGCAGTTGACGTCGACGTCGTCGATGAACAGGCACTGCTCCGCTGGGACATCGTCGAGCCGCGCCAGCATGAGCCCGTAGATCTCCGAATCCGGCTTGCGGCAGCCGACGAAGCCCGAGTCGACGACGGCCTCGAAGATCTCGTCGACCGGGAGCATCGCCCGCCAGAGGGGCTCCCACTCCCGGACGTTGTTGGTCAGCAGCCCCATGCGATGCCCCGCGGCCTTGGCCTCCCGCATCAGCTCGATCATCGGCGGATTGGGGTGGAGGGCCTCGAAGTAGATCTCGCTGAAGCGATGCAACTCGGGTCGGTGACCGATCGCCGGTTCCAGCTCGTCGCCGAGCTTCGCCAGGAAGTCCACCTCGCTGAGGTTCCCCGTCTCGAGCTCGTAGAGAGGGTGCAAGCCGTCGGCTTCCTCGATCCGGCCCATCGCCTTGGCGAGCTCCTCGAAGGGGATGCCGGTCTCGTCCTGGACCGCGGCGAAGGACTGCACGAGCGGGGTGGTGAGGACCCCGCCGAAGTCCGAGATCACGGTCGTGATCGAAGTCGGCATCAAACGGGTTGCTCCTCGCTCCGCTCGGAGCACCCTCGCATCATGCGCGCCAGAGGAGGTAGCTGCCGAAGCCCTCGGTCCCATTGACATGGCAGCCGAACAGCCCGGCCGCGGAGTGTCCCGACTCGACGACGCCGAGCGACGAGCCCGAGACGCGCACCGCGGCGGCCCGGCTCGATTGGTCGGCGTCCTGTGGCCAGAGCTCCATCCCGAGGCGGGTCGGCCGGCCGGCGCCGTCGTACTGGGTGGAGACCAGAGCCTCCTCGAATGGACTGGCGCTCTCGCCCTCGAGGAGCCACCCGTCCACCTGCTCCTCTCCGTGACCGGCGGCGCCCGGTCGCCCCAGCGCGATCGCGACCAAAAAGGACTCGTCGCCCCGCTCGACCACCAGGTGCCTGAACACCGCACCGTCCTCGACCGGGTTCGAGCTCCAGCGGGCGATGTAACCCGAGCAGCGGAAGGTCTGCGACTCTTCGCCGGAGCGCACCTCGGCAGCGCAGGCGCTGAAGCGGCGGCCGCCGGGATCGCCTCCTTCGAGATCTGCGAGCGGGACCTCGGCTGTGTGCGGCGCAAGGTCGGCCTCCAGCGTGAGATCGCCGGCCGAGATCTCGAGCGACGCGGCGTCGCCGCCCTCCTCCATCGCGAAGCTCGCGGGCTGCGCTCGCCCCTCGCTGAGCAGGACGGCGCCAGGCTCGCCGATGTCCCAGGCGAGACCGCCGATCCCGGCGGCGACGTCCGCGAAGCCGCAGGCGAGGGCGCCCCGCGCGTCGCCGTTCATCCGCCGAAGGGCTCCCGGCCGGGCGGCAGCTCGTCCTCGTCGCGGATCTCGTGACCGGTGCCCTCGATGTCGTCGGGGTGCCGGCTACCGCCCGGAGGCCCGGGCGGCTCCTCCCAATTGAAGAGATCGTCGGGGATCGGGCCGCCACTGGGCGGTGGCTCCCCGGGGCCGGGGCCCGGTCCGCCCGCCGCCGGGCGCTGCCGGGGAGGCCGCCCGGCGCGGCTCATCGTCCAGAACGTCGCGCCCATCGCCATCCGCCTGCGCACGATCCGCGAGGAGATGCCGCGCACGATCGCGCGCGTCGGCGGGATCAGCAGGACGAGCCCGAAGATGTCGGTGATGAACCCGGGCGTGAGCAGCAGTGCCCCGCCCAGGATGATCAGGATGCCGTCGAAGACCTCCTTGTGCGGGAGACGGTTCTCCGCCAGCGCGCGATTGAACTGGATCCACGCGGCCCGCCCCTGATGCCGGAGCAGCATCGAGCCCAGCAGGGCGTCGAGCAGAAGCAGGATCAGGGTGGGGATCAGGCCGATCGCGTTGCCGACCTGGATGATCACGTAGAGCTCCGCGAGCGGGATGAGGATGAAGATCAGGACGATGAGGAACAAGGCCTGGGAAGGCTACTCATGGAGTCGTTCCGGCAGACCCGGAGAGCGGTCCTTCTATCCTTTGTCGGGATGAATCGCGAACAGGCACAGGACGAGCGCGACCGGATGGCGGCGGAGCACCCCGATGCGACCTGGCTGGTTGCCGAGCAGCAGCTCGGCGAGTGGGCGGTCGTGAAGGTCGGCCTGGCGCCGAGCGAGGGCCCCAGCGGGAGCTCCACCGAGGCGAGGCCGAAGCCCGACTACGCTGGGGATCCACGGAACGTGGTGGAGGTCAATCGAGGCGGCAACTGGGTGGCTGGAGGCTAATGGCAACCGAAGCGACAACCGAAGAGGACATTTACGAGGCGCTCGAGGAGGTCATCGATCCCGAACTGGGGCTCGACTTCGTCTCCCTGGGCCTCGTCTACGACGTCGAGATCGAGGGCCCGGAGGCCTTCATCACCTTCACGCTGACGACGCCCGCGTGCCCGATCGGGCCGCAGGTCTCGGAGCAGATGCGCGAGTTCGTCGGCCAGATCGAGGGGATCGACAAGGTCCACCCGAAGATGGTCTTCGACCCGCCGTGGTCCCCGGAGATGATGAGCGAGGACGCGAAGTTCGCTTTGGGCTACTAAACGGCTTGGCTATGCGGTTTCCGTCGCCGCCAAAACCGCTACTGCAACCCAAACTGCAACCCTAGCCGTCGAGCAGCGCTGCGATCTTGGTTGCCGCGTCCGCCTGCATGGCGGTAATCGCGTGCGAGTAGGTGTCGAGCGTGATCGCGATCGTGGCGTGCCCTAAGGGAGTCCTCGACCAATGAGTCAACGTCGAGCGGCGGTCCCTCCGGGGGCCGTTCGCCTTTTTTGACTCCGCGAGCGTGAAAGACTGCCACCTGAGCTGATGAGCAAGAGACTGAAGACGCTCCGCGCCCGCGCTAGAGCTGCCGAGCGGGATTTGGGGCAAGCGGAGAAAGACTTGGAAGCGGCCGAGGCCGCGCTCGAAGACCAGATGAAGGAAACGGTTCTCCTTCGGCGGGAGCGGGACGATGCACGCAAACTCCGAACCGCCGAGCGCGAGAGCGCCCAGGTTCTCGTGGAGATGGTGAGGGACGAGAGGGCCAAGTTGGCTCAGATACGGAAGTGGCTTGAGGAGCAAGACGACGGCTCGAGATGGTTTGCGCTACGCGCCATCATCGAGTCGAAGCAGGAGACCAAATGAAGACGCTAGCCGCTGCGGCGTCTTTGGTTTTTTGACTGAGCGAGGGAAAACGACGGCCGGGTAGAGCGGCTCGCACTGCAAAGCGCCGCTTCTCGTCCAAAGCAGAAGCGGCGTCAGAACTGAAACTTGTTTCAAAGGACGCGTTCGAGGACGAGGTACTTCCGACTGGAGACCAGATGCGCCAAGTCATCAGCCAACTCCTGAGTCCGTTCCTCGGCCTGTTGCTCCCAGTTCTCGACGTTGACGATCTCCGCCATCAGCACGTAATCGGCTGCTTCACCCCCACCCGCCTGTCCGGGCACATCCATCGGCCGCGTCAATCGGTAATCCGACATCGTGTTCAGCGAGCTACGGACGATGTCCCGATCGCTGGCCATTAGACGCTCAAAGTCCTCGGCCAGCTCGGGCGAGCGCAGAGAAAACCACATGACCAGTGTTGCCGCCGCCGCCATCAACGGAACGCAATGTACTCAACGTTCTTGGCAGGCGCAGTCGCATAGTGATTCGAGCGGCGCGAGCCTAAAGAACTACTGCTCTCGTCCAAAGCGGCTATTCGGATCGCCGCACTGCTTGGAGTGCGGCGTCGCGGTCCGCGAAGATCTCGGCGCGCCGGATCTTGCCGTCTTCGACCGAATACACCCCGGCGAGGTCCATAGAGGTCTCCGCACCGCTGATTCGACCCACTCCCCTCACCCTGAAGAACGCAATTACGCGCTCGCCGACCGCCCGGACCTCCTTGACCTCGAAGCTGCTCGATTCGGCGGATTCCTCCAACTCCTGGAAGAACCGTCGAATCCCCTCGTGACCGACGTTCGCGCCCTCCAGGGGTGCCGCGGGGGTGATCAGTTCGATCTCGGGAGATGCGACGCTGAGGTAGAGCTCCACGTCGCGCCGGTCAAGGGCCCTCAACGCGGTGCGAATGGTCTCAACATTGGCCTGCGACATCCGCCCTGCAGTATCTCCACAGAGACCGCCGCTTTCCATGCAAAGCGGTAGTCGCTTCTCGTCCAAAGCGGCTATTCGAGGCTAGGCCGCCTCAGCGTCCGGAGGCTCGAGCACGAAGAGCTCCACGGCGAAATCCGGATCCTGGCGATTGGCGCTCAAGAAGCCCTTGACCTTGCGCTCCGTGAGCTCCTCGATCGTCGCGACGAAGCGCTCCTGCATGCTGTCCTGCCAGATCTGCCGGGCATTGCGGACGTCGTACCACTTGCCGGCCTCGAACAGCGTCCCCTCGCCCACCGTGTAGCCCTCACCCAGGATCACCACCACGAGATCGGGCTCCAGATAGGTACGGCAGTGGGTCGGGCCTTTGCCGAAGTGCTTCTTGTAGAGGCCGACTATCGCGGTGGAGATGTCGGCGCGCAGGGAGCCCAGTCCGTCCGCGAGAGGCTCTCTCATCCTCGCCTCGTCGTCGGGGTGTAACTCGCGGCTCTCCATAGACCAATGCTGGGCCCCTGCGGGCGGCCTGAACACCGTGCTGACTACCTAATCCGTGATGAGTTCGGCTTTCCATGCACACAGCTAGGTCCCGTTCAGTCCAACGAAATGCATCGAGGCGGAGCCGCCGGTCAGGTGGTGATCAAGCCCGGACTCACGCGACAGGGAAGGCGACGCCTCAGACGACGGGTTCGCGCCAGAGCCTTGGCGCACTCAATTGCGGCAGGTGGAAGTGCTCCTCCCATGCCTTGTCGATGTCGTCGAGGATCGTCGCGACGCGAAGCGGCGCTTCCGCGGCCCGACCGCGGTCCACCGCGATCTGGACCGATGAGTGGCTGAGGGTGACTGGGTAGAACTCGGCCAGCTCTCTGAGGATCCGGTTAGCCGCCTCGGCGTTGTGCCTTCGAGGCAGCTTGACGACGGTAGGGGCGAGGTGGAGCTGAAAGCGCTGTGTTTCGCGTGGCCGTCCGTTGTCATACATGGGAGCCGGCTTCGATTCGGTTGGGCGTTTCGTTCGCCTCGGCGCCCATTGAATGCAGGTGGTAGTCGGACCGCACCGGAGCGCCTAGCAAGCCGATCCGGAAGGCATCGCGAGAGACAACCTCCAACTCGTTGCTGCAAGTGCTGCAGCGCCATCCTCCGAGAACTCCGGCACTTCGCACGGAAAACCGCTGCGCACACCAGGGGCAGGCAAGAACATCCATCTGAACCTCCTTCCTCGGACCGCTTGGGTCCAAGTCCAAGCCGTCAGCCGGTCAGACCGCGACTGTCCTATTGGAGGAGGGGCACTGGGGGTGTCGGGACAGGCAACCTGCGAACCGCTTTCGTTCGATCAGCGGGCGTCTGGGCAGGCAGTCCTCAGACCACTCGTCATGATTCATACCAGGTCCGGGGGCCAGGCGCGAGTGGTCCAAACGGTCGTTCAAACGCTCGTTCCGTCCAAAGCAGCGCCCATTCGGCGCAAAGTGGCGCTCCCGGCGGCCAGGCCTCCGCTGCTTGCTGGCGCTTCCTGTCCCAAGAAACCAGAACCTGCTCAAACCGCCGCTTTCCATGCAAAGCGGAAGTGCTGCTTTTCGTCCAAAGCGGCTACTTGCGCCGAGGCCCAGAACTCCCGCTCTGTGACGCGAGTTCCGGTGTTAGAGCCACCGAAGGAACCGAATGAGACGCCTGAAGAAGCTTTCGAAGAGGCCCCGGACCAGCGCCCTGCTGGCGGGCTGCCTGGCCGTCGCGATGCTGGCGATGGCCTCCGTCGCCTCTGGCAAGACCTACCGTCCGACCCGCACCGACGATCCGGCGCCGAACGGGTGTAAACCGAAGGACTGCTCCCTTCGCGAGGCCGTAATCGCCGCCAACGCCAGCGGCATGCCAGCGACGATCCTTCTGCGCCCCGGTAAGCGCTACGAGCTCACCCGGCCGGGCCTCGGTGAGGACGCCGCCGTCACCGGCGATCTCGACCTGACCTCGCAACTGGCCGTGGAGACGAAGGGGTTCGTGGGAAGAAACAAAAACAAGCGCCATCGCGGAGCGCGGGCGGTCATCGACGGCAACGACATCGACCGCATCTTCGACGTTCACGGCCCGGGGCTGCGGCTGGACGGGATCGTGGCGCGAGACGGCCACGCCCGCATGAGCGCTGGCGATGACGGCGACGGCGGGGCGATCCGTGGCGGCTTCGTCAAACTTCACAACAGCCGCCTGGTCAGCAACGTCGCCGCGGGCAACGGCGGCGCCTTCGCCACCACTCTCTCCACGACTTCGACTTTCAACGGCGGAATGGGCATGGCGCTGCTCAAGGGAAACAGCGCCGCCGGCGACGGAGGCGCGGTGTACATGAGCGGCAGCCCCGGAAGGTTCTTGGAGATTTTCAGCGGCGTCCGGGCCGTCCACAACAGCGCCGGCGGCTCCGGGGGCGCCTTCTTCGGCACCGGGCTGGGTATAGACGGCTCGACCGTCGCCGACAATCAGGCCGGGGCGGATGGAGGCGGGATCGCCTTCAGCGGCACCGGGTCGAATTTCGTCACGGGGTCGACCGTCTCCGGGAACCGCGCCGCCTCCTCCGGTGGCGGTATCCATACAACCGTCGCTCCGGCGTCTGGGGCACTCGCGGGAGTGGTGGGATTTGGGATGCGGGACTCGACCGTCGCCAACAACCGCGCCGGCGGCAATGGCGGGGGGGTCGGGGCAGCCGGCGGGAGTTCGACCACCGAGCTTGACGCCGACACCGTCGCCCGCAACCTCGCGGGCCCGGGGCACGTCGGCGGCGGCCTCTACCAGGGCAGCGGCGACGCGATCAGGGTCCAGAACACGATTGTGGCGCTCAACCTCGTCGGCGCCGGCGGCACGGGCCTCGATTGCTTCGGCGCCTCGAGCAGCTTCGACTCGCTGGGCCACAACCTGATCGGCAACGCCGACGGATGCTCGGGGTTCGGCGCCGCCGGCGATCTGTTCGGCGGGCGGCTGGCGCTGGGCAAGCTCGCCGACAATGGCGGCGCCAAGCCCGGGGCGTTCGGCCGTCCCTTGCAGACGATCGCGCTCGGGCGTGGCTCGAGGGCGATTGACAACGCGGTTTCCAGCATCGCTGCCGACGAGCGCGGGGTCATCCGCAACGACAGGCCGCAAGACATCGGCGCCTACGAGCGGGTTGTGAAGAGCTACGAGCTGATCAATGAAGGCCGACTGATCCGCTGCACAAGGACCGACCCGATCTGCGCGAAGTAGGCGGTGGATCAGCGGCAAGGGAGCGGTATCGGCGAGTCACCGCCGGAGTCAGTGTCGGCACAAGCGAGTGAAACCGCCGCTTTCCATGCAAAGCGCCGCTTTTCGTCCAAAGCGGCTATTCCGACAGGCCGGCGGCTTCGAGGGCCTCTCGCCACGTGCGGAAGCCCATGATTCGAACGATCTTGCCGCTGTCTATCAGGAGGTGGACCGCGAACTCTTGGTCGAGCTCGATGTGACCGGCGACGCCTCTCATTTGGGCGCGTCCCAGCCACAGGATCGAGTCACCCAGATCACGAGCCTCGTGCTCCTCGAGGTCGAACACCTCCCAGGTCTCCCAAGTCTCCGCAAACCCGTCCGAGACCTCATCGCGGCCTTGGTAGACCGCGCGTTCCACGGCGGCGGGGCCGCCCGGGGTCCATTCGATCTCGCGAGCGAATCTCTCGGTCATGGCCGCCAGGTCCCGGCGGTTGAAGGCCTGAATCAACTGCCTCGCCACATCGACGTTCTCCTCGGACATCGCCTGCTCCGACAGGCCGGCGGCTTCGAGGGCCTCATCAGGCTTCGAAAAAATCTCCAGCCGGACGGCTTTGCCGTCGTGGACCGTCCAGAGATGAGCCCACCTGGTTTCGACCTCGACGCCGCTGCCCTTCCCGCGACCAACCGCCCGATAGATGACGAGTACGTTCTCGCCAGCGTCGATGAATCGTTCAGGGATCAGCCGGTATTCGTCCCACGGCTCCAGCCATCGCTCCAAGTACTTCACGAAGCCCTCGTGGCCCCGATAGGAGTCCTCGCCCATGGCTTCCTGGTCCGGGCACACCTCGATTGCAGAGTCGAGTATGGCGAGGACAGCCTCTAAGTCGCCTCTGGCGTATGCCTCATATCCGCTGCGAGCCAGCTCGACGTTCTCCTGCGACATCGCCTACGCAGTATCCCGCGGGTCCACCAGAACTACTGC
>CAVUSJ010000007.1:0-60297 GCA_963744105.1 uncultured Solirubrobacterales bacterium | reverse complement strand
GTGGCTCGATGTCGGCGCCTCGCGGTCGGGGGAAGAGGCGGGCTCGAACGCCTCGGCCGGGGAGTCCATCTCCAGGGCCGCGGGCTCGATCTCCGCCGGCGCGGAATCCGGTGCGGATGCGGGCGCCAGCCGCACCGCCGGCCGGCGGACCCTGATCGACGATGCGGAGCCGGTGCTGGACGACCTCGAGCTGCGGCTCCTCGTAGCCGCACATGCGCTCCGGCCCATGCGGTCCAGGCGGCTCGATCGGCAACCCGGTAGTCGTGGCCGCAGCTCGTCCGCATTGCGCCGGCGGCCGTCTCCGACGGGCGTCCAGTGCAGGAGCAGCATCGAGATCTGGGAGCCGAAGCCCGCCGCCAGCCGGAGCGAGTAGCGGACCGGGTACGAGCCTCCCCGAGAGGTTGAGCTGGCCCAGCTCAGGGTCGGGATCGCGGAAGTTGGGCACCGGTGGAACGACGCCGGTCTCCAGGGTTTTCACTGCGAGCACGTCCTCCAAGCCGACGCCCATGGGATGCCCGGTGAACCCCTTGACGTTCGCGATCACGATGCTGTCCGCGGCCTGGCCGAAGACGTCGCGCAGCGCGTGTATCTCCGCTGCCGCGCTGCCGCCGCGGGCGGGCGTGTAGGTCTCGTGCGAGATGAACACCGTCTCGCCGGCGATGTCCTCCCGGCGGAGCCCGCGGCCCTCCGCCTGCTCCACGAGCTGCTCCATGACGCCGCTGATGTGCTCGACGTCGAGCCGGGTGCCGTGAAAGGCGGAGTTGGCGGTCGCCGAGCCGAGCACCTCGCAGATCGGCGTCAGCGCGCGCTCGCGGGCGGCGGCCGCGCTCTCCACCATGAGCCCGGCGGCCCCCATGCCGAGGATCATGCCGTGACGGCGCTCGTCGAACGGCAGCGCCGCCTCCTCGACGACGTCGTCGGTCGCCGCCGCGCCGGAGGCGAGGAATCCGGCTCCGATCCAGCCCATCAGGGTGTCCGAGGTGGCGTCGTCGGCCGCCACGATCAGCACGCGGCGGCACCGCCCGGCGCGTATCCAGTCCTCGGCGAGGGCGACGGCCTGCGTGGTGCTTGCGCAGGCGGAGTTGATCTGGGTGTTCGGTCCCCGGGCCCCGATCAGCTCGGCGAGCTGCGAGTGGCCCATCGAGAGGACGCGGAAGATGAACCGGCGGTCGAAGGTGTACCCCTCCTCCTCGAGCGTGTGCTCCAGGTCGTGAATGCGCCGCTCGACCTCGTCCAGCACCACCGGATCGGTGCCGTCGTGATCGAGCATCCTCGCCCGCAGCGTCTCGAGCGCGGCGAGGCGCTCCCGGCGCATGTGGTCCGTGGTGTAGCGCGCCACCTCGTCGGCCATCTCCTCGAGGCCGGGGAAGGCCGATGCGTAGATCACCCCGGTGTCGTCGCGCAGCTCGTCGGGGAGCGACCAGCGGTCGGGGAGTTTGCTGCCCGTGGTCGTGGTCTTGTAGCGCAGTACGAGCGGGATCCCGGCGTCACGAAGCGCGTCGATGCCCACGGCGATCGCCAGCTGCGTGTCGTGCCCGAGCGCGGCCAGCCGCTCGTCGTCGACGCCGAACTCCTCGACCGGGTCGAACGCGCCGGCGCGCCCGGCGAGCTTGATCACGGCCTCGAGGCGATCGATCGTCTCGAACTTGGCGCCGCCGTCGTCGCCCTTGACCAACCGCGTGATGTGCTTGTCGAGCATCTCGCGGCGCAGGCGGCCCGGGATGACGTCGATTCCCTGCTCGCCGTTCAGGAGCCGGCCGATGTTCGCGTCGTCGAACAGCCGCTCGGCGCCGGGAAGCCCGAGCGCCGCGCCGGTGATCACCACGGGCTCATCCCCGGGCGCCTCGCCGGCGACGGCCGCCGGCGCGGGCTCGGGAGCCGCCCGGGCCCGGCCCTCCTCGGGGGCAAGGCGGGCGCGCGCCTCGCGCACGGGCCGCGAATGGGGCTGCGCCGTCGCGCCTGGCTTGAGCTCGACCGACTCGCGCGTGACCGGGTCCCGGCCGGTCCCGAGACCCGCTCCCCACAGGCCGCACAGGGCGTTGTTGAACGTCGGCACGTCGCCCTGCTTGGGGTGGTTGCTGGCGAGGCTGACGATCGCGTCGTCGCCGAGCACGTCTGAGGCGAATCCCTGAAGGGCGTGCTTCGGACCGACCTCGACGAAGATCCTCGCGCCCTCGTCGTACAGGGTGTGCAGGCCCTTGACGAACTGCACGGGTGAGGCCACCTGGCGGCTCAGCATGTCGAGCATCTGCTCGACCGCGCCGTCTCCGGCGGGATAGAGCTCGCCGGTGACGTTGGCCACGGTCGGAAGCCGATTGGGACGGAGGCCGAGCCGGGTGAGCATCGCCCGCAGCGGAGTGCTCGCGGGCGCGACGATTTCGGTGTGGAAGCCGTGGCTCACAGGCAGCGGGATCGCGGTGTGCCCTCGCTCCTTCACCGCCTCCACGGCGCGAGCGACCGCTTCGGTGGCGCCGCCAAGCACGACCTGGTGCGTCGAGTTGATGTTGGCGAGCACGACGTAGCCGTCGATCCCAGCGACGATCTCCTCGGCCTCCTCCAGTGGGGCCAGGACCGCTGCCATCGCTCCGGGGTCGTCCACTCGGAGACTCGCCATCTCGCGTCCGCGGGCGCTCACTGCCTCGAGCGCGTTGTCGAAGCTCAGCCCGCCGGCGGTGACCAGGGCCCCGTACTCACCGACGGAATGTCCCATCACCATGTCGGGGGCAATCCCGTACTCCCCGAGCAGCCGTGTGAGCGCCGTGTCGACAGTGATCACCGCCGGCTGCTGGATCTCGGTGCGACGAAGCTCCTCCTCCGCGCGCGCCATCGCCTCCGGGTCCGCCGGGTCGGCGAAGATCAGGTCGGACAGGCGCCGGCCCTCGAGCAGCGGCGCCAGGAGCGCGTCCGCTTCCTCGAAGAGGTCGGCGACCACCGGCTCCCGCCGGCGCAGCTCGGCGAGCATGTTCGCGTACTGCGAGCCCTGGCCCGTGTAGAGGAACGCCACCTTGCCCGGGGTGCCGCTGCCGCGGTGGATGCCGCGGCCGCGCAGCGCCGGCCACGCCGACGGGTTGCCCGCCTGCAAGACTCGCAGCGCCAGCTCCGCCTTCGCAACCAGGTCTGGGCCACCGGCGTAGTCGATCGCGATCCGCTCCGGGGCCCGAAGCGCTTCGGTCGACGGCGGCGTCGGATCGAGATGGCGGCCCTGCCGCGCCTCCGCTAGCTCCGTGCGCAGCGCGTTGGCGAGCCCGGCCTCGTCGGCCGCGCCGAGCACGAGCGCGCCGCGCAGGGGCGGCTTGCCGGACGCCGCCGGGGCAGGCTCGGCGGAGGGCGGGAGCTCGACCGGGACGGCGACCGACGAGCCGTGGCCGTTGGTGCCATGACGGTCCGGCCCGTACTCCTCCATGACGATGTGGAAGTTGGTGCCGCCGAAGCCGAACGCGCTGACGCCCGCGACACGCGAGCGCCCGGCGGCGATGTCCCAGTCGCGGAGCTCAGTGTTGACGGCGAACGGCGACGCGGTCCAGTCCACGTTGGGATTGGGTCGCTCGAAGTTGATGCTCGGCGGCAGCACCTTCTCGTGAAGCGCGAGCGTGGCCTTGAGCATGCCCGCCGCTCCCGCGGCTCCTTTGAGGTGGCCGAAGTTCGACTTCACCGAGCCGAGGGCGATCGATCCACGCGGCAGCTGCGCCCCGGAGAAGCCCTCCATCAAACTCTTCAGCTCGACCGCGTCGCCCACGCTCGTCGAGGTCCCGTGGCCCTCCACGAGTGTGCACTCCGCGGGCGACAGCCCCGCGTTCCGCCAGGCCCGCTCGATGGCGAAGCGCTGCCCAACTGGGTTGGGAGCGGTGATGCCCTTGCCCTTGCCATCGCTCGAGCTCCCCACTCCGCGGACCACGGCGTAGATCCGATCCTCGTCGCGAACGGCATCGCCGAGCCGCTTGACCACGAACAGGGCGCCCCCTTCTCCCATCACGAAGCCGTCGGCCCCCTCCGAGTACGGGCGGGTGCCGCTGGGAGAGAGCGCGCCGATCGCGCAGAACTTGACGAACGTGTGCACGCCCATGTTGCGGTCGATGCCACCCGTGATCGCGACGTCGAACTCGTGAGCCAGGAGTCCGTCGACGGTAGCGTCCATCGCGGCCAGCGCGGACGCGCACGCCGCGTCGGTCGTGAAGTTCGGCCCGTGGAGGTTGAACAGGTTGGCGATCCGTCCGGCGATGCAGTTGCCGAGCTCTCCGGGCATCGTGTCCTCCGTGATCCTCGGGAGCCAGCCATCGAACTTGGCGCGCAGCTCTCCCTCGATCGCGGAGCGCACATCCGCCGGCAGCGCGGCGAAGCTCGCGGTTTCCTCGAGCTTGCGCGCGAGGTCGGGGAACATGATGCGCATTGCGGTCAGGTAGTGCTTCTCGCCCGACAGGGCGTTGCCGATGATCACGGCAGTGCGATCGAGGTCGAGCGGACGATCCGGCCAGCCCGCGTCCATCAGCGCCATGCGGGTGCAGGCGACGGCCCACTTGTGGGCGTCATCCATCGCGTCGGCCACCGTGGGCGGGACCGGGAACTTCCAGCCGAGAGGATCCCACTCCCATTCGCGCACCCAGCCTCCGATCTTCGAGTACGTGCGCTCCGGCGCCTTGGGGTCTGGGTCGTAGTAGAGGTCGGGATCCCAGCGCTCAGGGTCGACGTCGCTGATCGAGTAGCGGCCGGTGGTGACGTTGCGCCAGAACGCCTCGGCGTTCGGGGCATCGGGGAGGATCGCGCTGACGCCGACGATCGCGGCGGCGTTGTCGAATGAGTCGCTCATGGCCGCATGCGCCCGTAGACGGCTTCCCTGACCTGCTCGAGATCGGCGAGCAGCCCGCCCTGTGCTCGGTGGATCGACGCGAGGTCGAGGCGTTGCTCGAGCTCGCCGAGGTCCCCGTCGGCTCCGGCCACGCAGCGCACCGCCTCAGTCGGAACGGACAGCGCGGCGTTGCGGGCGTTCACGCGGCTGATGGCGGCCAGCGCCTTCGCTCGCAGGCGCCGCGACGCCTTCTCGTTCAGCTCCTTGTCGGCCGCCCGCTGCGCACGTCTGACGAGCGCGGCGGCGCCCTCGACCTGCGCGATCAGGGCACCGAGGCGCATCAGGAGATGCTGGTGGCGGGTCAACCGCTCTACCCTCGCACGTTCGAGGAGCTCTGCGAGGGCGTGGTGGGCGATTGCGGCGACGTCGGCGCCGACCTCGGGATGGTCGCCGTGAAGCGCCTCGAGCTCGCGCGCCTTCTCGTGGTAGTGATCGCCGCCGGACTTCAGGTGCTCCTGCCAGCGCCCCCGCGCGATGGTGATCTCCATGATCTCCGAAGTGCCCTCATAGATCCTGGTGATCCGAACGTCGCGCTTGATCTTCTCGACCATGTAGTCGTGGGTGTAGCCGTAGCCGCCGTGGGCCTGGATGGCCGCGTCGGCCGCCGCGTCACCCGCCTCCGTCGCGAGGTACTTGGCGATCGCGCCCTCGACGTTCAGCTCGCCCTCGCCGGCGTCCAGCCGCTCGGCCGTTTCCTCGATCGCCGCCCGCGACGCCTCCAGGGCGACCGCGTGGGGGACGATCAGCTTGTTCGTGTAGCCCTCCTTCTCCGACAGCGGGCCGCCCGCCTGGACGCGCTTGCGGGAGTAGGCGATCGCGCGATCGAGCGCCGCCCATCCCGCGCCCAGCCCGAACGCTGCCACCATCAGCCTCGTGTAGCCGAACACCTGCTGGGCCTGGACCAGGCCCTGGCCCTCGACGCCGCCGACAAGCCGGTCGGCTTCGACGTGGACCTTGTCCAGGAACAGCGCTGCCGTGTTGCTCAGCCGGATGCCGTGCTTGTCCTCGTGCTTGCCGTGAGTGAACCCCTCGGCGCCCGACTCGATGATGAACCAGCTCGGTCCGCCGGGCGCGAGGGCGAGGATCGTGTAGAGGTCCGCGACGCCCCCGTTGCTGATCCACTGCTTCGCCCCGCTGATCAGGTAGCCAGTCACCTTCCCGTTCTCCGCGACAGGCTGCGCGATTGTCTTCAGCGCCCCGAGGTCGCTGCCCGCCTCGGGCTCGGTGGCGCCGTAGGCGAACAGGACCCCCTCCTTGGCGATCCGGCTCATGTACTCGCGCTTCTGCTCCTCGGTCCCGCCGACCCGGATCGGATCGCTGCCCAAGAACGTTGCGAGCTCCGATGTCGCGAGGCCCACGTCGATCGCGGCCATCCGCTCGCAGATGCGACAGACATCGAAGGCGCCGCCTCCCATCCCGCCGTACTCGAAAGGAACGAACAGGAGCTGGATGCCAAGCTCCTCGGCGGAGGACATGCGGCGAACGAGCTCCTCCGGGAACGTGTCTCGCTCGTCGAGCTCGATCAGGAGCGAGTCCGGAAGCTCGCGCGCGGCGAACTCGTCGATGGACTTAAGCGCCACACTCAACGTCTCGGCGTTGAGCTCGTTAGCCATCAGGCCTCCGACCTGTGGAGCACCACGATCGGATCCGGACTAACGTCCTCGATAACGTCCTCGATAAAGGTTGACGAAGGGCATTCCTTTCCCCAACGAGCTAGAAGGAAGCCGCTCGATTGCCAATGCTACCCCTTGAAGTTGAGGCGGTCGACCCCCGATGAACATCGCGGTCGCGATCCGGCTGATGCCCAAGACGGGCGAGGAGCTCGAGGTTGACGGGAGCGGCACGGACATCGACCGCGAGCTCGTCGAGATGGCCATTAACGAGTTCGACGACCAAGCGCTCGAGGAGGCGGTGCTGCTCAAGGAGGCGACCGGCGCCACGGTCACGGCGGTCGGGTTGCGCTCCGACGGGATCGATGAGGCGCTGCGCCTGGCCTACGCGCGCGGTGCGGACAGGCTGGTGGTCGTTGAGGCCGGCGAGATCGATACCTACGACTCTCGCACGGGGGCGCTCGCGTTCGCCGAGGCCTTCCGCCAGCTGGAGCCCGATCTCGTCCTCACCGGCGTCCAGACGCCGACCGACGTCTTCGGGCAAACAGCGCCCTACCTCGCCGCGAACCTCGGCTGGCCGCAGGCGAGCGTCGCCGTGGGTGTCACCCTCGCCGACGGAACGGCACGCGTGGTGCAGGAGTACGCCGGTGGGCGCCTTGCGGTCCTGGGCCTCGACCTGCCGGCGATCGTCGGCGTGCAGTCCGCCAGCTCGCCGCCGCGCTACGTCGCGATGGCGAGGCTCCGCCAGGCGATGACCGAGGCGAGCCCCGAGACCCTCAACGTCAGAGTCGACGCGCCCGCCGTGCCGTCAAGCGTCGTCTCGCTCGCTCGGCCGGTGCCCCAGACTCAGGCGACGATGCTCGACGGTGACGCGGAGAAGATCGCAGCGAAGCTCGTCGAGGTGTTGCGCGAACGGGGAGCTCTGCTGGGCTGATGGGCGATGTCCTCGCCTATCTCGAATCGCCCGTCAACGACCGGCTCCTGGGCTTCGCTCGCCCGCTGGCGGACGCCGCCGGAGGGGACCTGGTGGCCCTCGTCGCCGGCGCGGAGCCCGGCGGGAAGGACGCGAACGCCGCTGACGTGGTGCTCGAGGCCGCGCACCCGGCGCTCTCGCCGTACCTCCCGGAGGCGCATCAGGCCGTGCTGGTGGCCGCCATCAACGAGGGCTCGCCCGACCTAGTCGTTCTCGAGAACACCACGGCGGGCCTGGATCTGGCGGCCGCGGCCGCGGCCGCGACGGGGCGTCCGTTCGTCGGCTACTGCGTCGAGCTGGCGGTCGAGGGCGGCGAGGCGCGGTCGGTCAGCGGGATCTACGGGGGACAGCTCCACGCCACCGCCAACACGCGGCTTCCGGCGGTGTTCGCGATCAACAGCGTGGCCCTGCACGACGCGCCCCAGGCTGCCGGGCGCGGCGAGCGGGCTGAGCTCGCGCCGCCGGCGAAGCTCGAGAGCCTGAGGACGACGTTCGTCGAGCCGGTGGAGCAGCCCGACGAGGGCGTCGACCTGACGAAGGCCGACCGGATTGTCTGCGTCGGCCGAGGCATCGGGAGCAAGGAGAACATCGAGATCGCGGAGGAGCTGGCCGAGGCGCTGGACGCCGAACTGGGAGCGTCGCGACCCGTCATCGATTCCGGCTGGCTTCCCAAGGTGCGCCAAGTCGGCAAGTCGGGCGCGCATGTGACGCCGAAGCTCTACCTCTCGCTCGGGGTTTCGGGCGCCCCCGAGCACGTCGAGGGGATTCAGGGCGCCGAGCTGATCGTGGCCGTGAACACCGATCCGGGGGCGGCGATCTTCCACATCGCGCACTACGGGGCCGTGGCCGACCTGTTCGACGTCGCCGACGAGCTGACGAACCTGCTCGGCGAGTGACCGCTATGCGGGCGCTGCCTGCGCGAGCGCTTGCTCGATCAGCGCCGTCAGCTCCGCAACCTCGAAATCGGCGCCCACCACCTTGACGGCGTCCGAGTACATCGACAGGTCCTTCGGGCAGCTGACGAGGAAGTAGTCGAGATCTCCCAGCATCTGCGCTTCGCGGATCCGCTGCTCGCTGGGCCGTTCGGACGTCTCGCCGTCGTCGCTCATCCAGATGCGGCCCCCGCCCGCCCCGCAGCAGAACGTGTTCGTCCCCCTGCGAGGCATCTCCACCAGCTCCGCACCGGTCGCCTCGATCAGCTGTCGTGGCGCCTCGGTGATCCGGTTGTAGCGCGCCAGGTAGCACGGATCGTGGTAGGTGACGCGCGTCCCGGAGAGCGGGGTTCGCAGCGAGATGGCCCCCTTCGCGACCAGGTCGGCGAGGAGCTCGGTGTAGTGGTAGACGGGAACGCTGAGGCCGAACCGGGGGTACTCGTTGCGCAGGGCGTTCAGCGAGTGAGGGTCGGTGGTGAAGATCGCCTCGAACTGCGCATCGGCGAGCACGCTCATGTTCTGCTCGACCAGCATCTCGAACAGCCCCTCCTCGCCGATCCGGCGAATGTCGTTGCCCGAGTTGCGCTCGCCCTCGTACAGCAACCCGAACGACACGCCTGCGTCGTGCAGGATCCGCGCCACGGACTGCGAGGCGACCTGGACGCGCTCGTCGAACGACGCGAAGTCGCCCACGAACCACAGGTACTCCACCGGCTCGCTCCGCGCGTCCGGGACCTTGAAGTCCAGGCCCTTGGCCCATCGGGCCCGAAGCCGCGCCGACTTGCCGTAGGAGTTGCCCTGTTTGCCGTAGTTCTCGAGCGTCTGCTGAAGCAGCGGATCCAGCTCGCCCTGATCGACGAGATTTCGGCGCATGTCCACGATCGTCGGGACGTGCTCGATCCCCACCGGGCACGCCTCCACGCAGGCCATGCACGTAGTGCACGCCCACAGCGCCTCCGCTGAAATCAACGGCGCCGAGGAGCCGTCGCTGTTCCGCTGCTGCTCGGGGTGATCGTAGAGGCGATCCCGGATGTCCAGGATCACCTGCCGCGGGGCCAGCGGCGTGCCCGAGGCGGTGGCGGGGCAGACGGCCGTGCAGCGTCCGCACTCGGTGCACGAGAACGCGTCGAGCACCTGCTTCCAGGTGACGTCGGACAGCGAGGCCACTCCGACGAGACCCTCGGGCGGCGGCTCCAGGGCGGCGACGGGAGCGGCCGGCACGTGGGTCACCTCGAGCGGTCGCTCAGCGCCGCGGGGCGGGAGCTTGGCAAAGAACACGTTCGGGATCGCTGTGATGACGTGGAAGTGCTTGGACAGGGGCAGCAGGCACAGGAACGCCAGCACGGTGACGTTGTGCAGCCACCAGCCGACGTCGCTCACGGTGCGCGCCGCGGAAGGGGAGAGGCCCCCGAGTGCCGCGGCCACTAGCGCGGTGAGCGGCGCAAAGTCGCGCTCGTTGCCGTGGATGTCGCCTGCGACCAGCAGGCCGGCGTCGTAAAGCAGGCCGCCGACCATGATCAGCAGGATCATCACCAAGATCAGGACGCCCTCCCAGTGCGAGGCCTGGCGGTAGCGCTGCTCGGCTCGGCCGAGGCCGAACAGCCGCGGCGTGTGCAGGACGACCCGCCGGTAAAGCATGTAAGTGACGCCTACGATCACGCTGGCCTCGAGCAGGTCGCGGGCGATGAAGAAGGGCGGCCCCAGGGGCTCGTCGGGCGCGAAGCCGGGGATGTTCCAGCCCGCGTCGAACGCCCGCCCGTACAGCGTGACCACCTGGAGCAACAGGACCACGAAGCCCCAGAAGACGAGCGCGTGCATGATCCCCGCAGGCTGCTCGCCGGAGAGGAACTTGCGCTGCCCGAGTCCGTAGAGGATCGTCTGCCTGATCCGCTCGGGAATCCTGTCCCAGCGCGCTGCTGGCCGTGCCGCGAACAGGAGCCGCGCCCTGGCGGCGATGATGCCCCCGAACACCAACAGCCCGATCCCCAGGAGGATCGGAAAGAAGACATGGCTCACGCTCGAATCATCGCGCACGCCCACTCCGGTCGCCAGGGGGAGCGCGTTCGGCGGCGGGATCTCTACTCGTGCACCTCGCCGGCCGCGGCCACGCGAATCGCCTCCATGGGCGCGCCGGTCTCGAACGGAAGCTCGACCGCGAGCTCGATGGTGTCCCCGTAGCGCGCGGTGACCCGGACGGACCCCGTTCGCTCGAACAGGTGGAGCATCGCCTGGTTGCGGGTCACCAGCACCGCGGTGAAGCAGCGTATCCCCTCCTCGTGCGCGCGGCGAACGAGGAGATCTATGAGAAGCCCGCCCAGCCCGCGGCCCTGCCAGGCGTCGACGACTGCGACAGACGCCTCGGCGGTGTGCGGTCGTCCCGGCTCCTGGATTGCCCGCCCGATCCCCAGGGGCTCTCCGGTCTCGGCGTGCACAGCCACCAGTGCCTCGTGACCATGGTGGTCGACGGCGGTGAGCGTCTCGAGGTCCTGGGCCGACAGCTGCTTCTTGTAGCCCAGGAAGCGCCTGTAGCGCATCTCCTTGCCCATCGCGTCGAAGACAGCCTGGACCAGCGGTCCGTCGTCGCGCTCGAGCGGCCGGACGATCACCGGCGAGCCGTCGCGCAGCGCCACCCGCTCCCCAACGCCCCGCCTTGGGGTGTCAGCGCGGGACCCCATGAGATCGTGATGCCCGGTTTCGGGGAAGTCCAAGCTCGTCCCCGGCCGCACTTTCAAAGCGGGCGCTCGATGGTGTCGTCGGCCTCAAGCTCGACGATCTCGCCGCGGATGCCGATCCTGATCGGGTAGATGTCGGCCGGCCTGGCGCTGACCTTGGCCCGGTCCCGCGTGATCTCGATCTCAAGGCCCCAGTGACGCCGGTAGCGCAGGGTCATGCGCAGCCTGCGCAGCTCCTCGGGAATCCTGGGCTCGAGCCAGAGCACCTCGTCCCGGGTCTCCAGTCCGGTGAAGGCACGCTGAACCAGGTCAACCGTTCCGGCCATGGCGCCGAGGTGCACGCCCTCGGGCGTGGTCCCCCCTTGGAGATCGAGGAGGTCGCTCGCCATCGCCTCGGTGAACAGCTCCCATGCCCGCTCGCGATCCGAGCGGACCAGAACCCAGGCGTGCACGACCTTGCTCAGCGTCGAGCCGTGCGAGGTGCGCGCCATGTAGTACTCGATGTTCCTGGGGATGGTGTCCTCCTCGAATGGATAGCCGAGGCGAGCGAAGAGCTGCCGCAGCTCGTCCGCGGAGAACAGGTAGAAGAGCATCAGCACGTCCGCCTGCTTCGACGCCTTGTACCGGTTGGGGCTTTCCCCCTCGGCCTCGAGGATCCGGTCCAGCCGCTCGATGTTTCCGTACTTGGCCCGGTAACCCTCCCAGTCGAGCTCCTCCATCTGCTCGTAGCCCTCGAACTGGCTCAAGATCCCGTCATCGTGGAAGGCCAGCAGCAGCTTGCGGCTGATCTCGTCCCACCGATGGAGCTCCTCGGGCTTCAATCCGAGCATGTGTGAAAGCTGCTCGCGACGCTGCCCGGGCAGTGCCTCGAGGACGTCCTGGACCCGCCAGAGGACCCACGCAGCCATCGCGTTCGTGTAGGCGTTGTTGTCGATTCCGCTCCGCTCGGAGCCCGGGTAGGCATCGTGGTACTCGTCCGGACCGACCACCCCGCGGATCGAGTAGCGCTCGCGAGCCGAATCGAAGGTGGCGATGCTGGCCCAGAAGCGCGCGATCTCGATGAACATCTCTGCGCCGTAGAGGGCGAGGAACTCGATGTCGTTGGTCGCCTGGTGATAGGTCCAGACGTCGTAAGCAAGCGCTGCATTGATGTGTCGCTGGAGGCGGGAGTTGTCGGGGTTCCAGTGCCCGGAGCGTGGATTGAGGTGGACCGTCGGGGTCAGCTCCACGCCGTTCGAGCCGCTCTGCCAGGGATACATCGCACCGTCGTACCCCGCCTCTTTCGCCGCCCAGCGCGCCGAAGTGAGCCGCCGGTAGCGGTACCGGAGCAGGGCCCGGCTCAGATCCGGCAAGCGCAGGTTGAGGAAGGGAAAGATGAAGAGCGCGTCCCAGAAGACGTGTCCGCGATACGCCTCCCCCGCCAGGCCGCGGGCGGGGACACCGGCATCGATGTCTGCCACGTGCTCGGAGATGTTCGAGAGAAGGTGGAAGACATGGAGACGCAGCTCGGCTGGGATGAGCTCCTGCCGGTCCTCCAGCTCGAGCGAGCACAGATCCCAGAGCTCATCCCAGCGCGGCTCGTGCTGGCGAAGCAGCTCCTCAAAGCCGTCCAGGTGGACGAGCTCCCTGACGGCGTTCAGCGCCGGCTCGGAGACCGCCGGCTCACGTGACGTGTAGAGCGTCGCGACCTTCTCGACCCTGGTCTCCTTCCCCGGAAGGACCTCCGAGGAGATCTCGAGGCCGATCCACCCCTGCCCCCGGATGACCCGGCCCTCGGAAACCGCGGCTTCGTCCTCGCTCAGCACGCGGGTCCGCGCGGCCTCGGCGATCCGGATGCGCGATTGGCTGGTCTCGACCTCGAGCAGAATGGTCTCGGGATCCGTGGCTCGCGCCTCGACCGGCACCAGATGGCGCCTCGCAAGCCCGCGATACCGCGCCACCCCCTCGTTCGAGACGCGGCCATCGAGCAGGGAGCGGAAGGTCACCCGGCCCGACCAGTTCACGGGCAGCAAGGTCATCTCCAACGCGAGCACGTTCGGGTCCGCCATGCTCACAAACCGACGCTGCGCTACCACGGTCTCACGCCCCTCCGGATCGGCGAACCGCAGCCGGCGGGTGAGCACCGCATGGCGCAAGTCGAGCTCCTGACGGTAGTCGATCAGCTCGACCTGGACGAGGTCGAACCACTCGTCGTCCTCCACCCGGAAGCTGAGCTGCAGCCAGTTGGGCAGGTTGACGACTGACTCCTCCTCGACCTGGCGGCCCGCCACCTCGCTCGTCAACTGGTTGTACACCCCGGCCGCGTAGGTACCGGGATAGTGGGTCCCGTCTGCGGTCGACTCGGGCGCCGCCCCACGGGTGGCGAAGCGTCCGTTCCCCAGGGCGCAGAGCGCTTCGCGCAGGGACTCCTGGCCGGGATCGAAGCCCTCGTAGGCGAGCGTCCAGCCGCTCAGCATCGGCGTGCTCGCGGCGACCGAGTCGCTCACCGGCCGTCACCCGCGGTCACAACGCGCACCGCGCCGAGGTCGCCGACGACGGCGTCGGCGCCCCGCGCCCGCAACTCCTCGCCGTGGCCCCCGCGGTCGATGCCGATCACCAGCGCGAACTGCCCGCGGCGCCCCGCCTCGACACCGGCGAGCGCATCCTCGACGACGGCTGCGCGTCCAGGGTCGACGCCGAGCCGCCGCGCGGCCTCGAGAAAGACAGCCGGGTCCGGCTTGCCGGGCAGCCCGAGCGAGTCGCCGTCGACACCATCCACCCTCGCATCGAAGAGATCGGCAATCCCGGCAGCCTCGAGCACCTGAACGCAGTTGCGCGACGCCGAGATGATCGCCGTCCGGCTCCCGGCCGCCCGAAGCCGCCGCAGCAACTCGATCGAAGACGGGAAGGGTGCGACTCCTTCATCCCGCAGCGAAGCTAGGAAGAGCTCGTCCTTGCGATTGCCCAGCCCGCAGACGGTTTCGGTGGTCGGGGGATCACGTGGCCGACCGCAGGCGAGCGAGATCCCCCGCGAGGCGAGGAACGAGCCGACTCCGTCGTACCGCGGCTTGCCATCCGCGTTCCGGTAATAGTCCTCGTCCGAGAACGGTCGGTGGTCCTCCCCATCACGGGGTCCCCTGCGCGCGAGCCACGGGTCGAACATCTGCTTCCAGGCCGCGCGGTGAACGGACGCGGTGTCCGTGATCACGCCATCGAGGTCGAAGATCACCGCATCGAATCGGTCGGTACGGATCTCCAGCGAAGCGTCCTGCTCGTCAGCGGTCATCCCGAGACCTCGTTGGCTTAGCCGGTCCGGCGACATCCTCGTGGGGATGAGGTCAGCTTTGAGTAGGGACGATAATCGTCTCAAACAGATGACGTTGGGGAACACCCCAGCAGTTGAAGGGGAAAGGAGAAGAGCCCGGTCTAAACCGGACAGCCCTGCGAGGGTGCTGCTTTGCATGGAAAGCAGGGGTGCGTGGATCAGAGGGTGCGAGCCGGCCCAGGCGTGGGCGAAGCAGCCTGAGCCGCGAGGCCGAAGCGTCTATTTGGCGCAGAGTGCTGCTCGGACGCTTACTACCCTGCTGCGGCAGCAGCGGCGGGAAGGCCGATCGCGTTCTCATCGTCGATCGGGATGTAGGTGTTCTCAGTCACGCCTGCGGTAGCGGGGTCGAGCCACTCCTGGAGCGAGTCGATCGCATCCGCCTCCCAAAGGCAAGTTGCTACCGACCCATCCTGGGGCGGAAGGAATTGATGCAACTTGAAACCGGGCCCTCCGCCTCCCGCGACTTCCGCGGCGTCCATTGAGGAGAACTTGTCCAGATCGATGATCCGGTGCTCTACGACGATGTGCATTAACTACCTCCATGTAGTCGAGGAGGGCGACCCTACTCCGTTGTCGTCCCCAACCTTTGCTCCCTTGCGGATACGGACAGTCCCCCGGATTCCGGCGGACCTGGGCGGCCAAGACCCGCTTTGGATGAGAAGCGCTGCTTTGCATGGAAAGCAGCGGTTTGCCAGCTACTTCGTTGGCGCGACCAACCTGAACTTGCCCCACGAAGGGGGCCTGTACGCGGGCGAACAGTCCTTCCCCGACCGTCCGCCCGAAGCGCAGGGCGACCCGCTCACAGCGGGTCGCCCGCGATTCCCTCGGGTCGGCTTCTGCTCAGTTGAACAGGACGTAGGCGCCGCTCGCTCTGGGGGTGCCCACGTTCGCGGTGGAAACCAGGACGTCGCCCCCGTTGCATGTACCGACGCCGCCCCCGGGGAGCGCCGTCGCGGTCCAATCGGCCGAGGCCCAGACGCACATCGGTCCGCGTCGAGCTGGAGCCGAGCAGGTAGAAGTGGCGACCGCCGCTCGCCGAGCGGACGGTGGTCGTCTCGGGGATCTCCAGGCCGTCGAGGCATCTCGGGTTCTTGTAGAGGTCGGCGTCGACGATCACTGTCCCGGGGCCGGCGTAGACGCCGATGTTCGCCTCGGGATGGCGCCTCCACATCTGCTCGACCTCGTTCGGGTCGGCGGTGGCCTGCCGGGTGAACTTGACCAGCGGCGGGAACTTGTCTCCCGGCTTGACCGGGAAGACCGTGAACCCGTTAATGGCGAGTCCGAGCGCCGAGCGCTTGAGGTCAGCCGAGGACACGTTCGCCATTGGCTGCAAGCCAGCGCTCGAGCTCGGTGACCGCGACCAGGCGCTTGCGCCCCCGGCGAATCCAGTGGAGCTCGCCAGAGATGTGATCGGCGAAGTAGTGCTCTGAGACGCCGAGCGTCTTCGCTGCCTCGGCCGGCGTCAGGGCCAAGCGCTGCATGTTGTCGGTGGTCAAGGAGATCACCTCCTCGGTGACGTTGTTCTGGATTGGGGCCGGGGCGTCCGGCACTGAGGCATGGAATCGGGGCGAACTGTCCCGCCGACTGTCCCGCGGCGGCGAAAGCGTCAGTGAGTGGCAGCCGAAAACCGCGTCGTTATGCGGGATGCGGCAACGCCGGGGACTCCGGCGAGGTTCTTGCGGAAGAAATCCACCTACCGCACGAAACTGGCTCCCACGCACGACTGAGCCTCCCTGAGGCACCCTGTGCTGCCGGGTTCCCGCGTCCGACTGTCCCGCGACTGTCCCGCAGCTCGGTCCCCATCGGTCTCGGAGCGATTGATGCCCGATTGATGCCCGCCACGATCAGGGGACCAGAGTCCTGAAATACGAAACCCCCGCGTCAGCAGGGGCTTCGTGAGGGGTGAGCGACCGGACTCGAACCGGCGACCACCTGGACCACAACCAGGAGCTCTACCAACTGAGCTACGCCCACCGCGTGGCTTCAATCTAGCGTGACCCGGGGCCCCTCACGGGCCCCGGGCAGCGAGTTGCCGTCCGGCTACTTCTTGGGCGGGAGCATCTGCTCGAAGAAGGCCAGCGCGTCCGCCTCGCCGGCGGTGACCACACCGACATGGTCGATGCCCGGGTAGGTCTTGTACGTGACCTGGTCCCCGAGGCCGACCAGCTCGTCCCTGAGCTGGGCGGTGAGGAACGGGAACACCGTGGTGTCCGACGCGCCCTGGGGAATCAGGATCGGGGCCGCGGTCTTCACCGCCGGGTTCATCGCCGCGAGCACCGGGTTGAGCGCGCTCAGATCGGCGCCGGAGCGCTCGAGCTGTGACGGCGGGATGCCGCCGAGCTCGTCCGACTGTCCCAGGCGGCCGAGACACTGGCTCTGCAGCAGCGGATAGAACTGCAGCACCGGGTCGGAGAGGATCTGGTTGACGTTGATGGCGCTCGACTGAGTCGACGCGCCGTCGACGATCAGGGTCGCGAGCGCGGTCAGGCTGCTCGGCGACGTGAGCGCCGGCAGCAGCGAGGCCTGATCGAGGATGTGGGAAGCCGGCGCGAAGGCGACGGTCCCACGCAGCTTCAGCTTCGGCTGCCAGCTGCTCGCGAGGCCCGCAGCGAAGAGCGCCGCATGGCCGCCCTGGGAATGACCGGAGATCAGGTACCGCTTCGAGATGTTGGGGTCGAGCTGACGCGCGGCCGCGACGATGTCGACGACACTCCGTCCCTCTGACGTACCGATCAGATACGGGTGCTTGCCGGGCGTGCCGAGGCCCTCGTAGTCGGTGCGAAGGACCGCATAGCCCGCCTGCAGCCAGGCGTTCAAATCGCCGTTGATGTAGGTCTCACCGGTGCCCGCCGGGTCGCCGGCGGTGTCCCGCGATGGTGCGCAGGCGTCCGCGACCCCGGTCGTCCCGTGTGCCCAGGTGATCACCGGCCAGCCACCCTTCGGCGGCTTGCCCTTCGGGACGCTGACCGAGCCCGAGACGACGTCCTTGGCGCCCTGCGTCGAGCGCTCGGAATAGAGGACGAGCTTCGTGTAACGGGCATCCTGGAGCCGCACCGGGCCCGAGGCGTTCCGCGCCCAGATCAGGGTCCCGTGGCGACCCGGGATCTGCTTGGGCGGCTTGTAGAAGTTCAGGCCCTTCGGGGCCTTGGCGACCTTGCTGTGGTGCTTCGCCTTGGCGTCGGCGCGTTGCGCGCAGACTACGAATGCGAAGAGCGCCGCCACTCCGATCGCGGCAAGGGTGATCGTCCAGCGGGCACGAAGCGAAACAGCATGGGCGTACAAGGCCTCTCCTCTCGAGCGGGGTTCCGTCCCCTGAAGGTTCGCCAATCTAACCCAGGCCAATAAAGAGAGTTGCGGAATGCTGGTACAGCGCCCCCGGCAGGATTCGAACCTGCGGCCCGCTGCTTAGAAGGCAGCCGCTCTGTCCACTGAGCTACGGGGGCCCGCCCGCGGAGCGTACCTGCGGCTCACGCCGCCACAGCCCGCCTGCGGGGTCCCCAAAAGTGGAGATTTGTTCTACCTACTTGTAGGCAGCATAAAAGTAGGTAAGATGCCGCCAGTCTTCGAGCCGTACTCAGGGGTACGCAAGCGGGAATCAGGTGAGGGACCGGCGCGCGGAGCCACGGGAGGCTCCCCGGGCCGGTCGCCCTCCCGCATGCCGTGGCAGTTCTCACCGCGGGCCGCGCCGGACTAGGCTTGGTCGCGATGCGTTCCGCAGAGGTCAGCTCCCTCGGGCAGGCGCGACGAGAGTTCCTGCGCAAGGAGTCTCCGTGGGTGCTCGCGGGCGGCGTGGTCGCCCTGATCATCCTCCGGGCGGTGATCGGCGATCTCACCTGGCGCGACGCCGTCGCGGTCGCCGCCCTCCTCGCGATCTATCCGTTCGGGGAGTGGGCGATCCACGTCTACCTCCTTCACGCGAAACCGATCAAGGTCCGCGGGCGCCAGGTCGAGACGGTCGCAGCCCGCGCCCACAGAGCCCACCACGGCGATCCAAACAACCTGGATATGGTCCTCCTCTACTGGTGGCAGGCAGCGTTCCTGATGCTTGTCGCGGTGCCGTTGACCGTGGGGCTCGTCTCGGTGATCGTCACCCTGATCGCCGGGCCCGTTCCGCTCGGCGTGATGGTGAGCGGGGCGATCGCCGGCTATTGCATGGTCTTCGTCTACGAGTGGACGCACTTCCTCATCCACACCGCCTATCGGCCCAGGACGAGCGCCTACAAGGCGATCTGGCGCAATCACCGGCTCCACCACTTCAAGAACGAGCACTTCTGGCACGGGATCACCAACAACATCTCCGACCGCGTGCTGGGCACGAACCCCGGCGCCCGCGACGTGCCGAAGTCCGAGACGGCTCGGACCCTGGATCCGGCGCGTTGAGTCGCCGACGCGGATGAGCCTCGACGAGCGCTGGATCCGCTCGTTGCACGTCGAGGCGATGCGCCATGCCGACCTGCACGCCGAGCACGATCCACACGTCCTCTTCCAGGCCTCGACGATCGGGGCGCTACTCGAGGGGTCCTTCGAGGGCGATGTGACCTTCGCCGAGCTGGCCGAGCACGGCGACTTCGGACTCGGGACCCTCAACCACCTCGACGGCGAGATGATCGCGATCGACGGGCGCTTTCACCGCGCCGACGTCGGGGGGAACGTCACCGAGGTGCCCCCGGAGGAGCGCACCCCCTTCGCCGTCGTCGTTCCATTCGAGGGTGACATCCAGTTCGACCTCGAGGGGTCGATCGACCATGACCGCCTGCTCGCCGAGATCGACCGGCGGATTCCCGCCGACGCGGCCTCCTGCGCCGTCCGGATCGACGGGCGCTTCGAGCTGGTGAGGGCGCGATCGGTTCCGCGCCAGGAGCCGCCCTACCGGCCGCTCACCGAGGTGGTGGGCGAGCAGCACGTCTTCGAGCTCGCCGGCGTCGACGGCACCATGCTCGGCTTCCGCTTTCCGGAGTACGCCGAGGGGATCGAGGTCTCCGGCTGGCACCTACACTTCATCAGCGAGGACCGCACCCGCGGCGGGCACGTCCTCGACAGCCGGGCCGAGACCGCGCACGTGCAGCTGGATCCCTCGGGCGACCTGCACGTCGAGCTGCCGCCGGGGATCGATCTCGCGGACCCCGGCGCCGCCAGGGACACCCACGCCGCGATCGACCGGGTCGAGCACAGTGGCTGAGACGCCTCAGCGCGTCCTCGTCACCGGCGCGGCCGGGTTCATCGGGCGGGCGCTGGTCGAGAGGTTCCAGGACCTCGGCAGCGAGGTTCGCGGCATCGACCTGGTCGAGACCGGCGACGAATGGCACCTGGCCGCCGACCTCACCTCTCCCGGCGACTGGCAGGCCCACGCCGAGGGCTGCGATCTCGTCGTCCACACGGCGGCGGTGGTCGGCTTCTACAGCGCGCGGGAGGGCTACTGGGAGACGAACGTCGCCGCGGTTCGCCACGCCATCGACGCCGCGATCGCCGCCGGCGCGAAGCGGTTCGTGCACCTCTCCTCGATCGTCGTCTTCGGCTTCGACTTCGAGGGCGAGGTGGACGAGCGGACCCCGGTCCAGCCCAACGGCGTGCACTACGTGGACACGAAGATCGCCAGCGAGCAGGTCGTGCTGGAGGCGCACGCCGAGGGCGAAATCCCGTGCACGATCGTCCGCCCGGGCGACGTCTACGGGCCGGCTTCGAGGCCCTGGACCGTCGAGCCGATCCGGCTGCTGAAGTCGAAGCAGCTGATCCTCCCGGACGGTGGCCGCGGCCTGCACAGCCCGGTGTACGTCGGGGACCTGGTCGACGGGATCGTTCGCGCGGCGACCACGCCCGAGGCCGCGGGCCGTGTCTTCATCCTCACCGGATCGGAGAAGCCGACGATCGGCGAGTTCTTCGGCCACTACTGCCGGATGCTCGGCATCGACGGGCCACGGACGGCGCCGACCCGCGTCGTCCGCGAGGTTGCCCGGGCGATGGACCTGGCGGCGAAGGTGCGCGGGCGCCGCAGCGAGGCGACGGCCGCGGCAATCGACTACTTCACCCGGCGCGGCAGCTACTCGATCGCCCGGGCCAGCGAGGTGCTCGGCTATGAGCCGCAGCACGACCTCGAGGCCGGCATGAGAGAGACGGAGGCGTGGCTGCGAGCGGAGGGCCTCGTCTGACAGGACGCTCGGGAGCGCGGATACGCTTCCCGGAAGTCCCCGAGGAGAGGAGAGCCGAGGTGCAGCACGAGCACACCGAACATGTCGCCGCGTCGCCCGACGCGGTCTATCGCGCGATCTCCGATGTCAACAACCTGCCGCGCTTCGTCCCGCAGATCACCGGCGCTCGGTCGTCTGGCGATGACCGCGTCGAGATCGACGCGAGGTACGAGGGCAAGGAGCAGCACGGAGAGGCGTCGTTCAATGTCGACCCGGATCAGAAGAAGATCGAGTGGAGCGCCCCGAGCGGCTACCACGGCTGGATGAGCGTGCAGCCGGACGGCGAGGGGTCTCGACTGACGCTCTTCCTGGAGACGCGCCACGGGTCAGAGCACGACTTCGACGTGTCGTCCACCCTCGACGCGATCCGGATGCTCGTCGAGTCGGAGGTCTGAGGGGCTCCAGCAGTCGGGGCGCCCGGATTTGAACCGGGGACCTCTGCCACCCAAAGGCAGCGCGCTACCAGGCTGCGCCACGCCCCGAACCCGGCCGAGTCTAGACGGCGGTTGGTGAGTTTCCGTCCCCCGTTGGTCGGAAAGTCACCAACCGTTCAGATCTCGCCGCCTGAGTGCCGGGGTTGGGGTGGCCGCCCCTCGCTTGGCTAGGGTTCCGCGACCGTGGCGGAGGTACTTCCACTCAAGGCGCTCCACTACGACCTCGACGAGGTCGGCTCGCTCGGAGACGTCGTCGCTCCTCCGTACGACGTGATCGACGAGAACCAGCGGGATGAGCTCGTCGCTCGCTCGCCGCACAACGTCGTCGAGCTCGACCTGCCGCGCGATCCCGAGGGCGGCGACCCCTACGAGCATTCCGCCTCGCTGCTCGCGAAGTGGACCGACGACGGCATCCTCACCCGCGACACCGAGCCGCAGATCTGGGCGCTCGAGCAGGACTACACGGCGCCCGACGGCTCGCGGCTCACTCGCCGCGGCTTCCTCGCGCGGGTGAAGCTCGCGCCCTACGGCGAGGGCATCCGGCCTCACGAGCGCACCCAGCCCGGTCCGAAGGAGGACCGCCTGCGACTCACTCGCGCGACGCGCCACAACCTCTCCCCGATCTTCGCCCTCCATCCCGGCAACGCCTGGCAGCATTTGGAGCCCGCGCTCGGCGACAGCCCTTGGGGCGAGGTGACGGACGAGGACGGCACCACCCACCGCGTCTGGCGGATCGGCGACCCCGCCGTCCACGAGGCCGTCGCCGCCGAGCTCGAGCCCGGCGAGCTGCTGATCGCCGACGGCCACCACCGCTACGAGACCTCGCTGGCCTACCAGCGCGAGGTCGGCCCCGGCGGCGACGCCGACTACGTGCTGATGGCGCTGGTCTCGCTGGAGGACCCCGGCCTTACCGTGTTCCCCACCCACCGGCTGCTCCAGGCCCGGACGGACGATCCGGACGCCAGGGAGGAGACGCTGAGGGAGGCCGTGAGCGAGATCTTCGACGTCGAGCAGGTCCCGGTCGCCGACCTCGACCCGGCCGGCACCGACGGCGTCGGCGTCTTCGGCTTCATGGAGTCGCGCTACGAGCGCTGCTTCAGGCTGCGCCTGCGGGACACGGGCCGTCTCGAGCAGGTCTTCGCGGACCAATCCGAGGCCTACCGAACCCTGGACGCGGCGATCCTCGAGGAGCTCGTGCTGAAGGGGATCGCCGGGATGACCACGGAGGACATCGCCGCGAAGCGCGGTATCGGCTACACGCCGCACATCGGCGAGGTCTTCAAGAAGCTCAACTCCGGCGACTATCAGGCCGGGTTCGTCCTCCGAGCCACCCCCGTCGACCAGGTTCGCGCCGTCGCGGCGGCCGGCGAGACGATGCCGCCGAAGTCCACCTACTTCTTCCCGAAGCTCCTCACCGGGATCGCCTTCAACCCGCTCGCCTAGCCAGCCTGGCCGAAGCCGATCCGGTTTCCGTCCGGGTCGACGATCTCGGCCTTCCGGGTCCGCTCGTTGATCTCAGCGATCTCTCCGACCTCGATCCCCCTCGCCCGGATCCCGGCCAGCCGCTCGTCGAGGTCGTCGACCATCACCGTGACCAGCCCCCTGCCGGCCCGCTCAGGATCAGCGACGACGTAGACCCAGCTCTCATCGGTCAGGCGCCAGGCCCGCTCCTTCTCGTTCGGAGTCATGTCGGGCGGACCGCCCAGGAGCCGCTCGTACCAATCGATGGCGGCGTCCAGATCCGCGACCGCGATGCCCGCGAACAACACGTTGATGGCCAAGCGAGCCTCCCTTGCCCGATATCGTCGGTTACGTGGTGAAGATCTATACGAAGAAGGGCGACGATGGCACCACCAGCCTCTGGTACGGCGGTCGCGTGCCGAAGACCAACGCGCGAACCGAGGCCTACGGATCGATCGACGAGGCCAACTCGGCGCTCGGCCTGGCCCGCGCCCTCTGCAAGGCCGACAACCAGGCGGACCTGCACGCCACGATCCTCTCCCTCCAGCAGGACCTGTTCGTCGCCGGCGCCGAGCTCGCCACCTCCCCGGAGGCGGCCGACCGGCTCGAGGACGGCATCAGCCGGATCACCGACGGCATGGTCGAGGCGCTCGAGGTCGACATCGACCGGTACATGAACCAGGTCGATCTGCCGCCCCACTTCGTCATCCCGGGCGGCACCGAGCTCTCGGCTGCTCTCGACGTCGCCCGCTCGGCGATCCGCCGGGCCGAGCGGCGCACCGTCGCGCTCCGCGACGGCGAGGGGCTCGCCTCGGACGCGGTGCTCCGCTACCTCAATCGCGCCTCCGACCTCGCCTTCGCCCTCGCCCGCTTCGCGGACGAGCCGAATCCCCAGATGTTCGAGGGAAGGGATGCCGCCGATGACAATTAGCGCGCTCGCTCGGCGTCGCCGCGGATACGAGCACGAGCTCGAGATCCGCGAGCACCGCCTGATCGCCGACGAGCAGGAGGAGGCCGGAGGCGGCGACCAGGGCCCAAGCCCGACGGAGCTGCTCGCCGGCGCACTCGCTTCCTGCACGGCCATCACCATCGAGATGTACGCGGACCGCAAGGAATGGGACCTCGGCGCCGTCGAGGTGGTCGCCGACTTCACGAGGGGCACGGCCGACGCCGCGCCCAAGGCCAGAGTCGACATCAGGATCCCGGCGGAGCTCACCGACGAGCAGCGCGAGCGCATCCTGACCATCGCGCACAAGTGCCCGGTTCACCGGGCGCTGATGGGCAGCGACATCGAGATCGACGACTCGCTCGAGCTCACCGGGAGCTAGGCCGTGGACCTGGGCCTCAGGGGCCGCGCCTGCGTGGTGACCGGCGCCAGCAGAGGCATCGGCCGCGTCACCGCCCGGATGCTCTGCGCCGAGGGCGCCGACGTCCTGCTCGTCGCCCGCTCGGAGGACGCGCTGCTCGAGGCAGCGGACGAGTGCGCCGCAGCGGGCCAGGAGGCGGGAACCCGCGCCGAGTCGCTCGTCGCGGACGTCGCCGATCCCGAAACCGCCGACCGGATCGTGAAGGAGGCGGAGGACCGCCTCGGTCAGCTCGACGTCCTCGTCAACAACGCCGGCACGGCACGCTGGCGGGACATCGACGACGTGCCCGACGAGGACTGGTACGCCGCCTGGGAGCTGAACGTGATGGCACCGATGCGCCTGATGCGCGCCGCCGCCCCCGGGATGCGGGAGCGGGGCTGGGGCCGGATCGTGAACGTCTCGAGCACCGCGGGAAAGCGTCCCTCGGCGTCGATGCCGGAGTACTCCGTCGCCAAGGCGGCCGAGCTCTCGCTCTCCCGGCTCTTCGCGGACCGCTTCGCACCGCACGGCGTCCTCGTCAACGCGATCTGCCCGGGACCGGTCAAGTCGGAGCTCTGGATGGACGAGGGCGGCCTGCTCGACCAGTCCAAGGAGCTGGCCGGGCACGCGGACCGCGACGAGGCGCTCGAGGCCGCCGGGTCGAAGCGCCCGATCGGGCGGCTCGCCGAGCCCGAGGAGATCGCGGGCGCGATCGTCTTCCTCTGCTCCGAGCAGGCCTCCTATACCTCCGGCGCCGCCTGGAGCGTCGATGGCGGAACGGTCCAGGTCATCATCTGAGCTGCAGCGCCTGCTGCTCGACCCGGCCGAGGCCGCCAAGCTCGACGCCCACGGCAGAACCGAGGCCGCCGTGCTGGTGCCGATGCACGGCTGGCCCGACAACCCGGGCCTGGTCTTCACCGAGCGCCGCTCGGACCTGAAGCGCCACGCGGGCGAGATCTCCTTCCCCGGCGGCCGCCGCGACGAGGGCGAGGAGCTGCTCGACACCGCTCTACGCGAGGCCGATGAGGAGATCGGGCTGGCCCCAGAAAGGGTGGAGGTCGTCGGCGCGCTGCCCCCGATCGGCACGTTCGTCACCAACTACAAGGTCCATCCTTTCGTCGGGCTGATCGAGGAGGGAATGCGGTTCGAGCCCAATCCCAGCGAGGTGGAGAGCGTGCTGGTAGCGTCGCTCGACGACCTGGTGGCCGCCTACGCGAAGCGCCGTCTGGTCCGTCGCGGCGTCCCGATCAAGACCGACACCTACCTGATCTCGGACAAGCTGATCTGGGGGGCGACGGCGAGGATCCTCGGCCTGTTGCTGGAGCGGATCAGGCCGTGACCGATGAGTTTCGAGCCAAGGAGGCGTCTAAAGAGACATGAGCAAGGTGAGAGTGCACATCGCGATTTCGGCGGACGGCTACGTCGCCGGCCCGAACCAGAGCAACGAGAACCCCCTCGGCGAGGGCGGCGAGGGACTGCACGACTGGGTGTTGGAACTGAAGGCATGGCGCGAGCCCCACGGGAGGGAGGGCGGGGAGGTCAACGAGAGCTCGGCGATCCTCGAGGAGGCGCTCGACAACGTCGGCGCCGAGATCATGGGCCGTGGCAAGTTCGGTCCTCCCGGCGGCGGGCCCTGGGACGAATCCTGGATCGGGTGGTGGGGTGAGGCCCCGCCGTTCCACAAACCCACCTTCGTCGTCACCCATCACGAGCGCGAGCCGCTCACCCTCTCCGACACCACCTTCACCTTCGTCACCGACGGGATCGAGTCGGCCCTCGCACAGGCGCGGGAAGCCGCCGACGGCAAGGACGTCTACATCGGCGGCGGCGCCAGCATCATCAACCAGTACCTGGCGGCCGGGCTCGTCGACGAGCTGGAGGTTCATGTCTCCCCGCTGATCCTCGGCGGCGGCGAGAGGCTCTTCGACGGAGTCGGCGACGTGAAACTCGAACAGCTCCGCGCGGTCGAGGCTCCCGGGGTAACGCACCTCAAGTACCGCGTCGTGAGCGACCGCCAGGCCGCTGCACCTCGGAGCGAAGGGCGAAGCCCGTAGCGACTTGTGGTGGGCGGCCGCTTGCGGTCGCGTGCTTGTGGCGAAGCCGTCCCTCGACGGCTTCGCTTCAGGCGTTCCGCTCGATCGGCACGTCGACGAGGTTGCCCCACTCGGTCCACGAGCCGTCGTAGTTCTTCACGTCCCTGAGTCCGAGCAGTTCGTGGAGGACAAACCAGGTGTGCGCGGAGCGCTCGCCGATCCGGCAGTAGGCGATGATCGGCTCGTCTCCTTCGACTACGCCCTTCCCCTCGTAGAGCTCGCGGAGCTCATCGGCGGACTTGAAGGTCCCGTCCTCCCTGACGGCCTGAGCCCAGGGCACGGAGGCTGCGCCGGGGATGTGTCCGCCCCGCTGGGCGCCCTCCTGCTCGTAGCCGGCCATCGCGATCAGCTCCCCGGAGTACTCCTGGGGGCTGCGCACGTCGACGAGGTGGGTATTCGAGTCGAGCGCCGACAGGACCTCGTCTCGCATCGCCCGGATCGAGGCATCCTCGGGCTTCGTCTCGAAGGCCGCCTCGGGATGCGATGAAGGGTCCGTGCTCGTCGGGCGGTCCTCGGAGATCCACTTCTCGCGCGGGCCGTTCATGAGCTTGACCGCCTCGTGCCCGTAGTAGCGGAAGTACCAGTAGGTGTACGCGGCGAACCAGTTGTTCCGGTCGCCGTAGAGCACGACGGTGTGATCGTTGGAGATGCCCCGGCCACCCATCAGTTTCCCGAAGGCGTCCGGCCCGAGGAAGTCGCGCTTCACCGCGTCCTGAAGGTCTCTCTTCCAGTCGAATCCGATCGCCCCCGGGATATGGGCTTCGGCGTATAGGGCCGGGTTCTCGTCCACCTCGACGATCCGGATGTCGTCGTCCTCGAGGTGATCGGCGACCCAGTCGGTCTCCACCAACACGTCCTTCGCGTAATCGGCCATCGCATGCCTCTCTCTGCTGACTGACTTGCGTGATCCCCTGCCGCTGACTCTAACCGCCCGATTCAGTGGATCCGGCGCCATCCGGTCCGAGCGGCGGTATCGTCTTTATTGGGTATGGCGTCGCAGCGGAGGAACTCAGGTACCACCAAGGGCACGGCACCCAGCGCCTCGGACATCACCGAGCTCGAGAAGTTCGAGCCGTCCGAGGAAGCGAAGCGCCACCACCCCTCGGACGTCGACGCGATGGGACAGGACAAGCGCCGGCAGGTCGTCGGACATTCCTACGGTCCCTCACGGCGCAGTCAGATCATGTTCTTCGTCGCGGTCGCGACGGTTGCGGTGGTGATCGTCGGCGGCTGGCTCGTGCTGGTCGGCCTGTTCGACAAGCCGCCGACGCACTTCAAGGACACCGCGCCCTGGTCGACGACAGCGGCGACGGCTCAGCTGGCGGCGGAGCAGAACGCGAAGCCGATCTCCCCAGCGACCCCGTGTGGGGAGCCCGGCAACCAGTATCCGATCCCGCCCCAGAGCCCCTGCGCTCCGCTCAACGAGGCGAACGCGTTCCAGGGCAACTCAACCGGCAAGTAGCCCCGCGACCGCATCGGCGCTCGCCGAGGCCCAGCCGGGTTGACCGCGCTCCGAGGTGAGGAAGGCGACCGGGATCCGCCACGTCTCCCCCGCCCGCCTCACGATGTCGCGCCCGGCCGACAGCACAACCGGATCGACCGAGCCGGCGGCCTCGTAGGCGAAGCCGCGAACCGGGCTGTCGACGAGCTTCTCGAGCAGCCGCTCCAGCCGCGGGCCGTGGATCGAGGAGAGCGGCTCCTCCTCGCCCATGGCCGAACCAAGCAGCCAAACGACCACGGCCACGTCGCCGCAGAGATCCAGCACCGTGCCCGGTCGGTCAGGATCCGCGTCGGCCGCGTCGAGTCCCGCGGCCCGGATCGCCTCGATCCCCTCCGGCCACCGGCTGGTCCCGCGCACCTGCCAGCCGAGCTCGCCGAGCCGGGCGCCGAGCTCACGGCCGCGGCACCCGCAACCGACGATCAGCGCCCGGGCCACTACTCGTCGTCGAGGCCGCCGCCCTCGGCGAACGGCCCGCTTCCCCGGGCCCGCATCGCCTGGTCCTCCTGGACCTGCCTCTGCACGTCGGCCTCGGTGATCTCCTTCGCGCCGCGCTTTCGCCGAAGCGCATTCTGGGCCTCGATCATCTGCCTGACGTCGTCGACCTCGTTCTGAGCCTCGACCTCGGGTGACCGAGTCGGCTTCCAGTCGAGGAAGTCAGCGACGCTGTTCCCCTCGAATAGTCGCGCGAGCGCGAACATGATCACGAAGAGCAGAACGAGAAGCCCGAGGGTTAGGGCAATGAGCACCATCTCCCGCCCCTGAGGCTACAGTCCTCGACCGTGCCGGAGGCTCTGATCATCGACGCCGTGCGGACCCCGATGGGTGGCTACCGCGGCGGGCTCTCGGGAATCCGGCCGGACGACATGGCGGCCCACGTCATCGCGGCGGCCGCGGAGAGAACCGGCCTCGACACGTCGCGCGTCGACGACGTCTACATGGGCGCCGCCAATCAGTCCGGCGAGGACAACCGCGATGTCGCGCGCATGGGCGCGCTTCTGGCCGGGCTGCCGGTCGAGGTGCCCGGGGTGACCGTCAACCGCCTCTGCGCCTCGGGCCTCGAGGCGGTGAACCAAGCCTCGCGCGCCCTGCGCCTCGGGGAGGGCAGCCTGTATCTGGCCGGCGGCGTCGAGTCCATGAGCCGCGCCCCCTGGGTGCTGCCCAAGCCGGAGGCGGGGCTGCCGCGCGGCGAGCAGACCCTCTACGACACCACTCTCGGCTGGCGCATGATCAACCCGAAGATGGCAGAGCGCTACTCGACCGAGGCGATGGGAGAGACCGGCGAGAACGTCGCCGAGAAGTACGGCATCTCGCGCGAGGAGCAGGACCGGTTCGCGCTGCAGAGCCATCAGCGGGCGGTCGCAGCCCAGGAGGAGGGGCGCTTCGACGACCAGATCGTGCCGGTCAAGGTCCCGCCCAAGAGCCGCCGCGAGGAGCCCACGACGATGGCGGTGGACGAGGGCCCGCGCCCCGACACCTCGATGGAGAAGCTCGCCAAGCTCAAGCCCGCCTTCCGGGAGGGCGGCACCGTAACTGCCGGGAACTCTTCCACCCTCAACGATGGGGCGGCCTGCCTGGTCATGGCCAGCGAGGAGATGGCCCAGGAGCTCGGCCGCGAGCCGCTGGCACGCGTCGTCTCGATCGGCGTGGCCGGAGTCGATCCGGCCTACATGGGCATCGGGCCGATGATCGCCATTCCCAGGGCTCTCGATCGGGCGGGCCTGGAGCTCGACCAGATAGACCTGATCGAGCTGAACGAGGCCTTCGCCTCCCAGGTGCTCGCCTGTGCCGAGGGGCTCGGCATCGACGAGGAGCGCCTCAACGTCAATGGCGGCGCGATCGCGCTGGGTCACCCGCTGGGCTGCTCCGGCGCCCGCCTGATGACCAGCCTCGTCTGGGAGCTGCGTCGCCGCGGCGGCCGCTACGGGATCGCGACGCTCTGCGTCGGCGTCGGAATGGGCGTGGCAACGGTCATCGAGGCCGTGTAGCCCCCCGAAGAATCTGGGTGTCCAGGTGCGCATGAACTCAACGAATTCCTCGCGCCCGATCCAGACGCGTTTCAGATCGATCGGCTCGGCCAGCACGAACTCGTAGTCGTTGGGGACCACATCCAGGTCGAAGAACGCGCCGGGGTCCCCTCGCTCCAGGCTCACCAGGAACTCGTTCAAGACCCGCCGCACGATCTCCACGTTCTCCTCCGACATCGCCCACGCAGTATCTCGCGGTGGAGGGGAGGGTGCCGACGCAGAACTGCGTGCTCAGAAAACCGCGCGCGCCTTAGGTACCGGCGGGTTCGCTCAGCCGGCCGTGGCCCTTCATGCGCCCTTCTCAGTGTGCGTGTCTAGGAAGCGCTTGGTCCGCAGGTAGAGGTCGTGCTGCTTGTCGTGGTCGCGATGCCATTGCACTTCGGGCTCGGCCTCCATCGCCTTGAAGAGTTGTATGACCAGGCCCACCGCTTCCGCGTAAAATGTGCCTTTGTAGGCGTCGTCGGCCATTAGTCCGACCTTACTCCCCTCAAGTTCAGCGCCTGCTCACCCTTCACGTACACCGCCGCGTCCCTCAGGGTCTTCACCCGCTGCGGCTCGATCGATCCAGACATCGCTTACCTTGACCGGAAGGCCTCAGGCGGCCGCGGGTGATCCTGCCCACGAACTCGTCCGGGTTACGCGCGTAGCCGGGAGCCGGAACGGCGACGCGCCGGGAGTGGACGCCGCTCGACCGCTACAGCTCGCTCTTTTCTGACGCCGGCTGACTGCAGCCCAAACTGCAGCCCGCGGCTACCTCCCCCTCTTTGTGCCCTTGTCGGCCCGGGTCCTGCGTAGCGTCGGCAGCCTGCCTCGGCCCCCAGCTCTCCTACGTATGCGGGGTAGCCCGTGACGACGTCTGCCACCTCTGATCGTGGGGCGTCCTCTTTCAGCCACTGTCCGCTCCTTGGTTCGGGATTTCGCTTTGCAGGCACTGACGCTATGCGTGCTCGTCAGCGGATTCGTCCGTGCTCAGCACCGAATGTGCGGCTCCGCTATAGGGCGCAGATCGCCTACTCCGACAGCCCTGCGGCTTCGAGAGCGTCGGACTGGTGGATGAAGCCCTCTGCTCGCGTTGCCTTCCCCGCACGAAACGTCCACAAATGGGCCCAATGCGCCTCCACCCCGACGCTGCTGCCCTTTCCCCGAGCCCGTGCTGCGAAGAGAACCAAGACCTGATCCCCCTGCGCAGGGATGAACTTGTCGACCTCCCATCGACACTCGTCCCAGGAGGCCAGGAAGGTTCGCATGCTCGGCCCGATTGCCGCCAGACCTCGGGCCGCTGGGAGATCGGGCACTTCTCCCGCCCACACCAACTCGACGTCGGAATCGAAAATGTCCGACGTCCAGAAGTTGCCCGCCCCCCAACTTTCATACACCGCCTTCAGCTTCTCGATGTTCTCCTCCGACATCGCCCACGCAGTATCTCGCGGCTTAGCGAAGGCGCGAACGCGCCGCTTCTCGTCCAAAGCGGTAGGAGCCCTACTCCCGCGGCCCGGGTAAGCTCGCGACGGATGAGTAAGCAATCCGTGCTTCTCAGGGGTCTCATCGCTACATCCCATCCCGTTTGCCGCTTCCGGATCCCCCCGTATGAGGAGCCCCGCGGCTTGACCCGCTCAGCCTGCGGCGACTGCTGGATACCTAGTTTTAGCGCACCCGAAACGCAGACTCCGCCAACACCGTTGCGCGGCGGCCTCCGATAGCCTCGTTTCACGTGTCAGCAGCCGAGCTAGCCAGCGTCGATGGACGAATTACCGATAGGGCGGCCGCCACGATTCCGGCTGCTGATGACGGCCTTTTGCGGGGTGACGGCGTCTTCGAGGTGATTCGCGTGTACGGCGGCCGGCCGTTCGCGTTGGACGAGCACCTCGACCGGCTGGACCGCTCCGCGGCCGCGCTCGACCTGCCGATCGACCGGGCGGCCTTCGAGGGAGAGATCTCCGCGCTGCTGGCCGAGTTCGGCGAGGATGACGCTCAGCTCAGGCTGGTGGGCACCCGCGGCGGGCGGCGGCTCGCCTTCACCGAGAACCTCCCTCCATATGCGGCGAAGGAGAGGGTCCGCCTGATCACCGTCACCCACTCGCCGACCGAGCTCCTGATCGGTGTCAAGTCCCTCTCTTACGCGGCGAACATGAAGGCGATCCGCCTGGCGGACTCCCGGGGCGCCGACGACACCATCCTCGTTCGCCCCGACGGCATCGTCCTCGAGGCACCAACCTCGACGATCTTCTGGGCGACGGACGACGGCACGCTGAGGACGCCCAGCCTCGAGGTCGGCATCCTCGCCTCGATCACGCGCGACAAGCTGCTCGGCGAGCTCGACGTGGAAGAGGGCGAGTTCCCACTCGATGACCTGCTCGGCGCGAGGGAGGCGTTCCTGGCCTCCACCGTGCGGGAGGTCCAGGCCGTCGAGGCGGTCAATGAGACAGAGCTGCCAGAATGTCTCGGCGGGCAGACCCAGGCCGCCGCGAAAGCGTTGGCGGCGGTTCTCGAACGGGAGCTCGCCGCGTCACCCTCAACCTCAGCCTGACCCTGGACTTCCAGCTGACAGACGAGCAGCGCCTGATCTCCGATACCGCGCGCGACTTCGCGGACAACGAGATCTCCCCCCGCGTCCGGGAGAACGATCGCGCGAGCCGCTTCGACCGCGAGCTCGCCACCAAGCTCGGCGAGATGGGCTACCTGGGCGCCCCGGTCTCCGAGGAGTACGGCGGGCGCAGCCTCGACTACCTGAGCTACGCCCTGATCGTCGAGCAGGTCGGTCGCGCGGACTCCTCCGCGCGGACGGTCGTCTCGGTCCAGACCTCCCTGGTCGCCGGTTCGATCGAGAAGTGGGGCACGGAAGAGCAGAAGCGGGAGTGGCTTCCGCGGCTCTGCTCCGGAGAGGCGCTCGGCTGCTTCGGACTGACCGAGCCGGACGCCGGCTCCGACCCCGCGAGCATGCGGACGCGTGCGAAGAAGACGGACTCCGGCTGGACCATCACCGGGAACAAGATGTGGATCTCCATGGGGAACGTCGCCGAGCTCGCCCTGATCTTCGCTCAGACCGACCCCGACAAGAAACACCGTGGCCTGGCCTGCTTCATGGTCCCGACCTCGACCGAGGGCTACGGCGCGACCGAGATCCACGGCAAGCTCGGCCTGCGGTCCTCGGACACCGCGGAGATCTCGCTGGACGATGTCGAGGTTCCCGATGAGGCCTTGCTCGGCGAGGTCGGCGACGGCTTCAAGATCGCGATGAGCTCGCTCGACAACGGCCGCTACAGCGTCGCCGCGGGCTGCGTGGGGATCTGCGACGGCTGCGTCGATGCGTCGGTCGAATACGCGAAGGAGCGCAAGCAGTTCGGCGTCCCGATCGCGAGCTTCCAGCTCGTTCAGGAGCTGATCGCCGACATGATCGTGAAGCGCGATGCGGCCCGGCTGCTGGTCTACCGGGCCGGGGAGCTCAAGGACCGCGGCGTCCGCAACACGGTCGAGACCTCGATCGCGAAGTACTACGCGACAGAGGCCGCGGTCGAGTGCGCCAACGCGGCGATCCAGGTCCACGGCGGCTCGGGCTACGTCGACGACTACCCGGTCGAGCGCTACCTCCGCGATGCCCGCGTCACCACGCTCTACGAGGGCACCTCCCAGATCCACAAGCTGATCATCGGGCGCGACGCCACGGGCATCAACGCCATGACGCCGCCCTCCCCCGAAGGGTCGTGACCAAGGTCGGCGTCGTCGGCGCCGGGACGATGGGCGCCGGCATCGCGCAGGTCGCGGCACTCGGCGGCTACGACACCGTCATCTACGAGCTCGACAGCCGAGCCCTGAAGCGTGGGCTCGAGCAGCTGCGCGGCGCCCTCCGCCGCGGCGCCGAGCGCGGCCGCTGGTCCGAGCAGGACGCGATCGACGCTCTGGGCCGGGTCGAGTCCGACACGATCATCGAGGCCGTCAGGGACTGCGACCTGGTGATCGAGGCCGCGCCGGAGAACCTGGACCTGAAGCGGAACCTCTTCGAGCGGCTCAGCTCCGTCTGCGGCCCGGGGACGGTCCTGGCGACGAACACGTCCTCCCTGTCCGTGACCGCGATCGCGGCCTCGGTCCCGGGGCCCGAGCGAATCGTCGGGATGCACTTCTTCAACCCGCCGGCGCTCATGCAGCTCGTCGAGGTCGTCGCCGGAGACGAGAGCGGCGAGCCCGCGCTGGAGCTCGCCACCGAGGTCGCACGCGGCATGGGACGCACCCCGATCCGGGCGCGGGACTCGATGGGCTTCGTCGCCAACCGCTGCGTGCGGCCCTTCTTCCTCGAGTCACTTCGGATGCTCGGCGAGGGCGTCGCGCAGCATGACGAGATCGATCGGATCGTGCGGCTCGGCGCGGGAATGCGGATGGGACCGTTCGAGCTGATGGACCTGATCGGGCTGGACGTGAACTTCACGGTGGCCAAGTCCTTCTGGGAGCAGTCCTTCGGGGAGCCGCGCTGGCGCCCGACGCCTATCCACGAGCGGATGGTGGCCTCGGGCCGCCTGGGCCGCAAGACCGGGCGCGGTTTCTACTCCTACGAGAAGGACACTCCCCACCGCCCGCGCGACCCCGACTTCCGGGGAGAGCGGCCGATCTTCGACGAGGACCAGCTGATCGAGGTCGCCGGCGAGAACGCTCCGATCGTGCTCACCCGTCTCGGCGCCACCATCGCCAACGAGGCCTGCTTCGCGCTCGGCGAGCGGGTCGCCTCCGCGGAGGACATCAACACGGCGATGCGGCTCGGTTACAACTGGCCGATCGGCCCGCTCGAGTGGGGTGAGCGGCTGGGCTGGAGCCGCTCGCTCGGGGTGCTGGAGGAGCTGCGCGACCTGCGCGGCGAGGCCTACCGGCCGGCGCCGGCCTTGCGCGACTTCGCCTCGTAGCCCCGCGCCCGCGTCACCGGGGCGCGGCCAGGACCTCCGCGCCGCGACTCGGCACGTTGGTGATGGTGCTCCTGACCGAGTGCTCGGGCCCGCCGACGGGCTGCAGCCTGCGGCGGGCGACGAGCTCCCGCAGCACGACCGACATCTCGAACTCGGCGAACGCGCCGCCGAGGCAGCGGCGCACGCCGCCGCCGAACGGAATCCAGGTGTAGGTCCCCGCCGGCCGCTCGATGAAGCGCTCGGGCCGAAAACGCTCCGGCTCCGGATAGATGTCGGGGCGCCGATGGACCAGGTAGATGGAGGGAGCCACCGAGACGCCCGCCGGAAGCAGCCTGCCCCCGATCTCCATCGGCTCCACCAGCCTGCGCAGGACGAGGGCGATCACCGGGCGCAATCGGAGCGTCTCCTTGATGACGGCGTCGAGGTAGGTGTCGCCGCCGGCGGCCAGATCGTCCTCGAGCCTCGAAAGCTCCTCCGGGTGCCGCGACAGCAGCTCGATCGCCCAGGAAAGGCCGGTGGCGGTCGTCTCGTGGCCGGCGACCAGCAGCGTCATCAGCTCGTCGCGGAGCTCGCGGTCGCTCATCTGTCTGCCGTCCTCGTGGCGCGCCAAGAGCAGCAGGGAGAGGATGTCGTCGCGCTCGGCGAGGTCGGGCGCATCGCGACGCGCGGAGATCTCCTCGTAGAGCAGACGGTCGATCCGCTCCATCTGCCGGCGGAACGGCGGGAAGCGCCGCAGGCGCTTCGGCCCGAGCATGACCATGAAGATCGCGCGCCGCGGATGCGAGAGGAGGTTCAGCGTGCGCCGCAGCTGATCGCGCAGGCGGTTGAGCCTCTCCCCCTCGTCAACTCCGAAGACGGCCCGCAGGATGATCTCCAGGGTCATCGCCTGCATGCGGGGGCGCATCCGCACCGGGCGGTCCGTGGGCCAGCGCTCGATCTCCTCGGCCGCGATCTCGGTCATCACGTCCCCGTAGGCCTTCATCCGCCTGCCGTGGAGGGGCGGCAGCATCAGCTTGCGCTCCTTCATGTGCTCGGGCTCGTCCAGCAGCAGGACCGAGTGCTCGCCCAGCACCGGCAGCAGGACGATGTTCGCCTCCCCTGCGTGCAGCAGTCGCGGGTCGCCCGTGAAGACCTGCTTGACCGCCTCGGGATCCGAGAGGAACACCCAGCGGCCCTCGTACGGGAGCCGGTAGCTGAACATGTCGCCGTAGCGGGCCTGGCACTCCTCCAGAGTCTGGAGCGGCCGGCGCCACCAGGTCCGCGTCGAGCGCAGCAGTGACCAGTCGGGCCCCGGGGGTAGACCCTCGACTGGCGAGCTCGAGGCGGCGGGCTTTTCGGCGGTCGCGAGCTCCATTCCGAGGCGTCTAGCCTGAGACGATCGTCCCGTAGTTCATCCCGCCGTAGGTGAAGGTCGGGACGATCGGCCACTGGCGCCGCCAGCTGGTCAACTCCGATGACGGGAAGACGTTCTTGAAGCGGGCGTCGCGCGGGTTGGAGTCCGCCAGCGCCTTCTCCTTGAGCATCGAGTCGTACTGATCGATCGAGTCCTCCAGTGTGTTCGAGTTGAGGACCACCTCGCGATTGAAGAACTCGGCGAACTTCCGGACGCCCGGGATCTTGGAGAGGTGGGGATGCCAGTTGTCGGCGGCCACCCCGTTCTCGGAGGAGACCCAGACCCCGTCCTCGGTGTTGATGCAGAGAGAGTGATTGCCGTCGGTGTGCCCGGGAGTCCAGACCAGCGCGGTCCCCTTGCCGAGCTCGACGTCACCGTCGAGGAGCAGCACGTTCTCCTCCGGGACGCCCTTGATTCCGTCCGCGACGTACCAGGCCCACTGCATCGGGTGCAGGGAGCGGAAGGTGTCCCACTCCTTTCGCTGCGCGATCAGCTTCGCGTTGGGGAACAGGGCGGGAAGCGGCGCCGAGTGCCCCGGCGGCGGCTCGGTCGAGCCGAGCACGAAGCGAACGTCCTGCACGTGCAGGTGATCGAAGCTGATGAAGTCGACGTCCTCCGGGCGGAGCCCGGCCTTGGCCAGCGCCTCGGGGACCTCGTTGTAGAACTGCGCGAAGACCTTGTAGGAGAGGAACTCGCCGTACTTCGAGAGCAGCTGCTCGTAGAAGGGCGCCTCCTGCGGCCCCTCGGTGACGGTCGGCTCGTAGACCAGCGTCCGCAGGTCGCCGTCGAAGTCCTCGTACTGGACCACCGCCAGGCGGTTGATGAAGTTGATGTACGGGTTGACGGCGTGCGCGGCGCCGCCGAAGGCGAACTTGACGGGATAGGCGGCCGACGCGATGTCGATCGTCCGGACGCCGGTGACGCGATTGTCCGGGCGGGCGAAGCGGGCGCGGAACTCCGATGCCGCCTCGCGGATCGCCGCCGGGCGATCGCCGCGGGGCCAGGTCTCGTTCGCGTCGGCGAACTCGTCAAACGGCCTCAGGCCGAGCTTCTTTGGGCTCTCGATCGTGGCCACTGGGCCACCTCCTCCGTTGCGGTCTTCGGGAGGAGCGTACTGCGGCTGATGCCGCCGGCTAGAGCCCGATCTGACAGTAAAAGCCGAAGGTGCCCGGCTCGTGCGTCTGCACCAGCGACTTCGAGTTCTTCGCGCAGAATCGAGGCTAGGCCGACTCGACCGCTTCGACGATGGCGCCCGTGTTGGTGCCCCAGTGCTCCTCGGGGTCGGGCGGCATGTCGCGCAGGAACCACTCGGCGTCGAGGGCGCCCTTGGTCCCGCTGCCGGCGGCGGTGACCGCCTGGCGATAGGTGTGGTCGACGAGGTCGCCGACCGCGAAGACGCCCGCCAGCTTGGTCTTGGTGGAGGGCTCCTCGACGATGACGTAGCCCTCGTCGTCGGTGTCGATCTGGCCCTCGACCAGCTCGGAGCGGGGCCGGTGGCCGATGGCGACGAACGCTCCGCCGACCTCGATCTCACTCTCGTCGCCGGTCTCGGCGTTCTCGAGGCGGATCTTGGCGATCTTGCCGTCGTCGCCGGCGACGAACTCGAGCGGCTTGTACGGGGTCAGGAACTCGATGTTCTCCTTGCCGCGAGCGCGTTCCTGCATGATCTTCGAGGCGCGGAACTCGTCGCGCCGGTGCACGATCTTCAGGTTCTTGGCGAACTTGGAGACGAAGAGGGAGTCCTCCATCGCCGAGTCGCCGCCGCCGATCACGGCGACGTCCTCGCCCTTGAAGAAGGCGCCGTCGCAGACACCGCAGGTGGAGACGCCGCGGCCGCCGAGCTCCATCTCGCCCGGGATGCCGAGCCGCTTCGGCTCCGCCCCCATCGAGAGGATCACGGCCTTGGCGCGGTAGACGTCCTTGCCGACCTTGACGGTCTGGATGCCGCCGTCGGTCAACTCGACCTCGGTGGCGTCGTCGGTGATGAAGCGGGTGCCGAAGCGCTCGGCCTGGGCGCGGAACTGATTCATCATCTCCGGCCCCATCACGCCCTCCGGGTAGCCCGGGTAGTTCTCGACGTCGGTCGTGTTCTGAAGCTGGCCGCCCCACTGGAAGCCCTCGATGACCAGCGGCTCGAGCTCGGCGCGCGCGGCGTAGAGGGCCGCGGTGTAGCCGGAGGGGCCACCGCCGATGATGATCAGGTTTTCAACTCTGTCGTTCACGCTTCCTCGATTCCGGAGGCTATCGGTGCGTTCGGCGTTCTCACTTCACTTTTTATAGTAGCGCCAGACCCCGAGGCGTTACGGCCCTCGTCCTCCCAGCGGCGGACCGTGTTCCGGAGCTGGAAGAACGCCACGATCCCGGGCGGAATAGGCAACCAGAAGGCGATCACCCGGTAGGTGAGGACGGCGGGGAAGACCTCCGAGCTGGGAACCCCGAACAGGACGAACGCGCCGATCATGCCTGCATCGACCGCCCCGACGCCTCCGGGGGCGAATGGGAAGAGGTTGGCGACCATGCCGAGGAAGAACCCCTGGATCACCACCCCCAGCGGGACCGAGGCGTGGAAGGCATGGAAGCTCGCCCACAGGATCGCGATGTTCGCTGCCCAGAACCCAACGGCCCCGCCGAATGCCATGGCTCCGGAGCTCGGTTGGCGGACGAAGGCGATCGCGGTCCGAGTCCCCTGCGCGAACGTGGCCGGAGCGGTGGCGAGCCGCTTGGCGATCCTGCTGAAGCGCCCGGACGTGTGGCGCTCGATCCGGCGTTCGAAGTCATTGGGAAGCAGGGCCATCAGCAATCCGATGACGATCCCGACTGCCGCGAGGGCCGCGGGGATGACCGTCCCGGAGAGCGGCGCCTCCCCCGACAGGACCCCGGTTCGCAGCAGCACCCCGAACACCATGATCGCCAGCAGGTAGACGGAGTAGAGGACAACGAGGAACGCGACCATGCGGCAGACGGACTGGCGGCGCTCCATGCCCGCCTTGCGGAGCGCCCAGTAAGTGAGCAGGATGCCGCCCGCGCCGCCGGCGGAGAAGAGGCGGGTGGCCGCCAGGCCGGCCATCGTGATCTGGTAGCTCTCGCCCCACTCGAGGTGGATCACCTTCTCGCCGACCACGCCTCGGAAGAGCGCAACGTAGGCGGCGAACATCGCGATGCAGAAGAGCACTCCGATGGCGATCCAGAGCGGGTCCCCCTCCTTGACCCTCCCCCAGGCGTCCTGCAGGTCGAACAGCTTCGGGATCAGGACATAGATCGCGATCAGCAGCAGGACGACCGCGACACCCGTCTGGATGAGCCGCTTCGGATTCGTAAAGAAGCTCGGCTCGGACTCCGCGGCCATCTCACGCGCGGATTCCTGTTGTCCTGAAGCGCTCTGCAGGCGCTCCTCCCTCACCCGAGAGATCTTCGCAAAGCGCGTTACTCGTTCGCGACGCGCTCCAGCCGCTGCAATGCCCTACTCACGGCCCGCGCGACCGGCTCGGCGTATCGCTCTCCCCGCCTGATCGCGATCACGAGCGCGGCTCCGGCGAGCAGGTCGACCACGTAATGCTCGCCGAGATAGACGAGGGCGAAGCCGAGTGTCCCCGCGTAGGCCCAGCCCGCGATCCCCTCGCGCAGCCCCATCTCCGAGAGCAGGATCGCCGCCATCAGGGAGGTCGCGAAGTGGAGCGACGGCATCGCCGCCCAGGGGTTGCCGCCGAGCGTGTCGTAGAGGACAGGCCAGGCCTTCCCCCACTCCTCCTCTCCGACCTCGACCATGATCCGCCGGATCTTGGCGTCGGTGTGCCCCTCCTCCGACGCCCACCAGGGCGGCGCCGTCGGCACCAGCGCATAGGCGATGCAGCCGAGGTCGTAGACCGCGGACATCTGGCGGGCGGAGCGCGCAAACTGCTCCTGGTCGCGCGAGAGGATGTAGGTGAGGGCCGAGTGGGGCTCGAAGAACCAGGTCCAGTGGACCCAGCAGAGGAAGCGGTTGATCACGTTCCTGTTGCCGAGGCCGCCCAGGGCCCTCTGCAGCCTGACGTTCGGCAGCTCGCCCCCACCGAGGACCCGGTCGAGTCGGATGGGATAGCCGACGCGCAGGCGGCTCTCGGCCCTCTCGGGGTCGTCGTAGGGCAACTCGTGCCCCAGCACGAACGCCCACATCTGCAGCGCGTACATGCCGGCGTCGCGCAGCTTGGTCCGGGGTCGCAGGACGGCGAGAGCGGGTGGACCCGCCGCCAGCGCCGCCGTCGTCACCGCCGGCGGGATGCGGCGCTTCTTCCGCATCAGGGGGACCGCGAAGGCCGCCGCCAGCGCAGCCGCGGCGGCGCCCTTCACCAGCGGGCGCCAGGGCGATGGACGTCTCGGTGCGCTGCCGTTGCCGGGCAAGGAGGCGCGAGTCTAAAGCCAGCTCATGCCTGGTGCCGATAACCAAGTGTGAGCTCGGCTGGTCTCGCGACGGCTCCGAACGGCGCCACCACGCCGACCATCGCGCTGCTCGAGAATCTCCCCGACGCCATCCTCCTGCTCGACGAGGCCGGCGCCATCGGATACGCGAACGCGGCGGCCGAGCGCGTCTTCGGCCGGCCGGTTACGGAGCTCTACGGAGACCTCTTCACGACCTTCCTCGCCGAGCCGTATGCGGATGAGTACGCGAAGCTGATCCAGCGGTTCGGCGACGGCGAGGAGATTCCGGAGCTAGGTCAGCGGCGGGAGATCGTCGCCCAGGCTCCCGACGGATCGGGCCTCGCGATGGAGCTCAGCCTGAGCGAGGTCCGGGTCGGCCAGGTCCGCTCCATGGCGGCAGTCGGGCACGACATCCGGGACCGCAAGCGCAAGGAGGCCCGCCTGCGCCAGATGGCGGAGCAGGATTCCCTCACGGGGCTCGCCAACCGGATCAGCTTCGAGCACGCCCTCACCAGGCACGTCGACTTCGCGGCGCGCTACGGCAGCGGGGGCTCGGTGATCGCGCTCGGCATCGACAGCTTCAAGTACGTGAACGAGTCGCTCGGCGTTGCGGCCGGAGACGAGGTGCTGGCTGGGCTCGCCGAGTTGATCAATGGCCGCCTCCGCAAGACGGACGTACTCGCCCGGGTGGGCGGCGATGTCTTCGGCATCCTCATCCACGGCGCCGACCGGACGAAGGCGATCAGCCTCGCGGACGAGCTGCTCGGGCTCGCGCGGCGTCATCACTTCGTGATCAACGGCGAGGGGATCCGCGTCACCCTGAGCGCAGGCGTCACCTCCCTCGACGAGCGGCAGGTCGTCGGCGCGGAGCTGCTCGCCGAGGCGGAGACCGCGATGTCGACCGCGAAGGAAACCGGCCGTGACCGGGTGTCCGCGTACGACCCCACCGGGCGCAACGAGATGGACGAGCGGCGCGCCTGGACCGAGCGCGTGCGCCAGGCCACCGAGCGCGGCCTCTTCGTGCTCACCAGCCAGCCGATCGTCAACCTCGAGTCCGGCAAGGCGACCCAGCACGAAATCCTGCTGCGGATGCGGGACGACGGCGGCGGCCTGGTCGTGCCGGGTGAGTTCCTGGCGACCGCCGAGCGCTTCGGCCTGATCGGCGGCATCGATCGCTGGGTCACCCAGCAGGCCGTCCGCCTGATCGCCGCCCACAACGCCGATGGCCGCGAGCTGACCCTGGAGGTGAACCTGTCCGGCCAGACGATGGGCGATGCGCGCTTCCCGGACGAGGTGAGGCGCGAGCTGACGTCCAGCGGAATCGATCCCACCAGCCTGATCTTCGAGGTCACCGAGACCGCCGCGGTCGCTGACATGGAGCACGCGCGCCTCTTCGCCCAGAGCCTCGCCAAGGTCGGCTGCCGGTTCGCCCTCGACGACTTCGGCGCCGGTTACGCGTCGTTCTACTACCTCAAGCACCTGCCGATCAGCTACCTGAAGATCGACGGCGAGTTCGTCAAGGAGCTGCCCCACAGCCGCACGGATCAGCTCATCGTCAGGGCGCTGGTCCAGGCGTGCGAGGGCCTCGGCATCAAGACCATCGCCGAGTTCGTCACCGACCAGACGACCATGGACATGGTCCAGGAGCTGGGCGTGGACTTCGCCCAGGGCTACCACCTGGGGAAGCCGCGGCCGGTCTCGGAGCTCAGGGACGCGTGATCCGCTCGAGCGGGATCACGAACGACTCGTAGGCCGCGCCGGTCGACTCCTGCAGGCCGATCTCGCAGGTGCGGTTGCTGCAGAGGTAGGCGTCGTGGCTCGAACCGGCGAGCTCGGCGGCCTCCTCGCTCGTCGCTGACTTCGTCAGCTCCGGGTGGAGCATGCCGCGGTCGCCCGCCATCCCGCAGCAGGTCGCGCGGATCGGCTGGACCACCTCCTTGGCCATGGCTCCCGCGATCTCGCGAAGCTGGCGCTCGAGGCCCATGTGGCGGGTCGAGCAGGTCGGATGGACGGCGACCGAGTCGAGCCTCTGCTTGACCTCGAGGTTGGGGAGCAGGCGCTGGGCCCAGGCGACCGAGTCGAGGACCTCCAGCTCCGGGTGGCGCTCCTTCGCCTCCTCGGCGAGGCCATGCGAGCAGGAGCTGGCATCGATCACGACCGGCAGCTCCCCCTCCCCGCTCCAGCGCCAGAGCGCCTCGGTCGTCCGGCCGGCCATCAGCTCCGCGCCCTCCGTGTAGCCCTTCGACGCCCAAGGGACCGAGCAGCACTTGCCGGCGACGTCGTCAGGGATCCAGACCGGCATGCCGGCGCGGGCCGAGACAGCGACCATCGCCTCCGGCAGAGGCAGGCCCGCCCCGTCGTTCTGCGGCGGGCCGAAGATTCGGTTGACGCAGGCGGGCATGTAGACGGCCGCCGCTCCCTCGCGTGACGTTCGCGGGAGCTTCGCCGGGGCCGGCGGCGGCATGTTGCGCGGCCAGGACGGGACCAGCTCGTCGCTGAAGAGCGAGCGGGCGGCGCCGGCGGCGCCGCGCATGAGCGGGCCGGCGACGATCCCGGCGCGGAGGCCCGCGCGGGCGGTCTTCTCGACCGAAGACCAGTGCTCCGCCACCCGGGCGGCCTGGCGCTGCGCCTTCTCGGGGTGCTCCTCGGCGCGGAATCCCTTGATCAGCTTGCCTGTGTCGATGCCCAGAGGGCAGGCGATCTGGCAGGTGCCGTCGGCGGCGCAGGTCTGGATGCCGTCGTACTCGTACTGCTCCACCAGCGCCCGCTGCACCGGCGAGCCCTTCGGCTGGCGGGCCATCTCCCGGCGGATGACGATGCGCTGGCGCGGCGTCGTCGTGAGGTGGCGGCTCGGGCAGACCGGCTCGCAGAAGCCGCACTCAACGCAGGTGGTCGCGACCTCCTCGATCTCGGGGGTGGTCTTCAGGTTCTTCAGATGCGCCTCGGGATCTCGGTTGAGGATGACCCCGGGCGCGAGCACCCCGTCGGGATCCGCGAGCTGCTTCACCCGCCACATCAGCCCGGTCGCCTTCTCCCCCCACTCCCGCTCGACGTACGGCGACATGTTCAAGCCGGTGCCGTGCTCGGCCTTCAGCGAGCCGTCGTACTTGTCGAGGATCAGCTCCACCAGCTTCTCCATGAAGGCCTCGTAGCGCTCGAGGTCCTCCTGCTTGGCGAAGTCCGGTGTCAGCATGAAGTGCAGGTTCCCCGCGGAGGTGTGGCCCGCCACACCGGGCAGGAAGCCGTGCTCGGCGAGCAGCCCCTGGATATCGCGGGCCGACTCGGCGATCCGCTCCGGAGGCACGCAGACGTCCTCGATGATCAGCGAGGTCCCCGGCGCCTTGAAGCGGCCGATCAGCCCATGCAGGCCCTCACGGACGGTCCAGGAGACCTCGACCCGCTCCGGGTCGCGGGTGAAGTCCGGCGGCTTGATCAGCTCGTGCTCGGAGAGGATCTCCTCGGCTCCCGCGACCAGCTTGTCCAGCTCGCCGTCGGACTCCGCCCCGAACTCGACGAGCAGCGCCGCCGAGGTCGGCGGCAGCTCGAGCCAGTCCTGCGGCGCGCCCGCGATGTTCTGGGCGGCGACCATCAGCGCCGGCGCGACCATCAACTCGACGGCGCTCGCCCCCGCCTCGACCAGCGCCGGCACCGGTTCGGTCGCCGACTCGATCCCGTCGAAGTGCAACCAGGAGACCGTCGTGCGCGACGGCTTCGGCACCGTCTCCATCACCGCCTCGGCGATGAAGCCGATCGTCCCCTCGGAGCCGATCAGCAGTCGCCGGAAGATCTCGACGGGCTCGTCGGCGTCGAGGAAGGCGCAGAGCCGGTAGCCCGTCGTGTTCTTGATCTGGAACTTCCTGCGGATCCGCTCACTGAGCTCGGAGTCGGCGCGGATCTCGTCGCGGATCTCGGCGAGACCCTTGGCCAGATCCGGCTCCGCCTCGGCGAACCGCTCCGCGGCGTCCGGGGCGGCCGTGTCGATCACGGTCCCCGATGGCAGCACGAAGGTCAGGGAGCGGACGGTGCTGTAGGAGTCCGCGACGACGCCGCAGCGCATCCCGCCGGAGTTGTTGGCGAGCACGCCGCCCACGCAGGCGATGTCCGTGCTCGCCGGATCGGGCCCGAGCTTGCGCCCATGCGGCCAGAGCACCCGGTTCGCGTGACCGAGGACCGTGCCGGGCTTGACGCGGGCGCGGGCGCCGTCGTCGAGCACCTCCACCCCGGTCCAGTGCCGCCGGACGTCGACCAGGATCCCGTCGCTCTGCGACTGGCCGTTGAGGCTCGTTCCGCCCGCCCGGAAGGTGAGGGGCACCTTCGAGGCGCGCGAGTAGGCAAAGACCTTGGCGACGTCGTTCGCGTCCCGCGCCATCACCACCGCCTTCGGCAGCAGCCGGTAAGGGCTCGCGTCGGAGGCGTAGCGGACCAGGTCGATCACCCGGGTCAGAACCCGGCCGGGTCCGAGCAGCTCGATCAGCTCGCTGCGCAGCGGCTCGGGCGTCCCTGAGGCGAGCTCGTCGGGCGCGCGATCCTTGGCGGCCTCACTCCCCTCCGGCGCAATCCGATCCACGTTCGGCGCGAGCAGATCCACGGAGGTGAGACTAAGCGAGGCGCGTCAGGAGCGGGACTCCACCCGGACCCGGACGAGGGCGTCACGCCCCGGATCCCGGGTCGCGACCGCGTGGCCCTTGACCTCCTCACCTCTGACGATGAGCCGAACGTCCCCGCCGGCGCCGGTCAAGTTGCGCCACCAGACCTTCCGCTCGGGCCAGCCCACCGCGACCGTGATCTCCTCGCCCTTGTCCCGGTAGAAGGCCGGGATCGTGTACTCACGCCCGCTCCTCCGGCCCGTGTACGTGATCAAGGCGACACGCCCGCTCGCCAGCCGGTGAATGGGCGAGCGCAGCACCGCGCGCAGCATCGGATTGACGGTGTGGTTCATCAAGCGGAAGCGCGCGCTCGCTCCGCTCGACGAAGGCATCTCAGAAGAGCGCCATGCCCGGCGCCACCGGGACCTCGACCAGCTCGGGCTTGTCCGAGCCGATCGCGCTCTCGAGCTCCGAGTGCAGCTCGTCGCGGCCGGAGACCGACTTGGAGGCGACCCCGTAGGACTCGGCGACCTTCGCCACCTCCAGGGCGGGCAGGTCGAGGCCCGGCGCGCCCTTGACCTCCTCGACGTCGGCGAACCACTTGAGGATCGAGTACTCCTCGTTGCGGAGCACCAGGAAGGTGACCGGGACGTTGTAGGCCGCCGCGGTCCAGAAGCCGGTGATCGCGTACTGCGCCGAGCCCTCACCGAGGACGCAGACCACCGGACGGTCCGGCTGGGCGAGCTGAACGCCGATCGCGGCCGCGAGGCCGAAGCCGAGCCCGCCGCCCGCGCCGAAGAAGTAGCTGCCGGGCTTCGACAGGCGCAGCTGGTTCCGGAGCGCGAGCGTGCTCGACGGAGACTCGAGGACGATGATGCCGTCGTCCGGGAAAACCTGGCGGAGCGTGTTGTGGACCATGGTCGGCGTGAGCGGGTCGGTCTCCTCGCCGGCGGTTGGCTCGGGCAGCGCGTTCGGCTCGGCGCGGTTGGCCTCGCCGACCTCGGCGAGCAGCGCGCGGAGAGCGAGCGCGGGATCGGCCAGGATCACGTCGCCCATGGGCGCACGGGCAGCCTCGTCGGGATCGCTCGTGATCGCGACCAGCGAGGCGCCCTCGGGAAGCAGTGGCCCCGGGATGTAGGGGTAATACGGGAAGACCGAGGAGCCGATCACCAGGATCAGGTCGCGGCCCTTGAGCGTCTCCGCGACCGGTCCGATCGCCGGCGGCAGCACACCCTGGAAGAGGGGGTGGCCCTCCGGGAAGCCGAGGCGGCCGCCGCCCGGCGCGGGCGAGGCGAAGACCGGCAGCTTCTGGCGCTCGGCCAACGCGATGGCGTCGTCCCAGCCCCCGCTCGCGTCGATGTCGGGGCCGGCGACGAGCACCGGGTTGCTCGCTCCCTCCAGCCGCTTGGCGAGCTCCTTGATCGCGTCGGGGTCCGGGCCGGAGCGCGGCTCGGAGGTGCGCTCGACGACGGCATCGGAGGCTTCCTCCGCCTCGGCGTTCCAGTCGTCCATCGGCAGAGAGACGAAGGCAGGGCCCTTCGGGGCGAGCGAGGCGGTGTGGATCGCCCGTGCGAGAGCGTGCGGGACGTCCTGCGCGCGGGGCGGCTCGAAGCTCCACTTGACGAAGGGATGGACGACCCGCGTTGCGTCCTTGTTGGTCAGGTTGGCCTGCATCGTGATGTGGGCCCTGACCTGCTGGCCCGCCGTCACCACGAGCGGCGTGTGGTTCGCCTGGGCGTTGAAGATCGCGCCCATCCCGTTGCCGACCCCCGGGGCCGTGTGCAGGTTGACGTGGGCCGGGCCGCCCGAGGCCTGGGCGTAGCCATCGGCCATGCCGACCGCCACCGCCTCCTGCAGGCCGAGGACGTAGCGGAAGTCGTCAGGGAACTCGGCGAGCATCGGCAGCTCGGTGGAGCCGGGGTTGCCGAAGATCGTCGTCATCCCGTGCTTCCGGAAGAGCTCGAAGGTGACCTCGCGGACGCTGCTCACAACCCGGACCCTATTAGGGAGCGCTCAGACCTGCGTGACATGCCGGGGCGCCGAGGGCGGGATCGAGCCGCGCCGGATCGCATCGGTCCCGAAGCGCCTGCGGATCTCGTCGATCGCCAGGTCGAGGGCGGGGTCGAGCCGCGGCTCGAGCGGCAGCTCCAGCTGGGCCTCGTCAGTGAGGTTCGCCACCGTGATCCCGAGGAGCGTGATGCCGCGACGGCGGATCAGCGGCTTCGAGGCGGCGAGCAGCGCCCTCGCCGCCGCGAGGATCGCGCCGGTTCCGGCGGTCGGATGAGGCAGCGTGCGGGAGCGCGTCGCGCGAGAGAAGTCCGCGAACCGGAAGCGAAGCGTCACGGTGCGACCCGCGCGATTGGCCTTCCTCGCCCGGCGCGTGACCCGGTCGACCAGGCTGACCAGCAGGGCGTCGAGCTCGGATCCGGACTTCCGGCCGCCCGCGAACGCCGATTGCGTGCCGATCGAGCGTCGCCGCCGGCCGCGGCGAACGCGGCGCGGATCGCGGTTGTGCGCGATCGCATGGAGGTGCCGCGCCGCGTGCGCCCCGAGGAACATCGCCAGCTCCTGCACGTCGCGGCGCCCCAGCTGCCCGACCGTCGAGATCCCATGGGCGCGGAGCTTCTCCGCGGTCACCGCGCCGACGCCCCAGAGAGCCTCCACCGGCAGCGGCTGGAGGAACTCCGCCTCCCTCTCCGGATCGACCACGAGCAGGCCGTCGGGCTTGGCGGCGCGACTCGCCATCTTGGCGAGCACCTTCGTCCTCGCGACGCCGACGGTGACCGCCAGCCCGATCCGCTCACGCGCCTGCCGCCGCAGCCGCCCGGCGATCTGGCGCGGCGTCCCGGAGATCCGCTCGAGACCGCGCACGTCGAGAAAGGCCTCCTCCAGCGACATGCCCTCGACCAGCGGCGCGGTCTCCTCGAAGAGGTCGAAGAGCGCGCGGCTCGCCTCCGAGTAGGCCGAGAAGCGTGGCGAGACCACTGCGGCGTGAGGGCAGAGCTGATGGGCGCGGCGGCCGCCCATCCCGCCGTGGATCCCGTAGGCGCGCGCCTCGTAGCTGGCGGCCATCACCACGCCGGCTCCGACGATCGTCGGCCTGCCGCGAAGGCTCGGATCGTCCCGCTGCTCCACCGAGGCGAAGAACGCGTCGGCGTCAGCGTGGAGGATCGACGCGGCCGATGACACGAACATATGTTCGCATAGCTACCAGCTCTGCGGCCTGCGCGGCTGGAAGAGCCAGGCGTCGAAGAACTGGGAGAGCGAGACGCCCGAATCGGCCTCGGCGAGGGCGATGAACTGCTGGGTCGTCCCGTTCCCGTACCGGTGCCGGGCGACCCAGTCGCGGAGGATTCCGAAGAACGTCGCGTCCCCCAGCTTCTCGCGGAGCGCCTCGAGCGTCAGCCCGCCGCGGAAGTAGACCGCCGCCGAGAACAGCTTCTTCGGCCCCGGCGCGCCGGGCGGCAACCTCCAGAAGCCCGGGTATCCGAGGGTCCTCTTGGACCTGTAGAGCGACGTGAAGAGGCTGCGCATCTTCCGGTCGGAGCCGCCGGTGTCCCAGAGCCATTGCGAGAACGTCGCGAAGCCCTCGTTCAGCCAGATGTCCTGCCACTGGGCCAGCGAGACGGAGTCGCCGAACCACTGATGCCCGGTCTCGTGCGCCACGACCTCGGTGAACGGCGCGCCGAGGTACACCGGCCGCGTCTGTGTCTCGAGTGCCGTCTCCCCCTTGCCCGGAACGACGATCGATCCCGCGCTGGAGAACGGATAGGCGCCGAACCGGTCCGAGAGGAAGCGGATGACGCGAGGAAGCCTGCGCAGGGCGTGCCGGGATCGCCGGCCCTCGCCGGGAGCCACGGCCGTCCAGGACGGCAGGCCGTCGATCACCGAGCGCTTGATCCGGAAGTGTCCGATCGTCACCGTCGCCAGGTACGTCGCCATCGGCTCGGGCTCGTGCCAGGCGAACGTCGTCGCGCCGCCGTGGCGCTGGACGGAGTCGAGCAACCCGTTCGCGATCGCGCGATAGCGGCGCGGCACGGTGACGGTGAACGAGTAGCTCGCCTTGTCGAGCGGATGGTCGTTGCAGGGGAACCAGCCGGGCGAGCCGTTCGGCTCGCTGAACACCGTCGTCCCGTCATGCGTCTTGATCCAGCCGATCCCGCCGATCGGCCTCGGCCTGCCCTTGTAGGCGACTACCACGGTGAATCCGGCGCCGGAGGCAAGCGGGGCCGCTGGCGTCACGGTCATCTTGCCGCCTCGCCGGGCGACCGAGGCTCGGGCCCCGTCGACGGTGAGCGACGTCACCTTCGGCCCGCGGTAGTCGAGGTTGAAGGAGCTCAGCGCCTGCGTGGCGGTGGCGCTGATCGTGGCGACGGCCCTGACGCGGTCCGGCTTCGGGCGGACCGCCAGATTGAGGTCGTAGTGGTCGACCTCGTAGCCCCCGTTCCCCATCAATGGGAAGTAGGGATCGCCGAGGCCCGCGGCGCCGGGCGACTGCGCGGACGCCGCCGGGACGAGGGCGAGCGCGCTCGCGATGGCCGCCGCGGCTACGACGGTTGTCCAGAGCGCCCTCATCCTCGAGCCGGCGACCCTACCCGGCGGATTGTTCGTCCGTCCATTTCCCGAGACAACACGTCCAGGCGCCCTCAAGACCGGCGCGCGCCGGATCGACATATATCCCGAGCGCGGCAGGAGGCCGCGACACGAGATGGAGGTCACAGTGAGAACCGGGACGAAGCTCTTGATCACCACGGGAGTCGTAGCCGCGAGCTATCTGGGCGCGCTCGCCCCCGCAAGCCAGGCGTCGACCGTCTGCAACGAGGCCGAGAACTCGCACCGCGGCGGCTACCAGGTCTCCGGCGGGATCGTCGATCCAGTGCCGCCCGCCTTTCTGCGCGGGTCGCAGATGCGGGTCGGCAATGACAACTCGGCCGGGCTGGACAACGCGGCCGATCGCTCGCCGGCGCTCCGCCAGTGCGGCACCGGTAGCGGTGACGGAGGCGGCGGCTCCCCGACCTGAGTCGGATGAGAACGAATACGGCCCGACGAGGACGTCGCGCCGAGAACTGGAGGTGAGCAAGATGTCCAGAGGAAAGCTGTTCGCCACCGTGGGCGCCGTGGCCGCGCTTGCGGCCGGGGTCGCCGCGCCGGCGAGCCAGGCATGCCACGGAGGCTCGAGCCACCACCACTCCTACTCCGGAGGGAGTCACGACTCCGACCACTCCGGAGCGCCGTGCAATCACGGTGGGAGCGGCGGCAGCACCGGTGGAGGAGGCGGCCCGGCGCCGGTCTGAGCCTCAGGCCGCCGCAGCCTCTTCGGCGAGGACCCGCCGCTCCGCCAGGCCCCCGAAGTCGACCGGGCCCGGCATGAGCTCCTCGGGCGGCGGGATCTCGACGCCGACCATCGCCATCCGGCGCTTCAGCGCCTGGTAGGCGAAGCCGTAGATCTGCGAGGAGTGGTGGCCGTAGGAGAAGAAGTCGGAGGGGTCGTCGGCCTCGGGCGGGCAGAAGACCTCCGCCGCCTTCGGCAGCAGCTCGGTCAGCCTGTTGACCACCACCTGCTTCATCTCGGGCCTCTCCTCGCAGACGTCCCTCAGGAACCGGACGCCGAAGGCGATGTGACGGTGCTCGTCCTGCTCGACCAGCCGAAAGCCCTGGTTGAAGCCCGGGTAGAGGTCGTGCTCGTCGGTGTACTCGATCATGATCCGCTGACCGGGCATCGCGAGAACTCCCTCGGTGACCATGTGGTAGGTGACGATCCCCTGCACGAAGAGCTCGAGGTCGTCGGGCTTCGCCTTGATCCGGTCGGCGATGTCGCGCAGCGAGTCGTCGAAGAGGAAGTGCCAGGCGCCGAGCATCCGGTCCTCGATCTCGCGCAGGCGCGCTCGGAAGCTGCCTGACTCGAGGCCCATGACCTCGGTAGCCCAGCGGTCGAAGAAGACCGCGTGCCGCATCTCGTCGACGAGCTGGGTGGCGAGGAAGGCCTCCACCTCCCCGCTCGGCGCCGCGAGCAGGAAGGGGGCGAGGTCGGCGGTGACCCGCTCCTCGCCGACATAGAAGCTGCCGATGCTGAAGGCGGTGTGACGCTGCGACTCGCCCGGGCTGACCAGCCAGTGCTCCCTGTCGACCGAGAAGTCGAGCTCGTGGGCCCGCCAGTTCTGGCGCTCCCAGAGCGCGTAGAGCTGCTCGTAGCTCATCAGCCCGCCCTTCGCCGCGGCGCCGTTGCTCCCCCAGCTTCCGGCGTTACGGGCCTGCTGGACCTTCTGCCGCTCCTCTCGCGCGAGCTCTGGACCGTCGACGCCCTCGGCCCGGTCGATCCAGCGGCCCAGACGGGTGACGGGAAAGATCTTGCCCTCGACCTCGGTGAGGCCGAGCCTCATCGCGTCGGAGGGGCTGACCTCGCCGGAGAGCAGCCGGAGCCAGTCCGAATAGCGGATGCGGACGATCGCGTCCGGGCTCTCGCCGGTGCCGCGCAGGACGCGCACGCTTCCGTCCTCCACTTCGACCCGCCAGGCGCCGCCGCCCTCTCCGACCAGCTCGTAGGCGACCGAGAAGCTGTGCCCGGCGGTCCACTCGGGCTCAATCGCGTACTCGAGCGAGCGGAAGACCAGATCGGGGTCGACCGGCAGGCCGAGCTTCGCCAGATCGCGCGGACCGGCGCCGGGGGAGAGCTTCCGCAGCGCGAGGGCCTTGCGGCGACGCCCGCGGAGCCTCAGGCGCCGCCGTGCCAGCGCGCCGAGCGGGCTGCGGCCGGACGCCAGCTCCGCCAGGGTCTCGGGGTCGGTCGAGATCGCAAACGCCTGGCCATTGAGATCGGCGCCGGTCGGCGCCTCGGTCACCTCGGCCCGGTCTCCGACCGACTTCACGTTCCACGCCCCGAGCCCCTCGAGCTCGAGGCGGTAGCTGAGGCCGCTGGGCAGCGGAGCGGCCGCGGCCGGCAGCGAATGGAGGATGAGGCGGGCGGCAAGCTCCGGATCGGATTCCGCCATCCGGCGCAGTGCCTCAGCAGCCGTCCCTTCCTCCGCCATGAGTCAGCGATTCTGTCAGACACCGCGGGTCGTTTGGCTAACCAGCCAGTCGGTGCGCGAGACGAGATACCGGGGCGAGTTAATAGACTCACGCCGCCTTGCTTGCCCTGATCGGCCCCCACGCGGCGCACTCGCCCAACGCGCACGACATGAACACCCTCTACTGGGTGATGCTCGTCGTCGGCCTCGTCCTGCTCGTGGCGATCAACCTCGCGCTCGTCGGCGTGATCATGCGCTTCCGCTCAGCGCGCGGCCGCGAGCCGCGCCGCCTCGTCGTGCGCCGCCCGGCGCAGCTGGGGGCGGCGGCCGTCTTCGGGGCGATCGTTCTCGTGGCCTTCGTCCTCGGTGTGGTCGAGACCGACAACGCAAAGAAGGTCGAGGCGTCCGGGCCGAACGGCCTGCAGGCCACGTCCAGCCTCACGGCCCAGCGGTCGCTCGACCTGCCGGTAACCAGCGCGTCCAATGCTCCCCTCCAGATCAGCGCCTGCGGCCAGCAATGGATCTGGCGGTATGAGTACCCGAACGGCACCTACTCCTACTACGAGCTCGTCGTACCGGTCGACACCACCGTGATCCTGCACCTCTGCTCGACCGACGTCGTCCATCGCTGGTACGTGCCCGGGCTGAGTGGCAAGTTCGACGCGACGCCGGGCGAGAGCAACTCGACCTGGTTCAAGGCCGATGAGACCGGCGACTACGACGGCGCCAGCTACGCCTTCTCGGGCGCGAGCTACGCGGTGATGCGGACCCGGGTGCACGTGGTGGACGTCCCGACCTACCAGGCCTGGCTCGAGCAGCAGGCGGCCGGCATCCAGCAGGCCCAGCAGTTCGTCCAGCGGGCGAACGGGGAGTCCTGATGAGCAGCAACGGAAGAAGCCTCGCCCCGCACCGCCCCGAGCTGGTCGCCGACGGGCCCGTGCCGTCCCGCCCGCGCTGGCTCGAGATGGTGATGAGCCCCGACCACAAGGACGTCGGTCGCATCTACATCGGCGCGTCGCTCTCCTTCCTGGTGCTCGGGATCGTCGCCTTCCTGCTGATGCGGCTGCAACTCGGAGTCCCGGAGAACAACCTGATCGAGCCGGTCACCTTCAACCGCCTGCTCTCGGTGGGCAGCGCGACCCTGGTCGTGCTCTTCGGGCTGCCGATCGCCTTCGGCCTCTACACCTACGTCGTCCCGCTGCAGATCGGCGCCCGCTCGCTCGCCTTCCCGCGCCTCGCGTCGCTCTCCCTCTGGCTCTACATCTTCGGCGGCGCCCTGCTCTACGCCTGCTTCGCGTACACGCCCCCGGAGGCCGGCTTCAACTCCTGGCCCCCGCTCTCGGACACGGCCTTCATCTCCAACAACGGGGTCGACGTCTGGATCGCCGCGGTCGGCCTGACCGTCCTCGGCCTGGTGCTGCAGTCGATCAACCTCGCCGTGACGATCTCGAAGCTCCGCGCGCCGGGACTCGCCTGGCGCCGGCTCCCGGCCTTCACCTTCTCCGGCGCCGTCTCGAGCTGGACGATGATCGTCGCCGGCTCGGCGATGCTGGCCGCGCTCGTCATGCTGGAGATGGAGCGCCACTTCGGCGGTGTCTTCTTCGACCCGGGCGAGGGCGGCGCGCCGATCTTCTACCAGCACCTGAGCTGGATCTTCTTCACCGGCTGCTACCTCGTCTTCCTGCTGCCGGCGTTCGGCGCGATCTCGGAGATCCTGCCGGTGTTCTCCGGCAAGCCGCTGCTCTCGCGCGGCGCGCTGATGATCTCGATGGCAGCGATCATGCCGCTCGGCCTGCTGGCCTGGATGCAGAACATGATGAGCGCCTCGATCCCGATCGGCTGGCTCTACGGCGCGATGCTGATGGCGCTGCTGCTGACGATCCCGATCGGGGTGATCCTGGTGAACTGGATCGGCACGATCGCGGGCGGTGTACTCAGGATGCGCGCTCCGATGGTGTTCGCGCTCGCCTCGATCTCGACGCTCACCTTCGGGCTGGTCGGCGAGCTGATCCAGAGCGTCATCCCGGTCAACTGGCTGCTGGCCGACACGACGGCCTCCACCGCCGCCAGCGGCTACGTGCTGGTCGGAGGGCCCGTCCTCGGCGGCCTGGCGGCCCTCTACTACTGGTTCCCGAAGATGACCGGCCGGACGATGGGCGAGGCGCTCGCGAAGCCCTCCGTTGCGCTGATCGTGCTGGGCGCCCAGCTCACCTTCATCCCGCTCTTCCTAGCCGGCGTCGAGGGCCAGCAGGCGGACATCTTCAAGTTCTTCGAGGCGAGCGACGCGATCAACGCCATGCACCTCAACGCGCTCAACCTGATCGCGACGATCGGCGCCTTCGTGCTCGCCCTGGGAATCGTGCTCTCGATCGTCAACGCGTACCTGGGGATCAAGGGCGGCACGCCCGCGGGCCACGACCCGTGGGGAGGCGAGACCCTCGAGTGGTTCGCCACCTCGCCCCCGCCGCCGCACAACTTCGACGTCGTCCCGGACGTCCGCAGCCACGAGCCGCTGCGCGACATCCGAGAGGCCGTGGGGAGAGGCGACGCCTCCCGCGCCGCCCCGGCGGAGACCAAAGAGCCGGTAGCCTGACGCCATGGCCGGACCCGTTGCCGGGGGCGGCGGGGACGAGCTCCGCCGGTTTCGCCGCCTGGCAGACCTCACCGCTGTCGTCACCCTCCTGCTGATCGTCGTCGGCGGAATCGTCCGCGTGAGCGAGTCCGGGCTGGGCTGCGGCCCGGGCGGAAGCGGGACGAAGGGCTGGCCCCTCTGCGGCGGCCAGGTGATCCCCTTGGTCGGCAACGAGAACCGGGTGATCGAGTTCTCCCACCGTCTCCTCGCCACCATCGTCGTGATCCTGATCGGGCTGCTCTGCTGGCGCGCCTACAAGGATCTCAGGGCGAGAAATAGCTGGGCGTTCCGCGGATCGCTGATCGCCGGCGTCCTCGTCCTCGCGCAGGCCGGCCTGGGTGGGCTCACCGTCGAGCACAGCCTCGCCGAAGAGCTCGTCGCCGCTCACCTTGGGACCGCGATGGTGCTCCTCGCCCTGCTCCTCTGGCTGGGCGCCAAGTCTCGCTCGGAGGCGAGCGTCGAATCCGGCGGGGCTGTGAGCCCACCCGTCCGAGGTCTCAAGCCGTACGCGGCGACCGCGGCGGTGCTCCTCCTCTGCGCGATCGTGGCGGGCGGCTACATGGCCGGTACCGAGGAAAGGGGCACAGGCGAGGTCGGCCCCAACGTCGCAGGCGCTCACATGGCCTGCGGGAAGATGTTTCCCGAATGCGGCTCGGGCAAGTTCCTTCCGTTCGGGAACAACCGGTTGACCGACATCCACCTCACCCACCGCGCGTTCGTCTATCTCGCCACCATCGCGATCATCGCGCTGCTCAGCGTGGCCTTTGCACGCGGCTCGCGTGACCGGCTGCTTGCCCTGGCTGCCGCGCTGCTGCTCTGCCAGCTGCTGCTCGGAGCCCTCAACGTCTGGCTCGGTGAGCACGGCGTGCTCATCGTCGCGCACCTCGCGACGGCGAGCCTGCTCTGGGCAACCGTGGTCTCGATCGCGTACAAGCTCGCCTGGTTGCCCAGCCCCGCGCGCTCGCCGGAGCGTGCTCCCCGGGCTGAGGCATCGGCGGCCGCAGTATGAGCGTCCACCTCGGCACCCGCTCCGGCCGGGTGGCCGGCCCCTCGGGGCCCGGCGGCGAGCAGGTCTCCGTCACTCCGGACGATGCCCGGGCGCGAACGATGCGGGCCGCGATCGAGACGGCGAACGACTACGTCTCGCTCACCAAGCCGCGGATCATCTCGCTGCTCCTGCTCACCTGCGTGGCGACGATGTTCGTTGCCGATCCGGGCGGCCCGGCCCTCTCGACGATCCTGTGGACCTGCCTCGGCGGCTACCTCGCCGCGGGCGGCGCCGGGGCGATCAACCACTACATCGAGCGGGACCGCGACGCGCACATGGCGCGAACGAAGGGCCGGCCCCTGGCGAGCGGCCGGATCGAGCCCCGCCGTGGCCTGCTCTTCGGAGCCACGCTCGGGGTGGTCGCGGTGGCCCAGCTCTGGATCACCGTGAACGCCCTGACGGCCGCGCTCGCCGCTGCAGGCCTGCTCGGCTACGTCTTCGTCTACACGCTCTGGCTGAAGCCGCGCACGCCCCAGAACATCGTGCTCGGCGGCGCGGCCGGCGCGATGCCGCCGCTCGTCGGCTGGGCCGCCGCCACCGGCGGCCTCACGCTCGATGCGCTCTGGCCCTTCGCGATCGTCTTCTTCTGGACGCCGCCGCACTTCTGGGCGCTCTCGCTGCTGATCTCGGACGACTACGCGCGGACGGGCGTGCCGATGCTGCCCGTGGTCCGGGGGGAGACCACCACCCGCCACCAGATCGTCCTGTACGCGCTGCTGCTGGTCGCGATCACGATTGGGCCGGTGATCACCGGGCTCCTCGGGACCGCCTACCTGATCGCCGCGCTCGCGCTCGGCGCCGGGTTCATCGCCCTGGCCCTCGTTCTGCTGGCACACCCCTCCCGGCCCGCGGCCCGGCGGCTCTACCTGAGCTCCCTGGCCTATCTGGCGCTGCTCTTCGTGGCGATGGCCCTCGACCGCTCGTTATAGGCTTCCGGCCGTGGATCGCGAACGCGCACGAGCGAATATCCGGGCGGGCATGGTGACGGCCTCGCTGGCGCTGCTCGTCTTCGCCCTGGCCTTCTACGTCGCGATCCTCTACCTGCGATGAGCCAGCCCGAGAAGCCGACCGAGGTCATCTACCTGCCGCGGGCCAGCGTGCTCCCGGCGCTCTTCGCGTTCGGGTTCGCGGCGGTGATCGTCGGCCTGTTCGCGTGGTGGCCCTACTCGGTGATTGGCGGCGTGATCGCGCTGCTCTCGCTGATCGGCTGGCTGCGCGCCAACCGCGCCGAGATCGCGCGGATGCCGCGCCGGCAGCACACCGACACAGCTCCGATTCCCCTGTCGGTCCCGCCGCGCGCCGACTAGGCGCCGTCGCCTACTTGCACCACGGGTTCCGGGGCACACCCTTGCACGGGTGCGGCATGTTCTTCAGCTTCTTGTTCGGAAGCTTGTGCATGACGACCTGCTGACGTCGTGGGTAGTGGTCGTTCGGCCCGCAGGGGGTCCCGAACAGCATCGCGTTGCACTCCACCTCCGCCACCAGATCGAAGTTCTGGTTGGCCGGCGCGGTGGGCCCGCAGGCCGGTTGGGTCGATTGGAGGTTGGCGGGCGAGGTGCCGTCGGGCAGGGAGTTCCCCGAGAAGCAGTTGACCGGGTTCCCGTCCGTGAACGTGATCTGGCCGATGTCGCCGTTGGTGGCGTTGCCGAAGAACCCGTTCTCCTTGAACGTGTTGTTCTTCGCCGCATTGCCCCAGTCGTCGTACAGGCACCCCAGTGGGCCGCCCGTCTCGACGCCGCCCTCGCAGTGCGCGACCGGCGGAGGGGTGTCCGTGTCCGGGAAGGGAATCATGAGGAGACCCCACGACCCGTTGTGGACGAACCTGTTCTTCATGACCGTGTCGTTGCGGCCGCCCGCGATCGACATCCCGGTCCCCACGGGTCCCGCCCCGGCCGCGCCGACCCGCGGCACGTCCGGGTTGTTGTTGTCGTGGACGTAGTTGTTGATGAAGGCCCAGCATGAGCCGGTGTGGGTGACCGAGCTGGTGGCGTTGCCGGGGCAGGCGCCGTTCTGGGGTGAGGGAGCATCGTCGTTGTTCTGGCTGTTCGTGTCGAAGCCGTCCTGGTTCTGGTCGAACTCCGAGTTCTTTACGACGAGCCAGCCGCCCGAGTTGGTGCCGGAGTAGCCGAGCGCGCTGAACTCCGACCAGGCTTTGTCGATGACCTGGTTGCAGACCTGCTGACAGGCCCCGATGTAGTAACCCGAGTCGCTGAAGTTGCTGGCGTAGGTCTGAAACAGCTTGCCGCTGCCGCTCGAATTGCTCGTGAAGATCCCGTACGACGCGGCCGTCGAGTCGCCGCCGTAGAAGCTCGAGGTGGCGCTCAGGTAGGAGCCCTTGAACGGGCCCATCCCGATCTGCCCCGATCCGTCACCCCCGTTCCACCAAATCTCGTTGCCCTGGCCGCTGCTCCCCGCGAGGAAGTTGCAGACGGTGAGGTTGTCGATCCGGGTGTGATTCGCCTTCCAGACGACGATGCCGTTTCGGCCCTGGGGTCCGTCGGGCGTGTTGACGCCGAAATCCTGGACTGCCGGGTCGGAGCTGCAGTGCTTGCCCTTGTGCGGAAGGGTCCCGTCGACGATCACCTTCTTGCGGCTCATGCCGCGCAGGTGGATCCCTTTCTTGGTGATCAGGACGCCGGCCGGAGGCGGCGCATCCTCCGCGGCGGGACCAGTGACCTGGTCGTGGCGCGCGTGGTAGTCGCCGGGGCCCACCAGGATCCAGTCGCCGGGTCTTGCCTTGTTGACCGCCGCCTGGATCGACTTGAACTTGCCCTTGACCCCCTTGTAGGTGCCGACCCGCAGGACGCGCTTGTGGGCCGTTGCAGCGGCCGGCGTCGAGGCGGCCAGAGCCAGGGTCAGCGAGAGCAGAAGGAGTGCGGGTGGGAAGCGCAGCGGCCGATGTTCTGCCATTTGGATTTCCTTCCAATCTCCACGTCGGTTCCGTGGACTATCGCCCGACGCGGCTCTCGTTGCCCCTGGGGCACCCTACTACTCGCGGAGGTATCTACGGAGGCGAAATCGACGCGGTCGCCCCGACCTGCGTCCAACAGCGCACGATGTCGCGCATCGAGAGCACCCCGACCAGCGCGCCCCGGTCGACGACCACCAGGTGCCTGATGCCGCGCTGGACCATCTCCTCGGCCGCCTGCTCGAGGCTCCAGTCCGGCGCCGCGGAGATGACGCTCTCCGACATGTGATCCGCGACCTTCTCGGCGTCGGGGTCCTTGCCCGTGCCGACCGCGTTCAGGATGTCTCGCTCCGTGATGATCCGCGGGGCCGGGGATTCGTCGTCGAACACCAGGGCGGCCCCGGTGCCCTTCTCCGTCATCTTCGTCGCGGTCTCCCGCAGGGTGTGGCCCGGACCGACCGCCAGCACCACGCTCGACATGCCCTGGCGAACCTCCACGCAACCTCCTCTCACCGCTGTCGCTAGTGCCGTTCGGCGCAAGTATCCCACGCCCAGGCACGGGTAGGCGAGTCGGCCTCGACAGATAGGATTCCCGCGCCCGATGCACCGCCTCAGGGACAAGGGACACGCGATCTGGCTGATCGCAACCATCGCCGCGGCGACCGCCGTCGTCGGCCTGACCGGCTGCGATCTCGGCCCCAAGGCGAACCTCGACAAGGGTCAGCAGCTCTTCACCCAGAAGTGCGGCAGCTGCCACACGCTCACCGGGGCGGGCACCAACGGCGACGTGGGCCCGAACCTCGACTACGCCTTCAAGCAGGCCCGCGCCAACGGCATGGACTCCGACACCATCAAGGGCGTCGTGCAGGCTCAGGTCGAGAACCCGCGGCCCGCCGCGACCCAGCAGACCGACGTCTACATGCCGCCGAAGCTGGTCGAGGGCGACGACCTGAACGACGTCGCCTCCTACGTCGCGAGCGTCGCCGGCGTGCCGGGCATCAAGGCTCCGGTCTTCGCCCCGCCGCAGTTCTTCGCCACCAACTGCGGCGGCTGCCACACGCTCTCGCAGGCGGGCACCACCGGGACCACGGGCCCGAACCTCGACGAGGCGCTCAAGGGCATGAGCGCCCAGCAGATCTCGCAGTCGATCAGCGACCCGAATGCCGTCATCACCCCGGGCTATCAGCCCAACGTGATGCCGCAGAACTTCGGCCAGACCCTCACCCCTCCGCAGCTCCAGCAGCTCGTCGCCTATCTGCAGCAGGCGACCGGTGGCGGCGGTGGTGGCGGCGGTGGTGGCGGCGGCGGTGGCAAAAAGTAGCTCTAGCGCTCCCCCAGGTTGTCCCCCGGCATCGCCAGGCGGCTAGCGACCCGCGTCGGACCCGTATCGGCGCCAGTCCTGGATCAGGCCCCAGGTTCGCCACAGCCCGATCGCGACGAGAACGGCGAGGACGATGGCCCCCGCCAGCGAGCCGATCAGCAGGGCCACGGCGATGACGATCGCGGCGCTCACGCCGAACATGATCAGGACGCGGAACATGTCCCCCTCGTTGCGGAGAGGGTTGCGGGGCGGCTGCTGCGGTGACCCCTCGTTCACAGCCGCGATCTTCGCATCTCCCTGAGGTCTTCCGTGATTTGGCGACTAAGGCCTTCTGGCGAGCCGGAAGTGCACGACGACGACCCGGGCGTCGTCGGTGAGGGGCCCGGCGAGATTCGCGGGGAGCCTGGTCATGACCTCTTCGTTCCAGAATCCCTCGTGGGCCTGGCGCCATTCCGCAACGCTCTCGAAGCCCTCACCCTCCTCGTGAGCCAGGGTCAGGTCCACATCCCCCAGCCGGATCACGTCGACGGCGGTGATCTCGAGGACCGCCACCGGATTGTCGGCCGAATCGAGCACCTCGCGGCGCTCACCCACCGCAGGCAGCTCCTGGTCGTCCAGCAGCCACTCGGCCAGCAGGGACGAGGTGGCGGTCTTCTCCCCCTTCAGGACTGCGGACACCAGGCGGTCCCGCTCGGGCCCCGGGAACGCAAAGCGGACCGGCTCCACGCCGGGCAGCTAGA
>CAVUSJ010000006.1:0-540085 GCA_963744105.1 uncultured Solirubrobacterales bacterium | reverse complement strand
CAGATGTGTGGCGGATTACGGATGTACCCCGACTCGACCGTCCATACCGTGCCCAATGCGTCAATAGGTCCTGCACGTCCAGCGGGACTGGGAGAAGGGAGTCAATAGTGGGGTTGACGAGGGAATCGTGCTCGTGCCGGGCAGCCGGAGCGCTGGAAACAACTCATCGGCATGCCAGGACGATCGTCGCCCTCGTGGTTGCGCTCTCGGTCGGCGGCTTGGGCGTCGCGCAGGTGAGCGCCCACCCGTCCCCTCTCGCGAAGGCTGCAGGCAAGAAGAAGGCGCACAAACTCAGCCTGGATTACAAGACCAGCCCCATAGACGTCATCGACGAGCCTGGGGCCGGGACCGTGGTGTCCTCCGATGAGGCCAAGCTCACGGGTAGCCCGCTCGGGCGCAGGAAGGCGCACGTGGATGAGCAGGACGTGTTCACGTTCAACGTAGCCGAGCAAATCCCCCGCACGGACTACAGCGGCACCCACCAGATCTTCTTCAAGGCTGACGTCTTCGGCCTTGGGACGTTCAGCGGCTCGTATGACTACTCGGTCGACTCGGACGGCAATCCATCGACTCCGATCACCGGCGTAATCGACAGCGGCAAGCGCGCGTTCCGTGGCGCCAAGGGCAGCTTCTCCGTACTCGACCTAGTCGCCTTCCATACCGATCCCGAGCAGCTCAGAGGGCGCTGGAAGGGCTCGATCCGCTACTAGGCGTTGGCACGCCAAGCCGGGCCCGGTTCTCTCACCGACATGCGTTGGAGGGGCGCCCCGCCGCTTTGGACCAAGAGCGGCGGTGTGGCCGGCAGCTAAGAAACTTCGAACCCGAGGGTCGCGCCTGCGCTTTCGCACAGCGGAGACGCGACAACCCGAGTCCGTGGGGGAAGCCTGGCCTAGCCGCGCGGGTTAGTAGGCGCCGCCCGCGCTACCACCGCCGCCGGAGGCGACGAGAGCAATCACGGTAATCGCCGCGACCGCCGCGAGAACTCCGATTGCGATCCAGGCTCTTCGGCTGACAGTCATCGGCTTTCTCCTTTCGTCGGAAGGATCGTTCATAAGTACTACGACCTTCGTACCATCCGGGATTGGCCGGAATCTGAGCGGCTAGCCGAAACCGCTGCTTTGGACGAAAAGCGGCTATCTCGGCCAGCGGTCGAAACTTGGGTACGCGGTGTTGTCAGGGCGTTGTCACCGAGTGCTATCTCGTCGTCAGCACGTCCTTCTCGGAACAACAAAAATCCCTGTTTCCAGCGGGTCTCGGTAATGCCGGAGGAGGGACTCGAACCCCCGACACGCGGATTATGATTCCGCTGCTCTAACCGACTGAGCTACTCCGGCGGGGGCGGCAAATCGTAGCGTCGGGTCGGGTGTCATCTAGGGTGCTCGGCCGTGAGCAATCTCGATCGAGCGGTGCGTGCGGTGGTCCGCGACTGCCTCGCCGTCAACGGCGGGGAGGACGTCCTCGTCGTCTGCAATCCGGCGACCCAGCATCTGGGCGAGCGCCTGCGCGAGGAGGCCGCCGGCGCCGGTGGTGAGGCCGTGCTGGCGGTGATGTCGGAGCGGGCCTCGCACGCCGCCGAGCCGCCCAACACGGTGGCGGAGGCGATGGTCGCGGCGGACGTCCTGCTCGCGCCCACCGTCCAGTCGCTCTCCCACACCGCCGCCCGGAAGCGGGCCAGCGTGGGGGGCACGCGCTGCGCGACCCTGCCGGGAGTGACAGAGGACATGCTGGCGCGGGTGATGAGCGCAGACATGGAGGGCCTCCGCAGCAAGGGGCATGCCGTCGCCGAGGCCCTCGATCGCGCCTCCGAGGCCCACATCACCGACTCGAACGGCACGGATCTGCGCCTCGATCTCTCCGGCCGCGAGGCGATCCCCGACGCGGGCGAGCTGACGGAGCGGGGCGCCTTCGGGAACCTTCCGTGCGGCGAGGGCTTCATCTCTCCGGCCGGTGGCAACGGCACGCTGGTGATCGACGGCTCGATGGCGGGCATCGGCCTGGTTGACGAGCCGGTCGAGCTGGTGGTCGAGGGAGGGCATCTGACCTCGGCGCGCGGGGGGCAGGGGATGGCGTTCATGGACCTGCTCACCGAGCACGGCGACGACGGCACGAACATCGCGGAGCTGGGCATCGGGACGAACGAGAAGGCCAAGCTGACGGGCGAGGTCCTCGAGGACGAGAAGATCTTCGGCACCTGCCACATCGCGTTCGGCGCGTCGGCTGGGATCGGCGGCACGGTTCAGGTGCCGGTCCACCTCGACTGCGTCGTGATGAAGCCCACCCTGGCGCTGGACGGCGAGGTCATCGCGCGTGATGGAGAGCTGCTGATCCCGTGAGCGGCGAGATGCCGCTGGTGGCAGTGCCCAATTTCTCCGAGGGCCGCAACGTGCGGGTGATCGGGGCGCTCGAGGCGACGCTCAGCGCACACGCCCGGATCCTGAACCGCCACTACGACGCCGAGCACAACCGCTGCGTCTTCACCATGGCGGCGCCTCCCGGGAAGATCGTCGAGGCGCTGGTGGCGGGAGCGGCGCATGCCATCGACCTGATCGACCTTCGCTCCCACCAGGGCGTCCACCCGCACATCGGGGCGCTCGACGTCGCTCCGGTCGTCTGGCAGACGGACGAGCGCCACGACCCGGCGGTCGAGGGCGCCCGTCAGGTCGCGGAGGGAATCGCCGGCCTCGGGATCCCGGTCTTCTTCTACGGCGAGCTGGCGAGCGCGCCGGAGCGCCGCGAGCGCGCCTACTTCCGGCAGGGCGGCCCGACGGAGCTCGCGCGGCGGATGGGCTCGGGTGATCTCGTGGCGGACCTCGGCCCGGACGAGCCGCATCCCAGCGCCGGCGCGACGCTGGTCACGGCTCGCGAGCCGCTGGTCGCCTTCAACGTCGAGCTCGACACCCCGGATCCCGAGATAGCGCGCGACATCGCAGCCGACCTTCGCGAATCCGGTGGAGGACTGCCGGGAGTCCGCGCGCTCGGGCTGCCCCGCGAGGGCGGCGGAGCGCAGGTCTCGATGAACATCCACGATCCGGCGGCGGTGCCGCTCGCCAGGGTGGTCGAGGAGATCTCCCGGCTGGCGGAGGCGCATGGCGCGCGTCCGGTCGAGGCGGAGCTGGTCGGGCTCGTCCCGGAGGTCGCCGTGGAGGGCTATCCGGACGAGCCCCCGATTCGGAACTTCGACCCGATGCGTGACGTGATCGAGAACGTCCTCGGCTAGATTGACGGGTGATGGCCCAGACCAAGAAGAAGCGCCGCCGCAAGCACCGCGGCACCCAGGGCGGCCGGATCGACACCCGCCCGTCACGTGGCCGTCCGCGTAGTCGTGCGGAAGCCCAGGCGCGAGCGCGCAGCCGCGGCGGCAAGAAGCGGAACACGGGCAAATCGGGCGAGAGGGTTCCAAACCCGCCGAGCTGGTCAAGCGCCGCCAAGAAGGGCGGCGTGGCCGCGATCTTATTCGTCGGCCTCCTTGCCCTGATCGGGAGCAACCCGGTCGGCACGGTGATCGCCGGCGCCGCGATCGGGATCTTCTTCTACATCCCCATGGCCTACCTGATGGATCGCTTCTTCTACAACCGCTACCTCCGCAAGGAGGCCCAGAAGCAAGCGGCGAAGGAAGCACAGCGGACCGGCGGCACCCCGCAAGCGGAGGCCTAGACGCGATGGACGTCCGCATGCTCACCGTCGGCCAGATCGCCGAGAACTGCTTCCTGTTCCGCAAGGAGGGCTCCGACCACGCGCTGATCGTCGACCCGGGCGACGAGGCCGAGCGCATCCTCGGAGCCGCCGAGGAGCTCGGCGTGACGATCGACGGGATCCTGCTCACGCACACCCACTTCGACCACATCGGGGCCGTGGCGCCGATCGCGAAGGCCACCGGGGCCCAGGTCTGGTGTCCGGAGATCGAGACGCCGGTGCTCGCCGACATCAATTCGTTCGTGCCCTGGCCGGGGTTCGGCCCCTTCGAGAGCTACGAGGCGGATCACACGGTCAAGGGCGGCGAGAAGCTCGAGCTGGCCGGCCTCGAGATCGACGTCATCTTCACTCCCGGCCACAGCCCGGGGCACGTCACCTACTCGGTGCCGGACGAGTCGGCGATCTTCTCCGGCGACGTCCTCTTCCAGGGCTCGGTCGGCCGCACCGATCTCCCGGGTGGCGACTGGGCGACGCTGCTCGAGTCGATTCGGACCCTGGTCGACTCCCATCCGCCCGAGACGACCGTCTACCCGGGACACATGGGCGCCACTACCCTGGGCGCCGAGCGGGCGACGAACCCGTTCCTGGCGGAACTCGCGCGCTAGCCCGGGTGCCCGGCCGGCGCCCGCTCGGCCGCGCGCCTGATCGCGTCGGCCACGAGATCAGGCCGCTGCTGCGGAAGGAGGTGCCCCGCGCCGTCGACCATCAGCAGCTCGGCCCGCGGCAGCGCCGCGGCGAGCCAGTGCGCCTGCCCGGGCGAGGAGAGGCGGTCCCGCTGCCCCTGGAGCAGGGTCACCTCGCCCCGCACTTCGCCCAGCTCGGGCGCGAGCGCCGGAAGCTCGTCGAGCAGCGCCCGCTGCTCGACGTAGAAGCTTCGCCAGGCCCCGCCGCGCCATTCGGCGGCCGTCCGGGCCAGGTCGTCGGGCCGGAGTCCGGGCAGGGCGCGGCAGACCAGGGCGCGAACCGGCCGGAGGGCGAGCGCGGCACCGGCGAAGCCCAACCCGACGCCGGTGGCCGCGCGGCCGACCAGCGGCTCCGCCAGCAGCCGGTCGAAGGCCCCGGCGGGCCTGCCCGGCGCGATGGGCGCGGCGAGGACGAGGCCGCTGACCCGGTCCGGCGAGCGGATCGCTGCGACCAGGGCGACGCCCGTGGCCCAGCTGTGGGCGGCCACGACCGCGGACTCGACCCCGAGCCGATCGAGCAGCTCGATTGCGGCGGCGGCGTTCTCCTCGAAGCCGACCGCGCGTCCGCCCGTCTCCCCGTATCCGGGCCGGTCGGGAGCGATCACCCGCAGGCCGGGCAGCCGAGCGGCCACCGGGGTCCAGTCGCCCGCGCTGCCGGGTTGCCCGTGGAGCAGCAGGGCGGCGGGCCCGTCCCCGACGTCAGTCGCTGAGAGCCTCACCCGGGGATCCTGCCAGGGCGGCCTGCGGGGAACTCCGCCGCAGCGGCGCCGGCCGGGGAAGCTGGCCCTCGGCCCACATCGCCGCGAGGCCCGTGCGCGCGAAGCCGAGCGGGCGACCCTCGTAGAGCAGGTAGCGCGCCTGCCAGCGCGGCGAGAACTTGGCGTTGAACCGGTAGAGGCTCTCGATCTGGAAGTAGGGGTTCGCCAGCGTGACCAGCCTGGCGAGGGCGCGCTCCCGGATCCCGCTGGGGTCGCGGATCAGCCGCGCGAAGGCCGCGAAGTTGAGTGAGATCTCCTCGATCCCGCTCTCGCGCAGCAGCTCGATCGCGCTGACGACGAGGAACTCGGTGAGGCCGTTCACGGCCTCGCGGTCGCGCCGCATCAGCCCGAGCGACATCGCTGGCCGCCCGTAGCAGGGGGCGAAGTGAAGGAAGCCGCGCGTGGTTCCTTCGGCGTCGCGCGCGACGACCACGATGCTGCCGGCCAGGTGCTCGCCGCGGAGCCCGTCGATCGCCATCGAGAAGCCACGCTCGGGCTCGTCGCCGCGCCATTGCGCCGAGACCCGCTCGAGCTCCCGCAGCCCGGCCTCGGGCAGCTCGGCGAGGCGCTCGATCGAGGCGGTAAAGCCCGCCTTGCGCGCGCGGGTCACCGCCTGGCGCACCTTGCGGATGCGCCGGCCCTCGAGGGAGAACTTCCCGGTCTCGATGATCGCTTCGTCGCCGATGTAGAAGGAGCTCAGGCCGGCTCCGGCGGCCAGGGCGGCGAATTGGTCGCTCGCGCCGACCACGCCGACCGCCAGGCCCCGCGCCTCGGCGAACTCGCACAGCTCGGCCAGGAGGCCGGGCAGCGCCTCGGGCGGACCGACCGGGTCCCCCGAGACCAGCAGCACCCCGGCCTCGATCCGGTAGCCCACGAACGCCGTGCGCGAGGCGTTGAAGAAGTGGTGTTTGTCGACCCGCAGCTTGAAGAAGCTGAGCGAATCGCTGCCGTGGCGCTCAACGATCCTGCGCGCGATCGGGCGCAGGGCGGCGGCGGGGAGGCCCCGCGGCGCCGCCAGCGGCCGGAAGAGCAGCCAGGCGACGGAACCCACGGCACTGAGACAGAGAGCCGCCAGGCCGGCCGGGACCCAGTCGAACGGGTCCCGGTAGTGGATCGGCAGCGCCGAGAGCGTCAGGGTCGCCTCCACCTCCGCCAGCCCGCGGGCGGGCGTGAGCGAGGGACTGCCCCAGTGGGCCGCCGCGACGAGCGTCAGGGCGCCGGTGGCGATCGCTCCGCCGAGCACGGCCGCGCTCTGGATGAGCGGCGCCCGCCAGCCGGTGTCCGCGGGGCGGACGCGGAACGCGTCGCGGCCCCAGATCAGCAGCGCGGCGAGGCCCCAGCTGGCGAGGGCCTCCTCGACGTCGAGGCCCTTGAGGAGGTTGAGCGCGCCGGCGGCCAGGAGAATCGTCACGGCGAGCGCCCACGCCCGGCGGCGGCGGCGGACCAAGTAGAGGCCGAGGACGACGAGGGCGATCCCCGCTGAGAGGGCGAGGGCATGTGCCGCGACCGGGACCTCGCGCGGCACGATCCGGAGCAGCAGCATCATCCTGGAGTGGAGCCCCGGGGTGAGGGCGGACCCGATGTTGACCAGCCCGATCGCGATGGTGCAGGCCCCGGCCACCGGGGCGAGCCCATCGGCCGGGCTCCTGGAGCGGAGGGGCGTCGGCGGCCGATGTGCTCCGGGGCTCCAGGCGGTCGTGTCGCGAAGCCACGGGAACAGGTCGCGCCAGTCCTTCCAGAGCAGCCAGAGGCCGATCGAGAGGAGGACGAAGGCCGCCGGCGCGGGCAGGGGCAGGCCGGCGATCAGGATCACCGCCGCGGTGGCGATCAACCCAATCCCCGCATGACATTCGTGGAGCCGGCGTCCGAGGACGTAGAGCCGCGGACCGAGCTCGTGGTTCTCGAGTCGGAGCAACCCAGCAAGCGTTGGCGCGGCGCCTTAAAGCCGGCTAACAAGCGGATGAGAGGATCCTCATCGTGGGCGCCAGTTAGGCTCGCCGCATGCCCGCGAAGTTCAAGGCCCCACGGGGCACGTTCGACGTCCTGCCCGAGCAGCAGGCGGTGCGCCGCAGGATCACTCACGTCGCGAGTCGGCGGCTCGAGGCCGCCGGGTACGGCCGCATGGACACGCCGATCTTCGAGGAGACCGACCTGTTCGCGCGCGGGGTCGGTGAGTCGACCGACATCGTCCAGAAGCAGATGTTCAGCTTCGAGGACCAGGGCGGCCGCTCGCTCACCCTGCGCCCCGAGGCCACCGCGTCGGCCTGCCGGGCCTATCTCGAGCACGGCATGCAGACGCAGGCGCAGCCGGTGAAGCTCTGGACCGAGGGACCCTTCTTCCGGCACGAACGCCCCCAGGCCGGCCGCTACCGCCAGTTCACGCAGGTCAACGCCGAGTCGATTGGCTCTGACTCGCCGCTGGTGGACGCCGAGCTGATCCTGCTCGCCAGTGACATCGTCGCGGAGCTCGGCGTGGAGGGCGTCCGGCTGCGGCTCGGGAGCCTGGGCACGCCGGAGACCCGGACCGCCTACCTCGACGAGCTGCGCGCCTACCTGCGCTCCCACGAGGACGGGCTCACCGACGAGGTGCGGAGCCGGATCGACGCCAATCCGCTGCGCGCTTTCGACGCGGATCACGAGGGAACCAGGAGCGTGATGGAGGATGCCCCGCTCCTGATGGACCGCCTCGAGCAGGCGGACGCCGAGCACTTCGCCGAGGTCCGCTCCCTGCTCGACCGCAACGGCGTCTCCTACGACATCGACCCGACGCTGGTACGCGGGCTCGACTACTACACCCGCACCCTGTTCGAGTTCGAATGCGAGCGGCTCGGTGCCCAGTCGGGGATCGGAGGCGGCGGCCGCTACGACGGCCTGATCGAGCAGCTCGGCGGTTCGCCGGCGCCCGGTTGCGGCTGGGCGCTCGGCGTCGACCGCATCGCCCTGGCGCTGGAGGGCCAGGCCGAGACCGAGGCAGCCGGCGAGGAGCTGGACGGCGTCTTCATCGTCGCCGAGGACGCGGACCGCGAGCGGGCGCTGGCCCTGGTCACCGAGCTGCGCCGCGCGGGCCTGGCGGCCGATCTCGACCTCGCGGGCCGCGCGATCAAGGGCCAGATGAAGCAGGCCGACCGCGTCGGCGCCCGGCATGCGCTGATCCTCGCCGGCGATGAGAAGGCAATTCTCCGTGACATGAGCTCCGGCGAGGAGCGGGAGATCGACCCGGCGACCTTGGCTGAGACACTCTCCGCGCCATGAGCGAAGGGTTCCCAGCGCTGCGCCCCAACGGCTACCGGGACACCTGGTGCGGCCAGGTCCTGCCGGACCGGGTCGACTCCGAGGTCCGGGTCGCCGGCTGGGTCCACCGCCGCCGCGACCACGGCGGCCTCGTCTTCATCGACCTCCGCGACCGGACCGGAGTGGTGCAGCTCGTCCTCAATCCGGATGAGCTGGGGGAGGCCTTCAGGCTCGGCCACGAGCTCCGCTCCGAGGACGTGCTGAGCGCGAAGGGCCAGGTGGTGAAGCGCTCGCCGGAGACCGTCAACGCGGACCTCCCGACCGGCGAGGTCGAGATCCGGGTGACCGACGCGGAGCTCCTGTCGGATGCGGACACTCCGCCCTTCGAGATCGAGTCCTTCTCGGGCGAGGTGAGCGAGGAGATGCGGCTGCGCTACCGCTACCTCGACCTGCGCCGCGACCGGATGCGGGAGGCCATGGAGCTCCGGCACCGGGTGGCCGCGGCGATGCGCGAGTTCCTCTCGGGCGAGGGCTTCCTGGAGATCGAGACGCCGGTGCTGACGCGCTCCACGCCCGAGGGCGCCCGAGACTTCCTCGTTCCGAGCCGCCTGCAGCGGGGGAACTTCTACGCGCTGCCGCAGTCACCCCAGCTCTTCAAGCAGCTGCTGATGATCGGCGGATTCGAGCGGTATTTTCAGATCGCGCGCTGCTTCAGGGATGAGGACCTGCGCGCGGACAGGCAACCGGACTTCACTCAGCTGGACATCGAGATGTCCTTCGTCGACACCGACGACGTGATCGATCTGAACGAGCGCCTCCTCGCGCATGTTCTCCCGGTGTGCGGCGTCGAGGTCGAGCTCCCGATGAAGCGGCTGTCCTATGACGAGGCCGTCGATCGCTACGGGTCGGACAAGCCGGACCTGCGCTTCGGCCTGGAGCTCGAGGACCTGACCGAGGTCTTCCGCGGCTCCGAGTTCAACGCCTTCCGCCAGGCGATCGAGGGCGGAGCGATGGTGCGCGGGCTCAACGCCGGCAAGCGGGAGATGTCACGCGCCGACCTCGACGGTCTCGTCGAGGAGGCGACCGAGCTCGGCGCCAAGGGCCTGGTCTGGGCCGTTGTCGAGGCCGATGGCTGGCGCTCGCCCGTCGCCAAGTTCCTCTCGGACGACGAGATCAGGGCCGCGAACGAGGCGCTCGGCGCCTCGGAGGGCGACGTCGTCCTGCTCGTGGCCGATCAGCCGCTGCTCTCGGCCGAGGTCCTGGGCGAGCTGCGGCGACGCCTCGGCGAGCGGCTCGGGCTGATCGATCCGAAGGCGAACGAGCTCGTCTGGATCGTCGATTGGCCCCTGCTCGGCTGGGCTCACGATGAGGAGCGCTGGGACCCGCACAACCATCCATTCACCTCGCCCGACGGAGCCTTCGATCCGGCCGATCCGGGCGCCGCAAGGGCCAAGGCCTACGACGTCGTCTGGAACGGATGGGAAATTGGTGGGGGTTCGATCCGTATCAGCGACCCAAAGGTTCAGCGAGAGGTGTTCAAGGCGATCGGAATCGACGAGCAACAGGCCGAGGAGCGCTTCGGCTTCCTGCTCGACGCGCTCCGTTACGGGGCGCCTCCGCATGGAGGCATCGCCTACGGCCTCGACCGGATGGTCGCGCTGGGCCACCGCACGGAATCCATCCGCGAAGTGATCGCGTTCCCGAAGACCGCCTCCGGCGCCGACCCGCTCACCGGCGCTCCCACCCCGGTCGACGAGCGTCAGCTCAGAGACCTCGGGATCTCAGTCAGAGGCGGGGGCGGAAAGAGCTAGGCCGATGGAAGGGCGTCCACCACCCGGCGGCGACGAGGGGTTCGAGTGGACTGAGTCGCCCGCGCGGCCTCTGCGGCCGTCCGGTGAGCCGGGAACCGGGGAGGGCAAGCGCCCCGAGACCAGCGAAGGGCCGGCGGAGCGCGGCGACACCGGCTCCGGGCACGCCACTCGCCCCGAGACGGGCAGCTTCCGTGCGATTCGCGAGGGGATCGCCGAGCGGCGACGCGAGCGCGGCGACACCGGTGAGTTCGAGCGCAGCGGACGGAGGCCGCCTCCCGGGCGACGCACGCGCCGCCGCGACCTCCCCGCGCGGGTGCGCCGCCGCCAGGACTTCATGATCGGCGGCGCGGTCCTGATCGCGATCATCCTGATCATCGTCCTGGTCTCCGGCGGGGGCGGCAGCAGCGCGAAGCCGGTCCCGCTGAAGCGCCTCGTCGGGCAGACGATCGTCGCGAAGCTCGGCGCGCAGGGGCCGGACCAGGATCTGTTGAAGCGCGTGCGCAAGGGGCAGGTCGGCGGCGTGATCGCATTCGAGAGCGATCCGCAGAAGCTCAAGGCGGACGTACAGCAGCTTCAGGCCGCGGCGAGCGCCGGCGACAACCCGCCGCTGCTGGTGATGGTGGACCAGGAGGGCGGCGACGTGAAGCGGATCAAGAGCGGCCCGCCGACCATCTCCCCGGCGGACCTCGGCAAGAGCGGCGACGAGGGCCAGTCCAAGGACCAGGGCCAGCAGACCGGCTCCTTCCTCAAGGGCCTCGGAGTGAACGTCGACCTGGCGCCGGTCCTCGACGTCAGCCAGTCCAACACCGCGGACACGATCAAGAGCCGGACCTTCGGCTCGAACCCCGACACGGTCGCCACCGTCGGGGTGGCGTTCGCCCAGGGCCTGCAGGACGGCGGCACGGTCGCGACCCCGAAGCACTTCCCGGGGCTCGGCCGGGCAACCGTGAACACCGACAGCAACGCGGTCGCCATCGCCGCGACCAGCGACCAGCTGCAGAACGACCTGAAGCCCTTCAAGGCCGCGATCGCCGCCGGCGTGGGGATGGTGATGGTCTCGACGGCCAGCTACCCGACGCTGGGCGCGAAGAAGCCTGCCGCGCTCTCACCGACCATCGTCAAGGGCCTGCTGCGCGGCCAGCTCGGCTTCGGCGGCGTGGTGATCACCGACGACCTCGAGGGGCAGGCGATCGCGGGCACGCTGCCTCCGGCCGTTGCCGGCGCAGCGGCGCTGAAGGCGGGGGACGACCTGCTGCTCTACGCGACCAGCACGAAGACCTCGGCGACTGCCTTCGGCCAGCTCGTCAAGGAGGTGAAGTCCGGCCAGGTCGACCGCTCGATCGTGCAGAGCGCGTACAACCGGATCACCGATTTGAAGGACAGCCCGACTGGGTAGGGTCGGGCCGCAAATTCCCCGTCAAGCAGGGAGGTACACGACACCGATGAACGACCTGTTCAAACCCGACGACACCCGCGACGCGCTGCGCAAGATCGGAGGGCTGCTGCTCGGCCTGGGCGCCGCGATGATCTACATCCGGAAGGGGCCGTTCCTCACTGTCAATCCGAGCCAGTGGGCCTCGTTTCCGATGTTCCTGGTGCTGGCCATCCCGGCGGTCTACCTGTACGGCGGCATCCTGACCAGGCCCCAGACGGGCGAGCTTCGCCCGTGGCAGGTCGTCCACAGCGTCTTCGGGCTCCTCTTCGTGCCCCTGGCGCTCTTGCAGTTCGTCGACATGATCGGCGGCAACCCCAACGCGTCGCTGAACATCTTCTGGGTCTTTCTGGTGACGGCCGGACTTGCGTTCTACGCGGGGACGGTCATCGGCGTCCGCGTTCAACTGCTGCTGGGATCGCTCGCCCTGATCGTCGCCTGGACCGCTCTCTGGGACGAGCTGCTCTCCGACGGTATCGGCGCCCACTGGGGCGTCTATCGCGGCCTCCTGGGCCTGCTGTCGATCGGGCTGCTGGCCGGCGGCCTCTACCTGTGGCGGAACAACCCGGGCGGCGATGAGGTCGCCGCGAGCGCGACCGCGCCATCGGGTGACCTCGGCCTCTGGAAGGCATCGGAGCTGCTCACCGGCGCGGGCATCGCGGCCGTGGCCGCCTGCGCGCTCGGGATCACCGCTCTCGGGAACCTGAACCCCCTCGGCACCGGCACGCCGCCGATCGAGACCACCAACGGATGGGACATCCTGCTGTTGATCGTCTCCCTCGGCCTGGTCGCAATCGGGTCACAGATCGGGGTGAGGGGCCCGGTCTACGTCGGCGGGATCGGCCTGCTGCTGTTCCTGGTGATCGCCGGCCTGGATCTCAACTCCACGCCGCCGCACCCGTTCAAGCTCGGCGTCTGGCCCTGGGTCCTGCTCGGCGTTGGGGTGATCGCCCTCGGGCTCAGCTTCACGCGTGAGGCGAGCCTCGGCGACGAGCCGCGGCGCCTGGTCCAGAACCTGCGCGGTAGGTAGCTGACCGCGACGAACTCCGAAGAGCTCGCTCGCCGCTTCCTGGCCGCGCTCAGCGACTGTGACCGGGACGCGGTGGGCGAGCTCGTTCATCCCGAGGTGAGGATCCGCACCGAGCGGACGCTCTATCTGGGGCGGGAGGCGGCCGTCGACTGGGCCGGCAAGGTCTTCGACCATCTGATTCGCCGCTACGTCCCGGTCGAGATCGAGGAGACCGGCTCGGGGGTGCTGGTCCATGCCGAGCTCCAGTACGTCTGGCGGGAGAGCGGCGAGGTCGGTGACACGTCGCGGGTCCGGATCGATCTCGGCGTGCGCGATGGCCTGATCTCGTCATGGCACCTGGAGGACGAGCCGGACACCCACTGACCCGCTGCTAGGCTGGAACGCAGGCCCGAGCCTGTACGCGAACCGCTCCTTACGTTGACCCAACACAACTGGCTTGGGGGTCGATTTCCGGAGATCCCTCGGGGTCCTCGGTAGGCCACCACCTATGCGACACGGGTTACCAAGCCGGGGCGGCAGACGGCAGGTTGGAGCCTCCTAAGCTTCAGCGCGTGAACAGGGACCTCTTCGAGGAGTACGTCGCCGACGATCGCCGTCGCGGCCCCGTCCCTGCGGGAGCCCTCTCCGGCTCCGCCGGCGGCGCGCCCTGCGGCGACCTGGTCCGGATCTCCCTGCTGGCGGACGAGGGGCGGATCACGCGCGTCACGTTCGACCGTGAGGGCTGCGCGGCCAGCGCGGCCGCCGCCGCCGCGGTCTCTGAGCTCGCCGAGGGTGCATCGGTCCTGGAGGCCGCCCGGGTCGGCCCGGATGAGATCGAGGCGGAGCTCGGCGGCCTCGCTCCGACGCACCGGCACGCCGTCATCCTCGCCGCCGACGCTCTGCATCGGGCGCTCTCCGCAATGGCGGCGTCGGGGACCAGGCTCGCCGATCCCCCCGCCGATGGCGAGCGCGTGCTCGTCGCTCTCAGCGGCGGCGTCGACTCCGCGGTCGCGGCGCTTCGCGAGCGCGAGGCAGGGCGCGACGTCGTCGCGGTGACCCTGAAGCTCTGGGCCGATCAGCGGACCGATGGCGAGAAGAGCTGCTGTTCGCCGGAGGCGGTCCTCGGGGCGCGCCACCTCGCCCATTCGCTCGGCATCCCCCACCTGACGCTCGACCTCGAGCGCGAGTTCCGGGCGGGAGTTGTGGACCCGTTCCTGCGTGGCTACGCGGAGGGGCGCACGCCGAACCCCTGCGTCCGATGCAACGGCGACCTCCGCATCGACGCGATGATCGCGCTGGCCGACCGGCTCGGGGCGGCAAAGCTCGCCACGGGGCACTACGCCCGTCTCGCCGACGATGGCCTCGGGCCGCTGCTGAGCGGCGCCGCCGACGGCGCCAAGGACCAGACCTACATGCTCTCCGGCCTGCGGCCGGAGTCCCTCGAGCGCCTCCGCTTCCCACTCGCCGAGCTCACCAAGCCCGAGGTCCGGGGGCTGGCGGAGCGGGCCGGCCTCGAGGTCGCCGGACGCGCCGAGAGTCAGGACCTCTGCTTCCTGGCCGGCCAGGGCAAGCGGGAGTTCCTCCGACGCCATGCGGGGCTGGAGGACGGGCGCGGCGAGATCGTGGACAGCTCGGGCCGCCGTCTGGGCGAGCACCACGGCCATCACAACTTCACCGTCGGCCAGCGGCGGGGCCTCGGCGTCGGCGGGGGCGAGCCCCTCTACGTCATCGCGACCGACGCCGCCGCCAACCGGGTGGTCGCGGGCTCACGCGACGAGCTCGCCACGCGACGGGTTCGAATCCGGGGCGCCAGGCTCAACCGGCCCGCGGAGCGGGTCGACGGCGTGCGGCTCCGCTACCACGCGCCTCGCCGAGAGTGCCGGGTCGAGACCGACGGCGGCGACGAGGCGATCGTCTCGCTCGCCGAGCCGGTGGATCGCGTCGCCCCGGGGCAGGTTGCCTGCCTGCTGGACGGCGACCTCGTGGTCGGACACGGGACGATCGTTTAGCCCCCTTCCGATTCGCCGCTGTTGGCAGTAGGTTGCGCGCCTACGCAAATGAACCGGGACAGAAGGGGAGAAGAATGAACTTCGATTCACGACTCAAGGCCGTGGTGGGTGCCGCCGCGACGGTTGGCCTGCTGGCCGTCCTTGCGATCGGAGGCGGAGCCTCCAGCGCCGGAGCGGCACCGCTGCCGAACTGCACCGTGGCGAACAACCTGGAGGCGATCATCGACGACTCCGGGTCGATGGCCGTCACCGATGACCAGCGGTTCCGCGTCGACATGGTGAACATTCTGGCCACGCTCAATCCGGACAAGACGATGGGCGGGGTCGAGTTCGGAAGCGATGCTGTGCCCCTCTTCCTCGCCAAGCCGATCGGGCCGAACCTCGGCGTGATCAAGTCGGCGCTGAACGCGGTCCAGGCGGACAACGGCGGAACGGACTACGAGCAGGGCTTCAGCGTCGCGAATGCGCAGAACCCTGGCGCCAACGCCAGAGTCTTCCTCAGCGACGGCGAGCCGAACTTCCCTCCGGACCCCAACGTCTGGAAGAGCCCGAACATCAAGACCTACGTTGTGGGGTTCGGGACCGTCGATCCGACCGTGCTCCAGCAGATCGCGACCGACACCGGTGGACCGGCGCCGTTCAACGTCACCAACACCGCCCAGCTGCGGACGGTGGCGGCGATCATCAACGCGCGGATCAACTGCGAGCCGGACCCGATTCAGATCACCAAGACCCTCACGAAGCCGGGTCAGGTGAAGGGCCTCTCGTTCGCCCCGGATGGGAACACCGCCCAGATCGTGACGAGCTGGAACCCCGGGTCGAAGATCCAGGTGTTCGGATTCACCCAGGGTGGCGGCGGGCACTCCTCCGCGGTCGCCCAGAGCGCCAAGAAGCGCGGCGGGCACATCAAGGCCAAGCAGACTCGCGGCGGCAGCTATGCGGTCATCAACCTCTCCCACGTCCACAAGGGACGGGTCAGGTTCAAGATCAAGGCCAAGAAGCTGGCCGGCCCGACCGCGGTCACGACCGCCATCAGCCCGTAGCGGCGGCACAGACCGCAGCACTTGGGAACGGCGGCGGAAGCCGCCGTTCCTTCGTGCTGGGCGGTCGCAGCCGCCGCGGTCTGGTGGCGAAGCCGTCCCTAGACTCCGCCGCGTGAACGTCGACGAGATCCGCAAGACGTACCTCTCGTTCTTCGAGGAGCGGGGGCACAGGATCGTGCACTCCGCCTCGCTGATCCCGCCCGTCCACGATCCATCGGTCCTCCTGACGACGGCGGGCATGCAGCCGTTCAAGCCGTACTTCCTCGGGCAGGAGGAGCCGCCCGCGCCGCGACTCGCCGACGTCCAGCGCTGCTTCCGGACCACGGACATCGAGGAGGTCGGGAGCACCGCCAGGCACCTCACCTTCTTCGAGATGCTCGGCAACTGGAGCTTCGGCGACTACTTCAAGGAGCAGTCGATCCCATGGGGATGGGAGCTGTCGGTGGAGGGATTCGGCTTCGACCCGGAGCTGATCTATGTGACCGTCTTCGAAGGCGACGAGGAGCTCGGTCTTGGGCCCGACACCGAGGCGATCGAGATCTGGCGCAAGGTCGGCGTCCCGGATGAGCGGATCATCCTGCTGCCGCGCTCGGAGAACTTCTGGCAGGCCGGCCCAACCGGGCCCTGCGGACCGTGCTCGGAGCTGTACCTGGACCGAGGCGAGAGCTTCGGCAAGCCGGGCGACCTGCCCGGCGACGACACCGATCGGTTCGTCGAGTACTGGAACCACGTCTTCATGACCTACGACCTCTCCGAGGACGGCGTCCTCACGGAGCTCCCCATGAAGAACATCGACACCGGCATGGGGCTCGAGCGCATGGCGGCGATCATCCAGGACGTTGACTCAGTCTTCGACACCGATTCGCTCCGCCCGCTGGTCGACCTGGCTGAGGAGCTGTCCGGCCGCTCCTACGACCAGGACGCGGCCACCACCCGCGCGATGCGGATCCTCGCCGATCACTCGCGCGGCACGGCCGCGCTGATCGCCGAGGGCGTCGTCCCGTCGAACGAGGATCGCGGCTATGTCCTGCGCAGGATCATGCGCCGCGCGATCCAGCAGGGTCGCTCGATCGAGCTCGACTCGCCCTTCATGGAGAGATTCGCGGAGCGCGCGCTGGAGCTGCTCGCGCCGGTCTACCCGGAGCTCGCGCCTGAGCGTGACACCGTGATGCGCTGGGCGGCGGACGAGGAGGAGAGCTTCGGCCGCACTCTGGAGCGGGGCCAGCAGATGCTCGCCGACCTGATCCGCCACGCGCACGAGGATCGGACCTCCTGGGTCGACGCGGAGGACGCGTTCAAGCTGCACGATACCTACGGCTTCCCGTACGACCTGACCAAGGAGCTGTTGGCGGAGGAGGGCCTCTCGGTCGACGACGAGGGCTTCGAGGAGCTGATGGAGGAGCAGCGCACCCGCGCCCGGATGGGGACCGCGACCGCCCATGGATCCGAGGACCATCACGGCGCCGTCCTCAGCTTCGCCTCGGAGGCACCGCCCTCGCGCTTCGTCGGCTACGAGAAGCTGCGGGCCGAGACCAGCTTGCTCGCGATTCGGGGCGACAACGGCAAGGCGCTCGTCAAACTCGAGGAGAGTCCCTTCTACGCAGAGGGCGGCGGCCAGGTCGCCGACGCGGGCGAGGTCCGCTGGGCGGGGGGAAGCGCCAGGGTGGCCGACGTCTACCGGATCGGCGAGGACCAGGCGGTCGAGCTCGACGGACCGAGCGACGGGCTCGAGGCCGGCGGCCGCGTGGAGGCGGAGGTCGACCACGTGGCGCGTTTCGCGACGATGCGGAACCACACGGCGACCCACCTCCTGCACGCGGCGCTCCGGGAGCGGCTGGGGACGCACGTGCGCCAGGCGGGCTCCTCGGTGCGCCCGGACAAGCTCCGCTTCGACTTCACCCACGGGGCTCCGCTGACGAGCGACGAGCTCCGCGACGTCGGCGACCGCGTCAACGACTGGATCAAGGAGAGCCACTTCGTCCGGGCGCTCGAGATGTCACGGATGGACGCCGAGCGGCTCGGCGCGATGGCCCTGTTCGGCGAGAAGTACGGGGACTGGGTGCGCGTGGTCGAGGTCGCGGACGTCTCGCGCGAGCTCTGCGGGGGCACGCACGTCCCGAATACGGCCGAGATCGGCATCTTCGCGATCGCCTCCGAGGGATCGAGCGCGGCGAACGTCCGCCGGATCGAGGCGCTCACCGGCCCGGCTGCGATCGACTGGTTCCGGTCGCGATCGCGGAGCCTGAGCGAGATCGGCCGGATCGTCGGCTCCGCGCAGGACCCGGTCGCGGGCGCCCGCCGGCTGGCCGAGCGCCTTGCGGGACTGGAGCAGAGCGCCAAGCAGACCGGCTCGGCCGACCTCTCGAAGAAGGCCGAGGAGATGGCTGCCACCGGGCAGAGAATCGGCGGTGTGACGGTCTTCGTGGGCAGGGGGGACGACGCCGACCAGCGCTCGTTGCTCGAACTCGCCGATCGGATCAAGTCCCGTGCCGGCGAGGCCGCGGTGGTGCTCGGTGGCGCGGCCGGCGACAAGGTGGCGCTGGTCGCGAGCTTCAGCAAGGAGGTCACCGATCGCGGCATCTCGGCGGCCGACGTGATCCGCGAGGTCGCCCAGATCGTCGGAGGGGGCGGCGGAGGACGCGAGAACGTCGCCCAGGCCGGCGGCCGCGACCCCTCCAAGTTGGACGAGGCGCTCTCGGCCGCGCGAGACGTCATTGAGTCCAAGCTCGCCTCCTGAGTCACGCCCGAATGGCGAAGGTGCTCGGGCGTGATGGTTGACGATCCACGTTTACAGGTATATGACTCCGGTGGGATCCACTCCCGAAGTGGGAGACAACTACAAGGAGGACTCAGGGTGAGCAAGCTTGGAAGGCTGCTTCTGCTGGGAATGATGACAGCGCTGGCGGGGCTGGGACTGGTGGCCTGCGGCGGCGGAAGCAGTGGCGGGGGAGGGTCGAACGGAGGGACGGCCACAGTCCTGATGGGTACCGCGCCGGACTACCTCGACCCTCAGGAGCAGTACACGACCCAGGGCGCTGAGGCGGACTGGATCAGCTACACGCCTCTGGTCACTTACAAGCACGAGAACGCGCCTGGCGGCAACGAGCTCATTCCGGGTCTCGCCACCGCCCTGCCGCAGATCTCGTCCGATCAGAAGACCTACACCATGACCCTGCGCAAGGGCTTGGTGTTCTCGAACGGTCAGCCCGTCAAGGCAAGCGACGCCAAGTGCACGATCGAGCGCGCCATCAAGGTCAACTGGGGCGGCAAGAGCTTCCTGACGGACAACGTCGCCGGCGCGACCGAATTCGACGAGGGCAAGAGCAACGACATCTCGGGCATCAGCACCGACGATGCGACGGGCAAGATCACGATCGAGCTCTTGCAGCCATATGGCGCGTTCACGAACGTGCTGGCGTTCTCCGAATTGGGTTTGGTCCCGTGTGGTACGCCGGACACCACCCAGACGACGCACCTGCCGCCGGGCGTCGGCGCGTACATGGTCACTGACATCGTGCCGAACAAGTCGTTCAGCCTGGTCAAGAACCCGAAGTTCGCCGGGCTGAACATCCCGGACATCCCGACGGGTCACCTCGACAGGATCAACGTGACGATCCAGTCGAACACCCAGACGGCGGCCCAGCAGGTCCTCAACAACCAGGCGGACAACTTCGACGCCGGCGACACCCTGCCGCCGTCGATCGTTCCGCAGGTCCAGTCACAGGCGAGCGACCGCTTCGAGCCGGTGACGATTCCGTCGACGTTCTATTTCTTCCTGAACACGCAGATCCCGCCGTTCAACAATGAGCTGGCCCGGCAGGCCGTCAACACGGCGATCGACCGGCCGGCCTTGCAGCGACTTGCGAGCGGCTTCCTGCAGCCGGAGTGCTTCTTCATTCCAGCCGGGATCCCGGGGCATCCAGACAGCGAATGCCCGTACGGAGCCGCGGATGGCAACGGCGACATCGCCAAGGCCCAGCAGCTCGTGCAGCAGTCGGGCACCGCGGGGCAGAACGTCACCGTCTGGGGCGAGCAGCGCGCGCCGCGGACGCAGTACGTCGAGTACTACGCCGACCTGCTGAACAAGATCGGGTACAAGGCCACTCCGAAGCTGATTTCGGACACGACCTACTTCCCGACGATCGGGAACGCGAAGACCGCGCCCCAGACCGGCTTCGCGGACTGGATTGCCGACTTCCCGAACCCGGTCGACTTCTATCTGCTGTTGACAACGGATGCGATCCAGCCGGTGAACAATGAGAATTTCGGCAACGTGAGTGATCCGTTCATCGATCAGCAGGTGAAGAAGCTGGAGCCGACGCCGACCCAGAACCTAGGGCCCGTGGCTAGTCAGTGGCAGGCGCTTGACGAGTACACCGCGAAGAAGGCCTACGTCGCGGTGTTCGGAGCCGAGCAGGTGCCGAAGTTCTTCAGCGACCGGATCGATTTCAATACGGCCCAGGTCCACCCGACCAACCTGAACGATTGGAGCACCTGGTCCCTGAAGTAAAGACCGAGAACCGAGAAATAAAGGAAGATTGGGGCGCGCCAGGGCGCGCCAGGACGAAATGGCAGCAGACCCGACCGCTCCGAGCCCGGGGGTTCCGGTAGCACTGGAGCCGGAGGTCCCCCTGGGCTCGAGCGAGGTCCAGGGCGAGGGCGGCGTCGGCCCGTACAAGCTGGCCGCACGCCGCCTCCGCCGTAATAAGACGGCCCTCGCCTTCGGGGCGATGTTCCTGCTCATCGTGGTCCTCTGTCTGTGCGCGCCGCTGTACGCGAAGCACGTGGCGCACACCACGCCCTCGGCCAACCACATCACGGACACGGTCGGTGGGAAGGACGTCGTTTCGCCCGGCGGGATCCCGACCGGTCCGACGTGGACCGGCCGCTTCTTCCTGGGAGCCGACTCGAACGGCCGTGATGTCGCCGTGAGGCTGCTCTATGGCGGCCGAAACTCGCTGCAGATCGGCTTCATCGCCACCTTCATCAGCTGTTTCTTCGCCACGATCGTCGCGCTCACCGGCGGTTACTTCCGCGGGGCGCTGGATGGCGTGCTCTCGCGCACCATGGACCTGATCTGGGCCTTTCCGGTGATCCTGCTGGGCATCGCGCTCGGGACGGCGCTGGCCGTCGGCGGGCTCGACTTCGGCTTATTCACGGTCAACGGGGCGTCCCTATGGATCCCGGCGATCATCATCGGCGTCGTCTACGTGCCGTACATGGCGAAGCCCCTGCGCGGCCAGGTGCTGAGCCTGCGCGAGAAGGAGTTCGTCGAGGCGGCGCGCTCGCAGGGGGCCGGAAACTTCCGGATCATGTTCCGCGAGATCCTCCCCAACATCGCCTCGAGCATCATCGTCTTCATCCCGCTGATGATCGCCAACGCGATCCTGCTCGAGGCGGCCCTCTCCTTCCTCGGCGCCGGCGTGCAGGCCCCGAACCCGTCGTGGGGCACGATGATCGGGGACGGCATTCGCCTGATCCCGAGCGCCATGCACCTCACCCTCATCCCCGGAGGCATGCTCGTCCTGGCCGTGCTGGGGATCAACGTCTTCGGGGACGGCGTCCGCGACGCACTCGACCCGCGCGCCGAGGTGCGCATCGAGCACTGATGGCCCGTTTCATCGTCCGCCGACTGCTTGCCATGGTGGGGGTTCTGTTCGCGATCTCGATCCTCACCTTCCTGATCTTCCAGGCGATCCCGAACGGCGATCCGGCGGTCCGGCTCGGCGGCCGCACCTCGACGCCGGAGACGCGCGCGGCCATCCGCAAGGACTGGGGCTTCGATAAGCCGGTCTACGAGCAGTACTTCATCACCATGGGGAAGGTATTCGACGGGTCGATCGTCTCCTACCAGCAGCAGATCAACGTCGAGGACGAGATCAAGCGCGACCTGCCGGCCACTCTCTCCCTCGCGATCGGTGCCGGGATCATCTGGCTGGGCTTCGGAATCCTCTTCGGCGTGATCAGCGCGGTGAAGGCCGGCAAGTTCACCGACACGAGCCTCACCGTGCTCGCGCTGATCGGGGTGTCGATGCCCGTCTTCCTGCTCGGCGCGCTCGTCCTCTGGTTACTTGCCTACAAGGTCCAGATCTTCCCGGCCGGCGGCTATGTGAAGTTAACCCAGGACCCGTGGGGGTGGTTCACGCATCTGCTCCTGCCGTGGTTCGTGCTGTCGGTGCTCTTCATCGGCTTCTACTCCAGGGTCCTGCGATCGAACATCCTCGACACGATCAATGAGGACTACGTGCGGACGGCGCGGGCGAAGGGCCTGAGCGAGCGCCGGATCCTGATCCACCACGTGCTCCGCAACTCGCTGATTCCGGTCGTCTCGCTGTTCGGCCTCGACTTCGCGGCGGTGATCGGCGGCGGCGCGATCCTGACCGAAACGGTCTTCAACCTCCAGGGGGTCGGGCAGTACGCCGCCAACTCGATTCAGCAACTGGATGTCCCCCCGGTGCTCGTGATCACGATGTTCGGCGCCTTCTTCGTCGTGGTCCTGAGCGCCATGGTGGACATCCTCTATGCGTTCCTCGACCCGCGGATCAGGCTGAGCGGCTAGGTTCAGCGGATGGCGGGACCACTGCTCGAGATCGAGGATCTGAAGGTCGACTTCGGGACCGACGAGGGGACCGTGCACGCCGTCGACGGCGTCTCCTTCTCGCTGGAATCCGGCGAGGTCCTGAGCATCGTCGGCGAGTCCGGCTGTGGCAAGTCCGTCACCGCGATGACGATCCTTGGGCTGACGCGGGGACCGAACGCGCGGATCTCGGGCTCGGTGCGCTACCAGGGCAAGGAGCTCACAACCGCCAGCAACGATGAGCTCGAGGCAATCCGCGGCGACCGCATCGCGATGGTCTTCCAGGATCCGATGTCCTCGTTCAACCCGGTCTACAAGATCGGCGACCAGATCATCGAGGCGATTCAGGCGCACAGGGAGATCGGCAAGGCCGAGGCGAAGAAGAAGGCCGTCGAGGCGCTGCGGTCCGTCGGCATCCCCGACGCGGAACGCCGCGCGGACCACTATCCCTTCGAGTTCTCCGGGGGTATGCGCCAGCGGGCGATGATCGCGATGGCGCTCGCGCTCGAGCCGGCGGTCCTGATCGCGGACGAGCCTTCGACCGCACTCGACGTGACGATCCAGGCACAGATCATCGAGCTGCTCCAGGATCTGAACCAGGAGCACGGGCTCTCGGTGATCCTGATCACCCACGACCTCGGCGTGGTCGCGGAGATCGCCGACCGCGTGCTGGTCATGTACGCGGGGCAGGTCGTCGAGCAGGGCTCGCTCGATGAGATCTTCTACGACCCCCAGCACCCCTACACCTGGGGCCTGCTCGGCTCGATCGCACGCCTCGACCAGGACCGGCCGGATCGCCTGCCGCAGATCGGCGGCCAGCCGCCGTCGCTGCTGGCGCCGCCGCCGGGCTGCCGCTTCGCTCCCCGCTGTCCCCACCGCTTCGAGAAGTGCTCCGAGCTGCCCGCGCTGGAGGAGCGGCTGCCGAAGGCCAAGGCCCACGCCGATCGCTGCTGGCTCGATCCCAAGGACAAGACAAAGCTGCGTGAGGTCGACGGCCGGATCGGATTGGAATCGCCTGAGGTGGTCGCCTAGCCATGGCGAAGGGCGATCCGATCCTCGAGGTCGAGCACCTCGTCAAGCACTTCCCGATCAAGTCGGGAATCTTCTTCGACCGGACTGTGGCGAGCGTCAAGGCCGTCGACGACGTCAGCATCACCCTGCACGAGGGCGAGACCCTCGGGCTGGTCGGCGAGTCCGGCTGCGGCAAGTCGACGCTCTGCCGGACGATCATCCAGCTGCTCGAGCCGACCGCCGGCTCCGTCAAGTACCGCGCCAAGGAGGTGGTCGGGCTCTCCCGCAAGGATCTTCGCCCAGTGCGGCGCGAGATCCAGATGATCTTCCAGGATCCCTACGCGTCGCTCAACCCGCGGAAGCGGGTTGGCCAGATCATCGGCGACCCGCTCCAGCTGCACGGCCTCGCCTCCGGGACCCAGCTCCGCCGCGAGGTCCAGCAACTGATGGACAGGGTGGGCCTTCAGCCGGAGCACTACAACCGCTACCCGCATGAGTTCTCAGGCGGCCAGCGCCAGCGGATCGGGATCGCGCGGGCGCTCGCGCTTCGGCCGAAGCTGATCATCGCCGACGAGCCCGTATCCGCGCTCGACGTCTCGATCCAGGCCCAGATCATCAACCTGCTCGAGGACCTGCAGGACGAGTTCAACCTCTCCTACATCTTCGTCGCACACGATCTCGGCGTCGTTCGCCACGTCTCCGACCGGATCGCGGTGATGTACCTGGGCAAGATCGTCGAGCGCTCGCCGGCGGAGGTCCTGTACGACCGCCCGATCCACCCGTACTCGGTCGCGCTGCTCTCGGCGGTCCCGATCCCGGACCCGAAGGCGAACGCCGCGCGCCAGCCGGTGGTGCTCGAGGGAGACGTGCCGAGCCCGGTGGACCCGCCGTCGGGGTGCCGTTTTCACACCCGCTGCCCCTGGGCGAGCGAAATCTGCTCGCAGAATGAGCCGCCCCTCGCCGACTACGGCTCCGGGCAGGCGGCGGCCTGCCACCACCCGCAGAACGTCGATGCGAAACAGATCAAGGCCACGGAGGTCGCTCCGGACAGCCCGGAGTCGGCCAGCGACCGGCTGCCCGGCGAGGCGGAGCCGGTAACGGCGGCTACTCGATAGCTTCTTGCGGGTGCTAGCTCTCGATTACGGCACCGCCCGCTGCGGCTGTGCGATTTCGGACCCGACCGGGACCCTGGCACGGCCGCTCGAGGCGGTCGAGCCGCCCGACCCCGCGGCGATTGCGGAGCTCGCCTCCCGGGAGGGGGCGGACCGCGTGATCGTCGGCCTGCCGACCACGCTCGGCGGCGAGGAGGGCGAGCAGGCCGGGATGAGCCGCGCCTTCGCGGCCCAGCTCGCCGAGCTGCTGGACGTCCCGGTCGAGACCTACGACGAGCGGCTCACCACGCGGATGGCCGACCGCAGCGCCCGCGAGGGCGCCCGTGCCGACCGCGACTCGCTCGCGGCGGCGCATCTGCTTGAGAGCTACCTGGCGCGGGAAGGCGGGACCTGATGGAGGACCGCGGAGACTGGGTCGTGGACACCGAGGGCAATCTCACTCGGGCGGACGGCGACGGGCTGAAGCCGCCGACCGACGAGTTCGGCAGGGACGATCCGGCCTCGCTCGAGCGGGACCGCCGGCGCCGTGAGCGCGAGGCGCGCCGTGGCAAGTCGAAGAAGGCGCGAAAGCCGAAGCCCCCGCCACCGGCCGAGACGCCGCCGGCTCAGGCGAAGCCGACGCAAGCGAAGCCCGCCCAGACGCCGCCGGCCAAGGCCCGGGCGAAGCGCCCGCGGCCCCGGAAGGCGGCGGCCGCGCCACAGGCCGCCGCGCCCCCTCCCGCCACGCCCCAGGCCGCCGCGAAGGCCCCGAGGAGGACGGTCAGGCAGCGCCTCGGCGGCGACGGGGACGCTCCGGGGCCGAAGAAGCCGCGGGGTAGATACCGCCGGCGCCGCTTCCTGGCCTTCGGGCTCCTCCTGGTCGGGGTGCTCGTCGCCTGGTTTCTGATCGCCTTCTTCCAGCCCCCGCCGTTCGACCCAGGCGAGGGGTCCGGCGAGGCGATCGTCACCGTGTCGGAGGGCGCGACGGCGAGCGAGGTCGCGGACCTGTTGACGAAGAACGACGTGGTCTCCAACGGCACCCTGTTCGAGTGGCGCCTGAAGCTCGCGGGGGAGACGGACAACATCCTCCCGGGCCGCTACGTCCTCGCGCACAACATGAGCTACGGGTCGGCTATCGACAAGCTGACGAGCTCGGGCGGCAAGGTGAACGTGACGATCCCCGAGGGCGAGGACCGCGTGCAGATCGCCTCGACGATCAAGGGCCTCGGCCTGAGCGGCGACTACCTGGCTGCGAGCAAGAGCTTCAAGGGCTTCAACCCAAACAAGTACGGCGCGAAGAACCCGAAGTCGCTGGAGGGGTTCCTGTTCCCGGCGACCTACCAGCTCGATCCCGGCGCGAACGTCGATCAGCTGGTCTCGGAGCAGCTCCAGGCGTTCCAGCAGAACATCGCCGGGGTGAACATGTCGTACGCCAAGTCCAAGAACCTGACCGTCTACGACGTTCTGACGATCGCCTCGATGATCGACAAGGAGGTGCAGGTCCCCTCGGAGCGCCCGCTGGTCGCCGCCGTGATCTACAACCGCCTCCACCGGGGAATGCCGCTGCAGATCGACGCGACGACGCGGTTCCAGTTCCACAATTACACGGGCGACATCACCGAGTCGCAGCTCCAATCGCCCTCGCCTTTCAACACGCGGATCAACGCGGGCCTGACGCCGACGCCGATCGGCAATCCCGGGCTGGACGCGATCAAGGCCGCCGCGCGCCCGGCCAAGGTCAACTACCTCTATTACGTCCTCAACGGCGACAACAGCGGCCACCACTGCTTCACCGCCAGCGGGTCGGAGTTCAACCAGCTCGTCGCCGCGTACAACAGCGGCCACGCGACTCCGAACTGCCGGAGCTGAGCCGCGCATGAACCGGCTCGCCGTCCTGGGGCACCCGGTCTCGCACTCCCGGTCGCCGGCGATGCAGTCCGCCGCGCTCGAGGCGCTCGGCCTGGCGAGCGAGTGGAGCTACGAGGCGATCGACGTCGAGCCCGATCGCTTCGCCGAGCGTACGCGCGCGCTGCCCGGCGAGGGGTTCGTCGGCGTGAACGTCACCATCCCGCACAAGGAGGCGGCCCTCGCGATCGCGGACGAGGCCTCCGAGGCCGCGCAGCAGATCGGCGCGGCGAACACGCTGAGCTTCGCGGATGGGCGCATCCGAGCCGAGAACACCGACGCGACCGGGCTGCTGGCCGCCCTGCCGCGGCCGGTGAGCGGCAAGACCGCCCTGGTGCTGGGGGCTGGAGGATCGGCGCGCGCGGCGGTCTGGGCCCTGGCCGGCGAGGGCGTCGCGGTCTCGGTCTGGAACCGGACGGGAAGCCGGACCGACGAGCTCGTTCGCGATCTGGCCGTCGCCGGCAGGGATACCCCCGCCGAGGGCCGCCTGGCGCCGGTCAGCGGCGAGCAGGCCCGGGCGAGCGGCTACGGGCTGATCGTCAACTGCACCGCGGTGGGGATGCACGACGAGGACCCCTTCGAGCATCTGCCGATCGATCCGGAGCGCCTGGACGCTGAGATCGTCGTCATCGACCTCGTCTACGCGGGATCGGAGAGCCGCCTCATCGCGGAGGCGCGCCGCCGCTCGGCGGAGGCGATCGACGGCCTGGAGATCCTGGTGCGGCAGGGCGCCGAGTCGCTCCGGATCTGGACGGGCATGGAGCCACCGCTCGACGTGATGCGCAAAGCCGCCGCGGGCGGATGAGTGCGCCTTGCTAATTTTTCGTTAGTGCCAAGAATGAAGCTCATCTCGGGTGGCCTGAAGCTGATCGACAAGGTTGCGAACGGTGACCCGTCCTCATCTCCCGAGCGCCTGCCTGACGCCGACGCCTTCGACGCCTACTCCCGCACGGTGTCCGGCGTCGCCGAGAGGCTGACTCCCTCGGTCGCCCATCTCGCCGTCTCGCGGCGCACGCGGCGCGGCCGCGCGGAGGGCGCGGGCAGTGGCGTCGCGATCTCCTCCGACGGCTACATGCTGACCTCCGCGCACGTGGTCGCCGGTGGGCACCGGGTCACGGCCTCCTTCTCCGATGGCCGCGAGCTCCGCGCCGAGGTCATCGGAGCCGATCCCCTCTCGGATCTGGCCGTGGTCAGGGCGGAGGCGCGCGACCTCTCCACGGCCCAGCTCGGGGACGCGGACGAGCTTCGGGTCGGACAGCTGGTCGTCGCGATCGGCAGCCCGATGGGGCTGGCCGGCACCGTCACCGCCGGCGTGGTCTCGGCTCTGGGCCGCTCGCTGCCGACCCGCTCGGGCTCAGCCGGACGCCTGGTCGAGAACGTGATCCAGACCGACGCGGCGCTCAACCCGGGCAACTCCGGCGGCGCGCTTGCCGACGGACTCAGCCGGGTCGTGGGTGTGAACACCGCGGTCGCCGGCATCGGGCTCGGCCTCGCCGTGCCGATCAACGACGCCACCCACAAGATCATCTCCGCGCTGATGAACGAGGGGCGGGTGCGGCGCGCCTATATCGGCATCGTCGGCGGCTCACGGCCGCTGCCGCCGAGGATCTCCTCTCAGCTGGGCCGCGAGAAGGGGATCGAGGTCGTCGAGGTCGTTTCCGGCAGCCCGGCGGCGCACGCGGGCCTTCGGGCCGAGGACCTGATCGTCGAGGTCGACGGCGAGCCCATGGGGGACGTGGGCGACCTGCAGCGCCTGATGGTGGCGGAGCGGATCGGTCAGGACGTCCAGGTGCGCGCCGTTCGCAACGGCGCGTTCCTCACCCTGGGCTTGATCCCGCGCGAGCTCCAGACTTAGCCTTCGGCTTCTTCCCCGGCTTCTCGGTCGTCTTCGCCGCGGCCTTCGCGGAGAGGACCTGGATCCTCGCCGCGACCTGCCGGGGGGAGGTGAACAGGACCCCGATGGTCCCCGGCTCCACTGGGAGCAGCTGGAAGAGGGCGGGGGCGTTGGGGCTCGCGACTCCGACCAGGCCGAGGGCCGGGATCTCGAGCTCGGCCTGGGTCTTCGAGAGGACCTGCAGCGAGAGCTGATCGCCGACGTGAAGCGGCTCGCACTTCGGCTTCTGCTTCTTGCACAGCGGCGCCGCCACGACAGGCACCTTCTTGCCGCCGACGAGGATCTCGACGCTGAGCGAGCGCCCCGCGGGCGGCGCGGGCGTGGTGGTGCTCTCGGTCGTCCGGGTGGTCGTGGTGCTCCCCGTGGTGCCGCCCCGGAGCGCGTGCTGCGGCACAAGGGCGGCCGCGAGCGTGGAAAGCCCGAGCAGGACGAGCATCACGATCAGCAGGCGTCGTGCCGCCATCAGGGGGAGAGGTCGTGGGCCACTGGGCTCTCAACGATATGGCCGCCGTGGCTCTCGACGCGTCACTCGTCGCCCTGCTCGGCGTCGTCACGGTCAGCGACCTGCGGACCCGCCTGATCCCCGACGCGGCTCTGGCGGTGGGGCTGGGGGTCGCCTTGGCGGTCTGCCTGGTCTCGAATCCGGATGCCGTGCCGGAGAGGGTGCTCGCCGGGCTCGCCGCGGGCGGCTTCCTGCTCGCCGCCGCGCTGATCCGCCCCGGCGGGATGGGCCTCGGGGACGTCAAGCTGGCGGGAGTGCTCGGCGTCTACCTCGGAGCCCGGGTCGCGGAGGCGATGCTGGTCGCGTTCGCGGCGGGATCGGTCGCGGGGCTTCTGCTGCTGGCTCGCCATGGCTGGTCGGCGCGCCGCCGGACGATTCCGTTCGCCCCGTTCCTCGCGATCGGCGCCCTGGCCGTGCTCGCCGCGCAACCGTGAGACCGGGGCCGCAGGGCCTCGCCATCTACGCTCCCCGCGTGACTTTGCGGTTCACAACTGCGGGCGAGTCTCATGGGCCAGGTCTGGTCGCGATCGTCGAGGGCCTGCCGGCCGGGCTCGAGCTCGATCGCGAGGCACTCGATCGCGACATGGCGAGGCGCCAGCTCGGCCATGGGCGCGGCGGCCGGATGAAGATCGAGAGCGATGCGGTCGAGATCCGCTCGGGCGTGCGCCACGGGCGGACCCTGGGCAGCCCGATCGCCGTTCTGGTGGCCAACCGCGACTACCCGAACTGGGACGAGCGGATGAACCCCTGGCCGGTCGACGCGAAGGTCGAGGAGTCGCACCTCCCGCGCCCCGGCCACGCCGACCTGGCGGGGCTGCAGAAGTACGGCTTCACCGACGTGCGCAACGTCCTCGAGCGCGCCAGCGCGCGCGAGACCGCGGCCCGGGTCGCAGCCGGCACCATCGCGAAGGGCTTCCTGTCGGCCGTCGGCGTGAGCGTCTTCAGCCACGTGATCCAGATCGCATCGGTGACCGCGCCGGAGCGTGACGACCTGTCGCCGGATGACTTCGCCAGCGTGGACGACTCGCCGGTTCGCTGCCTGGACGCCGGTGCCTCCGAAGCGATGGTCGCCGAGATCGACGGGCTGCGAAAGGAGAACGAGTCGCTCGGCGGCAAGTTCGAGGTGCGCGCCTTCGGCCTCGTGCCGGGGCTCGGCTCGCACGTCTCCTGGAACGAGAAGCTCGACGGGCGTCTCGCGCAGGCCGTCTGCTCGATCCAGTCGGTGAAGGGCGTCTCGCTGGGCGAGGCCTGGGACGTCGCCGGAAGGCCGGGCTCCGAGGCCCACGACGAGATCTTCTACTCCGAGGAGCGAGGCTGGTATCGGGAGACGAACCGTGCCGGCGGGCTCGAGGGGGGCATGACCAACGGCGAGCCCCTCGTGGTGCAGGCGGCCATCAAGCCGATCTCCACGATGACGCAGCCGCTCCGCTCGGTCGACACCGAGACGAAGGAGCCGGCGCAGGCGATGCGGGAGAGGACCGATTCGACCGTGGTCCCGGCGGCGGCCGTGGTCGCGGAGGCGATGGTCGCGCTCGTGCTGGCCGGCGCCTACCGGGAGAAGTTCGGCGGCGACCACATCGACGACGTGCTCGCCTCCATCGCCGCGTACCGGGAGCGGATCGGATGGCTCAGGTAGCGGCTCACCACGGGATCGTCTTCATCGGGTTCATGGCCGCCGGGAAGACGAGGGCGGCGCAGGCGGTCGCCGAGCGACTCGATCTCGGGGTGATCGACACCGACGACCTGCTCGAGGGCGAGCTCGGGGAGCCGATCTCCACTTTCTTCGAGCGGGAGGGCGAGGTCGAGTTCAGGCGGCGCGAGGAGCGCTTGGTGGTCTCGGTTCTGAATGCCCTCGCGGCTCAGGTCGGCGGCCCTTCCTCCGTCGTGGCGCTCGGCGGCGGCGCGATCGAGAGCGAGGCGGTCCGTCGCGAGCTGGGCGATCACATGCCCGTCTGGTGCGACGTCGACGAGGAGGTCGCGTGGGAGCGCGCCTCGGGATCCGACCGGCCCCTGGCGGTCGACCGCGGAACATTCGCGGAGCGCTTCGCCGATCGGCGGCCCATTTATGAGTCCCTCGCGAGGGCCATTCTGCCCTCGGACGCTAGGGAAGCAGCCGGGCCCGCCGCCCCCTGGCTGGCCGCGATGCAGGGCACTCTGAGCGTGCGGATGGCCTGGGCCGAGTCGGAGAGCGGGTCCTATCCGGCCATCGTGGGCGAGGGCGCGATCGGCCTGCTCGACGACGCCCGCGAGGCGCTGCCGAAGGCCCTTCCGGCACGGGCCTTCTGCGTCGCCGACGACGAGGCGCTTCGCCACCACCGATCCCGGCTGCCGCGCACCGAGACGGTCATCGGCGTCCAGGGTGCCGAGACCTCAAAGACAATCGCCGAGGCCGAACGGGTGCTCAGCGAGCTGTCCTCCGCCGGCGCGAAGCGTGACGACGCGGTCCTCGCCTTCGGTGGCGGGGTGGTGGGGGACCTGGCCGGGTTCTGCGCCGCCACCTACCAGCGCGGCGTCCCGCTGATTCAGGCGCCGACGACCCTCGTCGCACAGGTCGACTCGGCCTACGGCGGGAAGACCGGCGTCGATCTTCCGCTGGCGAAGAACTACGTGGGCGCGTACCACATGCCCATCGCGGTGCTGGCCGATCCGGCCACCCTCGCGACGCTGCCGCACGAGGAGCTCGCGGCGGGCTTCGTCGAGGTCGTCAAGACCGCGCTGCTCGCCGGCGACCCGCTCTGGTCCCGGGTGAGGGAGATCGATTCTCTCGATCCTGCGGCGCTGTCCGACGTGATCTTCGCGTGCGCCCGCACCAAGATCGAGGTCGTTGCCGCGGACGAGAGGGACTCGGGGCAGCGGATGGTCCTGAATCTCGGCCACACGATCGGCCACGCCATCGAGGCCGAGACTTCCTACAAGCGCTACCGCCACGGCGAGGCAGTCGGCCTCGGCCTGCTCGCGGTGCTCCGGCTCTCGGACGCGGATCGGCTGCGCGACGAGGTCGAAGGGCTGCTCGCATCGCATGGCCTGCCCATCTCGCTCGACCCGTCCGTGAGCACCGATGGCGTGATGGAGGCGATGGGCCGGGACAAGAAACAGACACGCGAGGGACTCGGTTTCGTGCTGCTCACGGAGCCGGGCGAGCCGCGCTGGGGACAGCTGGTTGACCCGGATAGGGTCCGGGCGGTGGTGGAGGAGCTCCGGTGAGTTCGGTCACGCGCAACCGCGTCGAGGTGATGCACGGCGTGAACCTCGACATGCTCGGCAGTCGCGACCACGACATCTACGGTGACTTCACGCTGCCCGAGCTCGAGGTGCGGATCAAGCGCTTCGCCCGCGACCTCGACCTGGAGGCCGCCTTCTTCCAGAGCAACTCGGAGGGCGAGTTCGTCGAGCACCTGCACCGTCTCCCCGAGCGGGCGGACGCTGCGCTGATCAACGCCGGGGCCTGGACCCACTACTCCTGGGCGATCCGCGACGCGCTCGACCTGACCGGCATCCCCACCGTCGAGGTGCATATCTCGGACATCTCCAAGCGCGAGGAATGGCGCCGCCACTCGGTCTTCGAGGGACTCGACCTCGTCATCGGGCAGGTCTACGGGAAGGGCCCGGACGGCTACAGGGAGGGCCTGGAGCTGATCGCGAAGAGGCTCGGGCTGTGACGCGGGGGGAGCGGCTCTCGGGACTGGTGGCCGAGAAGGAGCTGGATCAGCTCTTCGTCTCGGACCTCACCAACGTCCGCTACCTGACCGGATTCACCGGGACGAACGGCGCCTGCCTGGTCGGCGGCGACGAGCTCATCTTCTTCACCGACTTCCGGTACACCGAGCGCTCCAAGGCCGAGGTCGCCCCGGAGTGGGAGCGGCCGGAGGCCGAGCGCGAGCTGGTCCCGCAGATCGTCGGCCGCATGAAGGGAAGGATCGGCTTCGAGGATGCGAAGCTGAGCGTCCGCCAGCTCGCCCGCCTCGAGGCGGCGGCCGGGGAGGACGTGGAATTCATCCCCGCCGGCGACCTGGTCGAGCAGCTGCGCGCGGTCAAGGAGCCGGAGGAGCTGGAGCGGATCGCGGGCGCCGCCAAGCTCAGCGACGAGGTGTACGAGTGGGCGATCGAGCGCGGCCTCGCCGGCCGCACCGAGCGCGACGTCGCCCGCGCCGTCGAGGCGCGGATCCGCGAGCTCGGCGCCGAGCCCTCGTTTCCGCCGATCATCGCGGCGGGCGAGAACGGAGCGCTGCCGCACGCCGAGCCGGGCGACCGCGAGATCGGCTCGGGTGAGCTGGTCGTCTTCGACATGGGCTCGCTGCTCGACGGCTACTGCTCGGACTGCACCCGGACCTTCGCCACCGGCGATCCCGGGGACGAGGCGCGCGAGGTGTACGACCTAGTGCTCCGCGCGCAGCAGGCGGCGCTGGAGGCCGTCCGCGCCGCGGCCGCCGGGAAGGAGGTTGATGCGGTTGCACGAGAGATGATTTCCGAGGCCGGCTACGGGGACCGCTTCGGCCACGGGCTCGGACACGGCGTGGGCCTCGAGGTGCACGAGGGGCCACGTCTCGCGACCACCTCCGAGGACGAGCTGTTCGAGGGCAACGTCGTCACCGTAGAGCCGGGTGTCTACCTGCCCGGCAAGCTCGGGGTTCGCATCGAGGACCTGGTCGTCGTGATCGCGGACGGCCATCGCAACCTGAGCGGCCTGCCGAAGGAGCTTCGGGTCGTCGGCTGAGCTAGGCCGTCGCCGGGGCTTCGATCGGCCCCGAGGCGGGCTCGCCGCCTCGCCGGATCCAGCCGGCGAGCAGCGGGAAGATGAGGGTCGAGACGATCGCGGCGCCTACCAATCCCGCCGCGGTGGAGGTCGTCATGTGGCCCGCGTCGATCGCGAGCGTGGTGATGGCGACGACTAGGGGTAGCTCCGTGCCGCAGTAGACGGCAAGGGCGAAACGGTCCCGCAGCACGAGCTCCTTGCGGTAGAGCAGCAGCGCCGGCACCCCGCGCACGATCAGGAAGAGCGCGACGAACATCGGCACCTTCAACATCGCCGTCACGCTGGAGGTGAGGGCGTCCAGGTCGAACGCCATCCCGCTCGTGACGAAGAAGAACGGGATCAACAGCCCGTAGCCGACCGCGGTCAGCTTGGAGTCGAAGACGGTCACCTCCCGGCCTCGGAGCGCGATCCTGGTGATCATCCCGGCGACGAAGCCACCGAGCAGCAGGTCGAGGCCGAGCTGCGCCGCGAGGGCGACCAGGCTGAAGACGAGCACGACCGCCAGCCGGACGGCGAGCTGGCTGGATGTCTCGAAGGTCTTCTCGACCAGGGGCCAGCCCCGCCAGGCGGAGCGGACCGCCAGCACCCCGGTGAGCACAGCGAGGGCGATGAAGACGATCAGGATCACGGCCTCGTGAATCGGATGCCCGGTAGACAGGATCAGGGTGACGAGCAGGATCGGGCCGAACTCGCCGATCGCCCCGGCGCCGAGCAGGTAGGTGCCGAAGGTGGTCCGCATCTCCCCGGCGTCGCTCAGGATGGGGATCAGGGTCCCGATGGCGGTCGTCGCCATCGCCGACCCCGTGTAGAGAAAGGAGAGGATGATCCCAGCGGCGGCGAGGGCCCCGCCGACCCCGTAGGCCAGCGCAAGCGAGATCCCCCAGCCGATGATCGCGAGCTCGAGCGGCCTTCCCTTGATCCGTTCGAAGTCGATCTCGTAGCCGGCGAAGAAGAAGAGCATCCCGAGGCCGAGGTCGCCGAGCAGGGCGGTGGTCGGATCGATCCGCGCAATGTCGAGCCCCTGCGGGCCGATCAGGATGCCGAGCAGCAGCTCGAGGACCACCACCGGGATCGCGATTCGGGGTGAGACGGCCAGCACGATCACCGCGGCCACCGCCGCTGCGATCACCATGACGAGAGCAGAGGTCTCGTCCACGCCGGCGGCCACCGTCACACCGGTTGGGAGCTGAGGCATCGCGCGGACTCTAGGCGGCGCGTCGGTCCGATCTGGCCCGGCCCGGGCCTGGCGGAGCTACTTCTTGTGGCGGCGCTTCTTCTTGCCGCCGCCGCGCTTGTGCTTCTTGGCGGCGTGCTTCTTCTTCGCGCACTTGCCCAGGGTTCCCCCGGAGGGATCGGAGTTGGACCCGGAGTCCGGTGGAGTGGAGGTGACGGTTCCCGTCCCGAGCGATGCAGTCCGGTTGACGAGCGGCTGGTAGTCGCGGCAGGGCTCGCCGCGCAGGGTGACGTTCCGGAAGAGGATCCCGCCGAGGTCATTGGCGTTCCGGGTTGCCACGACGGTATCCGACGAGTCCAGCAGGGAGGTGGAGGCGCCGGCGGGGAGGCCGGTCGCGTAGACCTGCTCGACGCTGCCGTGCGCGTCGAACGACGTGTCGGCGGACGCGCTGCTCGCGAAGACGAACGCAACGATCGCCGCCACCAGCCAGCTCCCTCTCCCCAAAATTCGGTACATGGCCCGACCACTAAATCACACCGCGTTCACACGGGTCGCAGTTCCCCCGAGGGCTAGCGGGCGGCGGGGAAGGCCTCGCCGTGCCGGACCTGGTCACGGCCCTCGCCGTAGCCGCGCGTCTCGAGCGCGACCACGATCCAGAGCAGCAGCGCCACGATCGCGATCGTCGCGAGAGCGGGCAGCGTCGTCGCGGCGGGTAGCAGCGCGATCAGTGCGAGCGCGAGGACCAGGCGCCGCCAGTTGACCGACCTCACGTGCCGGAGGCGGAACGCGACCAGTCCGAGCAGGTAGACGGCCACTCCCGCCAGCAGCGCGAACGCGGGCACGGTGTCGAGCGGATCGTCGACATGGCCGATCGTCTTCTTCAGGCCGAGGGCGGCCAGGATGATGCCCGCGACCATCGGGAAGTGGAGGTAGGAGTAGGAGTCGCGGGCGAGCTCATTGAGTTCCTTCCCCTCGGTCGCGCTGGCCAGCCGCCGGGCGGAGACCAAGGCGACCACGTCGAAGTACAGCCACCACAGCGCCGCGGCGATCGCGATCCCCAGCGCGGCGGCGCCGGCTATTCCCCATGTCATCTCCGCGCCCGCGCCGACCCCGATCGCGACGATCGACTCGCCCAGGGCGATGATGATGATCAGGCCGTGGCGCTCGGCGAAGTGCCCCGGGACGAGGTGCCAGCCCTCCGATCCGAACAGGTACGGCCCGGCCATGTCCAGGGCCAGGGCCAGGGCCCACAACGCGGCCCTCGGTCCGGGGTCCAGGAGCGCGCCCACGATCAGCAGCGTGACCCCGATGGCAGCGCCCACGGCGAGGCCCAACGTGGACCGGCGGAGCCCCGGGTCGTCGCGGCTTGCGATCAGGAAGAGGGCGATGTGAGCGGCGCGGACGGCTCCGTAGGCGATGGCGAACTCCATCGCGAGGCCGTCGAACGCCTCCGGCTCGCAGATCGCGGCGATCAGGAACGCGGCCATGGCCCCGAAGAGGACGATCCGGACGGCCCCCTCCTCGGGGTCGAGGACGCTGGTGAGCCAAGCGTAGCCCACCCACGACCACCACAACAGCCCGAGGATCAGGATGCCCCGGCCGATGCCCGTCCAGGTCGGCTCGTGCGACATCAGGGCCGTGCACTGGGTGATCGCCAGGACGAAAACGAGGTCGAAGAAGAGCTCGAGCGGCATCACCCGCTCTCCCTGGCGCAACGCCGCCCCAAGACGCGTCCTGCGTATCGGCGCCCCCGACTCCATGCTCCGATCGTCGCAGGTAGGGTCGCCGGTATGACGACACGGATAGTCGTGCTGGGGGCGGGATTCGGTGGCCTGGAGCTGGCCACGATCCTCTCGGAGGAGCTGGGCGAGGACGCCGACGTGACCCTGATCGACAAGGGCGACGCCTTCGTCTTCGGGTACTCGAAGCTCGACGTCATGTTCGGGCGGGAGACGCTCGAGGCGGTCCGCCTCCCGTACCGCGACTTCGCCAAGCCGGGGGTCCGATTCGCGAACGAGGAGATCACCGAGATCGATCCGGAACGGCGGGGAGTCAGGACCGACGCCGGGGAATACGAGGCCGACGTGCTGGTGGTGGCGCTCGGCGCCGACTACGACCTCGACGCCACTCCTGGGCTGGTCGAGGCGGGCAACGAGTTCTATTCCGTCGCCGGCGCGGAGCGAATGCGGGGGGTCATCCCGGACTTCTCGGAGGGGCGGGCCATCGTGGGTGTCTGCGGGGCGCCGTTCAAGTGCCCGCCGGCGCCCAGCGAGGCCGCCCTGCTTCTCGACGACGAGCTGTCGGCCCGAGGCGTGCGCGACCAGTGCGAGATCACCTTCCTGATGCCGCTGCCGAGCCCGGTGCCTCCGTCGCCGGCGACCTCCGACGCTCTCCTCGAGGCCTTTGCCGAGCGGAGCATCGAGTTCGTCCCGGGCGCGCGAATCGTCTCCCTGGACGAGGACCGCAACGCGGCGGTGCTCGAGGACGGGCGGGAATTCGCCTTCGACCTCTTCCTGGGGGTTCCGAAGCACCGCGCGCCCGACGTCGTCCTGGAATCCGGGATGGCGGAGGAGGGCTACATCCCCGTGGAGTCGAGCACCCTGAGGACGCGCTTCCCGGGCGTCTATGCCGTGGGCGACGTCGCGACGGTGGGAGTCCCGAAGGCGGGTGTGTTCGCCGAGGGGGCTGCGCGCGTCGCGGCCGCCGAGATCCTCGCGGAGCTCCGCGGGGGCGGGGAGACGGCCGGATACGACGGGCGGGGCTCGTGCTACATCGAGTTCGGCGGGGGCCGGGTCGGCCGCGTGGACGTTGACTTCCTCTCCGGCCCGAGGCCGACCGGAGAATTCCAGGCGCCCTCCGGCGACCTCGTGGCGGAGAAGCAGGATTTCGGCTCGAGCAGGCGCGCCCGCTGGTTCGGCTGAACCTCACGGGATTCTCTTCCGGCGGACGGTGTGGCCTAGTCGACCGGGCGCTTGAGCAGGACGACCGGCCAGGCGACTAAGTCACCTCTCTTCAGAGTCACACCGACGGCCTCCCAGCCCTCAGAGCCAAGCTCGTTGAGGCGGTTGGGCCTCAAGCCGTGCGATGTCTTCTTCAGGCCCGCAGACTCCCTCAGCGGAATCACCATGTACTCCCATTTATTCATCGGTTGCCCCTTTCATCTGGCGACCCGCCCTTCGTGCAGGTGAGAGTCTCCGCTCCCGAGTAGCGAGGGACATCCGCACGCGGGGCGGGGTGGTGGTCGGTAGTGAGCACGTACCGATTGGCCGCGGTCCTTGACGCGTACTCGCTACGCACCGCAGGACGGCGCTCAGCACGGATGGCGGCTGGAGCCGGCCGACCTATCGTGAGCGCGACAGAAAGGACACGCCGGTGGAAGCGACCAGGGAAGTTGTCGAGAGCGCGCTGAATCACGGCGGTTGGGTCGCTTCGGGCTTCGAGGAAGTACGCGCCGAGTTCGACCGCAATTTCGCCGAGCGCGGCGAGATCGGCGCCGCCGTCGCTGCCTATTGGCGTGGCGAGAAGGTGGTCGACCTGTGGGGCGGCAGCCGCACCCCCAGCGGCCATGGATCGTGGAACGAGGACACGATGGTCCTCGTCAATTCGACGACCAAGGGTCTGGCGGCGATGACGATCGCCGTCGCGAACTCGCGTGGCTGGATCGACTACGAGGCGCCGGTCGCTGAGTATTGGCCCGAGTTCGCCCAGAACGGAAAGGGCGCGATCACCGTCCGTCAGCTCCTCAGCCACGAGGCGGGGCTGGTGTGGATCGACGAGCCGCTGCACGCCGAGGACCTGAGGGACCTCGACCGAGTCTCGAATGTGCTGGCGCGGCAGAGGCCGGCTTGGGAGCCGGGAACACGACACGGCTACCACGCGATGACGATCGGCCTCTACATGCAGGAGCTGATCCGCCACGTCGACCCGGCGCACCGCACGCTTGGCCGGTTCTTCTCCGAGGAGATCGCGAGGCCTCTGGGGATCGAGTTCTACATCGGGCTCCCGCCGGAGATCCCCGACGAGCGGCTGGCGCAGCTGAGACTCTTCTCTCCGAGACGTTCCATTCGGGCGCTTCCTTCGGTCCCAAAGGGATACGTGATGCGAATCCTGTGGCCGTGGTCGCTGCTGCGAAAGTCGATGCTCTTCGCTGACGTGGATCCGAACGACCGCCGGTGGCTCGAGGTCGAGGTCCCGGCGGGCAACGGCGTGGGGACCGCGCGTGCGATCGCCCGGGCCTATTCGGCGTTCGCGGAGGGTGGAGCGATGCTCGGTATCGCCCCCGCGACGCTCGCGAGCCTGACGGAGGTCATCGACGTCGAGCGTCAGAAAGATCAGGTGATGGGCGTGCCGAGCTGGATGTCGCTGGGCTTCCTCAGACCGGGACCGGGACCGGAGTGGGGCTCGAGCCGGCGCGCCTTCGGAACGCCGGGCGCGGGCGGCTCGTTCGGCTTCGCTGATCCCGACGCGCGGCTCGGCTTCGCCTACGTGATGAACAACATGGAGTACTACATGTTCGATGACCCGCGCGAGAAGGCCCTTCGGGATGCCGTCTACCGCGTCATCCGACGGATCTCGGACTGAGCGCATCCGCCGGGGCGGATCACTCGTTCGCCGAAGATTCGGCACCCTGCGCTCCCGAGCGACCTCGCTTGGGATCTCCGAGGCGTACGTCGTCGTCGGGCTGATCCTCTTTGCTCTCGCGCTCGGCGGCGCGATCCACATCTTCGACCCCGGCGACGCAGGGGACAAGGTCTGGGCCGTGGCCATCGTGCTGACGCTGATCCCGCTGAGCTGGTCCGTGCTGCGGAGCGTGATGCGGGGGGACGTCGGGGTGGATGCGATCGCGCTGGTGGCGATGGTCGGGGCGCTGGCGCTGGGCGAATACCTCGCCGGGGCGGTGATCGCGCTGATGCTGAGCGGCGGCAACGCGCTCGAGGCGGCTGCGGGGCGACGTGCACGACGCGAGCTCACGGCGCTGCTGGAGCGCGCCCCGCGGATCGCGCACAGGCGCCGAGGCGACAAGCTCGAGGAGGTCCCTGTGGAGGAAATCGGCGTCGGGGACCGGATCCTGGTGCGGGCGGGCGAGGTCATTCCGGTTGATGGCGCGGTGCAGAGCGAGCACGCGGTGATCGACGAGTCGACCCTGACCGGGGAGCCATTGCCCGTCGAACACTCGCGAGGGACGACGGTCTCGAGCGGCACGCTCAACGCGGGCGATGCGTTCGACCTGCGGGCGACGAGAACGGCGTCCGAGAGCGCCTATGCGGGCATCGTCCGGCTGGTCCAGGATGCAGAGCGCCAGCGGGCGCCCTTCGTTCGCATGGCGGACCGCTATGCGGCGATCCTGCTGCCGGTCACGCTCGCGGTGGCCGGGGCGGCCTGGGCGCTGAGTGGCGACCCGGTACGGGCGCTCGCTGTGCTCGTCGTGGCGACGCCCTGTCCGCTCATCCTGGCCGCGCCGGTGGCGCTGATCTCCGGCGTCTCGCGCGCCGCACGCCGCGGCGTGATCGCCAAGGGCGGCGGCACGATCGAGAAGCTGGGGCGGGCGCGCACGGTCCTCTTCGACAAGACTGGGACGCTCACCCACGGCCGTCCCGAGATCCGATTGGTGCGCAGCGCCGATGGGCTCAGCTCCGAGGACGTCCTGAGATTCGGAGCCTCGGTCGATCAGCTCTCGGCCCACGTCCTGGCGGAGGCCCTGGTGCACGGTGCCGAGGCCCGCGGTCTGGAGCTTGCCTTTCCCGAGGAGGTCGTGGAAGAGCCCGGCCAGGGGATCGAGGGGCAGGTGGCCGGCCATCGCGTCGCGGTCGGGAGCAGCGACTGGTTGCGCCGCCGCGGGTACTCGGGAGTGAAGAGCACGGCAGAGCAGTTCGATGACTCGGACGAGCCCGGGCTGGCCCGCGTGCTGGTCGGGGTCGACGGCGAACTCGCGGGCGCGATCCTGATGGCGGACCGGCTGCGGGAGGATGCGGGCGAGCTGACGGCAAGCCTGCGACGGGCCGGAATCGAGCATGTCGCGCTCGTGACCGGGGATCAGCGGTCGGTCGGCGAGGCCGTGGGCAGGTCGGTCGGGGTGGATCGTGTCTTCGCCGACTGCTCACCCGAGGAGAAGATCGACGTCGTGCGCAAGGCTCGCGAGCTGGCCAACGGCGGCGGCGTGGTGATGGTGGGCGACGGCGTCAATGACGCACCTGCGCTGGCGCTGGCGGACGTCGGCATCGCGATGGGAGGAGTCGGCGCGACGGTCTCGTCGGAGACCGCCGACGCGGTGATCGCCGTCGACCGCATCGATCGCGTGGCCGACGCCGTGCGCATAGGACGGCGCTCCCTGTCAATTGCGCGCCAGAGCGTCCTCGCCGGACTCGGGCTCAGCTTCGTCGCGATGGGCTTCGCCGCCTTCGGCTACATCTCCCCTGTCGCGGGAGCACTGCTGCAGGAGGGAATCGACGTGGCGGTGATCCTGAACGCACTGCGCGCTCTGCGGGACTGATCGTGCGAGAGGTCCGGCTTGGTGGTGCACTGCGCTTTGCGAGCATTGATTCGTGCCTGCGATTGAGACAGACCGGCTGACCAAGTTCTACGGCAGCCATCGCGGCGTCGAGGACGTGACCATGGCGGTCGAGCATGGCGAGGTCTTCGGCTTCCTCGGCCCGAATGGAGCGGGGAAGACGACGACGATTCGCACGCTGCTCGACCTGCTTCACCCGACGCGGGGGAGTGCCCGGATCTTCGGCCTCGACAGTCGGCGGCAGAGCGTCGCCATCCGCGCTCGGATCGGGAATCTGCCGGGGGACTTCGGGTACGGGAAGCTCGCAACCGGGCGTGAGGCGGTCTCGCTGCTTGCACGTCTGCGGGGAGTCCAGGACCTGGGCTGGGCTGAGTCGCTCGCGTTGCGGTTTCGCGCCGACCTCGAGCGGCCGCTCGGGGAGCTCTCTCGCGGCAATCGTCAGAAGGTCGGCCTGATACTCGCTCTCTTCCACAGACCGGACCTGCTCATCCTCGATGAACCGACCAGTGGACTCGATCCGCTGATGCAGGAGGAGTTCCTCTCCTTGGTGGGCGAGGAACGCGAGCGCGGCTGTGCCGTCTTCCTCTCATCCCACGAGCTCGATGAAGTCGAGCGAGTCTGCGACCGCGTCGGGATCATCCGCGATGGAAAGCTGATCGCGGTCGAGCGGGTCGCCGATCTGCTTGCCCGGACCCCCCGCCGGGCCTCGGTCGAGTTCACCGAGCGGATCGACCCGGCCGAGCTGCGGACCTGTCCCGGCGTCACCGACCTCGAGTTCGCCGACGGCCGGGTCACCTTCCGATTCGTCGGCGACCCGGATCCCGTGATCAAGGCCATCGCCCGGCACACGGTCGCCGACCTCGAGTTTGCCCGTCCGACGCTGGAGGAGGTCTTCTTGACCTACTACCAGGACGGTGCCCCATGATCGCGCTCGTCGCCGCCCAGCTTCATGAGCGCCGCCGCTCCCTGCTCTCCTGGGGCCTGCCAATCGGCCTCTTCTCTGCGTTCATCGTCGGGATCTATCCCTCCGTCGAGGATGCGCTCGCCAAGGCGATCAGCAACTACCCGACTGCGCTCAAGGAAGCCTTCGGCATCGGCGAGCTGACCAGCGTCGAGCAGTACCTCCACGCGGAAATGCTGAGCCTGATCGTCCCGCTCGCGGTCGGATACCTCGCCGTCCGCTCCATCGCCAGCGCGATCTCGGGCGCATCGGAGAGTGGACGACTGGATGTTCTTCTCTCGGCGCCGATTTCTCGCCGTGGCCTGGTCGCCGCCGGCTTCTGCGCGACGGCCGTCGAGTTGGGGGCCGTCCTCGCGGTCTCGCTGGTTCTGACCCTGCTCGGCAGCCTGATCACGAGCGCCGGACTCTCCTTCGGGCTCGCGCTTGCGGGCTTTGCCAATGTCTGGCCGCTGGCGCTGCTCTCCGCAGCCCTCGGGATCGTGGTGACTGGCTTCTCCCTGCGCACCAACGTCGTCACGGGCTCGGTCGCCGGAGTGTTGGTAGCGATGTACGTGATCGATCTGATGGGCCGGCTCGATCCAAGCATTGACGGAGTCCGCTACGTCTCCGTCTTCCGCTACTACGGCAACGCAGTCGACAACGGCATCGATCCGCTCTCGTTCATCGGGGTCACGGCGGCCGCCGCTCTGCTCGCCTCAATCGGAACCGTGCTCGTCGACCGGCGCGACCTCGTTAGATAGCGCGACGCCGCAGCCTTCTCCGTCCTGATCAGTACGAAACCAGTTCTGTAACGGAACAACTTGCACATCGCAGCTTCCGGCTCTGCAGGACCGACAGAAGCGTTATCCCCTTCACGGCGGTGGCGGAAGCTTTCCAGCGGCCCTCTTCCGGCGTAAGGTAAGTCGAAGGAGAGACGGTCATGGCGATCTCGCAGACCAGCACGGAAGCGCAGGCGGCTGAGGTCGTCGACGCTGCGCAGGCCGATCGCCTGGACGGCTTCGTGCTCCGGGCTCAGGCGGCCGCGGAGAGCCTCCGGCGGCTCGACCAGGAGCAGGTCGACGAGATCGTTTGGGCGATGGTCGTCGCCGGGCTGGAGAGCGCCTTCGAGCTCGCCCAGCTGGCGATGGAGGAGACCCAGTTCGGGGTGCTCGAGGACAAGGTCCTCAAGAACTACATCGCCACCGAGTTCCTCTACGACTACCTGAAGGACAAGCCCTCGGTGGGGGTGATCGAGGAGGACCCGAAGCACGGCATCCAGTACGTCGCCGAGCCGATTGGCGTCGTGCTGGCTCTGTTGCCGATCACCAACCCGACCTCGACCGCCCTGTTCAAGTCGATCGTCGCAGCCAAGACCCGCAACGCGATCATCTTCCGACCCTCCGCGCGAGCGGCCGGTTGCGCCGTCCGGGCGGTCGAGATCCTCCAGGATGCGGGCGAGTCCGCTGGACTGCCTCCCGACGCACTCCAGGTCATCCCCGACCCGACGCTCGACGTCTCCCAATACCTCTTCCATCACGACGGCGTCGACTTGATCTGGACGACCGGGGGCCCGAAGGCGGTTGCGGCGGCCAACGCCGCGGGCAAGCCCTCGCTCAGCGTGGGCGCCGGGAACGCCCCGGTCTACCTGCATCGCAGCGCCGACGTCGGCATGGCGGTCGTCGACATGCTGATCTCGAAGACCTTCGACGCCTCGGTGATCTGCCCAGCGGAGCAGACATGCGTGGTCGACGAGGCGATCTACGACCAGCTGGTCGGCGAGTTCGAGCGCCTGGGAGGGCAGCTGCTCGATCCCGCGCAGGTGGAGGCCCTCGCGGATCTCGCCTTCGAGCCGGACGGGCGGGTCGACGCCCGCGCCCTCGGTCAGTCCTGCGTCCACCTCGGGGCGATGGGTGGGTTCGAGGTGGACGAGGGAGTGAAGGTGCTGCTGGCTCCGCTGCCCTCCGACTTGGGTGAGCTGGCCGACCATCCGCTGATCCAGGAGAAGCTGATGCCCGTCCTCGGACTGGTCCGCTCGCCCTCGGTCGATCACGGCGTCAGCGCCTGCGAGCTGATCACCGAGCACGGTGGGCTCGGGCACACCTCGGCCGTCTACGCCTCCGACGAGGAAGTGATCGACCGCTTCGCCAGCAGGATCCGCACCGGGCGCATCCTGGTCAACGCGCCCACCGCTGTCGGCGCCCTCGGCGGGATCTACAACTCGCTCACCCCGACCTTCTCGCTCGGCTGCGGCACCTGGGGGGGCTCCAACACCACCGACAACGTCAACTACAGGAACCTGCTCAACGTGAAGACCGTCTCGCGCCGCCAGGCGCCTCCCCAGTGGTTCCGGGTCCCGTCCGACACCTACTTCAACGCGGGCGCGATCGAGACCCTGCGCGAGGTCAAGGCCTCCCAGGTTCTGTTGGTCACCGACATCGACGGCGAGGCGCGAGGCGTGGCCGATGAGGTGCGTCGTTACCTCGAAGGGCCCAGCGTCCACGTCTTCTCCGACCTCCACCCGGAGCCGAGCGAGGCGCAGATCCAGGCCGGCACCGAGGTGCTGGGCGAGTTCGGTGCCGACTGCATCGTCGCGGTGGGGGGCGGCTCGGTCCTCGACGCGGCCAAGGCGATGCGGCTCTTCCACGAGAGCCCCGACGTCTCGCTGCGGGAGCTGGCCCTGCCCTTCCTCGACGCGCGCAAGCGGGTCGCCCACTACCCGGAGGTCGAGCACACCGTCCGCCTGCTGGCGCTGCCCACGACCGCCGGGACCGGCTCGGAGGTCTCACCGGCGACCGTGATCAGCGCCGGCGGGCGCAAGGTGACGCTGGTCGACTACTCGCTGGTCCCGGACGTCGCGATCGTCGATCCGACCCTGACCCTGACGATGCCGCCGAGCGTCACCGCTGACACCGGGGTCGACGCCCTCACTCATGCCCTGGAGGCGGGCGTCTCCATCTTCGCCTCTCCCTACACCGACGCCTTCTGCATGCAGGCGATCAACCTGATCATGGACGCACTGCCCCGCGCCTGCGAGAACGGCTCCGACCTCGAGGTGCGAACGGCGATGTCAAACGCGGCGACAATCGCCGGCCTTGCCTTCTCCAATGCCTTCGTCGGCGTCAACCACGCGCTCGCGCACGCGGTCGGGGCCGCGCTTCGGGATCCCGCACGGCCGCGCCAACGGCATCTTCCTGCCCCACGTGCTGCGCTACAACGCCTCGATCCCCTCGAAGTTCATGCCGGCGCCCGGCTACTCGACCTACGTGGCGCCGGACAAGTACGCGCAGATGGGCTGGGTGCTCGGACTGGGCGGCAGCGACATGGACGAGCGGCGCGCTCGCTTGTTCGGGCGCATTGACGAGCTGCTCGACGCGGTCGGCATGCCCCGCTCGCTGGCCGACGCTGGCGTCTCGAGAGAGGAGTTCGACGCCGCCCTGCCCGACCTGGTCAAGGGCGCGTTCTCGGACCCGAGCATCAGGACCAACCCGAGGATGCCGATGCTCGAAGAGCTGGCGTCCCTGCTCGCAGCGGCCTTCGAAGGGCGCCCGTAGCGATGGCCACCTCGCAGCGGATGTCGCACGCGGACGCCGCCTGGCTGCACATGGACCGGCCAACCAACCTGATGGTGATCACCGGGGTGCTGTGGTTCGACCAGCCGCCGGACTGGGAGGGCGTGAGGGAGAGGATCAAGGAGCGCATGGTCGAGCCGTTTCCCCGCTTCCGCCAGCGGGTCGTGGAGGGGAAGGGGCCGCTCTCGGGTCCGCACTGGGAGGACGACCCGCATTTCCACCTCGACCTTCACCTCGATCACGTCGCCCTTCCCCCACCGGGCGACCGCGCCGCGCTCCAGGCCTTCGTCGCCGACCTGATGGCCCGGCCCCTCGACCGCTCGAAGCCCCTCTGGCAGTTCCAGCTCGTGGACGGCTACGGCGATGGCGCCGCGCTCGTCGGCCGGATCCACCACTGCATCGCCGACGGCATCGCGCTCGGCCGCGTCCTGCTCTCACTGACCGACGAGTCGCCGGACGCGGGAATCGCGCCGCTCGATGATGGGGCGGCAGGGGCCGAGCGGCGCGGCGGCCCCCTGAGAACGCTGACCCGCCCGGCCGAGAGCGCCGTCTCTGTTGCGCGCGGGGCGGCGGGGGCGCTCGCGCACGAGGCGATCGAGGTGGGAAGGCACCCCTCCCACCTGCGTGATCTGGCCGCCGAGGCTCGCGCCGACGCCGGGGCGCTGGCGAAGCAGCTGCTCATGGGCGCCGATCCGCGGACTCCCCTGAAGGGCGAGCTGGGGGTTGCGCAGCGCGTCGCCTGGTCCTCACCGATCCCGCTCGAGGAAGTGAAGGCGATCGGCCACGGGACCGGCACTACCGTCAACGATGTGCTGCTCACCGCGGTCGCCGGGGCGCTGCGCAGCTACCTGGGCGGCCGCGACGCGCCAGTGAAGGAGCTGACCGCGCTGGTCCCCTTCAACCTGCGGCCGCTGGATCAGCCGCTGCCGCCCGACCTCGGTAACCGCTTCGGCCTCGTCTTCCTGCCGCTCCCGGTGGGGATCGAGGACCGCCGCGAAAGGCTCGATGAGGTGCACCGCCGGATGGAGGAGATCAAGCATTCTCCGGAGGGCGCGGTCTCCTACGGGGTGCTAGACGCGATCGGCAGGACCCCGGTGCAGATCGAGAAGCTGCTCGTCGACCTTTTCACCACCAAGGGCAGCGCAGTGATGACCAACGTGCCGGGGCCCCGGCAGCCGGTCTACATGGCGGGGACCCCCGTGCGCGGCGTACTCGTTTGGGCGCCATGCTCCGGAGGGGTCTCGATGAGCGTGGCTATCTTCAGCTACGCGGGCGAGGTGACCCTCGGCGTGATGTCGGATGCGGGGCTGGTTCCCGACCCCGAGAAGATCATCGAAGCATTCGAGCCCGAACTCGACGCCCTCGAGCGCGAAGCGTCCTAGGAACGGCCGCGGGGCAAGGTGCTGCTCACCCCCATTCTCTTCCAGGGCTCCTGTTCGCAGGGGTCTACTACAGAACCGGTTCGTACCGATCACGACTGAAAGGCAAGGGACCCGTCCTAACGCGGGATCGCCGGCGTCTTGATCGCTGACCGGTTCGACTTCAGCGTCACCGATCTCGGGGCGGGGCCGGAGCTTGCTCGCGTCGCGGTCGGCGGCGTGCTCAACCCGGCCGATCTCTGCTTCGTCCTCAGCGACGGCCAGCCGGTTGCAGAGCTCGCCGCCGAGCGAGTGGGCAAAGCGTGTCGTGCTAGGAAAGTCCCGTTTGCTCGCGTCCTCAACCGCCGCGGAATGGCCGAGCAGGTTGCCGCCGAGCTTGCCGAGAGCGGGTGGCGGCCGTCGTCGTAGCACCCCACGGCTTGTACCCTGCGCCGTCGTGATCTCGACCAACCAGTTCAAGAACGGCGCGCACATCGAGGTGGACGGGACGATCTTCCGGATCGTCGAGTTCCAGCACGTCAAGCCCGGCAAGGGCGGCGCCTTCGTGCGCTCCAAGCTGAAGCGTGTCGAGGACGGCGCCGTGATCGACAAGACCTTCAAGGCCGGTGAGAAGTTCCGCCCGGTCCGCACGGAGACCCGGAAGATGCAGTTTCTCTACGACTCGGGCGACGCCGCCGTCTTCATGGACAACCAGAGCTACGACCAGGTCGAAATCCCGAAGTCGGTGGTCGGCGACGCGCTCAAGTGGGTCCCGCCGAACTCCGACGTCGACCTCCTCTTCGTCGACGAGCGCCCGGCCGGTGCCCAGCCGCCGAGCGCGGTCGACCTCGCGATCACGCAGACGGACCCGGGCCTGAAGGGCGACACGGCCTCGGGCGGCGGCACGAAGCCCGCGACGCTGGAGACCGGCGTGACGGTCCAGGTTCCGCTCTTCATCGAGGAGGGCGAGAGGGTCCGGGTCGACACGCGCAGCGGCGAGTACGTGTCACGTGCGTAGGTCGGACCAGCGCCGCGACGCGGTCTTCGCTCTCTATCAGCACGAGGTCACCGGCCGCCCGCTCGGCGAGCTGCTCGAGGACGCCAAGCCCTTCTCGGTCGAGCTCGCCACCGCGGTGGAGGAGCACAGGCCCGAGCTCGACGAGCTGATCGCGAAGCACTCGAAGGGCTGGGCGCTGGAGCGGATCGCGCCGCTGGAGCGCAGCATCATGCGGACGGCGCTCTACGAGGCGCTTCACGCCGACGACGTCCCCGCTGAGGTCGCGATCGACGAGGCGGTCGAGCTGGCCAAGGAGTACTGCGGGACCGACGCGCCAGGCTTCGTCAACGGCGTGCTCGGCGCCGCCCTGTCCGAGCATCTGCCCAGCTAGCATCGCGCGCGATGGAAGCCGAATCGACCGGCGGCGGCGCCGAGGAGCTCGAGCGCATCACCGCTCGCCTGGAGCAGCTCGCGACGCAGCTCGAGGGCGACGTCGACGACGAGCACGCCGCCGCGCTCGTCCGCGAGGCCTCCGAGCTCGCCTCCCAGGCGGGCCGGGCGGTCGAAGGCGCCCTGCGGGGCACCTCAGGCTCCACCGGGGACTGAGCCCGTATGAGCGAGTACCCCGATGACCTTCGGGAGATGGTCGACCGCCACCTGACCCGGCTCAGCTTCTCGGAGACGCCGGCGACCGCGGGGCTCGCGGAGGCGATGCGCTACTCGCTGCTCGCCGGCGGCAAGCGGATCCGGCCGGTGCTCGCGCTCGCGACGGCGCGGTCGATCGGCCTCGACCCGGAGCGAGTGCTGCCGGCGGCTGCCGCGATCGAGCTGATCCACACCTACTCGCTGATCCACGACGACCTGCCGGCGATGGACGACGACGAGCTCCGTCGCGGCATGCCCACCTCGCACGTCAAGTTCGGCGAGAACGTTGCGATCCTCGCCGGCGATGGGCTGTTCGCCGAGGCGATGAGGCTCTTCGCCCAGAAGCAGGAGGGCGAGCCGGCCGCGGTGCTCGCCGCCCTCGGCGAGCTCGTCTCGGCCACGGGAGTCGCCGGCATGGTGGGGGGCCAATTTGTGGACGTGACCGAGTTCGAGGAGGGGGGTCCGGGGGCCGGGGGAAAGGTCGATCCAGACCTCCTGCGCGAGATGCACTCGCTCAAGACTGGGCGATTGATCGCAGCGAGCGTGGGCGTCGTACTTGCTTTGGGTGAGACACCTGAAGGTGAGACAATTCCGTATCGCCGTTTCGCCGATGAGCTCGGCGTCCTGTTCCAGATCGTCGATGACATCCTCGACGTGACCGGATCGGACGAGGAGCTCGGCAAGCCGAGCGGCAGCGACGAGAGGCTCGGAAAGCTCACATACGTAAGCGCGTATGGCCTTGAGAGAGCACGCGAGCTAGCCTCTGAGTCGCACCGCAAGGCGCGGGAAGCGCTCGCAGAAACGGACGCCCGGACCGACGATCTGGCTCGGATAACCGACTTCATCCACACCCGACACACCTGATGGCCAGCGATACAAAGGACTCGAAGCCCGCGAAGCGGCTGCTCGACGAGGTCGACTCCCCGGCCGACCTCAGGGAGCTCTCGGACGACGAGCTCCAGCAGGTGGCGCAGGAGGTGCGCGAGCTGATCATCGACGTGATCGGCGAGATCGGCGGCCACTTCGGCGCCAATCTCGGCACCTGCGAGCTGACCGTCGCACTCCACAGCCTGCTGGACTCGCCCACGGACAAGATCCTCTGGGACGTCGGCCACCAGGCGTACCCGCACAAGATCCTCACGGGCCGCAAGGACCAGCTCGGCACGATCCGCCAGTACGAGGGGCTGGCGCCCTTCTGCTCGATCTTCGAGTCCGAGCACGACATCATGGGCGCCGGCCACGCCTCGACCTCGATCGGCTACGGCGTCGGCCTGAAGGAGGCGATGCGGAAGGGGATCGGCGAGGACGGCAAGGTCGTCGCGGTGATCGGCGACGGCGCACTGACTGGAGGCGTCGCCTACGAGGCGCTCCACCACGCCGGCGGCCTGCAGACACCGATGGTGATCGTCCTCAACGACAACGGCATGTCGATCTCGCCGAACGTCGGCGCGCTTTCCCGGTACTTCCAGCGCGTGCGGCTGAAGCCCGGCCTGTACCAGGCGCGCTCCTCGACTGAGGAGCGGCTCACCCACCTGCCGCTCGGCCTCGGCCGCCGGATCGAGCGCCTCGGGCCTGAGGTGAAGGCGGCGATCAAGGCCTACTGGGCGCCCGGTCTCTTCTTCGAGGAGCTCGATCTCGCCTACATGGGAGTGATCGACGGCCATGACGTCGCCGCCCTGCGGCAGGCGCTCAGCCAGGCGCTCGAGGCTGACCGGCCGGTCGTCGTCCACATCCACACCGTGAAGGGCAAGGGCTTCCAGCCCGCCGAGGAGGGTGGCCTGGAGGGGATGGAGAAGTGGCACGCCGCGAAGCCGGGGTCGATCGTCGACCGCAAGCCCGCCGACAGCAAGCCGGTCGTCCCCGTCAGCGAGTCGGATTCGCCGGAGAAGATCGAGAAGCTCGAGAAGCCGCCGCCCAAGGCGCCGCCCCAGTACACGGCCGTCTTCGCGGACGCCCTGGTCGAGGAGGCGAAGCGCGACCCGCGGGTGATCGGGATCACCGCCGCGATGGCGGGCGGAACGGGGCTCAACAAGCTCTGCGACCAGCTGCCCGACCAGTACTACGACGTCGGCATCGCCGAGCAGGACGCCGTCCTCTTCGCGTCCGGCCTCGCCATCCAGGGGGCCAAGCCCGTCTGCGCGATCTACTCGACCTTCCTGCAGCGCGCCTTCGACCAGCTCGTCCACGACGTCTGCCTGCAGAAGCTGAATGTCGTCTTCGCGATGGACCGGGCCGGCCTGGTCGGCGACGACGGGCCGACCCACCACGGCGCCTTCGACATCTCCTACTTCCGCGAGCTTCCCAACGTCGTGGTGATGGCCCCGCGCGACGAGGCGATGCTGGTCCACATGCTGCGGACCGCGCTCGCCCACGAGGACGGGCCGATCGCCTTCCGCTACCCGCGCGGCGCCGCCGAGGGGGCGCCGATGCCCGACGCTCCGAAGGAGATCGAGATCGGAAAGGGCGAACTGCTGCTGCCCGGTGAGCGCGTCGCTCTGCTCGGGTACGGCTATGGGGTCCAGGTCGGCCTCCGCGCCGCCGAGATCCTGCGGGAGAACGGCCTCGAGCCGACCGTCGCGGACGGTCGCTTCGCGAAGCCGCTCGACGGCGAGCTGATCGAGAAGCTGGCCGCCGAGCACGACCTGCTGGTGACGATCGAGGAGAACGTACTTCCCGGCGGCTTCGGCTCCGGCGTGCTCGAGCACGTCGAGGACGCTTTCGCCGACGGCGGCGAGCGGGCCCGAGTCATGCGCGTCGGCCTGCCGGACCGCTATGTCGCGCACGGCAAGCCGGCGTTGCTCCGCGAGGAGGTCGGCTTCACCGGCGAGGCGGTCGCGGAGCGGGTGCTCGCGGCCCTCGGCACGCGCGAGACCGTTCTCGGCTAGCGGCCGCTGGTGGCCGCGTCCTGAAGGGGCGCTCGTTTCACGTCCGATTTGCACGGGTACCCTCGGCTCTGTCGGCGAAAGCCCTTGCACAGCGCGCCGAGTAGGGGGACAGGGCAGGCAGACCGGACGGATCCGGTCCGCCCCAGCGAATCCAAGCCCTGGAGGAGAGCGCGCACCATGGCCTATCTGAATTGCCCGAAGTGCGGTCTGACGATGTTCGATCGCAATCCGCTGACATCGCCGCGGCACTGCCCGCGGTGCGCCCGGAGGGGAGGGGAGGAGATCGATCTCGAGCGGATCACCAAGACCGGAGGCGGCGCCGCGGCGTCGCTGCTCGGCGGGATACTCCGTCGCGATGCCGCGAGAGAACCTCGAGACCGTCCGGGAGATGTACGAGCGACGTGAGCTACTGGGAGCGGGCCGAGACTCTGGCGGCCGCGGGGATCGCCGAGTAGGCGAGCGCGGGAAGGCCCCGAAGCGCGTCGAACGCAGCGATCGCCCGCGGCGCCAGCGCGATCGCCGCTACGTCGAAGAGGACGTAGACGCCCGCGATCCCGCTCGGCGGGTTCCCGGAGGGAAGCGGCGTGTCCGGCGTCGTCGCGGCCCAGTGCCAGGCGCCGATCGAGGTCCCGTAGATCTCGAGGAAGCCGACCATCAGGAAGACGCCGGCGTACAGGGTGGCGGCGCGGCCGCGGATCAGCACGTAGATCAGCAGCGCGCCGGTGATCGCCCCGAGCGCGTCGGTGTGACCGAGCAGCACCAGCCCGGCCGCGCCCCAGGCGGCGACCAGGGCGATCACGGCCCAGAGGAACGCCCGCGGGTGGCTCCGCACCGGCCCGGACTGGCTGATGCGAAGCCCCGCCAGGAACACCAGGCCGTGACCCGGCGGGACGAAGGCGGGCAGGTTCTCCAGCCGGTAGGTGTAGGCGCCGAGCACGATCGAGCCGATCACCTCTGCGCAGGTTGCGACCAGGACCACGAGCAGGGCGCGGGCGCGGTCCTCGCGGTCGAGGAAGGCGCACGAGCCGATCAGGATGAGCCAGGTCGCGACGCCCAGCAGGAGCTGCTCGTCGGCGTTCGCGAAGTGATCGAGGGCGAGGAAGCTCGCGATGACCGCCAGGACCATGCCGGCGTACGGCAGCGGTTTCGTGGGTAGGCGCGGCGTGTCGATGGCTTCTCCTTCGTCTCCCTCCGGCGATTGGATCATCCGCGCGGCCCGCGTGTCAACTGCGAAACTGCGCGCGTGATCGAGAGACCCGTATTCGTCGTCGCGCCGCCGCGCTCGGGTGGGACGGCCCTGTTCCGCTCGCTCGCCAGGGCGCCCGGGCTGTTCAGCGCCTCCGTCCCGATTCTGGACGGCGTGTTCGAGCTCCAGCCCGAGAACCGCGAATGGGACAGCAACCGCCTGACCGCGGCAGACATCCAGCCGCGAGCGGTCGAGGACCTGCGCGGCAGGCTCAAGGGCGGCCTCGTCGACAGCGCGGGCAACCGGCCGGGCATCGATGCCTCGGGGCTGCGCTGGGTCGACGGCCAGCCGCGGAACGCGCTGCGCGTCCCGTTCCTGGCCGGGGTCGCCCCGGACGCCCAGTTCGTCTACATCCACCGCGATCCGGCCGAGACGATCCCGGCGATGCTGCAGGTCTGGGAGTCGGGCCGGCGGGTCAGCTACGCCCACCTGCCGGACTGGGAGGGCCCCGCGTGGTCCCTGCCGCTGGTGCCGGGCTGGCGCGAGCTGGCGGGCAAGCCGTTGCCCGAGATCGTCACCGAGCAGTGGCTGCGGCTGACGGCGACGCTGCTCGACGACCTCGAGGCCCTGCCGCCGGAGCGCTGGTGCGTCACCGACTTCAAGACTCTGCTCAACGATCCCAAGCGCGAGCTCGAGCGGATCTGCGAGTTCGTTGCGCTCGAGGCCTCCGACGACGTCACCCGGCCGCTGCGCTCCCTCCGCGACCAGCTGGCGGTCTCCGGCGAGCAGGAAGAGGAGGTTCCGGAGGAGCTCCGCGATCTGCTCCCCCGGACCGAGCAGCTCGCCGAGCGCTCGCGGGAGCTGCTCGCCCGCCCGACCACTCCGCCGCGCACCGCGCAGTGGTCCGCCCCGGCGGACTCGCCGCTCCGAAGCGTCTACACGCAGAACTTCCCGGAGTTCCTCAAGCAGCTCGGCAGCTCGCTGCTGGTCTCCACCTACCAGACGGGGAAGCTGATCTGCGCCCGCTACGACGGCGGCCAGCTCAACACGCACTTCCGCAACTTCCCCCGCCCGATGGGGCTCGCGGTGGGGCCGGGGCGGATCGCGATCGGGACCCGGGCGGAGGTGCTCGACTACAGGGACTTCCCGGCGGTGGCCGCGAAGGTCGAGCCGCAGGGCAAGCACGACGCCTGCTTCCTGCCGCGGAACAAGCACTTCACCGGCGACATCCGGATCCACGAGATCGAGTACGCCCAGGGGGAGCTCTGGCTGGTGGCCACGAACTTCTCCTGCCTCGCAACCCTCGACGCCGAGCACAGCTTCATCCCGCGTTGGAAGCCGCCCTTCATCTCCCAACTCACCGCCGAGGACCGCTGTCACCTGAACGGCCTCTGCGTGATCGACGACGAGCCGCGCTACGTGACCGCCCTCGGTGAGACCGACGTCGCGGGCGGCTGGCGCGAGAACAAGGCCAACGGGGGAGTCCTGATCGACATCGAGAGCGGCGAGACGGTCCTGCGGGGCCTCTCGATGCCGCACTCCCCGCGCTGGTACGACGGCAAGATGTGGGTGCTCGAGTCCGGCAAGGGGACGATCTCGGTCGCCGATCTCGACGCCGGCACCGCGGAGACCGTCGCCGAGCTGCCGGGCTTCACCCGCGGGCTGCTCTTCGCCGGCGGGCTCGCCTTCATCGGGCTCTCGCAGGTGCGCGAGACAGCGACCTTCGGCGGCCTGCCGCTGATGGAGCGCCTGGACGAGCGGCTCTGCGGCGTCTGGGCTGTCAATCCGCAGACCGGGCAGATCGCCGGCTTCATGCGCTTCGAGGAGCAAGTCCAGGAGGTCTTCGACGTCGAGCTCCTGTCGGGCATCCGGTATCCGGAGATCGCCGAGGAGGGCTCGGACGCGGCGACCAACTCATTCATGCTTCCGGAGGCCGTCACCCAGCCCGGTTAGGGTTGGCGCGGTGGAGGGAACCACGCAGCCGCTCGGGCGGGGCACCTGGCTCGCGCTGATCGCGATGGGCATTGCGGTCTTCGTGATCGCGAACGACTTCTCCGCGATCAACGTCGCGATCCCGCAGATCGAGCACGACTTCAACACGAGCGTGACCACGGCGCAGTGGGTGGTCAACGCCTACGCCCTCACCTTCGGCGTGCTGATCGTCACCGGCGGCCGGATCGCCGATCTCTTCGGCCGGCGGCGGGCCTTCTTCATCGGCGCGGCGATCTTCGCCTTCTTCTCGGTCCTCGGCGGAGTCGCCCCGACCGAGGCCTGGCTGATCGCGACCCGGGTCGCGATGGGGATCGGCGGCGCGCTGATGTGGCCGGCGATCCTCGGGATGACCTATGCGGCGCTGCCGGAGGAGAGGGCCGGGCTGGCCGGCGGCTTCATCCTTGGCGCCGCCGGGATCGGGAACGCGGCCGGGCCGTTGATCGGCGGGGCGCTCACCGATCTGCTCAGCTGGCGGTGGATCTTCTTCCTCAACCTCCCGGTCGCCGCGTTCGCGGTCTTCGTCACCCTTCGCGAGATCAAGGCGGACAGCCCGGAGGTGGAGGACACGCGGATGGACTACGCCGGGATCGTCACGGTGTCCGTGGGCCTGGTCTCGCTGCTGCTCGCCTTCGACCAGGTGATCGACTGGGGCTGGGGCGACCCACGGATCATCGCGCTGCTCGCGTTGTTCGTCATCCTGATCGCCAGCTTTGTGGCGGCCGAGCGGCGCGCCGGCGACCACGCCCTGGTCCCGCCCGACGTGATGCGCAACCGGGACTTCGCCTGGACCTGCGGGGCGATCCTGATGATGTCGGCCGTCTTCTTCGCGGCGATGCTCTACCTGCCCCAGCTGATGATCAATGTGCTCGGCTACTCGCCGATCGGCGCGGGCGCCGGGATGCTGCCGATGATGGCGACCTTCGCCTCGGTCTCGTTCGTCGCGGGCAACCTCTACGAGCGCTTCGGGGCGAAGCCGCTGCTCATCCTCGGGTCGGCGTGCATCGCGCTGGGGCCGGCGCTCATCGCCCTGCTGGCGGATAAGGAGAGCTTCGGCGCGCTCGTTCCGGGGATGGCAGTCCTCGGGCTGGGCATCGGTCTCTTCTACCCGACCGCGACCACGGCTGGGGTCACCGCGGTGGACGAGTCACGACGCAGTCTCGCCGGCGCGATCCTCTACATGTTCCAGATCGCAGGAGGGTCGGTGGGCCTCGGCCTCACCACGACGGTTTTCATCGGCGCGAGCGATCGCGCCCAGAGCGGCAGCGGGTTCATCGACGGGATCCAGACCGCCTTCACGCTGGATGCCGCGATCGCCGTCGGCGGTTTCCTGATCGCCTCGCTCTTCATCGGCGGGCGCGTCAAGCTGCCGGCCGCCCTGCACCGGGTTCACGCCGGCCCCTCGCCGCGGGGGCACGGGCCCTAGGTCCTAGTTGGGGCCGGAGCCGCCGCTGCTGGTGGTTCCGTCGTCGGAGCCACTGCTGCCGTCACCCCCGCCACCGCCGTGATGATCTTCGGAGGTGGTGGTGGTGGACGACCCCGAGCCGCTCGTGCCCGAGCCGCTGGTCCCCGAGGTGCCGCTGGGGGCGCTGGGGCCGGAGCCGCCGTGGTGGTGATCCTCGCCCGATCCGCCGCCGGATGAGCCCGAGGAGCCGCCGTCGCTCGACGAGCCCGGCCCGGAGTTCGAGCCGCCGGAGTCTTCGGCGGTCGTGACGGTGCTGTCGGTGCCCGAGGACGAGGGGGCGTGGTCGCCGCGCTCCCGCTTCGCCGGGGCCGGCTTCGGCGCGGGCGAGCTCGAGGCGAGCGACACGGGCTGCGCCGAGAGGCCGATCGAGTCGCCTGAGATCGCGTTCGCCGCGAGGGCGATCGCGCCCGCCGCGACGATCCCGGTGATGCCGAGCAGGATGGTGAGCAGTCGCTCTCTGCTGGTCATGAGATCAGGCTAGATGCAGGGGGTTAGGAGTTTGCAAAGTCAGCGGTGGGCAGGCTCACCTCGGCGCACACCAGCCTCTGGTCGACCGCCCGGAGCCTCGCCCGGCCGCCGCGACGCCTCGCGAGGGCCTGGACGATCGCCAGCCCGAGCCCGGTCCCGGGGCCGCCTCCGGGCCCCCGGTAGAAGCGCTCGAACGCGTGCCTGGCGACGTTGTCGTCGAGCGGGCCCGAGTCGCTTACCACGCCGACGGTGGCGCTGCCGTTCTCGCTCGCGCACTCGATCCTCACCGGCGAGCCGCTCGGCGAGTACTTGATCGCGTTCTCGACCAGGTTGTCGAGGATCGCCGCGAGCTCCCGCGAGCCCGCGCGCACCATGACCTCGCCATCGGTTTCGAACGCGATGTCGTGGCGGCTCTCGCTCGCCGGCCCGCGCCAGCGCTCGGCCGCGGCCTGCACCGCCAGCGTGAGGTCCGCCCGGTCGTCCTCGGCCGGCTGCTCGCTCGAGGCGAGCTCGAGCAGATCCTCGACGAGCTGGTTCAGGCGGAGGGTCTCGTGCTCGGCGGCCTGCAGCTCCTTGGCGACGGCCGGGTCGGAGGTCTTCACACCCGCGGCCTCGAGGCGGAGCCGAAGGCCCGTGAGCGGCGTGCGGAGCTGATGCGAGGCGTCGGCCACGAACGCCCGCTGCGACTCCAGCACGGCCTCGAGCCGGTCGGCCATCTCGTTGAACTCCCGCGCGACCTGCACCTGCTCGCGCGACCCGCGCTCCGGCGCGCGCGCCTCCGCGTCGCCTGCGGCCCGCCGGCGAGCGGCCTCGCCGAGCGAGCGCAGGGGCCGCGCGATCGAGCCGGCCAGGATCCAGGCGACGCCGAGACCGAGGACCAGCGCCAGCACCCCGATCCCGACCAGGGCGAAGACGTCCTGGCGCACCTGATCCCGGACCGCGCTCAGGCTCTGCTCGACCTCCAGCGCGCCCACCGTGCGCCCGTTGCGGACGATCGGCACCGCGGTGGAGAGGATGTCGCGGCCCTCGTGGTGGCGGCCCTGCGCGACCTCGCCGCCGAGTGCCTGCAGCGCCACGGGGTCGTCGGTCGGCTGGGGCGGCCGGGTGATGCCGCCGGCGGAGCTCGCGATCTGGCGGCCATTCCCGTCGACCACGAAGACGAGCCCGTCCAGGCTGACCGCCGCGCGGCGGGTGATCTGCGCGAGCCTCGCCCTGTTGCGCAGCTGGTCCGCGGCCGACGCCGCGACGACTTGCGTCTGCGCGGCGGAGTCCGCCTCGACCTCGGCGTTCACCCGGTCGGAGACGTTCGCGGAGAGCGGCACCTCGAGTGCCACGATCACCACGATCAGCGTGTACGCGAAGGCCGCGAGCAGGCGGGCGCGCAGGCTCATGCGGTCAGACCTCGTCGGCCCCCGAGAAGCGGAATCCGACGCCGCGCACCGTGTGGATGTAGCGCGGCTCCTTCGGATCGTCGTCGAGCTTGCGGCGCAGCCCGCTGACGTGCACGTCGAGAGTCTTGGTCGAGCCGAACCAGTTCATGTCCCAGACCTCCTCGATCAACGACTCGCGGGTGATCACGGACCCGGCTCCCTCCATCAGCACGCGCAGAAGCTCGAACTCCTTCCGCGAGAGCTCGAGGGGCCGGTTTCCGAGCCGTGCCTCGTGCCTGGCTGTGTCGAGCGTCAGCTCTCCGATCTCGACCCGATCGGATTCATCGCCGCTGGGGCCCGATCCGGTGCGCCGCAGGACGGCCCGGACGCGCGCCATCACCTCGCGCGCGGAGAAGGGTTTGACTACATAGTCGTCGGCGCCGAGCTCCAGGCCGGCGACGCGATCCGCCTCGGCGCCGCGTGCCGTCAGCATGATGATCGGGACCTCCGACTGCCTGCGGAGCTCGCGGCAGACATCGAGGCCGGATCCGTCGGGCAGGCCGATGTCCAGCAGGACGAGGTCCGGCGCCGCGCCGGTCGCCTTCTCCAGAGCCTCGGCCGCCGTTCCAGCCAGGGACGCGACGAAGCCCTCACGCTCGAGGGCCTCGGCGAGTGGCTCGGTGATCGCCCGCTCGTCCTCGACGAGCAGGATCGTGGGCCGTTGACCGGGGACGTTCACAGCCGCACGGATGCTAGGGGTGCGGGCAGAGGGTGGATCGGGCCGCCGGCGGATGCGACCCGGCGGCCCGATCTCTCTTCCCTGGTAAGTGGCTCAGTCTCGGCCGGACCCGCCGGACGCGGAGTCATCCGTGCCCGAGTCGTCGGAGCCGGAGTGCCCGGAGCCGGAATGCCCGGACTCGGAATGTCCCGAGTCATCCGAGCCCGGCCCGGAGTTGTCCTCCGCCTGCGCCTGGTCGCCGCGATCCTCGGCGTTGCCCGGTCCCGAGTTCATCGAGCCGGGACCGCGGTTGTCATGGCTTTCTGCCTCGCCGGGGTTGTCGTCGCCGACATCCTCGGCCTGGTTGTCGTCGTGGCGAGCTTGATGGTGCTCGACCTCGTTCCCGTTGCGATCCTCCGCGTGCCTGGCGTTGTCCTCCGGCACCTGGGCGCCGGCGCAACGGGGGTCGGCGGCGTGCTCGGCCTCGTCGCACGGGCCCTTGACGTCGGCCGCGGGAGCGGCGGGCGCCGGTTCGTTGCCCTTCGGTGCGGTCGCGGCGTATGCGCCGCCCGCGACGAGCATGGTGGCCGCGACGGCCAGCAGCGTCTTGGTCAGCGTGGTCATTCGATTTCCCTCCTTGGCTTGGACTTGACGTTGTGGCCGCAGCTTGGACGGCGCGCGTCAGACGATGCCCAGGGGCGGGGAATCGGCTGGCAAGGAGTGGGTTAAGCCTTGGTAGGCCCGCCGGGACCGGGGCAGACGCTTACGAATCCCCTAGGTCTCGATCGGACTGATATCGAGCAAGACGGTCCGGTCCCGACCCGCGTCCTTTGCCGCGTAGAGAGCCGTATCCGCGCGGGCGATCAAGGCGTCGGCGTTCTCGACGCCGTCCCAAAACGCGATCCCCGCCGAACAGGTCATCGGCGCTGGTGTGGCGGCCCGCATCCGGTTGATCGTCTCCTCCGCCTCGGCCGGACTGCATTCGGGAAGGAGCACGACGAACTCCTCGCCCCCGTAGCGAGCCAGGAAGTCGCTCGTCCTCAGTCCGGAGCGCCATCCTTTCGCAGCGTCGCGAAGCAACTGATCGCCGGCTGGGTGACCGTGGGCATCGTTGTATTGCTTGAAGCGATCCAGGTCGAGCATTGCCAAACCAAGTCGCTCGTCCTGCCGACTCACCCGGGCCATCTCCCGCTGAATCTCGTTGTCGAGCCAGCGGCGGTTCGGAATGCTGGTGAGAGGATCGGTCCTGGCAATCGAGTCGAGTTCCCTGACGAGCTCTTCCCGCTCAATGGCCAGCTCCTTGGCCGAGGTGATGTCGGTGGCCCGCCAGAAGATGAGCCCGCTCTCGCGGCTGAGCGCCCCACTCCAGAGCAGCCAGCGCCAACTGCCGTCCTTTGCCCGGTAGCGGCAATCGAACATCACGGTGCCCTGACCGCCGAAGACGTTCGCCACTTCCTCTTCCGTCTTCTCGCGGTCATCGGGGTGAACGAGGTCGATGTACCGGCGCGCGCGGAGTTCCGTATCGGAGTAACCGAGTGTGTTCGTCCAGGCTCGGTTCAACTCGACGAAATGGCCCTCCGCATTCGCGGTGCAGAGCATGTCCCTGGAGAGGTCGAAGAAGCGCTGCGATCGCTCTTCGGCGAAGCGGCGGCGCTGCACCAGCCAGAAGGTCAGGCCGGCAACGGCGAAGAGGCCGATTCCGGTGAGCAGAAGGCGCGTCACGGGCGAGTAGCCGGTCGGGTCGTTCAGATTGAACAGCGCAAGCGCGTAGCAGGCCAACAGCCATACGAGGTGGAGGAAGCTCGTTCTTCGCGGAAGGAAGAGGGCGGTGAACGCCGCGATCCAGACGAACATGGAGCTGAAGATCCCGGCCGCCGCGCTGAAGTAGACGGCCAGGGCGATCATCGCGGAGCCGCCGCCGATCGACACCTCGACCAGCCACCTCGGGATGACCTTCGCGAAGCTGAAGAAGAGGCAGCCGACCAGCACGGCCACGACGCCCAGTCCCGCCAGCCCCTGGTGGTTCACATTGGGCGGATGGGCGAGGGCGAGAGAGACGAGCCCAAGCAGGCCGGCGGCCACATAGAGAACCCCGATGACCCTGGGCAGGGTCGGCTCTTTGGCGCGAGCCGGCGGTGGATCCACGAAGCGTTCCCACGCTCTTCGGCGCACACTGCATGTTTCGGAGTCCCCGGCTCCGAGCTCATCCGTACTAAGCCCTTAGGCGGGTTCAGTGATTTCCTGGCCGCGGGGGGCCTTTGAACCGCCTCGATACCCGTGGGAAGCACCGAGGTATCGGCGATGGTTCGGATTTACCGTCGAGGCATGACAGCGATGGACATCGAATGGGTCGGCGTTCTGCTCGGACGTGGTGTCGATCCGGCCGAGCTTCCATCACGCTGGGAAGCCGCCGAGCGAACTGAGTTGCGGGAAGAAGCGCTGATCGCCGCGATCCGCGATCTGACTGAGGCGCGTCGGCATGAACTGGAGGGGGCGGGGAACCGGAGTCGCTCTCGAGCCGCGCGTACGGAGCTCGACGTTTCCTTCGCCAGCTACCTGGCGAGCCTCTGACGATGAGGTTCGCCGTGGAACAGCAAATCGACGAGCGCTGGTATTCCCGGGAAGAGCGAATCGAGGCGAGATCGGCGGGCCAGGCGGTCGCGATGACGGCTCGCTCCGACGGTGTCTTTCGCGTCCGCGAGGCGGGCTCGCCGGACAGCACGTACGAGGTGTTTCAGGTGCCGAGCTGGGGTCCGCCGGTTGCGCTCGACGGAAGTTGAGTCGGTCCTGGGGGATAAGGACTGAAGCTCGCGCGTCCAGCCGGTTGCTTCCGGTTGTTTCGGTGTCTCACTCCGCAAACCGCCGGATCCCGCAGCCCACGCTAGTCGACCTCCTCGACTGGAAGGCCAGCCTCCTTCCACGCGGCGAAGCCGCCCTCGACCTCGGCAGCCCCCCGGCGCAAGGTCGCCTTCGAGCGGATGGCGTGTTGGCAGAGGTAGATGGCACCGGGCCCCTCAGGACTTGCGATGTGCTTGGCGAGCGATACCGGTCTCGCCCCAGGCGGGGCTCCGTGGCGGCGACGCTCGATCCCGGTCCGCAGATCGAGAATCTCCGCGAAGCCGAGCTGGACCGCGCCCCACGCCGCCTCGGGCTTCATTGATCTCACCACTGCGTGGGGTCCCTCCATTGCGCTCAATTTATCGGGTGAGGGTCGCGACGCCGGGAGTGGGGCAAATCCGCGCAAAAAAGAGACCCCGCCGAAGCGGGGTCTCTAGGGGTACTACAGGGAGGAGAGAACTGGGACCTACGCACGGCGCCCCGCCATCAGGCACGAATCCAGCCGATTAGGTCCGATTGCGCCCGGTTGTTTCGGTGTCTCACTGGCGAACAAATGGCGAACGGACATGACCGATGCGCGCGGGACCATTGGTGCATGAGGAATACACGTGACCGCTGCCGCTGTCTCACGGCCTAGGGGGACGGCGCCGTGGGCCATGGCCTGCATGCGCTAGTCCCCGGGTGGCTCGCCACACCCACGAGGAAATGGTTTTCAATGGCTGAGGCGCTCACCCTTCGCCCCGAAGTCGATCGGCTGCGCTGCGACGAGCCGGGCTGCGAGTGCGACGACACGCTGGTCCTGTTCGGCCGCTGCCACGATGCGCCGGTCTGGGCGACCTACAGCAAGGGCGAGCTCGAACTGCGCTGCTCTGAACGCGACAAGCACGTGGTGACAGTGGCGGTGGCGGGCTGATGCCGCACCGGCCCTGTCTCGAACCCGGGTGCCCCCGGTACGCCACGAGCCGAGGACGTTGCGATGAGCACCGCAAGGCGAAGGAACGTGATCGCAGCAGGGTGCGGCGCAAGGACGCGATGGAGCGCAATCGCTTCTACGCACGCAAGCACTGGCTGATCGTCGCCCGCCGAAAGAAGTTCGAGAACCCGATCTGCGAGCACTGCGACCGAGAGCTCGCCACCGAGGTTCACCATGAGCCGCCGTTGAAGCTGCTGCTCGCCCGCGGCCTCAATCCCTACGCGGACGAGTTCCTGGTCTCGCTCTGCCACGCCTGTCATGCGAAACAGACGCGGCTCGAGCAGCCGCCCAAAGCCCCCGAACTTTGGAGTCAGGCGCGGGGAGACTGGCGTCGCAGCGCTCGTGGACCGTTCGTCCGAGGGCGTTCGAGCCGCCAGCCGGCCTCAGGCGGATCGACGAGGACGAGCTGTCCTCCGGTTGGGATTCGAATCTCGTAGCGCCCATTCGTGAGTGTCACCGCTGGTCCCTTCATTGCTCATTCCTTGCTCGTGGGTCTCCGTGCAGCGAAGCCTTATCGCTGCTGTTCGCTGTCTGATCTGGATACGGGAATCACTCGTGGCGGGATTCGGAGGTGTGACCAAGACCACGTTGGTGAGAAGGCGGCGGACGCCCCGCCCCGGTCTAACTGGTCAAAGGCCGACGCTGGCGGGTCAGTGAGAGGCCGCCGTCAGCGCGAGAAGCGCCGCTTCTCGTCCAAAGCGGCACTCTCCGACCGTTCCCTCCTTTGGCCCCCAGCGTTCTGCGTTCAGGGGGTTGATCGAGCTGCTGAGCCTGGCCATCCGGGTCGGTCGCGCCGACAGCTACTCAATGGTCCAGGTATCGCCCGATCGGAGCAGCGCGGTCAGGTCGTCGTCGCCGACGCCCTCCCGGGCCGCGGCGAGCTCCTCGCCCATCCCCTCCGCATAGGTCGGTCGGTCGCTCGAGCGAAGGACGCCTAGGGGAGTCGGGCCACTGGGCCGGTCGGCAAGGCGGGCGAGGGCGTAGGCGTGGGTCGGGTCGTCAGCGTCGTGGACGACCAGGGCGTCCTCGCCGACCTCGGTGACGTCGGCCACCTGCAGGCGCCCGTCCCGGCCGCGGAACACGCCGCGCTCTCCGTCGGCGCCGAAACGAATCGGCTCGCCGTCAACGAGGCGAATTTGGTTGGCGGCCTTCGCCTTGCCCCGCACAGCGTCGAAGGCGCCGTCATTGAAGACATTGCAGTTCTGGTAGATCTCGATAAACGACGAGCCGCGGTGGGCGGCGGCGGCGCGCAAGACTTCGGTCTCGTGGTCGCGATCAGTGTCGACGGTCCGTGCGACGAAGCTGGCGTCGGCGCCGAGGGCAAGTGCGATCGGGTTGAAGGGGTGATCCTGAGAGCCGAAGGGCGTCGACTTGGTCACCTTGCCCTCCTCGCTGGTCGGCGAGTACTGGCCCTTGGTGAGGCCGTAGATCTGGTTGTTAAAGAGCAGGATGTTGACTGGCACGTTGCGGCGTAGGGCGTGGATCAGGTGGTTGCCGCCGATCGAGAGCAAGTCGCCGTCGCCGGTGACGACCCAGACCGAAAGATCGGGGCGGGCGAGCGCCAAGCCGGTCGCCAACGCCGGGGCGCGGCCGTGGATGCCGTGGACGCCGTAGGTGCTCATGTAGTAGGCGAACCGCCCCGAGCAGCCGATTCCGGCGATAAACACGATCTTCTCGGGCGGGATCCCAAGCTCGGGAAGGAACTGCTGGACCGTGGCAAGGATCGCGTAGTCGCCGCAGCCCGGGCACCAGCGCGTCTCTTGGTCCGAGGCGAAGTCCTTCTTGGTCAGGGTAAGCGTCCCCCCGGCCTCCTCGGCCGGGTCTCCGCCGTTTCCTGGATGTCCGTTCCTCTCGCTCATAGGTGCGCGCTGATCACCTCATCGAGCTCCTCGGCGAAGATCGGCAGCCCCTCGACCTTGTTGAAGCGGAGGGCGTCGACCAGGAACTCGGCCCGGATGATCCTCCAGAGCTGGCCGCTGTTCGTCTCCGGGATCAACACCTTCTCGTAAGAGCGCAGCAGCTCCCCGGTGTTGGGCGGCAGCGGGTTCAGGTGACGCAGGTGGGCGCAGGCGACGCGACCGCCCCGGCGGCGAACCCGCCTGGCGGCCCCGGTGATCGCGCCGTAGCTCGACCCCCAGCCCAGCACCAGGAGGTCGGCGCCGTCGGGGTCGTCCGCGACGAGCTCGCCGATCTCGTCGGCAATGCCCGCGACCTTGGCGGCGCGAAGCTCGGTCATGCGGGCGTGGTTATCGGGCTCGTAGCTGATCTCGCCCGTGACGTCCTCCTTCTCGAGGCCGCCGATCACGTGGGCGAGGCCCGGGGTGCCGGGCAGGGCCCAGGGACGGGCCCCGCGGGAGTCGCGGACATAGGGCTGGAAGGCGCCAGCGTCCGCCTCGCTCGCGAAGGCAGGATCAATCTCGGGCAGCTCTGCTACGTCCGGCAGGCGCCAGGGTTCCGAGGAGTTCGCCAGGAAGGTGTCGGAGAGGAGGATCACCGGCGTCCGGTAGGTGACCGCGATCCGCGCCGCCTCGAGTGCCGAGTCGAAGCAGTCGGCCGGCGTCGACGCAGCGACGATCGGCAGGGGTGACTCCCCGTGGCGGCCGTACATCGCCGTGAGCAAATCGGCCGCCTCGGTCTTGGTCGGCATCCCCGTCGAGGGGCCGGCCCGCTGGACGTCGATCACCAGCAATGGCAGCTCGAGGGCGACGGCCAGGCCGATCGTCTCAGCCTTCAGGTCCATTCCAGGCCCACTGGTCGCCGTAACACCCAGATGACCCCCGAAGGAGGCGCCGAGGGCCATGTTGGCGGCCGCGATCTCGTCCTCGGCCTGCACGGTCCTCACCCCGAAGCGGCGCTGGCGGGAGAGCTCGTGGAGGAGCTCAGAGGCTGGCGTAATCGGGTAGCTAGCGAGGAACAGCGGCAGGCCGCTGCGGACGCTGGCGGCGATCAGCCCAAGCGCGGCGGCGGATGTCCCGTTGATCGCGCGGTAGGTGCCCGGCTCGGCGGGCGCGGCCTTCACGTGGTAGCTGACCTGGAGGAGCTCGGCGGTCTCGCCGAAGTTGTAGCCCGCCCGGAAGGCAGCGAGGTTGGCGTCACGGATCGGGGGCTTCTCCTCGAACTTCTTCTCGATCCAGCGCACCGTCGGATCAGTGGGCCGTCCGTACATCCAGGAGACGAGACCGAGCGCGAAGAAGTTCTTGGAGCGGGCCGCATCCCGGGAGCTGATCTCGTCGATCCCCTCGGTGGCGCGAACGGTCATCGACGTCATCGGCACCCGGAACACCTGGTAGCCGTCCAGCGACCCGTCCTCGAGCGGGTTCTCGTTGTAGTGGGCCTTGCCCAGATTGCCCTTCGTGAAGCCGTCCTCGTTGGCGATCACGATCCCGCCCGGTTCGAGCTCGGCCAGATTCACCTTAAGCGCCGCCGGGTTCATCGCCACCAACACATTCGGGCGGCCCCCCGGTGTGAGAATCTCGCGCGAAGCGAAGTGGATCTGGAAAGCCGAGACGCCGGCGAGTGTCCCGGCCGGCGCGCGAATCTCGGCCGGGAAGTCCGGCAAGGTGACCAGGTCGTTGCCGATTAAGGCCGTCTCGGCCGCGAACAAGTTGCCGGAGAGCTGGATGCCATCGCCAGAGTCACCCGCAAAGCGGATGACGACGCGTTCCTTCTCTTCGATGGACTTGCTTGTCACTATTGAACTCGACTGCCCGAGCCCCACACCGAGTGTAGATAGGGGCCCGGGCCGCCCCGTCCCTGGCCCGGTTGGCGGGACCGACTCGACACGCGCGGATCCTGCGAAGGAGGCGTGAGACCGGCAACGCGCCGGGCGCATTCTCTTGCGTGAAAGCAGAAGTGCTCCTTTCCATGCAAAGCAGCGGTCCGGCATGACACCAAGTCGAGGGGTGCCCGCTGCCGCGGTCCAGGAAGGGATGATGCGCGGAAGACGAGGGCGTGTGTGCCCGTCGTCGATCCCTAGGGCCGTTTGGTCGTGCCCTTCGCGCGGGACGAGCCGCTCTTTGCACGGGTCCTGGTGGCCTTTGCGCGGGTCGGCCGAGCCTTTGCACGGGCGGTCTTGCCCTTTGTGCTGGGGGTAGCGCCCTTCGTCCGGGCGGGCGGCTCCTCGGTCAGCGCTCTTTGAAGCCTGCGCAGGTCGGCCGAGAGCGCGCGGTTCAGCTTGCCCAAATCGCGGCGCTGATTCTTCACCAGCTGCTGCAGGTTGCGGATCATGTCGTGCCTACCCCGTCCCAGGTCCTTCTGTAGGTCGGACAGCGCCTGCTGGGCCTCGTCGAGCGAACCGCCTGCACGTTTCAGCGCGGCCTCCGCGCGCCTCTTAGTGGCATCTGCCGACGCACGTGTGCGCTCAGGCGTCTTCTTTGCTGCTGGCATGGACGCTCCTTATCTCGGGAACGAGGCGATTCTACGGCGGCGGGACAAGTTCGGCGGGGCGTCATCCGAGTAGGTGCTCCTTTGCATGGAAAGCAGACGTTTGGGAAGCGCTCACGAGCGGGCCTCTAGGCTCAGACCCGCCAATTAGTGAGGTTGACGCTAGCTCTTGGGAGTGCAAGCCTGCGCCGGCTCGTCCAGACCATATGGGGCACCGATTCGCTGGGGTCAGGAGACGCCGCTCAAGGTGGACGAGGCACTCTGGCAACTTGCCCTTGAGGGCAGTGGTCTGTCACCGCATGAGGATGGTCTGTGGCGTGATGCTCCGGATACCGTTGGAGCGGTGATCGCGGACGTCGGGGTGTTCGTCGGCTGGATAGACGTGACTGGCCCAGCCCCGGCAAGCCCGAGTTCGGGCTGCGCGCAGTAGTGCATCTCGCGCCGAGTGAGGATGAAGGGCGGCTTGAGCGCGCCGTGGAGCGGGCTCGCGGGGAGCGAGAGCGGGTGCTACGCCAGTGCCGATTCTGCGAGCAGCGCTTTGTCCCGGGCCGGATGCACTCCGCCGACATTTGCCAGGAGTGCGCGGGGGTCGTGAGCTTGGCCTCGTCCGCTGACCGACTCATCCCAGCCACCTGGACTTTGCTGACGAACCGCCTCTCGACCGTGTTTTCGCCCCCGGCAAGTCCTGGGACGGAGTGTCCGTTCCGGTCATTTCAGGCCGCGCTGTCCCATTGTGAAGCGGACCAGCAAAGGTGACCTCCTCGCAGCCCAACCTCCCCGACCGGCTGCGGCAGCGTCGGCGGCTCGATCGTCGTCGGCTTGAGCGCCGGCGCCGTTTTCGGCGGCGCCGCTTGACGGCAGGTCTGATCGTGTTACTCCCGACCGGCCTATTGGTGGTCTTGCTCTTGAGCGGAACCCACCAGGGACACGGCCCATCTTCCGACAACCGCGCCCTCACCCGTCCAGGGTCCGACCCATCGGTCCTGCCGGGCGACCTCCTGATCGCCGATCGCGGCAACAACCGCCTACTAGAGCTGGATCCCTCCGGCCATGTCGTCTGGCAGTTCCCTCGCCCCGGTGATCTGCTTCCCGGCCAGACGTTCAAGTCCCCTGACGACGCCTTCTTCGATCCCAGCGGACAGTTTGTGGTCGCCACCCAGGAGGACGACTTCGTGATCAGCGTCATCGATGTTCGCCGCCACAGAATTGTCTACCGCTATGGGCGTCCAGGAGTTCCCGGGGCGACGCCGAACCGGCTCAACAATCCCGACGACGCTATCCCGATGGCGGGCGGCACGATCCTCAGCGCCGACATCAAGAACTGCCGTTTAGTCATTCTCCACCCGCCCTCCCATGCTCCGGTGCGCCAGCTCGGATCGACCGGACTGTGCATCCACAACCCACCGCTGTCCTTCGCCAGCCCCAATGGGGCCTTCCCAACCTCCAGTGGCGCGACAGTCGTCACCGAGATCAGCGGGGATTGGATCGACCTGCTGGCCCCATCTGGGAAGCTGATCAGCGCCACTCACCCACCGGGTTTCAGCTACCCCTCGGACACGAACGAGGTCAAGCCGGGTCTCCTTCTGAGCGCCGACTACGTCCATCCGGGCACCATCGAAATGTTCGATCTCCATGGACGCCTGAAATGGCGATATGCCCCCAAGGGCAGACACGCACTCGATAAGCCTTCGCTCGCTCTGCCGCTCCCCAACGGGGACGTCCTTGCCAACGACGATGACAACGACCGGGTGATCGTGGTCAATCCGCGGACCAATCAGATCGTCTGGCAGTACGGCCACACAGGTCGACCCGGTCGAGGCCCTGGATACCTGAACGATCCCGATGGCCTTGATCTCGCGCCACCCCATTCGCTGCTGCGGCAATTCCCCAAAGCACGACCGCCGGGTTGACCGCCGAAGCGGCTGCTGCGTTACGCGATGGCCTTGCCGCGCATTGGAGCCGCGGCTCCGCGGGCCCACAGGAGTGCTGCTTTGCATGGAAAGGAGCGGTTCGGTCCGGGCCGCTCCAGAGGCGAGCCCGGACTCAGTAGTTCCCACCGAGGAGGGGCAGTCGGCGAACACCGATCCGAAGGGCGATTCGGCGGGTTAGCGTGATACAGGCCATGGAGGGTGTTGCATGAAGCTCTCAATCCACCAGCCACGGAGGCTCGCGTGGCTCGCCCTGCTGCTCGCCGCCGGCGCAATGCTCCTGTCGACCTCAGGCGCCCAGGCGGCCGCGAACCGCGGGGCCGTGCTGGTCAAGGACATTCATCCGGGTCGCTCCGGCAGCAGCAGCGGCCCGACCGGCGAATGCGGCTGCGACATTGCCCCTTACGTCGGGGAGCTGCTGACCGGCGTCAACGGAATCCTCTATCTCAGCGTCGACGACGGCGTGCACGGCTATGAGCTGTGGCGAAGCGACGGCACCCGCAAGGGGACGAGGATGGTCAAGGACGTCAACCCCGGGCCGGGCTCGAGCAACATCTACGGGGCCACCGGCGTCAACGGCATCCTCTACTTCAGCGCCGACGACGGCGTCCACGGCCACGAGCTCTGGCGAAGCGACGGCACGGCGCGGGGGACCAGGATGGTCAAGGACATCAACCCCGGTCCCGCCTCCGGCGGACCCGGCTACCTCACTAACGTCAACGGCACCCTCTTCTTAGTTGCCAGCGACGGGACTCATAGGGAGCTGTGGCGAAGCGACGGCACCGAGGCGGGGACCACCGTGGTCAAGGAGATCGGCGCCGCCTACCTCACCGACGTCGCCGGCACCCTCTTCTTCAACGGCGACGACGGCAGCGTCTCGGGGCTGTGGCGAAGCGACGGCACCGAGGCGGGGACGAGCCTGGTCAAGCAGCAGTTCGTCGGCAGCCTTGAGTACCTCACCGACTTCAACGGCGCCCTCTACTTCCGCGGCGACGATGGCGTCCACGGCCCCGCGCTGTGGCGAAGCGACGGCACCGAAGCCGGCACGACCATGGTCAAGGACGTCAATTCCGTCTATATCTATCTGCCCTGCTGCTTCACCGAGGCCAACGGCATCCTCTACTTCCTCTCGTCGGAGACCGGCCCCGTCCCGAATGAGCTGTGGCGAAGCGACGGCACCGAGGCGGGGACGACCATGGTCAAGCGGATCAATCTCAAACGCAATTTCGGCATCGACGGCGACCTCGCCCCCTTCAGGGGCAAGCTCTACTTCACCGCCGGGGGAGGGCTCTGGCGAAGCGACGGCACCCCCCGAGGAACGAAGCTCGTCCGGGGCCCCGGCCACCTCTCCGCCGGGTCGCTGACCGCCGCCAAGGGCACGCTCTACTTCGTCGGCACCGACGAGAAGCACGGCCAGGAGCTCTGGCAAAGCGACGGAACCCGCAAGGGGACGAAGGTGGTCAGGGACATCCGCCGCGGCACTGCCAGCAGCCACCCGCAGCAGCTCACCGCAGTCGGCGCCAGCCTCTTCTTCACCGCCAAGGAGCGCAGACACGGCAGGGAGCTGTGGAGGGCCGGACCAAAGCCGTGCAAGGCGGCCAAGGGGACGTGCAAGAAGGGGTAGGACTCCTCGGGTAGTAGCCGCAGGTGCGGGCCCGGAGGGCGTCGCAACAAGTGCTGCTTTGGACGAAAAGCAGTAATTCTGCTTTGCATGGAAAGCGGTACTGCGCCGAGACATCCGGAACCGCTTATGGATCAGAAGCCTCGGTTACAGAGCGGGAGGTAAACGGGGTCGGTACTTGTCGCGTTGCACTGATGTGCCGACCAGGACCTCGGGCCGTTGGTGGTGCAGTTCGTGGGACCCCCGGGCGCTAGGTAGTCATAGTCGATGATGTTGAGGGTCCCCGACGCCCTCTTCCAGAAGAACTTCTTGCCCGGTGGCTTCGGCTCCTGACCCCTCCATTTCGTCCCTTCCTGCCACATCTTCTGGCCGGCGAACTGGACCGTGGCCTGAATGGCGCCCCCCCATGTATCTGTGTACCTGTATGAGAACCGTTTCTTCGTGATCTTGATTGCCGGCACCCCTCCGAAGCCGGGGCCCGGCTCAAACGAGCCCGCTGGGGGACCAGCCTCGTGTGTCCGTTCCGATGCTTGACGAGGTAGTCGATCCCCAGCTCGACTTGTCCCTGCGTCGGCCCCGGCGGGCCACCGGCAGCGGTGCCATCCAGGGTCAGGTGCCGGACCTCGGTCGCACCGTGAGCTGCCGGCGCGATCAGCGCCAGGGAGAGCGACGAAGCGAAAACCGCGATCAGTAGGCGTCTCATTGGTCCTCCATAGCCCTAACACCGAAACACGCACGCCGGAGCGTGCCAGCCGAAGTTCGCGCCTGTCTCGGTGGTTCCCACGGGACTTACGCCCGTAGCGCGCCGCGATTGCCGAAGATGGCCGCTTTGGACGAGAAGCATCCCTTTCTCCCGAACGAACGGAGGAACGATGCTCACTGTCAGGCCAGGCAACAAGGGACGCCGCTATCCAGCCGACCCGCCCCGTGTCGAAGAGATAGTCGCGGTGATGAAGGCCGCCGGCGATCGCCCATTCGGACAGCGGCTTCGCGGTCTGATCGTTGTCCTCTGGCGGGCCGGGCTACGGATCTCCGAGGCGCTTGCGCTCACCGAGGGTGATCTCGAGATCGCCCGCGGCTCTCTGATTGTTCGTCGGGGAAAGGGTGGCCGTCGCCGAGAGGTCGGGATGGACGATTGGGCCTGGGGGCAGCTTCGTCCCTGGCTTGAGACCCGCATGTCGCTGCCGATCGGCCCGCTCTTCTGTGTCATCGCCGGATCAAGCTGCGGGCAACCCTGGTCGAGCTCGCACGCGCGGACAGCCCTCCACGAGAGGGCGTTGAAGGCTGGCGTCAGACGCCGCTTCGCTCCTCACCAGCTGCGTCATGCCCATGCGGTCGAGATGGCGCGGGAGGGCCTTCCGATCAACGTCATACAGCGTCAGCTCGGACACGCGAACCTCGGTGTGACTTCGATCTACCTCCAAGGAATCGACAGCTGCGAGATCATCGAGACGGTTCGCAGCCGTCGGGCACCGGTCATTCCCGCGACAGCCGCGCTGGTCGGCTAGCGCTCTTCGTCCAAAGTAGTAGCCGCTAGACGGGCAGCAACTGCGCCCTCTTACGGCACTTCTTCCGCGCCTTCTTTGAGTGCTTCTTCTTGCACTTCTTGAGCGCCGCGGCGCGCTGGCCGGTCGGAGGGGTCGGTGGCGGTGCGGGCACCACGTAGGTCTTGAATGCAAAGTCGGGTGGTCCGATAGGAACAGGCATCCAGGCGGTTGTGGGAGGTGACGAAGAGGCGAAGTACGCCGCCCCTCCCGCATATGGGTCGGTGCCGGTGCCCTGGCTCCAGGCGTAGGTGTCGGGGAACACGGCGGCGCTCTGGGCGACGATCGCGTACTGAGTCCCGGCGGTCACCGACCCGGGCGTGGGAAAGGCGAACGACACCCAGCCAGAGCCGGGAAACGCCACAACGCTTGAAGCCAGAACGCTCTGGCTGGCAAGGACCGCACTGCCAGGGAGGCCAGCCGAGACATCTCGAAGCTCGACAGTCAGTGGAACCGGGGGAGTGCCGCTCTTATTGAGGTTCAGATCGACCTGGTCGAGCTTGCCGGTCAGGCCCGCCGTGAAGGTTTGGGCGACGCTCTGCATCGAGTGAGCGTTCAACGCCATGGAGCCGACGGTGGGTTGCTGCTGATCGAGGGTTCCAGCCATCGCCAGATTCGGTACCAGGAGCGTTGCGGCCACGACCGTCGCCGCGAAGACACTCGAATGAAGAGACCGGCCGAGCTTTCCCATCTGACGCTGCCCTTTCCCTGGCTAGCCATTCGGCGCCGACGATTCGCCGCGCCGTTCGGGGACCGAAACTAGCGCCGGATGGCGCCGGCTGTCAATCGCGGCGCGGCCAAGACCCGTGGGCCGCGATCGAAAGCTGCTGCTTCTCGTCCAAAGTGGCTACTTCGTCGATGTAGACCGGGCCTGCTCAGATTGGAAGCAGGTTGGCCTTCTTGCGGCACTTCCGCCGCTTTCTGGCCGAGTGCTTCTTCTTGCATTTGGCAAGCGCCGCGGCGCGTTGGCCGGTCGCGGTCTGTGGCGTGGGGAGCGTCACATAGGTCTTGAAGGCGAGGTCTACACCGGCATCTGGCATCCAGGCAGTGGTGGGAGGAGCTGAGGTCGCGAAATACGCGCCCCCCGCCGCATACGGGTTCCCGATTGTGAGGCTCCAGGAGTAGGACACGGGGAACACGTTGGCGCTGTAAGCGACTATCGCGTACTGGGTCCCCGCGGCGACTGGTGCGGGAGCCAGGAAGTTGATTGAAACGAAGGCAGCGGCAGGGGACGCGGGCACGCTTGAGGCCGGAACGCTTTGGCTGGCCAGCACCGTGCTTCCCGGGAGGCCCCCGGAGACATCTCGAAGCTCAACGCTCAGTGGAGCCGTAGGGCTGTTGAGCTTGTCGAGGTGCAGATCGACTTGGTCGAGCTTGCCGCTCAGGCCCGCCGTGAAGGTTTGGGCGACACTTTGTGTCGATTCAGCGTCGAGCCCCGCGCCGCCCGCGGTGGGTTGCTGCTGATCCAGGGTCCCGGCCAGGGCAACGCTTGGAGCCATTGCACAGAACGCGCACACGACGATCACGGAGGTTGTTGCTCGCAAAGTCTTAGGCATGCAGTTGGACCCAAGACCCTATGCCCGCGAAGGAGGCGGGGCATCCGCACTTACTACTGGACCGTGCGTCGGTGGCTCAGCCTGTCGATTCGAACGAGACCGCTGCTTTCCATGCAAAGCAGTACCGCTTGAGCTCGCTCCCGCTTTGCGCGAAGAGCGATAGCGAGATGGCGTGGCACATCATCGGCGTATACCTCGTGCGGCTCGTCGCAGCCCGCGTTGACTTCCTCGGGAACTTTGTGAGACGGTTCGGGTCGAACCTCGGCGCGCTGTGGTACTTCGAACCCATCTCCTGGCAGCCCTCCGATCCCGGTGCGCGGGGAGGGTGCTTTTGCTCGGTTCGTGCGCGTTGGCCTTGGCCACGGCCTGCGGGCTGGGCAGTGCGCAAGCGGCGACGCAAGCATTCTTTTTCACTGGGACCGAGCAGACGTTCACCGTCCCGCCGGATGTGTCGAGCGTGCAGGTCATGGCGATCGGCGGCAGCGGTGGAAGCTCCGGTTTGATTTCCGGCGGAACTGCGGCGCAGATATCCGGTGATTTGCCGGTGATGCCGGGCCAAGTGCTCTATGTCGAAGTGGCGGGCAGCGGTCAGTCCGCCGAGATCGGCGGAGCCGGCGGCTTCAACGGCGGCGGCGCGGGCGGTGTGGGCGGGGCCGGCGGAGGCGGGGCGTCGGACGTGCGCACGGTGCCTCGGTCGACCGGGCTCTCATCTGATTTGCGGCTGATCGTCGCCGCCGGTGGAGGTGGCGCTGCCGAGGGCGCCGGCGGGGCGGCAGGCAGCGCCGGCACCACAGGTGGCGCCGACAACGAAGAGGGTGCTGCCGGCACCTCCAGTATCGGCGGCGCTGGCGGTCTTGGACCGTGTGGCGGCAACGGCGCCACCGGCCAGCTGAGCCTGGGCGGGAACGGAGGCAACGGCTTGACTGCCACGGGAGGTGGCGGCGGAGGTGGAGGCGGCTACTACGGCGGCGGGGGCGGTGCCGGCGGCTGCATGAGTGGAGGCGGTGGCGGCGGTGGCGGCTCGTCCCTCGTGCCGTCGGGGGGGAGCCAGATCGTGGCCGCGGCGGGCACGCCATCGCAGGTGCAGATCAATTACACGCCCTTCAGCTTCGGCAAGCTGAAGCGAAATAGGCGCAACGGAACGGCGACGCTGTCGGTCAATGTGCCGGGTCCCGGCACGCTAGCCCTAACCGGCAAGGGGCTGGTCGAGCAGCGTCCGGGCGATCGTGCGCTCAGGACGGTCGCCAAAGCCGTGAGCGCCCCCGGCACCGTGAAGCTCACGGTCAGATCCAAGGGAAAGAAGAATCGCAAGCTGAACCGCACTGGCAAGGTGTCGGTGAAGGCAAAGGTGACCTTCACCAATATCGGTGGCTTCCAGCTAACCGAAGCGAAGCGGATCAAGCTCGTCAAGCGGAAGCGCTGAGCTCTGCCCGGCCGATGACCCGCGTTGGGGGCCGCGTGGGCACTGGCCTGGAAAATGCTTCGCCGACCCACCTGTTCCTTCGCGCGAAAGGCGAGCGCCGGCTCGAAAGGTGCTGCTTTCCATGCAAAGCAGCGGTGCTACTTGTCGTGCCCGGTGAGATCTCCTCTTACGAGCGCGCGTACTCCTCCGCGGCACGCGGCTCGAACTCGAAGCCAACGAAGCCCTCATCGCCGAGCACCCATGCATCGTGGCCAGGTTCGATCACGTAGGCCTCCCCGGGTCCAAGCTCGAGCTCTGTGCCATCGTCGTGTGCCACATGCATCCGACCAGACTGCACAACGCCAACGTGTCGAACCTGGCAGCTGTCCGTACCAACGACCGGCTTCACGCACTCGGACCATTTCCAGCCGGGTTCGAAGGCAAAGCGAGCAGCGGTTGTGTCCCCCAGGTGGACGACGTCTACGCGCGTCTTGTCCGGAGTCCGCGTCTCGTCCGGAGAATCGAAATTGAGCGCTTCTACACCAGCCATGGCAGTCACCTCTCGGTTGCTAAGTCGAGACTTCGATCGACCAACCCTACGACTGGCCTGGTAGGCGATCAAGCCAGGGCCGGCTCACTCCGCTGAATCCTGCTGACGGGTGATACCCGACGAGTAGCGCGTAGCTGCTTCTCGTCCAAAGGGGAAGTACCGGTGACTGGCCGGACGCGCGTGAGATTCGCGGGCGCGAGGCTGTAAGTCCGGTCGCCCCGGTTGAAAGCGTCCACCGTCCGACGAACCGCCTCGACGTTCTCCTCCGACATCGCCCACGCAGTATCTCGCCCTGGCACGCATGTCCGCAGCGCCACGTCTTCCAGGAGTCGTGGCACTGCAAAATCGCTGTCCGCGCTTCATAGACCTGCTTAACCGCCGTTATCCCATTGATGCGCCGTGGACTCAAGGTCCCAGGGCGAATTGCCGAATAGAAGGTCTAGCGCGACTCATTCCGCGCGAGCCCGCCAGCTAACCCCGGAAGCGGGAAGACCGAGAGGTCGGCAATGGATCAGCAGCCGATGCCGGAGATCGTTCGCGGGCGAATCACGCCCAAATTCGGGCTGGCAATCGCACTCGTGATCGCCGGACTGCTCGCGACCTGGGCGCCCTCGGCGCTCGCCTGCCAAGGCGGCCGCCTGCCCGCGTCACGGCTAACGGTCGACCAGGCACGACTGACGGTGACCTGCCTGATCAACGGAAACCGCGCCCGTCACCACGTGCAGCCCGTCTACGCCAACCTCCCGCTGAGGGTCGCAGCCCAGACGCACACCGACGCGATGGTCGCCCAGAACTTCTTCTCCCACGGGGGCGACGGAACCCCTGCCTCCCGGGCGGCCAACGCCGGCTACATGATCGGCGCCAGCTCCTGGGGCGTCGGAGAGGACCTCTTCTGGGGGGCCGGAAGCCTGAGCAGCCCGCGCGCAACCGTCCACGCCTGGATGACGAGCGCCGAGCACCGGAGCGTTCTGCTCTCGAAGTCCTTCCGCCAGATCGGGGTCGGCGTTGACCAGGGATCCCCGGCGGGCGCGGACAACCCCGGCACCGGGACCTACACGGCGCTGTTCGGCTTCCGGCACGCGCACTGAGCGGCCCCACGACCAACACAGTCCCCTGGGGGGCGAGGTACGTCTATCAACCTGCAGCTGCGATCACAGGGAGACGACGACAGCGATGATCGCCAACCTCGTCGAGGACCCGACGGAGTGCTGCTTTCCATGCAAAGCAGCGGTGTTGCTTTTCGTCTAAAGCAGCGGTCACCTACTCCGACAGCCCGGCGGCTTCAAGGGCTGCAATTCTCCGCCTCTTCTCGCACCCGGAAGCGGAGTCCTTGCCTTTCCCGCTTTTGCAGGCGTCGTAGCCTCCCCCACCGAGAAGGGCATCGTTTCCGGTTCCACCGGTGAAGTGGTCCTTGCCGGCGCCACCGCACATCACGTCATTGCCACCAAGGCCAGTCAGTTCGTCGTTGCCCGCAAGACCAACCATCACGTCACGACCGTCCGTGCCGGTGAGCATGTCCTTCCCACGAGTGCCGACGATGGTTGCTCGCTTGCCCTTGCAGGTAGGGCAGGTGGAGAGATTCTGGTCTTGAGTTTCGTCGCCCAAGCCGTCTCTGTCGCAGTCGGGTTCGATCACTGCGGAAAGGTCCATTTGGTAGCCCTGCACATTGCTAAACGTCGCCGTGTTTATGGGCGACACGTCGTTCACCGCTCTCAACTCGGTGTAGCCACCTTGAGGTCGGTCGCAATAGCCGCTGGTGTATGGCGAGAACCCGATCACGTCGCCAGGCTCTACGGAGATCTGAACCGAGAAGGTGCTCAACGTGCCTATCGCGGGAACAACGACGGCGCTCTCCCCGATGATGGTGAAGTTGTTGCCCCCCGAAGGTCGGGCGACCTTGAACTTCAGGGAAGGTCTTTGAGCGGAATTCGGGGATGCCTCGAAGTTCCACTTCGTGATCACCCCTGCGGTAGGAACCGTGTACTCCGATTGAAGCCAGGTATCGACCTCTCCGACCGCACAGTCATGGGCGACCGGCGTAAACGTCTGCCCGATCTGCGTCGCTGCGCGGCGCTCCCCGAAGTTGCGACCAAGGCTGCCGTGGCAATACAGGACGCCAGAAGGAAACGCCGCATCAGATGTCGACACTACTCTCGACCCAGAGTGGCCGTCAAACGGCCACAGCGCCCCCGAGTTTTCTCGTGGCGAGGGGAGGGTCGAGGTGGCGATTCCATGCCTGCACTAACCGCCGGGTGGCCCGCCACACCCACCGTGGGAAATCACAGATGACTGACGGCGAGGTGCTCAGCCGGGAGGAAGTCCTCGCGCTGTTGAGCAAGAAGGCCAGAGCGGGCTCAGTGTCTGCAGCGATAGCGCTGGAGCGTGCGCTGCGGATTGACCCCCCTCACGAGCAAGACGACTTCGACGATGAGCTCGACCGGCTTCTAGGGGAGGGGGAGGGCTCCTGAGGGCTTCCGTCGGCTCGGAAGACCGCCGCTGGTTGGTCGCCTGCGCGCGCCGCCAAAGGATGCGATGAGGGCCCCAAGATGCCGCAGAAACAAAAGGGAGCGGCCCCCGTCGAAGCCTGTGGCTCGTCGCAGGTGCCAATGGCTAGGGACCGCTCCTGTGAGGAAACAACGAAATATGCGAAGAGAACTACCGGCGAAGTACCAGCGAAAAACAAAAGGAGCGGCCCCCTTAGGGGAACGAGGACCGCTCCGACATGGATATCGGCCCCACCGGCCCTCCCTAAAGCGATGAAGCGTGATCTGACCGTCAAGGTGCGTTTGGCGGGGTCCGAGATGGCCCGCCTTGACGAGATGCGGGGTCCCACGAGCCGCGCGGGGTACCTGCGCCGGTTGCTCCAGGGCCCGCCACCTGAGGGCGATCCCACCCACGACGAGGCTGTCCACATCCTCTACGGGCTCGCCAAGGACGGCAAGGTCGGCGCTGCCGTTGCCCTGGAGCGGGCGCTGCGCGGAGAGCAGCCGAGCGGGGACGGGGACCTGCTGGCGGAGAATCCTCGGGTCGAAGTGAGCTACCGAGTTTCAGGAGTCCTTCGGGAAATGCTGGACCTTGACATCCGAACTCGGATACAGCGTCGTGGTCGTTCCGTCCTCCCAGCGGACGACGAACGGGGGTCCACCGTCTTCGCCATGGACTTCAACGATTTCACCGTCACGCTGGGATTCGCCCTGATGGTGGCCCTCCACCACCAAGCGATCCCCTGGAGCTGCTCGAAGCGAACTAGGGCTCTTTTCGGTCATGGATGGGCTCCTTCCCGGTGTCGGCTCAACCGTAGCTCAGGGGTGGTCAAGTGAGCGAGCTCGCCCGGTTCAAGCGATTCTGCTCCGAGATGCTTGACCTTCACCTTGAGCCGTTCTTCTCCGACATAGCCCACGCAGTATCTCGCTGTTGGGCGCTCCAGTCTTAGCGCTCCCGGTCCCGGGACGAAACCGTCCTAGGAATGCCGGGGGCGCTAAGACTTCTGCCGCTTCAACGCCCGCAGGACCGCGTCGGCGCGGGCGGCGCGCAGCTTGTCGCCGCCGAAGTTGGGTGACTGCGGAGCCGTCTGCTCGGCGTCCGTACCGATCCGCGCCTTGGCCTCGCGGCCCTCTGCGGCGATCTTCTCCAGCTCGGCCTCGGTCAGGTAACCGTGGTCGGCCATGAAGGTGATCCGCTCGACCTCGAACAGGTGGTCGCGCCGTGTGCTCTTCGCCAAGTCAAGCGGGCCGTCATAGGGCACGAAGAGCTTCTCGTAGACCTCGCTCTCCACCCGTTCCGGCTCGGGGTTCCGGGCCCTCCTCTGTTCGATCGCCTGCATTGAGCGCACCAGCACCACGGCCGCCACGGCGATGACGGCAACCCCAAACAAGATGAGGGCGATGAGCGCGAGCACTGAAAGGAGAAGTATGAGACTCGCTGTCGGCGATCGAGTCCAGCCAGACAAGACACTCGGCACCATCGAGAAGATCCGCACCTCCAAGGAGGGCTACCTAGTCGCCGAGGTTCTCTGGGAGAGGATTCCGCCGGAGGCGGAGGAGTGATTTCCAACACAGCCGCTTCTCGTCCAAAACAGCTACTCCGACAGCCCGGCGGCTTCGAGGGCACCGGCTTTCGTCGAGTACTCGTGCAATCTCGCGATCTTGCCGTCGCTGACCGTGATCACCCAGTGGACCGTCATCTCGACCTGTGCCCCGCTGTCCTTGCCGCGACCGGGTGTGACGACGGTGACGACCACCTCGTCCCCGGCATCGAGAAATTCCGTCGTGGTCATGAAGAACTCCTCGAAAGACGCCAGCCACTCGTCGAATGCCCGCATCGCTTCGTCGATGCCGTGGAAGGGTCCGGAATCGGGGCTCGTGTCCACCCAGACGATCTCGATGGCTGGGTCGTAGACGGCCTCGAAGATGGCCCGCATGTCAGCCGGGTTCGTGTCGCGCCAGAACGCGGCCAGGTCGAGACCCTCGTAGGCACTGAGGATTCCCTTGATCAGCTCGACGTTCTCCTCCGACATCGCCCACGCAGTATCCCCCGGCGTAGGGGAGTTCTGTTGTCGGGACGGGCCGGACCAGCGTGCCCGGCCCATCCCGATCACTCACCCTTAGTGGCTGCTCAACTGGAAGCAGGCCACGTCGTACTGCGATACGGCATGGCCATTGGCCGTAGACGGCAGGATGCTGGGGTCCGCGTAGTGGCTCTGGGCGTTCGCGAAGCCGCCGGTGCCGAAGCCCGAGGGCCCAGTGCCCCCGCTGGCCGCCAGAGCTTCACAATCCTGGTTTGGCTGGCCCGGTGTGCCGGTCGGTGTCGCGGATGCCGGTCCTGCCGCGAAGGCGGCAACGACCAGGGAGGCGAGCGCGGCCATGATGAACTTGCGCATGCCAACTCCTTCCATTGGGAATGGTTGCGGGCGCCTCTCCTCCGTGCGGGCAGGCGTCCGCTAAGGGTTCATACGAGCCAGCGGGTGCGCAGGATTGGCCGATCCACGCACATATGGGGGAGGGTTGCCTAGCGTGACCCTCGACCGCGAAAACCGCCGATTGACCCGTCACACCCACCGCTGGGGAACTGCAGATGAGTGACGCCGAGGTTCTCAGCCGGGAGGAAGTCCTCGCGCTGTTGAGCAAGAAGGCCAGAGCGGGCTCGGTGTCTGCAGCGATCGCCCTGGAACGGGCGCTGCGGATTGACCCCCCTCACGAACAAGACGACTTCGACGATGAGCTCGACCGGCTTCTAGGGGAGGGGGAGGGCTCCTGAGGGCTTCCGTCGACACGGAAGACCGCCGGGTGAGTTCCTGTGGAAAGAACCGAATTTTTCGGCAGGCCACATCGCCCCAGGCTTAGGAGTGTGCGATTCGGCAAACCGCCGCATCTCGTCCGAAGCGGCTATTCCGCGCCCAATTTCCGCCGGCAGAGCGGCAGCGACTTCTTGATGTACGGAAGGTGGAGGACTTGCTGGCGACACGGGGGCGCGGAGTAGGCGAGCGGCCCGCCGCTCGTGCAATTGGAGTAGGTAGGTGGAAGGTTGAAGTCGAGGATCGACACCGTACCGTCCACCCGCAGCTTGCTCACCCCGGGCTTCTTCTTGATCACTGTGCGAACCCGGCAAAAGAAACGACCCGCCGAAGCGGGCGCTTTCTAGGGGTACTACAGGGAGGAGAGAACTCGCGCATGCCCAGGGGAGGGGGTTCCCAGGCACGAATTCGACCGGTTGGAACCGGTTGGAACCGGTCTGACTCTGGCACGACTCTGGCACGACTCTGGCACCAGCTCGAGGACAGAAGTGAGCAGGGCTTCGAGTCGAAAGTGGAGAGCCGGGCTGGGCGATAGGCTCGCCGCTCCGAGCGAGAGGAGGAAGCGTGATTCCAGTTGCCCACTTCACGGCGGCCGAGATGCCGGGCACACTTGCGGTGCTCATCTTCGGCGTCGTGATCGGAGCCGCCGCGGCTAGGCGGCGGACTGACTCGCTCACCCTGGCCGTCGTCGGCTTCTGCGGCCTGGCCGCCGTCGGCTCGATCCTGGATCACTTCAAGGGCGTATCAACGACCTGGAAGATGGGCGCGGATGTCGCATTTCTTGTCGGCGGGCTGGTCCTGCTCGGCGTGCTTGTCTCGGCGGCCCGTGACTCAACGCGGGAAGAAGCGACGGGCACGAGAAGCGGCCGGGCTGGCGAGTAGTCACGAATAGCCGCTTGAACGAGAAGCAGCCATCCGCTTTGGATGGAAGCGCTCATCCGCCGGATCCACCGCGCTTGCGCTTGGCCTCCTCCTCGCGGTCCTCGCGGCGTTGATCCCTGAATGCGTGGATAGACGCCGCCAGGACAATCAACATCGGGAGCGCGTACGGAACCCAGAGGTACCAGTGTCCGAGGTGGGCGAGCGGGGTCTGGAAACTCATCGCTTGCCTCCCCGCTCAGACATCCGAATCCGACAGCAGGAAGCTCGAAGCCGATCAGCCCGAAGATCACCTGGATCAGCGAGATGAAGCGGCGTTCGAGGACCAGCACGGAGTCGCCCGCCAATCCTCCTCGCGAGGCGCACTTGGGTCCAGACGATCCCAGGCGCGGGACGGTGGCGGAAGCTATGCGGTTGGCGATCCATTGGCGTGGCTTACCCGGTCGAGCCCAACGCTTGCAGCAGAGCCTCAGCGGACTGGGGACCGCGCAGGACATCGGTGATCGTCCCTCGTGAGTCGAGGATGAAGGTGGTTGGCAGACCGTTCAAGCCGTAGCCGTTGCCCGTCATACCGCTCGGGTCGACCATGTTCGGGTAGGTGAGGCCGTTCTTGCTGACGAATGAGCGAGCGGCGCCCAAGTCGTCATTCCAATCGACACCGACCAGCCGCCCGCGGCCGTGGAGCGAGCGCGCCACGCGCTCCAGCTCCGGGGCCTCCTTCTGACACGGGGAGCACCAGCTGGCCCAGAAGTTGATCGCGGCGGGCTCGCCGCGCAGGGATGCGAGCGTTACCGGCGGCGGAACGAGAACGCTCCTCGGCAGCTGGGGCGCTGGCCGACCCGTCCCGGACCGGTTCGACGTGCCGCTCAGCAGCACGACCGCAATCAGCCCCCCGATAGCGACCAGGATTGCCAAACCTGTGCGCAGGTGGCGACGAATTGTGTCTCTACTCCGATGCCAGGATCGGCACGTCGTGCACGATCATCTCGGGCAGGAAGTCATGCGAATAGAACGTGGTGATCTTGCCGCTGGCGCTGATCCCGTAGACCAGCTCCGAGTGCTCGATTGTGTCGGGGCTCGCCGACTCCGGCGAGGGCTTCGCCCCGATATCCCAGGCCCGCCAGACCTTCTCGAGCCGGCGGCGTGAGCCGAGCAGGTACTCCATCCGGCCGGTCATCCGGTGCTCCTGCAGGAAGGCCCGCACGGTCCTCGGCGTGTCGCCCCGCGGATCAACGGACACGGCGATGATCTGGAGCCTCTTGGCCTCCGGGCCGAGCTGCGCCTGAGCCGTGTGGAGGTTGCCGATCATCAGCGGGCAGATGTCGGGGCAGTGGTCGTAGATGAAGGTGACCAGCACTGCCTTGCCCCGGAACTGGTTCAGGTTGACCGAGTGGCCGAGCGAGTCCCGGAGCGCCAGGGCGGGTGCCGGCTTCGGCGGGATGTCAGCGACTCCGTAGTAGTTGGGCACCGAGCTAGTCGGCCCGCCGTCCTGGACTGAGGTCCTGGTGGAGCCTTCACCGCTCCCGCCACAGCTCGCGACCAACAACGCAAGCCCCAGCGCTGCCCCGAGCAGGACCGAGGCTGGTACCGATCGGTCGTGTTCTGGCCTGGGGATCACCGGGACTCCAGAATCGGCACGTCATGGATGATCTGCGAGGGCTTGAAGTTGGCGTCGTAGATCGTCGTCAGCTTCCCGCTGGCTGAGATGCCGTAGACCAGCGCCGAGTGAGCGACCAGCCCCGGGCTGTTGACCTCCTGATTGGAGCCGACGTTCCATGCCTTCCAGGTCCGGCTGAGCTGCTCCGGGGAGCCGATCAGGTACTGCATCTGGCCGGTCAGCTGGTGCTCTTTCAGGAACCGTGCGACCGATGCCGGAGTGTCCCCATGGGGGTCGACCGAGACCGCGATCAGCTGGACCTGGCTGGCTCGCGGACCGAGCTGCTCCAGCGTCGTGTGCAGGTTGGCAGCGATCAACGGGCACACATCCGGGCAGTGCACGTAGAGAAACGTCACCAGGACGACCTTCCCCCGGTATTGGTTGAGCGTCACCGGCCGGCCGAGGTTGTTGGTCAGGCGTATGGGTGGCGCGAGCCTCAGAGGATGCGCCGCGAGCCCCGCGTATCGGGAGGACTTTGAGCTTGTCGCGTTCCCGGGCAGGGCGGGATTCCCGCCGTTCGTGAGGAACACCGTCGCCAGTCCCAGGATCGCGAGGATCGCGATCAACGGCAGGAAGAAGACCAGGGAGGGCTTGCGGGACTCGTCGCTGTCGCTGCTCTTGGTCTTCGTTTCTTCCATCCGGGACCTCAGCTCACGGATTGGATCGCTGACTCGAGCTGATCAAGAGTAGGCACGGTGTTGAATGGCCTCTGGCCGCCTGGGCCCTGCACCACGATCGATGGCGTCCCCGTGAAGCCGAAGCCCTGGGCGTCTGTTTCGTTCGCGTTGATCTGCGAATCCCATCGCGAGCCCTGGCGGTCGCTGTTCCACTTGGCGATGTCGGGGACCCCCGCCGCCCTGGCCACCGCCTCGAGGAAGGCGTCGGTGACATAGCCGGTGTTCTCGACGCCCTGGTTGCGGTAGAAGAGCTCGACGAAGTTCCAGTAGCGGCCCTGGTCGCCGGCGGCCAGCGCCGCCTTCGCGGCGTCGACCGAATCGGTGCCCAGGATCGGAAACTGCCTGAACTGGTAATCAGCGTCCCCTCGGCGCACCGGCCCCGCGATCAGCCGGGGAGCTATCTCATACGAGAACGCCCGGCACACCGGGCACTGCAGATCGCCGAATTCGACCACGGTCGCCTTCGCCCGCGGATCGCCGAGCACGGTGTCGGCTTGAGGGATGCCCTGGAGCTGGTTTTGGACCAATCCGACGTCGTCGATGTGCGTGTCGCCGCCGGAACCGCCGCCGGCCTGGCTGACGATGACGAGGACCACCAGCGCGCAGATCGCGAGGAAGATGGAGGCGCTTCCGTACTGGACCAGTCGCCGCCTTCGCGCCGCGCTCCGACCCTGAGCCTCGGCCGCGAGGCGCTGCGCCCTCAGTTGCTTCTTTCGCTGCTTGCGGCTCGACATCCGCTAGTTGACCTCCTCGATTGCCTGTGTGATTGCGTTCGCTTGCCCGCTCATGGCGCCAGCCTTCGGCGAAGGTGGGCGGCCTGTCCCGCCTCGGCGGCCCGGCGGGCGCGGGCGTCGTCAAGCGTGATCCCCTCCCGCTCGGCCAGGTCGAGCAGCTCCTGGCGCTCGGTGTCTGACTGCGCCCAGCGCAGGATCACCCAGGCGAAGATGCCCGCCGCGAGGACGCTGCACCAGATCATCAGCACGGCGCCTGAGGTGCTCTGGTCGGCGAGCGGCTCGACGCCGCGGGCCCGCTCCGCGGCCTCGTAGGCCGGGTAGAAGGCTTGCCCCGACCACATGAAGACGTTGGCCAGGGCGATCGCCGGCAGCCAGATGCAGGCCGCGTAGCCGACCCTGGCCAGATTGCCGAACCAGGCGGGTTTGGGGAGCGGTCCGAAGAGCCCGAGCCAGAGCAGGATCCCGGTGGCGATGAAGAGAGCGTGCTCCGCGACATGCGCCAGGGAGAGGCCCCGGCCCGCCTGGTAGAGCGCCGGAACGTGCCAGAGGTAGAGGTTCGCCGTGAACAGGGAGACGGCAACCACGGGATTGGCGAGCGGCGTCAGCCAACGGAGCGCGGGCGAGGAAAGAAGCGGCCGCAGCACCGGTCCGGTGAGGCCAACCGCGAGCAGCAGCGCCGCCACGTCGGCCAGCAGCAGGTGCTGGACCATGTGAGCGGTGAGCAGGTCGTCGGCGAGCGTCTCGACCCCCGGCCCGGTCGCCACGAAGACGACGAGTAGCCCGCAGCCGAAGCAGAGCTGGCGCGAGGCGGGAACGGGACGCCCCGCCCGGGAAAGCGCTCTGCAGCGGCTCAGGTAGAGATAGGCCAACACCGAGGGGATGGCAATCTCGGAGATCAGCCAGATCTCCTTTGGCACCGTGATCGCCCCCATCATCCGCGTGGCGAGCGAATCAGCGCTCATCTCTCGGCTCCGTCCGCTCGGCCATGGTCAGCGACGTGGACCCCATGCTCTGCGTCGCTCCTCCCATGTCGCCCTCCGAGCTCGCGCGAGTCCGCGCCATGCGGCCGCGACAAAGGCCAGGACAACCGGAGCGACGAACACCGGCGCCAGCCACCAACTCCAGATCTCCGCGAGGGGTGTGTGGATCACTTTTCAGCCAGCTCGATGGGAGGGCGGCATCCTGGCCGCCCTCCCATGGCCATCCTCAGCTATTCGACCTCCGCGTTCGAAGGAGCGCCGCACCTCCGGCCAAGAGGCCGAGAGCGCCGATGACGAGCGCCGTGATGCCGAGGCCCTTGCTGGCGCCGTCGCTCGACGACGAGCCGCCGCTCGACGAGGAGGGCAGCTGATCGATCGCCGGTGGCCCGGCCTCGCTGCCGGCGACGTCCTGGATCACACCGTTCGGATCGGTGACGTCGATCGTCGGCGCCGGGGTGTCTGAGCTCTCGGGCCCGATCCAGCGCACCACCTTCCCGTTGTTGTAGTACTGCAGGACCTTGAAGGTCAGGACATGCCCGGCCCGGTCCGGCATCTGGGTCGAGATCGGGAAGTTCTGGAAGCCGCCCGGCGGGATCCTGCCCGAGCCGCTGCCGGTCCAGGTGATCTGGCTGACCTCCTCCGTCACTGGCCCGTTGTCGGTCTGCACCGCCGTGGCCAACTTGCTCGTCTTGACCTGCGCGGTCCAGCCGGGGATCGGCTCGGTCGCGATGTCTATGAACCCCGGTGGGACCTGAACGACCAGCTTGTTCGTGTTGGCGTTATCCATCTCGTTGGGAACCCGCAGGTCCAGCGTGGCGTTGGCGCCGGCCGGCAGCACGTTCGGGTGGAAACTGACGTGCGCCTGAGCGCTCGCCGCAAGCAGAGCGAATCCGGCCAGGCCGGCGCTCGCTCCGAGAATCAACCTCTTTCGCATCGAAGACTCCTTTGTCAGATGAAGGACGGATGCAGGCGCCGCCCGAACTGCATTCGCGGCGCCGCCCGGCGAGGAGGCGCGCGACCGGCCAGGGAGCGCGCGAGCAGGCGACCGCCGCGCGGGTTGATCCGGACCCAGCTGTTGCGGACCCGGCGCGGACTGAACGGGGCGTAGCGATGCCGTCGTGTCCGACTCGCGGCCCAGCGGATCAGCAAGCGCTCTCCCGGCCGGTAGCCAAGGAGGAGGCTGAGGCCGAGCAGCAGCGCCGGCACGAAGAAGAGCAGCGAGCTGGTCAAATCACCGATCATCTGATCGGCACCGAGAAGTCCTTCGTGAACTCGTCGAAGGCTGAGACGCGCAGGGTGACCTCGATCTTCCAAGTGCCCGGCACGCTCAGCAGGGCGCCCGGGATCGTGTAGTGGCCGGGGCCGGAGAGCTGCGGGGTCAAGGGCAAGGAGATGTTCTTGTCCGTGTTGCTCGCGGTCACATCCAGCTCCTTCGCCCCCGTGTACTGCGCGCCCGAGTTCGCGTCGAACATGTAGAGGTGGATCTCGTTCGCTCCGACCCGGGCGGGGTCAACGGTCATCTGGAACGAGGTCGGGCCGAGGGTGGTGCTCGTGTTGTAGGGGCCCGACTGCGCCGCGATCGCAGGCGCGTATGAGGCGAGGGCGCCGGTGACCCCGAGCACCACGACGAGCAGGGCCACCTCCGTACGCAAGGCGCGTCTGAGCAGCAGGCCGGCCCGCCCGGGAGCTTCGCCGCCCGCCGCGACCTTTTGCAAGCCCGGCACGGATCGGTAGCGGTTGAAAGCCCCAACACCCATCAACAACAGCAGCAGGCAGATCTTGATCAGCACCGCCCGGCCGTATGCAGTGTCGAAGAGCGCATGAGGATGGCGAACGAGTACATATGCCTGCGTCAGCCCGGTGGCAAGGATCACGACGACCGAGATCAACGCGATCTGCGAGAACCGGGAAAGCGCTGCCGCGAGCAGGCGGCTGCGCTCGGGCGGCTCAAGCTCCCGAGTGGCGCGGGAGACGATGAACAAGAGGGCCACCAGTCCTCCGAGCCAAACGCTGATCGCGCCAATATGGAGGACGTTGGCCGGGAAGAGCAGGGCGACCGGCGATTGCGTACTTCCGTGACCAGAGAGCGCGGGCTCGAGGAGCAGGAACACCAGTGGAATTGCAAGCGGCAGCAGACGGATCGATGCGGAGGGCGGCGGCTGTACGACACCCGTAGCTCCGAGCTCAGCCGGACGGAGCGCAAATGCCGGCCGGCTCGCTCGTCCTAAGGCAAAGGGCAAGACCAGGCCGAATCCCACCCAGGCGACGAAGCAGAGTCCCCAGATCGTGCCGAATTTGGTGCCGAGCTCCTCGCGAACGACGTTGGTCTTGAGGGCTGAGAAGCCCGAGACCCCGGCGGCCTCCGCCGCCTCCAACACCACCCCCGCCGCCGCGCTCACCATGCCGACTGCCGCCGCGACGTAGAGCACCCGCTTGAACCGGTTGGAGAATGCCTGCGCCGCCCGGACCCAGGTCGCGTCTGCTCCCGCCGTCTGGCGGAGCGCAGGCAGCCAGACCAGCAACAGAAAGACCAGCCCGCCGATCGCGATCGCGGTAGCGCCGTACTGAAGGGCCCGCGCCGCGCCGAAGGCGATCTCGGTGCTGGGGCCAGATCCGGAATTCCCAATGAGCTGCGCAACGGTCTGGCTGGGGGCAGATCCAGCTTTTCCGATCGAGAAGACGAAGCCGCTGGAGACGATGTGCCCATCCGCCGAGACGACCCGGTACGTCGCGGTATAGCTCCCGTCCGGCAACCCTGGCTTGAGGTGAACGCCGATCTGCGGGCCGTTTCCGTTGGGGTGGAACGCGTCGCTCTGGTCAACCTCGTTTCCGTGCGAGTCGTAGACCCGAACCGCGCCGAAGTTCCCTTCGACGGGCTCGTCGAAGCCGAAGATCACCGCGTCCGGCTGGTGGGGCACGACCGCCCCACGCTGCGGGGAGGTGGTCTCGAGGATCGCGTGTGCCGAGGCGGCAGGGGGAACCGCCGCGCCGATCGCCGTGACGGCGAGCAGAGTGATACAGCCGCGAGTGACGAGGCGACTCACCACGCTTCTTTCGCCTCCTTCGGAGGCGAGTCGTCAGCCGTGCCTCTTCCCGTCGGATCACCGCGCCGGCGGCGCCTGACCCAGATCACCATGATCAGCAGCCCGACCACGATCACTGCGCCGACGATCAGGAACGGAGTCTTCGAGGTGTTCGGCGGGCCGACCCAAAACAGGGTTCCGTCGAGCCTCACCGGTTTGCCGTCGACGTTGAGCGGGATCGTGTAGTTGAAGATCTTCGTCCGCTGGCTCTTGTCCTTTACCTGCGGCGGGGTCGAGGGCGACATGTAATGCATCCGGTGGTCGTGCCAGATGAAGGTTCCGCTCTCGTTGACGGTCTGCCACTGCGGCGGAGCCTTTGGGTTGGCCGACGAGGGCACCGGTGTAGTCCCATAGCGGTCCTCGTTCAGGTAGGCGGCCGGTGAGTTCTGGTTCACCTGGACGGTGCCGTCGGGCAGAATCCGGGCGTACTGGTCGTGGTCGTAGCCGTAGATGACGACCGTGTGGTGGCCCGGATCCGAGAGCTGCATATTGCTGTCCCAGTTGAGGACCTGGACGTTCACTCCCGGGATCTGCGGGCTGAAGCCCTGGATCACGGAGCGGAAGTCAGGGTTGCCCGGGTGGGCCCCCGCTATGGCTGGGAGGCTCGCCAGCGTGACGATCGCCAGCAGCAGCCCCCGCGCAAGGCGTGGCATGTTCGTTCCTTTCTCGGTGTGGATCACGCCGGCGAGCCCGGATGGGCTGCGGCGCCTTTGATCAGCTCGAGAGAGGAAGTGGCGGAGCGCGGCCCGGCGCAGCCGTAGCCATCGGCTGCAGCGGCGCCAGGAGGAGATTCGCCGGAGCCCGCGTTCCGGACCGGGTGCGGCGGGCGGGCGCGAGGGCCTTTGCCCTGAGGGCCGCAACGAAACGGATCGCGACCCGCGCCCCTCGGAGCGCAAGTGTCAGCAGTCCGCCGACGAAGAGCGCGGCGGGAATCGCCCACCAACCGCCGTCGCCGAAGACGCCGATTAGTCCCGGTGGATGGCCGGAGGCCAGGAGGCCTTCGAGCAGCTCCTGCCCGGTGTAGAGAGCAACCAGTCCTGCGGCAGCTGCCAGCCAAACAACGAGCGGGCTTGCCGCTGAGCGGTCTTCATCCTCACCGAGCCGCCACGCTCGGGCTAGTTGCCCGAGGAACGCTCCGAGGACCGCAGCGAAGAGGAAAACGACCCAGGGGGTCACCGAACTCAGGTAGGCATGACCTTGCTCGGACAGGGCTTGGTCCGCGCCCCCACCGTATGCCAGGACGTAGCGCAACTGGTGAACGAGAAGCGCGGCAGCGGGTACCAGCGCTACGCCCCTCCAGCGTTGGGAGAAATGTCTCATTGGCCCGGGCCTCGCGGCGTGCCGTCCCACATAAGCCGAGAAAGTTTAGTCTCGTTCCTGAATTCGTCGTAAGCCCTGGCGAGGACGTCACGCTGCTCCCGTGCGCGAGGAAGGGGAGTCACCGATGGCAAATCGAGATCCTCGGTCGGTGCGGGCGGTACGCGACAGCAGCAATGACGGCTGACTCCATCCCGCGTTCTGGTGTCGGGCTGTCTGAGCGCATGTCACTCGGAGATCGTCGCAGTGAACTCCCCATAGCCGCCGTGGGCTTCCAACGCGCCGCGGACCCGTTCGATTGCGCTCTCGGGGCTTCGGGCGCGAACGGAAACCGCATCCTGGTGAGTCAGGGGGATTCATCCGGTTGGCTCCTCGCCCCGTTTGCGTGGCATTGCCAGAAGTGGGTTCATTCGCTTGCCGAGCCAGCACTGCTGCCCGTATTTGCCGCTGATTTCATTGGCCTAGGGTGTGGTCGATGCTGGCCGCGATCCCCAGCCCCGAGACCAATGGATTGCACCTCGGACCGTTCTTCGTCCACGCCTACGGGCTCGCCTACCTGGTCGCCCTCGTTGCAGGCGTGGCGATCATCGCTCGCCGCTGGGAGCGAGCGGGCGGCGATCGTGCACTGGTGTACGAGGTCGCGCTCTGGGCATTCCCAGCGGGGATCGTCGGGGGGCGGCTCTACTTCGATCTGACCAGCTCGGACCTGGTGCCTGCGCACTGGTTGGGGGCCCTTCGCGGTCTGGGACGGTGGGCTCGGGATCTGGGGTGGTATCGCCGCGGGCACGGCGGTGGGCCTCATCGTCCTGCGTCGCCGCGGCGCCGATATCCCGCGCTTCATGGACGCCGCCGCCCCGGGCCTCCTGGTCGGGCAGGCGATCGGCCGGATCGGCAATTACTTCAACCAGGAGCTCTTCGGTGGCCCGACCGGCCTGCCCTGGGGCCTACGCATCGATCCGGCCCATCGCCCGCCGGGCTACGAGCAGTTCACGACCTTCCACCCGACATTCCTCTACGAGCTGATCTGGAATTTCGGGCTCGCAGGCGCGCTGGTCTGGCTAGGCAATCATTTCCGGATCCGCCCGCCCGGTCTCTTCGCCCTCTACGTGGCGGGCTACTCGTTTGCCCGCATCTGGGAGGAGCTCCTTCGGGTCGATCCCGCCCACCACATCTTCGGACTGCGGCTCAACTTCTACGTGGCAGTGGTCCTCTGTCTCGGCGGCCTCGCCTGGTTCGCCCAGCTCCAATACCGCGCCTTCTCGGGACGTCGGGGCTGGCGAGGGGGCGCTTTGCTGTTTGCCGGGGCGGCCTTGGCTATTTCAGGCTGCGGGCATTCCGGTCAAGCGAGCGCCGCCACCGCGTCGGCCGGGTCGAGGGGCGTGGTCCGGATCCTGGATCACGCCGGACGCCAGCCTTACGCGGTGCGGCGTCCCTTGGGTCCTGCTCCGTACGCGAGAAGGAGCGGCACCGTGCCTTCGAGTTAGCTACGGCCGCTAGTAGCCGGGGAAGTGGCGAGCTGTGTAGCCGACCGACGGGCGCTGCGTGGCCCGCCAGCGGGGGCCGCTTCCCTGGTTGAGTGACTCACCGACCGCCGAGGTATCCCAGCGCAATCCGGCGATCACCGCAAACGCATGCGATGCGTTCGCATAGACGGTGATCCATTGTCCGACGCCGGGTGCACCCCAGCCGTGTGCCAGCGGACCCGAGGACATTGGGGCCTTCAGCATTCCCGCGGCATGGAGGACGTAGCTGACGGCTCCGGAGCAGTCGTAGCCGGCGCCCTTGAACTTCCGGTTGTGTCCACCGCCCCATATGTAGGGAAGGGTGTGGATGCGGTTGCCGGCGTTGATCGCCTTGCGAACCGCGGGAGGGGCGTCGGTGGGTGGGATGGCCGTCCCATCTGGCGCCAGTGTCGCAACGCCGGGCACTCCAGTGGGTGTGGCAGAGTCGGTGGTGCTGCCTGGGGGTCCTGAGCCGCCGGTCTGAGCGAGAGCCGAGGCCGAACCGATTACGAGTGCCACCGCTGCGACGAGCGCCGCAACGCCAATCGTCCTTGCCCAACTCAGCCTGTCCGAGCTCAACCCATCTCCTCCGTCGGCCTGCGGGGTTAGCTGTCGGGCTGGCGCTAAAGGAGCCTGCGCCCCCACCTCGTCTGGTGGGCTCGCCCCGGTAACTCGGGTTCCCCGCTCTCGCCTAAGCAAGACGAGATTCGGCGTGCTCCGCGCAAACTAGCAACCACGGACGACTGCTTGCAGGCTCGGAGGTAAGCCCGGCGAACTGGCACGCATGGCCGATCTCGCGGATCCGCAAGCCTGGGATGCCCGTTCGGCGCTCTAGACGATTCAGAGCCACGACGCGACGAGCGCATTCCGCTTACAACGGGTCTCGCCGCCCTTCTGGCGTCGCGAGTTCCACCTGGGCCACTCCCGGAACACGCCGGGCACGCTCACTAGTCTGGGCAGCGCGGCTCTTGCTGATCTCGGTGACGGCGAGGGCGAGCGCGATCGGAACAGTGGCGGGGAGCTCGGTCACGAGGAAGAAGAGGAGGTCGAAGGCCAGCACCAGCAGCGCGGCGATTCCGGCGGTCCGCAGCTGAAGCGAACGATCACCGGCGAGCATTGCTCCGAGGACCGCCGCGATGAAGAGGTCGCCAAAGCCGATCAGGGCCGAGCCGAACTGGGCGAACTGAAGCTGCGGCAAGCCGCCCGCCGGGGAAGCTGCGTTTAGCACGTTGTCGGGTCCCTGGAGTAAATCCGCGCCGACCAGCAGAGCATCGACGATCGCCATCGCATAGATGCCGATTTTGATCCAGCGGACCGGTACGCAGCCCGCAAGCAGGGAGCCGAGCGCGACGCAGGCGAGCGCCGAGAGCGCCAGCGCCGACGCGTCGGCGGGCAGGCGGCCAACGGGCCCGCAGGCAAGCAGGAACAACGGGACGACCAATAGGGCCAGCGTGCGCCGGGCCCCGTGAATCGCCCCGGAGAGCGCCAGGGCGGCGAGCGGCGGCACCCCCACCAGGGCCAGGTAGGTGAGGGCGTCCGCGAGAGCCGGATCCAGCGCGATGCCCGCGATCACGACAACGACTGAGCCCGGCAGGAGAAGCCACCACCATTGACTGGTCAGGCGGGCCGGCAAGGCCAACGTCCTCGCCGGGACGGCAATCAAGCTCGCTTGGGCAAGACCGAGGACTGCGATGGAGAGGGCGAACGGGAATGTCCTCATCTCGATCTCGACGGTAGCGAGGCCGGGTAAAGGCGCTTGACCTTAGCCCGGCCCTGGCCTAGCGCTGGTGAGCCTGTGCTGCCGGCGGCTGCGGCGGAGCGGGGTGGTGCGCCGGGGGTGTTGACCCCTGCAGCGCGACCGTCGAGCCCAGGGTCGCCGCGACGAAGATCCCGGCGGTCGCCGCCTTCAAGCGGCGCTCGCTGAGCCAGGTCTCGTGGTGGGCCTGCAGCCACGACCTCGCTCCGCTCGCTCCCGCCATCGCAGCCATTGCACATGCAGCGCACATCTGAGCGAAAGATAGCTCGGCGGCGGCCTCGCCTAGTCGCGACAGCGCGCGCACTCTCCGCGCAGGGTCACCTCGTGGCTCGAGACCTTGAAATCAGGGCGCTTGGCGAGGGCCACGATCGCCTTCTCGAGCCTCTCGTCCTCGAAGGCGATCACCCGGCCGCACCGCTCGCAGACGATGTGATGGTGGTGGCCGCTTGGATCGACCCGTTCGTAGGCGGCCGCGTCGCCGCCCACATCGACCCGCGAGACCAAGCCGAGTCGCTCCAGTTGCTCCAGAGCGCGGTAGACGGTTGCCCGCCCGGCGTCGGGCAGGCGCTCGTCGATCTCAAGCGCCGTGAGTGCGCAGTCCTCCCGGCCGAGCAGCTCGATCACCTGTTTCCTGCCGCCACCGCTGCGAAAGCCGGCTTCCGACAAGGCTGCCAGCGCTCGCTCGCGCCATGTCTCCTGTGGTTTGGGCATCAGGCCTGGCCCCAGGAGGGTGCCATCCGGACCAGGGCCGCACGCAGGCCGGAGGCGCTGATCGCGCCCAGGTAGGAGAGGACGATGCAGCCTGCGATCGCCGCACCAGCCGCAATCCCGACGTAATAGGAGAGATAGAGGCCAGCAACCCCCGCGCAGATGCCTAGCCCCGAGGCCGCGAGCATCATGGCGCCGATGCGGTGGGTGAAGACCCGAGCGGTTGCGGCGGGACCGACGAGGGCAGCCACCGCCAGCAGCGTGCCGAGACCCTGGGCCGCCACCAGGACCGCCGCCGCCAGCAGCACCAGCACGGCAACATCGGCCACGGCGGGGGAGGCTCCGAGCGACCCCGCTGTCGTGCGATCGAAGGCGACCGCGAGGAGGCGCCAATGGAGGGCGATCAGGCTGAGCACCACCCCGGCGGCAAGGATCGCTGCAATCCTCAGGTCCGCGTCGGATGGGGCGAGGATGTCGCCGAAGAGCAGGCTCTGGATGCCGGGCGGTGAGTCGGGGGATAGGGCCAGCAGCGCCCCTAGGCCAAAGAAGCCCGTGACCACAACGGCGACCGCCGCATCGCGGCCGATGCCCGGCACTCGACCGACCATCGCGATCGCCAGCGCGGCGATCGCGATCCCGGGAACCCCGCCGACCAGGATGGGGATGCCGGCCAGCGCAGCCAGCACCAGTCCCGGAAAGAGTGCGTGCGAGAGGGACTCGGCGGCGTAGGAGACGCCGTAGAAGATCACCCAGCATCCCAGCGCCCCGCCGGCAAGGGAGATCAGGCCGACCTCGAGCAGCGCCCTGCGGATGAACTCCTGGCTCAGCGGGTCAGTGAGGAAGTCGATCATCAGTGGTGGTGGGCGGGTAGCACGCCCAGGTGCTGGCCGCTGCCCGGGATCTCGACGATCGCCCCGGCGTAGGTTCGCTCGAGCACCTCCCGATCGAGGACGTCGTCCGGCGGGCCGAAGGCGATCTGCCTCCTGTTGAGGCAGAGCACGGCGTCCCAGCGCCGGGCCTGGGGGAGATCGTGGGTGGCGATGACGATCCCCCGGCCTTCGTCGGCGAGCTCGGAGATCAGGGCCTCGAGGCCTCGGGCCGCAGGCACGTCGAGGCCCGAGAACGGCTCGTCGAGGAGGAGCAGCTGCGCGTCCTGCACCAGGCCGCGCGCAATCAGCACGCGCTGGCGCTGTCCGCCTGAGAGGTCGCCGAAGGTCTCGCCGGCCCGATCGGCGACTCCGACCCGCTCCAGGGCGGCGCGGGCTGCCTCGTGGTCGTCGTGGCCGGGTCGCCGCCACCAGGGAAGTCGGGGAAGCGCGCCCATGAGGGCGACGTCGAGCGCCGAGACCGGGAAATCGAGCCGGGAGCGCTCGGTCTGCGGGACGGTGGCGGCGCGCCCGCGGACCTCGACGCTGCCCCGCATCGGCCGGAGCTCGCCCAGCAGAGCGCGCAGCAGGGTGGTCTTGCCACCGCCGTTCGGCCCGAGCAGCGCGACGCGCTGGCCGGCGTCGACCTCGAAGCTGACGTCCTCGATGGCCGGAGCGCGGCCGTAGCCGGCCGCCAGCCCCCTGGTCGATGCGAGCACCTCAGCCAAGGCCACCAATCACGCAGCCGCCGTGGCCCCCGGTGAACCCCTTCACCATCTGGTCGGCGTTCGCCTGCTCCATGTGGAGATAGGTGTCGCCGCTGGAATCGGCCGGACCGAGGGTGTCGCCGTAGAGGGTGTAGTTCGCACTCGCCCCGGTCTGCGAGGCGATCGTCTGCGCCAGCTTGGGACTGAGCGAGCTCTCGGGGAAGATCGCCTTGACGCCCTCCCGCTTGATCAGGTTGGCCAGATCCGTCAGGTCCCGGGCGTTCGGCTGGGCCTGGGTCGTCTGCGAGGGGATCACGGCCCCAACGACCTGGATGCCGTAGCGGTTGGCGAAGTAGCCGAAGGCGTCGTGGTCGGTGACCAGCTTGCGATCGGCGGCGGGCACTCCGCTGAGGCAGGTCGCGATGCCGGAGTCGAGCCGCTTCAGCTTCGCCTCATACGGGGCTGCATTGGCCGCGAAGGTCGCCTTGTCCTTGGGGTCGACGGCAGAGAGCTGGGCCGCGATCTCGCGGACCGCCGCCTCGGCGTTCCGCGGATCGTGCCACCAGTGGGGGTCGTACTGCGAGGCCTCCGGGCCGCTTGACTCTCCCGGGAGCTTCACCGGGACGCCGGCGCCGAGGTCGACCACCTTCGCGTCGCTGCCGCTGTCGGAGACGACCTTGTCCATCCAGGCGTCGAGATTGTCGCCGTTGGTGAAGACGATCTTGGCGTCGGCCGTGGTAGTGACGTCATCGGGCCTCGGCTCGTAGTCGTGAGGGTCGGTATTCGGTGCGAGGATCTGGTGCACGTCGACGTCGTTCCCGCCGATCTGGCGGGCGAAGTCGCCGATCTGGGTGGTGGTGGCGACGACCGAGAGCTTGTCCGAGCCTGAGCCCGAGCTCCCGCAGCCGCCCACGAGCAGTGCCGCGGCCACTGCGCTGGCCACCGCGAGACTCCGCCGGCGCGGGCCGATCACCCGCACGACCGCGGCGATTCCGAACACCGCGCCGCTCAGCGTGGCGATCGTCGCTCCTGGGGGCGCGTTGGTCTTGACCGAGAGCCACAGCCCGGCCGTTCCCTCGGCTGCGGCGAGCAGGACGCTGCCGATCTGCCAGGACGCCATCCGGTTCGAGAAGAGCCGGACGGTTGCCGCCGGCGCGACGAAGAGCGCGGCGACTAGGAGCGCGCCGATCACGCTAAGTGCGGCGGTGGTCGCCAGGGCGATCAACCCGAGCAGTACGACGTCCAGCCAGCTCTCGGACGACGCCGGCCCACCGACCTCGTCGAATCCAATCGCGAGCCAGCGGCGCCCGAACAGCAGGCTCGCGATCAGCACCGCCGCCGTGGCGGCGATCGCCAGGCGGATGTCGGCTCCGCTCACGAGCAGCAGGCTGCCGAAGAGCAGCTGCTCGACGTTCGAGCCGGAGTGGTAGACGTCGCTTGCCAGGATCACTCCCGCGGCGAGGCACCCGACGAGGACCAGCGCGGTGAGGCTGTCGTAGGCGGTTCCCCTGCGGCGGGCGAGGCCCCAGACGGCCGCCGTGAACGCGACGGCGACCCCGAAGGCGCCGAGCGGGGCGGAGAAGCCGATGCCGTCGGCGAGCACAAGCCCCGGGAACGTCGCGGTGCCGACGGCGTGAGAGAAGAAGGCGAGCCCCCGCAGCACGATCCAGGTGCCCAGAACTCCCGCCCCGACGGCGAGGACCAGCATCTCGACCAGGCCCCGCTGGACAAAGGGCAGCTGGAAAGGCTCGAACACGCGGGTGAGACTACCAGAACAATGGGACTGATTCTCGTTATCGAGAAGTTGGGCGGTTAGCTCTCGGGTGAAGTTGCGCGCCCTCCGAAAGCAGTCACTTCGCGGGCCGGCCAGCCCATCCGAAACCCATCCGAAACACCCATCCACCGACCGGATGGGTTCGCGCCCGCCCCGCCGCATTGCAATGCGGAATTCGGGGGCCGGCGCGCCCCGACTCCGCCCCCTCTACGAGTGCTCGGAGTCGGGGCGCTTGACCTATTTGAAAGGTTCTAGAGAGGGGCGAGACGGGCGCGATGCTGTTCGTACGGTGCGGGGTTGTGGCAAGGCGGGGGAGGGCGGTTGTGTGAGGAGAGGTTGAGGGAGCTGTGGTTTGCGTTTGTTTTTGGTCAGGCGGTCTAGATCTCGTGGCTGACTGGCCGATGAGCCAGCCGAAAACCGGAGCTCGAGAAGTGTCCGCGAGGTGTCCGCGAAGTGTCCGCGAAGTGTCCGCGGCGCGGACACTTTCGCCTCCGCGCCGCCCCATTGCGATGCGGAATTCGGGAGTCTGCGCGCCTCGACTTCACTCCCTCTACGAGTGATTGAAGTCGAGTCGCTTGGCCCTTTTTGTGTTGGTGAGGGGCGGCGCGGGGGCGGTTCTGTTTGGAGCCTGAGTTGGAGTAGGAAGCATTAAGAGCTGCCCGGGAAAGGTGGCGGCGGTTGGGGCATAGGTGTGTGGTGCGGCTGGAAGGTCCGACGGCGTGCTCTGAGCTGACAGGCAGCGTGGCACGTCGCAGCTGCATGCCGAAGGGAGCTCTGGTTTGCCCACTGTTGGAGGTTCCGGGCGCAGAGTGGTAGCGCCAGACCGATTTGGGCTTCGGGCTACCCAGCCAATCGACGCGTTTGCCCTGGGAGCGGGTGAACCCGGCGGGACAGTTGGCGGCCTGGCGCGTCATTGGAGGTGATGGCTCCCACCGATCGGCCAACTCCCCAACCCAAGGGCCCGAGACAGAGCCCACCCGGACCTGAAAGCCAGGCTAGCGGCGGCCAGGCGCGCTCCGTCAAGGGCCTTCGGCCCGACCCCCTTCGGGGGTTGACGGACGCGCCGCCGCCGCTATCGTCGCGGCCAGGTCGGTGGGCGAGACTTCGGTGGAGAAATCCGAGCTCAGGCGGGGCGAGCCCCCGCGGCGACCCACCCGCATCTCGTTCATAGGACGGTGGGGCGGTGAGCAAGAAGCTCTCGACCGCTATTCCCCGTCTGGCCTTGACGCCCTCAGAGGCGGCCGCGGCGATCGGGGTGGGAGAGGACTTCTTCAGCGAGCACGTTCGTCCCGAGCTGCAGCTGATTCGGCGGGGTAGGAAGGTGCTGGTTCCGATCGCTGAGCTTGAGCGGTGGATGGCCGTGAACGCCGAGGAGCCGGTTGGCGCCGGGGTGGAAGACCGAAACGGCGTTGGCGCGATCATCGCCGGCCGATAAGGTCGCCAAGATACAAAGATGGCGCGCGCGACGGGGATTAGAAGGCGACACTCGAGGGGCTGCCGCTCGCGCAAGGGTGGCCGGTGTGACTGCAGTGCTGGCTGGGAGGCGTGGGTGTACCTGGCGCGTGAGGGCAAGTCCGTTAGCAAGACCTTCCGGCGCGAGGCAGAAGCGAAGTCGTGGCGGGCCGAGGCTTTGTCTGCTGCGCAGCGCGGGGGCATCAGGCCGATGCGCCGGGACACCCGTACGCTCGCGGTCGCGCTGCGCGAGTTCGTCGATGGGATGAAGGCCGGGACCGTGCGGCCGAAGAACCGGGGGCGGTACAAGCCCAACACAAGCCGCTCCTACGAGCGGGCCCTGGTGAACTACATCGAGCCGTCAGGCCTGGGCCGGCTCAAGGTCGCCGACGTGCGACGAGCGGACGTGCAATCGCTGGCCGACGAGCTGCTCGCGTCCGGGCTCGCTCCGGGGAGCGTGAGCAACGTGCTCAATCCAATTCAGGCCCTGTATCGGCGCATGATCGACCGTGACCTGATCGCGCACAATCCGGCGACGCGGATCGACCTTCCGGGCCAGGGCCGCGCGCGGCCGAAACGGATCGCCTCACCCGCCGAGGCCACGCAACTGATCGCGGCGCTTCGCGAGGAGGAGCAGCCCCTGTGGGCGGCGGCCTTCTACGCCGGGCTACGCCGGGGGGAGCTGCAGGCGCTCCGGGTCCGCGACGTCGATCTGGGCGCAAGCCTGATCCACGTCGAGTTCGGCTGGGACCAGGAGGAGGGGGCGATCGAGCCGAAGTCCGAGGCGAGCAGGCGGACGATCCCGCTGCTCGCAGTTCTCCGAGACCACCTGGACGAGCACCTGCTCCGCACGGGCCGTACGGGGGAAGAGCTGGTGTTTGGCCGAACCACGCTAGACCCGTTCGTACCCTCGAGCCTCGACAATCACGCCCAGGAGTGCTGGGCGGCGGCGGAGCTCGAGTCGATCACGCTGCACGAGGCGCGGCACACCTTCGCCTCGCTCTTGATCGACTCGGGTGCGAACGCGAAGGCGGTACAGGAGTTCATGGGGCACTCGAAGATCCAGACGACCTTCGACACCTACGGGCACCTGCTGCCGGGCTCCCATGACGAGGTCCGCGCCCGGATGGATGCGTACCTGCTCGACGCGACGGCGGAGCCAGCCGAGGCACCAGCTAAGGCCCCGGAGGATGCAGCGTAAGTGTCTCACTCTGGCACCGACTCTGGCACGAGGGCCTGTGGAGCGGGTCGAGTCGCCGTCATCTAGGCGGGAATTACCTGCAAAGCGGCACAAAAGAAAGCCCCGCCGAAGCGGGGCTTTCTAGGGGTACTACAGGGAGGAGAGATATGTGTGTTGTCTGTGGGAGGTAGCCGGTACTCAGGCACCGAGCGGACGGCTGAACCGCGTTGAAGAGGTCAGCGCCATGTGCGCGGAGCCGAACCCGACCAAAAAGACTGTTGCGACGTAATCGCCGGCGATCCCCGCCACGACTCCGGCCGCGATGGTGGCGGCGGCCAGGGTGTAGTCGAGTCCCGCGTGGGCGCTCAGAGGCACGCTGCCCCGCTGGGCGTCGCCGTAGACGGAGGTGGCGAGACCGAGCAGGAGGATGCCGAGCGCGATGCTCAGTGCGCCCGCGAGGGGCGTGAAGCCGAGGGCGAAGGGCGCCACCATCAGAACGGGGGCGGCGGCCACCTCGACGGCGGCGTGTACGTGGATCGGGATTGCCCTGAACACAGTCATCGCGAAATTCAGAGTACGAACGTATGTGCGATTCGTGTGTGAGCGGGGTCACACGCCGCGTGTGGCATTCGGCTCCCGCTCAGCCCATCTCCGCCCAGGTACGGTTGGCCCATGCCCCGCCATCGCGCCGACACGCTGCTCGCAGAGCGCGGGCTCGCCCCGTCGCGGACCGCCGCCGCGGCGTCCGTGCGCGCCGGCCGAGTGCGCCTGGGGCGTGACGGCGCCGCCGTGGAGAAGCCGAGCGAGCTCGTGGACGAGAAGGCCGAGCTCGTGGTCGAGGAGGGCGAGGAGTTCGTCTCGCGCGGAGGCATCAAGCTGAAGAACGCCCTCGACGAGCTGCCCGTGGAGGTCGAGGGGCGCCAGTGCCTGGACGTCGGCGCCTCGACCGGCGGCTTCACCGACTGTCTGCTCCAGCGCGGCGCCGCGAGGGTCATCGCGGTCGACGTCGGCTACGGCCAGCTCGACTGGCGCTTGCGTCAGGACTCCCGCGTGCTGGTGATGGAGAGACTCAACGCTCGCGCCTTGGGAGACTCCTATCTGCCCTTTCGGCCCGACCTGATCACCGTGGACGTCTCCTTCATCTCGCTGGCGATGCTGATCGCGCCGATCGTCGCGACCGCGGCCGAGGAGTTCGACCTGCTCGGCCTGGTCAAGCCGCAGTTCGAGCTGGGCAAGGAGAAGGTGGGGAAGGGCGGAGTCGTTCGGGACGCCCCTGACAGGCGCGATGCGATCCGCAAGGTCGCCGAAGCCGTTGAGAAGGAGGGACTGGTGGTCCGCGGGCTGGCCTCCTCGGGGCTGCCCGGCCCGAAGGGGAACCGCGAGACCTTCGTCTGGGCCTCGCGGAGCGGCGAGGGCATCGACCTCGACGCCGCGCTGGCGGAGGTGGAGCCATGACCCGGGCGATGCTGATCACCCATATGCATCCCGAGACCTCGTCGGACGCGGTCGTGAGGTCCGCCGAGCTCGCTCGCGCGGCGGACGTGGAGCTGATCTGCACTCCCGATGAGCAGGAGAAGCACGGTCAGGCCGCCGCCGGGATCACCTGCGTTGAGGACGGGGAGAGGCCGGACGTCTGCATCGTCCTCGGCGGCGACGGCAGCATCCTCTACGCGCTGCGGCGGTTCGCCCGGACAGGGGTTCCGGTCTTCGGCATCAACTTCGGGACCGTCGGCTTCCTGGCGGCGGTCGAGCGAGAGGACCTCGAGTCGGGTCTGCAGCGAGCCTTCACCGGCGACTTCGAGGCGATGGACATGCCGGCCCTCCGGGTCGACCTGCCGGTGCAGATGCCGGTGGGGCTCAACGACGTGAGTTTCGTGCGGCGCCCGCACGGCCGGGTCGCCGAGCTCTCCTACGCGATCGGCGACGAGGAGGTGGGCAGCGTCCGCTGCGACGGGCTGGTGGCAGCCACCCCGGCGGGATCGACGGGCTACAACCTCGCCAACGCCGGGCCGATCCTGGCCTGGGGGGTGAAGGGGTACGTGGTCAGCTTCATCGCGCCACACACCCTCGCGGTCCGGGCGCTGGTGGTGGCGCCGGACGATGCCCTGCAGGTGCGGAACGCGGCCGGGCGTGAGCCGGTCGAGATCTCCCTCGACGGTGAGCTCGCGGGCGAGCTCGCCCCGGGCGACGAGCTCGTGATCAGCTTCGAGGAGTCGGTCAGCTGCCTGGCGCAGCTGCAGGGCGCGAGCTTCTATCACCGGATCCGCGAGAAGTTCGGCAAGCTCGCCTAGCCGAGGGCCCCGGGTACGCTGGGAAGCCATGACTGACCTGCCGCCGGGGCCCCGCATGCCGGCCGCTCTCCAGACGCTGGGGTACGTGACGCGGCCCACCGCCTTCCTTCAGCGCGCGCGTCGGCGCTACGGGCGCCGCTTCACCGTGAGGCTGGTCGGCGAGCGGCCGATCGTGATGATCTCCGACCCCGAGGAGATCCGCGAGGTCATGACCGCGCCGCCGGACGTGCTGCATCCGGGCGAGGGTGCCAAGCTGATCGAGCCGATCGTCGGGCCGACCTCGGTGATCGTGCTCGACGAGGAACGGCACTTGGAGCAGCGCAAGCTGATGCTCCCGCCATTTCACGGCGACGCCCTGCGGCGCGTGTCCGGCCTGATCGACGAGTACTGCGAGCGCGAGGTCTCCTCGTGGCCCGTCGGAGAGCCCGTGGCCCTTCATCCCCGCCTGCAGCGGGTGACCCTGGAGATCATCCTTCGGGTCGTCTTCGGCCTGGAGCAGGGGCACCAGCTGGAGGCGGTGAGGGACGCGCTCACGACGCTGCTCGAGAATGGCGGCGACGCGCTGGCTCCGGTCTGGCTCATGCCGGCGATGTCATGGACGCCGCCGGCGCGACGGCGCCTGCGCCAGCAGGAGCTCGCCGATCGGCTGATCCTCGACCTGGTCGAGCAGCGCCGCAGCAGCGGCGAGCATGGCGACGACGTGCTGTCGCTGCTGCTCGCAGCCCGCCACGAGGACGGGAGCCCCCTGACCGAGCTCGAGCTCCGCGACGAGCTCGTCACGGCGCTCATCGCCGGGCACGAGACGACGGCCTCGCAGCTCGCCTGGGCGTTCTCCACGCTGGCGCGGATGCCCGCCCTGGCCGGTTCGCTGGGCGATGAGCTCGATCGGGGAAATGGCGAGCAGCTTCTCAAGGCGACAATCGAGGAGGTCATGAGGATCCGCCCGGTGCTTCCCAACGCCGAGCCGCGCGTGGTCAACAAGCCGTTCCGCAGCAGGTCGTGGGAGTACCCGGTCGGCACGACCCTCTACCCCAGCACCTACCTGCTCCACCACGACCCGGAGATCTACCCGGATCCCTTCAGCTTCCGGCCGGAGCGCTTCATCGAGAAGCCGCCCGGCACCTACACCTGGCTCCCGTTCGGAGCCGGGCGCCGCCGGTGCATCGGCGCGAGCTTCGCGATGGTCGAGATGCAGTCGCTGCTGCGCGAGGCCCTGAGCCGCTTTTCCCTCGCTCCGTCGGAGAGCTCGGCCGAGGCGGCATTCAGGCGCGGGATCACGATCACGCCCGACCGCCAGGCGACGGTGGTGTTGAGCCGCCGTTCGCCGCTCGGCTCGGCGACGGAGCGTGCGGCCGCGCCCGCCGCCGCCTGACCGCGAATCCGGTTTGCCAGACTGCAGGTCATGGAGCGCAAGTGGTGGAGCCTGCTCGCGGTCTGCCTGGCGACGTTCATGTTGCTGCTCGACATCACCGTCGTCAATGTCGCGCTGCCCAAGATCCAGCAGGACCTGAACACCGACCTGACCGGGCTGCAGTGGGTGGTGGACGCCTACACGCTGCTGCTCTCCGCGTTCACGCTGACCATGGGCACGCTTGCCGACCGCTACGGACGCAGGCGTCTGTTCGTGATGGGCGTCGGCCTCTTCACGCTTGCGTCGCTGCTCTGCGGCTTGGCGACGAGCGACACCTTCCTGCACCTCGCGCGCGGCCTCCAGGGGATCGGGGGCGCGGCGATGTTCGCGACCTCGCTCGCGCTGATCGCCCAGGAGTTCCAGGGGCCGGAGCGCGGCACCGCGATCGCCGCGTGGGGAGCCACCATCGGAGGAGCGGTCGCGGTCGGGCCGCTCGTCGGCGGGGCGCTCACCGACGGCTTCGGCTGGGAGTGGATCTTCTTCGTCAACGTTCCGATCGGGATCGGTACCGTCATCCTCGCTCAGACCCAGGCGGGCGAGTCGCGGGATCCCGAGGCCAAGCGTCTCGATATCGCGGGCCTGGTCACCTTCTCCGGGGGGCTCTTCGCGCTGATCTTCGCCCTGCTGCGGGGAAACGCGGAGGGGTGGGGGAGCGGGATCATCGTCGGCTCGCTGACCGCCGCCGTCGTCCTGCTCGTGGCCTTCGTGCTCGTCGAGTGGCGACAGGACCACGCCATGTTCGACCTCAGCCTCTTCCGCAAGCCGGCCTTCACCGGCGTCTCCTACGGCACCTTCGCGATCGGGGCCGGGATGTTCGCGATGTTCCTCTACATCACGATCTACATGCAGAGCGTGATCGGGATGACCCCGCTCCAGGCCGGCCTTCGCTTCCTCCCGCTGACTCTCTTCGCGTTCATCGTGCCGCTGGTCACCCGGAGACTGGTGGCGCGGATCCCGGCTCGGATCCCTCTGACGATTGGGCTGACGATGGTCGGGATCGGACTGCTGCTGATGCGCGGCGTTCAGCCGGACTCGGCGTGGACGGCCCTGCTCGCCGGGTTCATGGTCAGCGGCTTCGGCATCGGGCTCTCCAACCCGTCGATCGCCGGCACGGCGCTCGGCGTCGTTCCCGCGGCGCGATCGGGCATGGCCTCGGGGATCAACAACACAATGCGGATCGCCGGCGTGTCGACCGGGATCGCCGCCCTCGGCGCGATCTTCCAGAGCAAGATCTCCGACTCGCTGCACACCCTGCTCCCGCAGGCGCCGAGCGGATTCGCAGATGGGGTCGCCGCCAGCGGCACCCAGGCCGCGAACCAGGCGCCGCCCCAGCTCCACGATCAGGCCTTCCATGCCGCCGGGGTCGCCTTCACCGACGCCTTCAACGACATCCTGCTGATCGGGGCGCTGATCCTGTTCACCGGCGCGGTCGCCGTCTTCGCGCTCGTGCGCCAGAAGGACTTCATCCCGCATGGGGCGCCGCAGCAGGCCCCGGCGGAGGCGAAGGAACCGGCCGCCGCCTAGAAGCAGGGGAGTAATCCGTCGGCCTCTCTCGTTAGAACGAGGGGCCAATGCTCCTCGAGCTCCGAATCGAGAACCTGCTCCTGATCGAGCGTGCCGAATTGCGCCTCGGGCCGGGGCTGAACGCGATCACGGGCGAGACAGGGGCCGGCAAGACGATCCTGGCGCACTCCTTCGACCTGCTGATGGGCGGGAAGGCGCGCTCCCACATCGTCCGCCCCGGCGCGAGCGAGGCCTACGTCGAGGGAGTCTTCCAGCTGCCCGAGGGGCTGCTCGACGATCCGGAGCTGGCCGAGCTCGCGGAGCGGCTGCCCGAGGACGCGACCGAGGTCGCGATCGGCCGGCGCGTCTCCACGAGCGGCCGGACGAGCGCCTTCCTCGCGGGCCGCTCGGCATCCGCGCCGGAGCTCCAGGCCCTCGGCTCCCGGCTGCTCGCCTTCTACGGGCAGCACGAGCACCGCAAGCTGACCCTCGCCGGAGCGCAGCTCGAGACGCTCGACGGCTTCGCCGGCGAGGATCACCTGGAGCGGCGCCGGGCCTACCGCGAGACGCATGCCGAGGTGACGAGGATTGCGCGGGAGCTGGCCCGGATCCGCGAGCGCGAGGGCGCCCGCGAGCGGGACCTCGACATCCTCCGCTACGAGCTGGAGGAGATCGAGGCGGCGAAGCCGGACCCGGCGGAGGAGGCCGAGCTCGCGCCCGAGCGCGAGCGGCTCCGGCATGCCGAGTCCCTGCGGGGAGCCGCCGCCGAGGCGCTCGCCGCGGTCGGAGGCGACGGTGAGGGGGCCGCGGCCGAGGCGATGGGGACGGCCGAGTCGGCCCTGGCGGCGCAGGAGGGCGTCGACCCGGAGCTCGACAAGCTCGCCGAGACGGCCCGCGGGCTCCGTATGGAGGTCCAGGAGCTGGCGGCGGAGCTGCGCGGCTACGCCGAGCGGATCGAGGCAGAGCCGGGCCGGCTCGAGCAGGTCGAGGAGCGCCTCGACGTGATCGACCGCCTGAAGCGGAAGCACGGCGGGACGATCGAGTCGGTCCTCGCGCACGGGGAGCACTGCCGCGCCGAGATCGAGACGATCGAGGGAGCGGGGGAGGCGACGGACCGCCTCGAAGCCGATCTGACGAAGGCCCAGCGGGCGCGGACCGATCTCGGCGCGCAGCTCAGCGAGGTGCGCGCCAAGTCCGCGAAGCGGCTCGAGAAGAGCGTGGCGGCGGAGCTCGAGCAGCTCGCCATGAGCGGGGCGAAGCTCGAGGTGAAGCTCGATCCGCATCCGGATGGGTTCGGGCCGCTCGGCCAGGAGCGGGTCACCTTCCAGGTCGCGACCAATCCGGGGATGCCGACCTCGCCCCTGTGTGACGCGGCCTCCGGCGGCGAGCTCTCCAGGGTGATGCTCGCGCTGGCGGGCCAGGGCGCGCGCGGTGGGGCCGCCACCTTCGTGTTCGACGAGATCGACGCGGGGATCGGCGGCAACACCGCCAAGGCCGTCGGCGAGCGGCTGCGTAGCCTCGGCGATGAGCGCCAGGTGCTCTGCATCACCCACCTGCCGCAGGTCGCCTCGATGGCCGAGAGCCACTTCAGGATCGAGAAGAGCGTCGCCCGCGGCGAGGCGAGGGCGGAGGTCGAGCAGGTCGACGGCGAGGGCCTCGTGGCCGAGATCGTCCGGATGCTCGGGGGGAGCGAAGGCGACGAGGCCGCCGACCGCCACGCGCGCGAGCTGCTCCGCGCCGCCTGAGCCCTCCTTACATAGGCTCTGCCGATGGCAACCGTCGCCCCTCGTCTCATCAGCGGTCGCGCGCGCGTGGGAGCGCGCACCAAGGAGCTCGTCAGGCGCCTGGAGCCCGGCGAGATCGCCGTGATCGACCACCGGAACATCGACCGGGTCGCGGCCGAGGAGCTGCTCGCCGCAAGCCCCGCCGCCGTCGTCAACGCCTCGCCATCGGCGGACGGCACGTATCCGAACCTGGGTCCGCTGATCCTCGTCCGTGGCGGGGTGCCGTTGATCGACTCGGACGCCGGCGTGCTCGACCGAGTCGCTGACGGGGAAACCATCGAGGTAGACGGCGGCGAGGCGCTCGAGATCGAGGACCTGCTCGCGAGGCTCGACCAGGGGCGGGCGCGTGCGGCGGAGGCGCTGCGTGCCTTCGCCGAGAACACGCTCGACCACGTCCGCGAGGAGGCGGATGGATTTCTCTCGCTCGCCGATCTGCCCGCGCCGCGAACGAGCTTTCGGGGCCGCGACGCGCTGATCGTCGCGCGCGGAGGCGATCACATCCGCGACCTGGACGTCCTCGGCGGATATGTGGAGCGCCGGGGCCCCGTCCTGGTCGCCGTTGACGGCGGCGCCGACGCGCTGATCGACCGGGGCCTCGTACCCGACCTGATCGTGGGCGACATGGACTCGGCCAGCGAGGCCGCCCTGAGGAGCGGTGCCGAGCTGATCGTCCATGGCTATCCGGGGGCAGAGGCGCCCGGCGCGGCGCGCCTCATGGCGCTCGGGCTTCGCCACTCGATCGTGGCCGCACCCGGGACGAGCCAGGACCTCGCCCTGCTGATCGCATACGAGCACGGCGCGGAGCTGCTGGTGAGCGTCGGCACGCCGCAGTCCCTGGTCGAGTTCCTGGGCAAGGGCAGGGCCGGGATGTCGTCCACCTTCCTCTCCCGGCTGCTGGTCGGGGACGCACTGGTCGACGCGAGCGGGCTCAGCCGGCTGACTTGACCCGCCGAGCCAACTATCGCGGCGCCGAGGTGCTCTTCCCCCTCGGGGTATCGATCCTCGCGCTCGGGCTGATCGTGGCCGCGATCACGGGCGTGGGGGCGGCCCGGTGGCTCGGCTACCTGGCCGGGGTGTCGCTGCTCGGCTTGGTCGACGACCTCCTCGGCGGCGAAGGCCCGCGCGGCCTGCGCGGACATGGCTCGGCGCTGGCGGCGGGACGGCCCTCGACCGGCGCGCTCAAGGCGGTCGGGACCATCGCCCTCGCGGCCTGGGCGGCACCGGGGGACGGGCTGCACTATCTGCTCGAGGTCGGCGTCCTGACGCTCGCGCCGCACGCGGCCAACCTGCTCGACCTGCGCCCTGGGCGGGTGGAGAAGGTCGCCGCGGTCGCGCTCGGCGGGCTCTGCGCCGTCGCCGGGTCGCTCGCTCCCCTCGAGTCCGTCTGGCCGTTCGCGGCGGCGGCCGGAGCCGGGGCGCTGCTGACCCTGCGCGAGAGGGCGATGCTCGGCGACAGCGGCGCCAGCCTGATCGGCGGGGTGGTCGGAGTCGCCGCCGTGAGCGCCCTCGGGGTCGCCGGGACGGCGATCGCGCTCTGCGCCCTGATCGCGATCTCGCTCTATGGGGAGTTTCGCTCGATCTCCGACGCCATCGAGCGGGTTCCGCTCCTCGCTCGACTAGACTCGGTCGGCAGAGGCAATTGACCCAACCGAAGCCGGGCGACACCAGATTTCTCTTCGTGACAGGCGGTGTCGTGTCGTCCCTCGGAAAGGGCATCGCCTCCGCCTCGCTCGGCCGTCTCCTCGTCTCCCGCGGCTTCAGGGTCCAGCTCCAGAAGCTCGATCCATACATCAACGTCGACCCGGGGACGATGAGCCCGTTCCAGCACGGCGAGGTCTTCGTCACCGAGGACGGGGCCGAGACCGATCTCGACCTCGGCCACTACGAGCGTTTCACCGACGAGAACACCTCTCGGGCCTCGAACTTCACCGCCGGCGGCGTCTACAACAGCGTGATCAGGCGCGAGCGCCGCGGCGACTACCTCGGCGGGACCGTCCAGGTGATCCCGCACATCACCGACGAGATCAAGAACCGGATCCTGATCGTCGCCGAGTCGCAGGCGGTCGACTTCGTGATCACCGAGATCGGCGGGACCGTCGGCGATATCGAGTCGCTGCCGTTCCTCGAGGCGATTCGCCAGCTGTACACCGACATGGGCCCCAAGCGCTGCATGTTCGTCCATCTCACCCTGGTGCCCTACATCGGCCACGCCGGCGAGATGAAGACGAAGCCCACGCAGCACTCGGTCAACGAGCTGCGGCGCATCGGCGTCCAGCCCCACGCGCTGCTCTGCCGCTCCGAGCAGGGTCTCGACCGCGACATCCGGAAGAAGATCGCCCTGTTCGCGAGCCTTCCCGAGGATGCCGTGATCTCGGCCCGCGACGTCGACAACGTCTACAAGGTCCCGCTCGTGCTCCGCGCCGAGGGGATGGACGACCAGATCCTCGATCACTTCGGCATGGACGCCCCGGCGCCCGACCTGACCGAGTGGGAGGAGCTGATCAAGCGCGCGGACGCCTCGCGCGAGCGCAAGGTGAAGATCGCCCTGGTCGGCAAGTACGTCCAGCTCGAGGACGCATACAAGTCGGTGATCGAAGCCCTCACCCATGGCGGCTGGCAGCACGAGGTGGAGGTGGAGACCGAGCTGGTCTCCGCCGAGGACATCGACGAGGCCGCGCTCGAGGACGTCGACGGGATCCTGATCCCGGGCGGGTTCGGCGAGCGCGGGATCGAGGGCAAGGTCGAGGCGGCTCGGATCGCCCGCGAGAAGGGGATTCCCTATCTCGGGATCTGCCTCGGGATGCAGATCGCGGTCGTGGAGTTCGCGCGCAACGTCTGCGGGATGGACGGCGCCAACTCCGCCGAGTTTGATCCGGAGACCCCGTATCCGGTCGTCGACCTGCTCCCAGAGCAGAAGGAGGTGTCGGACCTCGGCGGGACGATGCGGCTCGGCGCAGACCCGGTGAAGCTCCACGAGGACACCCAGGCGCGCGAGATATTCGGCGAGCCGGTCATCTACAAGCGCCACCGCCACCGCTATGAGGTCAACAACATGCTGCGCAGGCGGCTCGAGGAGGAGGGCCTGGTGGCGAGCGGGACCTCGCCCGACGACCGCCTCGTCGAGGTGATCGAGCTGCCGGACCATCCCTTCTTCGTCGCCTCCCAGTTCCACCCCGAGTTCAACTCCCGGCCAACCCGCCCGGAGCCGCTCTTCCGGGACTTCGTCGGCGCGGCCGCGAAGCGGGCCGCCGAGCGCCCGGCCGCCTCGGAGACCGCCGAGGCGGAGACCGCGGCCGAGGAGTCCGAGGACGTCAGCGTCCGGCGCTCGGGCTAGACGGCCGACTCCGAACCCCCGTACGCCCGGATGACGCGCCTGGCGCTTCGCATCTCTGCGTCCTCGGGCTTGCCCTTGGCGCCACCAAGGGCTGCGCCCTGCGTCCTTGAGCTGCTCGGCCACGCCCGTCCCCGGACGCACGCGGATTCGGACTCGACCGTCTAGACGGTCGCCAGCACCACCACGGCGACCAGGAAGACCCCGGTGGCGGTGCAGAGCGCGCCGATCTTGATCCGCCAGCGCGAGCTCAGCCCGGCGACGCCGAAGAGGAAGAGCGAGGTCGCGAGGATCACCTCGGCGAGGGTGTAGTTCGCCGCCTTGTCCTGGTGGCTCTCGGCGCTCCGGTTCGACTGCTCGGCTCGGAGCTCCAGCGCGTGCCCCGCCGGGCTCGTGAGCCCGGCGGCGGCGGCCCGCACGATGCTGTGCGTCGCGGCGTGGAAGTCGAGCTCGGCGTCGTGCTCCTGATGCTCGTTCAGGTAGACGGCTCCCGCGGTGACGATGGCCGCCAGCCCGAGCGCGACCGCGATCAGGATCTCGAGCCTCCCCTCCCAGGCGCTGGACGGGGCGCCCGTGACTTGCGGGACGTGAGCCTCGTGCTGTGTCGGCCTCCGAGCCACGCCGCACTTCTATCAGCGGGTGCTGACGGCGGGTCGGCGCGCTGACTAGCCTGTCGCGCGTGAACGCGGAGGACCAGCGGATGCTCGATCGCTTCGCCCGCCTCTGCGAGATCGCGAGCCCGACCGGAGAGGAGAGGGCGGTCGCCGACGCGATGCTCGAGGAGCTCCGCGGCATTGGCGTGGAGGTGGAGGAGGACGGCGCGGCCGGCCCGGCGCAGGCCGGTGCGGGCAACCTGATCGCACGCGTTCCCGGGACGGAAGAGGGCTGGATCTCCTTCTTCGCCCATCTCGACACCGTTCCCCACGAGGGGCCGGTCGAGGTCGTCCGGGAGAACGGCCGCTTCACGACTCGCGGCGACACGATCCTCGGCGCGGACAACAAGGCCGCGGTGACGGTGCTGATGGAGCTGGCCGCCCGGCAGGCCGCCGACCCGGGGTCCCTCGGCCTCGAGCTCGTCTTCACCGTCGCCGAGGAGGACGGCCTCCGCGGCGCGAAGGAGCTCGACATCTCGGCGCTGCGGGCTCCGTTCGGCTACGTGCTCGACCACGCGACGCCGATCGGCGAGGTGATCGTCGCGGCGCCGACCTACAAGCGGCTGATCGCGGATTTCGCCGGCCAGGAGGCCCACGCGGGCATCAACCCGGAGGACGGCCACAGCGCGATCGCGGCGGCCGCGACTGCCGTCGCCGAGATGAAGCTCGGGCGCCTCGACGAGGAGACCACAGCGAACGTCGGGATCATCGAGGGCGGCACGGCCTCCAACGTGGTCGCGGGACACTGCCGGATCCTCGGCGAGGCCCGGAGCGTCGACGGCGAGCGGGCGGCGACGACGATCGGCGAGATGGTGGACGCCTGCACCTGGGCCGCCGGGCAGCAGGGGTGCGATGTCGACGCGCAGGTGATCGAGATGTTCCGCGGCTACCGGCTCGATCCGAAGTCCGAGCCGGTGCGGATCGCCTCGGATGCCCTGCGGCGCACCGGCCACGAACCGGAGCTCGTCGCGACGGGCGGGGGCAGCGACGCGAACGCGCTCGTGGCGTCCGGCTACGAGGCCGTCCTGCTCGCCAACGGGACCGAGGCGAACCACACGCCGCAGGAGTCGGTCACCGAACGCGCGATCGTGGAGATGCTCGGGGTATGTGAGGCCGCGCTCGATGAGGCGGCGAAGGTTGCCGTGACGACGAACGGGGGCTAGACGTGCTGAAGCTGCGGCGGGGAGTCGTGACCGGGACGGATCCGCTCCGTGTGCGGATCGGGGACGAGGAGCGCGCGGCGTGGGCCGACGAGTCGATGGTCGGCGAAGTCCGCGAGGGCGACGAGCTGATCCTCAACACCGAGGCCCGGGACCTCGGCCTCGGCTCCGGTGGGTTCGACGTGGTGCACGTCAACCTGACTCGCGGGCTGGATGCCCCGGGCGCCGAGGGGGCGACGGCGATGAAGCTCAACTACAGCTCGCTGCAGCACCCGGTGGAGCCGGTCGAGGCTCGCGATCACCACGGTCCCGCGCGCCGGATCCCGGTTCTCGTGCTCGCGCTCCATGGCCAGCTCGCGCCGGCAGCATGGGCCTCTGCCCGGGGGCCGGGGGAGTTGAGGGTCGGCTACGTGCAGACGACCGGAGGCGCGCTGCCGGGATCCCTGTCGGAGGATGTCGCGGAGCTGCGGAACACGGGGCTGCTCTCCGGGCACGTCACGGCGGGGGCCGCGTACGGCGGCGAGGTCGAGGCGGTCACCGTGATTGGCGCGCTCGAGGCGGCCGCGGGCCCGCTCGGCTGGGACGCCGTGATCGCCGGCCCCGGCCCGGGAATCGCCGGCTCCGGCTCGGAGCTCGGACATGGGGGGATGGCGGCGCTCGACACCGCACACGCCTCGATGATCCTCGGACACGAGACCCTGGTCGCGCCGCGGATGTCCAGCTGCGACCCCCGGGAGCGCCACCGCGGCCTCAGCCATCACACCGAGACGGTGCTGCGGATGCTGCTCGGCAACGTCCGCGTCCCGGCGCCGGCCCGCGAACCGGATCGGCTGCCGCAGATCGGCGGAGACACCTCCCTCGACCAGCTGCGCGAGGCGTGCGGCGACCGCCACGAGATCTTGCTGCGTGAGGCCCCGGTCGACGAGTACGCCGAGAGCGGCCTGTCCGCGACGCACATGGGCCGCAAGATCGCCGACGACAGGCTCTTCTTCGCGGCCGCGCTGGCGGCCGGCGACGCGCTGGCCGCGGCGACCCTGGCGGAGCTTGCGGCGTGAGTGACGAGCGCCTGCGGAAGGTGGGCGGGAAGCTGGTCCACCGCGGGCCGATCGCCTCGGTGCGAATGGAGACCTTCCAGTACGAGGACGGCAGCCGCTCCACGCGTCAGGTGGTCGTCCATCCTGGCGCCGTCTGCGTGATCCCGCACGACGGCCGGACGCTCTACATGGTCGAGCAGCCGCGGGAGGCCGTCGAGGAGCCGGCCCTGCTTGAGCTGCCGGCCGGCAAGCTCGACGTGGAGGGGGAGACCCCGCTCGAGTGCGCCCAGCGGGAGCTCGCCGAGGAGATCGGCAAGGCGGCCGGGGACTGGCGCGAGTTGAAGAGCTTCTACACGAGCCCCGGCTTCGCGAACGAGCGTGTCTGGCTCTACCTCGCCACGGAGCTCTATGACGTCAAGGGAGAGCCGACGCGGGAGGAGCGGATCGAGTTGGTCGAGTTCCCGCTGAGCGACATCGACAGCGCGATCGAGCGCTGCGAGGACGCCAAGTCGCTGATCGGGCTGCTGTTGCTCAAGCAGCTTCTCTAGGCAGGGACACGCCCCTCGCCGCGGAATAGGTCCGTATGGCGACGATCGCGCCTGAAAGGCCTGCGGCAACGCAGCCGTCCGAGCGCTACGAGGCCCTCGTCCTCGACTTCCTCGCGCACCTCGAGTTCGAGCGAGGCCTGTCGCGCAACACGCTGGCCGCGTACCGGACGGACCTGCTCCAGTTCGGCCGCTTCCTCGCCGAGCGCGACCGGGACGCCACGTCCGCCGAGCCCGGCGACCTCTCCGACTTCCTGGCCGAGGTGGCCCAGGGTGACGGCAATGGCCGCGCGCCCTGCTCGACCGCCACGGTCAACCGCAAGGCGGCCTGCCTCCGCTCCTTCTACCGGCACCTGCGCCGCGAGGAGGAGGTCGAGGACGATCCGGCGGCCCGGCTCGAGACGCCGCGGCGGGGCAAGAAACTTCCGGAGGTACTGAGCTACGCCGAGGTACAGAGACTGCTCGCGCAGCCGCGTGGCGACGACGCGGTGACACTGCGCGACCGCGCGCTGCTGGAGCTGATGTACGCGTCGGGCCTGCGCGCGTCCGAGACGATCTCGCTCGAGATCTCGGACGTCGACCTGGAGCACGGCATCGTCCGGGCGCGGGGCAAGGGATCAAAGGAGCGCCTCGTGCCGGTCGGGGGCAAGGCGGTCGCCGCGGTCCGGGTCTATCTCCGCGCCGGCAGGCCGGATCTCGTCCGCTCCCACGACGAGCGAAAGCTCTTCCTCAACTTCCGGGGCGGCCCGCTGACCCGCCAGGGCCTCTACAAGATCGTCCTGCGCCACGCCGAGTCCGCTGGGCTCGGCGATCGCATGAGCCCGCACACGCTGCGCCATTCGTTCGCGACGCATCTGCTCACCGGCGGCTGCGACCTGCGCTCCGTGCAGGAGATGCTGGGCCATGCCGATCTGTCAACGACGCAGCTCTACACGCACCTCTCCGGCGAGGAGCTCAAGGAGGCCTACTTCAAGGCCCACCCGAGGGCGCACGCCAGGCCAGTGACTTCAGGGCAATAGCCTCTGAGGCATGCCCGAGCTGCCCGAGGTGGAGACGGTCCGTCGCCAGCTCGAGCCTGAGCTCGTCGGGAAGAAGATCTCCTCGGCGTCGGTCCTCGACGAGCGGCTGACGCGGCCGGAGCCGCCGCGAGCACTGGAGCGGGCGGTCACCGGACGGGAGGTCACCGTTGTCGCGCGCCGCGGAAAGTACCTGCTGATCGGGCTGGAGGGCGGTCGCACGCTGGCGCTGCACCTGCGGATGACGGGCAACCTGCTCCTGCGCGACTCCGAGCACGGCGAGACGGCGGACCTGATGAAGACCGAGCGGCTGGGCGGGCCACGTCTCTACGAGGCCGCGCCCGAGCCGAGCCACGTCCGGGCGCGCTTCGAGCTCGATGATGGGCGCACGCTGGTGTTCACGGACGTGAGGCGCTTCGGTCAGGCCGTCGTGCTGGACGCGGGCGATCAGCTGAACGACTTCTTCGCCTCCCGGCTCGGGGTCGAGCCGCTCTCCGGTGAGCTCACCCCGGAGCGCCTGCTCGAGCTGGCCAAGGACCGCAAGGCGCCGCTCAAGTCCTTCCTGCTCACCCAGTCGCGGGTGGCCGGCATCGGGAACATCTACGCGGACGAGGCGCTCTGGCGGGCGAGGCTGCATCCGCTCTCACCGGCCGGGTCGATGAAGCTCGACCATGCGGAGCGGCTGGTAGAGGGGATCGTCGGGGCGCTCGAGGCGGGGCTCGACCACGGCGGGGCGAGCATCGACGACTATCGCGATGTCCGCGGCGAGCGCGGCTCGATGCAGGACGAGTTCCTGGTCCACACCCGCGAGGGCGAGGAGTGCCGTCGCGGCGATGGTGGCGTGATCCAGCGAATCGTCGTGACGGGACGCTCGACGTACTACTGCCCGAACTGCCAGGAGCGGCTCCGGCGCCGCCCGCGGCGGGGGGCGAGGCGACCGGCGAGGAGCGCATGAGCGATCCGGTTCCGCTGCCGGAGGGGTTCGCCGTCGGGCACTGGTCCGACCCGGTCGGCGGGACCGGGTGCACGGTGGTGATCCCGCCGGCCGAGACGCGGGGCGGGATCTGCGTGCACGGCGGCGGGCCGGGCACCCGGGAGACCGACACCCTGCGACCGCTCGCCAACGCGACCGAGGCGACGGCCGTCCTGATCACCGGCGGCAGCGCCTTCGGGCTTGCCGCTGCGGATGGGGTGGTGCGCTGGCTCGAGGAGCACGACCGCGGCTACTTCACGCCCTTCGGGAGGGTGCCTATCGTCCCGGCCGCGGTCATCTACGACCTGCCCTCCGGCGATGGGAGCGTGCGGCCGGGGCCGGACCAGGGCTACGCGGCCTGCGAGGCAGCGGCCGAGGGGATCCCGGAGCGCGGCCCGGTGGGCGCCGGGACCGGGGCCACGGTGGGCAAGCTGCTCGGGCGCGAGCGCGCCCGCCCGGGCGGGGTGGGGTACGCGGCGCTCGTCACCGGGACGGGCCACACGGTCGCGGCCGTGGCAACGGTCAATGCGGTCGGCGACGTGATCGACGAGGACGGCTCGGTGCTGGCCGGCCCGCAGGGGGAGGAGGAAGAGCCGGTGCGGGGCGCCGAGCTGATCGCGGCGATGGAACAGCCGCCCGAGTTCCGGGTGCCGGAGGGCAACTCGACGCCGGTCGTGATCTGCACCGACGCCGCACTCGACAAGCGACAGTGCTCGATCGTCGCGCGCGCGGCCACCGCCGGGATGGGGCGGGCGATCGATCCGGTCTTCACGCCCGTGGACGGCGACGTGGTCTTCTGCCTGGCCTCGGGGAGAGGGGAGCCGGACCAGTTCGCGCCGCTCCAGATCGGCGCGGCGGCGGCGACCGTCACGGCCGCGGCGATCCGGGACGCGGTCCGCCAGGCCTGATCCGTCCGGGCGCTGCGGCAGCTTTGGTGGGCCATGCCCGGGAACTTCAAGACCGAGGCCGTCGTCCTGCGGAGCATCCGCTACGGCGAGGCTGACCGGATCGTCCATCTCTACTCCGCGACCCGCGGCCGGATCGGGGCGATCGCCAAGGGGTCGCGGCGGCCGAAGTCGCGGTTCGGTGGACGGCTTGAGCCGTTCTTCAGGCTGGACCTCGTCCTCTATGAGGGGAGAGGGGATCTCTTCACCGTGACCGGGGCCTCGACCGTCGCCGGCCACGGGACGCTGCGCTCGAACGGGGCGGCGCTCGGTTCGGCGGGCAGGGCGTGTGACGCGGTGCTGCGGCTGCTCGACTCCGGGGAGCCGAACGAGGCCGCCTACAACCTGCTCTGCAACTACCTCGGGCTGCTCGACGCCGATCCCGAGTCGGCGAGCGCGCCGGGTGCCGTGCTGGCCTTCCGCCTCAAGCTGGCGCTCGCGGCGGGGTTCTCACCCGAGTTGGCGAGCTGCGCCAACTGCGGGGAGGCCGAGCACCTGGCCGCGTTCTCCGGTTCCGCCGGCGGAGTGGTCTGCGCGAGCTGCGAGGGCGGGGGGTTCCCGTTCAGCGAGGAGGCGCACCGGTTCATGGTCGATGCCCTGGCCAGGCCGCTCTCGGGGGCACCGGCGGCGGAGCGGCGGATCGCGGCGCAGGCCGACCGCGCGATCACGGAGACCCTCGAGCACCACGCGCACGTGCAGCTCCGGGCCGTGGCCTAGGACGGCGGGCGGTACATCCGCTCCGCGACGCGGAGCTGCATTCCTCGTGGCGAGGGCTTCGTGAGGCGGATGAAGTTGCGGATCACGAAACCGGGGATCATCGAGCGGCGGCCGCGGTCGTATGCGCGCAGGGATTCGCGCACGACCTGTGGGGCGTCGATATGGCCCGGGACGGTCTTGGGCGGGACGCCACCCTCGTAGCCGGCGACGGCCTGCCACTCGGTGGGGACCGGGCCGGGGTTCACCGACATCGCCCGGACGCCGGTGCCCTTCAGCTCGGTGTTGAGTGCGTCGGTGAGGTTGAGCGCGAACGCCTTGCTGGCCGCGTAGACGGCTTCGTACGGAAGCGGCTGCATGCCGGCAGTGGAGGCCACGGTGATCACCCCGCCCGAGCCGCGTTCGATCATCGAGGGGAGGAACGCCCCGGTCAGGTGGACGATCGCCTCGCAGTTGACGCGGACCATCTCGGCCTGGCGCGCTGTGTCGAGCTCAGCGAAGCGGCCGCGGAGCCCAAAGCCTGCGTTGTTGACCAGCAGGTCGACCTGAAGGCGGTGATGCTTCACCTCGGCCGCGAGCTTGTCGGCCTCGCCGGCGAGGTCGCAGGCGATGACGGTCGCCTTCGTGGGAAGCTGTTCCGCGAGTTCGTTGAGCCGGTCCTCTCGGCGCGCGACGAGGATCAGCTCGTAGCCGCGCTCGGCCAGCTGCCTGGCGAACTCCTCGCCGATCCCGGACGAGGCCCCTGTGATCAACGCCGTCTCTGCCATCCGCGGCAGCCTAATCACACACTCAACGGGATGCTCCACACGTTCGTGCCGCGCCGGGTGCGAACATCGGTCCGATGACGACCGATACGGAGACGTTCGAGGCGCGGGTGCGCTCCTGGGAGGGGGAGTACCTCTCGGAGTTGGCCGTGCCCTCGTACCCGGCGCACCGGCGCGAGCCGGAGGCCGACAGCCCGGTGCGGACGCCGTTCCAGCGCGACCGCGACCGGATAGTGCATTCGAAGGCGTTTCGGCGGCTGAAGCACAAGACGCAGGTCTTCGTGGCTCCGGAGGGGGACCACTACCGGACGCGGCTGACCCACACGCTGGAGGCCTGCTTCATCTCGCGGACGGTGTCGCGGGCTCTCGGCCTGAACGAGGACCTGACCGAGGCGGTGGGCCTCGGGCACGACCTCGGGCATCCGCCCTTCGGGCACATCGGCGAGGAGGTGCTGGACGAGGCGCTGCAGGAGCACGGCATGCGCTTCCGGCACAACGAGCACTCGCTGCGGGTGGTCGACGAGCTGGAGGGCGACGGGCGGGGGCTGAACCTCACCGAGCAGGTGCGGGACGGGATCCTCAATCACACAGGGCCGCAGAAGCCGGCGACCCTGGAGGGACGGGTGGTGCGGATCGTCGACCGGGTCGCGTACATCAACCACGACATCGACGATGCGCTGCGGGCCGGGATCATCCGGGAGGGCGATCTGCCGGCCGCCGAGATCGAGCTGCTGGGGGAGACCGGGGCGAGGCGGATCGACCGGCTGGTGCAGGACATGGTCGAGCGCTCGCGGGCCGAGGGCGACATCGCGCAGAGCGATGAGGTCGGTGGGGCGATGCTGCGGCTGCGGAAGTTCATGTTCAAACGGGTCTACCTGGGAGAGGAGGCCCGGGCCGAGCAGGAGAGGGCGCGGCTGGCGCTGCGGACGCTGTTCGACCACTACCTGGCGAACCTGGGCGAGGTGCCCGCCACCGATCCCGATGCGGATCCGGTGCATCGGGTGACGGACTACATCGCCGGAATGACCGACCGTTTTTGCCTCAACACCTACGAGGCGCTCGTGGCCCGCGGATAGATTGGGCTGATGGCGAAGTTCACGGCCGAGAGCAAGGAGCGGGTGAAGGATGCGGCGGACATCGTCGAGATCGTCTCGGCGTACACCGACCTGGCGCAGAGGGGGCAGGACTACTGGGGCAATTGCCCCTTTCATGACGAGCGGACCCCTTCGTTCAAGGTCAACCCGCGGGACAAGCTCTATTACTGCTTCGGCTGCGAGGCCAGCGGGGACGTGTTCCGGTTCGTCGAGGAGAAGGAGGGGCTGACCTTCCCGGAGACCGTCGAGTCGCTCGCGGAGCGCTACGGCGTCGAGGTCGAGAGGGAGAACGAGGACCCGCAGGCCGAGGAGCGGCGGCGCCGGAAGGCTCGGCTCTGGGAGCTGCTCGAGCGGACCGCGAAGTTCTACGAGCGCTACCTGTGGGAGTCGCAGAAGGCGGCCAAGGCTCGGGCCTATCTTGAGGAGCGGGGGCTGGGGGAGGACGTGCTGCGGCGGTTCGGGATCGGGATGGCGCCGAGTCCCTGGGATCAGGTGCTGACCGGGAGCCAGAGGGCGGGCTTCAAGCTCGATGAGCTGCTCGCGGCCGGACTGATCCAGAAGGGGCGGCAGGGTGGGCACTACGACCGCTTCCGGTCGCGGATCACGTTTCCGATCCGTGACCAGCGGGGGCGGGTGCTCGGGTTCGGGGCCAGGGCGCTGAGCGCGGACTCCAAGCCCAAGTACCTGAACTCGCCGGAGGGCGAGCTCTACCGGAAGAGCCACACGCTCTATGGGATCGACCGGGCGCGTGGGCCGATCGCGAAGGCGCGTCGGGCGATCGTGGTCGAGGGCTACACGGATGTGCTGGCTCTGCATCAGGCCGGGGTCGAGGAGACCGTGGCGATCATGGGCACGGCGATCACGCCGGAGCAGATCACGATGCTCGCCGGGCTGACCGAGTCGGTGGTGCTGGCCCTCGATGCCGACCGGGCGGGGGCGGACGCGATGATCCGCGCGCAGAAGGTCGCCGGTGGGAAGAGCCTCGAGCTGCGGGTCGCGGCGATGCCGGAGGGCGAGGACCCGGCGGACATGCTCAAGGAGGGCTCGGTCGACCGGTTCATGAAGCTGGTGGACGAGTCGATCGACGTGCCCAGCTTCAGGGTCGACGTGGCACTCGGCCGGGGTGACCTGGGGAGCGTGACCGGGCGGGAGCGGGTGCTCGAGGAGGTCGGGCCGGTGCTGAAGGCGATGGGGGAGACGGCGCTCGGGTTCGACGAGTTGGTCCGCAAGGTGGCCGATCGGCTCGACACGGATGCGAGCCTGGTGCTGGCGCGGGTGAGGTCGGCACCGGAGGCGAGCGCCGGGTCCGAGGGCGAGGGGAATGGCGCGAAGGCGGCCCGGCCGGTCGCGGTATCGCTGACACCGCGCGAGACCCGAGAGCGGGCGCTGCTCGCCATGTGCATCTCCCAGCCGGAGGAGGGCCAGAGGTTCATCGACCGGCTCACCGAGGAGCACCTGTCGCCGTCGGGCCGTCCGGCGCTCGGCTGGCTGCGAGAGCACCTTCCCGATCCGATGGCCGGCCTGCCGAGGGACGATCCGGCGCTCACCTCGCTGATCACGGAGCTGGTCATGCGGGCGGAGAGCGAGCCGGCGTCGGAGGGCGCGATGCAGCTCAACTTCGACCTGCTCGAGCAGCAGCGGCTGGAGGACGGCATCGCCGCCGCGCAGAAGGCGGGCGACTACGAGGTCAGCACCCGCCTTGCGGGCGAACGGGCCCAGCTCACCGACCGAATCGCCCACGCGGGCGTCGTGTCCTAAGGTTTCCTCAGCCGATCCGGGGTAGCTCAATCGGTAGAGCACTCGGCTGTTAACCGAGTTGTTGTGGGTTCGAGTCCCACCCCCGGAGCTTCTCGAGAGACGGACTAGGAACGAGCCGGCGAGAGCCGGCTCGTCGCGTTTCGGGCGGCCTCCTCGACCAGCCCCGCGGCGATCGCAGCTCCGTCGTGAGAGGCAGACCACTCCGCGACCTGCAGTGCTCTGCCACGGAACCCGGGTTCGGCCAAGAGCCGCCGGGTCGCGAGCCTGATCGCCCTCAGCGACATCAACCGCCTCGGCACGGACAGCCCGGCTCCCGACCACGCCACCCGCGCCGCGTTCTCTCCCATGTCGCCCACGGCCGGGCAGACCAGCAGCGGCTTGCCCGCTGCCAGCGCCCTCACGACGGTCCCGTGCCCGCCGTGGCAGATCACCACGTCCGCCGCGGGCATCGCCTGCGAATAGAGCAGCCAGTCGACGACCCTCGCGTTCTCCGGCGCCTCGATCGGCCGCTCAGGCTGGTGCCGGTTCGTCGTCGCCAGCACCCGCACCGGCTCGTCGGCCAGCCCCTCCAGGGCCATCCGCAGCAGCTCGCACTCCGGGTCCTGCGACGTGCTGGGGGCGATCAGCACCAGCGGCCCCTCACCCTCGGGCATCTCGACCTCCTCGCCCGGGACCTCGAAGAACAGCGGCCCGGTAACCCGCACATGCGCCGGCCACTCCCTGGGGTACTCCAGCTGGGGAAAGGTCCCCACGATCGCGAGCCGCTCACTGATCCCGCCGTGGAACCGCTCGATCGGCGGCAGCCCCAACCTGTCCCTGGTCTCATTGAGTTCGTCCCGCCCCCGCCGAAGCCCCATCTCCAGCAGCGGACCGGTGGCCCGCCACGCCATCCGCCCGAACCCGGTCCGCGGCGGCCGCAAGCCGAGCGAATAGAGCGGCATCCCGGGCTGCTGCACCGGGTACACGTGCGGGATCAGGGTCGCGTGCGCCACCCCCGCGACCTCCGCGGCGAGCGTCGGCGCCAGAGTGAGGATGTCGCTCACCACGAGGTCCGGTTCGAACTCCTCCATCAGGCGAGCGAGCGCACGAGCGGCGGCCGCGGCGGTCTGTCCATCGGGCGTGTCCGGGCTCGGCGGCGGATACACCGTGTACTCCTGCGCCCCGGTGAAGGCCAGACCCTCGCCTTCGACCGCCTCCCGCCACCGCTCCCAGGTCTCGACCAGCACGTCGTGCCCCCTCCGCGACAGCTCGCGCGCCAGCGCGATGGCGGGGAACGCATGCCCCGGATCGCCGAACGCGGCGACCAGCAATCTCAAAGCGCGATCTGAACGGCCCATTGCGCGGACCCTAGGGCGTCACCGCCATCCTTTGGTCGATGGCCAAGCGACGCAACAACGCACAGCGCCTCCGCAACTCGGTGGACGCCATGCCCAACGGCACCAAGCAGGCCATGCTCCAGGGCATCCGCACCAACCGCGTGATCGTCGGCGCGTACACCGACAAGCGCGGCGGCGTCTGCCCGATGCTCGCCGCCCACCGCAACGGCGGCCGCACCAACTTCGGCACCTTCGCCCGAGCCTGGGACGCCTTCACCGGCGCCAACCAGCGCAAGCCCCGGCGCGCGTCGCGGCGCGAGGTCCGCGCCCTCGAGAACTACCTCGAGCTGGCCATGCTCCGAGAGGGCATCGCCGGATCCGACCCACTCCCGGAGCGGCCCCTCGCCGAGGAGGTCCGCGACGTCCAGTCCTCCCGCCGCCGCCTCGCCGCGGCCCAGGCCCAGGAGACATCAGAGGTCTCGGTAGAGGACGTCCTCGCGACCGCATACGCGGAGCACGTGCACGAGGAGGACCGCCACACCCAGCCCCGAGACGGCGAGAGCCGGAAGGCGATCCCGCACGGCTAACTTGCGCCCGTGTCGCGGGCGCCCTTTAACCCAACCGTCTCGGTGATCGTCCCCGTGCGGGACGGCGAATCCACCATCGCCGACTGCATCGACGCCATCCTCGCGGCCGAGTACCCGTCCGATTGCCGCGAGGTCCTGGTGGTCGACAACGGCTCCACGGACGGCACCGCCTCCCTGATCAAGGCACGCCCGGTGACCTACCTCAGCGAGCCTGAGCCCGGCGTCTCCAACGCCCGCAATCGCGGCATCGCCGAGAGCACCGGCGACATTCTCGCCTTCGTCGACGCCGACTGCCTGGTCGAGCCGCAATGGCTCACCGAGCTCGTTCGCCCCTTCGAGGACCCGGAGGTCGGAGCCGTCGCCGGCGATCTCCAGCACGTCCCGCCCACGACCCCGGCCGAGCGCCAGGCCGCCCGGCTGCTCGGCAATTGGCAGCAGTTCGCCTTCAACTCCGACCCCGCTTACCCGATCACCGCCAATGCGGCCTACCGGCGCGAGGTGATCGATCGCATCGGCCCCTTCGACCCCCACATGACCCGAGCCCAGGACGTCGAGCTCGGCCTCCGGTTCCAGGAGCGAAGCGGCCGCCGCCTCGCCTACGCCGAGCAAGCGACCGCTCGCCATCGCAACCGCAGCACCCAGCTCGGCTTCTTCCGCCAGCAGCTCGGCTGGGCATACGGCGCTGGCCTGGTCGGCGCCAAGTTCGCGGCGATGGGCGGCCACCCGGTCAAGCCGCCCCGCATCCGCGAGATCAGCCGCACCGCGCGCGGCCTCGGCATCGTCCTCACCGCCAAGGCCCGCGGCCGCGGCGAGACGCGATGGATCGAGGACGCCTGGTTCGACCTGATGCGCCAGGTCGCCTGGTGGGTCGGGGCCCGCGCCGGCCTGCGCAAGGGCGCCCGGATCTGGAAGACCTCGGCGGTGGGCTAGCCCAGGTCCGGCGTGTCGATCGTGTCCCCCGGCCGCAGGAACATGATCTCCGGCACGAGGCAGTTCGGCGAGGTGGCCAGCAGGAACCGCACGGCCTCCGCGATGTCCTCGGGCCGGATCATCGCCTCGGCCGCGACCTGCTGCTTGGCGAACTCGGTCATCGGCGTGTCGACGAACGCCGGCGCGAACGCGGTCACCTGAATCCCCTGGCCCGCGATCTCCTTCTGCGTCGCCTGCGAGAAGCCGATCACCGCGGCCTTGGTCGCGGAGTAGACGCTCAGCCAGGGCTGACCCGCCTTGCCCGAGATGGACGCCGTGTTGACGAGCAGCGCCTTGCCGTGCTCCGCGCCCGCCTCCTTGAGCATCGGCAGGCACTCCCGCGTCATCAGCACGACGGCACGCAGGTTGACCGCCAGCTGCATGTCGACGTACTTGGTGGTCAGCGCGTCCATCGCCTCGCCGATACCGACCCCCGCGTTGTTGATCAGCACGTCGAGCCGTCCGTAGCGCTCCTTATGCGTCGCGATCAGCGCCTTCAGGTTCTCCTCGTCGGCCATGTTCGCCGGCACGCTCTGCACGTCCAGGCCGTCCGACTTCAGGCTTTCGACCGCGCCCTCGAGCTTCTCCGGCCGCCGGGCCGAGACCGTCAACCCGTAGCCATCCTCACCGAGCATGCGCGCGATCGCCAGTCCGATACCGCTCGAACCGCCGGTGATCAGGGCCGCCTTTTCCGCCACGTCTCCTCCTCGTTTAGGGATGCCTCAATCGCGCGGGCCAGACTATCCGTAGCCCAATTACGATGCCGCCCGTGCCACGCAAGCTCCCAGTCGCCTTCGCCGCGCTGCTCGCGCTCGCGCTCGTCGCGGGCTGCGGCGGCTCGGACAACGGCACCGGCAGCCGCAGCCGCCCGGCGCCCCGCGCGGGCGAGTTCCCCTCCGCGAACGGCAAGACCCTCCGCCAGCTGATTCTCGCCTCGCATGCCACGCAGGGCCCGGTCGCATCCCCGGCGGCCGCCTACTTCCACCTCGGCACCAACCGCTTCCCCTTCGGCGTGTTCAGCACCGCCCACGACCCGATCACGGACGCGCAGGTGGCGGTCTACGCCGCGCCCGGCGCGGGAGTCGACGGCAAGGCGATCGGACCATTCCCGGCGAGGATCGAGGACCTGACCACCAAGGCGGCCTTCCGCGCCAAGACCACCGCCGACGATCCGGGCGCCGCCCAGGTTGCCTACGTGTCGAACGTCCCGCTCGACAAGCCCGGCCCCTGGGCCTTCGCGGCGCTGATCAAGGACGGCGGCTCGTACCAGTACAGCCTGATGCCCACCCCGAATCCGGTGGGCGACTACCCGATGCCCCAGGTCGGCCAACCGGTCCCGGCTATTCACACCCTGACCGCGGGCCAGGTATCGAACATCGGCCAGATCGACACCCGGGTCCCGCCCGACGACATGCACTCGGACGACTTCGCGAACGTGGTCGGCAAGAAGCCGGTCGTCCTGCTCTTCGCGACCCCGGCCCTCTGCCAGAGCCGGGTCTGCGGCCCGGTCACCGACATCACCGAGCAGGTGAAGCAGGAGTTTGGCGACAAGGTCGCCTTCATCCATCAGGAGATCTACAACAACAACAGCATCAACGACGGCCCCCGTCCGCAGATGCGGGCCTTCCGCCTGAACACCGAGCCCTGGGCCTACGTGATCGACCGCAGCGGCAAGGTCAGCTCGATCCTGCAGGGCCCATTCAGCGTCCAGGAGCTCGAAGCGGCCGTCCAGAAGGTCGCCGGCTAGCGCGGCAGCGCTTCCGGCCCCAAGCGAGTAGAACTCAGCCGATGGGGGACGACGAGCTCCTCACCATGCTGGCCGCCGAGGCCGCACGCCGTACGCCCACGATCATCGAGGGCCTCGAGTCCCTTGCCGCATCCGATGAGAAGGACTCCGCCCGGATCGAGGAGCTCCGGGTGGAGGCGCACGGATTGAAGGGCGCCGCCCTCGTGGTCGGCCAGGACCGCCTGGCCGATCTCGCCAAGCGGATGGAGCAGTTTCTCGCTGGCTGCGTCGACACGGGCCGGATCCAGCCCGGCGCCGCCGCCGCGCTGATCGCCGGCGCCAGCGCCTTCAACGAGGGGGCCCAGGCCGCGGCGGAGGGCGTCGGGGAGCCCTCCTCGGTGAGCGAGTCGATCGCGGCCCTCGACGATTGAGTCAGTCGGCGTGGTGGAGGGCGAACGAGATCGCCCCGAGCACCATCGCCCCCATCACCAGCCAGGCGGGCGCCAGCCAGGCGGCAATCTCGGCGACCCGCAGCGCCACGCGCCGGTAGGCCGGCAGGATCAGCGCGACCATGCTCGCCACGAAGACGACGGCCGCGCTGATGATCACGGGCGCCGCGACCAGCGTGCGGGCGGGCGCGTCAACGCGATGGTCGAGATCCCGCCCGAAATGCGAATTGAGCAGCGCGACGATCACGACGATCACCAACGACCCGTAGAGCGCTCCGAGCAGGGGCCAGGTGAACGTCGTCGCCTCGGGCTCCTCCTCCGGCCGCGCCATGAAACGAATCTACCCTGGCCTGTACGCTCGCCCGCGAGCGGGCCGGTAGCTCAGCTGGTCAGAGCAGCGGACTCATAATCCGAAGAACGCAGGTTCGAGTCCTGCCCGGCCCATGAAAGCCCCGCAAAGCGGGGCTTTCTGTTGCTCGAGAGCTCTCCTCAGAATCGTCTCCCGAAGAATCCGCTGGTCGGAAGTCGTGCCTGATTGATGCTCCGATGCATGGGCGCAGAAGGGCGCTTCTGCTTCTCGCGCAAGGGAGCAGCGCCGCACTATGCCCTTACACGTCGCTACTGGGGTGCGGTGGAGGTCGAGGGCCGCGGCTCGCAGACGAGGACGCCCCGCTCGTCGAGCTCGAAGGTGCAAGCGGACGCGAGCGCTTCGCGGAGCCGACGCCGGGCGCGATGCACCCGGATCTTGGCGGTCGGTAGCGAGCAGCCCAGCAGCTCAGCGATCTCGGGATTGGTGAGCCCGTAGACGTCGTGGAGGAAGAGCGCGACCCGATAGTCGTCAGGCAGCGCCACGAGGTAGCCCTGGACGCACTCAGACATCTCGGAGCGCTCAAGCGCCGCTTCGATCAGGGACGCCGGCCGTTCGCGCGTCGCAGCTTCGCCTGCCTTCGCGGCACCGACGGTTGGGTCTATGGGGACGGTCGATCGTCGGCGCTGGCGCAGGCGATCGAGCGACACGTTGGTGGCGATTCGATAGAGCCAGGCGAGAGCCGCCTGCGGGTCGCGCAGGTCCTCGGTGCGCGTGAGCGCACGGGCGTAGGTCTCCTGGGTGAGCTCCTCGGCCTTGTCGGCATCACGCACCATCGCCAGGACATGGCGCCGGATCCGCGCGCGGTGCTGCGCCAGCTGAGCTTCAACGACGGGGGCGGTTTTGGTGGCATCGGCCATAGCGGGTCCTCCGGCCAGGCTACCGGCGTGGGACGCACCGCCATCCGAGGGGGACTAGCGAGGTGTATCCCTCGCGCGCTCCGGATCGTCCTTTAGGTCGACAGTTGATAACGAAGGAACGGAGGAATCATGATGTGCTTCGGACGGAGCGGTCCGCTATTCGGCCTCTTCCTGGCCGCAGTCGCGGCGGCCGCGGTCATCGTCGCCGCCGCCCTAACCACCTGGTGGGTGCTGCTCGCGCTGATCCCGCTGGTGATGATGGTTGGCTGCATGGCGATGATGGCCACGATGGCCCGGATGAGGCCCGGGACCGGCATGGCCGGGCAGTGGGGATGCTGCGCCGGCGGGCGCCCGCCTTACGATCGGGGATGATTTCGGTGCTGGAGGCGAGCTCAACATGCGACGCGTACTGATCGGCGCTGCCCTCACCGCTACCGGTGTGCTAGTTGCGTGCAAGCTCGGCCCGAAGTTGCGCGAGCGCTGCGAGGCGGAATGCGGTCGCATGTTCGAGCGGATGCCCGACGACTTCCCGCCCAAGCGGATCATGCGCGGCATCGAGGAGATCCGCGAGCAGACCGCCCGCATCCTTCAGCTCTTGGAGGAGCGTGAAGTCAACCCGAGGGACAACGCTGGCTGAGAGCGTGGGTAGTGCTCTTACGACTCCCTTCGCGTGAAAGCGGGAGCGAGGCTCGGCGGGAGGGAGGCCGAGGCGGCTGCGAGACGACACGGAAACCATCTCCCGAAACGTCTCCCGAACTGCCGAGAACTCAGAACAGCTCCAGGCACGGATTGTGCCCTTAGCGGAACAGGACTCGACGCCTGGCGCGTAACTCATAATCCGAAGAACGCAGGTTCGAGTCCTGCCCGGCCCATGAAAGCCCCGCTATGCGGGGCTTTCTATTGGCCGCGGCCTCTCCCAGAAACAGTCTCCCCAAGAATCCGCTGGTCGGAAGTCGCGAATGTGTGGGGCTCCGATGCATGGGCAAGGAGTTCTGCTGCTTATCGCGCAACGGAGCAGCGCGTTCGCGGCGCCGCCGGGCTACTGCTTTGCATGGAAAGCAGCGGTTTGACGCTGCATTCCTGCTTCTCGCGCAAGGGAGGAGCCCGGAGAGGAACCGGTTCCGCTTCTCCTCCTCGTCCATCTCGGCATTCTGGGAACCACCTACCGGCGCCGCTGTTTGCGCGACCGAACGAGCGCAATCGCTTGGCTCAGGCTTGGCGTCCTTGGCTGAAGGGGCGCCAAGCCCCGGCTTTGGCGCGAGACGAACGACGGAGAAGGGGATCCGGGTGAGCCCGCGACACTCGAAGCTACCGGTCGAGCTGAACGCAACGGGCGCGGTGTAGGGTCTGGTCGGCATGCCGAGTAGCGGTAAGTTCAAGGTCGCCTCCCTGAGTTCGCCGGTGCCTGAATGATCGAAAGCTGGGGACGGGCTCTTGGATTCGATCAATGCTGACTACCTGGTAATCGGAGCCGGGGCCACGGGGATGGCGTTTACCGACGCGCTGGTCGCCGACTCGAACGCAACCGTGGTGCTGGCCGATCGCCGTCACGCGCCGGGCGGGCACTGGAACGATGCCTATCCGTTCGTCCGACTCCACCAGCCATCCGCTTTCTATGGGGTGAACTCGTTGCCGTTGGGCCACGATCGGATCGACGAGTCCGGCCTCAACGCGGGCTTCTACGAGCAGGCCAGCGGGCACGAAATCTGTGACTACTTCCGGCGCGCGCTGGACCACCTGCTGGCCTCCGGGCAGGTCACCTGGCGCGGGAGCCACGAGTACCTCGGAACGAACAGCAACGGGCATCGGTTGTCGTCGCGGGTGACCGGCCAGGAGACAGTGGTACGGGTACGGAAGGTGGTCGATGCCACCTACCTGGGAACCGAGGTCCCGGCCCGCCACGAGCCCGACTTCGAGGTCGACCCGGGCGCGCGCGTCGTCACCCCGAACGAGCTGGTTGAGCTGGCCGATCCCGCCGACGGGTTCACCGTCCTCGGTGCGGGCAAGACCGCAATGGACGTTTGCATTTGGCTGCTCTGTCAATCGGTCGCTCCCGAGGACATCCGGTGGGTGCGACCGCGCGATGCCTGGACGCTTGACCGCACCTTCGCGCAGCCGCTCGACCTGGTCGCCGGGATGGTTCAAGGGCTGGCGGATGCCTATGAGGCGGCCGCTGAGGCCTCGGACCTCGAGGACCTGTACGCGCGCGCCGAGGCGTGCGGCCAGATCCACCGCCTGGACCCCGAGGTGGAGCCGGAGATGTTCCACGGTGCGACCCTGAGCGCAGCGGAGCGGGAGCAGCTGCGCTGCATCACGCAGGTGATCCGCAAGGGCCGGGTCCGCCAGGTCGGGGTCGACGCGCTGGTGCTAGACGAGGGCACCGTCCCCACGACCCGAGGGGAACTCCACATCGACTGCACCGCACACGGGCTGGGCTGGGCGCCACCGCGCCCGATCTTCGAGGAGGACCGGATCATCCCGCAGCCCACGCGCATGGGGATGCTGCCGTTCAGCGCCGCGCTGATCGGTTTCATCGAGACCAGCGAGCGCGACGACGAGGAGAAGAACCGGCTTACCCGCCCGAACCCGGACCCGCGTACGCGCAACCGGCTGGACTGGGCATGGTCGACCTACATCGGTGCCGCCAACGAGGCGGCCTGGGGTCCGGAGGAGGACATCCAGGCGTGGCTGCAGCGGTCGCGGGTGAACATCGGGCAGGCCTTGCGTGACCGCCTCGACGACGAACGGATGCAGGCAGCGCTGGGCGGTGTCGTCACGCATATGAGCGGAGCGATTGCCAACCTGGGTCGCTTGCTGAAGGATCGCCAGATAGTCAACGCTTGATAAGCGTCTCAGTCTCGACGTTCACGCAGCTGATACAGGGAGCTCGGGTGCAGCCTGGGAGGCGAAGGTAACGACCTCGCTGGCTGGTCTTGCGTGACACATGCGTAGGCCTGATCGCTCCGAATGAGTCCACTCATCTCCTCGCCGAGGACTAGCGCCACCCGCGCCGCTGCTCCCTTCGCGTGAACGCAGCACGCTGAGCCGCTCGGAGACGTGGCCGTCAGACAGCTGCTTTGGACGAGAAGCGGCTATCCGCTTTGCATGGAAAGCGGTGTTCTTTGCGCCTTGCGTAAAGAAGGAGCCCGAGGCCACCTGCCGAGAGCGCCGTCTGCCCCTGGATTCCACCCTTCCCCGCGTGCGCGTGCCATCAGGGCCTGCCGAGTCCAACCCCGGCCGTGCGGGGTCCGCTAAGCGCTCGGGGACGAAACCTCTCCCCTTGGCGGCCTTTGCTCGTCGCCCGGGGAGGCCGCCGTGGGCGCAGCGGCCTGAAGCATTTCGCCGAGCTGCTCCTCCGGCAATCCCAGAGGCAACACCACGTCGATCGAGTCCGCCCCCGCCTCGAGCCAGGCGCGGACCGCGTCCGGCGCACCGTCGTAGGTGCCCATCACGGTCACCTCGCGGGCCAGCTCCTCCGCCGCAGGGGGCAGTTGCGGTGGCCCGCCGTCCCCGTTGGCGGCGAGCAGGGCATCGGCCCCGTCGGCGAACCCGAAGTGATCCCGGAGCATCCGCGGATAGAGGGGGCCCATGCGTGTGAGGTAGGCGAGCAGCCAGCCGGCGGCGATCTGCCTGGAGGTCGCCTCGTCTTCGCCGATCGCGAGCGGGACGCTGGCGGCCAACCCGGTTCTAACCGGGACGTCAGCACGCGCCTCGCCTTCGGCGAGCAGGGCTCGGCCGTCCCGCAGTCGCGAGCGGGCCCAGAGGAACGGCAGCCATTCGTCCGCGAGCTCACCGGCCAGGCGGACCGAAGCCGGGGCGAGTGCGGCGAGGAGGATCGGCACCGGGTCTTCAGGCGGCGCGCCCAGGCGCAACGGTCTGACTCCCTCTCGGTCGAGTGGGAGCCGAGCGCCGTCAAGCAACGCTCTGACGGCGACCAGAGTGGTTCGCATCCGCTCGACCGGTCGCTGCCAGGTGAGTCCGTGGAGGCCCTCGACCAGCGGCGGGCTGCTCGCACCGAGGCCGAGGGCGAAGCGGCCCCCGGACGCGCGCTGGAGACCGGCTGCGGCCATCGCGATCGCCGCCGGAGTGCGGCTCCAGACCGGGAGCACGCCTGTGTTGAGCCCGATTCGCGAGGTCAGTCCGGCGATCTGCGTGAGCACCACGACTGCGTCGTTGGTCCACCCCTCGGCGGTGCCAAAGCGGGCGTAGCCAAGCTCCTCAGCGCGCACCGCGAGCCGAATCGTCGCCTCGGCGTCGGTCTGGAATGGCGTCACACCGGCCCCGACCCTCGAAGCCCCATCCGACGACGGGCCGCTCGTATGGGTCATGTCGGGCTGGGTCATCGTCAGGCTTACGCGGCCATGCGGAAGAGGGATCGGACTAAGGGGGAGTCTGGCAGAGCTGGGCCGACGATCGCCCCCGGCGCCAGGGCTGCTGCTTTGGACGAGAAGCAGCACCGCTGCTTTGCATGGAAAGCGACTCTTCGAGATCGCACCGGTGCTGGCAAGGTGGCGCTAGTTCCCTCTATGCACAGTGCCTCTCGCTGCCCCATGCGTTGCGAGTGCGGGATCTGGCTCTGGACGCGTTGCGCCTGACTTGCCCGGGCCACCGATGCAGTGTCATCGGGACGGCCGTAGACTCGGGTCGTTCCCGAGATAAGGAGCGCCCATGCCAGCAACGAAGAAGACGCCGGAGCGCGTACGTGCGTCGGCCGATACGACGAAGAAGCGGGCGGAGGCGGCGCTGAAGCGTGCGGGCGGATCGCTTGACGAGGTCCAGAAGGCGCTGGCCGAGCTGCAGAAGGATCTGGGCCGGGGCCGGAGCAACATGGTCCGCAATGTGCAGCAGCTCCTGAAGAATCAGCGCCGGGATCTGGGCAAGCTGAATCGTGCGCTCTCAACCGACATGCGTAGGCTCCAGAAGGCGCTGACCGAGGAGCCCACTCCCACCCGCGCGAAGGGCACAACGACCCGCGGAAAGGGCACCTCGACAACTTCCCGCGCGAAGGGGTCCCGCGCGAAGGGCACAACGACCCGCGCGAAGGGCACAACCGCACGGCGCTAGTGTGCCGGGACGAGGAGAGGCGTCTCGCCCGTCCTGCAGAGCCGGGTAGGACTGCTCGTGGCCGCTTTGGACGAAAAGCGGCGCTTCGTCGAGACACGCCAGGATGCCCCTACAGCCTCTTCATCGCCTCGGTGACGGGCCTCGTAGAGCTCGACCGCCTCGGTTTTCGCAGCCAAGCGAAGCCACTGGCGACCGTCCCCTTCCCCTTACGCGATGGTGACGCTCTTGACAATGATCGACCTCGCTCATCGCAAGTAGCCTTGGCCGGTGTTGTACAAGGGATATCCGCAGCCTTGGCGAACGTGGCTGCTGATCTTGACCGCGCTGATCTTCGCGCTGATCATCGTCCAGTTCGTCGCCTCAGTTGGCTGGCTTTTCGTGGTCGTACTCGCGCTCATCGCGGTCCAGTATGGGCTGTCGCGCTACGCCCGTAGGCAGTCGTAGTCGGACCTCACTCATCGCGCAGCAGCCTCCGCCGAGAGATACTGCGCGGGCGATGTCGGAGGAGAACGTGGAGATGTTCAGAAGGGGCTACGCGGCCGTCAACCGTGGCGACATCGACGGACTCCTCCTGGCTGTCCACCCCGACGTGGAGTTCACGTCCCTGATCGCGGAGGCGGAAGGCGAGACCTTCCGCGGGCACGACGGGGTCCGGCGGTGGTGGAATGAGGTTGTGCTCCCCCTTGGCGGCCTGCACGGCGAGCCTGAGGATGTTCGCGACCACGGTGACACCGTGATCGCACGAGTCCTCGGGACGTATCGCCCGAGGGGGATCGAGGTGCACCAGACGGTTTGGAACGTGGTCCGCTTCCGCGACGGCAAGGCGACGTGGTGGCAGTTCTTCCGCACTGAGGCGGAAGCCCTCGAAGCCGCCGGGCTGTCGGACTAGCCGCTTTGGACGAGAGCAGTAGCCCGGTGGCTCCGCGGAGTCGCTGCCGCAATGCGCGAGTAGCAGGAGACCAGCATCAAACCGCTGCTTTCCATGCAAAGCGGCTTCCCGCTCTCGTAGTCAGGCATGCCACTCGGCCCGGCACTTCGGCACTCCTCGCCGCTAGCGCCCGTGAATAGCGGGGGCAGCTAAGGGCCGCCGCCCGGGAGCGTGGGCCCCAGGCAGCGGACATAGGATGGCGCCATCCCCCAGCGCTTGTAAAAGCGAAGCGCGTCCTCGTTGCCGGCGATGACGGCCAGCCCGATGAAGCCGACGCCCGCGGCCGCGAGCCGCTGCTCGACCTCCTCCATGAGCAGCGAGCCGATCCCCCAGCGGCGCAACTCGGGCTCAACCGAGAGCGCCTCGAGCTCGCCCATCCGCTCGTTGGTCTCGAAGCTCCAATCGCCCTCGCAAATCCGGAAGAAGGCGAAGCCAACCGGCGAGCCTTCGTGCTCGGCGATCAGCAGCCAGGCGTCACCAGCGCGCATCCAGCGCTCGAACTCACCCCTGCGCCGCCGCCAGGAATCTTTCGCGCGCCGGAATGGGGCGACCTCGCGGACTTCGCCAGCCACCTCGGCGTGGTACTCGTGCATGGCTCGCCACAGCGACTCTATGTCGTCGAGCCGATCCGCCCTCGCCTCGACGATCTCGACCTCAGGCGGCGCTGTCTGCTCCGCGGTCACGCGACGAGCCTACGCCCAGTGAGCGATCCCGGCGAGAATTCCGAGCGCGGCGCCGGCGACTCCGGCAAGGTATGGGTACCCGCTCATGGCTCCGCTGCCGCGCCGCGCGAGAGCTGCTTCGGCTTCACGAACGAAACCAGCTCGGCGCTCCCGGGCGCCAGCTCGCGCCAGGTTCCGTTGAGCTCCAGCGTTGCCAGCGCGGAGGTCGGAAACTTGCTCCTTAACCGCGGGATTTCAGGGCCGGCGCTGGCGAGGCTCAGGGCGAGGTCCTGGATCCCGGGGTTGTGGCCGATCAGCATCACGGACTCGACCTCGTCCGGCACCTCGTGCAGCACCTCGAGGAGGTCGGCTGCCGGGGCTGCGTAGAGCTCGGGCTCGATCTGTACGTCGGCGTTCTTCCCCAGGGCCGGCGCGAGCCGTTTCAGCGTCTGGCGGGTGCGCCTCGATGGCGAGCACAGCACCAGCTCGGGGGAGATCCCCTTCCGCCCCAGGTGCTCCGCCATGACCTTGGCGGCGCGGCGACCGCGAGGCGCCAGTGGCCGGTCGTGGTCGGCAAGCGTCGGATCGTCCCAGCTCGACTTGGCGTGGCGCAGGAGATAGAGCCGTTTCATTCCCACCTGGAGGATGCCGAGAGCGGGCAGCCGAAGGCAAGGCGGAAGCGGTAACGGAAGGTGCGTAGCCGCTTATCGCGCAAAAGGGCGGGACCGAGCAGGGTCCAAGAGTGCTGCTTTGCATGGAAAGCAGCGGTCTCGGCACCCAAGGCGATTGCTGTTGACCGGTGGTCCCCCACGATGCGGGATCGGTCGGCAATACCGATCCGGGTGGGGGATTCGCAGGGTTAGTGTGATAGAGGCCTATGGATACCACGGAAGTGAAGCCCTCCCTCCACCGTCCACCAATACTCGCGTGGGGGGTCGTGATGCTGCTTACCGCCGGCGCGATGCTTCTGTCGGCATCGGGCGCCCAGGCGGCGTCGAAGCGCGGCGCCGTGCTGGTCAAGGACATTCATCCCGGTCGCTCCGACAGCATGCGGGGGCCGAACTGTGGCTCCTGCCCCGACGAGTCCTACCACGGGGGGCTCCTCGGGGGCGTCGGCGACAACCTCTATCTCAGCGCCGACGACGGCAACCACGGCTTCGAGCTGTGGAGAAGCGACGGCACGGCTCGGGGGACGAGGATGGTCAAGGACATCAATCCCGGCTCCGGCGGGAGCTCCATCTACGAGTTCACCGCTGTCGACCGCAGCTTCTATTTCGGCGCCGACGACGGCATCCATGGGGAGGTGCTGTGGCGAAGCGACGGCACGGCGCCGGGGACGACGATGGTCAAGGACCTCAAACCCGGCTCTGGGGCGAGCTATCTCCACGAACTGATCAATGTCGGCGGGACCCTCTACTTCTTCGGCCCTCCCGACCCTCATGAGCTTTGGCGCAGCGACGGAACCGAGGCGGGGACGATGGTGGTCAAGCAACTTCCTCCCGCCTTCGGCTACCCCACGGCCCTGACCGATGTCAACGGCACGCTCTACTTCTCCACATGGGACGGCAACGACCAGGCGCTGTGGCGGAGCGACGGCACTGAGGTTGGGACGGCCGTTGTCAAGGCGGGGTTCCCCTTCAACGGGGTCGGCGCCGGCTTGAGTTACCTGACCGGCTTCAGGGGCGCCCTCTACTTCGGCGCCGACGACGGCGTCCACGGCACCGAGCTGTGGCGAAGCGACGGAACCGAGGCGGGCACGACCATGCTCAAGGACCTGAATCCGGCCGGCAGCGACAGTCCCGGCCCCTTCTTCGAGGTCAAGGGCACCCTGTACTTCCTCGCGCAGCCGGGAGCTTCCAGAATGGAGCTATGGCGGACGGACGGCACCGAGGCCGGCACGACCCTTGTCAAGGGCGTCAAGGGCGGCATCTTCGGCCTCGGCGTCATGAAAGGGATCATCTACTTCAGCAGCGAGGGCGGGTTGTGGCGAAGCGACGGCACCCGGCGAGGAACAACCCTTGTCAAAACCCTTGTCAACGCGAAGCGCTCCGGCGGGCAGTTCGCCCCCCGGGCACTGACCAGCGCCAATGGCACGCTCTACTTTGCGGGCACCGACAAGAAGCACGGCGAGGAGCTCTGGCGAAGCAACGGCACCCGCAAGGGGACGAAGCTCGTCAGGGACATCCGCCGCGGCCCTCGCGGCAGCAGCCCGCTGAACCTGACCGCGGTCGGCAAGAGCCTCTTCTTCACCGCCGAGGACAAGTCGCACGGCAGAGAGCTGTGGCGGGCTGGGCCACCACCATGCGCGAAGGGGAAGTGCAAGAAGGGATAGGACTCGTCGTAGCTGCTTTGGACGAAAAGCATCTCCTCTGTACCCGACCACGGAGGAAGCATGCTCAAGCTCACCGATCACGTCGCCGGCACGTCAAACAAGGTCATCACGCGACGGCGACCCGGGAACAAGGGACGTCGTTATCCGGCTGACCCGCCGCGGGTGGAAGAGATCGTTGCGGTAATGAGGCAGGCGGGAACTGAGCCGTATGGCCGCCGCCTGAGGGGACTAATCGTCGTGCTCTGGCGAGCAGTCTTCGGATCTCCGAGGCCCTAGCCCTGATGGAATCGGACTTGGAGGTCAGCCGAGGATCCGTGCTCGTCCGCCGGGGTAAGGGCGGCCGTCGGCGGGAGGTAGGCATGGACGAGTGGGCCTGGGATCAGCTGCGTTCCTGGCTTGAGACGCGCGTCTCGTTCCCGGTCGGACCACTCTTCTGCGTGATCAACGAGCCAACCTGTGGCGGGCCCTGGTCTAGCTCGCAGGTGCGAATTGCGCTCCGACGCACCGCGGCCCAGGCCGGGGTACGGCGCCGCTTCGCGCCACACCAGCTCCGCCACGCTCACGCCGTCGAGACGGCCAGGGAGGGCGTCCCACTCAACGTCATCCAGCGCCAGCTGGGACATGCCAACCTCGGGGTCACCTCGATCTACCTACAGGGCATCGATAGCGGCGAGATCATCGAGACGGTCCGCACACGGCGCGCTCCGGTGATCCCGGCCGCTGCGGCTCTCGCCAAGTAGCGCTTCTCGTCCGAAGCGGTATCCGGGGAAGGCTGGACTGGAAGCTCTCAGGCAAGTCGGTGGGGGTAGAGTGGCCCGACTCTTGATCGGCTCAACGAAGTTCCCACCCAGCCGCCACCCGACCGGCAACCTATGGCGGCCTTCCAGGACGCTGGTAGCGCTCAGCGTTGTCCTCGGCGCTTGTCTGGTGTCCCCGCTTACGGCAATCGGTGGCTCACCGACGCTGCAGAGGAACAAGACCTATCTAAGTGCTCCGAGTTGCGCGAACTCGCTTTGCACGACGAGCTACGCGAGCATCTTCGTTCGGAATCACGTCATGCGCCCTCGGATAGGCATCGGCACGCGATGCAGCGGCTTCTTTCATACGGACTATCTGGTGCGCGTCGGGCGCTCCGGGAAATTCAGCGCGACCCACATCACCCCAGCTTCGGGAATCGATCCAGCCAACCCGACTGCGCCGCCGCGACTCGCTTTGACCGAAACGATCCGGGGCAGGGTGGTGAGCCCGAAGAAGGTCAAGGGCACGGGCAGCCAAAGTGACCCTCTCTGCAACGTCTCATTTCGATGGGTCGCACACCGATACCGACCTTAGGAGCAAAGCCGGAACACGCCGACGAGTGCATTCAAGCTGCACGCGTCTCTCGCCGGCCCTGGTCGAGGCCAAGTTCACGGACAAGCTCCGCGTATCCGCTTTCCATGCGGATAGCCGCTTCTCGTCCAAAGCGGCGGTTTCGGTTCGCAGCGATCCGGGCTTTGGTCTGGGACTGCCCTAGAGCGGCAGCAGCTTCGCCCTCTTCTTGCACTTCTTGAACTTCTTCTTGTTGTGGTTCCTCTTGTGCTTCTTCTTGCACTTCTTGAGGGCTGCGGCCCGCTGGCCAATCGGCCGTGGCGGCGTGCTGGCGATCGAGACGGCGTCCGTGCTGGCATTGAAGTAGCCCGCGCCGTCGACCTCGGCGAACCGGAGGCGAACCGTCTGGCCTGCGAACGGGGTCAGATCGGCCGTCATCATGGTCGGCGCCAGCGTCGTGGGATCGCCGGTCGCCGTTCGAAAGATCGGCAGCAGGAGGTCGGCCGGGTTGATCGAGGTGAGCGGGGCGCTCGGCTTCATCACGTCGATGCGGTATTGCTGATTCGGCACGACGAAGTAATCGAGGCTGTCCGTAGCGGGGTGGGCGATCGGCGAGTTGCTCTTGTAGTAGACGTAGAGGCTGAGCGTGTGGGTTTGGCCGGGCTCGAGCGCAACGTCCTGATAGAGGATGCGGGTGCCCTGCCCGACCTGGTCGGTGACCGCGGCGAAGGACCCCTGCGGCGGAGCAGCGATCGGCCGGGCGTTTGTGGGGGAGGCCGTCCCCGAGTACGCGAACCAGCCGCTACCGGTGTTCTGGGTCTGCCAGCCCGAGAGGCTGCCGGTCTCGAAGTCGCCATTGGTGACGATCGCGGCGTGCGCTGCCGCAGGCGCGGCAAGCACTGCCATGGAGACTGCGACGAGAGCAATCCAGCGGCGCATCCCTGGCACAAATCCTCCTTAGCGAACCGACCCTTTCCCTCTCAGGCCTGACTATTTCAGAGGTCTCAGCAGCGTGTCGAGCCCCTTGCTGGCGCCTTGCAAGATGAGCACGTCCGGTTGCGGCTGGCCAAACCGCCGCTCTCCATGCAAAGCGCCGCTTCTCGTCCAAAGCAGCAGTCGGACGAGCCTCAGAGTTTCTTCTTCAGCTTCACCCTCACCGACTGGGTGCTCGGATCGCCCCCGGTAGGCGTGTAGGTAATGGCGAGGTTGAGCTTGACCTTGCCCTTCTCGTTCAGCTTCCGCTTCTTCTTGCCCTTCGCCTTGACCACCAGCGTGGCGATCCCCGCGGGAACGGCCTTGCTCGTGACCGCCCCGGTCGAGGCGACCTGTGCGCCCTGCCCCGATCCGGAGAGATCGCCGGGGTTGGGCAGGTTGAAAGCCAGGGTCGCGGTGCCCTTCTTCTTGTTCCGCACGATGCCCCCGAGGGTGAAGGTGTTGCTGGGCACGAACACGGCCGTGATGTTCAGGTGACGGGCGAAGGGGGTGAAGTCTGCGGGCTCGCCGTCCGCCGCATCTCCGGCGCGGCCGAGGAGTGTGTCCCCGGGAGTGAGTCCTGAGAGGCATGCAGCGGGAGCAACCGCGCCAGTGTGGAATCCGAGGACGTCGCCTGGCATCACCGGGATGTTCACGGGGAACGTGTTGATGGCACTTGGGCCCAGCGCGCGAGGTCCGTCGTGACCGACGGCCGCGTAGGTCGTCCCCGCGACGACCTGCCGCCAGATCTTCATCGTCATCATCTGCCCGGCACCAGCGCCGGCGCTGTGGCTCCACGAGGTGATCGACCCTTTGCCGGGCACTACGTAGGACGTGCCGGACCCCACGGACAGCTGGGCCCAGTCGTTGTTGGCGGCGCAGGGGGCGGACGCGGAGACGAGTTGCCCGATCGTCACCGACGCGGTGGCGGGCGAGGCGCTCGCGGCCAGCGACAGAGCCGCCACAACGGATGCGAGCGATAAGCGCCTCACGGGCCTTCCCTTCTCCCTTCTCATCACGACCAACCTAACCCAGTTCGGAAGGGCGGGCAATTTCGACATCGCCCACGCAGTATCTCTCGGCGGAGTACTGCTTTCCATGCAAAGCGCCGCTTCTCGTGCAAAACGCCTACTCAGACAGCCCTGCGGCTTCGAGGGCCTCGTCCTGGCTGCTGAAGCTGCGGAAGTCCACGATCCGGCGGTTGCGAAGTCCAGCTATCCATGCCGCCGGCACGTCGAGCGTGATGCCGCTGTCCCGGCCGCGAGCAAAGGCCCGTCCCAGAATAAGGATTCGTCCGTCGAGGTCCTGGAAGTACTCAATCGTTATCCGAAACTCTGCCCAAGCGGCGTCAACGTCGGACCAGAACTGCCTCATACCCGCCGAGCCGTGGTAGATCACGCCCTCCGGTCCGCCGACGATCCCAGGGTGTATCTCCACCCTAGGATCGAGAACCTTCGCTGCGGCTTCGAAGTCTCTCTCGGCGAAAGCGTCAAACAGTGACCTGACGGCCTCCAGGTTCTCCTCCGACATCGCCTACGAAGTATCTCGCCCAAACCGCCGCTTTCCATGCAGAGCAGCGGTTTGTGGGAAGCCAGCTAGCGTCGATTCTGAGCCAGATTTCGTCGGCTACAGCCAGCGTTTTCAGACAGACATCCCCTCTCTGGGGGGGTTGAGCGAGGGAGACAAAGACCAGAACCCGTCCCCGCCTACGGCGATCTGTCGGGTGGTTCCTTCAAGCCCCGCCCCGCCTCCCTCACTGAGCACCACACAGGCCCAGGCAGCGGCAGCAAATCTCGATAAGGCGCGGCGAGCCGCTTAAGCTCCGAGGTCAGGGCCGCTTCTCGCCAAACCGGGATGAACCTCAGACCTTCTTCTTCAGCTTCACCGTCACCGACTGAGTGCTTGGGTCGCCGCCGGTCGGCGTGTAGGTGACCGCGACGCTGAGCTTCACCTTGCCGGTCTCGTTCAGCTTCCGCTTCTTCTCGCCCTTGGCCTTGACGAGCAGCGTCGCGGTCCTCGCCTGAACTGCCTTGCTAGACCGCGCACCCGACGCAACCTTCGCGCCCTTACCGGAGCCGGTCAATTCGCCCGCATTCGGAACCTCGAAGCTGAGGGTCGCCGTGCCCTTCTTGCGGTTGAGCTGGGTCTTACCCACGGAGAAGGTGTTGACGGGGGTGAGCTGCGCCTGAACGTCCAGCCGGTAGCTGCTGCCACCCGACGTCTGGAATGGTTCGGCCTGACCGTCGGCGATGTCACCCGTGAAGCCCGCGTATCGGTCCTCGCTTAGCGCTGCCACGAGGCAGTCCCCGCTCGTCACCGTGTGGAAACCGAGGATGTCACCGGCCTGCACCGTGAGGTTCGTCGGAAAGGTGTTCCCGGTAAGTCCTCCTGCGTGGACGGTCTGGGGATCGGTGTGGGCGACCGCCTGGTACTCGTCCGGCGTGGCCGTGGCTCGGAAGAACTTGAGCTTCAGCTGGATGTCGCTGCTGGCGCCGAAGCTGCTCCACGACGTCACCTTCCAGGAGCTGATCCCGCCGGTGCTTGGAACCCCGTAGGGGTTCCCCGAGGCCACCGACGTCTGTACGAAGTCGAACCCCGCGCCACAGGCTGACCCAGCGGGATTTCCCGTCTGCCCCACCGTTACCGCCCCATTCGCCGATGAAACCAAAGCCGTCATCGTCCCGGCGAACGCGAGCGACGCGATCATCCGCAGCTTCATCTGGTGCCTCCCTCTACCGCTGCTCCCCCTTACTTGCGGGCGATGCGCTCACGCAAAGCGACAGAGTCGCCATAACGGATGCGAGCGAAAGCGCCTCGAGCTTCCCCAGCCCCTTCCTCATCGCGACCAACCTATCCCGTTTCGGAAGGGCGGTCAACTCGACATCGCCCACGCAGTATCTCGGCCTGACCGCTGCTTTCCATGCAAAGCAGCGGTGTTGCTTTTCGTCCAAGGCAGCGGTCGCCTACTCCGATAGCCCGAGCCCGGCGGCTGCGCGGGGGCTGTGTCACCGACTAGGCTCGCCTGACCCAAGAGAAGGAGACCGCATGGCATACCTGTTGACGCATTTCTGGCCGGGCGCAACGGTGGATCAGTACAAGGCAAGCATTGCGGCGGTGCACCCTCGGGGAGGTCTGCCCGAGGGACAGACCTACCACGCCGCTGGGCCGACAGACGGAGGCATCCTCATCGCCGCTGTGTGGGAGTCCAAGGAGCAGTCCGACCGCTTCGTCCAAGACACGCTGCTGCCGAGCATGCCCGTCGAGGGGGGGTTCTCGGGCCAGCCGGAAGAGCGCGCGGCCGAGATCGTAAGTGACGGCATACACGAGTAGAACCCACGTGGCGCCAGTTCCGGCTGGCGTCCCTTCCCGCCACGACCCAGACCGGCCGGGCGGCCGCATCGCGCAGAAGGGGTCGTTAGCCCGATAAGCGCTCCTTTCCATGCAAAGCGCCGCTTCTCAAAGCGGCTATTCGGAGAGCCCGGCGGCTTCGAGGGCCTCATCTCGGGTGCCGTAGACCTTGAACCGAACCAGCACGCCATCGCGGATGGTGAACTCGTGAGCGTTTCGGAGCTCGACCGGTGCGCCACTCCCCGTCCCTGTGGCATGGACCCTGACCATGACCACTACGCGCTCATCGTCGACGTCGAAAAAGCGCTCGGGCTCGAAGCTCAGCTCCGCCCAAGGCCCCTCTTCGCGGAACCTCCGCAGCTCCTCGATGCTCCGCATCACTGGTCGGTCCGGGTACACCGCCGTGAAATCGAACTCGATATTCGGTGCCATCCGCCCGGCCCAAGTGGCGAACAACGCGCCGGGAGTCTCGTAGCTCTCACGGACTGCCTCCACGTTCTCCTGCGACATCGCCCGCGCAGTATCTCGCTATTGAGCGAAACCGCTGCTTTCCATGCAGAGCAGCGGTCCGGGTTACCCCAGAGCGAGGGTGGTCGAGTGCTCTATCCGACGGGATGCATAAGGGAACGGACCGTCTGGGCAACAAAAGGGCAACAGACGGGACAGAGTCCAGCCGAACCTAGACGAACTCGAATCCCGGTCTAGAGCCGAATCCCGAGCCCAGACGACCTCCACCGAACTCCCGCCCCGGTCTACGAAACCGAAGGTCACAGGTTCGAATCCTGTCGGGCGCGCTTCCGGAGCCCCGCTAATGCGGGGTTTCTGCTTCGTGTATCCGGCCACGGCCCAAAGTGGGCAACCAATTGGGCAACAGCCGCTCAGGACGATGCACCGGAGTAAGGTGGTCGGCCACTGAATGACTCCTGCCTCGACGGTCCTCGACGAGTCCCTCCCTTCCGGAGGCCGAGTCCACGTCATCGGCGCGGGACCCGTCGGCCTCATGTTGACGGCGTTGCTGCAGTCGATAGAGGGCCTTCCGCTGACCCTCTACGAGAAGCGACGCGAGTACACGCGCACCCGGATGGTCCAACTCGCGCCTTATCTCGTGGCGGATTCAGTCGAGAGCTACAGCGCTGACTACATTGACGGAGACACCGTCGCCGCAGTCTTCGATCCGGAAGAGCTCGACGAGGGCCTCGCGTTCCGACGGTCCGTCTCCGGCGAGCTGATGGCAAATCTTCGCGAGTGGGCACAGGGGTTCTGTCCGCTCAACGCCATCGAGCACACGCTCAGCGATTTGATCGACTCGAGCGGGTCGAGCGCGGTGCAACGCACTGAGGCCGACGTAACCGCGCAGGACGCAATCGCGATGCTCGAGCCGGGTGACGTCCTGGTCGACTGCACGGGCAGCGGGTCGCTGCTACGAGATGACCTGGCACCGGGCTCGAGCGACGAGGTCTTGGTCGAAGGCGCGAACACGCTGAACATCGCGCTCGAACACGCGCTGGTGATCACCTTCCTGTACGGCCAGACCTACGACTGCAACGAGTACTGCAAGTACTACAAGAACGCCGAAAACCCTCACTACAAGTTCATTCCGTTCGTCCACCGCACGTACTACGACGGCAGCGTCACCCACGTGACAGGAATCGTCCACATCACCGCTGAGGAGTACGAGGCGATGCCGCCACATTTCGACGGCGAGTGGCTTCGAAGCAACTTTCCCGCGGTCGCGGAGTCGATGGACCGGTTCATCGACAAGATCAAGCAGGAAACCAACGGCAAGCTGGTCGGCGACCTTGCGATAGTCCGGATCCCGCTCAACGTATATCGAGCGCGCAACGCGACCAACCGGGAGTGGCGCAAGACGGGCCCAGATGATCACCCCTTCTCCAGCTCGCCCGTGTTCCTGGCCGGCGACTCCGCAATCGGTTCTCCCTATTTCCAGTCGATCTCGCTCGGCTTCGAGTGTGCGATGTTCCTGGCGGGATTGATCGCTCAGCGTGAAGACCTGACGCTCAGCGAGATGCTCGACCGCTATGAGCTCCACATCTACAAGCAGTGGCTTCGCGTCTACATGCGCAGCAAGATGATCTTTCACAATAAGGATCTGCTCGAGACCATCGACGACAGATTTGCGCTCCTCGACAAGCTGCGCATCTACTGATCAGCGCCCAACGACCCGCCCAACGCCCAATCCGGACCTTCCGCCGCGACCGGCCCTCACAAAGCCAAAGAGCCTCCCAAGGCAGCCCGAAGGAAGAAGCACACCAAGGAGTAGCCGGAGCCGCGGTACCTCTGTACGGCTTCCGAGAGCGGTCTGCGTCGCCCTTGTCCGGCACTTAGTAGAGGGGCAAAATAAGGGCCAAGCCGGTCTGAAGCGGTCTAACGAAACCCACTCGGGACCAGGGGTTTTGCCCCGACCGGGCGCGGAGGCTCTACGCAGACCCGCGCTCTACGAAACCGAAGGTCACAGGTTCGAATCCTGTCGGGCGCGCTCAGAGGTTTGCAGGACTCCGCACTTTCTTGCCTGCAAACCATGCTCAAACAAGATCCTGCTCATCGAAGCTGTTCATTCGATGACAGGGCCCTGCAGACCCTCTCCACAGGGTGGGGGTCTCATTCGGGTCTCATCCAGGACCGTTCTTGTCTTGAAGCGAAGCTCCCCGGGAGGGGGCCCTGCTCATGAGGGTCTGCGTGGTCTGCGGCAATTCCCTGGAAGGACGTCGTGCTGACGCCCGCCACTGCGGCGGACCCTGCCGAGCTGAGGCCAGCCGACTCAGAGCGATTCTGAGCGGTCGGGGAAGCGTTCCTTATAGATCCGTCGCCGAGAGACTCGAAGCTCGGCATAAGCGCACAAGGGGAGTTACGGGGTGATTGGGAGCCACTAGGCAGATAGGTCGCGGTGTTCCGAGGCGGGTAGCACCACCCTTCTTTTCCGGATGAGCCTCCTTTTCAGGTCCTCCGACTTCGGGGGGAGGGATGACCCTGACGGCGATGCCCGATCAAGTTCGCCGCGAGTTCCTGCTTTCCATGCAAAGCGGAAGTGCTGCTTCTCGTCCAAAGCAGTAGTCAGACGGGCAGCAGCTGCGCCTTCTTCCTGCACTTCTTCTTCGCCTTCTGCGAGCGCTTTTTCTTGCACTTCTTCAGCGCCGCGGCGCGCTCACCGGTCGCGGAGGTGCCGCCACCGGAAGCACCACCAGTTCCCGGGGGTGGCGGGGGTGGAGGTGGGGGCGGCGCGACATAGGTCTTGAACTCGAAGTCGGCGGGGCTGCCTCCGGTCCACGTGCCCATCGCCGGGGGGCCATCAGTGCTGCCATAGAGCCTCCCGCCCAAATAGGCCGAATCGGGCGTCACCCCCTGTCCCGAGTGCCAGAACCAGCTGGAACTGTCGTTGGTGAGCGCCACGATCGAGTACTGGGTGCCCGCGGTGACCGAAGCGGGAGAGGTGAAGGTGATCGGGACGAACGACTCACTGCCCGTCACGGCCGATGTCGGGACCGATGCGCTTGCGAGGACCGTATTGCCGGGAGCCGTCGCGGATCTGGACCGCGAGCGGGGTGGTCAAGCTCAAGCCGCTGAGGGCGAGATCGACCTGATCCAGCTGCCCGGTGAGGCCGGCGGTGAAGGTCTGCGCCTTGGAGTGGGAGCTGTCGACCTGAAGGCCGCCGAAGTTGCTGATCGTCTGCTGCTGGTCCAGAGTCCCGGCAGATGCGCCGGCCGCCGGTATCAGAGCCGCGGCCGCCGCCACCGCCGTGATCAGAAATGTCCTAGTTCCCCTGGGCATCCGTGCCTCCTGGATCGAGTTGTGTCGTGCTCGCTTTTCAGACAACCCCAAAATAGAGCCCCGGAGCGATCCGGAGCCCGCGCCCTCCGGACTGAGAGATGTTCGCCGGAACGCCGCTTTCCATGCAAAGCAGCACTCTTCGCGGTGATGGGCGGCACTATCGCTCTCGCGTGAAAGCAGGAGAGGGGCAGAGCTGGATGGGGCCCCAGGTGGGACCCGAGCTGGAGCGAAAACGTCTCCCGAAATATCTCCCGAACTGCCGAGCGCTCAGATCACGTTAGGACACCTCCAGGCACGGAATAGCGGCTCAGCACACCAGTGCGCCACGCCTGACACGTAACTCATAATCCGAAGAACGCAGGTTCGAGTCCTGCCCGGCCCATGAAAGCCCCGCAAAGCGGGGCTTTCTGTTGCTCGCGTTGTCTCCCAGAGACAGTCTCCCCCAGAGTCCGCTGATCGGAAGTGGCACCTGTGTGGGGACCCGACATATGGGAACAGAATGCGCGCTTCTGCTTATCGCGCATAGGAGGCGTGAGCGGATCAGATTGCGTCGCCCCTTCTACGCCCGCGCGAGACAGAGCGAGAGCTATCGCTTCTTGAGCTTAAGCTTCTTCGTCTGCGTGCTGGAGTCGCCGCCAGTCGGGGTGTAGGTGATCTTGGGCTTGAGCTTGACCTTGCCGTTCTCGTTCAGCTGCTTTCGCTTCTTCCCTTGGCCCTGATCTTCAGCTTCACCTCGCCGGCCGCGCCGACCGTCTTGCTGATCACGGCTCCCTCGGCGGAAGCAGCCTTGACGCCCTTGCCCGAGACGGTCAGCTCGCCGGGGTTGGGGACCTCGACGGTCAGTGTCGCCGTGCCCTTGCGCCGTAGGAGCCCCTCTCCGCCACCGTGAAAAATCGGGCGACGCGTTTGTTGGCCGCCCCGCGCTCGGCCGGGGGTCGCCGCCCTCGGCCTCTGAGGCTAACCGGGCCGCGGCGAGACGCGGCGTAGAAGCTAGGCTGCGGGCGTGAAGGTCGCCTACATCTTCTCCACCTCAGGGCACACGGCGAGCTACAAGCTCGGCAAGATGATCCTGCCGCAGCTCGAGCAGGGAAACCACGGGGTGGAGGTCGTCGGGATGTTCTTCTTCGACGACAACACCTACGTGCTGCGCGCGGGCGATCCGCTCGGCGAGCGCCTCGCGGAGGTCGCCGAGGAGCAGGGGATCATGCTGATGCTCTGCGACCGGTGCGCGATCGAGCGCTCGCTCGCGGAGGGTGAGCCGGGCGACTGCCGTCCCAGCGGCACGGTCGCGGGAGTGCGGGTCGGCTGCTTTCCGGACCTCTACGGGGCGCTGTCGGGAAACCCGCCGGACCAGGTGATCACGCTGTAGCTGCGAAGCGCAAGGCGCTCTCAGGGCTCGGTCGAGCCCGCTAGGCGACCGGCTCGCTGCCGGCCACCGAGGCGAGCTGGATGTCGGTGGGCTCGGCGCAGCAGAACCATGCCTCGGTGAGCCGCGGGCGCGGCTCGATGTCGCCAAGGTCGGCGGGGTCGGCTGAATGTCCCGCGGCATCGGCCACCGCCCGATACAGGGTCCGAAATGTCGACACGCTGTCGACCTTCGCCGCGATATCGGTCTCGACGATTTCGGCGAGCTCGGCATGGAGGCGATCCAGCTGCGGATCCCCAGCTTGCCAGTCATACGTGAGGCGGTCGCGATCGTAGTCCTGCAGGTGCGGTGTGATCTCGGGGCGATCAAGCAGCAGCGAGCCCTTGGGCACGAGCAGACGGATCGTGTACTGGATCGGATCCACGTTCCCCACCATCTCGTTGGCAATCACGAAATCGAGGATCTCGAGGATGTCCTGCGGTGTCGCCCAGGGCGTGAACGGCAACCACGAGGGGCGGATCTCGATCCCATGCTCGCGCAGCAAGGCCACCGCCTGGGCGGCCTCGTCGGCGGTGTGACCCTTGTCGAGATAGGTGAGGATCTCGGCGTTGAGCGACTCGAACGCCGAGATCACGAAGAGGCACCCGTATTCGCTGAGCTCGGGCCAGACCTGACGATGCTCGAGGATGTGCTCGACCTTGGTCGTGCAGTCGAAGGTGACCTCGGGAAAGTGGCGGTGAAGCTCGCGCGCCACTTGCAGGGAATGCTTGACGCCGTTTAGGAAGTCCGGGTCGCCGAAGGTGATATGGCGCGCCCCCGCCACCACCAACTGGGCGATATCGGCCATCACCACGGAGCTCCCGACGATCCGGATCCGGCCGTCGTAGGCGACGGGCACCGGGCAGTGCCGGCACTTGTGCACGCAGCCGTGGCTGGCCTCGACGTATCCCGCGAGCTGCTCCTCGCCATCGCGCTCCAACCGCGCATAGCGCTTGAGGGGCGGCAGCTGCCCTCGGCTCGGGGTGTGAAACTCGTGGCGCCCCAGGTCAATCGAGCTGGTTGCCGGTCGCAGCGCCGGCGAGTCGCCGAGCGCCTCAACCCACTCCACCAGCTCCGGCTCGTACTCGCCGGCGATCAGCCGGTCGACCAGTCCACCGATCGTCGGGTCGTCACTGACCGCGGCGTAGAGACCGTAGAAACAGATCGGCAACCGCGGCCGGATCGCTCGAATTTGCTCGCCGGCGCCAATCGCCAGTCGCATCGCGGTGTGCATCGGAACGGAGACGCCGACGGCCTCGGCCCAGTCGATCTTGTCCCGATCAAGCTGCTCGACGGAGAGATCGATGCACCGAACCCGATGCCCGGCGGCCTCCAGGGCGGCCGCCGGCGAGGCCAGGTGCAACGGCTGATGACCAAGCTCGTAGGTGGAGATCAGCAGCACCCGCACAGCGCCAGGATAGCCTTCGCTTCGCTTCACTCCGACGGCTCGACGATCACGATCTCGAGCTGGCCGTGGGCGGTGCGCAGTGCCCGCTCGACCTGCTCGGGCGTCTTGGCCCGGGCGAAGAGGAAGCCGAGATAGCGGTCGGCCTCGGGCAGCGCCCGCACCGCCTTGCCGGGCGCGATCGAGATCTCAAGCCCGGTCACCCCGGGCACCGCCCGTGCCTCGGCCTGCCCGCGCACCTCCTTCAGCACGCCCGCCTTCGGGATCGGGAGCATCATCACCCCGGAGGCGGCGGCCTCGCGGCCCAGGTCGTCGAGCGGCAGCCCGAGGGCGTGGCGCAGGATGAGCTCCTCGAGGCTCACGCCCATCCCGAAGCGCAGCGAGCGCGAGCACAGCCCGCCGATCGAGCGGGCGGCGAGCTCGAGCATCCACACGCTATTCCCGTCGATCCGCAGCTCGGCGTGAATCGGCCCCTCGACCAGGCCGAGCGCGGCGGCCGCCTCGGCCGTGTACAGGCTGACGGCCTCGAGGGTCTCGGCGGTCAGGCGGGACGGGGTCACGTAGATGGTCTCCTCGAAGTAAGGGCCCTCGAGGGGATCCGGCTTGTCGAACACCGCCAGGATCTCGAGGGCGCCGCCTCGCAAGAGGCCCTCAACGGCCACCTCCACGCCGGGGACGTAGCGCTCGACCAGCAGCGGCGCGTGCGGGTCCTCGCCGGGCTCGGCGAGGATCGCCCTGACTCGCTCGGCCGCGGCGTCGGCCGCCGGCGGATCGTCGGCCCGGATCACGCCGCGGCTAGCCGACAACGAAACCGCCTTGACCACGCAGGGGAGCCCGACCTCGCCGGCGAGCTGCGCCACGTCCGCGTCGGGCCCGGCGACCCGGTAGTCGGGCTGGCGCAGGCCGGCGGCCGCGAAGGCTCCACGCATCGCGGTCTTGTCCCTGGTCGCCGCGACCGCCTCGGGCGGGTTGTGCGCGAGCCCCAAGCGCGCGGCGGCCAGCGCGGCCACGAGCACCCCCTGCTCGTCGGTGCCGACCACCGCGTCGAGCGGCTTATCCTGCGCCCGGGTGACGATGGCATCGGCGGCGGCCTCGGGCCGCCTCAGGTCCACGACCAGCGCCCGGTCCCCCATCGTCCCCGACATCGCCTGCCGGCGCTCGGAGGCGACCACCACCTCGGCGTCCAGCGCCCGCGACGCGGCGAGGAAATCGCTCGCGCGGTAGGTGGCTGTGGGCAGCACCAGGAGGACGCGGGGCATGGGCGTATCGTAGGTAGCGGCGGGCCGGCGCCACCGGCGAACGACCAGCCATACGGGATATGAGATGAGCGCCGAAGACACAGCCGAGCCGACGCTCGCGATCACCGAGCAGGCGATCGAGAAGGTCAGGGGGTTCCGCGCGCAGTCCGGGGACCCCGAGAGCCAGGCGCTGTGGGTGGAGGTGAGCGGCGTCTCGGACGGCGAGTACGTCTACAAGATCTCCCTCAACGCAGTGCATGTTGCCCGCCAGGACGACGTGGTGCAGCGCCACGGCGACCTGGCGATCGTGGTGCCGGAGTCGAGCGTCGAGAAGCTGCGAGGCGCCACCATCGACTGGTCGCAAGGCCTCGAGCAGAGCGGGCTCACCGTCGTGAACCCGAACAAGCCGCCGGCTCCGGCGGAGCTGCCGATGATGAGCCCGCCGATGGCGCCGCCCGCGAGCCCGCCCATCGACGCTCATCCGGCCGCCGACCTCAGCGGCGACGTCGCCCAGCGGGTCATCCAAGTGATCGACCAGCAGATCAACCCGGCCATCGCCGCGCACGGGGGGCATGCGGAGCTGGTCGCGGTCGAGGAGGACACCGCCTACCTGCGCCTGGGCGGCGGCTGCCAGGGCTGCGGGATGGCCACCGTCACCCTCGGCCAGGGGATCGAGGTCGCGATCACCGAGGCGGTTCCGGAGGTCGCCCGCGTGGTCGACGTCACCGACCACGCGGTCGGCACCAACCCCTACTTCGAGCCCGCCAAGAAGTAGGGCGCCTGCGCCTTACCCCGTGTCGTCCGGGCGAGCTCTGGGCGTCAGCGGCTGCGGCTGGAGCACTCGGCGCCTCGGCTTCACCCGTTTGCCCCGCCAACCGTCCAACCGAGAACGTGGCAGCGATGGCGCCAACGTTCTCCGCCCGGTCCCACGCGTAGGGAGCAGAGCGCCGGCTCGGTGCGCTTCACGAAGCGGCGCTGGTCCCGGGCGCGCCTCCCTTCGCGTGGAAGCAGGAGTGGGGCAGAGCTGGATGGGGCGACCAGGTAGAAGCCGAGCTGGAGCGAAAACGTCTCCCGAAATATCTCCCGAACTGCCGAGAACTCAGAGCGCGTTAGGACACTTCCAGGCACGGAATACGGTCTCAGCAGATCAGGGCGCCACGCCTGACACGTAACTCATAATCCGAAGAACGCAGGTTCGAGTCCTGCCCGGCCCATGAAAGCCCCGCAAAGCGGGGCTTTCTTTCGTTTTGTTCGCAACGGGTCTCCCGAACCGTCTCCCAGGAAAATCCGCTGACCTGCGGAGCTCGCGTTCCGCGCGATTCGAGCTACTAGCCGCGCTGCTCCTTATCGCGCAAGGGAGGCGTCCTGAGCGAAGCTGTCCCGCTCCTCCTTCTCGTCCGGAGCAGTCGTCTCGGGCGAGGTAACTCGCGCTGCCCCTTTCATGTGGCCAGCAACACGCCGGTCCCCCTCGACCGCCTATCGCTTCGCGCCGGAAGCCCGTCAGGATCGTTGCCTGCCGGTCGATCCCCGGGCCCCGCTGTAGCTGGGTGAGCTCACGGAGCCTCGCGCGAGACCCGGGGTACCGCCCAGATTGCGCTGGACTCCTACTTCTTCTCGCTGGCCTCCTCGACGCCCAGAGACTCGCCGGCGCTGTGAACGACCTTCTTTAGGAACGTGTACTGGGTCTCGACCAGCTTGTCCGCCATCTTCAACGCGGAGTCGACGATTTCCTCAGCCTGAGTGGGGCTGCTTTCCTTGGCCAGCGTCTTGTCGACGGTTTCAGTGAAGTTGCGAACCGCCTTGATCGCGGCCTCCTGTCCTTCCTTGATCTCCTCGAGGACCTGATCGGACAGCTCTACTGACCTGTCTGCGAACGCCATCGGTACCACCCTTTCTGGTTTGTCTATCAGTCGACGTCTCCACCTGAACCCTCCGGGCCACGCCGCATACGCTCGCGCACCCGCTCCAGCGACCACTCGAACGGCTCGGTCGCCTCGATGAAGCTGGTCAGCTCGCCGACGATCCGCTCGGGGGCGTCGAGCATCGGCCAGTGGCCCGAGCCCTCGATCTCGACGTAGCGGCTGTGGGCGACAAGCTGGTGGGCGCGCCGGCCGTGCTCGATCGGGATCACCGGATCCTCGTCTCCCCAGATCAGCAGAAAGGGGAGCTGATCGGCGAGGTAGAGCCGGTCAAGCGCCGAGACCTTCTGGCCTTCGGGGCCGATTACGCTGCGCATCGTGTCGAGGAAGGCGTCGCGGGCGCCCTCGTGGACCAGCGAGGCGTAGCCGCGGGCGAACTCGGCCAGGTCCGGCCCCGGCGCCCTTCCAAGCTTGGCCGCCACCGAGCGGACCGCGTCGCCGGCCCGCACTGACCACTCGCGCGCCAGCAGCGGCAGCACCCACTCCGACCCCGGCAGGGTCGCGGCGCGGAGCAAGGCGTGGACCTCCTTGCCGAGCCCGCCTGAGGAGATCAGCGCCATCCGCTCCACGTACTCGGGGAAGAGGTAGGCGAGCTGCATTGCGATCCCGCCGCCCAGCGAGTGGCCCACGACGGTGCCGCGCTCGAAGCCGAGCACCGCCAGCAGGTCGCGGACCCCGGCGGCGTAGGCGCCCAGCGAATAGTCGCCCCTGGGCTTGGCCGAGCGGCCGTGGCCGATCATGTCGGGGGCGATCACCGTGTAGCGCTCGGCGAGCTTTGGTATCACCTCGCGCCAGGCATCCGATGTCGAGGTGATCCCGTGCAGCAGCACCAGCAGTGGTCCCTCGCCGGCGGCCTGGAAGCCGACGGTATGGCCGTGCAGCGTGACCTCTTCGTAGGGCCCGAGGGGCTCGTCGGCGGCGCCCCAGCTCGAGGGCTTCCACAGCGCTGTCTTTCTCTCCATCAGGTCGCGCTCCTTTCCCTCCGGGCAGCGGCGAGTGCCAGCTGCACGCATGCGGCCCGCACTTCCTCGGCGCCGACGGGGAAGGGCTCGGCCACGCCGGGCGCGACCGCGCGCACCCCCACACCCGAGCGGGTGAGATGGAGGACCCCGATTGCCTGCAGATAGAGCTGGTTGGCGCGCAGGTCGGGTTCGGCCACGCCCAAGTCGCGCAGGACGTCGGCGAGCCATCCGATGCACGCCCCCATCGCCCGGCCCAGACGCAGCCATACGGCGTCGGAGACCTCCGCATGCAGGTCCTCGGCCGGCTGGCGGAGCAGCGAGAGAGCGCAGTCGAGGAAGGCGGGATGCTCGATCCCGTAGTCCGCGAAGGCTTCAAATCCGCGGCGGAGCCGCTCGGAGGGGTCGCTGGTCTCCTCGTCCACGGCCTCAAGCAGGGCGTTGATCTCGGCCAGATAGCGCGTGATCGTCAGCACGAACAACTCCTCCTTGGAGGCGAAGTGCCGGTAGATGAGGGCCTTGTTGATGCCCACTCGGCGGGCGATGCGGCCGATGCGGGCCTCTTGCATCCCGCGCTCGTCGAACAGGGCGCGGGTCGCGTCGACGATCTTGCGCTCGCGCGCCCGTCGGAGGGCCGCGCGCGGCTGTTGGGTCACGGGCACCAATGGAGTGTAACCTATGGTTTAACCGATGGTTACAACCTTAGGAATGTTTGCTGTTGTCTGACGCCGACATCGGTTCCCGAACACGATCCGGATCAGGAGCAGACACCAGATGACGCCTCCCCGGTCGGTGCGCAAGAAGATCCCGCGTGATCGCGAGAACGACTACACGCCCGAGGCCGCGGAGGCCCGCCGGGACTTCCTGCGCGAGCAGACGGGCGTGGGACTGGAGCACGTCTCCCACTACTCCTTCGATCCATCGCATCTCCCCGGCAACATCGAGCACTTCACGGGAGTCGCGCAGGTGCCGCTCGGCATCGCCGGACCTCTGCTCGTCAACGGGGAGCACGCACAGGGTGAGTTCTACGTTCCCCTGGCTACCAGCGAGGGCACCCTGGTGGCGAGCTACAACCGAGGCATGAAGACGCTTCGCGAGGCCGGCGGCGTGGCGACCACGGTCCTGGACGACGCCATGCAGCGGGCACCCGCCTTCCTCTTCGAGAGCGCCCGCGAGGCGCGAGCGTTCGGAGAATGGCTGACCGAGCATTTCGCGGAGATCAAACAGGCGGCGGAAAGCACCACACGTATCGGCCGGCTGCGCCGCATCGAGCAGTACTCAGCCAGCCGGATCCTGTTCACTCGCTTTGACTACACGACTGGCGACGCCGCTGGTCAGAACCTGACGGGCAAGGCGACCGCGGCCGCATGCGCGTGGATCACCTCCAACTACCAGGGCATAACCGACTTCTATCTGGAGTCGAACTTCGCCACCGACAAGAAGAGCTCGCAGATCAACGTGCTGCGCACGCGAGGCAAGCGCGTCGTCGCCGAGGTGACGATTCCCGCGGCCCTGATCGAGGAGCAGATGCACACCAGCGGCGAGGAGCTGTTCCGTGCACGACAGGTGTCGCAGCTCGGCGGCTTCATGTCCGGGGTCAACAACAACGGCCTCCAGTCGGCCAACGGGATCGCCGCCCTGTTTATCGCCACCGGCCAGGATGCGGCCAATGTCGCAGAGTCCTCCGCGGCTCTCGGCTTCAGCGAGCTGCTCCCCAACGGCGACTACTACGGCTCGATCACTCTCCCCTCGCTGATCGTCGCCACCTACGGCGGCGGCACCGGGCTCGCCACCCAGCGTGAGTGCTTGGAACTACTCGGTTGCTATGGGAAAGGGAAGGTGCGCAAACTTGCCGAGATCGTCGCGGCGACGGTGCTCTGCGGCGAGCTCTCGCTCGGCTGGGCGATCGTCGTTGCAGAGTGGGTCAGGGCGCACGACCTCTACGGCCGCAGCCGGCCATAGCTCCCACGGAAGCAGAGCGGGAAGCGCGACACCAGACGGCGACGCGGGGAACTCGGAGCGACGCAGCGGCTACCACGCGCGGCCAGACTGCCGCTCCCAATGAAGGGAGTAGCGCGAGTTACCTCGCCCGAGACGCTCGCCTCGGACGAAGAGCGGGGGGTCTGAGCTGACGCCTCCTCCCGCGTGAAAGCAGGAGCGAGGCTCGGGGGAGGGAGGCCGAAGCGAATCTGGGGCGACACGGAAACCATCTCCCGAAATATCTCCCGAACTGCCGAGAACTCAGGGGAACTAAGAGCACTTCCAGGCACGAAATGGCCCCTCAGCAGACCAGGGCTCCACGCCTGACACGTAACTCATAATCCGTCGGTCGGTGGTTCGAGTCCACCCCGGCCCACTAGGAAGCTCCTGCTAGACCGCGGTTCGGTTTGTGCAGGGTCGTAACTTGGCCCCAAACCTGGCACCACGGGAAGCGGGTTAGGGTGCAAATCGGCGCGTTCCTCGCGGGTTGCCTTGCATCTTCCCTCGGGGCCGCGCCGTTTCGCGTTCGGAGGGCGACCGTGGCTAGGCGGGTCAAAGCCCACTGGCCGACCTGCCCGAAGTGTGCGTCGACCCTCAGCCCTGACCTCTTTCAGGGTCGACGTGAGCGCTCGGACTTCGGTCCGAACGACGTCAGCCCCTACGGTTTCGTGGCGGGCCACACGTACGAGGAGATCGACAAGATCAGCCCCGGGCCTACTCCGAGACCCCGGCGGCTTCGAGGGCCGAGTCCCGGTCCAGGTACTCGCGCAGTCGAAGGATCCTGCCCTCGCGCATCTCGAAGACGTGAAAGAACCGCTGGCGTATCTCGACGCCGCTGGTGCGCCCACGACCGCTGATGCTGACCGCAGCGACAACAATCTCGCCCCCGTCGATGATCTCCTCGACCTGGTCGCTATAGCTGCTCCACGCCTCGAGCCAGCGCTTGGTCCATTCGATCAGCGCCTCGTGACCGCGAATCGCGTCGACCTCCTCGACCGGCCGGTACTCGCAGTTCGGGTCGAAGTACCCGAGAACCCACGAGTGGACCTCGCCGCCCTCTTTGATCTGACCAAACGAGGCGTACTGCGCTCGCACGATCGCGACGTTCTCCTCCGACATCGCCTACTCCCGCAGGCCGACGGCTTCGAGGGCCTCGCTCGGCTCGTAGTAGAAGTCCAGTCGGATCGCTTTCGCGTCGCGGAAGCTCCAAACCTGCCCGAACCGCAAGGTGACGGGAACACCACTCTCCGCTCCCGTTCCTTCGACGGTGGTGATGACGACGACTTGCTCGCCGGCGTCGATCGTGGTCTCGACTGTGACTTGACCGCCGATGGTCCCAAGCATGTCGCGCAAGAAGCGAAGGATCCCCTCGCGACCGTCGTACTCCTCTCCGATCAGGTCGGCGAAGCCGCCGATGAGGGGGATCTCGGCGTCCTCGTGGGCGTCGCCTACGGCGGCATCAAAGTCCCGCCGGTTCCACGCGTCCAGGGCCGCAAGGACGATCTCCACGTTCTCATCCGACATCGCCCACGCAGTATCCCGCGGCGGGCGATTGTCGCCTTCGCTAGCCCAAGCTCACGCGTGCTGGCTGGGCTGGTGGCCGCTTCGGACCATGCTCCAGACCATCATCCCGCAGGTCACGGCGCATCCGGCCGCGGGGATAAGCGCCCAAGCGCCGGCCCCAACCACTACGAGAAGGACTGTGAGGGCACCAAAAGCTCCACAAAGCCACATGTGCGAATGGTTCATGGTTTCTCCTTCCAGGATCTGCAGACGAGGCTAGGTCCCACCTACAGCGTTCGCATCGGTAGCGCCCACCGGTCCGCATCGGTAGCGCCCACCGGTCTTTGTGGGCGTTGCAACGGGGGGAGGGAAGCGGGGGCCCAGGCAAGTGCCGCCAACCGCCGATTGGTCGCCTGCGCACGCCGTCAAAAGGATGCGATGAGGCCCCAAAGATGCCGCAGACAAAAGGGGAGCGGCCCCCGTTGCAGCCAATGGGCTCGATGCGTAAAGCCAATGGCTAGGGACCGCTCCTCTGAGGAAACAACGAAATCATGCGAAGAGAACTACCGACGAAATACCAGCGAAATACAAAGGAGCGGCCCCCACCGGCCCTCCCTATAGCGATGAAGCGTGATCTGACGGGGATGGGGGGAGGGTCCGTGAGGACTTCCGATGGATCAGACAACCGCCGATTGCCTCGCCGCGAAAAGAACTCGGATTTATCGGGGGGAAGGTCTCCAACTAGGTCCTGAGCGCCTGGGACCTCCGTGGTTCGCTGCACCCACGACCCGGAAATAGCCGCTTCTCGTCCAAAGCAGCGGTTTCAGACTGATCTCTACCAACCCGCCTGTGCTCCTGCTATCACGCGAAAGGAGCAGCGCTGGGTTAGGCCGGTCGGGGCGAGACCAGGCCCGGAGAGTTCAACGCACGCGGGCCACTCGAACCGGGGTCCGTGAGAATCGCGATCCGCTCTGCCGTCAGGCATCCCCCTGAGGCGGCAGCTTCTCGAGGACTTCGAGCTCGAAGCGCAGGAGTTCCACAATGCGGCTCCCGGGGATCGTTTCCTCGAGCATCGCCAGGCACTTTCGGTAGTGATCGCCCTTGGAATTGGCCTCCTCCTGGGGAAAGCCGGTGAGCAGAAGGATCCGAAGCTCTCTCACTTTGGACACCTTGTCGGCGGCGTAGACCACCGGCGCATATCCACCGGCGCGGCGCACCCGCTCGCGGACGTCGTCTCTGCGGTCATCCTCGTCGGGAATCGAGAGGTCGTCGCTGACCACGGCTACGAGCGCGCTCACGTCTGGCCCGAAGCGCGTCTCGAGCTCCCAGCGCTCCGCGTCAGTGTCCTCGAGCACGTCGTGGAGCACTGCGGCGGCCACGACGTGGTCGGGATAGTCCGAGCGCTCTAATAGGGACGCGACCTCGAGCGGATGAAGGACGAAGAGGGCGCCATCCGCCAGACGGCGTTGACCCGCGTGGCGCTCCCATGCGAATTCGACGGCCGCCTGGGTGAGCGGCAAGCCGCGCATGAAGCTGAGCCTGTGGTCAGACTCCTTGGGCGCCAGCTCGGTCACTCGGAAGCGGCGGCGTCAGCCGCCCAGGCGCGCAGCGCGCGCATGCGAGACGCCTTCTTGAATTGATGCCCCTCCATCCGCGCGAGCAGGTCATCGAGCAGCCTGACCGCGTCGGCGGCGAAGGGGCCCTTGTTGAGCATCACGCACTCGGCCCGTTCAGCCATTGCGGCATCGGTCATTTCGCCCCGGTGGCGAACGCCCTTCTTGACTAGGTTGTCCAGAACCTGGGTCGCCCAGATCACGGGCACATGGGCCGCCTCGCACACCCAGAGAAGCTCCTCCTGGATCTCCGCCATCCTGCGGTGCCCCAGCTCGACCGCGAGATCGCCTCTCGCGATCATGATCGCAAGCGGCTGCACTCCCGCGCCCTGCACGATCAGTTCCGGGAGGTTCTTGACGGCAAGCCGGGTCTCGATCTTCGCCACCAATCCGACCTGCCTTTTCCCCCGATCGGCAAGCTCTGCCTGGAGCCGGGCGATCTCCTCGGGGCGCTGGGCGAAGGAATAGCCGACGGCGTCCGCGAGCGGAGCGATCACGTCTAGATCGCTCAGGTCGCGGGGGCTCAGCGGATCGATCCGAAGCTCCGTGTCGGGGAAGTTGAGCCCCTTGTCCGCTCGCAGATGCTCGCCCTTCTCCCTCGCCCCCGTCACTCGCAGCAGGAGCCCTTCTTCCTGCCGGCGCTCGACCACGGCACCCAGCCGACCTTCGTTCACACACACTCCCGCCCCCTCGGCGAGCTGATCGAGAACCTCGGGGAGCGAGCACTCGAATTGGTCCCTCCACTGCGATGGCACGGGTGTCGGGGCGGAGGTCATCAGGATGCGATCATCGAGGTGCACCCTGCGCTCGTGGGACACCGTCGTCGAGGCGACTCTCGCGCGAGGGCCGACCAGGTCGAAGCAGATTCGACAGGACCGGCCCGTCTCGCGCGCCGCGCGGCGCAGGTGCTCGGCCATCTGCGCCCAGGCAGCGCTGTCGTCGTGTGCGCAGTTGATCCGGGCGACATCCATGCCGCCCGAGACAAGCCCTTGCACCAACTCGTACGCATGCGCGGCCTGTGAGGGCAGCGTCACCATGATTCGGACCGCCCGGTTGGGCGGAGTGGGGCCGAGCATGGCCTCGGTGTGGGCGCCAAGCAACTCGTGCCCGCGAAAGAAGGCTTCGGTGTCAGGCTCCGCCTCCGGCCCGCCTTCCGACCCAAGGGCGGCTAGAGCCGCGGCCACGGCATTCAGTGTGGGAAGGACCCGTGCCTCGCAGCGCCCGAGCGACGAGAGCCCCCACGGCATCAACCGAACCTGTAGATCCCGGAGATCGTGACGACGAAGCGCCAAGTAGTGGGCGAGGTTCCGAGCGCTGGGGAGAAACTCCTCGCGATGGATGCCCGGCCTCCATCGGTCGAAGATCTCGCCGCCCTCCAGCAGAACTTCTCCACGCAGTTCGATGATCTCCCGCTGGAGTCGCCGCGCCCGCGATTCCGGCGATGAATCGGAGCGGATCGCTTTTCCGCCACTGTCCGGCGCGTGGGTCCTATCCACGGCCATCACCTGCGGACCGGGCATCCGGCCCGCTCCGCGTCATTCTTGCCACGCGCGTCAGGCGAGCATCATCCATCCCCCCTTGCTTGACCGTGTAAACGGTGTGTAACCCATGCTCAGCCCCGTGATGGATGCTGTCGGCAGGCATCTCTGCGGTCCCGCTTTGCGCGAAAGGCAGCAGCTCGCCCTAGAACAGGATGCTTTCCATGCGAAGCAGGACTACTGCTTCTCGTCCAAAGCAGCTACCTCCGACAGCCCGGCGGCCTAGTGATCCGTGCTAGACGGCTCCCCAAGAGCGGCACGTACCCAGTCGTGTTTGCTCCCTGGGTCGAGGTCGGAGAGGAACTCCGCGAGCGAGCCATCCCAGGTGGTCACCGCCGATTGGGCCGCTTTCTCGGCGACCATGTGCCGCGTCTCCTCGTCCTTACAGCGAACCATTGCAAGGGCTGCATCCGCGCCGGCCTGAGCGAGCATTTCGTGGGATTTCACGTCGTCCATTCCCACGTGCGCTGCATGTACCCGTGTAGAGCGGCGGACCCGAAAGGCCTCCTTCAGCGTCGAGATCAGGCCCAAGAATCCCACGAGGATGCTGGCGGCAATGTGGATCAGGAAGGAGACGACGCCGCTTGCTTCAACCGCCCGCGACTCAGTGAGCTTCAAGGAGCCGTCGGCATTCGCGCTGATTACGAAGACGTCCGACCTGCCCTTGCGGGCTTCGCGCCGGAAGTTGCGCCCAAGAGACGCCAGCATCCGCTCGGCGGCGTGGCGGTTCTTGAAGCTGGCGAGGACGATCGATTCTTGCTCGGGCACGGCCCTGACGTCCTTCCCGACATCGCCCGCGCAGTATCCCTCGACGGAGTGCTGCTTTCCATGCAAAGCAGCACCCCAGTCCGGTTTCGATTGGCCTCTTCTCCTCTCCCCCCAGCAGTTGAAGGGGATAGGCGATGAAGCCCTTTGAAACCGAACACCTAAATCACAGAAACGGCGAATTAGGCGTTGAAGCGCTATCGGAACGCGGATAGCGCGCTTAGTTCCCGGCAAAGCGCGCCGACCAGAGGCCAGCGATCGACTTGGGACTGATTATGGGTGCCGACCAGCACCGCGTCGTACTCGGGCGCATGAAAGGCGAAGGCACCGATGAACCCGGTGTGACCGATGAGCTCTACTCCCTCCACGACGACACGTCCGGTACCCAACCCGTAGTCGTCGTAGCGCACCGGGTATCCAGGTGGGAAAGACGTGCCGGCCGTCCAGCTGGTCAGCTCCTCGAGTCCATCGGAGTCGAGAATCTGCCCCGACCACAAACCACGCACCCAACTCGTCAAGTCGGGCCCGGTCGTGACGAGGCCGCCTCCGGCCCAATCGATCGTCGGCGAAAGCTCCGTCATGTCGACCTCGCCGTCGTAGTGGTGGGCAATCTCGAGCTGCCGTGCTGGCTCGTGCCCCTCGAGCCACGTCGCCTCCATTCCGAGCGGGTCGAAAGCCACTTCTCGATAGATCGAGTGAAGCGACTGTCCCGTGATCTGCTCGAGCAGAATTCCGACCACGGTGTAGCCAGTGTCGGAGTAGCTGAAGCCTTCGCCGGGGCGAAAGTCCGGCTTGGAGCGCTCGGCCACGTGATCGACGAATTCGGCCGGATCCCAGGCGCGGTCTGGTTCCTGCCGTACGCGCGCGATGAACGCCTCGTCCCCAAAATAATTTGGCAGGCCCGAAGTGTGCGCGAGTAGCTGGCGGGGGGTCGTTCCCGGCAGATCCTCGAAGACGCGCCAGCGATCGAGCAGCTCTGAGTCCAGCTGGCCATCGAGGGGATCGTCTAGACCCAGCCTGCCATCGTGAGCGAGCCTCACTGCGACGGCGGCGGTCATGTTCTTCGTGACGCTCGCAATCCGGAAGGCGTCGTCGGGCCGCAAGCTACGAGATTCCCCACGGATAAGACGGCCGGCCGAGCCTGTCCAGACGAGGCCCGCGCCAGGCGCCTTGATACTGGCGATCGCCCCGGGAGCGCCAGCGGAGATCTGGTCTTCCAATGCGGCCTGAAGACGCGCGGATGCCGCCACAACCGGCAGCCTAGGTGCTCACCGGATCCCGCTCGGGCGCCCCGCCCGTCATTCGCTCACCTCGAAGCTGAACATCATCCCGCTCTCGTGGTGCTCGGCGATGTGGCAGTGGGCCATCCAGAGGCCCGGATTAGTGACGTCGAGCAGGATGTCGATCGTCTGCCCAGCCGGTATCAGAACAGTGTCGGTCCAGACCAGATTGGGCTCGACGACGCCGTCACGGGCCAGGGTCAGGAAACGGCCGGCCCCGTGAATGTGGAAGGGGTGGTGCATCGGGTGGTCGCCGGCCATCTCATTGAGCAGGCGGATCTTCACTCGGTCTCCGATCTGGAATCGCCAGTTGATCGCGCGGTTCTCGGCGTCGGTCTCGCGATCGATCAGCTTCCAGCGCATGTTGGCTGGCGTCGTCAGCTTGTTGACGTGGACCATGTCGTCCTCCCACTCGATCCCGCCTTCGGTCGAGTGTGAGTGCTCATGGCTATGACCACCGCCTGCCTCGCTAACCAGCTGTGATGGCACGAGCTTCATGCCGCACTCCGGACAATGGCCGGCCTCGCTGCTCGTGACCTCGGGGTGCATCGGACACGCGTAGACGACCGGGCCCTCACCCTCGGGTGCACCCATGTCCATCTCGGCGATGAATGCCAGGGTCTTGTCGGGCTCGCGTTCGAGGTCCTCTTGAATGCGCTCCCGCTCGGCGGCGAGGTCGGCGTTGGTTCGCAGCGTCTCGAACTCAGCCTCGAGCGCAGGCTCGGCTTGCTGCTCATCGCTGATGCTGATCGTGGCTAGCGGATAGACGCGGCCCGGGGTGTGGTGCTCAAGGGTCAGCTCGCCGGGCTTGTCGAAGAGAACATCGACCACCACCCGCTCCGAGGGCGCCAGGATGACCTCGTCGACCATCTCCTCGCGCTCAACGTGACCACTGTCGCCGCCAACCAGCTTCATCCGCGCCCCCGGGAGCTTGACCTTGAAGACGCGGGTGTTGGCGGTGTTGGTGAAGTAGAAGCGCACCACCTCGCCCCTCTTCGTCGTGAGTGCCAGGTCGGTCTCGCCGGAGACCAGGAGCACGTCGCCGAAGCGGCCCATCGCCGAGTGCGTGGTCTCGGTACGGCTGAAGGGCGCCACCTTGCCGTCCTCGAGCAGGATGTCGTCGAGGGTGAGAGCCAGATCGCGGTGAACCGGCGGCCAATAGTCGGGGTCCGAGGGCTCGACAATGACGTTGCCGTAGAGGCCCATTTCCTGGCCGTAGTCCTCGCGGATGTGCGGGTGGTACCAGTACACACCGGGGTCTGGGAACGAGACGCGGGCCGTGAAGCTGCCGCCAACTGGAATCGGAGCCTGGGTCTCGTGGGTTCCGTCGTACCGGTTCTCGAGGCGCAGCCCGTGCCAGTGCACGGTCCCTTCCATGTCGCCCTGGTTGACGACGTTGACCGCGATCTCAGAGCCCTCCTTCACTCGCAGGGTCGGGCCCGGGATCGAGCCGTTATAGCCCAGCATCCGCACGCGGGCGTCGCCGAGCTGCTTGACCACCGGAGCGATCGTGAGCTCGAACCCATCCCCATCGGCGAGCTCGACCGCTTCGGCGGCGCGGGCCTCTCTAAGACCCTCGGTCTCAGTGGAAAAGTGATCTGAAGCTGTAGCCAATGTCGTCCTCCTTGACGCTCAGTTCCGTTCTTAGGAAGCCGGAGCGGTGCCGGGATCTCTTGCACGCAGTATCTCTCGACGGAGTTCCGCTTTCCATTCAAACCGGCCTTTTCCGATCACACCTATGAAGCGAATAGCCGAGATCGACTCAGGGCCAGGGCTGGTTACTACTCAGTCCCTTGGCACGACCTTGGCATGAACTGAGAATCCTGCATTCTCACGCGCTTTGCGAGCCGAGCTGAGGATTCGGAGTCCGCGTGTCAGTCACTCGTCCAATCGTGTAGATGTCCCCTCGTTTCCCGGCTGGTACTCGACTGCGGGTGAATGCGAATTTGGAATCCACCCCTAGCACGGGGGGGCGGGAGTGGGAGCGCGTCCTTGCGTGCGCGGCCTGCGTCCTGGCTCCTGGCGCCGCCCTGGGTGGGACTCTCGATCAGCAGCAGACCGACTTCAGCGTGGGAACGGCCACCATTGATTCGGGCGAAAGTCCCGCCCAGACCTTCACAGCGGGCCTGAGCGGCGGGATCGACCAGGTGGTTCTGTATCTCGAAACCTCCGGAACTGCCACGGCTCCGTTGAATGTCGAGATTCGAGACGTTTCGGGCGCATGCGTAGCGCAGAAGTCGCTCTCCGGGTGAACCACCGAGCCAGTTGAGTGGCCGCCCACGATGCCGAGGCCGTTGGCCCGCCGTACGGTTCTCACATGAAGGGTAAGTACCTCAGCCTGACGAGCTTCAAGCGTGACGGCACCGGGGTGTCCACCCCCGTCTGGTTTGTGCAGGAGAACGGACGACTCTTCGTCAGAACCGACGGCGACTCATACAAGGTGAGGCGAATCGCTCACAACCCGTCGGTGACGATCGCGGAATGCAGTGCCTCAGGACGGCTTCGAGGCGAGCCGGTCGCCGCACGTGCCGAGATCCACAGGAATGGCGAGGCGGAACACGTGGACGAGCTGATGGCACGGAAGTACCGGCTCGACAAGATCCTGATCCTTCCGATCTATCGCGCGGTTCAGCGCCTTCGCGGGCGGTCCACCGCCGAGGCGGATTCCGTCGTCCTGGCGATTACGCCAGAGTAGGCCCGTAGCCGCTTCTCGTCCAAAGCAGCGGTTGAGCCTCGGGCCTAGGCCGGCAGCAGCTTCGCCTTCTTCTTGCACTTCCTGAGCCGCTTGTGCGACCAATCGTGCTTGTGGGCCCGCTTCTTGCAGCTCTTCAGCGCCGCGGCGCGCTCGCCGGTCGACTCGCAGGCCTGCGTGGCGGTCGCCGACCTGGTCGTCGCGTCGTTGTAGGTGAAATCACCGGCGTAGTTGAGGGTGCGATCGGCATCGCCACAGGCAGCGCTCCAGAAGTGGTGCCCCGGTGTGGGCTCGAGGTTGTTGAGCGTGACGGCCAGATGGGTGGTTCCCAGCCCGGTGGGTGGCCATGGGAGGGAGATCTGTGTCCCATAATCTCCGCCCAGGGCCGACGGGCTGAGCACCGTGGCGCTCGTAGTGTCGACGGCCTCCTGGTTCAACGAGTTGTAGATGGCATCGTGCAGGTAGATCGTCGGGCTACCGGATGAGGGCTGCCCATTGAAGGCGTCGATCACTCCGTTCAGGGTGGTGCCGCCGCTTCCGAGCCACACGGTGTTGCCGGACCCGACAACCGAGCCGGGACAAGCCGCGAGGGCGGCCGCCCTGGTGGCGTTGTTGATCGATGCGAGCGAGCATTGAGGAATGCCCGTCGTGTCGAAGGCGATGTCGTTGTCGAGGTGGAAGGTGAACCGCTGCACGCCCGGCGAGAATCCGGAGCTGTAGGTGGCGTCATAGGAGAGCGACAGGCTTACCGGGGTGCTCGTGGTAGAAGCCGGGGCGGGGCTCACTGAGCCGCTCATCGCCACCGAGCCGACCGTTGCGCCCGCCGCCCCTGGCAACACAAGCGCCGGCAGCAGGCCGAGCATCAACGCAAGTCGAAGACGAGGTCTCACGGAACCATCGCGACGGTACCACCGTCCCCGAGCCGTGTGACCGCTGCTTTCCATGCAAAGCAGCTATCGCGCCCGCCGCTCCTTGATCCGGTTCCGGGTACCAGCCGTGGTACCAGACTGAGAGAAACTGACCTGATCTCAGGTGATCTCAGCGTGCCTGGTACGGCTCGACATGAGCCCACCGGACGCCTTCAAGGCTTCTCATAACCCGAAGGTCGCAGATTCCGCCGCCGATCTGGCGTTCGGAAGACCCACGGATCGGCTGCTGCCCTTCGCGCAAGCGGGTAGCGCTTCCAAACCGATTCCGGCGCCCTGCTGAGCGACGAGATCCCGGTGTCAACACAACCACCGCGGGCGACCAGTTTGCGGTCGCGATCGCTCGGACCCGGCAGCGGCTTCACCGTCGCCTGGAAGCTACCTATGATTCCTGCGGGCTCGCATGAATCCACCGATCCGGCAAGGATGAAGATCGGTCTCGTCCTGGGTGCCGGCGGGATCCAGGGAGGTGCATGGCTCACCGGCGGATTGGACGCGCTCGCCGAGGAGACGGGTTGGGACCCGGCGGCGGCGGACTACGTGATCGGAACCTCGGCCGGCTCGATGATCGGCGCGCTTTGCGCCTCCGGCGTCCCACCCTGGTTCATGGTCGCCCACTCGCGTGGAGAGACTTTCGACGGCGTTCGCGAGGCCCAGGGACGTCCGGCGGCAACGGCCGACCGCGCCGCAGGGGCGCGATTCGAGCTGGAGCGTACCTGGCCTCCGATCGGTCCCGGCTCCTGGAAGCTCGCGCTTCGCACTCTCCTCAACCCTCGCCGCTACACGCCGGCAACTGTCTTCAGCGGCTGGTTGTGGCGCGGCGTCTTCTCGACCGAGTCGCTCAAGGAGACGATTCGTCGCGTCGTCCCCATCGGCTGGAGTCCGCACCCGAACCTGTGGATCGTGGCCTGCGACTACGAGACCGGCCGCCGCACCGCCTTTGGCCGCATTGGTGCCCCGCGGGCCGACCTCGCCGATGCCGTCGCCGCCTCCTGTGCGATCCCCGGCATCTATCATCCGGTGACGATCGGGGGTCGTCGCTTCGTCGACGGCGGCATCTATTCCGTCTCGAATCTGGACCTGCTGCGCAACGAGGGCTTGGACCTCGTCATCTGCCTCAACCCGACCTCGACGCTGCACCCGATCCGCGCGATCAACCCCCGTGACGCCGTCACCATCTTCTTCCGTCGGGCCTCCGGTCGCCGCCTGGGCAGCGAGGCGAAGAAGATCCGCACCAACGGCGCCGACGTTGTCCTCATTCAGCCCACGGGCGATGACCTCAAGGCGATGGGTCCCAACCTCATGCGAAGCGCAAACCGAAATCTCGTCATCGAGGTTGCCCGACGCACGGTCGCCGAGCAGCTTCGCGACCCGCGAAACCGCGAGCTGCTCGCCGGCCTCCCAACGGGGGATCCGCACAGGGTCCGTCGCCCCGAGGGCCCGCCCTCCCAGTGGCCCGACTGGCGCGACCAGTTGCATCGTCCTTCGGCGGCTGGCTGACTGAGCGCATGCTTCGGTAGTGCGGCCCGCGGAGCCTGCTAAGCACAGCTCCGTGTTCCTACTCCGACCGCAGTCGGTGGAGAACACGGATGGCGGCGCGAGCACGAGATGCGACCGTGTCCACGTGAACTCAATTCAAGGGAGGAAGCAATGACGCACTCCCTATTGGCGTGTAGGAGTAGCTGGTGAGGGAGATCTTCAGCCAGGCGCTCGGCGCCACCCGCGCAACGGCCTCGGTAATGGCCCGGGACCTGATCGGCTCCCGCGCCAAGGACCCGCTGGCCGAGCGCGACCCGCGGTTCATCCGCCAGACCCTGCCAGCCTATAGCCGCGCGGCGCAACTCTACTTCCGTCCCAAGGTGCGCGGGCTAGAGCAGATCCCGGCCAAGGGGCCGGTGCTTCTTGTCGGCAACCACTCGGGCGGCACGCTGATCGCCGACACCTTCGCCTTCGCCTACGGCTTCTACAACTACTTCGGCCCCGACCGGCTGTTCCACCAGCTCGCCCACGACCTCGTCTTCCGGGTACCGGGTCTTGTCATGCTGCGCCGGTACGGGACGATCCCGGCCAATCACGAAAACGCGATGACGGCGCTGGGGAAGGGCGCTGCGCTTCTGGTCTATCCGGGCGGGGACCACGAGACCTACCGCCCCTCCTGGCACTCGGGGGAAATCGACTTCGGACATCGCAGCGGCTTCGTCCGCCTCGCGCTTGCGGCTGACGTGCCGATCGTCCCCGTAGTGGCGATCGGCGGCCAGGAGACTGCCCTCTTCCTGACCCGCGGCGAGCGGCTTTCTCACCTCCTTGCCCTCGACAGGCTGCTGCGGCTAAAGGTCGTGCCGATCCAAATCGCACCTCCCTTCGGCGTGACGGTGCTGGACCTGCCGGGCCGCATCCCGCTGCCCTCCCAGATCACGATCCAGGTCCTGCCCAGGATCGACCTGCGCCGCCGATTTGGCCCTCAGCCCGACGAGGAGGTGGTCTACAACGCGGTCACGATGATGATGCAGGAGGCGCTCGACGAGCTCTCGGCCGAGCGCGAGCTGCCGGTCGTCGGCACGCTCGGTTCGCGGCACGAGAAGAGCGAAGTCGTCGAGGAGCTGGAGCACGGCGGTCTCGAGCGCGAGGTCGAGGCCGCGATCGAGGCCGACGAAGTCAAGAAGCGGGGTGGGCAGATATAGAGCCAGCCGCGCAGTGTGTCGCTTTGCATCGAAAGCGGCGGTTTCGGACAAAGCTGACGAGCGCCGTCTAGTTGCCCGCCTTACATTGGCACGAGGTCCCGCCCCGAACGCGTCGGGGTTCTGCCGCCGGGGTGCTGGAGCCATTCTCGCAGGCGCTCGTAAACCTCCGGGTGGTTCAGCAGCGCGAGATGATGGGCGGGGCTCACGTGGTGGCCGTGCTCGTCCTGGAATGGGATGCGCCGAGTATGTCCCCGTCCGGTGGCGCTGGGCACAAGCACGAGGATGTCGCCGAGGAGGTGCCCCAGGGGATGGCGCGGGCTGCGGGTGATTGTGGCGGAGACGAAGAAGTGCGTGGCTCCCGGCAGGAGTGGCACCTCCTTGCATGCCGCCGCGCGCAGCGCATTGGGATCACGACCGCGCCAGTCCTCGTCGACCAGCGACCCGTGACGCAGGTCGCGAATGCCGGCAGAGCGCCGCCGCAAGATGGCGCCGAACATCCGCGTCTCGGGCAGCGCGTAAAGCGCCTCGGCGGCCACGTGAGCCCCCTGCTCGAGCGGCGCGCCCAGGTGCGGCGTGCCCAGCGAGACCAAATGCCGGACGCGCTCGGTCCAGCGGCGCCCGCTGTCGGAGGCCTGGTGACAGGCGCTGCGCGCCACCAGACCGCCCATCGAGTGACCCACAAGCGCGATCTCCTGCACCTCCACCGGCCACGCTCCCACCAACTCCTCGAGGAGCGCCGCAATGGACCCACCGTTCTCAGAGACGTGCAGCCCGGTGTTGTAGCGCAGATATACGGGGGTGCAACCGAGATCCCAGGCCAGGCGCGCACCGTAGGTATCGCCCGTATGAGCGCCACCCCAATCCCAATAAAACTCATTCCCCATCAGGCCATGCAGGAACACGACCAACCGCGCCGTGGCATCAGGGAACGCGGCGCTCACAGAGCCCGCGTCAAGTGCCACGGGCTCGCCGTCCACCCGCACCGAGGCAGGCTGGTGCAAGTCGCTACCCGAGCGCTCGAGCCGATCACCGATTAAGCCATTCAATGCAGCGACCACGGCGCTACCGCGGCGCATGGTCGAGAGCACGACCTCCTCCCCGATCCCCCGCTGCTCCATGGCCCCATCGACGGCGCGTCCCAGCAGCGCCGCGCCGGCGCCGATCGCGTCATAGGCGCGACGCGAAAGCGTGTCGTGGATGACCTGTACCGGACGGCTCGCCGGACCCACACCCCGGAACGCACGCCCAGCAATACCCAAGTGCATGTCCCGAATGCCGCCCGGAAACGCGCGCAAGTCCTCGAACACCAGCGCGCTCAGCGCCCGCAGCTCGTTCGCTTGGCGCACTCCCGACCCGGAGTCGCCGCCTTGGCCAGTATCGGTCGAATTCGTGCCGAACACGTGCTCCCTCCTCTGCTTTACGTCGATCGGCGCGAGGCTACTCCTGCAGCCGGCCTGTGTCACGTCTAGCTGCAGCGTCGCCCGAGCGCACGACTCTGGGCGCTGCAAGCGGATAGCTGCTTCTCGTCCAAAGCAGCTACTTGGACAGCCCGGCGGCTTCGAGGGCTTCCTCTCGATCAAAAAAGACCCTTACGCGCAAGAGCTTGCCGTCTTTGAGGTCGTAGAGGTTCCCAAGCGGCTGTCTCTGTGGAAAGCCGCGCTCGGACTGCACATTCAGTATCAGGAACGCCAAAACGCGGTCGTTCCCAAGCGGCCGCAGCCGCTCGACCTCCATCTCGAATCTCGTCGCCCCCTCATCGATGGCCTGGAAAAAGTTCCGGATCCCCGCTTCACCACGGTTTGGCCCCTCGATAGCCGCAATTGGGTTGATCAGCTCAAAATCGGGGTCACAGAGGGCGAGGTACGCGTCAACGTCCCGGTCGTTGATCGCGGCAATAGCCCGGCTCGCGATCTCGACGTTCTCCTCGGGCATCGCCCGCAGTATCCCGCAAGGGTGTTGCGATTTCCATGCGAAGCAGCCACATCGCGAACGCCCCGTCCTACGGGCGCGGACGAATCTACTGCCAGCGCGACACCTCCACATGTGATGCCAAAGCCGGCGTTCGCCTGATCGTCGAGGGCAGACGACCGACAGCGACTAGCATCCTTCGGTCCTGATCGATCTTGCGTCGAGCCGAGCATGACCCAGCCCGTTGTACGCGCCCGGGGGCTGCGCAAGTTCTACGGGGAGCGCGAAGTCGTCCGCGGGATCGACCTCGAGGTGCAGGCCGGCGAGATCTTCGCCTTCCTCGGGCCGAACGGCGCCGGAAAGACGACGACCGTGGAGATGCTCGAGGGCTACCGCTCGCGGGACGCCGGCGAGGTGGCCGTGCTCGGGGAGGATCCCGCCAGTGCCGGTCGCGAGTGGCGCTCGCGGATCGGGGTCGTGCTGCAAACCTGCACGATGCCCGGCGAGCTGACTGTCGGCGAGTTGCTCGGGCTCTACGCGAGCTACTACCCGCACGCCAACTCGGTCAAGGAGACGCTCGAGCTGGTCGGCTTGGCAGAGCAGCGCCAGGTTCGCGCCCAGCGACTCTCCGGCGGCCAGCAACGCCGCCTCGATGTCGGGTTGGCCCTGATCGGCGATCCGGAGCTGGTCTTCTTGGATGAGCCGACGACCGGCTTCGATCCTTCGGCCCGGCATCACGCCTGGGAGGTAATCGCCAACCTGCGCGAGCTCGGCAAGACCGTCTTCTTGACCACCCATTACATGGAAGAGGCGCAGGCGCTGGCCGATCGGGTCGCGGTGATCGCCGCCGGAAGCATCGTCTCCGAGGGAACGACCGAGACGCTTGGCGGCCGGAACATGGCACCGAGCGACATCTCGTTCAGCCCGCCTGAGGGAGTCGAGCCCTCCGACCTGCCGCCCGAGCTCGACTCTGCCGCCGAGCTGCGCGAGGGCCGAATCCATCTGCCAAGCCGGCATCCTGCTCGCACCCTTCATGTCCTTGCGGGCTGGGCGCTGACACGCGGCTTCGATCTCGACGACCTGATTGTCGGAAGGCCAACCCTCGAGGATGTCTATCTCGAGCTCACTGAGGGCGTGGAGCGGCGGCCGTGATCGATCCGCACCTGCTTGCGAGCCAGTTCCGCGCCGACCTCAAGATCTTCTGGCGCAGCCCGCAGTCGCGCTACTTCACGTTGCTGTTGCCGGTCGTCTTCCTGGTCATCTTTGCGGCGATCTTCAAGGGCACCACCGTGGTCGACGGGAAGCCAATCGACATCACTACCTACTACGTGCCTGGGATCATGACGCTGGGGATCATCTCCGCAAGCTTTGTCAACCTGACCCAGGCGATCGTCGCCCAGCGCGAGGCCGGCGTGCTGAAGCGAGCCCGGGCAACCCCGGTTCCGGCCGGCACCGTCATCGCAAGCCGCGCCGCTGTCGGGGTGATCGTCGCGCTGGTCATGTCGGGGCTGCTGCTGGGAATCGGACGAGTGGCCTACGGCGTCCACGTTCCGAGTTCGACGATGCCCGGGCTGATCGCCGCGGTGATCGTCGGGTCTGCCTCGTTCTGCTGCCTCGGCTTTGCGATATCGACTCGCATCGGCGCAGCCGATGCCGCGGCCCCGGTCACCAACCTCACGGTCCTGCCGCTCTACTTCATCTCCGGCGTGTTCGTACCCGAGGACCAGATCCCCTCGGGGCTCCGCGCGATCGCCGATGTCTTCCCGATCCGCCACCTCGCCGTGGCGATGTTGACTCCGTTCATCCATACCACCGGCGCGGGCATCGCCGCGGGGGATCTGTTGATCGTCGCTGCATGGGGGGCTGCCGGCCTCGCGTTCGCCGCCCGCAGCTTCCAGTGGTCGCCGCGGACGGCCTAGGTGAGTAGTCTCACGGCGCTGGTGAAAGCTGCGGGAGCTCGCTGCCCTCCTCGCGCAAAGTGACGTGACGGATGCGACGATCTGCGCGTCGCGCTCCGGTTATCCCGGCTGCAGCTGCATTAGCTGGCTAGTGCTTCTCGTCCAAAGCAGCGGTCGAGCGAGCCTCAGAGCTTCTTCTTCAGCTTTACCTTCACCGACTGCGTATTTGCGCTTCCCCCGGTCGGCGTGTAGGTGACTGCGATGTTGAGCGTCACCTTGCCGGTCTCGGTGAGCGTCCGCTTCTTCTTCCCGTTGGCCTTGATCGTCAGCGTCGCCGGGCCGGGAGGGGTGACGGCCTTGCTGGTCACGGCGGTGCTCGCGACCGTGGCCCCCTTCCCGGATCCGGTGAGGTCACCGGGGTTGGGGATGTCGTTGACCGTGATGGTCGCCGTGCCCCTTTTCTTGTTGCGAGTGAGCTGCCCCAACGTGAAGGTATTCGAGGGGTCGAAGAGTGCCGCAAGTCGGGGGCTGTCAAGTCGCAACGCTCGGGACCGCTGCTTTCATGCAAAGCGGTGGCCGGCTGGGTATCTCTCTCGAGGAGCTCCGATGGCGACCGCCGAGAGAGTCCGATCGGACCCGGACTAGAGTGGGCGCCGATCCCCGAGAAGCCAGCGATCACCCTCACCCCCGCTCAGCTGGAGCAGCTGGCCGACTTCCGCACAGAGAGGAAGGGGATCGACAGGACCGTCAGGCTCCAAGAAGCCCCGAACCTCGGCACCGGCTACGTCGAGGCCGTCCTACTGGACTCAGACGGCCAGGAGACGACCGACAAGCGGGTTCTCTTCCCGAACTAGACCCGAAGAAGCCCGCGACGGGGTCTCTTCGTACTCCTGCCGTCCAGGGCACCCCAACTGCTCCTGCGTGGCGAGCGCCGTCTAGACGCGGAAAAGCCCCCTCGTAATAGGGGCTTTTCCGTACAACCTGCTTGGGGGTCTCCAGGGGAGGGAAACGGCCCACGCGAGGCACTCCTGACGCTACGCGCACCCATCATCGGATTCGTCCGTGCTTAGCACGGGTCCCATGCTGGGCGTTGGCTGGGATGATGCCGACCCGGGGCCTCTTCGCACTCCGCCGGGATCGACAAGATTCCCGAGCGGCGCTCCGGGGATGTCGAGGTCCTGCGCCCCGACGAGATGCGCCAGCTTGTCGCTGCCGCGGAGAGCGAGCAGGACGGCACCCTCTACCTGACCGCCGCCTTCATTGGATTGAGGTTCGGAGAGCTCGCCGCGTTGAGGTGGTCCGACGTCGATTGGCAACGCGACCTGATCCACGTCCGTCGAGGCCCTCGCCCGCGCACTGATCGAGGAGCCGAAGTCGGGCAAGGTCCGTTCAGTGCCGATGGTGCCCGAGGTGGCCCAGGCCCTCGCCCGGTTGGGCCACCGGTAGCTATGGATTGGGGAGGACGACTTCGTCTTCGTCAGCCCGACCGGCAACTACGTCGATTACTCGGCCACGGTGAAGACCTACAAGAAGGCGCTGAGGAGGGCCGGCCTGCGATCGATCAAGTTCCACGGCCCGCGTCATTCATTCGAGACCCTCGCAGTCCAGGCATTCCCGCTCTCGGACATGCAGGCCTGGATGGGCCACCGAGACATCCAGACGACGAATGCGCTACGTCCACTACGTCCCGAAGACCCACGCCGCGCAACGGCTCGGGCGCCTGCTGGACGGAGAGAACGTGGCCCCAAACGCGGCACCAAGCACCGCAGGTCAGCGGTCACCGAAGGGGCCGAACATGCCTGATCGTCGTCGGTTGTCGTCGCCTGTAGCCGGTAACGCTCGGCCTCATAATGCGTAGGTCGGAGGTTCGAGTCTCCCCGGCCCATCGCATAGCCAAGCGGAATACGCACCCTACGGGGCGTCCTTCCCGTGGGGGTGGGAACGGGGGAGGTAACACGTCGAGGCGTCGCGGCCGTGGGCGAGAATCCCGGCCGTGAGCACCGCCACCCGTCCTGCGACGCGCCAAGGCGCCAGCGGGACGCTCGGGTGTGCCTACTCGCGTTCCCTATGGTGGGCTATCTCGTAAATCTCGACGCTCGCGCGGCTCTGACCAGCGTCCACGGCGGGTGACATCGCATTGAGCGCCTGATCGCCCCGGCGCAAGTCCTCCTCGCTTTCAAAGAGGGTGACGCCGAGCCCTCTGGCGTTCTTGCGGTCGACGAGCATCCATACCGCCTTCGCGCCCTCCAAGCCCTCGGGCGGCGAGTCGAAATTCGAGTCGATCATCTTGCGTGTGCCGTCGATCACCGCGTCCATTTGCGACGTATCACCACCCTCAAACCGCGCGATCCGGGCATACATAGCCAGCCTCCTCTTGTTAGTAGGTAACGGCCCCCGAATCTACTCTCGTCATGCGGCCAGTCAATAGTCGCCCCTGGCGAGCGTCGTTGAGCTCGTCGCCGACGAACTACCGCGGCCGCGAGCGTGGCACCGTGTCACTGACCAAGCGCGGCTCGAGCTCGAACCGAGGCAGAACCCGAATCGACACTTCGACTGAACTCGGTCGTCGTGTCTACGAGCTGGTGAAGGCGGGCTCGTTGAGTTGGAGCATTGGCTACGTCGTTTCGCGCGGTGGCAGTCGCCGCAACGGCAAGCTCACCGAGTTGACGGAGATTGATCTCGCCGAGGTCAGCGCGGTGCCGGTGCCGGCAAACGAGGGCGCGCGGACGCTCAGCATCAAGAGTCACCGGCCGGTCGAGCTCGTGAGCTTCGAGGTTGCGTGATCGGTCGCCTACTCCGACAGCCCGGCGGCTTCGAGGGCGTCGGCCGGGTCCGAGTACATGCGAACCTTGAGAATCTTCCCCTCCCGGACGCTCGCCACCACGCCAATAGGGAGATCGAGCTCCGCTTGGCTGATTCGTCCACGCGCCTTGAAGCGGAGGAGTCCGACCAGCTGGTCCCCCGCATCGCGGATGTCGCTCAGGCCGAACCGAACGTTCTCCCACTCGTCGCCCAGATCCCGCATGAACTGACGCAGGCCATCATGGCCGCGGTAGGGCTGACCCTCCAGTTGCGCCCGCAACGGCAAGAACTCGCAGTCGCTGTCGAAGGCCTCGATCCAGGCCTCGTAATCGCTTCGGTTCCACGCATCGAAGGCGCCAAGAGCCAGCTCCACATTCTGCTCCGACATCGCCTACTCCGACAGCCCGGCGGCTTCGAGGGCTTCCTCTCGGCTCTCGAACCATTGGTCGCGAATCATCTTCCCGTCGCGGAAGCTGATGAGAACCCAGTAGTCGATCTCGACGTTCACGCCGCTTTCGCCGCCGCGCACGTCGTTTCGCTGATGTACCAGGACCTTGTCAGGCCCCGCGTCGGTGACCTCAATGTCGTCGCTGAACGGGCGACGCTCGAAGGTATCCGCGACCGTGACGTAGAAGTCCCAGGCAGCCTCGCGTCCGCGCACGTCCCCCTCCGGCCACTCGTGGCTGGTGACGATCTCGTAGTCCACGTCCCTGGCTTCGAGCCAGGAAGCCTTGTCGCGGCGATCAAAGGCTTCCAGCGAACGGCGAAACGTCTCAAGGTTTCTTTCCGACATCACCTACTCCGACAGCCCGGCGGCTTCGAGAGCGTCCTGCTCGCCCAAGAAGACGCCCCACCAGACGCACTTTCCCTCCCGCCAGCGTGCGGGCACTCGGTACGTCTGGTCGAAGGGCATGGCGCTTGTCCTACCCCGTCCGCCAACACGGGCGGTCGTGAGGGTCAGGTCGTCGGCAACCTCGCGCACCTCGACGACTTCGATGGTGAGGTCAGATATGCCTTCGACCACGATCTTCCACCACCGACGGATCGCGTCGCGCCCCTGCTCGCCCTCTCCCAGCTGGGGTTGAAGCCATACGTCGTCAGCCAAGAGTGCAAGGAACCCGTCCAGATCCTTCCGGCTGAGACTTTCCACGGATCGGTAGACGAGTTTGACGTTCTCCTCCGACATCGCCTACTCCGACAGCCCGACGGCTTCGAGAGCATCTGCCCTGTTGGTGAAGCCGTCCACTCGGACTATGAGTCCATCCCGGAAGGTGAAGAGGGTCGGGAGCTCCTCATTGATCTCGATGCCGTCCCTTCCCTGAAAGTGCCAGCGATCGATGGCGAGAATCCGGTCGCTCCCAACCTCAATCCTCTCCTCCGGCTCGGCCGTCACCGCGACCCATGCGTCATTGACGTTCCGGGTCCACTCGTTCACTCCCTCGCGGCCGATGTAGCGCGTCTCCTCACCGGGAGGCAGGAGGCCGGGGTTGAACTCGATCTCCGGATCGTAGAACTCACCCATGGCGTCCACGTCCCCACGGTTCCATGCCTCGAACATGCGTCGGAGGATCTCGATGTTCTCCTGCGACATGCCAACGCAGTATCGCGTGGCGTAAGGGAGTTCTGTTTTCGGGACGGACCGGACCCGGGGGCCCGTCCCGTCCCGATCACTCACTCTTAGGGGGTGCTCAACTGGAAGCAGGCCACGTCGTACTGCGAGACGGCGTGGAGATTGCCGTTCTGGCTGTCGGCGTAGTGGCTCTGGGCGTTCGCGAACCCGCCGGTGCCGAAGCCCGGAGGCGCGGTGCCCCCGCTGGCCGCCAGAGCTTCACAATCCTGGCTCGGCTGGCCCCGTGTGCCGGTTGGTGTCGCGGACGCTGGACCTGCCGCGAAGGCGGCGACTACCAGGCAGGCGATTGCGGCCACGATGAATCTGCGCATGGCAGCTCCTTCCATTGGGGGGTGTGAAGGCGCCTCATGCGGAGCGGGCGCCCACCTACCGACTATCCGAGTCAGCCCTAAATGCGTCATAAGCGGTGCTACGGGCGATCGTCTCATCCCCAGCGAAGAGTCGCTGCCGAAGCTGAACAGGGCATCTGAGTCGCCTCCCGCAACGGGATCGGGCCGCTCCCGGCCGTAGGAAGTACGTGGGGACCACGTACGGCTGAGGGGCGGCGCGTGCCTACGCTTTGAACATGACCGCTCAGGCGACAAGCGACGTTCGTCTGAAGTCCTCCGCGATCACGATCTTCGCCCCCTCGCCGGTGCTGACCATCACCGTCGAGAACGGGCACGCGAACCCCGAGATCCACCTCCACGCCGGCGGCCAGGGGTTCTGGGTCGCGCGAATGGCCAGGCGTCTGGGCGCGGAGGTCCGCCTCTGCGTTCCGCTGGGAGGCGAGACCGGCACCGTCCTCGAGTCCCTGCTCGCGGCCGGTGGGATCAAGCTGATTCCGACGCGAGTCGGCGCGGACAACGGGTCATACCTCCACGACCGGCGAAGCGGCGAGCGCAAGGAGATCGCGCAGGTACACAGCCCGTCCCTCCAGCGACACGAGCTGGACGACCTCTATGACGCCACCCTGGCGGCGGGTCTGACCTCGGAGCTGGTCCTGTTGACCGGCCCCCAGAACGAGGACGTGCTCCCCGCGGACACCTATGAGCGCCTCGCTCGCGACCTGAAGGAGAACGGCCGTTTCGTGCTGGCCGACCTGAGTGGAGAGTCGCTGGCGGCCGCCGTGCGAGGCAACGTCGACCTTGTCAAGACGAGCGATGAGGAGCTCGGCTCATTCGGGCTGAAGAAGGGGTCCCCGGCCTTAGACGTCGTGGCCGCTGCCCGCAGGCTGCGTGAAGGCGGCGCGGAGAACGTGCTGGTCTCGCGCGGCGACAAGACGGCCATCGTCGTGCTGCGCGATCGCCTCCTCGGGCTGAGCGGACCTCACTTCATCGCTCTCGACCAGCGGGGCGCCGGGGATTCGATGTTCGCCGGCGTCGGCGTTGGTCTGGCCAGCGGGCTGGAGGTCGAGGACGCCCTCCGCGTGGGCGTCGCCGCGGGCGCGCTCAACGTGACCCGGCACGGCCTCGGCACCGGTGGCCCGGCGGAGATCGCGAGCATCGCCGCGCAGGTGGAGGTGGTGCCGCTCGAGGTCGGCTTGGACGACGGCGCACCGGGTCAGGACTCCGCCGCCGCGACCGCCTCCTGAACCACCGGCAGCAGCTCGTCCACCAGGCCGGGCGTGCAGCAGATCGTGAAGGTCGCCTGGGGGGTCCATCGCTGGCCGCCGTGGTCGAAGGCCTTCGCTCCTGCCTCCTGGGCGATCAGCACCCCGGCCGTGACGTCCCAGGGCTTGCTCGAGAGCATCACCGACACGTCGAGGCGGCCAGCTGCGAGCCAGGCGAGGTCGAGGCATTCGGACCCGTGCACCCGGACCCTCAGGCAGCGCGGCACCAGTCGCTCCATCAGCTCGCGGTGCACCGGGTTCTCGACCTTGGCGGCCGGTCCCACCGCGAAATCGGCGAAGCCCACGATCGCGTCGTGCAGGCCGGCCGGCTCGGTCACCTGGATGGCGTGGCCGTTCAGGGAGGCTCCGGCGCCCTCACGAGCCACGTAGCGTTCTCCGAGCAGCGGCAGGTCGATGATCCCCAGCGAGGGCTGACCGCCCTCGATCAGCGCGAGGGAGATCGCGCAGAGGGGGCTGTCGTTCGCGAAGTTCACCGTGCCGTCGATCGGGTCGAGAACCCACATCGCGGACTCGGTCCCGTCACGTTCGCCCTCCTCCTCGCCGAGGAACGCGACGCCGGGCGCGGCCTGTTCGAGGCTCGCCCGGATCGTTTCCTCGATCCTGAAGTCCACCTCCGTCGCGTAGTCGCGGTCGCCCTTCGGGACGACCGAGCCGACGTCGAGCCGCCCGCGCCGCAGGAGCTGGGCGCCGGCGTCGACCGCCCTCTCGGCGGCGAGCAGGAGGGCCGGGTCGAGCGTCACATCGGTGTCCCGGCGCGCGCCCGGCGGCGCAGCAGCCAGCGCCGAAGCTCGTCGGCGCCCCAGACGATGAACGGGAACGGGAGAGTGAACAGCACCATGTGCGGCTCGAGCGCCGCGGTGGAGAGAACGGACTGAAGCGGCGGGGCGTAGATGATCAACGCCGACAGAACCAGCTCGAACAGGATCCCCCACAGGAGCAATCGGTTCGAGAAGAAGCCGATCGACCGCAGCGAGGCCCGCTCGGTCCGGGCGGCGAAGGCCGTCCCGATCTGCCCCATGACCATCCCGAGGAAGGTCATCGTGGTCGCCTGCTGGTAGGCGTGGTGGAGCGGGTGGCCCGCGCTGGTCGGATCGCCGGGCGACCAGCCCGCGCCGTCGAGGACGTAGAAGAAGCCGGCCATCTGCAGCCCCGCGCAGATCAGCCCGAGGAAGAGCCAGGCGCGCACGAGCATCGCGGGGCGAATCACGCCCTCCGAGCGCTTGCGCGGCGGTCGCCTCATCAGCCCCGGCTCGGCCGGCTCCCGTCCGAGCGCGAGAGCCGGGAGAGTCTCGGTGCCCACGTCGAAGGAGAGGAGCTGCAGCACGTTGAGCGGGAGCGGGATCGCGCCACCGCCCAGCGCGAAGACCAGGAAGGGCGTCACCTCCGGCGTGGCGTGGGCGAAGATGTAGAAGATGAACTTGCGGACGTTGTCGTAGACCCGGCGTCCGCCCTCGATCGCCGCCACGATCGTGGCGAAGTTGTCGTCGGTGAGCACCATGGTCGAGGCCTCCCGGGCGACGTCGGTCCCGGACCGCCCCATGGCGATCCCGATGTCGGCGCGGCGCAGGGCCGGCGCGTCGTTGACGCCATCACCGGTCATCGCCACGATCCGTCCCTCCTCGCGCAGGGACTCCGCGATGTGCAGCTTCGTCTCCGGCGAGCTGCGAGCGAAGATCAGCTCGTCGCCGCCCTGGAGCAGGGCGTCGAGCTCCGCGTCGCTCATCCTGTCGACGTTCGCTCCCTCGACGACGCGCGTGTGCTCCCCTCCGATGCCGACCCGGCGGGCGATCGCCGCCGCGGTCAGGCCGTGGTCGCCGGTGATCACGATCACCCGCAGGCCGGCCCGGTGACAGTTCTCGACCGCCGCGGCGACTTCGGGCCTCGGCGGGTCGAGCATCGCCACCAGCCCGAGGAACGTCAGATCACGTTCGACCTCGGCGCGCTCGTCGGGCGCGCCGCCGTCGAGCGCCCGCTCGGCGACGGCCAGCACCCGCAAGCCCTCGCGGGCGTACCGGTCGACGACGGACTGCACCTGCTCCCGATCTCCCGGACCCAGCGCACGGGGCCCGCCGTCGGACGCGATCGAGCCGCAGCTGGGGAGGACCGCCTCGGGCGCGCCCTTCGTGTCGACCCAGAGGGCGCCGTCGCGCTCGTCCACGGTGCTCATCCGGCGCAGAGAGGGGTCGAAGTGGAACAGGGCCCGGCGATTCCGCTCGCGCGCCGCGGCGTCGATGGGAGCGCCCAGCCGATCGGCGGCCTCCAGCATCGCCACCTCGGTGGGGTCACCGACGAGCTCGCCGGTGCCGTCGTCCGGGTGGGCGTTGCTGCAGGCGACCATCACCGCCGCGAGGTCGCGAAAGCGCCTGTCGCCGTCGGCGGCCTGCGCGGAGCCGTCCTCCAGGTCGCTCGCCCCGCCGGGGGTCCACACCGTGGTCGCCCTCATCCGGTTCTCGGTCAGGGTGCCGGTCTTGTCCGTGCAGATCACGTCGGTCGAACCGAGCGTCTCGACGGCGCTGAGCCGCTTCACGACGGCGCCGCGGCGCACCAGGTCCCTCGCGCCCACCGCCAGCGCCAGGGTGATCACCGGAAGCAGTCCCTCCGGCACCAGCCCGACGAGCAGGCCGACTGCGAAGACGACCGCGTCCGCGATCGACAGCCCGGCGAACAGGGTCGCGAGCGGGATGAAGGCGATCGCTCCGACGACGGCGATCAGCGCGATCAGCCACGCGACCTTGCGAACCTGACGCTCGAGCGGCGACTCCTCGCTCACCACCCGCTGCGACAGCGTCGCGATCCGGCCCAGCTCGGTGTGCATCCCCGTCGCGTAGACCAGTGCACGGCCTTCGCCCTCGACGCAGCTGGTGCCTGAGAAGACGAGGTCACGCGCCTCGAGCAGCGGCACGCCCGTGTCCTCCACGCTGGCGTTGCGGTCGACCGGAGCCGACTCTCCGGTGAGAGTGGACAGGTCGACCTCGAGGGCTCCGTCAACCAGGCGGGCGTCGGCGGAGATCCGCTCGCCCTCCTCGATCAGCAACACGTCGCCGGGCACGAGCTGGGTCGTGGCGGTCCGCGTCTCCTTCCCGTCGCGCATGACGCGCGCCTCGGAGGGGAGATAGGCAGCGAGCGCCTCGACCGCCCGCTCGGCCTGCAGCTCCTGGATGAAGGCGAAGATGGCGTTGACGAAGATCACGACGACGATCGCGATGGCCACCGCGACGATCCCGGCGATCCAGGCCAGGCCCGCTGCCGCCCAGAGGAGCAGGGCCAGCGGATGGGTGAACTGCCTGGCCAGGTCGCGGGCGTGGCTGCGCTCCTCGCGCCGGCGGATCTCGTTCGGCCCGTACTGCTGCAGCCGCCTCTCGGCCTCCCGCCTGCCAAGACCGCGCAGGCTGACCCCCAGGTGCTGGCGCAGCAGCTCCAGGCGCTCCTCGGGATCGAATCGGGGCTGGTCAGACAAGGACAGCACCCCGCTTCCGCATGACTGCCTTGAAGAGCTCGACCGCGACGAACGGGACCGAAGCGAGCGCGAGCGCCCAGGCGACCTGAGCGGGGGAAAGGCCGACGACGTCGAATCGCGCGGCTACGGAGGGGACCGCCAGGATCACGACCTGGACGACCCCTGAGAGCAGGACCGCGCCGATCAGCGCGGCATTCATCCCGGCCCGGAAGAACCAATCCGTGCCCCGCACCGCGAACACGTGGGTGAGCTGCGCGAACACCAGCGTCGCGAAGGCCATCGTCTGCCCGACGGCGTGGCTCTCCGACTGCCCGATCAGGAAGGAGGCGAAGGCCGCAAGGCCGGTGGCGAGCCCGCCGACGATCAGCCGGCTGCGAATCGGGTCGATGATCCCCTGCGCCGGCGGGCGGGGGGGCCTCTGCATTGCGTCCCGCTCGGGAGGATCGACCGCAAGCGCGACGGCGGGGAGCCCGTCCGTCAGCAGGTTGACCACCAGGATCTGGACCACCGTCAGCGGAGCGTCGAGCCCGAGGGCAATCGCGAGTGCAAAGACCAACACCTCGCCGGCGTTGGCGGCAAGGAGGAAGTGGACGAACCGGAGGACGTTCTCGTAAATGGAGCGGCCGCGCCGGATCGCTTCGACGATGGTCGAGTAGTCATCGTCGGTGAGCACCAGGTCGGCGGCGGCCCTGGCGGCGTCGGTCCCTCGCTCGCCCATCGCGACGCCGATGTCCGCGGCCTCGAGGGCGGGCACATCGTTCACCCCGTCACCGGTCATCGCCACGATCTCGCCGCGCCGGCGCAGGGCGTCGACGATGCGCACCTTGTGCCGCGGAACGACCCGCGCGTAGACCCCGACGTCCGGGCAGCGGGCGGCGAGCTCCTCGTCCGAAAGCTCGTCGAGCTGGGAACCCGTCAGGACCTCCACCTCGTCTTCCTTGACGACCTTCGTCTCACGAGCGATGGCGAGGGCGGTCCCCGGATGGTCGCCGGTGATCATCACGGTGCGCACCCCGGCGTTCCTTGCCTCCTCCACGCTGTCCGCCACCCCCGCCCTGGCCGCATCGTGGATCCCGAGGATCCCGAGAGGCACAAGGTCGGTCTCCTCGTCCACCTCCTGGGCGGGGAGCTCCCGCCTGGCGACGATCAGCACGCGCATGCCGCGCTCCGCCCAGCGCGCGGCTCGGTCGCCTAGGTCGCCGAGGTCGGCGCCCTCGGAGAGTCGCTCTAGCATCTTCTCCGGCGCGCCCTTCGCGAAGAGGGTGCGCCCGTCGGCGGAGCCGATCGTGACGCTCATCCGCTTTCGCTCCGAGTCGAAGGGTCGCCTCCGGACCACGTCCCGGCCGGCGAGGACCTCGGCGGCGTCGATCCCGCGGCCGGCCGCCGCTGCGGCGATCGCCGCCTCCACCGGCTCCACCGATGCGTCCGCCGACCCGTCGGCGGACCGCACGAGCTCGTCGGACGCGAGCAGGCTCGCCGTGAGCAGCTCGTCGATCTCCTCCGCGCTCGCGCCGTCCCCCGGTGTCACCTCCTCGCCGAGGGCGCACGAATAGAGCAGCGCGAGGCTCATCCGGTTCTCGGTGATCGTCCCCGTCTTGTCGGCGCAGATGACCGTTGCCGATCCGAGTGTCTCGACGGCCTCGAGGCGCTTCGCGATCGCCCCGCGCTCCGCCATCCGCTGAACGCCGAGGGCTAAGGCGATCGTGAGCACCGCGGGGAGCCCCTCCGGGACCGCCGCGACCGCCAGCGAGACCCCGATCAGGATGCTGTCGGCCAGGGATTCCCCCTGAGCCCAGGCCAGCCCGGCCAGAGCCAGGCAGAGGAGTACGGCGGCGCGGAGGAGAAAGCCCGCGAACCGCTGGAGGCGGCGCTGGAGCGGAGTCAGCGTTCTCGGCATGCGGAGCGCGCTCATCACCGCGCGACCGATCTCGGTCCGGGCGCCCGTCGCCGCGACCGTGGCGTCCCCGGCGCCGCGGGTGACGATGCCACCGGCGAAGAGAGTCGCGCCCGTCGTCTTCGCAACCGGCAGCGACTCACCGGTGACGGCCGATTCGTCGACTTCGAGCCCGTCGCCGCCGACCAGGGTGAGGTCCGCCGCCACTCGATCGCCACCGCGAAGCCTCACCAGGTCACCGAGGACCAGCTTCTCGGCGCCGACGCGCACGACCCGGCCATCCCGCACCACCGTGGCCATGGGGGACATCAACTTGCGCAATCGACGGCTCGCCCCCTCGGCCCGCCCTTCCTGGAAGTAGCCGAGCACGGTGTTGGCAATCGCGATCGCCACGATGATTCCCGCGTCGAGCCACTCACCGATCGCCACGGACACCGCGGCAGCGACTCCGAGCAGAGCCACCATCGGATTGGCCAGCTGCCGCCCGATCAGCTCGAGGCGTGACGGCGGCGGAGCCTCCGGCACTCGATTCGGCCCATCTCGCCGCAGCCGGCCCTCGGCTTCCTCGGCGGTCAATCCGCGCTGAGGCTGACTCTCGAGACGTGCCTGCGGTTTCGCGCTCATCCACCCGACACGATTACCGGTCGGGGCGCAGCGCAGCTAGGTGTTGAGCACGGATGGCCCTCAGTGGCCGCACGCGATGGCGAGGCGGAGGGCGAGGTCTAGCCTGAAGACGTGTTCGGCGGTGACATCAAGATCGGACGTCTGGCTGGGATTCCCATCAGCATCCATCCGCTCTGGCTCGTCATCGTCGCGCTGATCACCTGGTCGCTCGGCAGCACCTACTACCCCGACGAGGTCTCAGGCATCGCTCCGGCCGCCGCGTACGGGCTCGGGCTGGCGAGCGCGCTTCTCCTCTTCGCCAGCATCCTGCTCCACGAGCTCGGGCACGCGATCGTCGCGCGCCGGTACGGAGTCGAGATCGAGGGGATCGAGCTTTGGCTGCTCGGCGGGGTCGCGAAGATGAAGGGCGTGGCTCATCGACCGGGCGAGGAGCTCCGCTTCGCACTGGCCGGACCGGGCGTCACGGTCGTGATCGCTCTCACCTTTCTGCTCGCCCTCGCGCTCCTGCCGTCATCCACACCCGATGCCGTGACCGCACTGTTCGCCTACCAGGCCCTGATCAACGGCATGATCCTCGTCTTCAACATGCTTCCGGCCTTTCCCCTCGACGGCGGCCGGGTGCTGCGGTCACTGCTCTGGCGGCGAGAGGGCGACTTCGAGCGCGCGACGGCTCGCGCCGCGCGGGTGGGACGCGTATTCGGCTACGGCATGGTCGGGCTCGGCGTGCTCGGCGTCTTCGCCGGCGTGCCGGGGTTCCTTTGGCTCGCCCTGATCGGGTTCTTCCTGATCGTCGCCGGCAGGGCCGAGGAGGCCGGAGCCGAGCTCCAGTCGACCTTCAAGGAATCCGGATTGCGGAGGGTGATGGCGATGCCGGCTTCGACGCTCGACGCGGGGGAGACCGTGGCGCGCGCTCTGCGCGATTCCTTCGCCGCGCACGGCTACCGCTCGTTCCCGGTGACCGAGGGCGGACGGGCGGTCGGCCTCCTCACCATCGACCGGGTGGAGAAAGTTCCACCCGCGCACAGGGAGGACACCCTCGTCGGCGAAATCGCCGACCGCGATCCATCGGTCTTCGTCGACGAGGACGTCACGGTCGACGAATTGCTCGCCAGCCCCGGCTTCGCGCGCCACAAGCGCGCGGTCGTCCGTCGCGAAGACGGCCAGATCGGCATCATCTCGGCGTCGGCGATCGAGCGTGCCGTCCGTGCCCGCCGGATGCTCGACAATGCCCAGCCCCTGTCAACCACTCCCAAGAAAGCGAGCGTCGCCTGACCCATGGACCTCGGCTACGACGGCACCCTCTACATCCTCGCGTTCGACCATCGCGGCTCCTTCACCAAGCGCTTCGGCATCGAGGGCGATCCGTCGCCCGATGAGACCGAGCGGATCTCCGACGGCAAGCACCTGATCTTCGAAGGCATCGAGGCCGCGCTCGGCCGCGACGCCGATCCCTCGGTCACCGGCGCGCTCGTCGACGAGCAGTTCGGCGGTCCGACCAAGGTGCCCGAGGAGGCCAAGGCCAGGGGCATCAGGCTGGCGATGCCGGTCGAGAAGAGCGGCCAGAACGAGTTCGACTTCGAGTACGGGGACGACTTCGGCGCCCACATCGCGCGCTTCAACCCCGACTTCTCCAAGGTTCTCGTCCGGTACAACCCGGACGGCGACGCCGAGATGAACAAGAGGCAGGCCGACCGCCTGCGGCGCCTCTCGGAGTGGTTGCACGAGAACGATCGCAAGTACCTGTTCGAGCTGCTCGTGCCCGCGGAGGACTCCCAGCTCGAGTCTGTCGACGGCGATTCAGACCGCTACGACGCCGAGCTCCGGCCCGAGCTGATGATCCGCGCGATCGCCGAGCTGCAGGGCGCGGGTGTCGAGCCGGACATCTGGAAGATCGAGGGCGTCGACGAGCGCTCGGACTGCGAGCGCATCTCCGCGCAGTGCCGCGCCGACGGCCGGGATGGCGTCGTCTGCGTCGTGCTCGGACGCGGAGCCGACGACGACAAGGTCGATCACTGGCTGCGCCAGGGCGCCCCGGTCGAAGGGTACGTCGGGTTCGCGATCGGCCGGTCGATCTGGGGCGAGCCGCTGCAGAGGTGGATCGACGGCAGCGCCTCGCGCGAGGATGCCGCCACTCAGGTCGCCGACAACTACCTGCGCTTCGTCGACGTCTACAAGTCGGCGGCGTCCGGCTAGAGCCGGCCGCTCACGTCGTCGCGGCGTCGCCGTGGTCGCCACTGCATGGGGCCACCAGGACCGGGCGCGGGCAGTGGTTGACGACGCCGTGCGAGACGCTCCCCAGCACCGCCGAGGCGGCGGAGTGCCCATGCGAACCGACGACCACCGCCCGGGCGTCCTGCTCGTCGGCGACCTTGACGATCGCGCGCCAGACGCCGCGGCCCGCCCGTTCCGTCACGGGTGAGGCCTCGAAGCCGGCCTTGGTGGCGATCTCGACTCCCTCGTCGGCCACGCGATCGGCCTCTTCGCGGGCACGGGAATCGAACTCGCTGATCGCGGCGGACAGGGGATGGTCCGCGGCAACCGTCCTGCCCGCCAGCATCAGGGCCGACGGCGGGAGCCAGACGTAGAGCACCATCGCCGGGCCGCCGCCGGTCAGGCCGGCTGCCTGCCTGATCGCCTCCGCCGCGTCGGACGAGCCGTCGTAGCAAAGGAGCACGGGCTGGTTGCTGCTCACCGCTCGCACCCTACCGGCGCCAAACCCGGACAACCAGTGGGCAAAGCGGCGCCCCGCGACAGGCGCCTGACGACCGGGGCGGTCCTTAGCCAGCCGCTGCTCGAGGCCTTCACCTTCCCGACCGGCGCCGCGTCGGTACTCGAGCCTCCGGAGCCGGCTGCTGAGACGGCCGTCTGACGCAGCATCGCGAGTCGCGATTCCCTCCTAAACCGATGGCATTTGAGTAGGGTGGCCGGTGGAACGGTTGCTGGACTCGCTGACGAGCCGATCAGACCCGCCATCCCGCCCGGCTACCGGTCCGGATGCCAGCGAGCTCGCGTCTCGTTGGGGGAATAGGGGCCACTGACCCGATCGAGGGCCCTGCCATATCGGGGAAGCGGCTGCTCTCCACAGCTATCTATGGAGGTAGAAATGAGCAACATGGACACTGCCACCGAAGCCGGTTCTCCAAGTGCGCCGCCGAAGCCCGGCGAGTTCCGCCTCGAGGACATCACCCTGCCGGTTTCGGACGTCGACCGGGCCAAGGCCTTCTACGAGAGCCTCGGCTGGCGACTGGACATCGACTTCGAGCCCGCGCCCGGGCTCCGGGTGGTCCAGTTCACACCCACCGGATCGGGTTGTTCGATTTCCTTCGGCAAGGGGCTCACTGAATTGGAGCCCGGCTCGCTGAAGCGATTGGAGACGGCGGTCTACGACATCGAGGCGGCACGCGAGGATCTGATCGGCAAGGGCGTCGAGGTCGGTGAGCTCTACCACCTCGGAGAGAAGGGTTTTGAGCCCGGGCCCGATCCGGACCGTCGGTCGTACAACACCTTCGTCGAGTTCAGCGACCCGGACGGCAACGGCTGGCTGCTGCAGGAGATCAGGGAGCGCTTGCCCGGTCGGTGACGGGCGACCTGCCGCACAGCCCGATTCACGCGGCCCAGCTCAGAAGGTGAGAGCGCGACCACCCAAGAGGAGGAGAGAATGGACGTCGAGCCCCTAGCCGGGCTGCTCCGCGAAGCGGAGGAGCACCATGGCCCATATGAGGCGGAGGCCCCGAAGCACCACTGGTCGGGCTTTTACGCCGCCTACATCGTCGCTCGTGAGAACGGGCGAACGCCGGAGGAGGCGGACCAGGACGCCCGCGCCCATATGGAGGAGGTCCTGGCGCAGGGGGGAGGAGAATGAGCAACGACTACGACGTCATCGTCATCGGCGGTGGCTCGCCCGGCGAGCACTGCGCCGGGGCACTCGCGGAGGGCGGCCTGCGGGTCGCCCTCGTCGAGCGCGAGCTGGTGGGTGGGGAGTGCTCGTACTACGCCTGCATCCCATCGAAGACCCTGTTGCGGCCGGGCGAGGCCGTCCACGGCGCGAACGAGGCGGCGGGCAAGGCCGAGGTCGACGTCAAGGAGGTGTTCGCCTACCGCGACTTCATGGTCTCGGACTACTCCGATGCCGGCCAGGAGAAGTGGCTGGCCGATCACGGGATCGATCTGCTGCGAGGATCGGGCCGGCTGGCCGGCGCCGGGATAGTAGATGTGGACGGCGAGCAACACACGGCCGAGCACGTCGTGCTCGCCAACGGGGCGGACCCCTTCGTGCCGCCCGTCCCGGGCCTGCGCGACCTGGAAGGGGTCTGGGGCACCCGGGAGGCAACGAGCATGAAGGCGGTTCCGCGCCGGCTGCTGTTGATCGGCGCCGGCCCCGCCGGCTTGGAGCTCGCGCAGGTGGTGAAGCGCCTCGGCGGCGAGGTGATCGTGCTCGACAACGCCGAGCACGTGCTCGCCCGAGAGCCCGAGCCCCTCGGCAGGGCGCTCGGCGAGACGCTCGAGGCCGAGGGAATCGAGCTGGCACTCGGCGTGCAGGCGACTGCCGCGCGGCAGGAGGGTGACGAGTACGTCCTCGAGCTCGACGACGGTCGCGAGCTGCGCGGTGACCGGATCCTGGTCGCGACCGGCCGGCGCCCGCGGGTGGAGGACATCGGGCTGGAGACGGTCGGGGTGGAGGCCAACCCCAAGGGGATTCGAGGTCGACGACCACCTGCGTGCCGCCGACCGCCTCTGGGCGATGGGCGACGTCAACGGCATCTGGCCGCTGACCCACGTCGGCAAGTACGAGGGCGAGGTCGTCGCCTCGAACATCCTCGGCGAGGACCGCGTCGCGAACTACGAGGCGGTTCCCCGGGTCACCTATACGGACCCGCAGGCGGGGGCGGTCGGCGAGACTGAGGCTGAGTACAGCGGCACCGGCCTCTGCAAGGAGGTCGCCAAGACCGAGACCTACACACACGCGTACGCGGAGTCGAAGGGATTCCTCACGTTGCTCAGCGACGGGGAGAGGCTGACCGGCGCCTACGCGCTCGGACCGGAGGCGGGTGAGTGGCTACAGCAGGCGACCGTCGCGATCCGCGCTCGCGTTCCCGTCGCCGTGCTCCGCGACACGATTCAGCCGTTTCCGACCTTCTCGGAGATCTACGTCCAGGCTCTCCATCAGCTCTGGGGCCAGGTCACCGGGACGAGCGAGCAGTGAAGGGAGTCTGAGATGCGATCCGACGTCAAGCCCGGCGGGACGTTCCCCGACTACGAGCTGCCCGACCACGAGAACACGCTTCGCAAGCTCAGCGAGATTCAGGGCGATGATCCGCTGATCCTGACACTCGCACGGGGTCACTACTGCCCGAAGGAGCACCAGCAGCACCTCGAGCTGGCCGCCTTCTATCCGAAGATCAACGTGGCTTACACCAAGGTCGCCACGATCGCGACCGACGACCACCACACGCTGCAGGAGTTCCGCAACTCGGTGGGCGCCCAGTGGCCCTTCCTTTCTGACCCGGAACGGACCGTGCAGAAGGACCTGGGCATCCAGGAATACACCGACCCGGACAACGACCCGATGATCCCGCACACCCTCGTGCTCAGACCCGGGCTCGTTGTCCACTCGATCTACAACGGCTACTGGTTCTGGGGCCGGCCCTCCGTCATCGATCTCTGGCACGACCTGCGCGAGGTGACGAGTGAGATCCGCCCGGATTACGACCTGAGCAAGCCCGGGCTGCGCGAGGCCTGGGATTCGGGCGACCTCGACCCCTTCCACGGCTGGGACAAGAAGGAACCCAAGCGGGTTCCCGACTGCACAGAAAGGCCCTAACCGAGCGAGTCGATCGGCGGGTCCACGTCGTCGTAGATCCGAGCCGCGGCGAGTTTGCCGCCCTCACCCCGGACGTAGACCGCGATGCCCGCCTCGGGTGGCAGCAGCTCGGTCGTGCCCCAGCGCACCACGTTGTACTCGAGGGCGCAGGCGCGCTCGTTCTGGATGACCGAGCAATGCTCGAGCGGGATGCCGCCGCCGTTCGAGAAGAGCGACTCGTAGAACTCTCGTAGGCCGTCCGGACCGCGGTGCACGTAGTCGATGCCGGCCGGCTCACGTGCGTAGCCATCCGGCTCGAACATGCCCACGATCGCGTCGGCGTCCCCCGCGGCGAGAGCGCTCTGATAGGAGGATGCGAAGTCCGGCTCGCTCAGCTTGGCGCTTGGCTGCAGCACGGGCGGCCTGTTCGAGTGCCTGCCGGTTAGCGGCCAGGTGCTGTAGTAGACGCGCAGCTCGATCAGGCGATCGCCGGACTTGTCGGCGGCGATGGCAACCGGGAGATCGACGGATCCGCCATCGCCGCGGAGGTGCAGAACCACCTCCTCGACGCCATTCGACGGGTTGATGATGTGATCGACATCCTCGATCGATGCCTCCCGTCCCTCGAGCCATTCCTTCGTCTCGCGGGCATACCTCGTGAATGCGTCGACTCCTCGGATTCGGCCGCGGACCGGATGATGGATCTCGGGCTCGTCGGCGAAGGAACCGATCAGGGCATCCATTTCGCCGGTCAGCACACCGGCGAAGAACGGCACGCTCAGATTGTCCCGGCTCCGCTGAGCCTCCTCCAGGCGCGCCAGCGTGGATGCGGAGAAGAGCTCCGGGAGCCAAGGCACCCGGCCAGCTTCTCACAGCCCGATCGGCCGGATCTCCGCGGCCAGTAGTCTGAGCTGCGGATGCCCACCTGCAGCCACCTCGACCAGATCGAGATCACCGAGCTCCCCGAGTCGGTGGAGGGCTGCGAGGAGTGCCTGAAGACGGGCGACCCCTGGCTCCACCTGCGGATCTGCCTCGAATGCGGGAAGGTCGGCTGCTGCGACGACTCGCCGAACAAGCACGCCACGGCGCACGCCCGCGACAGCGACCATCCCCTGATCCACTCCCTGGAGCCCGGGGAGGATTGGTCCTGGTGCTACGTCGACGAGTTCGCGATGCTGATCCCCGACGTGACGGGGGAGACGCGCATCCCCGAGTCGCCTCTCGGCGGCCCGCGCTAGCCCCAGCTACTGCTCATAGTTCTCGACCGTGCCGGCGCCGCGCGCGTCGGCTTGGTCCGGATCCTGCCCGAACTCCTCCTTGGCACGGCGCTGGCGCAGCAGATCCCAGCAGCGGTCGAGTTCGACCTCGACGGCTCGCAGCCTGTCGCGGTCGGCTGCCAGCGAATCGTCGTCATCCCGATCCCGCTGCTCGCGGGCGCGAAGCTCCTTCTCCTCCGCGACCAGCTTGTCGATTCTCGACGCGATGCTCTCGTCACTCATGTTCCGAATCCTACGGTGCGGCTAGGGTGAGGGCCATGAGCGAAGCCGGATCAAGCGAATCCATCACGCCGGAGGGCATCGAGGCCCTCCGCGCCGAGCTCGACGAGCTCGAGGGCCCTCGCCGCACCGAGATGGCGACGCGCATCAAGGCGGCCAGAGAGCTTGGCGACCTCAAGGAGAACGCCGAGTACCACATCGCCAAGGACGATCAGGGCCATCTCGAGGCGCGCATCCGCCGCCTGCGGGAGAGGCTCCGCCGGGCGACGGTGGTCGAATCCACGGACGCCGCCCCGGACGCCTTCGCCTTCGGGCGGACCGCCGAGGTCCTTGACGAGTCGAGCGGCAAGATCAACACCTGGACCCTGGTCGGCGCGACGGAGGCCGATTTCGCACTGGGCAAGCTCTCGATCGAGTCGCCGGTCGGACGGGCGCTTCAGGACAAGTCGATCGGCGATCAGGTCAGCGTCGAGACGCCGCGAGGCGAGAAGACGTATCGGGTGCAGAGACTGATCGACGAGCCCTAGGGCCCGTCGATCAGTCCCGAGACCGCTAGACGGCGGGGGCCGCCGTTCGGTCCTGCACCACGTAGGCCGTGATCAGCGCGAGGGGAAAGAACACCAGGCTGAAGAGGAAGTAGCCGAAGAAGCTATGTCCTTTCCGCCCGGCGACTCTCGCCGGCCAGAACGCGATCGCGATCCAGATGATCGCGACGATGATCCATCCGATCGTGCTCATCAGACGCGCGACGGCTCTTCGGAACCGAGAACCGCGATGCCGTAGACGATCCACACGCAGAGCGCGAAGATCCCGAGCGACCAGAACGGATGGGTTCCGCCCATCGACAGGAGCGCGCCGATCGCGCCGAGGCTTCCGGCGACGATTCCGACGAACCGTCCCCATGCGTTGCCGGCCATCAGGGAGAAGCCCCCGGTCAGCTGGACCACGCCGAGGATCACGAGAACCCAGCCCATGGCGTGAAGGTTCGTGAGGATGTACCTAGTGTCGTTGACGTAGAACTTCGCGTCACTGATGGCGCCGATCCCGTAGATGATGTTGAGGGTTCCCACGATCAGCAGAAGGATCGCGGCGAACACAGCGCGGCCTGCACCTCTCATCTGTTTGGTTCCTCTCTGTTGCCGGCCGCCACGCACGGCGGCCGTGTCCGTAGTGGGCGCGCGGGATGCGCGCCACTCGGAACGCTGGCAGCGGAGGGGTCGCCCGGCATCGCCCGATCCGGGTGATATGGCGATCAGCTTGCCGCGTGCCGGGTGTCCCCGCGGGTGCGCCGTTTCTCCTTGATCTCGGCGCTCTTCACCTTGGCCTGCTCGTAGGAGCTCTTCACCAGGTCCTTTCCTCCGGACCAGCCGAACACCCAGGAGACCATGATCACCGCGAACACCACGTTCCAGGCGGAGGTGATCAGCTGCTGGGAGGCCGAGTAGGCGGTCGCATCCTGAGCGCTCGTCTGGTTCTTGAGCGCCGCGCTGTTCATCGCCTGGGTGACGCCCACGCCGCCGGGCGTCAGCGAGACGCTGTTCGAGATCGAGTTGGAGGCGGTGACCGAGGCGACGTTGTGGAAGGTGACCGGGATGCTGTAGGCGCCGAGGAAGACGGCGATGATTCCCAGCCGCGCCAGGTAGCTGCCGAGCTCCGGCAGCGCCACGCCGACCAGCGTCCTGCGCGGAGAGCGGAGGATCGCGCCGCCGACGAACAGCTGCTCACGCAGCTTGTGCCATTGCTTGCGGAAGATCCGGGTCGCGAGCACCGCGAGGAAGACCAGGCCGGCCGCGATCGCCACCGCGAGCACCCAATGGTCGGCCAGTCCACCGAGCTTGATCGAGAACGAGCCCGCGACCGAGAGGAACAGGTAGAGGTAGACGGCGATGTTGAAGATCGAGAAGGGGATCTTCTGCACCGCGATCCCGGAGAGCATCGCGGTGAAGGTGGCGCCCGCGATCACGGTCGTGAACATGATCAGCATCACCCAGGTGCCGATGTTGGCCGGGAGGAAGCTGTTCATCGCCACCGAGGTCGCATAGGCGGCCACCACCAGCCGCACGGTGATCTTCACCCGCGGATACGCCGCGCGCAGGATGGCCACCCAGGCCACCGCCGCCAGAGTCGTCTGCGCGGTCTGCAGGATTACCCCTGCCACCACCGCCCAGGCGGGGACCTCCCTGATCTTCTTGAACAGCTGGCGGATCCAGTCCGAAACGGGGATCCCGAGCAGGTCGAGGACGAAGATCAGGAGGGCAACGCCGCCCACCCAGATTGCGATCCGGGCCAGACGGGCGAGCAGGGCCTCATCTCGCCAGAAAGCTCTGAACCTGCTTCGCACCCGGCCAACCTACTGGCGGAGGCGGGTCCCCAAATCATTCGATCGGGGTGAAGGACCAGGAGGGAGGTGCGCTAATCCTTCTCGACACACGTCGTCAACCCATGGAGGAACGAATGACTGGAAAGGCCGATTTCACCGAAGAGGAATGGAAGCTTGTGCTCGAGGGACCGCCAAGCGCCGGTCTCATCGTGATCGCCTCGGATCGGGGCGGCTCCATCCGCGAAAGCTTCTCGATGGCGAAGGCCTACACCGAAGCCCGGAAGCAGCACGGAGAGAGTCAGCTGCTCGATGAGATCGTCACCGCCAAGCCCGAGATGGACCACACGCGCTACAAGACTCCCGAGGAGCTCAAGGAAGCCTCTCTCAAGCACATCACCGATGCCGTCGCCCTGCTCAAGTCCAAGGCCAGCGGCGAAGAGCTCGATGAGTACAAGAAGTTCATCCTCGGGCTCGCCCAGCGCGTCGCGGAGGCCCGCAAGGAGGGCTTCATGGGCCTGAGCGGCGATCGCGTCAGCGACGACGAGAAGACGGCGATCGGGGAGATCAGCGGGGCCCTCGGCTGAGCGAACGCCGGCGGCGATTTCACCCGTAATGAGTGATGCGTCGGACGCGCTCGTTCGATTCGATGTTGGTCACGGTCACCAAGGAAAGGATTCGCGATGCCGCTGATCGGTAGAAGAAGGCCCCTCATGCGTGCTGCGATGGTCGGCGGCGCCGGCTACGCGGTCGGCAAACGCCGGGCGCAATCTCAGGAGCATGAGACCGAACAGGACGCCCAGATCCAGCAGGCCCAGCCGTCCCAGGCACCTCCGGCGACCGGCGGCGGCGAAATGTCGGAGATGGACAGGATCGATGCACTCAAGAAGCTCGGCGACCTGCACGACTCCGGCGTTCTCACCGACGAGCAATTCGAAGCTGAGAAGGAGAAGTTGATCTAAATGGAATTCGGTCCAGTACAGCTCCTGGTGGTTGGCTTCGAGGACGGGAAGTTCTCCGGCGAGATCCTCGCCGAGCTCCGTCGGCTCCGCGAGCACGACGTCGTTCGCCTGATCGATCTGATCTTCGTCGCGAGAGGCGAGGACGGCGAGTTCGAGGCGGTCGAGCACAGTGACCTTCCCAGCGAGGAGGCGGAGGCATTCGGCGCTCTGGCCGGTGCGCTGCTTGGACTCGGCGCGGCTGGTGAGGAGGGCGCCGAGGCCGGAGCCCTGGCAGGGGCCGAGGCGGTTGATGAGCGGGGCTCTGTCCTCGATCCCGACGACGTCTGGTACCTGGCGGATGAGATTCCGCCCGGTACATCGGCCGGCATCGCCCTGCTCGAGCATCGCTGGGCGATCCCGCTGAGGGACGCGATCGAGCGCGCCGGGGGTCACAACCTGGTCGACGCATGGGTACACCCGAGCGATCTGATCGAGATCGGCGCTCAGGCCGCGAGCTGAATCCGGGGCAGCGGGTGGCGGCGATCGCCGCGCTCGTCCTGGCGCCCGCTGTCCTGATCCTGGCCCTCGACATCGTCGTGACGGAGTTTCCGCGCGGCCTGGTCGTGCTCGGCTGCGTGGTGGTCACGGTCGGGGCGGCTCTGTATGGCCTGTTGCGCACCGGCTTCGCCCGGCTGCTCGGCTTTGGCGTGGCGCTCGTCGCTCTGATCGCTCAGGGCGTGCTGCTCATCAGCGACGGTGACCACCTCGTGGAGGCGATCGCCATCGTCGCGGGTCTCGGCGTGGCCACCTACGCCGCGAGAACGGCCTTCCGAGTCCAAATTCACCTGCCCCCAGCGCCCGCTCCAGCACATCCGGTTCTGCTCTACAACCCGAAGTCGGGGGGAGGCAAGGCCGAACGCTTCTCGCTCGCCGACGAGGCGGCCAAGCGCGGCATCGAGTCCGTTGAACTCACGCGAGGTGCGGACCTGGAGCAGCTCGTCAGGGACGCGGTCGCGGGCGGCGCCGACGCGCTGGCGATGGCGGGCGGCGACGGATCTCAGGCGGTCGTCGCATCGATCGCCTCCGAGCTGGACCTGCCCTACGCCTGCATCCCCGCCGGCACCCGAAACCACTTTGCGCTCGATCTCGGGGTCGACCGCGACGACGTCGTCGGCGCGCTGGACGCGCTCGTCGAGGGCGGCGAGCGCCGCGTGGACCTGGCCGAGGTCAACGGTCGCGTCTTCGTCAACAACGTCTCGCTGGGGCTCTACGCCGAGGCGGTGCAGCGAGACGAATACCGCGACGCCAAGATTCGGACGATCCTGAACACGGTCCCCGAGGCGCTCGGCCCTGACAGCGAGGGGCTGGACCTCGCCTGGACCGGGCCGGAGGGCGAGCGGGAGAGATCCGGAGCAGCCCTCTTGATCTCCAACAACCGCTACCGGCTCGGCCGTGCGGTCGGCTCGGGCACCCGGCCCAGAATCGACGCGGGGGTGCTCGGGGTCACCGTGGCCGGCGCGCCACCGGGCGCCGGTCACGAGCAGACTGGCAAGCCTTTGCGCCAGTGGTCCGCCGCCGAATTCGACGTCGATTCGAGCCGGCCGGTCCCGGCCGGAGTCGACGGCGAGGCGATGACCCTCGAGCCGCCCCTGCGGTTCAGGATCCGCCCTGGCGCGCTGCGGGTGCGGATCGCGCCGGCCCATCCGGGCGCTTCACCCTCGGCCGCCATCCCGGAGAGATTCTGGGACGGCATGCGGACGCTTGCCGGCGTGGCGGCGGGCCGGGCGCCCGCTGCGGTTTGACCGACAACGGAAGGAGAACCCGATGGACATCCTGGAGATCGAGCAGAAGGAGACCCTCTCGCGCGAGGAGGCCGCGGCGAGGCTGAAGCGGTTCGCCGAGACGCTCTCCAAGAACAACGACCTGGAGTTCGAGCGGGGCGGGATGCAGATCAAGGTCCACGTCCCCGACGAGGTCCGGCTCAAGGTGGAGCTCGAGCTGGAGACCGACGAACGGGAGCTCGAGATCGAGCTCACCTGGTGAGCGGAGGCCCAGCCTCGGGTGCGCTGGAGGAGCTGCGGCGCCTCGACGCCGCCGTCTACGCGGCGATCGCCGAGACCCAAACTCCCGCGCTCGACCGCCTCTTCAGCCGTTTGTCGCGCTCCGCTGACTATTCGAAGCTCTCGATCGGGAGCGCCGTTGCGCTGGCGATCGGTGGAGGACCGAACGGCCGCCGGGCGGCCGTTCGGGGGATGGCGGCCGTCGCAGTGACCGCGGCGGTCGTCAACCTGGCCATCAAGCCGATCTCCCGGCGCGCGCGGCCGAATCGTGAAGCGGCCTCCGTCCCGCGCGGCCGCCAGGTCAGGATGCCCGCGTCCCACTCGTTCCCCTCGGGACACACGGCCGCGGCGTTCGCGTTCGCGACCGGGGCGGGGCGGGCGCTTCCGTCGACCGCGCCGCCGCTGACCGTCCTGGCGACGCTGGTGGGGTACTCCCGGGTCCACACGGGCGTGCACTACCCACTCGACGTGATCGTGGGCGCCCTCTGCGGGGTCACGTTGGCCACAGTGACCGACAGGGCACTGTCTGGGGCTGCTTGACCGGCCCGGTCAGAGCAGCTCGATCGTGCCCTTGACGATCAGCAGTGCCCCGATCACGAGCGCTCCCCTGAAGGCGAGGACCTTGGAGTTGCGGTTGAACCAGGCCTTGAACCGGTCGACCGCGTCCGGGGTCCACTCGGGCGCAAAGGTGAAGGCGAGCAACGGGACCTCGAGCAAGGCGAGCATGATCACGTTGAAGCCGAGGACCATCGCGACGGTCGCGGCCACGCTCGCGTTCTTGTCGGCGATGTGGCCCAGGCCGATGATGTAGGAGGCGCCGGGAAGTGTCAGCAGCGCACCGATGACGAAGGTCGTTTTCGCCGTGCCCTCGCTCAGTTTCTGCTGCCACTTCGGCGGTCCCTTGTCCTTCTTCTTCTCCTCGCGCCGGCGGCGGCGCTCGGCGAAGCGACCGGTCTCCTTGGGAACGTGGCTGGGGCGGATCAGATAGGCGACCAGGAGCAGCAGGCCGCCGAGCGTGAGATCCATGGCCGGGCTGAGCGTCGACTGCGCCGTGCTGGTCGCTCCCGAGGATCCGTCGACCGCGAACACGATCACCATGCCCAGGGTGAGGCTCGTCAACAGCGCGCCGCACAGGTACCCGAGCAGCAGGCGCTTCGGGTGGTCGAGCAGCAGCATCACGGTCGTCGCTCCGAGCAGGGTCGGGTTGAACGCCGCGGTGAACGCCCAGAAGATGATGGTGTCCATCTAGCTCACCGTCGCCGGATCGGAGGATGCTCACCCGCGCGTCGAGTGCCTGGACAGTCAGGTAAGCGACCACCACTCCCACGATGATCAGGGGGCCTGAGCCGATTCCGGTGTGCACCGTAAAGAGCGTGGCGAGCACGACGGCGGACAGCGGCAATCTGAGCACCGCGACCACCGCGGCTCCCAGGCCCACCGCGACTGCGGGGGTCAAGTCGAAGCCGGGGAGCTGGGCCGCCATCAGGCCGGCGGCGGCGCCCAGGAACATCGCCGGGAAGGTCGGGCCACCACGGAAGGTGCCGAGGGAGATGCCGTAGGCGAGGCCCTTGAAGGCGATCAGCAGGGCGAGCGCCGACAGGGACCAGGCGCCTGGGTTGTCCACCAGCGGCCCGATCGCGTTCTGACCGGAGAAGAGAACCTGGTTGACGCCGTGGTCGGCCGTCTGATGGAAGGCGATGCCAAGCCCCGCGACGAGCAGCCCGACGATAGGGAGCACGACGAACGGCCGCGGAGTCGCGATTCGCTGCGCCTCTCGGGCGAGGCGAAAGATCACGAACGTGACCACCGCGATCGCGGCGGCCAGCGGGATCGTCCAGAGGAAGTCGACGAACTCCGGCCGGGCAAAGGCCGGCAGGTGAAGGGGGCTGAGCGAGATGTCGGCCGTGCTGAGACCCGTCAGCGATCCCATCCCGATCGAAACCAGTGAGCCGATCCCGGCGGCGAGCAGGCCCGGAATCAGAACCAGCGGCATCTGCGATCCCCCGAGCCCGGCGGCCTCGATCAGGATCACGGCCGCGATGATCGGCGATCCGAACAGGAACGAGACGGCGGCAAAGGTGGCGGATGTGGCGAGCAGCGTGCCGAGCTCGGGCGGCGCATCCGGTCGGATCGCCCGCACCATGAGAAACCCGAGCCCGCCCCCGAGGGCGATCAGGGGCGCCTCGGGGCCGACCACCAGCCCGAGTCCGATCGAGGCGATGGCCGCCAGGACACGCCCGGAAGGTCGACGGGCTGGGTGGGTGAGGCCTTGAGACCCTCGGCCGGGACGTGCCCTCCATTGCCGGGCAGGCGGGCGATCGCGAACGCGGTGACCACACCGGCGAACGCGAGCACCGGGAGGTACCACCACAGCGGCGTCCCATTGTCGAAGCCGACGTCATGGGGGATGTCCGTGAACACCCAGCGCTGGATGTAGAAGATCAGCTCGAGGAAGCACCATGCCGCGAGCGAGGCGATCACCCCCACGATCGCCGCGAGAACGAGCACGGCGACGAAGGATTTGCTGCGCAGCGTCGAGGCGGGATCCGGCCCGGCCGGCTCGTCAACCACCGGTGACCCGGCCCGATCCGCGGAGGATTCCGGCAACCACGCCCGTGATCCAATCATCCGCCGCGGCGCGAGGCATCACCCGAACGGGATGATGCCTCTTGGGGATCGGGATTAGGTAGTCAGTACTGATGAGGCGTCAGGAGCTTTCCCGGTTACCACGCCTCATGCACCGAGTAGGGTGGGCGTCAAGTCGCGCAAGAGACCGGAAGGAACCGCCTATGCGTGTCCTCCTGAGGATCGTGTTAGGGGAATGACCTCGATAAGCCGGGATGGTGTTGTGAGCCCTCTGACGCATGAACGAACCGGGCCGGACGTTGGCCTCCCGCACCACTTGGCCCTCATCCCCCGGCCGCACCTCGTCACGCGGCTGCGCGAGGCCAACGGCTATCCGCTGGTGCTCATCACCGCCCCCGCCGGATATGCGAAGAGCAGCCTGCTGACCCAGTGGGCGGAGGAGGACGAGCGGCGATTTGCACTGATCACGCTGGAGTCGAGCGACGACCGGCCATCGCACCTGCTGAATCGCCTGGTCCGGACACTCGACTCCGTGAGCTCCCGGGGCCGCCCGTTCGTCATAGGGATCGACGAGGCCGACGCTCTTCGCACCAAGGACGCGCTGGCGGCGCTGGGCAACTCGATCGCGTCGCTCCCGCCAGAAGGCCAGATCGCCCTCGTCTCGCGGCGCGAGCTCGCTCTGCCCTTGGGCCGAATGCGCGCCCATCGCCAGGTGTTCGAGCTCAGCCGGCGGGATCTGGCAATGACCAGAACCGAGAGCGAGGCGCTGCTGAAGGCGATTGGGCTTCGCCTCACCTCCGGCGAGATCGAGGCGCTCTACGAGCGAACTGAGGGCTGGCCGGCGGCGCTCTACCTGGCGGGACTGGCGCTCGGAGACCGGGACGGAGCGCCGGTCGATGCGACCCAGTTCGGCGGCGATGACCGGTTCGTGGCCGACTACATGCGGGACGAGTTCCTCGCGGGCATTTCGGTCGCCCGCCTCAGATTCCTGATGCGGACCTCGATCCTCGAGGACCTCGCCCCCAAGATCTGCGACGACGTTCTCGAGCGGACGGGATCCGGCCGGGTCCTTCGCGAGCTGGCTCGGTCGAAGCTCCCGCTGGAGCCGCTCGATCATGCCGACGGCACCTATCGCTACCACCCGCTCTTCAAGCAGACGCTCGCCTCGGAGCTCCGTCGCCGGGAGCCGGAAGTCGAGTCCAAGCTCCATCGCCGCGCCAGCGCCTGGTACGCGGAACATGAGCGCTTCGAGGAGGCCATCGATCACGCTACCGCGGCCGGCGACGACAGGCGCGCCGCCGAGTTGATCTGGGCACGCGCCGCGCCCTACCTAGCCGAGGGTCACCGCGAGGACTTGCGCCGATGGCTGGACCGCTTCAGCGACAGGAAGATCGCGCGGTCCGCTCAGCTCGCGCTCGCGACGGCGCACCTCTATCTGGCGCTTGGCGACGGAGACCTCGCCGCGCACTGGACGTCGGTCGCCCGCGAGGCATTCGACGAGGCGGCGATGGATGACTTGGACCTCGAGGCCGACCTTCTCATTCTGAGAGCCACCTTGCCGGCCCATGGAATCGAGCAGATGGGAGTCGACGCGATCCGGGCGGGGCAGCTCCATCCTCCCGAGAGTCCCTGGCGGGCGATGTCGTACTTCTATGCCGGCGCCAGCCGGCACCTCGCGGACGACACTGGGGGCGCCAGGGAGCTGCTCGAGGAGGGAGCGCGCAAGGGCTCGGCCACCGCCCCGATAGCCCAGGTCTTCTGCCTTGTCCAGCTGACCTTCCTCCACATGGAGAGAGACGACCTCGGGAACGCGCTCCGGGTCGTTGCCCAGGCCAGGGAGCAGCTGGAGCGGTTCCAGCTCGGCGATTATCCGATCCTCGCCTTCTTCTTCGTCGCATCCGCGCTCACCCGTGCGCACGAGGGGCGCATCGAGGAGGCCGCGGCCGACAGCGGCCGTGCCCGGAAGATGCTGGATGGACTCGACGGTTTCCCCGACTGGTACCAGGGCGAGGCACGGATCTATCTGGCCCGCGCCTGCCTGCTCCTGGACGATTCCCCCGCGGCCAGCGAGCTGCTGGCCGAGGCCGCCGAGTTCGCCGACCGGCTTGACGATGCGCCGGCGCTCAGTCGCTGGCTGTCAGAGGCGGGATCGGCGACCGCCGCCATGGCCGGTGGAGAGGATCGGTCGGAACTGACCCCGGCGGAGCTCAGGACGCTGCGATTCCTGCCGAGCCACCTCTCGTTCCGCGAGATCGCCGAGCAGAGCTTCGTGTCGGCCAACACCGTGAAGACGCAGGCCCAGGCCATCTATCGCAAGCTCGATGCCACCTCCCGGGGGGAGGCCGTCGAGCGCGCACGCGATCGCGGTCTGCTCCAGGATGTATCCCATGGCTGACTCTCCTGACCCCGGGCGAGAGCGAGGCGAAGGGAAAGGCGTCGCGTCGCAAGACTCCCCGCTCGTCGCTTGGAGCCTGGGAGTCGCCCGCCAAGCGCACCGATCCGGTCAAGATCCTCGAGCGCCAGGACAAGACCCGCGTCGAGGAGCTCGTCCCGATCAGGCACGGGCGGATGGGCGCGTCGGCCTTCACCTTCTATCGAGGCGCCGCGGGAATCATGGCCGCGGACCTTGCCACCTCTCCACGACACGGACCTCATCGTCCAGCTCTGCGGGGACGCGCACCTCTCCAACTTCGGTGTCTTCGCCGCCCCCGATCGGCGCCTGATCTTCGACATCAACGACTTCGACGAGACCCATCCGGGCCCGTTCGAATGGGACGTCAAGCGTCTGGTCGCCAGCTTTGCGATCGGGGGACGGGATCTCGGATTCAAGGAGCGCGATCGGCGCGCCGCGCGTGACGGACGTCGTCGGCGAGTACCGGAACGAGATGCGCCGGCTGGCCTCGATGCGCACGCTCGACGTCTGGTACCAGCGCCTCGACATCGCCGCTGCTCGAGCAGTACCGCTCGCAGGTCAAGCGCAGGGCGGCCAAGAACTACGACAAGGCGGTCGCGAAGGCCGAGAGCAAGAACAGCCTCCGGGCCTTCGCGAAGCTGACCCATTCGGTCGACGGCGAGCTGCGGATCGTCAGCGATCCTCCGCTGATCACCCCTGTCGACGCGGTCTTCGAGGGCGTCAAGACCGACGTGCTCGCTGAAGCGGCTGCTGCGAGCTGCTGGCTCAGTACCGCAAGACGCTCGACGGCGACGTCCGGCACCTCGTCGAGGGTTACCGCTACGTCCACGCCGCCCGCAAGGTCGTGGGCGTGGGCAGCGTCGGGACGCGGGCCTGGATCGTGCTGTTCCTCGGCCGGGACTCCGAGGATCCCCTCTTCCTGCAGGTGAAGGAGGCCGAGAGCTCGGTCCTCGAAGGCGCCGCCGGGCAAGAGCAAGTTCAAGCAGCAGGGACGGCGCGTGGTCGAGGGCCAGCGGCTGATGCAGGCCGCCAGCGACATCTTCCTCGGCTGGCTGTCGGGGACCGATCCGGAGGGAGTCACCCGCGACTTCTACGTCCGCCAGCTCTGGGACGGCAAGGGGTCGGCCGAGATCGAGCGGATGACTCCGGTCGACGATGGGGCTCTACGGGAAGCTCTGCGGGTGGACGCTGGCGCGAGCGCACGCCCGCTCCGGCGATCGGGTGGCGATCGCCGCCTATCTCGGCAAGGGGGAGGCCTTCGACCGCGCGATGGGCGAATTCGCGGAGGCCTACGCGGACCAGAACGAGAGCGACTTCAAGGAGTTCGAGGGCGCCGTCAAGAAGGGGCGGCTCGAAGCCGTCAAGGGTCTCTGAGTTCCGCGAGGCGCCGCTCCAGGAAGCGCCGCTCGGCGTCGGAGTGGACCAGCTCGAGCGCTCGCTCGTAGGCCTGGCGGGCCTCGCCCGGCCGGTCCAGCCGCCTGCAGCAGTTCCGCGCGAGTGGAGTGGAGGTAGTGGTAGCCGTCGAGCTCGAGGCCGTCGGTCAGCGCCAGGCCGGCCTCCGGGTCGCCGGCCTCGGCGATGGCGGCCGCCCTGTTCAGCTCCACCACGGGTGAGCCGCTCAATCGGGCGAGCTCGCCGTAGAGGGCGGCGATCTGCGGCCAGTCGACCTCGTCCTCGGTGTGCAGGAGCGCGATCGCTGCCTGCAGGACATAGGGGCCACGTCCACCGAGAGCCATCGCCCGATCGAGCGCGGTCCGGCCCCGACCGATCTCCTCGTCATCCCAGAGCGATCGATCCTGGTCGGCCAGCAGCACCAGCTCGCCCTCCGCGAACCGCGCCTCGCTCCGCGCGTCGTTCGCCAGCATCAGCGCCAGCAGCCCGAACACCTCCGGCTCGTCGGGCATCAGCTCGGCCAGCGCCCGGTCGATGCGAATCGCCTCCGCGGCGAGCTCGCCGCGCCCGCCGTAGCCCTCGTTGAAGATCAGATAGATGACCGCCAGCACGGCGGCGAGCCGGTCGGGCAGGAGGTGGGGAGGGGGCACGCGGAACGGGATCCCGGCGGCCTCGATCTTGTGCTTTGCGCGGACCAGTCGCTTCGCCATCGTCTCCTTCGGGACGAGGAAGGCGCGCGCGATCTCCTCGGTGGTCAACCCACCGAGCGTCCGCAGCGTCAGCGCGACCTGGCCGTCGAGCGCCAGCGCCGGGTGGCAGCAGGTGAAGAGCAGCTCGAGCCGCTCGTCGGGAATCGTCGTCTCATCCATTTCGTCCTCAATGGGCTCCGGGCACGTCGAGCAGGCGCGTCTTCTCGGCGAGGGTGCGATCCCGCCGGATTCGGTCGATCGCCCGGTTCCGAGCCGTCGTCACCAGCCAGGCCCTCGGGTTGTCCGGCGTCCCCTCGCGCGGCCAGCGCTCCGCCGCGATCGCGAACGCCTCCTGAGCGGCCTCCTCGGCCAGCTCGAAGCTGCCGAGGAAGCCGATCAGGCTGGCGAGGACCCGGCCCCATTCGTCTCGGAAGACCTGCTCGAGGATCGCTATGACCCCTCGAACGACCGGCCGGATCTCGATCCCGCCGCCCAGGCGGGCCGCCGGGATGCGGAGGCGAGCTCGATCGCGGCGTCGAGGTCGTCCGCCTCGTAGGTGAGCCAGCCACCGAGCGCCTCCTTGACGGACACGAACGGTCCGTCGGTGGTCAGCGTCTTGTCCGTCCTGCACGCGGACGGTGGTCGCGGTCTCCGGAGAGTCGAGCCGCATGTCGTTCGGGGTGACCCCGGGCGTCTCGTTGAGCGCCTGATAGTCCGCATAGACCTGCTTCTGCTCGTCCTCGGAGAGCTTCTCCCAGGCGTCGTTGCCGGGAACCGCGCCGGCTCCCTGGTGGATCAGCAGCACGTACTTCATGGCTTCCTCCTTGTTGAGAGTGTCGCCTCGGAGACGAACGGACGGCGTGGAAATGGACAGCCGCACCGAAGATCTATCGAATCGCCGATCACCCGATCCGAGTGATGACCGCTGTGGTCCCGCGCTTCTAGAACTCGCCCATGGCAACTGATCCACAGGAAGGCGAGAAGCGCGGGCTCGATCAGGGCGCAGATGTCTCCGACCTGATCGGCGTCAAGCTGACGCTCGCTACTGGCGCTCTGGTTCCTGATCGTCCTCGGATGCTTCTTCTTCGTCGGTCCGGTCGCCGGCATCGTCGCGATCATCGGCGGAATCGTCATCGGGGCGATCGTGACCGTTGCGGTCATCCGCAGAGCGGACACGACCGGCTGATCAGCTCAGTGGCTGACGCTGGTCTTGACGAGCTTGCGCTCGGACTCGCTGACCGGACCCTTCTTGTCCAGGGTCTTGATCGCGTCCGCGATGTCCTCCACCAAGCCGGTCGACCAGTGAGCGGCTCAGGTTGACCTTGACGAGCGCCCGCATCATCTTCACGTCGTGGGCGTCCGGCGGCATCGTGTAGGCGGGCACCATCCAGCCACGCTCGGCCGAGAGCTGGAAGGCGATGTCGAACTCGTCGTAGGCCTGCTTCTCCGCGAGGTTGAACGCCACCAGCGGAAGCGTCTCCTCGCCGTCCCCGATGATCTGGAACGGGCCCATACCCTTGAGGTCCTTGGCGAGTGCCTGCGCGTTCTCCTGCATGATCTCCATGATCAGCCGGTAGCCGGCCTTGCCGAAGCGGATGAAGTTGTAGTACTGGGCCAGCACCATCGCGGAGCCGGTCGAGAAGTTGAGCGTGAAGGTCGCGTCGGTCTTGCCGAGGTAGTTCTCGTAGAAGACGAGGTCCTCGGCGAGGTCCGACTTCTCGCGGAAGATCAGCCAGCCGATCCCCGGGTACACCAGGCCGAACTTGTGCCCTGAGGCATTGATCGACCGAACCTGCTCGAGGCGGAAGTCCCACTTCGAGTCCGGGTAGAGGAAGGGCCAGACGAAGGCGCCGCTGGCGCCGTCGATGTGCAGGGGGATATCGAGGCCCTTGTCGTTCTTGTAGTCGAGCAGCAGCTTGTTGATGCCGACGACGTCGTCCGCGTGGCCGGTGAAGGTGGTCCCGACCACGGCCGCCACGCCGATCGTGTTCTCATCGAGGTGGGGCTCCACGTCCTCGGGGCCGATCGTGTACTTGCCGGCCTGCAGGGGGACGATTCGCGGCTCGACGTCGAAGTAGCGGCAGAACTTCTCCCAGACGACGTGCACGTCCCCGCCGAAGACGAGGTTGGGCTTGTCGGTCTGCTTCCCATCAGCCTCGCGTCGCTTCCGCCAGTTCCACTTCAGCGAGAGCGCGCCGAGCATGATCGCCTCCGATGAACCCTGGGTGCGGGCGCCGGTCGTCTCGCCCGGGGCGTTGAAGAGCTCGGCGAGCATCTTGATGCAGCGCTGCTCGATCTCCGCGGTCATCGGGTACTCGGCGTGATCGATGAAGTTCCGGTGCAGGTTCGCGTCGATGACGACGCGGGCCTCCGGCTCCATCCAGGTGGTGACGAAGGTCGCCAGGTTCCGCTCGGGGATCCCCTCGACGGCCAGCTCCTGCTCGACGAGGCGCATCGCTGCGATCGAGTCCATCGCGTGCTCGGGAATCGCCTCCTGAGGGGCGTCCTCGGTCAGCCAGGCGCCGCGCGGCTCTTCCTTGAACTGGTCGAGCAGCTTGCTCAGCTTGTCCTTGCCGGTCGCCATCAGTTTGTCGAGATCCGAGCGCTCCTCGCGACGCTCAGCAGGCAGATGAACACTGTCATATCGATCAGCAGGAGAGCGATCGCGATGCCCGGCGAATCCCCGAAGAACATGATCACCGCCACGACGTGGCCGGCGACGGAGAGCAACCCGACCGCGAGCGCCCCGAGCTTGCCCAGCAACACTCCGGGCGCGGCCGCGAGCTGGATCAGGGCGACGATCAGCATCAACCAGCCTTCGGGCCGTGTGTCCCCAACCAGCCATGAGGCGGTGGTGATGAAGATGTGCGAGCCGGCCAGTACGGAGATCGCGTAGAAGAGGTTGAGCAGGCCGATCGTGAGCAGCCAGCCACTCGCGATGATTGCCTCGCCGACGACCGGAAGCCGCGGGCGAGCGGTGTACTCGAAGTTGTTCGGGTTGGCTGTCGCGGCGTGCAAGGTCGGGTCTCCATGCCGGCGAAGCCAACCCGATCGAGCCGCCGCGTCGTCATCCCGATCGGGTGAAATCGCCCCGGGAAAGGTTCCCTGGGCAACGGACCGGGTACACCGAACTTGCAGCAACCGAGAGAAGGCCGACATGGCGCAGGCCGATCCGCCAGTACATCAACACGAGTGGCGAGCTTCACAGAACATGCCGCCGCTCAGCCGGGAGGACATGGTCAGCATCGCGGTGGCGGGGCTAGGGACCGCGGCCGTCGTCCTGATAGCCGTCGTGAGCGCCGGGGGAGAGCACGGCCACTACAGCGCGGTGACCATCGCCAGGACCCTGATCGCCACCGGGATCCTGCTGATCAACATGGCGCACGTCGTGGGGATCCTCTTCTTCGAGAGCGTCGATTACCACGGGCCCTTCCAGCACTTCCTCGCGCGCCTTTCCACGTTCGGGACGATCGGAGCGATCCTCGTCTCCCTCGCCATCGGCCTGCTCTGAGCGCCGTCCCGGATGAGGGAAGCGCGGGGCGCCCCTCGCCCACAGGCGCAGCGCCTGCCCGTAGATGCGCGCGAGCGTCAGCGCGGTCATCGCCGGATAGCGGAAGAGAACACCGGCCATCGCCCTCCGGGTGATCTCCCGGCGCCGCAGCGCCATCTGCACCGAGAACACCGGCAGGCCGGCCTCGAAGCTCGTGATCCGCACAGCGAGGTGGGCTCCCGGGGACGTCACGGAGATCTCGTAGCGCTGATCCATCGGCTGGAAGGGTGAGACGTGCATCTCCTTCCTGAATGAGCCCACCATCGGTCCGCCGTCGGCGGCCGCGCCGTCGATGACGTACGTGGTCCGCTCTCCCCACGGGGTGTTCGTCACCTCTGCGACGACCGCCTCGACCCCCTCGCCCTCGTGCCCGTGCACGAAGAAGAACGCCACCGGGTTGAACCCGATCCCGAGATAGCGCGGGTTGGCGAGCAGCCGCACTGGTCCCGCCGGCCGGCGCCCGACGCGCGTTGCCGCCAGATCGCGAGCCCTATCGGCGAGGCGGGGGGAGTCCCCACCGAGATAGTCCTCGCGATGGAAGCGCGCGGGCGCCGGCCGGCGGGCCGACCAGAGCGGGATGGGGTCGAGGAGCTCCGGCAGCTCGTCGAGGTCGAAGAGGGGCATGAAGAGCCGGTAGCGGAACTCGCGCGGGTTCCGGCCGAGTCGCCGGTGGCTCACCCAGCCCTCGTAGATGGCGGAGGCGCTCATGCTGCGCGCTCGAGCTCCCGCACCGCGGGGATCGGCGTGGTCGCGCCCGCCTCGGACAGCGGCGCGTCGATGGGCCCGCGTCCGCCCAGCGCGCGGGATACGCGCAGCGCCGACCAGACGCCGTCCTCGTGGAAACCCCACCTCCAGTACGCCCCGCAGTAGTGGGTTCGGAGGGAGCCGGAGATCTGCGCCCAGCGCGACTGCGCGGCGACGCCCTCCGGGGTGAAGACCGGATGTGCGTAGTCGATCACCCGGATCACGCGCTCGGGGTCGATGGCCTCCGTTCGGTTGAGCGTGAGGAGCAGGTCGCGGTCGGCCCCGAGGGACTGCAGGCGGTTCATGTCGTAGGTGACCGTCGTGCGCCTGGCCGGCCGCTCCGTGAGGTGGTAGTTCCAGCTGGCCCAGGCCGAGCGGCGGCGGGGCATGAGGCCGGCGTCCGTGTGGAGCACGGCTTCGTTTCGCTGGTACGGGATCGCCCCGAGAACGTCGCGCTCCGCAGCGGTCGGATCGCCCAGCATCCGCAGGGCCTGGTCGGAGTGGGTCGCGATCACCACCTCGTCAAAGCGGTGGGTCTCTCCCCTGACCTCGAGGCTCACGGAGTCGGCGCCGCGGAGAATGCGGCGCACCGGGGAGCGGAGGTGGACGCGGGCCGAGAAGGGAGCGATCAGGGCCTCGACGTAGCGCCGGGCGCCGCCCGGGATGGTCCGCCAGCGGGGTCGACCCATCAGCTGGAGCACCCCGTGGTTCTCGAAGAACTCGGCGAGAAACGCCGCCGGGAACCGCCAGAGCTGCTCTGGGTCGGCGGACCAGACGGCCGATACCTGTGGCACCAGTAGGCGCTCGACGAAGTACTCGGAGTACGTCCCGTCGGCGAGAAACCGCCGGAGCGAGGGGCCGTCGGCAGGCGCGCCGACGAGGCCGCGGGCCTCGCGATTGAAGCGAACGAGGTCGACCAGCATGCGGCGAAAGCGGCGGTCCAGGAGGTTGGCGGGCCTGGTGAGGAGGCCGCGCGTCGCCCATTCGAAATCGCCACGGCCGTCGGAAACCGAGAAGCTCATGCTCGCCGGCTGGCTCGGGACGCCCAGCTCGCCGAGCAGCTGCTCGAAGTTCGGGTAGTTGCGGTCGTTGAAGACGATGAAGCCGGTGTCGACCGCCAGGGGGCCGCTCCCGGTCTCCACGTCGATGGTGTTGCTGTGACCGCCGGGATACGAGCCCGCCTCGAACAGCTCAACGTCGTGTCCCGCGCGGTGAAGCTCGGCGGCGGCGACGAGGCCGGACACCCCGCCACCCACCACCGCGATCCGTCTCGTCGGGGTCATTCGGGCACCCCCACCGGCGCGGCGGACCTGTCCGCCGCGTTGAGGCGCTCCCGCAGTCCGTCCTCAGCCCGCTTGCCGAGCCTTCCGAACGCCAGCTGGAGGAGCGGATCAAGACCGCGGCGTGCGCCGCGGAGGTCAAGGGTGCCGGTCCAGGTCACTTTCGTGCCTGAGAGCGCGGGGACCACGACGGCCTCGTCGACTATCGACATCGCGCCGGTCTCGGCCTCGAAGGTGACCCGGTGCGGGGGCTCGGCCGTCTTCGTCTCGTAGGGGAGGGTGACGGTGCGCCCCATGAACCGGACGTCGAGCTCGTAGCGGGCCCCGATCGTGCCGGGCTCGCCCTCAACCAGGCGAGCGTCCTCCACGCTCGGGTCCCATTCGCGGATCGAGCGTAGGTCGGCCAGGTAGTGCCAGACCTCCTCGGGCGATTTCGGGGTGTTGACGGTTCCTGAGAAACGGGCCATTGGCCCTCCTTCGTTCGCTTTGCGTTTTCGGTCAGGCGGCCGGCGCCGGATGGGCGACCGGGTTCGGCAGGGCTGTGAGCCGTTCGCACGCGTCCCAGAGCAGGTCCCGATCCGACTCGCTCTCTCGAGTGCCGGGGAGCCGGTACTCCGGACGCCGAACCCGGTCGTGCCAGAACCCGCCGCTCGCAGAAGCCGGGAGCGGCGCCGTGGCGAGCCAGACGATCGTGTCGGCGCCCTGCTGCGGCGTGCGGAGCAGGGGCCCCATCACCCGCTCGAAGCGGGGTAGTGAGCGGCGAAGTCCAGGCGTCGCTACCCACCCGGGATGCATCGAGTGAAACGCGATGCCGTCCCGGCCGTGATGCTGTGACCAGAGCCGGCTCAGGATCACCTCGATGCGCTTGGTGTGCGCGTAGGCGCGGGATCCGCTGTAGGGCTCGTCCTCCAGCTGGAGGTCCCGGGCATGCAGGCCGGCCGTGTACATGCCCCCGGAGGACACGGTGATCACGCGCGATGTGTCCGCGTCCATCAGGGCCGGGAGCAGGAGCGAGGTGAGCAGGAACGGGCCGATGACGTTGGTCGCGAAGGCGAGCTCGAGCCCTTGCGCCGTATGCCGGCGCGACGGCGGAAGCACTCCGGCGTTGTTGACGAGCACGTCGACGGCGCGTCCCTTCGCCAGGACCGAGTCGCTGAAGGAGCGGACGTCCTCGAGGTCGCTGATGTCGCACAGTCCGGGGTGCAGGCGGTCGCGTGCGCCGGGCACGCGCTCGGCTAGGCGCGTGAGCGTTGCGTCGAGCCGCTGCGGGTCGCGGCCGACGACCCAGACGTCGGCCCCGGCGCTGAGCAGCCCTTCGCAGACCGCCTCGCCGATCCCGGAGGTGGCGCCGGTGACCAGCGCCGTGCGCCCATGCAGTTGGCCCGCGATCGCGGTCCTCCAGCTCAGGCCTCGAAGGGAATAGCCGAGCCTCGAATAGCCCGGCGCCACGGTGGCGTCGAGAGTCCTGTCGAGCAAGCGTCCGCTCATCCGAGCGCCTCCTCCCGCTGCCTTGCCGACTCGACCGACGCGCCCTGCTCGCCGAACACCCGCCGGGCCCTCTCCGGGTCAAGGCGATCTCGCCGCTCGTTGACGATTCCCCAGGCGATCAGGGCGAGAGCAACGGCGACGAGGCCGAAGACGAAGGCGCCGTAGAGGAAGAGCAGCAGGTTCATCGTGAGCCTCCCTCTCCGCGCTCGGGCAGGCCGGTGCTGCGCGGGGCGAGGAAAGCGCCGAGTGCCAGGATCGACGGCACCCAGAGCCCGACGAAGATCCCCTCGCGCTCGCTGCCTCCGAAGTAGAGGGCCACGGACAGGCCGAAGGAGAGGAGTGCGGCTGCGAGGATCAGGCCCCGAGCACGAAAGTTCCGTCGCTGCTGTTGCTGGCCTTCGTCGTTCATTGCATTTCCTTTGTCAAAAGAGTGTCTAGGTTCTGTCTAAGGTGTCCGCGCTGGCTTATAGCAGGTCGATGCGGTACTGTCCAGGGTCCGTCCAATGTTCGTCAGGAGTTAGGTGACGCCAGAGTCCACACCCCGCCTTCGCATCGGCGAGCTCAGCCGCCGGACCGGCGTGCGCACCGACACGCTGCGGGCCTGGGAGCGGCGCTACGGGCTGCTCAAGCCCGAGCGCACCGAGGGCGGCTTTCGGCTCTACGACCGCGCCGACGAGGTCCGGGTGCGCGCGATGAAGGCGCACATCGAGGAGGGCCTCTCTGCCGCGGAGGCGGCGCGCCTCGCGTCGGTCACGCGGCCCGTGGCGGGCACTGCCGATGGAGCGGGGGCCGCGGCCTCGCTCACCGAGAGCGTCGACGCCCTTCAGGTGATGCTCGAGCAGTTCAACGAGGCGGGCGCCAACGCCGTCCTCGACGAGGCGTTCTCGCAGTTCACCCTCGAGACCGTCGCGAGCCGGATCGTCCTACCGGTGATGCGAGAGATCGGGGCGCGCTGGGAGAAAGGGGAGGTCAGCGTCGCGCAGGAGCACTTCGCGACGGGCGTGATCCGTGGGCGGTTCGTAGCGATGGCCCGCAACTGGGGCGGCGGGAGCGGTCCCCGGGCGCTCCTCGCCTGCCCCTCGGGCGAGAGTCATGACCTCGGGCTGATGGCCTTCGGCCTGGTGCTGCACGGGAGGGGCTGGCGGATCACCTATCTCGGTGTGGACACGCCGATCGAGACCATCGCATCAGCCGCCGCAGAGCTCCGCCCGGATGCGATCGTCCTGGCGGCGCTCGACGCGAAGCTCTTCGAGTCGGCCGCCGAACGGATCAGGGCCCTGGCCTCGAAGAGCCGGCTGCTACTCGCCGGGACGGGAGCCTCGGAGGAGCTCGCCGAGCGGCTCGATGCGCGCGCCGTCGCCGATGATCCGGTCGCCACCGCCCTTGAGCTCAGCGCGCCGTGACCTTCTCCTTACCGACGCGCACCGAGCCTGTCGGGGTCGATGACGGGCTTCGGATAGCCCAGGCCCCTTCGCATGCTCGCGTCGAGCCGCCAGGGCTCGTGGATCTTCCGCCCCTCCACTGCGGCGAGCTCCTCGACGTGCCGGCGGACGTAGTCCCCGTCCGGGTCGAACCGCCGCGCCTGCCGGATCGGGTTGAGCACCCGGTTGGGTCGGGTGTCGTTGCCGGTCCCCGCCGCCCACTGCCAGTTGCCGACGTTGTTGGCGAGGTCCCCGTCGACGAGATGCCGTTCGAAGTGAACGGCGCCCTCCCGCCAGTCCTGGCCGAGTGTCTTGGTCAGGAACGAGGCGACGATCAGCCTCGCCCGGTTGGGCATCCAGCCCTCGGCGACGAGCTGGCGCATGCCAGCGTCGACGACCGGAACGCCGGTGCGACCGGACCGCCAGGCGTCGAGCAGCCGCCGGTTGCGGCGCCACCTGCGGCGGCCGGGCCGGTAGTCCTCCCACGGCAGGTCCGGTCTCACGGCCAGGACCTGGTGGTGGAAGTCGCGCCAGCAGAGCTGCCGCAGGAAGGCCTCGGACCCGCTGCGCATCCTCGCCCGGGCGAAGAGCTCGCCGGCGGAAAGGCAGCCGAAATGGAGGTAGGGGCTGAGCCGGGAGCCGGGGGGTGGATCGCGCGCCTCGTCGCGCTCGTAGTCGGTGACGCCGTCGCGTCGCAGCCAGTTGTCCAGGTGCGCGCGGCCGGCGGTCTCGCCTCCGGGCGGCAGCTCCGACGACGGCTTCTCGCGCGAGAGCCGGTCGAACGCCGGAATCCTGCCGGGGCGAACGCCCTTCGGCATCCGCAGCTTGCGTGGCGCCGCCAGCGGATCGGGGCGTGCCCGGGAGCGCCAGGCGCGCCAGTAGGGAGTGAAGACGCGGTAATGGTCGCCGCCTGCGGGTACGAGCTCACCCGGTGGAACGATCGTGACCCCCGAGAACGCGCGCATCGCGGTGCCGGCCTTCTCGCAGGCCCGCTCGAGCCGATCCTGCCGCCGGTGCGCGTACCCGCTCACGTCCTCCGCGACGTGGAGCGCGTCGGCGCCCGAGTCGCGGGCGACCAGGAGGGCCTCCTTCACCGGGTCTCCCCGCCGGATCACCAGCCTCGCGCCGCGCTCCCGCAGGGACTGGTCGAGATCGTGAAGCGAGTCGAGCAGGAAGGCGATTCGGTTCGGCGTCCCGCTCCGTCCGGAGAGGAGGGTGTCGTCGACCACGAAGAGCGGCACCACCTCGCCGCGCCGGGCGGCCGCGGCGAGGCCCGGGTTGTCCCGAACCCGCAGATCGCGCGTGAAGAGGACCACGGTCGACATGCGTGGTGAGGCTACCCGCGCCGGCGAGGGCCGCACGGCTCTCGTGACCGGCGCCACCGGGTTCATCGGCGGGAAGCTCGCCGACGCCCTCGCCGAGCGGGGCTGGCGGGTGCGATGCCTGGTGCGGAACCCCGACCGCGCCCGCGAGCTGGAGGAGCGCGGCTTCGAGGTCAAGGTGGGCGACGTCCTCGACGCCGCTTCGCTCGAGGGCGCGGGCGAGGGGGTGGAGGTCGCCTACTACCTCGTCCACTCGATGGGCCGCGGCGGCAGCGGCGACTTCGAGGAGCGCGAGTACAGGACGGCTCGGAACTTCGCCGAGATGGCGAAGAGGGAGGGAGTGGAGCGGACCGTCTATCTCGGCGGGCTCGGAGACGAGCCCCGCTCCAAGCACCTGCGCAGCCGCCAGCGCACGGCGGAGCTGCTGGCCGAGCACGGGCCGCCCCTCGCCTACTTCAGGGCCGGCATGGTGATCGGAGCCGGCAGCGAGTCCTACCGGACGCTCCGGTACCTCGTGCAGCGCCTGCCGGCGATGATCGCCCCGGCCTGGCTCAAGACCCCGACGCAGCCGATCGCGGACGTCGACGTGATCTCCTATCTCGCCTCCGCGCCGGACGTCCTTCCCGCTGCCTCCACCGAGGTCCAGATCGGAGGGCCGGAGATCCTCTCCTACGGAGACATGCTCGACCGGATGGCGGAGGCTCTCGGCATCAGGCCGCGCCGCCGGGTGCCCGTCCCGTTGCTCACGCCCTGGCTCTCCTCGCTCTGGATCGGGTTGGTCACGCCGGTGGACGCCGGGGTCGCTCGTCCGCTCGTCGAGGGCCTGTCCACGCCGACGATCGTCACCGACACGACGGGCATGGCGGCTTTCGACGTCGAGCCCACCGGGGTCAACGAGGCCCTTCGGGTCGCGCTGGCAGAGGACCCCGAGGTGGGGCCGATCCGGCGGGTGGGCGTCCGCCTGCTCCCGGAGGACGCCTACCGCGTGCCCGCGGCCGGTCCAGTCGAGAGCACCAACAAGGCGGAGCTCCTCGTCCCAGACCCGGCGAGCGGCGCCCCCGGGCCCGAGGAGATCGAGGAGCTCGGTCGCGGGTACTGGCGGTTCGTCGCGGGCCATTCGCTCGGGCTGATCCGGATGAGCGAGGACCAGGAGGGCAGGGTGGGGCTCTTCCTCAGGGCAACGGGGCTCAACCTGCTGCGGTTCGATCCTCCGCATTGCGAGCCCGAAGACGGCGGCGCCTCGCTCACCTGGCCGATCGCCGGTGGTGTGCTGGCGCTCCGGGGGGAGGATGGCGGGGGCTTTCTGCGCTTCGAGCTGGAGACGACGGAGGCCGGTCCGGGCTCCACGACGCTTCGCGCCGCGATGGAGGTGAGGGGCTTCTATCCGCTGCTGAGAGGGCGCGGCCCCCTGGCGCCCGTCGGGGCCCGCTTCTACTCGCTCACCCAGCGCGTGGTCCATCGCGCGATGACTCGCGCCTACCTGCGCTCGCTCGGCAGGCGGCGGCCGTCCGCCGGCTCGGATCGCGTCCTGAACACCGGATAGCGTCGCGCGCATGAACCCACGAACCGCATTGATCCTGGCCGGTGTGGCGCTGGTTGTCGGCGTCGTCGGCTTGGTGATCGGAATCAGCGCGAAGAACGGCAACAAGAGCGATCAGGACATCGCCGATGCGACCAAGACCCAGCTCGAGCAGCAGCTGGGAACCACGGCCTCCCAGGTCCAGGGTCAAGTGAAGGCCCAGGGCGCCAAAGCGGCCGAAACGGCCACCAGCATCGACAGGCAGCTGCGCGACCTGCGCTCCTCGGTGAACGCGATCCAGAACAGCGTCAACACCCTGAACACGACCACGGCGACGCAGGCGACCGACATCAAGAACCTGCAGAACCAGGTCGACAAGCTCGACACCAGGGTGAGCAACCTCGGCGGCTAGTCCGCGAACCCCTGATCAAGTCCCCGAAGCACGAAGGGCCGCCTCCTGCGAGACGGCCCTTCGCATTTGACGCGGTGATGAGCGAGCTTGGGATTTGCGGTGGGGCGGGACGTCTCCCACCTCCCTTCGCTCGCCGGTGCCCGGGTTGGATTCCGCCCGACGGCCGCGTGCCGTCGTTGCGGCCCCTTGGGCCCTAAACAGCGCCCGGGCCTAGCGGCCCTGCACCTCCAGAGTCCCGTCAAGCATCGAATTCAAGTTAGGACCACCTCCTTTCTCTGGTCCCACTATTGAAGCAGGCGCCTCGGCCGTGGCTAGAGTCGAGTCTTCAATGTTCCGCGCCAGACGAACGGTGATCGCGATTCCAGCGGTGGCGATCCTCTCGCTGGCGGGAGGCTGCGGCGGTGGGGGGAAGGAACAGGTCACCGCGGCCGAGCTCGTTCAGAAGGCCGATCAGGCCTGTCAGGAGGAGCAGTCCAGGTTCCGGGAGATCCAGGCGACGCCGCCGGCCAACGCGTCCGAGGCCGCCGACCAGACCAAGGCGCTGGTGCAGGCCGCCGAGAGCGCGAGCTCCACGATGAGCGATCCGGAGCCACCCGATGGGCTCCGGACGAAGTTCGCCACCTACCTGAGCGCTCGCGACCAGGCGGTCAATCAGCTGAAGAAAGGACAGGACGCGGCCGAGAACCAGGATTCGCGAGGGTATGGCGAGGCGCAGGCGGAGGTCACCAAGGGCGCGCCGCACCGCAAGAAGCTCGCCGGCGATCTCGGCTTCAAGGTCTGCAGCCGGAACGCCGGAGCGACCTGAGCCCGCCTATTCGGTCTCGGAGAGGTACGCGAAGCCGAGCGTCATCGCCAGGTTGCTGAGCCCGGCGAACCAGAGGCCGGCCCGGGCGCCCGGCCGGGAGAAAGCGGACGAGCGCGACCAGACGATGTCGGTGACGAGCTCGGTGCCCCGCAGCCAGGACAGAGCCCACCAGTCCTTCGGCCGGTTGCGCCGATAGGCGACCAGGTGGGCAGCCGCGAAGGTGAGCCAGATCGGGCCGCAGCGGCGGAAGAGCTCCTTGGCGTCGTCAGAGGGCTCGTCGTGGCCGAGGACGCGGAGAGTCTGCGAAGGAGCGAAGAGGGCGCCCGACCCCAGCAGGAGGTCAAACGCGATCATGTTCCGGTTGGTCTGGCGGAGCTGCCCGTCGAGGCTCACCCGACGATCCAACCACATTCGCCCAATAGCTAGAAGGGAAACCCACGCGGGCAGCGAAAACATCGCCCGTGGCACGGACCGCGACGAAGACCCATCCGGCTCGCAAGAGCCTCTCGGACTTCATCACCGAGCGCTTCGACGACTTCTCGCGGTCCCAGAAGGACGTCGCCCGCTACATCGTCGACCACCTCGACGAGGCGGCCTTCCAGACCGCCGAAGAGCTGGCGCGTCGGGCCAACACCTCTTCGTCCACGGTCGTCCGCTTCTCCCAGGCGCTTGGCTTTGACGGCTACCCCGAGCTGCAGCAGGCAGCGATCGAGGAGTACCGCCACAAGGTCGCCGAGGGGCAGCCGAGCGGCAACGGCGGAAGCGGTGCTGCGGCACTGTTCAACTTCGACCACTCGGAGTTCGAGGCTTCGCTCGGAGCGGACTACTCGAACATCGAGGAGACGGCACGCAACCTGACCCGCGAGCAGATCGAGGCTTCGGTCTCGGCGCTCGCGACCTCGAGGCGCGTGCTGATCGTGGGGGTGGAGCAGATGGCGTTCTTCGCCAGCTATCTCCGCCACCTGCTCGGCCTGCTCGACGTCCGCGCCGAGATCGTCGCCTCGCCGAGTCAGGACAACATCCAGAAGCTCTCACGGATGGACGAGGACACGCTGCTCGTGGTGCTGACCGCGGGCCGCGCGCATCCGCTCATCCTGCGGGCGCTGAAGCTCGCCCGGCATCGCCGGGCGCGGACGCTCTCGATCACCGACGCGACTCTCTCGGACGTGGCGGAGCACTCCGAGCTGATGCTCTACTACAGCTCGAACGGCCCGTCCTACATCCGCTCCAACGCCGCGCTGATGGGCCTGGTACAGGCGCTCGCCCACGGGGTCTACTCCCGTGACGAGGCGGCCCACCGCGACCGCATCCGCGCCTTCAAGCTCAAGTAGCGCATAGCTACAGGCCCGGGGGGCGATCCGGACCTGTAGCCGATATCGGGGTCCGGGGGAAATGGACCCCAAGTTGTTGCGCCACCCCGCCTGCGGTGCCCCCAAGGGCGAGGTACGAACTAGGTTGCCCGGCCGTCAATCAGGCAAACACGCGCCCCTTCTACTATGGGGACCAGCCGATGGCCGAGCGCGCGACATTTCGAGTCAAGACCGGCCTCGCCGAGATGCTCAAGGGCGGGGTGATCATGGACGTCACCAACGCCGAGCAGGCGAAGATCGCCGAGGACGCGGGGGCTTGCGCGGTGATGGCGCTGGAGCGTGTCCCCGCAGACATCAGGGCCCAGGGCGGCGTCGCCCGCATGTCGAACCCGGCCGTGATCAAGCAGATCCAGGAGGCGGTGACCATCCCCGTGATGGCCAAGGCCCGGATCGGCCACTTCGCCGAGGCCCAGGTCCTTCAGTCGCTCGAGGTCGACTACGTCGATGAGTCCGAGGTGCTCACTCCGGCCGACGAGTCCAATCACATCGACAAGCTCGCCTTCGAGGTCCCGTTCGTCTGCGGCGCCACCAATCTCGGTGAGGCGCTTCGGCGAATCGGCGAGGGCGCCGCGATGATCCGCTCGAAGGGCGAGGCGGGCACCGGCAACATCGTCGAGGCGGTCCGCCACATGCGCGAGATCACCGACGGCATCAAGCACCTCTCTTCGCTCCGGCCCGAGCAGCTCGCCGGCGCCGCCAAGGAGCACCAGGCTCCGCTCGACGTCGTGCAGGAGGTCGCCGAGCGCGGCTGGCTGCCGGTACCCCTCTTCTGCGCCGGCGGCATCGCCACTCCGGCGGACGCCGCGCTGATGATGCAGCTCGGGGCCGAGGGCAACTTCGTCGGCTCGGGCATCTTCAAGAGCGAGGATCCCGCCCGGCGCGCCCGCGCGATCGTCGAGGCGACCACCCACTTCGAGGATCCGGAGCGCGTTGCCCAGGCCTCGATGGAGCTCGGCGATGCGATGCCCGGCCTCGAGATCGAGGCGCTGGCCGCAGACGGCGGCCTGCTCCAGGGCCGCGGCGCTTGAGCGACGGCCCACTCCGAATAGGGGTACTCGCCCTGCAGGGCGACTTCGAGGCGCATCGGAAGATGCTGGAGTCGCTCGGCGCGGAGGCCTCCGAGGTCCGCACCCCCGAGCAGCTCGTCGGCCTCGACGGCCTCGTGATCCCCGGCGGCGAGTCCACCACGATCACCATGGGCATGGAGCGGGAGGGCCTCGACGCGGCGATCCGCTCCTTCGACGAGGCCGGGGCTCCGATTCTCGGCAGCTGCGCGGGGATGATCGTCTGCGATCGCGACCACCTCGGACTGGCCGACTACGTCTGTCTCCGCAACGCCTTCGGCCGGCAGCTCGCGAGCTTCGAGGAGGACCTCCGCATCGAGGGCCTCGGCGAAGAGCCGCTCCGTGCGGTCTTCATCAGGGCGCCGTGGGTCGAGGAGCGCGGGCCGGAGGTCGAGGTTCTGGCCGAGGTCGACGGCCACCCCGTGGCGGTCCGGGACGGCAACGTCCTCGCGGTGGCCTTCCACGCGGAGCTCACGGACGACAGCCGGCTGCACGCCGCGTTCATGGCTATGTGCACCGCGGCCCGCGCGGGGCAGTCGCTAGGTTTGGGTCGATGAGAGATCCGCGCGTCACCGCACTCGCCCAGATCCTCGTCCGGCACTCGACCAAGGTGTCGGACAGCGACGTCTGCACCGTCGAGGGGGAGTCCGGGGCGGAGCCGCTGCTGCAGGCGATCTACGAGGAGGTTCTGCGCGCGGGCGGCAACCCGATCGTGAACATGGTGCTGGAGGGGCAGTCGACCGCCTTCTTCGAGCACGCCTCGGACGACCAGCTGCAGTGGGTTTCACCGGTGGCGGAGTGGGCGGTCGAGAACGCCGACGTCCGGATCGCGGTGATGGCGAGCCAGAACACCCGGGCGCTCTCCCAGGTCGCGCCGGAGCGCCAGGCGATGCGCCAGGCCGCGACGCAGCGGTTGATGAAGCGCGCGATGGAGCGGAGCGCCGAGGGCACCTACCGCTGGGCGCTGACGCTGTTCCCGACCCAGGCCTACGCGTCCGAGGCCGGGATGAGCCTGCCGGCCTACGAGGACTTCTATTACGGCGCCTGCCTGGCGACGGATGACGACCCGGTCGGGGCCTGGACGCGGACCTCCGTGGAGACCAAGCGGCTGGCGGACTGGATCCAGGGCCGCTCCGAGGTCCACGTCACCGGCGACGGGACAGACCTGCGACTCGGCATCGAGGGGCGGACCTTCATCGCCGCCGACGGGAAGCACAACATGCCCGATGGCGAGTTCTTCACCGGCCCCATCGAGGACTCGGCGGAGGGCGAGATCAGGTTCCACCTGCCGGCGAGCTACGCCGGGCGTGAGGTCGCGGGGGTGCGCTTCCGCTTCGAGGGCGGCAAGGTCGTGGACGCGAGCGCCGAGAAGGGCGAGGACTTCCTGATCGAGATGCTCGACACCGATGGGGGGGCGCGCCGCCTCGGCGAGCTCGGCATCGGCACCAACTACGGGATCACGGCCGGCACCGGAGAGATCCTGCTCGACGAGAAGATCGGCGGCACCGTCCACCTCGCGGTCGGCCGCTCCTATCCGGAGACGGGCGGCGTCAATGAGTCGGCCATCCACTGGGACATGATCTGCGACCTGCGCCAGGGCGGTCAGATCGAGGTCGACGGAGAGACACTGCAGCGCGACGGCAGCTTCGTCGTCTAGGTCTTCACCGGCGATCCGCTTCCATAGTAGGGTCGGCCCGACGGCCAATTCCGGCCGACCTTCATAAGGAAGGGGACTCAATGGAAGCGCGAAGAGCAAGGGGGCTTGGCGCGGGCGTTGGCGTGCTCGCGCTTGCGATGGGGGCCTGGAGCGGAGTCGCGCAGGCGACCACCACGACGTTCAATTTCACCGGCGCCGAGCAGACGTTCGTGGTGCCGACCGGGATCACGAAGCTACACGTGGTGGCCACCGGCGCCAAGGGTGGTCATGGTGCGGCCGGCACCACGGGGTCCGGCGGAGCCGGCGCCAACGGGGCGCGGGCGAGCACCGATCTGGCGGTGACGCCGGGCCAGCTGTTGTTCATCCTGGTCGGCGGCACCGGCGGTAGCTCGACCAGCCCGAGCGGGGGCGCCGGCGGATTCAACGGCGGTGGAACCGGTGGCACCACCTCGGATCCACTTGGACACGGCGGCGGCGGTGGCGGCGGTGCAACAGACATTCGCACTACGCTTTCGTCGCTTACCTCCCGGCTGATCGTGGCCGCCGGTGGCGGCGGCGGTGGCGGCGCGACGTGTCTTAGCACCGGAACGGCCGGCGGCGCAGGCGGCGCAGGCGGATCATCCGGCACCAACGGCTCGCCCGGCGGAACACCTTTGCAGGGCGTTGCTGGAGCCGGGGCAACCCCGACGACCGCCGGGGCGACCTTCGGCCCGGGCTCGTTTGGGCAAGGCGGCACGGGTGGATCCAGCGGCGTCTGCGCAGGGTCCGGTGGCGGCGGCGGTGGCGGCACCTACGGCGGTGGCGGCGGCGGTAACGGCGCCGACGGCAACAACGCCGGTGGTGGCGGCGGCGGTGGCTCGAGCACGTTCGCTGCGGGCACGAGCGGCACCTCCGTTTCGCCTGATTCGAGCGGCGTCTCCTCGGTGACGCTCGACTACGCCTCGCCGAACAGCGGCACGGCGCCGGGCAAGAAGTGCAAGAAGAAGAAGCACCGCTCGGCGGAGACCGCCAAGAAGAAGTGCAAGAAGAAGAAGCGCTGAATTGAGGTTGCCCGGGCAGCTTCGCGGCGGTAGGAATGGGCGGATGCCTCGATCGCCGCAGAAGCTGCTCGGCGCAGCGCTCATCCTCTGCGCCCCGTTCCTGCTCGTCGGGCCCGCGCAGGCCGCGACGACCGTGACCTTCGGATCCACGGGCGCCGAGCAGACCTTCAAGGTCCCGGCGGGCGTGCGGAGCCTTCACGTAGTCGCGATCGGCGCCCCCGGGGCGTCGAACGGCCCCGTGCTCGGGGGGCTCGGCGGGCTTGCGACGGCCGACCTTCCCGTGACTCCCGGCCAGGTTCTCTACGTGGAGGTTGGTGGGAAGGGCGGCAGCCCTTCGGGGGTCGTCCCAGGGCCGGGCGGCTTCAACGGTGGGGGGACTGGTGGAACCGGCGCTATCCCCTCGGGCCAGGGCGGCGGCGGGGGTGGCGGCGCATCAGACGTTCGTACGCTTCCGCTGGGCAACCCCACGACGCTGGACTCCCGCCTGATCGTCGCCGGTGGGGGAGGCGGCGTGGGCAATGGCGACAACGGTGACCCCGCCCACGGCGGAGCCGGCGGGGCGGCTGGTTCAGCAGGCTTCTCGGGGAACGATGTGGACGCCCATGGGGGCGGGGGAGCCACCGCGACGCTTGCGGGCAGCGGCGGGACCGGATTGAACGCGCCCTTGAACGGGATCGGGGGCACATCCGGATTCGGCGGCGCCGGAGGGACGAATGGCCCCGGTGGCGCCGGGCAGGGGGGCGGCGGGGGTGGTGGCGCCTTCGGCGGGGGCGGCGGAGCCGCCGGCAACAACGGGATGGCAGGTGGCGCTGGGGGAGGCGGCGGCTCCACGGCCTTCGCCGCAGCCGCCAGTGCGACGCTTGCGGGGCTCGACACGACAGGCGTCCCTTCGGTGTCGCTCACCTTCACGGCCATCAAGTGCAAGAAGAGCAAGAAGCACCGGTCGGCCGACGCCGCCAAGAAGAAGAAATGCAAGAAGAAGCGCTGAGCCCGCAACTCGCTCGCTAGGGCGGGTTTTCAGAGAGGACAACAGCAGGCGCTCGGGGGGAGACGAGCCCTCATCACAGGAGGGACGGCATGAATGGACGCAAGGTGGTCACGGCCGCAATCGCGGCACTGGGCATCGGTCTCGTCCTGGCGGCGCCCGCTGCGCAGGCCAGGAAGAAGGTCATCACCAAGACGTTCGAGGTGGGCGTCGGCGCGCCCGGCGGAGGCGTCGCGATCCCGATCAACGATGGCGCGGGACAGGCGGCGCAGCTCGCCCGATCCGGGATCGACGTGCGGGGCCTCAACCCGCGGGGCAAGATCAAGGACGTGAACGTCGGCGTGCGGGCTCAGCACCCGTTCGCCAAGGACCTCGAGTTCTACCTCGCCACCCCGCGTGGGGTGATCAACCTCTCGCACGACGTCGGCGGGAACGGCAACAACTACGGGGCCGGCCCGGCGAGCTGCGCCGGGACGTTCACGACGTTCGACAGCGACACGCCGACCAGCATCGCGACGCCCGGGCTGCAGGCTCCCTTCGCGGGCTTCTTCGCCCCGATGGAGAGCCTCAACCTGCTCAACGGGCTGGGCGACAAGAAGGCGACGAACGCGAGGTGGTCACTGCTCGCCGAGGACGACGACAACACGCACCCGGCCGGGACGCTCGAGTGCTGGTACATGACCATCACGACGACGAACCCACGGCACTAACTGCAAATACGCGGGAGCGATGAACGGGGCGCCTACGGGCGCCCCGCTGTCGTTCCGGGCCGTCGTCCTAGAATCGAGGCCATGTCAGGTCACTCCAAGTGGTCATCGATCAAGCACAAGAAGGGCGCCGCCGACGCCAAGCGCGGCAAGCTCTTCACCAAGCTGGCACGCGCGATCACCGTCGCCGCGCGGGACGGCGGCGGCAACGTCGACTCCAACCCGGCCCTCGGGCTCGCGGTCCAGAAGGCCCGCGACGCCTCGATGCCCAAGGACAACATCCAGCGGGCGATCGACCGAGGCACGGGCGAAGGGGCCGATGCCGCCGCGATCGAGTCGGTCTCGTACGAGGGCTACGGCCCGGGCGGCGCGGCGATCCTCGTGGAGACCCTGACCGACAACCGCAACCGCACCGGCTCGGAGATCCGCCACGCCTTCGAGCGAAACGGCGGCAGCCTCGGGGAGCCGGGCTCGGTCGCCTGGCAGTTCGAGAACCGCGGCGTGATCCTCGTTGACGGTGACCGCTACGGCGAGGACGACCTGATGCCCGCCATCGACGCGGGCGCCGAGGACGTGATCGAGGACGGCGACCTGCTCAAGGTCACGACGAGCGCCACCGACCTGGCCGCCGTGCGCTCGGCGCTCGGGTCCGCCGGCGTGGAGATCCAGTCCGCCGAGGTCTCGATGGAGCCCAAGAGCACCGTCGAGGTGGGAGAGGACGATGCTCCGGCCCTGCTCCGCCTGATGGACGCACTCGAGGAGCACGACGACGTCGACTCCGTGCACGCGAACTTCGACGTGCCGGAGGAGATCCTGGAGAAGGCCGCGGCCGCGAGCTAGGGCCCGCGGCGGCTACTTCTTCTTTTTCTTCTTCTTGACCGTGTCCTTCGCGCAGTACGCGTAGGTCGTCACGGAGCTGCCGGCCGGCTGCGGCCCGATCGTGTGAAGGCCGAGATGCCAGGTGCTCTTGCTGGTGGGCTCGAACTCGTCGATCCCCACGACCGGGAGAGCCGAGTCGGTCGGGGACAGGGAGTACCCGCCCGAGACCACGTGCTGCTTGCTCGGACAGGTCGGATCGCCGGATGCGCGAGAGAGGTTCCCGAAGCCGGCCACCGTCGAGGCCTCTCCGATGGTGCGCCCCTTGACGTCTCGTTCGCACAGCCCTGACACGCTGATGTTCCCGCTGGCGGCCACGAGGTTGTTCTCGAACGCCGAGATCGTCCACTGGTTCACCGCCGTCCGCCGTGACTGGAGCACGAGGATCCTGAGGTTGTTGAGGCTGTTGGGATAGGCGGCCAGTCCCGTCCCCGAATAGCCGGCGCTGACCACATGCGTCCCGGTCGGGCAATTCAGGACGAGGTTCGACAGCGTTCCGGGTGGGACGGTGGCGGAGCCCGAGATGGCCGTGGCGATTTGAGCGAGCTGGTTCGACTCGCACTGAGCAACGGCGGTCAGGCTGCCCGAAGCCGAGGGCGAGGCGAAGGCGTCCTGAATCGCGGTCCACCCGGTGGTCCCGAGCGCGGTGGAAGACGAGTTGAGGCTGCGGAGCCCGGTGTTGCCGGCGGGATCGAAGTGGGGTGAGACCACCCAGCCGCCGCCCGAGACGTGTGTCTTCCCGGTGCAATTGGCGGAGGCCGACGCAGTGCTGGCGGAGGAGAACGGGACGGCGGCCTTGGTCGTCACCACCGGCGTCACCTTCTTCTTCTTTTTCTTCTTGGCGACCGCCGGAGTGAGGCTGCCGAAAGCGAGCAGCGCGGCGAGCGCGGCGACCCCGATCAGCGCAATCCTCCGCAGAACCCTCTTCTCCCCGGTCCCCACGGCGGCGATCCTATCGCTTGCGACGTGATGCGGCTGGGCATATGGTCAGCGCATCCGGGCGCACAGGGAGACCCGGGCCCAGCTGGAGGTGGCTCTCAAATGAACAAAGGACGATCTCGCCTTGCGCTGTTCGGCGTCCTGGCGCTGGCGGTGTGCCTGAGCGCAAGCCTGCTCGCCGGATCGGCTGACGCGAAAAAGAAAAAGAAGCAGAAGAGCAGCAACTCGGTGACGCTCACGAAGTCCACGCCGACACCGATTCCCGCAGGTGACGGGACGAACCAGGTGGCGGGTGTCGCCACGGTCTCCTTCACGGTCGGCAAGAAGAAGGGCAAGGGCAAGGTCGTGGCGACCAACTCCCTGATGCCGACCTACCAGCTCACGGACCCGGGTGGATTCCTCACCGACATCGACCTGAAGGTCGTTGCGCCGGACGGGACGACTGTGTTCCTGGACAACCCGTCGCTCTTCTTCGGGGATGACGGGCTCACGACGATCGGGCCGCTGACCCAGTCAGCCAAGTCGACCGTGGGTTACTGCGAGCCGAATCCATCGCCTCCGCCCAACGGGTGCCCGGACGGGGATCCCGACAACGCGCTGCCCCCGCCCTTCGCGGGCACGGCACGGGATGTCGACATGTCGATCTTCAACGGCGTGCCGGCGCGCGGGACCTGGCTCTTCAAGGCGCTGAACTTCAGCACCACGTCGACCCACGTCCTGAACCTGGCGAGCATCCACATGAACCTGGTAGCGGCGCCGAAGTAGGCGCTCAACACAAGGTCGCATCGAAGGGCCGCCTTCGGGCGGCCCTTCTCTTTGCGTAAATGGCGGAAACGCGTTTCCGGGCCGTTGAAGGACATCCGGGTGGCGAGTGAGAATGAAGGGGCGTGATCGTCATCGGTATCGATCCGGGTACTGCGAACACCGGATTCGGCGTGGTCCGTACGTCCGGTGAGCGGATGGTCGCGCTCGACGGCGGGGTGATCGAGACCGAGCCGGACCTGCCGGTCGAGCAGCGCCTGACCCGCCTGCACGATTCGCTCGGCGAGCTGATCCGCTGGCACGAGCCCAAGGCGATGGCGCTCGAGGACCTCTTCTTCGGCAAGAACGTCGTCTCCGCGCTCAGTGTGGGCGAAGCCCGCGGCGTCGCGATGCTGGCCGCGGCGAAGCACGCGCTGCCCTGCTTCGATTACACGCCGCAGGCGGTGAAGAAGGCGGTCTGCGGCTCCGGCTCCGCCGACAAGGGGCAGGTACAGCGGATGGTCGCGAGCCTGCTCGGCCTGCCCGAGCCGCCCTCGCCCGATCACGCCGCGGACGCTTTCGCCGTCGCGATCTGCCACGCCGGCACCGCCGGCGCCCGTGACGCCGTCTCTCATTTCGGCAGGCCGCGGGTGGGTACGACGCCCGCCCTCGCGTCGCGCCAGCGGCTGGCCGGTTAAAGGCATCCGGTCCCCGGCGCAGAATCCCGAGGCATGATCGCCTCCGTCAGCGGAGAGGTGCTGGTGCGCCGTCCCGACTATGTCGTGATCGACGCGAGCGGCGTCGGTTATCGCCTGGCGATCTCGTCCGAGACCCTCAAGGCCGTGCCGGCCCGCGGCAAGCACGCCGCGCTGCACGCTCATCTCGTCGCGAGGGAGGACTCGCTCAGCCTCTACGGCTTCGCCAGCGAGGAGGAGCGGGACCTCTTCCTGCACCTGATCTCGGTGGGCGGCGTCGGACCCAAGGTGGCGATGGCGGTGCTCTCCGGGGGGACCGTGCGTGAGCTGCTGCGAGCGATCGCGGCCGGCGACGCAAAGCGCTTCCAGGCCGTGCCCGGCGTTGGCAAGCGCACCGCCGAGCGGATCATCGTCGAGCTCCGCGAGAAGGTCGCCGGCGAGATCGAGGCCGACGCCGACGGGCCGGTGATCGCGGCCGGCGAGGAGGACCCGCGATCGCTCGCGCGCGAGGGCCTGCTCAACCTGGGCTACACGCCGCCCGAGGCCGAGAGGCTTCTCTCCGCCGCCGATGGCGAGAGCCCCGAGGAGATCGTGCAGTCGGCGCTGCGCAGCGCCGCGGGGGCGCAAGCGGCATGACTGTCGAGCCGGGCAAGGGGATCCGGACTCCGGGGATCGACGACGACGAGACGGAGGTCGTGATCCACGATGCGCGCGCGGTCGGCGCGGACGACGACTTCGACCAGTCTCTCCGCCCGCCGAAGCTCGAGGACTTCGTCAACCAGGTCCAGGTCACCGAGCAGCTCGGGATCTTCATCGAGGCCGCGCGCCGCCGCGGCGAGGCGCTCGATCACGTCCTGCTGGCCGGACCGCCGGGCCTCGGCAAGACCTCGCTGGCGTACATCATCGCCTCCGAGCTGAGCGTGCCGATGGTGCAAACCGCCGGCCCGGCGCTGGAGCGCAAGGCCGACATCGCGGCCTTCCTCACCTCGCTCGAGCCGGGCACCGTCTTCTTCATCGACGAGATCCACCGGCTCGGGCGCGCCGTCGAGGAGACCCTCTACCCCGCGATGGAGGACCGGCGCCTGCCGGTGGTCCTCGGCCAGGGGGCGGGCGCCCGGACGGTCACGCTCGATCTGCCGCCGTTCACCCTGATCGGAGCCACCACCCGCACCGGCCTGCTGACCACGCCGCTGCGAGATCGCTTCGGCGTCTGCCACCGGCTGGAGCACTACGACGCCGCGGATCTCCGCCAGATCGTCCTGCGCTCCGCCGGCATCCTCGGCATCGACGTGACCCCCGAGGGGGCCGAGGAGATCGCGAGCCGCGCGCGGGGCACGCCCCGCGTGGCGAACCGGCTGCTGAGAAGGGTCCGTGACTTCGCGGAGGTGAAGGACCGCGGCGGCATTGACGCCGAGATCGCCTCGGACGCGCTCGAGTTGCTCGAGGTCGATCGAGCCGGGCTCGATCGCCATGACCGCCAGCTGCTGCAGCTGATGGCCTCCAAGTTCGGCGGCGGACCCGTCGGCCTCTCGACGCTGGCCGTCGCGATCGGGGAGGAGGCAGACACGATCGAGGACGTCTTCGAGCCCTATCTGCTGCAGCAGGGCCTGGTGAAGCGGACCCCGCGCGGGCGGGTTCTGACGGAACGGGCTTACGACCATCTTGGCCTGCCCGTCCCGGACGGCATGGCGAGCCTCTTTTAGGCACGGATCGCTGCTCTGTCGGCTGGACGCGTTGGCTAGCCTTGGGCAGGCATGCCGTACTTCATCTGTCCGAACTGTGGGAACAGGGAGTTGAGCGGGGAGCGCACCGCCGGCTTCTCGACGCGGCCCAAGGGTTGCTCGAAGTGCGGGTTCGGGTTCCTCTTCGAGCTGCTCGACGACTACATGCCCGCTCCCGGCGCCGCGTTCTTCACCTGCGACCAGCAGGGACGCGTGCTCGATCTCGGCAAGGGCGCCTTCGAGCTCACCGGCCTGAAGGACGAGCAGGTCATCGGCCGCCCGGTCAGGGAGGTGCTCGGCCTGCAGTGGATCGACAAGGGCGAAGGCGGGCCGACCGCCGACACCGACGGCAACGGCGACACCGACCCGATCGAGACGACGCTCGAATGGGGTGTGCGCTCCCTCGGCAAGAAGGTGGCCGTGAACGCCGAGGGCGACCTGCCGACCGAGGCCGTGGCCGACCTCTTCCCCGCATACGACGACGATGGCGGTCTGCTGCTGGTCTTAACTCCGGAATAGGTCCGGCCGCTTAGCTCGTGTGTTGCAATGAGGGCCGGAAGCGCGCCCGAGACCGCTAGCGTGACCCACTCAACACCGTGAGCAACCGCCGCCGCAACATCTTCATCCTCGCCTTCGTCGCGCTCCTGATCCTCGGGTCGGGGATCGTCATCGCGACCAAGAAGACGACGCTCGGCCTCGACCTGAAGGGCGGGACCGAGCTGATCTTCCAGGCGCGCCCGACGCCGCAGAACCCGTCGATCGACAGCGCCGACATGGACCGGGCGATCGAGATCATCCGGAAGAGGACCGACGCTTTCGGCGTGTCCGAGCCGGAGATCTCCCGGATCGGCTCGGACTCGATCCGCGTCGGGCTCCCCGACGTCAGCAACGCCGCGAACGCGAGCAAGCAGGTGGGGGAGACGGCCCAGATGTACTTCTACGACTGGGAGCCGAACGTCATCCCGAACCCGGCGAAGACGAACGTCCCGAACGGCGAGTCCTCCTTCAGCCGCCTCTACGACGCCGTCAAGCTCGCGTCCAAGCGGACGCCGGAGTGCTTCCAGAACAAGTGCACGACCTCCGGGCCGCGGTACTACCTGTTCAACTCGCAGACACACGCCTGGATCGCCGGCCCGTCGGACGCGCAGAAGGACCTCTTCTCGGAGCTGCCCGGCCAGAAGCAGCCGGCGAACAGCCAGATCCTGAGCGTCCCGCAGGGCACGCTAGTGGTGCAGAAGGAGCCGGACCAGGGCCAGACGCAGACAGACAATCCGAATAGCCCCCAAGCCCAGTGGTTCGTGATCAGGGACCGCCCAGCGCTCTCGGGCACCGACATCAGCAACCCGAAGGCCAACTTCGACCAGTTCAACCAGCCGGACGTGACCTTCTCATTCTCCGGCAACGGCCGGCAGGAGTTCTCCAACGTCACCAAGGCGATCGCCCAGCGCGGGCTGCAGAACGCCCCGCCCGGCATCGCCGGGAATTCGTCGGCGGCCGACGCCTACTCGGGTCACTTCGCGGTCGTGCTCGACCAGCAGATCAAGTCCCGCCCGATCGTCAACTTCGTCGACAACCCGAACGGGATCGACGGTCGGACCGGCGCCGAGATCAACGGCCTGACCCAGCAGGAGTCGAATGACCTCGCGCAGATCCTCCAGATCGGCGCGCTGCCGGTCGATCTGACGCAGATCTCGAGTTCGACGGTCTCCGCGACGCTCGGCCAGCAGGCCCTCAATCAGGGGCTCAAGGCTGGGATCGTCGGGCTGTTCCTGGTCTGCCTCTTCCTGCTGATCTACTACCGCTTCCTCGGCTTCGTCGCGGTGGTCGGGCTCGCGATCTACGGCGTGCTCTTCTTCGCCCTGATCAAGCTGATCCCGATCACGCTGACCCTGCCGGGAATCGCGGGGTTGATCCTGACGATCGGGGTGGCGGCCGACGCCAACATCGTCATCTTCGAGCGAATAAAGGAAGAGGCGAGGGGCGGCAAATCGATGCTGAGCGCGATCTCCGCCGGGTATCGGCGAGGGATCGCGACGATCATCGACGCGAACGTGATCACGCTGATCACGGCGTTCATCCTGTTCGCCCTGGCGACCTCGAACGTGAAGGGCTTCGCCTTCACGCTCGGCGTCGGGACGATCGCCTCCCTGTTCACGGCCGTGGTCTTCACGCAGGCCTTCCTCGGCCTGTTCGGGCGGGCGCACTTCCTGCGCTCGCCGGCGGCGCTCGGTGCCCGCGAGCAGCGCTTCAAGTGGCACTTCGACTTCAGCCGCGCCAGCAAGTACTTCTTCAGCTTCTCCGGCTGCATCCTGCTGATCGGCGCGCTCTCGTTCGCGACGAAGCAGCTCAACCTCGGCATCGACTTCGAGGGCGGCAGCCGGATCACCGTCGGCCTGCAGAAGGCGACCACGGTGAACGATGTCCGCAACACGGTCGACGCGGCGGGCATCACCGACGCGCAGATCACGAAGGCGACCAACAAGGAGCTCGGCACCAACGTCTTCGAGATCGACTCGAAGGCGAGCCCCGAGGAGGTTCAGAAGGTCCAGCCGGCCCTGCAGTCCGCGTACGGGATCGTCCAGAACGGCTTCAACGCGACCACCGTGGGTCCGACCTTCGGGCAGCAGGTCGCCAAGAGCGCGATCGAGGCGATCATCTTCTCGCTGCTGGTGATCGCCGCCTATGTGGCATTCCGGTTCGAGCCGAAGTACGCCGTGCCGGTCATGATCGCCGTGGCTCACGACATCCTGATCACGGGAGGCGTGTATTCGCTGACGGGGAGGGAGGTGACCAGCGGCACCGTCGCCGCGTTCCTGACCATCCTCGGGTACTCGCTCTACGACACGGTCATCGTGTTCGACCGCGTGCGCGAGAACGTGCCGCGGCTGCCGCGCGCGACCTTCTCCCAGATCGTCAACCGCTCCATGAGCGAGGTCCTCACCCGGTCGCTGATCACCGGTCTGTCGAGCGTCTTCCTCGTGACCGTGCTCTTCATCTTCGGCGGCGCGACCCTGAAGGACTTCGCCTTCGCGATGATGGTCGGCCTCGCCTCCGGTACGTATTCGTCGATCTTCATCGCGTCACCGGTCCTCACCCACTGGAAGGAGCGCGAGCCCGCCTACCGGCGCCGCCGCGAGCGGATCGAGGAGCAGCTGGGCACCGTTCCCGCCTTCCCCGAGGAGAACGTCGTCGCACGCGTGGACGGTCACGAGGAGCCGGTGCATGCCGAGACGCCCGTCCCCGCGGCGCCGGCCCCGAGCCGTGCCGACACTCCCGCGCCCTCTCAGTCGCAGGTGCCCGGCGTGGTGCCCGAGCCGCCCGGGCCGGTTGCCCCGCCGCCGGCGCCGACGCCGCAGCCTGAGCCGCCCGCGCCGGTGGGCGCAGGCGGTGACGGTGGGTCCGGCAGTGAAGAGGAGCCCGATGGCGATGGCGACTCCGCAGCGGGCGGGAACGGCGGCGCCGAGCAGCAGAAGCCCGAGCTCAGCGAGGCAAGCGCTGCGGCGCTCCGCCGAGCGCGCGAACAGGGCGGCGGGCGCCGGCGCAAAAAGCACGGGAGGAACAGGTAATGGCGATCCTGGTCTGGTTCACGCTCGGGGTCGCCCTCTGGCACTTCACGGTCTTCGTCCCGGACCGCTTCCAGGGCGGCATCGTCGGAGCCTTCCTCGGTGCGACGGCGGGAGCGATGGTGAGCGGAGCGATCGCCCAGATCCTGCTCGGCAAGACGATCGGCGACACCGACCTGGCGACGGCGTTCTACGCCGTCCCGGGCACGATCATCGGCCTGGCGATCGTCTACGCCTGGGGCGTCCGCGCAGGCGTGGAAGCCGAACACATCTAGTCGCGGTCGCGCGCATCGATTCACCTGTCTGCAGATTGAGTCGTCGATTTGGGGAGTTCCTTCGGATGGTCCGAAGAAACGCGCCAACTCCACCTATGTTGAGTTGATTCGGAGCATGCTCGACCGAATCGCGCGAATCCCGATGTGGGCCCGCCTGGCGGTCCTGGCGCTCGCCGCGTCCCTCGCGGTCGTCGCCACCGTCGCGCACGACAAGAACTCCGATCCTCAGGGCGGAGTCGCCGGGGCGAAGGCGCACTCGCCGTACCTCGGTTCGCGCGGGGGCGGCAGCTGGATGCCCTCGCGGCGGAAGCGGGTCTCCGTCGTCTGGGCGATCGGCGACGGGGCGGACGGAGGAGCCGACAGCCGGGCGGTGGCCTCGATGGTCGGCGCACAGCGCGTCGACCGCCTCCTCTATCTCGGGGACGTCTACGAGACCGGGACGGCGGCCGATTTCCAGTCCAACTATGACCCGCCGTATCACCGGTTCAACGCGATCACTGCTCCGACGATCGGCAACCACGAGTGGCCGAACGTCGCCACCGGCTACGTCCCGTACTGGACGGCGGTCCGGGGCACCCCGCCTCCCCTCTGGTACGCCTTCGCGGCTTCGGGATGGCAGCTGATCAGCCTCAACTCCAATGTCCCGACTTCGCAGGACCAGCTCGACTGGCTGCGCACCGAGATCCAGCGGACCCCCCGCTACGGGACCTGCCGGCTCGCGTTCATGCACCACCCGGTCTTCAGCGCAGGGCTGCACGGCGATCTCGGCGCGCTGCAGTCCGCGTTCGGCGAGCTCCAGGGACACGCGGCCATCGTCCTCGCCGGGCACGACCACGACTTGCAGCGCTTGAAGCCCGTCGGCGGCATCACCCAGTACGTCGACGGCGCCGGCGGCCGCGAGCTCTACCCGGTGAACCACGCCGACTCCCGCCTGGCCTTCGCCGACGACACCCACCACGGAGCCCTGCGCATCAACCTGCGCCCCGGACGGGCCGTGCTGACCTTCGTCGCCGAGGACGGTGCGGCGCTCGATCGCAGCGTGGTGAACTGCCGCCAGGGCCAGTAATCCACCTATTCCGTCGGGGGCCGAACTCAAGATGGCGGGATGGCCTCGACGGAGCCCGCCAGAGCGTTTCAGGCTGACCCCTACGACTATGGGGAGGTTCGCCGCCTGGCGGCCGAACTCGAGCTGGCCGAGCCGGTCGCGGTGACCCTGGTGCGGCGCGGCTACCGCACGGTCGACGCAGCCCGCCGCTTCCTCGAGGCGCGGGAGGCCCACGAGCCCAGCGAGTTCCGCGGCATCGAGGAGGCCTGCGAGCTGATCCTCTCGGTCGCCCGGGACCGGGGCCGGATCACGATCCACGGCGACTACGACGTCGACGGCGTCACCTCGACCGCCATCCTCGTCTCGACCCTTCGCGCCCTCGGCGCCGAGTGCGACTGGTTCATCCCGGACCGGCTCTCCGACGGCTACGGGCTGACGATGTCGAGCGTCGAGCAGCTCCGCAGCCGGGGCACCGAGCTCGTGATCACCGTGGACTGCGGGATCGGCTCCGCCGAGGAGGTCGCCGCCGCCCGGGGCGCCGGCATGAAGGTCGTCGTCACGGATCACCACCTCCCGCCCGAGACGCTTCCGGACTGCCCCATCATCCATCCGGTCGTCTCCGAGTATCCCTTTGAGGGGCTCTGCGCCGCCGGCGTGGCCTACAAGCTGGCGACGGCGCTCTGTGATGCGGCCGGCCGAGGCGCGACCGAGACCGTCGGGGGCAGGCGGCACCCCACCGATTCCGAACTCGACCTGGTCGCCCTCGCCACCGTCGCGGACATGGTCCCGCTGGTGGGGGAGAACCGGCGTCTCGTCCGGGAGGGCCTGCGGCTCTTCCGCGAGGGGCCGCGAATCGGGCTGCGGGCCCTGATGGCCGCCGCGTCGGTCGACCCGGAGACCGTCGACGCCGGCGCCCTGGGCTTCCGCCTCGCGCCGCGGATCAACGCGGCCGGTCGCCTCTATCGGGCGGACGCCGGAGTGGAGCTGATGCTCACCGACGACTCCGACCGCGCCGCCACGATCGCCGCCGAGCTCGACCGCGCCAACGCCGAGCGCCGCTGGGCGGAGCGGAAGGTCATCGAGGGTGCGGAGCGCGCACGCTCGGAGCTGCCGGGTTCCCTGGCGGACGCACCCGCGCTCGTGCTTGCGGGGGAGGGCTGGCACCCCGGCGTGGTCGGCATCGCAGCCTCCCGCATGGTGGAGCGGCACTTCAAGCCGACCATCCTGCTCTCCGTCGACGGCGAGCGGGCCAAGGGATCGGCTCGCAGCATCCCCGGCTTCGACCTGGTCGCGGCCCTCGACGCAACCGCCGAGCACCTGACCCGCTATGGCGGTCACCGGGCCGCCGCGGGCCTGGAGCTGGAAGCCGGCCGGCTCGATGAGTTCCGCGAGGCCTTCATCGAACACGCCGGGTCGGCCATCGACCCCGGGGACATGGTCCGCTGCGAGCGCCTCGACGCCCTGGTCGGGGTGGGCCGCGAGGGGATCGGGATGGACCTCGCGCGCCAGCTCGAGAGCCTGGGCCCGTTCGGCATGGGCAACCCGGGCCCACGGCTGCTCGTTCCGTCGGGGCGCCTGCGCGAGGTGAGGCCGCTCGGGGAGGAGGGCAAGCACTCCCGCTTCCAGCTCGAGAGCGGGGCCGGCCGGGCCGCCGGGGTTGCGTTCGGCATGAACGGCGAGATCACCCGCCGCGAGGATCAGCCGCTGGACCTCTCGGTGGAGCTCGAGGTGGACCGCTGGAACGGCGCCGAGCAACCCCGCGTGGTGGTGCGCGAGCTCTACCCGCTCGGCGCCGCCCCGAGCGAGCCGGAGGGCCGCCCGTGCGGCGACGGCTGCCCCGGCACCGACGCCGAATGGTGGGAGCGGTTCCGGCACGAGCTCGATCGCGTGACCGACGGGAAGCCCGGGGCGCTGCTCGACGTCCGCGCCGCGGACGGCTCGAGGCGTGAGCTGGTCGACCGCCGCGGTGGCGCGGCCGTCGCCTCCCTCGCTGAGCTGATCTCGAGCGGAGAGCCCGTACTGGCCATCTGCGCGGATGGCGCTCGCCGCGCGAAGCTCGCCTCCGCCGCCGCGGATCCGCGCCGCTTCGGCGCCTCCCTTCCGCGGATCGCCTGCTGCCGCTGCGGCTCCGACTCGATCGAAGCGACCCTGCGCAGCCCCGAGGGCGCCGCCCTGGTCCTGGTCGACTGGACCGTCGTCGCCCTGCGGCCCGACGCCCCCCGGCGCTTCCGGCACGTCGTCGTGATCGATCCGCCGCCGAGCGAGGCCGTCGAGGGCCTGGCCTGGGCGGACTCCGACGGCCACGGATACATGCACCTCGCCTACGGGCCGGCGGAGCTCCAGCTGACTGAGCGCCTGCTCGGCAGGGAATGGGAGCTCCGCGCCTCGATCGCGGGGATCTGGCGTGCGCTCAGCGAGGGTGGGGGAGAGGTCGAGGGGCCGGTGCTCCGCGCGGCGCTCGCCGGCGCCTCCGAGTACCCGCGCACACCCGAGACGGCCGCACGCTGCGTGCGGGTTCTCTGCGAGCTCGGTCTATGCGAATGGACGCCCGATCTCGCCGCTCCCGCCGTGCGGGTCTTATCCTCGGAGAGGACCCATCTGGGGCGATCCCGGGCTTACGGAGCCTGTATCGCCAGACACCAGGAGGCCATCCGATTTCTCCAAGCAAGAGCACAGGCGTAACCGAGACCGGCAAGGGCCAGGCCTTTGACGGCAACGGTGCCGTGCGCGATCCCGACCGCCGTGGCCACACCCGGGTCGGCGAGGTCGACGGCCACGGCCCGGCGCCGCGCGCCGACTCGATCACACGCGAGCTCACCGCGGATCAGCGGGCGCTGCTCGGCGACCTGTTCGCGATTATGCAGGAGTACGACACCGCTCCGGCGGAGTCCCACGACCGCCAGGAGATCGAGCGCGCCTTCGCCTTCTCCTGCGAGAGCCACGCCGGCCAGGAGCGGAAGTCGGGCGAGGACTTCATCACCCATCCCCTCGGCGTGGCCCGGATCTGCGCCGGCCTGCGTCTCGACACAGCGACGCTCTGCGCGGCGCTCCTCCACGACACGGTCGAGGACACGAGCGCGAGCCTGGAGCAGGTCCGCAGCGACTTCGGCGACGAGATCGCGCAGCTGGTCGACGGCGTCACCAAGCTCACCGAGATCACCTTCAAGAGCCGCGATGAGAGGCAGGCCGAGAACTACCGGAAGATGATGGTGGCGATGGCCACTGACGTCAGGGTGATCCTGATCAAGCTGGCCGACCGCCTCCACAACATGCGCACGATCGGCGCGCTGCCGAAGCAGAAGCAGCAGGAGAAGGCGCGCGAGACGCTCGAGATCTTCGCGCCGCTGGCGCACCGGCTCGGAATCCACGCCATCAAGTGGGAGCTCGAGGATCTCTCCTTCGCGACGCTTCACCCTCGCAAGTACGAGGAGATCAAGGAGCTGGTCGCCCAGCAGCGCGCCGAGCGCGAGCGCTACGTCGAGGAGGCGGGCGAGTTCCTGGCGAAGGAGCTGGCGAAGGTCGGCATCGACGCCGAGATCTCGGGCCGCGCCAAGCACTTCTATTCGATCTACACGAAGATGACCCGCAAGGGCCGGGAGTTCAACGAGATCTTCGACCTGACCGCCATGAGGGTCCTGGTCGGCTCGGTCAAGGACTGCTACGGCGCGATCGGCATCGTCCACTCCCTGTGGAAGCCCCTGCCGGGGCGGTTCAAGGACTTCGTTGCGATGCCGAAGGCGAACGCCTACCAGGCCCTTCACACCACGGTGATCGGGCCCGAGGGCAGGCCGCTCGAGATCCAGATCCGCACGCCGGAGATGCACGAGCTCGCCGAGTACGGCATCGCCGCGCACGTGATCTACAAGGAGGGCGGCGCCGACGGCGACCCGAAGCAGAAGATGACCTGGCTGCGCCAGCTGCTCGACAACGAGCAGAACCAGGGGCCGCAGGCGTTCTTGGAGGCCCTCAAGGTCGACCTCTTCGAGGACGAGGTCTTCGTCTTCACGCCGAAGGGCGAGGTCAAGAACCTGGCCGCCGGCTCCACGCCGCTCGACTTCGCGTATTCCATCCACACCGACGTCGGCCACCACTGCGTCGGCGCGAAGGTGAACGGCAAGATCGTGCCGCTCCACTATCAGCTGCGCAGCGGCGACATCGTCGAGGTCCTGACCGCCAAGCAGGGGCGGGGGCCCTCGCGCGACTGGCTGAAGCTGGTCCGGACGAGCCGGGCCCGCAACAAGATCCGCGCCTGGTTCCAGCGCGAGGGCCGCGAGGACGCAGAGCACAAGGGCCGCGACGATCTCGCCCAGGCCTTCAAGAAGCAGGGGCTGCCCTACCCGAAGCTCGCCGGCTCGCCGCTGCTCGTTGACGTGATCCGCGAGATGGGTTTCCGGAAGGCGGACGACTTCTACATCGCCCTCGGCCAGTCGAAGATCTCGACCAAGGTCGTCGCCAACAAGGTGATGCAGCGTCTGAAGCGCGGCGAGGCGGTGGAGGAGGAGCCCGCGGAGGGCCTGATCAAGGGCACCGATGAAGCCCGCAGGCGGACCCGCGAGGCGACCAGCTTCGGCATCAAGGTGAAGGGCATCGACGACGTGGCGGCGCGGCTCGCGAAGTGCTGCCGCCCGGTGCCCGGCGACGACATCGTCGGCTACGTCTCACTCGGTCGCGGGATCACCGTCCACCGGGAGGACTGCCGGAACGTGGCGGCCCTGAAGAAGGCTCCGGAGCGCTTCACCGAGGTGAGCTGGGATGGTGACAACGAGTCCTCGTACCGGGTCGAGCTCCAGGTCGATGCCTGGGACCGAACGCGCCTCCTCGAAGACCTATCGCGCACCTTCGCGGAGGCGGGCCTGAACATCCTGGAGGCGCGATGCACGACCAAGCACCCGATGGTGAAGAACCGCTTCGTGCTCGAGGTCGGTGACACCGAACAGCTCAAGCAGTGCATCTCGCGCCTGCGGAACGTCGACTCGGTCTTCGACGCGTACCGGGTCACGCCCACCGGCTGAACAAAAGCGATCCTTTTTCGCTTGAATCGCGTTATCAGGACACGGATGTTCCGACGCGGGAAAACAGGGAGACGGCTGGGACTGGCGATTGCGCTCGTCGCGTTCGCGGCGATGGCGTACGCGGGCTTCGCGCTCGCCGCCTCCGACACGATCGTCGGCAGGGTCGACAGCACCTATTCCGCGGCCACCTACACGGCCGACCAGGGTGAGGTCGTCCCGTTCCAGGTCACGGGCGACCAGCACAACGTGACTGCGCTCCACAACGGCCCGGATGGCCAGGCCCTCTTCCGCAGCCCGACGATCTCCGGCGGGGCCACGAGTGTGCAGGGCACCCAGTACCTGAGCGCCGGCGACTACACCTTCTACTGCACGATCCATCCGACGACCATGCAGGCGACGCTCCACATCACCTCGAACGGAGCGCCGCTCGCACGGCCCTCCTCGTCGATGAAGCTGCCGCATCGAAGCGTGAGCCAGACGATCAAGAAGGGCATCAAGGTCGTGATGACCCCGACCACCGGCATCGACGGGGTCAACCTCACGGCGAAGCTGGGCAAGACGACGATCGGCAAGAGGACCGTCACGCTGGCACAGGGCTTCAACGCCCCCGTGATCAAGCTGAGCAACACCGGAAAGAGCAAGCTCCGCGGCAAGAAGAGCGCGAAGGTCAGCGTGACCGCGGAAATCCCGTTCGGCTCGCCGGTCAGCGCGAAGGCGAAGCTCGGCTAGCCGCCGGCGATCGCCTTCCGGACCCGCTCCGCGATCTTCTGCATCTCGTCCTCGGAGGCGTATTTCGTGCGCGGCCAGAAGAATCCGCGCAGCCCGTCCTTCGGCTTCCGGGGCACGACGTGGACATGAAGGTGAGGCACGCTCTGGCTCACCACGTTGTTGAGCGCGACGAAGGAGCCGGGCTTCCGCATCGCCTTCGGAACCGCCGCGGAGAGGAGCCTCGCGTTCTCGAACAGCGGGCCCACCAGCTCCGAGGGCAGGTCGGACAGGGTCTCGTGATGTGCGCGGGGCACGAGCAGGGAGTGCCCGGGGAAGAGCGGGCGGTTGTCGAGAAAGGCGATCGTCCGATCGTCCTCAAACACGACGTGCCCGGACTCCTCGCCGGCGATGATCTGACAGAACCGGCAATTAGGGTCCCGTGCGCCCACGTCCGCGATACTGTCAGAGCGGGCCGGGGAGGAGAGGAACGTTGAAGGCACCCAGAACACTTCGCAGGATCGTCGCGGCCGTGCCGATTGCCGCGCTCCTGGTCGCCGTGCAGTGGACCGTCGTAGCCGGCGCCGGGACCCGGATCAAGACCGGCCAGTACAGCGGCTCAACGACCCAGGCGGCCGTCGCTCCGGGCTTCCGGGGCATCGCGTTCACCGTGAAGAAGGGCAGGGTCACGTTGACCACCGAGCCGTCCGTCGCCCGAGAGGACTGCGTCTCGGCCCCGGTGTTCACCCTCGACGGGACGCCGAGCAAGAGGCTCGGCAGGAACCGCAGCTTCACGATCACGCACACCTTCCTCGGCAACAAGATCGACAAGATCCACGGGAGGTTCGTCGCGCCGAACGAGATCGACGGCTACGCGCTGTACCACTTCGCCGCGCAGGACCTCTGCTCTGGGGGCAAGAGCAAGGTCAACTTCTCGGCCAAGCACAAGTAGCGGCCACCAGGCCGCGGCTATTTGGCGAAGCCGTCCCTACGAAACGATCGTGAGCGCGCCCGGGTCGACGCCGAAGGCGAGCTCGGTGTGCTCACCGATGTAGTCGCCGTCGACCTGGACCGGGAACGGGCGGGGCTGCCCGTCCTCGTCCACCGAGATGGAGCGGACCATCGCGTCGGTGACGTCGTCGAACTCGTCGATCTGGCGGTGCTTCGTTGCATGCAGCCGCTTGCTGAGCACGCGTGCGGCGATCGGGAGCATGTCCCGCTGCTTGGCGCGGTGGAGCAGGGCCATCGCGATTGTCCCGTCGTCGAGGCCGATGTCCTCGCAGATGCGAATCGGAACCCGGGCGAAGTACGTGAAGGGATCGGAGTTCTGGGCGATGGCGGTGACCCCCTCGTGCCGCTCGCCGTCGGTCTCGAGCTCCAGCCGAACCGGGTTCCGGAGGTAGTGGCGGTAGAAACCTGAGATCGCCGCCCACGTGTAGTACCACTGGCGCGCGCGAGCCTTGAGCCGCGGATGGGCATCGACCCGCTTCACGACGGTCGCGTCGAGCCCGACGCCGCAGGCGAACACGAAGTGGCGGCCGTTGCAGCGGCCGAGATCGATCTTGCGGGGACGGAAGTCGTCGGCGAGGCCGATCAGGTGCTCCGTCGCGTCGACCACGTCGTTCGGGATCCCCAGGGTCCGGCACACGACGTTGGTGGAGCCGCCCGGCAGGACCGAGACGGGAACATCGGTGCCGGCGAGCCCATTGACGACCTCGTTGAGGGTGCCGTCACCGCCGAAGGCCACGACGAGGTCGTAGCCGCCGTGGCGCGCCTCCCGGCCGATCTCGATCGCATGCTCCGCGGCCTCGGTGTCAACGGCCTCCACTTCGTAGCGGGCCTGGAGCGCGTAGACGACGAGGTTCTTGAGCCGGTCCGAGACCGTCGTCGCGTAGGGGTTGACGATGATCAGCATCCGCTTCTTCTCCGCGTCAGGTTCGAGCGGAACGGCGGTGGCGGCGGGAGCCGGGTCTCTCTGGGCAGAGGCGATCGTGGGCACGCCATTTTCCTAACCCCGGCGTCCGGCCGGGTTACCGGCAGCCTATTGACCGCCTGCTGCCTCTGACCTACGCTCGGAATCCATGCGTCCGACGCGGATCGTCACGATCGCGCTTGCCGTCCTCGCCCTGGGTGCGGCTCACGCGGAGGCCGCGAAGCTTCGGACCGTCGCGCGGTCCGGCGTGTCGGCGGGTCTCCCGACCGGCCCCGGGGTCACGACCACGGTGGTGGCTCGCTGCCCGAGGGGGACGAAGGCGGTTTCGGGCGGATTCACGACCTCGGTTCCGAGGTTCCCGGGCCGCTGGTTCGTCGTCAGCGAGTCGATGATGACCTCGAAGGGCGATGGCTGGCGCGTCTCCGGGGCGGAGCACGATCCGTTCCCTGCCGCGAGCGAGTTCTGGGCATACGCCTACTGCGAGAAGCGGAGGCGATCCATACTGGTCGGGAGCACCACCCGCACCGACTTCACCCCCGGCGTGGCCGGGCGGACCACCGGGAACTCGGCCATCTGCCCGAAGGGCACCACTGCGATCTCGGGTGGGTTCAAGACGAGGTCGACCAGCGCGTACTTCAACCGCTCGCGTGGCTTCGGCCGCAGCTGGAGCGTCGAGGTAACCAACGCTGGTCCGACCCCCGTGGACACCTATGACGTGCAGGCCTACTGCGTCCGGGGGAAGGTCCAGCGAGCGGAAGCGTCGGATGCCGTTCCTCACTATGGGCCCCCGACCCCTGGGGCGGTGACCACCACCGTGACCCCCGGCTGCGGGAAGCGGAGGTTCGTGCGGGGCGGCGGGTACGGTGCGCCTCCGCCCGCGGCCTTCCAGGTGCGCGGCCCGGTGGTCTTCGGCGACATCCTCCGATCGAACGGCTGGGAGGTCTCCGTGCTCTCGATCGACGGCACCCAGGACGCCTACAAGGCGTTCGGCTACTGCCGCCCGGGCTAGGCGCCGGCCGGGTTACCGCCCGGGATCAGGTCGCCGAGCTCGTCCGCGCTCTTGCCCGAAGTCGCCTCGTAGCGGATCACCTCGCCGTCGTCGACCTCCCGTACGTGCCCGGCGTTGACCAGCAGATCCACGTGACCGATTACCTCTGACAGCGTGAGGAAGGCCTGGGTGACGGCGACGTCCCCCCAGATCGCCTGCGCGAGGCCATGGCCGGTGCGCGGCTCCTCGGCGATCAGGCCGTACAGCTTTTCCGCGCGCCGCTGATGCATCGCGAAGCGCTTGTCGATCAGGGCGACGTGGTCGGTGATCGGCTCGCCGTGCCCCGAGAGGACGATCTCGGCCGGCAGCTCGCGCGTCTTCTTCAGCGACTCGAGGTAGGTGACCAGCGCCTGGGTGCGCTCGGCGGAGCCGTCGAGCGGGCGGGAGATCAGGGGGTTCGAGGAGATGTGCTTGATCAGGTGGTCGGCGGCGAGCAGGATCCGCCGCTCCTCGTCCCAGAAGACGGTGTCCGAGGGGCTGTGGCCGGGGCGGTGCTGGACCTCCAGCCTCCGGTCGCTGAGCTGAAGGAGCTCGCCGTCGTGCAGGCGTCTCGTCACCTTCGCCTTCGATCCCCAGGCCCGGAAGCTTCCGGTCACCTGTCGCAGGGCGGTGACCACCTCCTCGGAGATGCCGTGCCGGCGCATCAGCGCCGCCGCCTCCTCGTCGTCCCGCTCGGCGTCGTCGCCGAAGTTCTCGATGAACGGCGCGAGCAGGTCGAGGGCCGCCACCTCGGCCCCCGAGCGCTTGGCGACGATGTCCACGAGTCCGAGGTGGTCGATGTGCTGGTGGGTGATGATCACCAACTCGAGGTCCTCGATCCGATGGCCGAGCGCCTCGAGCTGGCGCTCGAGTTCGTCGAGCGCCTTGCCGGAGTTGGGCCCGGAGTCGACCAGCGTGAGCGGCTCGCCCTCGAGCAGGTAGGTGTTGACGCGGCCGACCTGGAAAGGGGTGGGGATGCGCAGGACGCGGATCCCGGCATCGGTGATCCGCTGCCAGACCTCTACCGGCGTCTCCTCCTCCGTCACGAGCGGATCAGGCCCAGCACCTCGTCGCGCTTCGCCTCCATGTCCTCGCGGGAGACGAGCGATTCGAGGTTGAGGCGAAGCAGCGGCTCGGTGTTGGATGGCCGCACGTTGAAGTGCCAGTCCGGGTAGTCGACCGAGATGCCGTCGAGGCGGGTGATCTCGCCGTCCGAGTGGCGCTCCGCGATCTCCTCCATCTTCGCCTGCTGATCGGCGACCTCGGAGTTGATCTCGCCCGAGATGAAGTACTTGGAGCGGAACTCGGCCATCAGCTCGCTGAGCGGCCGGCCCTCCCGGGAGACCAGCTCGAGGATGAGCAGCGCCGGCATCGTGCCCGAGTCCGCACAGTAGAAGTCGCGGAAGTAGTAGTGGCCGGAGACCTCGCCTCCGAAGACCGCGTCCGTCTCCCGCATTCGCGTCTTGAAGAAGGCGTGGCCGACCCGGCTCAGGTCGGACTTGCCGCCAGCCGCAGCGACGATGTCGGGGACAGCTCTGCTCGAGCGCGGGTCGTAGAGGATCGTTGCGCCGGGGTTCTTCGCAAGCGCCGCGCGAGCGAGGAGCGCGCAGATGAAGTCGCCGTCGCAGAAGCTGCCCTCGCCGTCGATGAAGAAGCAGCGGTCCGCATCGCCGTCCCAGGCGATCGCGAGATCCACCTTCTCGGACTTGACGTGCTCAATGATGAAGCGGCGGTTCTCCTCCAGCAGTGGATTGGGCTCGCGGTCGGGGAAGTTGCCGTCCGGGGTCCAGTAGGTGGTGGTCACCTCGAGATTGAGCTGTTCGAGCAGCGGGCCGACCATCGGGCCGGCCATGCCGTTGCCGCCGTCGGCGAGAATCTCGAGCGGCCCGATCGCGTCCCGTTCGACGACGCCCAGCATGTGCCTGTGGAAGTCGGGGTAGATGTCGACCTCCTCGACGCTCCCGCCTCCCGGCGCTTCGGGCATCCCGTCCTCGACCTCGGCGCGAACGTCCTGGATGCCCGCATCGCCCGACAGCGCGAGGGCGCCCTCGCGGATCAGCTTCACGCCGGTGTACGCCTTCGGGTTGTGGGAGGCGGTCACCATCGCTCCGCCGTCGAGATCGCGCGAGCCCACGAGGAAGTAGCTCATCTCCGTGGCGATTCGGCCGGCGTCGAGGACGGTGACGCCCTCCTCGACCAGGCCTCGCCGGACGGCGGCGGACATCTGGGGAGCGGTCAGCCGCATGTCGTGCCCGAGGCCGACGCGGAGCTCCGAGGTCTCCTTGTCCCGGAGGCGCGCAAGCACCCGCGCGAAGCCGCGCCCGATCAGATGCGCGGTCGCCTCGTCCATCTCCTCGCCGTAGAGGCCGCGGATGTCGTAGGCCTTGAAGATGCCGGCCGGGGGAGAGGTGATGGGCATGCTCAGAACGCCTCGCGAACGGTCTTGAAGCTGTCCTCGAGCGTCTGGTTCATCACGCGGGTGTCGCCGAGGACGGGCATGAAGTTGGTGTCGCCGCCCCAGCGCGGGACGACGTGCATGTGGATGTGGTGCTCGACCCCGGCGCCCGCGACCCGGCCCTGGTTGAAGCCGACGTTGTAGCCGTGCGGGGAATAGCCCGTGTCGAGGGCGTTCATGCCGCGCTGGGCTAGGGACATGAGCTCGGCGACCGTCTCCGTATCGAGTTCCTGTATCGCCGCGGCGTGCTCGTACGGGGCGACCATCAGGTGCCCGTTCGTGTAGGGGAACTTGTTCAGGATCACGAAGCAGCGCTCGCCGCGGTGGACGATCAGGTTCGCCTCGTCGTCACCGGCCTCGAGGGCGGCGCAGAAGACACAGGCGTCGGAGTTGTCCTTGGAGGCGTCCTTCACGTAGGCGAGGCGCCAGGGCGCCCATATCCGCTGTTCGGCCACAGTCGGGCATGGTATTGACGCCCGGTAGTACTCTCCCGGTGCCTCGGGGAGGGCGAGGCGGAGACCATGGCGAGCCCATCAAGCATCGGCTTCAGGCGGGCGCTTCTGGCGGCGGCGCTGGGTGCCGGGCTATCGCTTCTCCTGGCGCCTCGTGCCAATGCCTACATCTACTGGGCGAACTGGTGGGGCGGTCCCGGGACGACGATCGGTCGAGCGACCGTGGACGGAACCCAGGTCAACCAGAGCTTCATCGACGGGGCCCATGGACCATGCGGCGTCGCGGTTGATGGGAAGCACATCTACTGGGGCAATCAGGTCACGGACACCATCGGGCGCGCGAAGCTCGACGGGACCGGAGTGGATCAGAACTTCATCACCGGGATCACGGGCTTCAACCGGCCCTGCTCCGTGGCGGTCGATTCCGCGCACATCTACTGGGACGAGAACGTCAGCAACATCGGCCGGGCCAACCTGGACGGCACGGGGATCAAGCGGGACTTCATCACCGGCGCCAACAGTCTGTGTGGGGTCGCGGTTGACGCTCAGCACGTCTACTGGGGCAACGACAACAGCACCGTCAACTCGATCGGGCGCGCAAATCTCGATGGGACAGGGGTGAACCAGAGCTTCATCCCGAACGCGATCCAGGGCAGTGGCCTGCACGAGCCCTGCGGCCCGGTCGTCGACTCGACCCACCTCTACTTCACGGCCGGCGAGAACACGCGGATCCTGCGCGCGAACCTCGACGGAACCGGGGTGGACCAAAGCTTCGTCACCGGGGCAAACGACGCCGCACTGGCGCTCGATGCGCGGTACCTGTTCTGGACGGAGCAATTGCCACCCGAGGTCGGCCGCTCGGGCCTCGACGGCTCCGGAGTGATCCACACGCTGGTATCGGGGACGGGGACCAACTATCTCTTTGGAATCGCGGTCGACTCGAACTCCTTCAGCCTCGGCAAGCTGAAGCGGAAGAAGAACGGCACCGCGGCGCTGTTCGCCGACGTTCCCGGCCCCGGACAGGTCGGCCTCCAGGGCAAGGGGCTGAAGGCGCTCGCGATCTCGAGCGCCGCCCGGGAGAGCGTCACCACGGCAGGCGGCACCGTCAAGCTCAAGATCAGGCCCGGCAAGGGGAAGAAGGGCCGGGCCCTGCGGCGCAAGCTGCAGAACGCCGGCAAGGCCAAGGTGCGGGTCACGGTCACGTACCTCCCCAGCGGCGGTGATGCGAACAGCCTGGCCAAGAAGGTCAAGCTGATCGATCGCTAGAACCAGCCGCGGCGGCGGAAGAAGTAGAACATGCCTCCGATGCCGGTGACCATCACCCCGAGGATGACCCAGAAGGCCGTGTGTGAGTCGGAGGCCGGGTCGCCGCCCCAGGGCAGGCCGACGTTCATGCCCCAGACGCTTGCGATCAGGGTCGCCGGCAGGAAGACGATGCTGAGCACCGTGAGGATCCGGAGGATGTCGTTGAAGCGGTGGGCGATCACCGACTCGTTGGTCTGCTCGAGCGCCTCCACGACCTCCTTGTAGTTCTCGAGCATGTCCCAGATGCGCTCGTGGGCATCGACGATGTCGTCGAAGTAGATCTCGAGGTCCATGTCCGGCGCCAGGTAGCGCCGCTTCACCTTCTCGAGGTCGCGGAGCACCGGGCGCTGCGGGCGAATCACCTTGCGGAAGTTGATGATCTCCTGCTTGACGTTGGAGATGTCGCGAACGATCTCCTCGGAGCGGCCCTCGAAGATCTCCCCCTCGAGCACGTCGAGCTTGTTGCCGATCTTTCGCAGCATCGGAAAGCAGTAGTCGAAGCCGTCGTCGACGAGGCGATAGAGCAGGTACCCGGAGCCGCGCGAGAAGAGCTCCTCGCGGAACTCCTCCTTCTGACGGCAGCGCTCGAACAGGTACTCGACCGGCTGCAGCGGCTGATTCGGGATCGTAATCAGGAAGTCCGCGCCGACGAACAGGTCGAGCTCGCCCGCGCCGAGCCGCCGAGCCGAGCGATCGAAGATCGGGAACTGAAGGACGATGAACAGGTACTCGTCATAGACGTCGATCTTCGGGCGCTGGTTGCGCGAGAGGACGTCCTCGTAGTCGAGGGCGTGGAAGTCGAAGTTCTCCTCCAGCCAGGCCTGCTCGAGCGCGCCGGGATGGTCGATCTTGATCCAGCGCAGGCCCTCGGCCGCGATCTCCTCGACGTTCGGAGTCTGCGGCTCAGGCGGAAGGGGTGCGACGAGCTCGCCGGCACGGGTGCGGCGCAGCCTGGGACGAGGGAGGTTCGGCATCTTCCGGCCCCGTTGTGTTCGTCACGTCCATTTCCATGGTGGTGCCACTGTACTGCGGCCGGAGGGGCGGGGCGCACTTCCGCGCCCGCTTTTGCCCATGTAAATGCGGATTGAGGGCGTTGCTATATTCATCAGTCACATAGTCACCACATCAAGAGGGGTGGAGGGACTGGCCCGATGAAACCCCGGCAACCCCCTCGGACTTCGGTTCGAGGAAGGTGCCAACTCCAGCAGGTGTCGTTCGTAGAGCCTGGAAGATGTGGGAAGAGCGCTCCACTACGGAACCTCCGCCCACAGAGAACCCAGGCGGAGGTTTTTTCGTAGAGGAGCCAGATGGCAGTCGAATCTCTCAAGTGCAAGGAATGCGGCGAGGTCTATCCGCTCGAGGCCCATTTCGTCTGCGAGCAGTGCTTCGGCCCGCTGGAGGTTTCATATGACTTCTCGGACCTGGATGCCGAGGAGACCCGGCGGAAGATTCAGGCCGGCTCGCACGGGATCTGGCGCTACTCGGACTTCCTGCCATTCGCCGGCCGCCCGGGCGACCCACTCGAGCCGGGCCTGACGCCGCTGATCCGCGCCGACCGGCTCGCCGAGCGGCTGGGGCTGGGCGAGCTGTGGATCAAGAACGACGCCGCCAATCCCACCCACTCCTTCAAGGACCGCGTCGTCGCCGTCGCGGTCGCCAAGGCCAAGGAGCTGGGCTTCGAGACCGTCGCCTGCGCGTCGACCGGGAACCTCGCCAACGCCGTCGCCGCCCACGCGGCCGCGGCCGGCCTCGACTCCTACGTCTTCGTCCCCGCCGACCTCGAGGAGCAGAAGCTGCTCGCCACGGGCATCTACGGGACCAACCTCGTCGGCATCCGGGGCACCTATGACGACGTCAACCGGCTCTGCACGGAGCTCAGCCAGACGCATCCCTGGGCCTTCGTCAACGTCAACCTGAGGCCGTACTACTCGGAGGGCTCGAAGACGCTCGCCTTCGAGACGATCGAGCAGCTCGGCTGGAGCCTGCCCGACCGGATCGTGGGGCCGATCGCCTCGGGCTCGATGTTCACCAAGCTCGCCAAGGGAATCCGCGAATGGCTGGAGGTCGGCCTTGTCGAGGGCGAGCTGCCGACCTTCTCCGGCGCCCAGCCCGAGGGCTGCTCGCCGGTGGCGACTGCGTTCGCCGAGGGCTGGGACGTCTGCAAGCCCGAGCGGCGGCCGGACACGATCGCCAAGAGCCTCGCGATCGGCGACCCGGCCGACGGCCCGTACGCGCTGGAGCTCGCGAGGCAGACCGGCGGCGAGATCGAGTCGGTGAACGACGACGAGATCAGGGCCGGGATCAAGCTGCTCGCCGAGACCACCGGCGTCTTCACCGAGACCGCCGGCGGCGTCACCATCGGCGTGCTCGCCAAGCTCGCCGAGGCCGGGAAGATCGGCTCCGAGGAGCAGGTGGTCGCCTACATCACCGGCGAGGGCCTGAAGACGCTCGACGCTGCGCGCGAGTCCTTCCAGATGCACGAGATCGATCCCACCCTTGACTCCTTCGAGGCGGAATTCGAGGGCGTGGGGGCCTCGGCCTAGAGAGCGGTGGAGGGGGCACGATGAATAAGATCTCCGCCCGATGAGCATCACCGTGAAGATCCCGACCCAGCTTCGTGCCGCGACCGGTGGTGACGGCGAGATCGAGGTCGAGGGCTCGACCGTCGGCGAGGCGCTCGACGCCGTCTTCGACCAGCACGACGGCCTGCGCGAGCGGATCACCCAAGACGGGGACCTGCGCCGCTTCGTGAACGTCTATGTGTCGGGCGAGGACATTCGCTTCCAGGACGGCCTCGACACCGCCGTCAACGACGGCGACGAGGTGACGATCCTGCCGGCCGTCGCCGGCGGCTGAGCGACGCTGGATTCGGGCGCGCCGCGCCCGGGTAGGGAGGTGCCGTGCGAAAGCTGATGACGGGTCTGGCGCTGCTCGCCGCGATCGCGCTCTTCACAGCGCCGGCCGACGCGAAGAAACGCCACGGCCACAAGCACTCCGGGGTCGAGGGCACGGTCCTCAACGCGGCCTGCCCGGGGGCCTGCGCCGAGCCGCCTCCGCCGCAGCCCCTCTATACGGGACCCGTGACGGTCACTGTGGCCCGCGCCGCCGACGGCGTTGTCGTCGCCAGCCAGGCGGTCAGCGACGGTCACTTCCGCCTCCGGGTGAAGCGAGGCCTCTATGACGTCAGCTCCGTGCCTCCGAACCCGCCGACCTGCGACCCGCAGCCGCAGCAGGTCTGCCCCCTGAGCGCGCAGAGCCCCGCCATCGTCGTGCAGTGCCTGCACGGCGACACCCAGCGAGTCCAGGTGCGCCGCCACAAGTTCGCTCACGTCGAGCTGCACGTGGGCAACGCCTGTGTCGTTTGAGTCCAGCCGGGCTCAGAGAACTCGGCCGAGCGCAGTCCGGCTGACGAGCAGCCAGGCGAGCGCGAACGAGCCGGCCACGCCGAGGCAGGCCACTGTGAGGGCCTTGATCTCGGCGGGGACGCCGATCGGTCGCATCGCGATCATCAGGCCGATCAGGACGATCCCCTGCAGGAAGAACGCGCCGTAGGCGCTCCGCGCCATGGCGCGGCCGAGGGGACCCGGGCGACGGTTGAGGCGCCGTTGCGCAAGGGCGAGCAGCCAGACCGAGGCGCCGACGGCGAGTGGCCCCTCGATAGCGGCCATCGATAGCGGGGCCCAGTGGACCCCGGGGTCAAAGAGGATGCCTCCGTCAACGCCGGTCGCGGCCATCGTTGCGGCCACGACCCCCCAAGCCGCGAGGCCGCCCAGCGCGGCAAAGCCGCACGCGCGGCGGATCCCGTCCGGAACCGGATCAAGCCAGTCGCGCTGAGCGGCGACGATCCCCAGCCCGAACATCACCACGAACTGCGGCCATTGCCACAGGTGCGACTGGCCGATCTGGCCACTGACGGCGGGAAGGACGGGCCGCAGCAGGACGGTGGCCAGCGAGATCGCCGCGGCGAGAGCGACGAGCGTCCGCCCGGACAGGTTGGTTCGGCGGGTCGAGTCGGTGGCGGCGTCGGGCCCGGCCGCACCGCGCTGACGCCAGTAGCGCCAGGCCGCGTAGGCGAGCGAGTAGATCAGCAGGACCTCGACGAACCACATCGGGCCCGTGTCGAGGACGGGATCCTCGTGCGTGAATCGCCACCAGAGCGAGTGCGTATCCCCAGCAGCCAGATGCGCCGCCCAGATCGCCCCGGGCCAGAGGACCAGCGCCCATATCGCAAGGGGCACGCCGAGCCGGATGATGCGGTCGCGGGCGAATCTCCGTGGGCCCTTGCGTGATGCCGAACCCGGCGTGACCAGCCCGGAGATGAGGAAGAACAGGCCCATCGCGAACAGGGCCGCCGGAATCACCACGGCGGCCAGGCTGATGTTGGCGACCCCGCTGAGTTGGACCTCCTGAACGTCCTGGTATGGCCATGCGTGTTCGAGATCCCCGTAGGCCAGCGCGCCATGACCGGCGATGATCACGGCGACCAGCAGCAGCTTGAGGTTGTCGAGGTACGCCCCGCGCTCACGGCTTCCTCGAGTATCCGCGGGACTCGGCGGCCCCGGATATGCGCGCTGCGCTCGCTCTAGGACGGTCTCCACGAGAGTGTTCCGGTGGCTGTTGCGCATACGAGCGTCGCGTCCGCTCGCCAACGGAACAACCGTGTGAAACACCGAGATCCCCATGCGCCGAAGAGACGGGTTCAGCGCGCCCGACAGGATTCGAACCTGTGACCTTCCGCTCCGGAGGCGGACGCTCTATCCAGCTGAGCTACGGGCGCGAGTGCGTCAAGTCTAGGTGCGACTCGGGCGACCCTGCCCGCTCCGTGACGCCCTCGCTTCTAGGCTTGCGCCCATGGACCTCTCGGTCGTCTTCCTCGGCACCGGCGGCTCCGTGCCCTCGGCACGGAGGGCTACCGCTTGCGCGCTGATCCGAGCCGGCGGCAGCCGCATCCTGGTGGACGCGGGGGAGGGGGCGCAGCGGCAGATGATCAACTCGACAGGGCTGGTCCAGGTCGACGACATCTACATCACCCACTTCCACGCCGATCACTACCTCGGCCTGCCGGGGCTGCTCAAGACGTATGACCTGATGGAGAGGCAGGCGCCGCTGCGCATCGTCGGGCCGCCGGGGCTCCGTGACCTGTTCGAGGCCCTCCGGCGAATCTTCGGCCGGCTCCGCTACGAGGTCGAGCTGGTCGAGCTCCAGCCAGGGGAGGGAATCCAGCACGACGGCTTCGAGATGCGGGCCTTCCCGGTCGAGCACCGGATGAGGGCGCTCGGCTACGCGTACGTCGAGCCCGAGCGTCCGGGCCGCTTCGATGTCGAGACGGCGCGTGGACTGGGGATCACGGACGAGCGCGACTTCGGCCGCCTACAGCGCGGCGAGACGGTCGCGGTCGACGGCTCGGAGGTGCATCCGGAGCAGGTGCTCGGCGCGGCTCGTGCCGGACGGAAGATCGTGATCACGGGCGACACGGCTCCCTGCGAGATGACCCGGATCGCCGCTCACGCCGCCCAGCTCCTGATCCACGACGGCACCTTCGCGGTCGAGGAGTCCGCCCGGGCGGCCGACACCGGGCACTCGACGGCGCGGGACGCCGCGCAGCTTGCAGCCGAGGCCGAGGTGCACATGCTCGCGATCGTCCACGTCTCCTCGCGGTACAACGTCACGGCCGTGCTGAAGGAAGCGCGGGAGGCCTTCCCCAACACCTTCGCGCCGCGCGACTTCGACCTGATCGAGATCCCGTTCCCGGAGCGCGGCGACCCCGAGCTCGTCCAGGAGGGCGCCAAGCAGCGCCCGGAGCCGCTGGCCGAGCCCGCGCCCGGCGGCGACTAGGCGGCCGCGGCTACGCCAGCGATCGCTTCGGCCACCGCCGGCGCCTGGTCCTCCTGGAGGAAGTGCTTCGCGGGGAGAACGACCGATTCGACGCCGAGCGCCTGCTCAAAGGCACGGCGACGGTCCTCGCCCAGCGCCGGGTCGCGCTCCCCCCACACGATCGTCGACGGCCAGCCCGCCTCTCTCAGCCCGCCGACGTAGAAAGCCTCCTTCTCCTCGGTCAGCTCGAAGCCGCGCACGATCCGGCGAAAGGAGCGACCGCCGCCATCCCGATGCAACAGCGCGATGTGGGCGTCGACCTCGTGGGCGGGCGTGGCCGAGCGGTCGGCGATCCCCTGCATGTAGAAGAGCCAGCGGGCGACGGGCGGGCGGATCGTCGCTACCCAGAGCGGGCCGATCACCGGCGGCGCCGCGAGGTCCATCGTCCAGACTCGCCGGAAGTGCGCCACGTCGATCAGCGTGTCGAGCACGGTCAGGCTCTTGACCCGCTCGCGGTTCCGCAGCGCCCACTCGAGCCCGATCGGACCGCCGATGTCGTGCAGGACGAGATGGCAGCGCTCGAGGCCGAGCGCGTCGATCGCCTCGCCCGTCCATCGCCCCAGTCCGGACCAGCTGTAGTCGAATTCGGCGGGCTTCTCCGCCAGGCCGAGGCCGGGCAGGTCGAAGGCGACCCCCCGGAGGCCGCGCTCCGCGAGCAGGGGCAGCACCTTCCGATAGAGGAACGAGCTGACCGGGATCCCATGCATCTGCACGACGGGCTCGCCGTCGCCCTCCTCCCGCACGAAGCTCCGCACCCCGCCGGCCTCGAACTCCCGTCCGGCTCGTCGATGCGCCTCGATTGCGTCCGCAACCTGCGGCTTCATTGTCAGGAATCGTCGCACCCCGCTGCTACGCTGGCGCGGCAAGCCCCTTTAACCACGGTCCCGTGAGGCCGGGAAGGAGCAGAGCAGTGAACGACGAGAAGGTCGTGCTCGATCACGACGATCTGCGGCGGACGCTTGTCCGTATCGCCCATGAGATCGTCGAGAAGAATGAGGACTCGGATCGGCTGGCACTGGTCGGAATCCACACGCGCGGAGCCGTCATCTGCCGCCGCCTGCACGCCCTGGTGGGCGAGCTCTCCGGCACCGAGGCCCCGCTCGGCGACCTCGACATCTCCTTCTACCGCGACGACATCGAGCGGCGCGAGCCCCGTGACGCCCCGATCGTCCACGACTCCCACCTCGACTTCGACCTCGCCGGCCGCACGATCGTCCTGGTCGACGACGTGCTCTACACCGGCCGTACGGTGCGCGCCGCGATCGACGCCCTCTTCGACTACGGGCGCCCGGCCCGGGTCCAGCTGGCGGTGCTGGCCGACCGCGGCCACCGTGAGCTGCCCATCCGCCCCGACTACGTCGGCAAGAACCTGCCGACGGCCCCCGGGGAGCGGGTGAATGTCCGGCTCGAGGAGACCGACGGGATGGACGAGGTCGCGATCACGCCCGCCGAGGCAGCCGCGACGACGAGGGAGGACTCATGAAGCACCTGCTCGGAGTGGATCAGCTCTCGCGCGAGGAGATGGATCGCATCCTCGACCGGGCCCAGAGTTTCGCCGAGGTGGGGCGGCGCGACATCAAGAAGGTGCCGACCCTGCGCGGTCGCACCATCGTCAACCTCTTCTACGAGGCCAGCACCCGGACACTCTCGTCCTTCGAGCTCGCCGCCAAGCGACTCTCCGCGGACGTGGTCAGCGTCAAGTCGGCCGGCTCCTCGGTCGACAAGGGCGAGTCCCTGAAGGACACGGTCGCGACCCTCTCCGCCTACGACCCCGCAGCGATCGTGATCCGCTCGCCGCACGCGGGCGCCGCGGGCCTCGTCGCCCGCTGGACCGAGGCCTCGGTGATCAACGCCGGCGACGGCAAGCACGAGCACCCGACGCAGGCCCTGCTCGACGTCTTCACTCTGCGCCAGCGACTCGACTCGCTCGAGGGGACCAGGATCTGGATCGTCGGCGACGTCCTGCACAGCCGGGTCGCGCGCTCCTGCCTCCTCGCCTTCCAGAAGATGGGAGCGAAGGTGACCCTCTGCGGGCCGCCGACCCTGATCCCCCGCGGGATCGAGGCGCTCGGCTGCGAGGTCTCCTACGACCTCGACGGCCTCGGCGAGGCCGACGTCGTCTACGCCCTGCGGATGCAGCGGGAGCGGATGAGCGAGAGCTTCGTCCCCTCGCTCCGCGAGTACGCGACCAGGTACCAGATCGACTCGCGGCGGCTCGGCCCGCGCCAGTTGCTCATGCACCCCGGCCCGGTCAACCGCGGGGTGGAGCTCTCACCCGAGGTGATCGACTCGCCGCAGTCGCTGATCACCGCGCAGGTCGAGAGCGGCCTGGTGGTCCGGATGGCGATTCTCTACGAGCTCCTGGCGGGCAGCGACCGGGCACGGCCCGACCGCGGACCCGCTCCGGTCGACACGCCGACGATCGGACAGCCGGCGTGAACGTCACCGAGAACGGGTCCGAGGGAGCCGCCGAGGCCCCGAAGCTGATCTCCCGGCCGGCGCCGGCCGCGAACCTGGTCATCAGGGAAGCGCGGTTGTTCGACCCGAGGACCGGCCTCGACGGGACCCACGACCTAGTCGTGCGCGACGGCGAGATTGCGGAGATCGCGGAATCCGGGAGCGCCCCCGAGGTCGAGGGCGCCGAGGTCGTCGACGGCGAGGGGCTGCTCGCGCTGCCTGCCTTCGTCGATCCCCACGTCCACTTCCGGGTCCCAGGTCAGGAGCACGAGGAGGACCTGGAGACCGGCACCCGCTCGGCGGCAGCAGGCGGCTACTGCGCGGTGATCGCGATGGCCAACACCTCGCCGCCCATCGACTCGGCGGCGGTGCTCGGCTCGGTCCGGGACCGCGCGGAGCGCGAGGCGTCGATCCCGATCGGCTTCGTCGCCAACGTCACCCGCGGGATGGAGGGCAAGGAGCTCACCGAGATGGCCGAGCTCGCCGACGCCGGCGCGATCGGCTTCTCCGACGACGGCCTGCCGATCGCCAACGCCCGGGTCCTGCGGCGCGCGCTCCAGTACCAGCGCCTGGCGGGCGGCGTGATCGCCCTGCACGAGGAGGACCCCGATCTCTCCGGGGACGGCGTGATGAACGAGGGCGAGGTCTCGGCGGTCCTGGGCATGGCGGGCGTACCGGCGGTCTCGGAGTCCACGATGATCGCCCGCGACTGCTCACTCGCCCTATATGAAGGGGCGCGGGTCCACGTGCAGCACCTCTCGGCACGGACCTCGGTGGAGGAGATCGCTCGTGCCAAGGCCGCCGGCGTCCAGGTCACCTGCGAGGCCAGCCCACATCACCTCACCCTCACCGACGAGGAGGTCCGCAGCCTCGACGCGCGCTTCAAGATGAACCCGCCGCTGCGCACCGAGGACGATCGCCAGGCCCTGATCGAGGGGCTCCGCGACGGCACCATCGACTGCGTCGCCACCGACCACGCCCCGCACGCCTCGGAGGAGAAGGAGGTGCCCTTCGAAGAGGCGGCCATGGGGGTGACGGGCCTCGAGACCGCCTTCGCCGCGCTCTACACCGATCTGGTGCTGCCCGGTGTCCTGTCACTCGGACTGCTCGTCGAGCGGATGACCTGCGGCGGCGAGCCCTTCGGCATCGAGGCGCCCCGGCTGGAGAAGGGCGCGGTCGCGAACGTCGCGCTGATCGACCCGGAGCTCGCCTGGACGGTCGGCGAGGACGGCTACGAGAGCCGCTCCTACAACAACTGCTTCGGCGGCCGGGAGCTGACCGGCCGCATACTGATGACGGTCGCCGCCGGCCGGGTCGCCTTCCGGCAGCGCAGCTTCGCGCTCGGGGTGGCCTCGTGAACGGCAAGCTCCAGCGCGATCGCACGGCGCTGGTGGTGGTCGACGTCCAGGAGGGATTCCGGAGGGCGATCCCGGACTTCGAGCGGGTGGCGAAGGCCACGGCGACGCTGATCGCGGGGACCGAGGCCCTTGACGTCCCGGTGGTGATCACCGAGCAGTACCCGAAGGGCCTGGGAAAGACCGCACCCGAGGTCGCCGGGCGCCTGCCGGAGGGCACCGCTCCGATCGAGAAGGTCGTCTTCTCGGCGGCCGAGGCCGAGGGCTTCGACCTGGGCGGCCGCGATCAGGCGCTCGTCTGCGGGATCGAGACTCACGTTTGCGTCAGCCAGACCGCGATCGACCTGCTCGAGGGGGGCACCGAGGTGCACGTCCCGCTGGACGCGGTCGGCTCGCGCACCGAGGAGAACAAGCGCGTGGGGCTCCACAAGATGGAGCGCGCCGGCGCCGTCCTGACGAGCGTCGAGGCCGCGCTCTTCGAGCTGCTCGGCCGCGCCGGCACCGACGAGTTCAAGGAGATCCAGAGGCTGATCCTCGAGTACGCCCCGAACCCGGGCATCGGGCGGAAGGAGAGGGTGGCGTGAGCGGCTACGTGCTGCTGGAGGACGGCACCCGTCTGGACGGCGAGCTGCTCGGCTCCGGCGAGGCCATGACCGGCGAGGTCGTCTTCAACACCTCGATGACCGGCTACCAGGAGGCGGTCACCGACCCCTCGTACGCGGGCCAGATCATCACCTTCACCTATCCGCTGATCGGCAACTACGGCGTGTCGGGCGACGCGATGGAGTCCGACCGCGTCCAGGCGCGCGGCGTGATCATGCGCGAGGGGAAGAACGGGGAGGATGCCGCGACCGCAGAGGGCGGCTGGCTGGACTGGCTGCGCGACTGCGGCATCGCGGCGATCTCCGGCATCGACACGCGCGCCCTGGTCCGCCACATCCGCGACCGGGGCGCCATGCGCGGCGGGATCTTCCCGGCGGATCTCGCCGAGTTCGAGGCCCGCGAGCGGGTCGGCGCAGAGCCCCCGATGGACGGCGCCGACTTCGCCAAGACGGTCACACCGGGTGCGCCGGTCGAGATCGAAGGCGAAGGCCCGCACGTCGTCGGCATCGACACCGGCATCAAGCTCTCGATCGTCCGCCAGCTCAAGGAGCGGGGCGCTCGGATCACGCTGCTGCCCTGCGACACCTCGGCGGAGGAGGTGCTCGCGCGCGATCCCGACCTGGTCTTCCTCGCGAACGGTCCCGGCGACCCCGGCGCTCTCGACTACGTGGTCGAGAACGTCCGCGGGGTGGTCGGAAAGAAGCCGGTCGTCGGCATCTGCCTCGGCCACCAGCTGCTTTGCCGGGCTGTCGGCCTCGAGACCTTCAAGCTCCCCTTCGGCCACCGTGGCGCCAACCACCCGGTCAAGGACCTCGAGACCGGGCGGATCGACATCACCTCCCAGAACCACGGTTTCGCGGTGCTCGGCCCGTTCGGCGATCGGACGATCGAGGGCGACGAGCCGGTCCGCTGGCAGACCGACTTCGGCGAGGCCGAGCTCTCCCACCTCAACCTCTACGACCGTACGGTCGAGGGCCTGGTCCTCAAGGACGTCCCGGGCTGCACGGTCCAGTACCACCCGGAGGCTGGGCCCGGCCCGCACGACGCGCGCTACCTATTCGACCGGTTCCTGGAGCTGGCGGCATGAGTGACTTTGCGCGGAACACCGAGATCATCGATCGAAGCTGGGATGCAGTCCAGAGCGGGGATCGCGAGCAGGTTCGGGCGATGGCGGCGGAGCTCGTTCACCCGAAATGCGAGTGGACCCCTTTGCTCAGCGGCGTCGACGGCAGGACCTACCACGGGCCGGAGGGAATGGCCGAGTTCTTCGAGGAGTGGCTCGACTCGTTCGTGCCCGCCTACGAGGATCGAGAGTTCAAGGAGCTCGACGACGGCAGTGTGCTGGCGAGTTGTCGCCTCAAGGTCGAGGGGCGTGAGAGCGGCGTCGGCATAGACCGCGAGATTGCCCTGATCGCCGAGTTCGAGGACGGCCAGCTGCGCCGTGGCCGGGTGTACGACTCCCGCGCCGAGGCGATGGAGGCGGCGAGTGCCTAGGCGCGACGACATCAAGAAGATCCTGCTGATCGGCTCCGGGCCGATCGTGATCGGGCAGGCGGCGGAGTTCGATTACTCCGGCGTGCAGGCCTGCAAGGTCCTGTTGGAGGAGGGCTACGAGGTCGTCCTGGTCAACTCGAACCCGGCGACGATCATGACCGACCCCGAGTTCGCCGACCGCACCTACATCGAGCCGCTGCTGCCGGGACCGGTGGCGAAGGTGATCGAGCGCGAGCGCCCGGACGCGCTGCTGCCGACCCTCGGCGGCCAGACCGCTCTCAACCTGGCCAAGGCGCTGCACGACGACGGGACGCTGCAGAAGTTCGGCGTCGAGCTGATCGGCGCCGACTACGACGCGATCCACCGCGCCGAGGACCGCGAGGCCTTCCGCGCGACGATGGAGGGCGCCGGCCTGCGGGTTCCCTGGTCGCAGATCGTCACCTCCGTCGCGCAGGCCGAGGCGGGCGTCGCGGCCGGCACGATCACCCTGCCGGCGATCGTCCGGCCGGCCTTCACCCTCGGCGGGCATGGTGGGGGTGTCGGCAACACCCAGACCGAGCTGGCCCAGGTCGTCTCCGAGGGCCTGGCCGCCAGCCCGATCAACCAGGTGCTGGTCGAGGAGTCGGTGCTCGGCTGGGGCGAGTTCGAGCTCGAGGTGATGCGCGACCGCAACGACAACGTCGTGATCATCTGCTCGATCGAGAACGTCGACCCGATGGGCGTCCACACGGGCGACTCCGTGACGATCGCCCCGGCCCAGACGCTCACCGACGCGCTCTACCAGGACCTCCGCGACCAGGCGATCCGCGTGATCCGTGCAGTCGGCGTCGAGACCGGGGGCTCCAACGTGCAGTTCGCCGTCAGCCCGGAGACGGGGGACATCGTGGTGATCGAGATGAACCCGCGCGTCTCGCGCTCCTCCGCGCTCGCCTCGAAGGCGACCGGCTTCCCGATTGCAAAGATGGCTGCGAAGCTCGCGGTCGGCTACGCCTTAGAGGAGATCCCCAACGACATAACACGAGCAACGCCGGCGTCCTTTGAGCCGACGATCGACTACGTCGTCACCAAGATCCCGCGCTTCGCCTTCGAGAAGTTCCCGGGCGCCGAGGGCCGCCTCTCCACCCACATGAAGTCGGTCGGCGAGTGCATGGCGATCGGGCGCACCTTTCGCGAGTCCTTTGCCAAGGCGCTCCGCTCACGTGAGCTCGATGACGAGCCTGACATCCCGGCGTCCACTGGTGAGCTGCTCGAGCGGCTGTCGTCTCCATCGTCGGACCGCTTCGATCTGATCCTCGACGGCTTCCGCCGCGGGGTGGAGCTCGAGCGGATCCAGGAAGCGACCATGATCGACCCGTGGTTCCTCCGCGAGCTGCAGGCGCTCGCGACCGAGGGCGACGGCACGGAGGGGCTGGAGCGCACCTATCGCTCGGTGGATACGTGCGCCGCGGAGTTCGAGGCGCGCACCCCCTACTTCTACTCAGCACATGAACGCGCGTCCTCAGCTTCGCCTGCGGGCGCGCGAACCCCCTTTGGCGAAGTGGAGAGGGGCGACCGCCCGTCCGTGGTCATCCTGGGCTCCGGCCCGAACCGGATCGGCCAGGGGATCGAGTTCGACTACTGCTGCGTGCACGCCGCGATGACCGCGCGCGACCTCGACCACGACGCAGTGATGGTCAACTGCAACCCGGAGACGGTCTCCACCGACTACGACACCTCCGACCGCCTCTACTTCGAGCCGCTGACGACGGAGGACGTGCTTGCGATCTGCGAGATCGAGCGGCCCGAGGGAGTGATCGTCCAGTTCGGCGGGCAGACGCCTCTGCGCCTCGCCAAGTCGCTCGAGGACGCCGGCGTGCGGCTGCTCGGCACCCCGGTCGATGCGATCGATCTCGCGGAGGACCGCGGCCGCTTCGGCGCGCTGCTCAAGCGGCTGGAGATCAAGCACCCTCCATATGGGACTGCGCTCTCCGCCGAGGAGGCGGTCGCGATCGCCGAGGACGTCGGCTTCCCGCTGCTCGTCAGGCCCTCGTATGTCCTTGGCGGGCGGGCGATGGAGATCTGTTACGACGGTGAGGCGCTTGGGACCTACCTGGAAGCCAATGTCCGGGCCGACCAGGAGCACCCGCTGCTGTTGGACCGGTTTCTTGAGAACGCGATCGAGGTGGACGTCGACGCGTTGGCCGATGGGGAGGAATGCTTCATCGCCGGCGTCATGCAGCACGTCGAAGAGGCGGGCGTCCACTCCGGCGACTCGGCCTGCGTGATCCCGCCGATGAGCCTCGGCGAGGAGATGCTGGAGGAGATCCGGGAGACGACCCGCAAGATCGCCTTGGACCTCGGCGTGATCGGGCTGATCAACGTCCAGTACGCGGTGGCCGGCGGCGAGCTCTACGTGATCGAGGCCAACCCGCGCGCCTCCCGCACCGTCCCGTTCGTCAGCAAGGCGATCGGCGCGCCCCTCGCCAAGATCGCCTGCCGGTTGATGCTGGGTCAGTCGCTCGCCGATCAGGACCTGCCCGGCGAACAACCCGGCCACGTCAGCGTCAAGGAGGCGGTCTTGCCTTTTGCCCGCTTCGCCGGCGCCGACGCCGTGCTCGGCCCGGAGATGCGGTCCACCGGAGAGGTGATGGGCATCGCCGCCGACTTCCCGACCGCGTTCGGCAAGGCTCAGGCCGCCGCCGGAATCTCGCTGCCGACCGAGGGAACGATCTTCATCAGCGTCACCGACGCCGACAAGGCGGCCGCGACGCAGCTGGCCACGCGCTTCCACGACCTCGGCTTCAAGGTGATCGCGACGGCTGGCACGGCGCAGGCGATCTCGGCGATGGGCGTGCCGGTCCGCAAGATCAACAAGATCGGCGAGGGCTCGCCGCACGTCGTCGACTGCATCCGGTCCGAGGAGGTGGACCTCGTGATCAACACGCCGACCGGCTCGGGTGCTCGCGCGGACGGGTACGAGATCCGCACTGCTGCCGTCAAGCACGGCATCCCGTGCGTAACCACGATGACCGGCGCCTCCGCGGCCTCGCGCGCGATCTTCGCGGCGGCCCGCGGCGATGTCGAGGTCAGGGCGCTTCAGGAGCTCCACGCACCGGAGGAGCGCGAGCCATCGAAGAGATGACGGCCGGAGCGACGCGCGGCCTGGGGGAGAGGGTGGTCGCCCCGTTCGGGCGGCGCCTCTGCGAGGTGACCCGCAACGTCCCCTCCGGCGGCTACCGGATCTTCTCCGTCCTCGATCCCGCCGGCCCCGAGCCCGCCGCCGGCCAGTTCTACATGCTGGCCGCGGACTCCGGCTGGGGCGGCGACGGTGGTCGCCCCTATCTGGCACGCGCCTTCTCGGTCGCGGACACCGAGAAGGAGGCCGGCGGAGTCCGGCTCGACTTCCTGGTGCAGGCGGTCGGCCCGGGCACCTCGAGGCTCGCTGCCCTCGAGCCGGGGGAGGGCCTCTGGATCCACGGCCCGCTGGGACGCCCGTTCGCGGCGCCGACCGATGTCGCGCCCGGCGCCGCGGGCGCGATCCTGGTCGGCGGCGGGATCGGCGTCGCGCCGCTGGCGCTCTGGCGGCGGCGCCTCCTGCGCGCCGGGATCCCGGCCCGGGTGCTGCTCGGCTTCCGCGATCGCCCGAACTCGGGAGGGCTGGACCTCTTCGACTGCAGCGAGATCCGGCTGGCCAGCGAGGACGGCCACACCGGCCATCGCGGCTACGTCACCGACCTACTCGCAGTCCTCCTCGAGGGCGACGACGCGGGAAGCGCCGCCGTCTACGCCTGCGGCCCGCCGGCGATGCTGGAGGCCGTCCGCGTCCTCTGTGCGGAGCGGCGCGTGGCCTGCGAGCTGGCGCTTGAGGCCCCAATGGCATGCGGGTTCGGCGCCTGCTTCGGCTGCGCGATTCCTCAGGCCGACGGCGGCTACCTGCGGCTCTGCGTCGACGGCCCGGTCGTCCGCGGCGACGAGATCGAGACTGCGCTGGTCCCGGGGTCCGGCCACTGATGGAGTTCTGCGGGATCGAGCTGCGCCACCCGGTGATCAACGGGTCAGGGACCTTCGACGCAATCGCGGCCCGCCGTGCCTTCGGCGACTCGCTGCTCGACGAGTTCCCCTTCTCCGCCTTCGTCTCGAAGACGATCACGCCGGAGCCCCGGGCCGGCAACCCGCCGCCGCGCCTCTGGGAGACGCCGTCGGGACTGATCAACTCGATCGGCCTTCCGAACAAGGGGCTCGACGGCTTCCTCGAGCACGACCTGCCACAGCTCGCCGAGCTGCCCGTGCCGCTGATCGTCTCGGTGATGGGGACGAGCCACGACGAGTTCAGCCGGCTGGTGGAGGGGGTGGGGAGCCGCGAGGAGGTGGCGGCCCTCGAGCTGAACGTCTCTTGTCCGAACGTGAAGTCGGGACTGATCGTCGGCGAGTCCCCGGAGGAGGCGAATTCCCTGCTCAGGACCATGAAGCCGCTGACCGAAAAGCCGCTGATCGTGAAGCTGACGCCGAACATCGCGGACCCGGTCCCGGTGGCGGTCGCCGCCGAGGAGGGCGGCGCTGACGCCGTCTCCCTGATCAACACGCTGCGCGCGGTCGCATTCGATCCCGACAAGGGGGACAGGTGGCTGGGCGGCGGCACGGGCGGGCTCTCGGGCCCTGCCGTCCGGGCCGTGGCGCTGGCTCAGGTCCACGCCGTGGCTGGGGCCGTCTCGGTCCCGGTGGTCGCAATGGGGGGCGTCGCCAACGGACGAGACGCCGCCGAGATGCTCCGCGCCGGCGCATGTCTCGTTGCCGTCGGCACCGAGAGCTTCCGAGATCCGGCGGCCGGGTCGCGGATCGCGGCGGAGCTGGGCGGTCAGCTGGCTCGGATCTCCGGATAGACGGGGGTTTTTTTCACAAACCCCGAAAAGGTCTTTCCGCTCCTCGCGGCCGCGGATATACTGGCGCCCCGATGCAGGCCCCGGTCCAGTCTTCCAGCGCCGCCCCCGAGAGATCACTGGACCAGAGGATGGAAGCCCTCAAGAGGGCAAATGACATCCGTTCCAAGCGGGCCCAGCTGAAGCGCGACCTCAAGGGCAACAAGGTCAAGATCCAGACGCTGCTCATGGATCCGCCCGAGTACGTCCAGACCGCCAAGGTCATCGACATGCTGATGGCCGTCCCCAAGTACGGGCGGGTGAAGACGAACCGGATCCTCAACCAGTGCCGGATCTCGCCGTCGAAGACGATCGGCGGCCTCTCCGAGCGCCAGCGCGCGGAGCTGGTCGCCCAGCTGCGCAAGTAGCGGCACCTTTCTGGAGCTTTTCGTGGCCGTCCCGGCGGTCATGATCCATTCGCCGTGGGGAAGGTCTTCGTCATCACCGGGCCGTCCGGGGTCGGGAAGGGAACGCTGATCGAGCAGTTGCTCGAGAGAGTTCCCGAGCTCGAGCTCTCCACCTCCGCGACGACGCGCGAGCCGCGGCCCGGGGAGGTCGACGGGCGCGACTATTTCTTCCTCACCCCGGAGGAGTTCCGCCGCCGGCTCGAGGCGGGGGACTTCCTGGAGCACGCCAGCTACAGCGGCAACTACTACGGGACCCTCAAGGAGGAGGTGCAGCGGCGCCTCGCGGCGGGCCAGTCCGTCGTTCTCGAGATCGAGGTGCAGGGCGCGCGGCAGGTGCGGGACGAGCTCGGTGACGAGGCCGTCCTGATCTTCATCGCGCCGCCCGACGAGAAGGTTCTCCGCGAACGGCTGGAGGGGAGGGGAACCGACTCGCCCGACGCCATCGAGCAGCGCCTCCGCACGGCGGAGATCGAGCTCGGCGCGCGCTCGGAGTTCCCCTGCGAGGTCGTGAACGACGAGGTGCAGAAAGCCGCCTCCGATCTCGAGGGGCTCGTTCGCGACGAGCTATCCCTACACTGACCCCCATGTCAATAATCACGCCAAGAGTCGACAAGCTTCTCGCGCACACCGACACCCACTACGCCGCAGTTCTGGTCGCGGCGAAGCGCGCCCGCCAGATCAACGCCTACTACCACTCCCTCTCCGAGGGCGCCTACGGCGAATACACGCCGCCGATGGTGGAAGTTCCCAGCGGGAACTACCTCACCATCGCCCTGGAGGAGACGGCGGCGGGCAAGCTGAAGTACGAGTACAAGTCCTAGCCGGCTTTCAAGGAGGGCGTGATGGCCCGGATCCTGCTCGGGGTGAGTGGCGGAATCTCCGCCTACAAGTCGCTTGAGCTGGCCCGCCTCGCCACCAAGGAGGGCCACGCCGTCCGCGTCCTGATGACGCCGACGGCGCAGAAGTTCATCGGCGCCGCCTCTTTCGAGGGGATTGTCGGCGCGCCGGTGCTCACCGACGAGTTCGAGCGCGATCCGACCCGCGGAGCCTTCCCCGGCGACCCGGTCCCGGAGCACGACCCGATCGGCCACCTCGAGGTCGTCGCGAACGCTGACGCGTACCTGATCGCGCCGGCCTCGGCCAACACGATCGCGAAGCTCGCGGCGGGCATCGCCGACTCGATGGTCACCACTTCGTTTTTGGCCTGCTCGGCCCCGCGCCTCGTCGCCCCCGCGATGAACGACCGCATGTACCGCGATGCGGCGACGGAGGCCAACCTGGCAACGCTCCGGCAGCGCGGGATCACCGTGATCGAGCCGGAGGAGGGCGCCCTTGCCTCCCGTGGCGAGCACGGCGTCGGCCGCCTGCCCGAGCCGCGCGCGCTGCTCGACGCGATCGAGCACGCCGCACCTGGGCCGATCGGGCCGTGGGACGGCCTGCGCGTCCTGGTGTCAGCGGGCGGCACCCGCGAGCCGATCGACCCGGTCCGCTTCATCGGCAACCGCTCCTCCGGCCGCATGGGCCTCGCACTGGCGGAACGCGCGGCGCGGCGCGGGGCGGAGGTCACCCTGGTCGCGGCCAACGTGTCGCTGCCGGCGCCGCCCGGCGTGCGGCGCGTGGATGTCGAAACCGCCGCGGAGCTAGCCGACGCGCTGGGCCGCGAGTTCGACTCCACGGACGTGCTGGTGATGGCCGCGGCGCCGGCGGACTTTCGTCCCACCAACGCCGCCGGGAAGAAGATCAACCGCGAGGGCAGCGGAGGCATCGAGCTCGATCTGGTGCCGACCGAGGACATCCTCGCCGGGCTTTCGGGGCGCCGGCGCGACGATCAGACCATCGTCGGCTTCGCGGCGGAGACCGATCATGATCCCGCCCGGGCCAGGGAGAAGCTGGAGCGCAAGGGCGCGGACGCGATCGTCTTCAACGACGTCTCCCGCTCCGAGATCGGCTTCGAGAGCACCAAGAACGAGGTCGTGATCGTCGAGCGCTCCGGAGAGCATCCGGTGCCGCTCGCCTCCAAGGAGCAGGTCGCGGATGCGATCCTCGATCGGGTGAAGGCTCTCCGGTCGGGCACCCATTCCGAGCGCCACTGAGCAGCGGTGCGCAAAGGCCGCTTGCCCGCCCTTTTACACTGGGTGCATGCCTGAGGAATCTCTCTATTCGCTCTACCGGCGAGGCATGGAGCTGCTCGAGGACGGCGACTTCGAGGAGGCCACCGTGCCACTGAAGGAGGCCGCCCGGCAGGCGCCCGAGAAGAGCTCCGTGCGGGAGGCGCTCGGCCGTGCCCTGTTCCGGACCCGTCACTACGCCGAGGCGGCGACGGAGTTCGAGGCGGTGGTGGAGACGCACCCCGTCAACGACTACGCCCACTTCTGCCTGGGCCGGGCTCTCACCAAGACCGGTGAGACACGGCGTGCCCGCCACCACCTGGCGCTGGCGTCGAACCTCAGACCGGAGCGCCGCGACTACCGGATATACAGAGAGCGCCTGGCCGCCAGCGCGTAGCGGGCGACGGATGACCGAGATCCGCCTCCTGGTTGTTCCCTACGAGGTCGGCGCTCTGCGCATGGGTGTCGGACGCGGCCCCGAGCGACTGCTCGAAGCCGGCGCGGAAGCCGCGCTCGCCAGCCGAGGAGCCGACGTCAGGCTCGAGATCGTGGAGCTCCGGGACCACCGCAGGGAGGAGAGCGGGGCCAGTGAGGCAGGCGCCGCATTCGAGCTGATCCAGCTCGTTGCCGCGGGCGTCAGGGCAGCCCTCGCCGAGGGTGCGTTCCCCGTGCTGATCTCCGGCAGCTGCTTCGCCGGCATCGGCGTGGCGTCGGGGCTTGACGAGGAATCGCTTGGGGTCATCTGGTTCGACGCCCACGGCGACTTCAATACGCCGGAGTCCACGATCGACGGGTATTTCGACGGCATGCCGCTCGCGATCCTCACCGGCAGCGCCTGGCCGAATCTGGTCGAGCGGGTTGGGGCCAGGACTGTCCCCGAGTCCGCGGCGGTCCTCGTGGGCGGGCGGGACTTCGACCCGCTCGAGGAGGAGCGCCTGGCTTCCTCCGCGGTCGTCCACCTGCCGCCCGATGCCATCGAGTCGGATGACGCCGTCGCCAGTGCCGCCACGGGGCTCGACCCGGCGCCGAGCGGCCTCTACCTGCACGTCGACCTCGACGTGCTCGATCCGCAGGAGGCGGAGGTCAATATCTACAGCGCCGCGGACGGCCTCACCGCCGATCAGCTGGAGGCCCAGGTTCGGTCCCTGCTGGCGTCAGGCAGCGTTCGAGCCGTCTCGCTGACGGCCTACGACCCGGGGGTTGACGCCGCGAACCGGGTTCCGCCGATCGCCATGCGCCTGCTCGAGGTCGTGGCCGAGCACCTCACCTCCGCGTGAGGGCCCTGGTCCAGCGCGTCAGCCAGGCGGCCGTCGACGTCGAGGGTGAGCGGGTGGCTCAGATCGGGCCCGGGATGCTTGTCCTGCTCGGGGTCTCCCGCGACGACACCGAGGCCGAGGCCGACCGCCTCGCCGAGAAGGTTCGCGCGCTGCGCATCTTCGATGACGCCGAGGGGAGGATGAACGAGCCGCTCGGCGACCGCGAGATCCTCTGCGTCAGCCAGTTCACCCTCTACGGCGATTCCAGGAAGGGCACGCGCCCCAGCTATGTCCAGGCCGCGCCGGGGGACGAGGCCGAGCCGCTGTATGACCGCTTCTGCGAGCAGGCGGGCGCGAAGAAGGGCGTCTTCGGCGCCTGCATGGGCGTCGCGCTGGTCAACGACGGCCCCGTCACCGTGATGCTCGAGGTGTGATCTCGCGGTCAGCGCCGATGTCCACCCTCACGACGCGGTCGCCCTCGAAGGTCCAGACCTGGAAGAAGGTCATCTCGACGGGTGCTCCGCTGGCGCGCCCGGCGTGATGGACCTCGACGATCAGGCTGTCGCCCTCGACGTCGATCCCCTCCGCGCGGATCGCGTACTCGTCCCAGGTCTCGAGGAAGCCGCGCATGTATCGCTGCAGTCCCGCCAGTCCCTCGTAGATCCCGGCATCCGGGATCGGGTTGTGGACCTGAAGGAGCATGTCCTCGTCGTACAGCTCGAATCCGGCCCGGTAGTTCCCGTCCTTCCACTCTCGATAGACCTGTTCGAGCATCGCGGCGCGGTTCATCCAGCTGATTCTCCCAGCCCCGCCGCACGCTTGGACGCGGGTCAATACCAGGGCTATACTCGCCCAGGAACCTTTTTTCGCACCTAACCGCGTGTCGAAAGGTGGGCGAGCGCCCGCCTTTTTTTGGGCCTACGAATGGACAGAGAACTGCAGCAGATCCAGGAAAACATCGAGACTCGGCTCGTAGATCAGGAGCCGGACGTCGAGCTGCTCGCGCTCGAGCGCCCGGCCGCCGAGCGGCTGCGGCTCGTGATCGACAGCTCCGACGGGGTGGACATCGCCTTGTGCGAGCGGGTCACCGGAGTGCTCCGGGATCTTCTCGAGGACTGGTCTTTGGAGGTCTCTTCGCCCGGTCCCGAGCGTCCACTGACCAAGCCCGAGCACTACCGGCGGTTCCTCGGCAACCGCGTTCGTGTCAAGACGAGCGAGGAGATCGCGGGCCGGCACAGTTTCACCGGAACCCTGACCGCCGCCGATGACGAGCGCCTCAGCGTCGAGGCCCCAGACGGCGCGGTCACCATCCCACTGCAGAGCGTTCGCCGTTCAAATCTTGTCCCGGAGGAGGAGGTCGCATGACCCAGGAGATCGTCGATGCCGTGAAGATGCTCGAGCAGGAGAAGGGCATCGCGGCGGACACGCTGATGGATGCCCTGCAGGACGCCCTGCTCTCGGCTTACAAGAAGACCCCGGGCGCGGCCAAGTACGCGAAGGTCGAGCTCGACCACTCGAGCGCGGACTTCCGCGTCTACGAGCTGATCGTGCCCGAGGATCTCGAGAAGAGGCTGCTCGACGAGCAATTCGAGGAGCAGCTGCAGGCCGCCGAGGCCGCCGAGGCGGCCGGCGAGCCCGTCCCGGAGATCCAGACAGCCGGCCCGACCATTGACCCGGAGACCGGCGAGCGGCGCGAGCCCGAGGAGGAGGAGCTCGAGCCCGAGCGCCTCCAGCCCTACAGCGACCAGATCAAGACCCAGGACGTCACCCCGGACGACTTCGGTCGCATCGCTGCCCAGACGGCCAAGCAGGTGATCCTCCAGCGGATCCGCGAGGCCGAGCGGGGCATGATGTTCGAGGAGTACAAGGACCGCGTCGGCGAGCTGGTCACCGGGATCATCCAGCAGTCCGACAACCGCTACACGCTGGTCCAGCTCCGCGAGCGCGTCGAAGCTCTGCTGCCTCGCTCCGAGCAGGTCTACAACGAGCGCTACGACCACGGCATGCGCGTCAAGGCCGTGATCACCGACGTCTCGGCCGACACCAAGGGCCCGAGCATCGTCGTCTCGCGCCGCAATCCCGAGCTGATCAAGAAGCTCTTCGAGCTGGAGGTCCCGGAGATCGCCGACAAGCTGGTGGAGATCACCGGTGTCGCCCGCGAGCCGGGCTGGCGCTCGAAGATCGCCGTCGTCTCGCACGCCGACGGAGTCGATCCGGTGGGCGCCTGCGTCGGGCCGCGAGGCTCGCGCGTCCGCATGGTCGTCTCGGAGCTGCGCGGCGAGAAGATCGACATCATCCCTTACAACGAGGAGCCCGCCCGCTTCGTAGCGAAGGCGCTCTCCCCGGCGCGCGTCCGTGAGGTGCTCGTGGATGACGAGACCAAGGAGGCCACGGTCATCGTCCCCGACGACCAGCTCTCGCTGGCAATCGGGCGGGACGGCCAGAACGCCCGCCTCGCAGCGCGTCTCACCGGCTGGAAGGTGGACATCACCTCCGAGACGGATTTCGCGCAGCAGGAGGACGACATCGAGTACGAGGGCGAGGAGGCCGCCGACGGCCGCTGCATGGCCGTCATGACCACCGGTCGCCGCTGCCCGAACGCGGCCCTGCAGGGCTCGCAGTTCTGCGGCCTGCCGCAGCACCAGGCGCTCTCCCGGTTCAGCACCAACCAGGTCGCGGTGCTCGGCCCGCTCTCCGACGAGGAGGTCGCGACGCTGTCCAACACGGACGCTGACGACGCCGAGGTCAAGACAATCGTTGAGAAGGCCGAGAGCCAGTTCGACGAGAACGCCGAGCCTGAGGCCGAGCAGGAGGAAGAGACCGTGCCCGACGAGGGTGAGGAGGCCGAGGGTCCCGAGCAGAACCTGGAGCCCGAGTCCGATGGCGAGAGTGCCCAGGGCGGATCGACGGAGTCCTCCGAGGACGGCGACGCCCTCGAGGCAGAGGAGCCCGTGGCGGCCGGTGAGGAGCAGGCGAGCGAGTAGTGGCGAAGAAGCGCGTACACGAGATCGCCAAGGCCCAGGGCCTGACCAGCAAGGAGCTCCTTGCGAAGCTGAAGGCTGCCGGCGTCGAAGCCAAGGCCGCTCAGTCGAGCGTCGAGGAGTCCGACGCCCTCGCCGCGCTGAAGGGCTCGGGCGACGGCGGCTCAGCGACGGCGACCGCGACCAAGGCCGCGCCGAAGGCGGCCCGGTCCGCGAAGCCTGCCCAGAAGGCGCCGGCCGCCAAGGCCGACGGGGCTCAGAAGGCGGAAGCGAAGCCCGCCGGAGACGGGGCATCGGCTCCTGCCAAGAAGGGCCCGTCCAAGAAGCGCCGCCGCGTCGTGATCGACTCGCAGGCCGCCCGCCGCGACCACATCGCCAAGACCCAGCCGCCGCCGCGGCCACCGCGCCGCCGCGGCGGGCGTCGCAGGCGTCCGCTGTTGGAGGAGCCCTCCGACAGGGAGCTGAAGCAGCCGGAGGAGCAGCCGGCGATCAAGGTCAATTCCGGGGCCACTGTCCGCGAGGTCGCCGAGAGCTTGGGACTGTCTGCCGCGGAGGTGATCAAGGCCTTGATGAAGGAGGGTGAGATGGCGACGCTCACCCAGACCCTCACCGACGAGTCCGTCGAGTCGATCGCCAAGGAGTTCGACCGCAAGATCGAGATCGTCACGGCCGCCGAAGAGGAGGTCGAGGCACCGGTGGTCGAGGAGGACGACGAGGGCGACCTCGTCGACCGCCCGCCCGTCGTCACCGTGATGGGTCATGTCGACCACGGCAAGACCTCTCTGCTCGACGCGATCCGGCAGACCCAGGTGGCGGAGGGCGAGGCCGGGGGGATCACCCAGCACATCGGCGCGTACCAGGTCAACCACGACGGCAAGACGCTCACCTTCCTGGACACGCCGGGCCACGAGGCCTTCACGGCGATGCGCGCCCGCGGCGCGAGCGTCACCGACGTCGCGGTGATCGTCGTCGCCGCGGACGACGGCGTCATGCCGCAGACCGTCGAGGCGATCGATCACGCGCGCGCCGCCGGCGTGCCGATCCTGGTCGCCGTCAACAAGGTCGACAAGGAGGGCGCGGATCCCAACCGCGTCCGCACCGAGCTTGCTCAGCACGAACTGAATCCCGAGGAGTGGGGCGGGGACACGGTCTACGCCGACGTCTCGGCGAAGACCAAGGACGGCCTCGACAACCTGCTCGAGATGATCACGCTGGTCACCGACCTCGAGGAACTGGGTGCCAATCCCAACGCTCCCGCCTCCGGCACCGTCGTGGAGGCCGAGCTCGATCCAGGCCGCGGTCCCGTGACCGGTGTCCTGGTTCAGCGCGGCACGCTCCGCGTCGGCGATGCGATCGTCGCCGGCCCGGTCTGGGGCAAGGTCCGGGCGATGCTCGACGACAAGGGCGAGCGGGTGAATGAGGCAACCCCCGGGACGCCTGTAGAGGTACTCGGCTTCGACGGCGTGAGCGAAGCCGGCGAGCACGTCCAGGTCGTCGAGAACGAGCGCAAGGCACGCTCGCTCGCGCAGGAGCGCGAGACGCGGCTCAAGACCGAGCAGCTCGCCCGGCGGCAGGCGCGCAAGGTCACCCTGGAAGAGGTCTTCCAGCGCGCCAGCGAGGGCCGGCTCAAGGAGCTCAACATCGTCCTCAAGGCCGACGTCTCGGGCTCACTGGAGGCGCTCGAGGACGAGATCGCGAAGCTGCCGCAGGAGCAGGTGCCGGTCAACGTCATCCACGCCCAGACGGGCGGGATCAACGAGTCCGACGTGATGCTTGCCGCCGCCTCCGACGCGGTGATCATCGGTTTCAACGTTCGGCCGCTCGCCGACGCCCGCCGCGCCGCGGAGCGCGAGGGCGTGGACATCCGCACCTACACCGTCATCTACAAGGTCACCGAGGAGCTCAGGGCCGCGATGGAGGGCATGCTCGAGCCCGAGGAGGTCGAGGAGGATCTCGGCCAGGCCGAGGTCAAGCAGACCTTCAAGGCCTCCCGAGTCGGCACGATCGCCGGCTGCCAGGTCACCGACGGCAAGGTCACCCGCGGCGCCAGCGTGCGCCTGGTCCGCGACGGCACCATCATCTGGACCGGCAAGGTCGGCTCGCTGCGCCGCTTCAAGGACGACGTCGCCGAGGTCGACGAGGGCCAGGAGTGCGGCATCGTGCTGGACGGCTTCGCCGACGTGAAGGAGGGCGACGTCCTCGAGTTCTTCGAGACCAGGCAGGTCGAGAAGACCCTCGAGTAGGCCGGTGACGGCCTTCGTCGAGCTCATCGAGATTCGCCTGCATTTCGGCGAAGTTCAGGACCTGAAGGGCAAGCGCAAGCTCGTCAAGTCGCTGAAGGATTCGCTCCGCCGGCGCTTCGGCGCATCGGTTGCGGAGATCGAGGGGCACGACAAGTGGCAGCGCTCGACCCTGCTCTGCGCGCTTGTCGGTGATGGCGGCGTGTCGGATCGCGCCGACGGTCTGGTCCGCTTCGTCGAGAGCCGCGTCCCCGACGGCTGCTCGTTCGAGCGGGACCTGCTCAGCTTGCATGACATTCGCGGCTGAGTCGTGCCCGGCGATTAGGGCGGCCTGACTGCCGCTTACGTTCGGCTGTTATCGTCGCCGACCGATGGGGACCGCCCGGATGAGGCGCGTCAACGAGGCGATTCGAGAGATCCTCGCGGATGCGATCACAACGGAGCTGAAGGACCCGAGAATCGGATTCGTGACCGTGACCGATGTCGACACCTCTCCCGACCTGCGTGCTGCGCGCGTCTACGTCAGCGTGCTCGGCTCCGAGGAGGATCGGGCCAACTCGCTCGCCGGGTTGCGCTCCTCCCACGGAGTGCTGCAGTCGAAGATCGCGAGCGGGATGCGCATGAAGCGGACGCCGACTTTGAGCTTCGAGTACGACGAGACGGTGGAGCGCGGAGATCGCATCACGCGCCTGCTCGAGGACGAATGACGGGGCAGACCGAAGTCTTGACCCGCGACCTGGACCTAGTCGCAGAGGAAATTCGAGCGGGTGAGCGGTTCCTGCTGACCACGCATGAGAACCCGGATGGCGACGCCCTCGGGTCTCTGCTCGCGACCCAGCGGATCCTCGAGGCGCTCGGCAAGGACTCCGTGATGTTCCTCGCGGCCAAGGAGTTCCCGCTGCCGGTCGAGTACCGCTTCCTGCCCCTCGACGAGGTCTTCCACGAGCCGCCGGCCGACGTCAGCGATCGCATCGTGGTCTTTCTGGACTGCGGGAACATCGACCGGATGCCCGTCGACTTCCTGAAGAACGGCGACAACAAGGTGATCAACATCGATCACCACCACGACAACACCCGCTTCGGCAGCGTCAACCTCATCGACGTCGACGCCTCCTGTACGGCGGAGATCGTCTACGACCTGGCCGGACTGCTGGGAGTGCAGCTGACCCCCGAGATGGCCAACGCCCTCTATGTCGCACTGGTCACCGACACGGGCAAGTTCATGTACGAGAACACCGACGCGCGCTCGCACCGGATGGCCGCCGGGCTGATCGAAGTCGGCGTGGAGGTGAACGACGTCTACCGGCGGCTCTACGAGCACGCGCCGATCGAGAAGCTCAAGCTTCTGGCGCACGCCCTCGAGAAGATCGAGCTGCTCGACGACGGCCGCCTCGCCGTCACCTATATCTCCGGTGACGACTACGCCGCGACCGGCGCCAGCGAGGCACTCACCGAAGGGGTCATCGACCACCTCCGCACGATCGACGGCACCGCGGCCGCGGCGGTCGTCCGCGATCAGGGTGAGGGAGGCCGCGCGGCCCGCAAGGTGAGCATGCGCTCCACCGACGGCAGCGTCGACGTCTCCGCGATCGCCCGCGTCCACGGCGGAGGCGGGCACCGCCGCGCCGCCGGATTCGGGACCGACCTGCCGTATGAACAGGTAGTCGAGTTCCTGATCGCCGAGATCGACTCCCAGCTCGACACCTAGGCGAGCCGTGAACGGAGGGGAGCCGACCCCCGCCGGGGGCCTGCTGGTGGACAAGCCGGCCGGCGTCACCTCTCACGACGTGGTGGCGGGGATCCGGCGGGAGCGCGGCGGGAAGGTCGGCCACGCCGGCACCCTCGACCCCTTCGCGACCGGATTGCTGGTCGTGCTCCTGGGGCGCGGCACCCGCCTGCAGCGCTTCCTGCTCGAGCTGCCGAAGACCTACGTCGCGACCGCCCGGCTCGGCTGGCGCTCCTCGACCGGGGATCCGGACGGCGAGCTCGAGGAGACGGGCCGAATCCCCGAGCGGCTCGTGCTCCCCACGGGCGAGATCGAGCAGCAGGTGCCGATGACCTCGGCGGTCAAGGTCGACGGCGAGCGGCTCTACCGGAAGGCTCACCGCGGCGAGTCGGTGGAGACGCCGACCCGGACGGTGGTGGTGCACCGAGCCGAGCTGCTCGAGAGCGATGGCGAGCGGGCGACGTTCGAGATCGAGTGCTCATCGGGCACCTACATCCGCACGCTGATCGAGACGCTCGATGACGCCTACTGCGAATCGCTTCGCCGCACGGCCGTCGGCGGACTGGGGGTCCCTGAGGGCGACCCGGTCGAGGTCACGGCCGAGGAGCTGGTCTCGTTCCTGCCCGAGCGGCTGCTCGACCAGCAGGAGGCGACGGCGGTGAGCCACGGCAGACCGGTGACGGAGCCATTCGACGTGCCACCGGAGCACGTTCGCCTGACCCACAACGGCCGCCTGATCGCAATCGCGCGCCCGGATGGAGAGAATCTACGGCCCGAAGTCGTCCTCGTATGAGCATCAAGGTCACCAAGCTCCCCGACGCGACCCCGCGCGACCGCCACGTGGCGATCGGCGTCTTTGACGGCGTCCACAAGGGCCATCAGGCCGTGATCGACGAGGCGGACACGGTCCTCACCTTCGACCCGCATCCGCTCAGCGTGATCAACCCCGATGCCGCGCCGAAGCTGATCATGCCCTTCGACGTGAAGCGCGACGTGATCGACGGGCTGGGCGTCGATGAGCTCGTCGTCATCCCATTCGACAAGGAGTTCATGAAGATCCCGGCCGAGGACTTCATCTCGCAGATCCTCGTCGAGCAGCTCGGAGCCAAGAAGGTCTCGGTGGGGGAGAACTTCCGCTTCGGCGCCAGGGCGAAGGGTGACCCCGAGATGCTGGCGAGCCGCGACGAGTTCGAGACGCGCGTCGTCCCGCTGGTCGAGGTGGACGGCGAGACCGTGTCGTCCACGCGGGTGCGCGCACTGGTCGCCGCCGGCGAGGTCGACGCGGCGATGCGCTGCCTCGGTGCCCCCTTCATGCTCGAGGGGAAGGTGGTGGAGGGAGACCAGCGAGGCAGGGAGCTCGGCTTCCCGACCGCCAACCTCGTCCCCGACGACCGGCTGGTCGTCCCGGGCCACGGCGTCTACGCGGCGTTCGCCAACGGCCACCCGGCGGCGGTCAACGTCGGGATCCGCCCGACCTTTGAGACCGGCCGCGGCCTGCTGATCGAGTCCTTCCTGCTCGACTTCGACGGCGACCTCTACGGGCAGAACCTCCGGGTCGCCTTCGTCAGCCGCCTGAGGGGCGAGAAGCGGTTCCCAAGCGTCGAGGATCTGATCGCCCAGATGCACCGGGACGTCGCCGAGGCGCGTGAGATCTGCGGGAAGTACGAGAACCGCGCCTGACGGCGGGGGATCGCTACCCTGTTGCGCCGATGCCGCTGACGAAAGACAGAAAGCAGGAGCTGATCGGCAAGTACGGCCGGTCGGGCGAGGACACCGGCTCCGCCGAGGTCCAGGTCGCCCTGCTCACCGAGCGGATCAACGAGCTCACCGAGCACCTGCGCACTCACAGCAAGGACCACCACTCCCGCCGCGGCCTCCTGAAGATGGTCGGCAAGCGCCGTCGCATCCTTCGCTACCTCGAGAACAACGACCTCGAGCGCTACCGCGCCCTGGTCGCGGATCTCGGCCTGCGGCGTTAGGGCCGTCCGCACGGCGTGATTGAAGCCGGCACGAAAGCACCGGACTTCTCACTGCCTGACCAGGACGGGAACCATGTCTCGCTCTCGGACTTCGCCGGGCGCAAGCTCGTGCTCGCCTTCTACCCGCTCGATTTCAGCCCGGTCTGCACCGACCAGCTCAGCCTCTACCAGGAGGTCCTCTCCGAGCTCGAGGCGCAGGGAGCCGCGCTCGTCGGCATCAGCGTGGACTCCGCCTACTGCCACGCGGCCTTCAGGGAGAAGCTCAATCTGACGATGCCGCTGCTCGCCGACTTCAACCCGAAGGGTGAGGTCTCCAAGGCCTACGGCGCCTGGATCGAGGGCGCCGGGATCAGCAACCGCGTCCTGGTGCTGATCGAGGACGGCGTCGTCAAGTGGTCGCACGCGGCCCCGAATCCGGGTGAGATCCCGGGCGCCAACCTGATTTTCGACGCGCTCTCGGCCTGATGAACCACATGCGCGTGCTGCGCCCGGCAGAGGGCGTGTACGCGTTCTACGACGGCCGCATCGAGGGCTACCGGTTCGCGGACGAGCCGAACTGGGTCGACGAGGGCGCCATTGCGCTCGGCATCGCCAGCTATGCCGTGGTCTTCGGCGAGGAGGCGCTCGTCTACGACACGCACACCTCGATCGAGCACGCGCGCGACGTCAGAAACGCGCTCGAGGGGGAGGGAGTGCGGAGATTCACGGTGGTGCTGAGCCACTGGCACCTGGACCACGTCGCGGGCACGGAGGTCTTCGGCGACTGCGAGGTGATCTCCTCGGAGCGCACCCTGGAACGGCTCGCACGGCACAGGGCGGAGATCGAGCGGGGAACGATGGAGGGCCCTCCGGGCATCGACCCGCTGATCCTCCCGACGCGCACCTACTCGGAGCGCCTCGAGTTGACGGTGGGCGGTCGGGCGGTGGAGCTGATCCACACCGACATCCACAGCGACGACGCAACGATGGTCTGGCTGGCCGACCGACGCCTGCTGCTCTGCGGGGACACGATGGAGGACACCGTCACGTACGTCGACGAGCCCGACCATTTCGACGCTCACCTGGCGAACCTGGGCAAGGTGGGCGAACTGGGGCCGGTGCGAATCCTGCCGAATCATGGCTCTCCCGACGTGATCGGCTCGGGTGGCTATTCGACGGGACTGATCTCCGCGACCGAGGACTACATCCGCACGCTGCAGCGTCTTCATGACGAGCCGGGCCTGAGGAGCGCTGACCTTCGGACCCTGATCGCCGGCTCACTCGAGGCGGGATGGATTCGCTACTTCGACCCGTACGAAGAGGTCCATCGCCACAACGTGGCGACTGTCATATCCGGTTGAGCTACGCCGCGGTCGTGTCCACTTCAGCGCGTGGGAAGGGGGGCTTGCACCCATCCGGATAGCGCTGGAGGTAGTCCTGGCCATAGGCCTCGGACTCCCAGAAGCGACCGGCCTCGGTGACCCTGGTGACGGTCTTGCCGAGCCAGTGGCCTGAGGCGTCCACGGCGGAGATCGTCTCCTCGGCGACCCGGCGCTGCTCGTCGCTCGTATAGAAGATCTCCGAGCGGTAGATGGAGCCCACGAGATCCTCGCTGAGGTCCGCCCTGTGGACCAGGAAGAAGTAGTCGAGCAGATCCCTGTAGGAAATCCGGTTGGTGTCGAAGACGACTTCGACCACCTCGGCGTGGCCACCAGGATTCTCCTCGGTCGGGTCGTGGCCCTCGCCGCCGGTCCATCCCACTCGCGTAGCGACGACCCCGTCGCAGTTGCGCAGGAGCTGCTGCATGATCCATGCGCACCCTCCGGCGAGGACAGTGGTCTCGGTGTTATCGGTCATGGACCTTCCTTCCTTCGAAGCTCCCCCTGACCTTGGTTTCGGAGACCTGCTGATGGTACGGCTGTAGCTTCACCTCGATGAGCGAGCTGACCAGCGCCTCCGTCCCGCCGATCGGGGAGGACGACCACCTCACCGGGGAGGGAGTGGAGGTGATCGTCTACGCGGACTTCGGCTGCCCCTACTGCGCCGCAGGCTGGGCGCGGATCAGGGAGCTGCCGCTGCGGCTCTGCTTCAGGCACTTCCCGATGGCCTCCAAGCACCCGAGGGCGCCGACGCTGCACGCCGCCGCCGAGGCCGCCGGCGCCCAGGGCGCCTTCTGGGAGATGTGCGACTCGCTCTACGCGGACCGCGGGCACGTCGACGACCCCCACCTCTGGGAGCGGGCGGAGCGATTCGGACTTGATCTGGAGCGGTTTCGCGCCGACAGCCGCTCGGAGGCGGTCCGCGAGCGCATCGAGCGTGATTTCGTCAGCGGAATCCGCGCCGGCGTGGGCGGCACCCCGGCTGCATTCGTCGCAGGGAAGGCCCTGACCGGCGACGTCATAGCGGCCCTGCGGGAAGTCAGCGACCAGACCAGGCGCGGTCGCAGCGGCCGCCCCAAATAAGTCGCTCCTGGCTTCGCCCTTCGCCCGGAGTGGAGCGGCCTAGCGACCGCTAACATCGCCCGCGACAGAGAACGAGAGTTCTTAAGCGAAAGGCCGTCAACCGGACGGCCGAAGGGAAACAAGACATATGAGCATGTTCGAAGTAAGCCGCGTCTCGGTGGAGGTAGGCGGCGAGGAGATCTCCTTCGAGACCGGAAAGCTTGCCCGTCAGGCGAGCGGCGCCGTTGTGGTGCGCTCCGGCGACACGATGGTCCTCTGCACGGCGACCGCCGGTAACGACCGCGACGTCGACTTCCTGCCCCTCACCGTTGACGTCGAGGAGAAGCACTACGCCGCGGGCAAGATCCCCGGCTCATTCTTCCGCCGCGAGGCGCGTGCCGGTGAGAAGGCCACGCTGACCGCGCGGATGATCGACCGTCCGATTCGCCCGCTCTTCCCGAAGGGCTGGCATCGCGAGACACAGCTGGTCTCCCAGCCCCTCTCGGTGGACCACGTCCACCCCTACGACATCCTGGCGATGAACGGCGCGTCCGCCGCGCTCGCCATCTCCGAGATCCCCGTCGCCAAGCACGTCGGCGCCGTCCGGGTCGGCAAGCTCGATGGCGACTTCGTCGTCAACCCGGAGGAGGAGCGGCTCGAGGAGCTCGAGATGGATCTGATCGTGTCGGGCACCGACGAGGCGATCCTGATGGTCGAGGCCGGCGCCGACGGCGTCACCGAGGCCGAGATCCTCGATGCGCTCGACATCGCGCACTCCGAGATCAAGAAGCTGGTCGGCGCAATGGAGGAACTGCGTAGCAAGGCCGGCAAGGAGAAGCTCGAGATCGAGGCTCCGCAGGTCGACGAGGCGACGCTCGATTCCATCACGAGCTCGCACGGCGCCAAGCTGGACGAGGCCACGCAGGTCCAGGCCAAGCTGGAGCGCCAGGATGCGATCGACGCCGTCGAGAAGGAGGTGCTTGAGCAGTACGCGCCTCCGACCGAGGACGAGCAGCCCGACCGCGAGCGCCTGGCCGAGGTGAAGGCCGCCTTCGCCAAGCTCGAGAAGGACACCATCCGCAAGCGCATCGCCGTCGACAAGAAGCGCCCCGACGGCCGCGCCCAGGACGAGATCCGCCCGATCGAGACCGAGATCGACATCGCCCCGCGCTCCCACGGCTCTGCCCTGTTCACGCGCGGCGAGACGCAGATCCTCTCCAACGTGGCGCTCGGTACCACCCGCATGGACATGAAGGTCGACAACCTCGGCCTGCAGGAGACCAAGCGGTTCTGGCACCACTACAACTTCCCGCCGTTCTCGGTGGGGGAGGCCGGCTTCATGCGCGGCCCGAAGCGCCGGGACATCGGCCACGGTGCGCTCGCCGAGCGAGCCCTCCAGGCCACGATCCCCGACGAGGAGGGGTTCCCGTACGTGATCCGCGTCGTCTCCGACACCCTGGAGTCGAACGGGTCCTCGTCGATGGGCTCCGTCTGCGCCTCCTCGATGGCCCTGCAGGCCGCGGGCGTGCCGGTCACCGCACCGGTCGCCGGCGTGGCGATGGGACTTATCAAGGAGGGCGACGACTACATCGTCCTCACCGACATCGCCGGCGTCGAGGACCACCTGGGCGACATGGACTTCAAGGTCGCCGGGACCTCCGAGGGCATCACCGCCCTGCAGATGGACATCAAGATCACCGGCGTCACGCTGGAGATCCTCAAGGATGCGCTCGACCAGGCCAATAAGGGCCGCCTGTTCATCCTCGACAAGATGGCCGAGGCGATCGACCACCCGCGCGAGCAGCTGTCGCAGTTCGCGCCGAAGATCACCTCGATCAAGATCGATCCGGAGAAGATCGGCGCACTGATCGGCAAGGGCGGCGAGACGATCCGCGGTCTCTCCGAGGAGTTCGAGGCCGAGATCGACGTCGACGACGACGGCACGGTGCGGCTCTACGCGCCCACAGGCGAGAGGGTCGACGCCCTCGCGGAGCGCATCACCACGATGACCAAGGACGCCGAGATCGGCGACCGCTACACGTCAGGCAAGGTGGTGAAGACCACCAACTTCGGCGCGTTCATCGAGCTCAGCAAGGGCACCGACGGCCTGCTTCACATCTCCAACGTGAAGCCTGGCGAGCGTGTGGGCACCGTCGAGGACGTCCTCAACCAGGGCGACGAGATCGACGTCACCGTCGTCGAGGTCGACAAGGAGCGAGGCCGGATCGGCCTGCGGCTCACGGCCGACCCCGACGTCGAGGGCAAGTCGCCCGAAGAGCTCGCCGGTGTGGGCACCGGTGACCCGGGTCCGCCCAGCCGGCGCCGCGAAGGTGGCGGCGGACGCGGCGGCCCCAGGCGCGATCGCGACGGCGGCGGCGGTCGGCGCCGCGAGCGGCAGGGCGGCCGGGACGGCTAGGCCCGCCCGCGTGGCAGACGCCCAGATAACCGAGCTCGACTCCGGGATCCGGGTCGTCACCGAGGCAGTGCCTTCGGTGAGGTCCGTGGCCCTGGGGCTCTGGGTTCGGACAGGCTCGAGGGACGAGACGCCGGCGCAGGCCGGCGTCTCGCATTTCCTGGAGCACCTGCTCTTCAAGGGCACGAAGCGCTACTCGGCGATCGAGATCGCGGAGATCTTCGACGGCCTCGGTGCCGCGGTGAACGCGGCCACCGGCAAGGAGTCGACGAACCTCTACGCCCGGTTCCTCGACACCCACACCGACGAGGCCTTCGACCTCCTCTCGGAGATGCTGCTCGGCCCGACCTATCCCGAGATCGACTCCGAGCGCGAGGTGGTGCTGGAGGAGATCGCGATGTACGAGGACGAGCCGCAGGACAAGGTCCACGACGTTCTCGACCGCGCCGTCTTCGGCGGCCACCCGCTCGGCAGGCGGGTGCTCGGCGAGGCGGAGGTGATCAGCTCCATCCCGGTCCCGGACATCGACGCCTACCACCGCTCGCACTACACGGGGGCGAACATCGTGGTGGCGGCGGCGGGCAACGTCGAGCACGAGAAGATCGTCGAGCTCAGCAAGCGCCACGTCGAGCCGCCCGCGGCCGGCGGCAACGGGGCCGCTCTCGAGGCTCCCACGGTCGACGACGCCCAGGTCGCCTTCCAGCAGAAGGACACCGAGCAGTTCCACATCTGCTTCGGCGGCCCCGGCATCGATCGCAGCGACGAACGCCGCTACGCGCTCAGCATCCTGGACGCCGTCTTCGGCGGTTCGACCTCCTCCCGCCTCTTCCGGGAGGTCCGCGAGAAGAAGGGGCTCGCCTATTCGGTCGGGTCCTACACGCAGCAGTACGTCGACAGCGGCATGATCGGCCTGTACGTCGGCACCCGCGCGGAAAACGTGCAGGAGGCCTGCGAGATCATCGGGCGGGAGCTCGGCTCGATCCACGCCGAGGGGATCACCGGCGACGAGCTGACCCGCGCCAAGGAGCACGTCAAGGGCCGCATGGTCCTCTCCTCGGAGTCGACCGCCGCCCGCATGGGCCGGATCGGCAAGTCGGTCCTCTTCGGCGTGCCCCTGCTCACTCTTGACGAGCTGCTCGAGAGGGTCGACGCCGTCACCTCCGAGGATGTCGCCGAGCTCGCGCGCGACCTCTATGCGCCGGATTCGCTCTCAGCCGCCGCGATCGCGCCGGACGAGGACCGCTTCCGGGCGGCTCTGGCGCCGGTCTCGGAGGCGCTCGCCGCCGCCTAGCCGTGGCGGACCTCGACTCGAAGTACCGGGAGCATCTCGAGGCGCAGGCGGGTGAGGAGCTGCGCGGCCTCTGCATCGCCACTCAGCAGAAGGGCATGTTCGCGGCGGAGCCGCCGTGATCGGCGTGACGGGCAGGTGCCTTCTGATCCAGCCGCTCACTCGGCTCGGCGATCCCGACGGCCCGGCGCAGTCGATCGCGCCGGAGCAGGTCGCATCCGCAGGGCGGGACCGGCCGGTGTCGGGTGGTTCACCGTCGATGCCGTGGTCCTGGACCACGCAGCCGTTCGCCTGGAGATCAAGACCACCGACGGGGAGAAGCTCAAGCTGATGCTGATGCGAGGCGAGGGCAAGCTGCTCGCCGGGCTCGGTGGCGGGGAGTCCCAGCGCGAGGGCGTTCAGGCCCTCGGCCGCTGGTTCGAGGCGATCGACGCATAAGATCGCGCGATGGCCGATCCGATCAAGGTCGTGGTCTCAGGTGCCGCCGGGCGAATGGGGGAGACCACCTGCGGCGCGGTGGAGGGAGCCGACGACATGGAGCTCGTCGGCCGAGCCGATCCGGCTCTCGACACCTCCCTGAAAGACGTGCTCGAGAGGGCGGACGTCCTCGTCGACTTCACGACGCCGGACGCGGCGCCCGCCAACGTCTTCGATGCGATTGACGCGGGCGTTCACGTCGTGGTGGGCAGCACGGGCTTCGACCTGGATCAGGTCCGGAAGGAGGTCCACGGGATCGGCGGCAAGGCGAACTGCTTCGTGGCGCCCAACTTCGCGATCGGGGCGGTGTTGATGATGCAGGCCTCGAAGCTGATCGCACCCCACATGCCTGAGGTCGAGATCATCGAGCTGCACCACGACCGGAAGGTGGACGCCCCATCGGGAACGGCCAAGCTGACCGCGAAGCTGATCGAGGAGGCCGGCGGCAACGTCCACGAGCCGATTCACTCGGTGCGCCTTCCCGGCCTGGTCGCGCACCAGGAGGTCGTCTTCGGGGGCGAGGGCCAGACGCTCTCGATCCGCCACGACTCGATCGATCGCTCGAGCTTCATGCCCGGCGTGCTGCTCGCGGTGCGAAAGGTGCCGGAGCTGCCCGAGCGTTTCGTGGTCGGGCTCGAGAACCTGCTCTGAGCAGCGGCTAGGTAGGCGGCTCGGGCGGGACCTGCACCTGCACCGTCGTGCTCACGTTCGGGCACTTGAAGCTGTCGAGGATGTCTCCTCGCCTCTTGGGGGCGTGCTCCGGGGTGAGGGTCAGGGTGAACGTGACTGGGCCCCCGGAAGGTGGGACATCCCCGTTGGTGTCGGGGCCGCCGTACTTCAGCTCGATCTGGCTGAATTTGAAACGCCCTTTCCCGTTGGTCGGGCGGTCCGCGTCCGTCATGTAGACCTGCCCGGAGGAGCTCGGGTGCGACGCCCATACGTCTCGAAGCGCCAAGCAGTGGCGCGGCCCGAACTTGTGGCCGGTCGCCAGGATCTGCCCGCTGATCGCAACCGTGGGCGCGTACGGGTCGTACGAAGCGTCGACGGTGCCGCTGGCGGTGATGATGTTCCCGCTCTTGGCAGCCGTCGCCGTGGGCGTGCCCTGCGCCGGCGAGATCAGCCAGGCGCTGCCCACTGTCGCGATCATCATTGCGACGGCTGTGCGCTTGGCCCGGCTCGACATGGTGGTGAAGCTACTCCCCGGCGCTCATCAGATGCTCATCACGCCCGCTAGGGTGCCCGGGGCGTGACCGAGGACCTCGCAAGGCTGGATGCCACCGCGCAGGCGGAACTTGTGCGGATCGGAGAGGTGAGCCCGGAGGAGCTGACGCTCGCGGCGATCGAGCGCGCCGAGCGGATAAATCCGGAGCTCAACGCGATCATTCACCCGCTCTATGAGCAGGGGCTCGAGGAGTCCAGGGGCGAGCTGCCCGACGGCCCCTTCCAGGGCGTGCCGTTCCTCTTCAAGGACCTCGGAGCCGGCCTCGCCGGCCAGCCGCTCCATATGGGGATGAAGGCGCTCAAGGAGGCCGATTTCAGGCTTCCCGTCGACACCTTTCTCGGGGCTCGCTTCCGAAACGCGGGCTTCGTCACGATCGGCAAGACGAACACCCCCGAGCTCGGGATCGTCCCGACCACCGAGCCCGAGGCATACGGGCCCACGCACAACCCGTGGGACCTCGGCCGCTCGCCGGGTGGCTCCAGCGGCGGCTCCGCGGCGGCCGTCGCCGCCGGCATCGTGCCGATTGCCCACGCCAACGACGGCGGGGGCTCGATCCGGATTCCGGCGAGCTGCTGCGGCCTCGTCGGGCTGAAGCCGAGCCGGGGGCGGACCACGCTGGGCCCTCTGATCGGAGACACCATGAGCGGGCTGACCGTCGAGCACGTGGTTTCCCGCTCGGTCCGCGACGTCGCGCTGGCGCTGGACGCCACCCATGGCCCGGGCCCCGGCGATCCCTACGTCGCGCCGCCGCCTGTGCGTCCCTATATGGAGGAGCTCCAGGCAGATCCGGGCTCGCTGCGGATCGCGCTCATGACCGAGTCGATCGGCACGGACATCGAGATCGATCCCGTCGTGGTCTCCGCCGCCCGGGAGGCCGCAACGATGCTGGAGAGTCTCGGCCACAGTTTGGATGAAGGCGTGCCTACGCTCCCCGAGTTCGACCCGATCGAGACGTTCCTGACCCGCTGGTACGCGGGACAGACCGAGGTTCTCGACCAGTTCAGCGTCATCCTGGGCCGCCGGCTCGGGCCCGACGACGTCGAGCCGCTCACCTGGGCGATGGCCGAGGAAGGCAGACGGCGTCATTCCGGCCAGTACCTTGCTGCGGTCAGCCAGCATCATGCGTTCGCCCGGATGCTCGGCATGTGGTTCGAGGCGGGGCATGACCTGCTGATGACCCCGACGTTGGGCGAGTTGCCGCCGCCGCTGGGCAGCTTCGCCGCGGACCCCGAGAACCCGCTGAACACGATCCACCGTGGCGAGAAGACGGCGGGGTTCACGGCCCTCCTCAACGCGACCGGCAATCCGGCGATCTCCCTGCCCCTTGCACGGAGTGAGGAGGGGCTGCCGATAGGCGTCCAGCTGATCGCTCCGCTCGGCGGCGAGGACCTGTTACTCCGCGTCGCCTCACAGCTCGAGCAGGCGCACCCCTGGGCCGACCGGTTCCCAGAGGTCTTCTCGGTACCCTCAGGTTGATGCCTGAGATTGGAGGGGTAATCACGGCGATGGTGACGCCGTTCACCGAGGACCGCTCGGTGGACGAAGCCGCCGCCCGTTCGCTCGCACGACACCTGATCGAGAACGGCTCGCACGGCCTCGTGCTGGCCGGCACGACGGGGGAGTCGCCCACCCTCGAAGACGACGAGATCCTTTCCCTGCTGGGCGCCGTCCGCGACGAGCTCGGCTCCGACGTCCTGCTGATCTGCGGCACGGGCTCCAACGACACCCGTCACACCGAGCGCCTCTCCGCGGCGGCGGCGGATGCGAGCGCGGACGCGGTGCTCGCCGTGACGCCGTACTACAACAAGCCCAACTTCACCGGGATCAAGGCTCACTACGCGGCGGTCGCCCGGGCGGCCGGGATCCCGGTGGTCCTCTACAACATCCCGTCGCGCGTGGTCCTGAACCTGTCGCCCGAGCAGCTGGCGGAGCTCGCGCAGATCGAGAACGTCGTCGCCGTCAAGCAGGCGAACGACGACGAGCTCCAGCCGATCGAGGGGCTTCGGATCCTCGCCGGCAACGACGGCACCTTCCTGCCGGCTCTGGAGATGGGCGAGGCCGGCGGCATCCTGGTCGCCTCTCACCTGGTCGGCCCGGAGATGCGCGAAATCTATGACGCGGTCCAGGGCGGGGATCTCGACAGAGCCAGGGAGGTCGACGCGAGGCTGCGGCCGATCTACGAGATGATCGCCCAGGTCAACCCGATCCCCGTGAAGGCGGCACTGGAGCTGCTCGGCATCTGCTCGTCTCGGTCGAGGTTGCCGATCGTCGAGGCGGACGAGGATCAGAGAGCGGAGATCAGACGCGTGCTCGAGACCCACGGCCTCCTGGCCGGGAGCGCCGCGTAGGTTTGACTAGCTCGGCCGTTCGAATCCTCCCCCTGGGCGGCCTGGGGGAGATCGGGAAGAACATGACCGCCGTGGAGACGGACGGGCGGATCGTCATCGTGGACACGGGCCTGATGTTCCCCACGGCGGACATGCTGGGCATCGACCTGGTGCTGCCGGACTTTTCGACCCTCCGCGAGCGCGCGGATGACATCGAGGCGATCGTCCTCACCCATGGCCACGAGGACCACGTCGGGGCCCTGCCGTACGTGCTGCGCGAGATCGGGATCCCGCCGGTCATCTACGGCGGCCTGCTGACGATCGGAATGGTGCGCTCGAAGCTCGACGAGCACAAGCTTCGCGACGTACCGCTCCAGGAGCTCCCCGCGGGCCAGGAGGTGGATGCCGGCCCCTTCGGGATCGAGCTGGTCCACATGGCGCATTCGATTCCGGACGCGCGCGCCGTGGCGCTGAAGACGGAAGTCGGCACCGTGCTGGTCACCGGCGACTACAAGTTCGACCAGACTCCCGTCGACGGGATTCCCGCCGACGTCTCCAGGCTTGCGGAGCTTGGTCGGGAGGGAGTGCTGTGTTTGTGCGGCGACTCGACGAACGCCGACCGGCCCGGCGTCGCGCCGTCGGAGTCGAGCGTCGGCCCGGCGCTGCTCGAGGTGTTCGGGCGCTGCACGGGCCGGATCGTGGTCACCTCCTTCGCCTCCAACGTCCACCGCGTCCAGCAGGTGATCGACGCGGCCGCGCGGCTCGACCGCCGGGTGGCTCTCGTCGGGCGCTCGATGCGGAAGAACTTCAACATCGCCTCCAACCTCGGGATCGCGTCAGCCCCCGAAGGCCTCTTCATCTCCCCGAAGGAGATCGAGGACTTCCCGGACGAGAAGGTGGTCGTGATCTCAACGGGCAGCCAGGGCGAGCCGCTCTCAGCCCTGCGGCGGATGGCGCACCGCGACCACCCGGACGTCGAGCTCCACTCCGGCGACACGGTGATCTTCTCGGCCACCCCGATCCCCGGCAACGAGCGCTCGGTCAACGAGACGATCGACCGGATCTTCCAGATCGGCGCCCAGGTCGTGACCGCCGCGGACGCGCCGATTCACGCCTCCGGCCACGGCTGGCAAGAGGAGCTCAAGCTGATGCTCAACCTGACCAAGCCGCGCAACGTCTTCCCGTTCCATGGCGACCACAAGCGACTCAAGCTGCACGGCGACCTGGCGGAGTCTGTCGGGGTCGACCGGGACAGCATCTTCATGGGCCGCAACGGGCTCGCGCTCGAGGTCGACGAGGACGGCGCCCGGTTCGGGGAGGACGTCCACGCGAGCATGATCTTCGTCGACGGCGTGTCGGTCGGCGAGCCGGACGAGTTCGCGCTGCGCGACCGGCGCAAGCTCTCCGACGACGGTGTCTTCATCGTCGTTGCGACGATCTCCTCGGACGACGGCTCGCAGGTCGCGGACCCCGAGGTGATCTTCCGCGGCGTGCCCTTCGCCGAGGACGCCGACGGTCTGCGGGACGAGCTCAAGGACGTCGTGCAGGACACCCTTGACGAGGCCGCGGAGGAGGAGATCCGCGAGATCTCGCTGCTCCAGCAGGACCTCCACGATGACATCGCCGAGTTCGTCTACGAGAAGCTTCGTCGCCGGCCGCTCGTGCTGCCGGTCGTGGTCGAGGTCTGACCCGGGCCTCTCTCGCGCCATGTCCGACACGGCCTTCGGCGTTCGTCTCCCCTCCAGCTCAGATGAGGAGATCATCTACGCCGAGAGCGCCGCGGTTCGCTCGCAGCGCGAGGACGCGGACCGGCTGCGGCGGATCGAGCGCGAGCTCTCCTTCGGATTCAAGATGCTGGGTGACATCGGACCTGCCGTCTGCGTCTTCGGCTCGGCTCGGATCGAGCCCGAGAGTCCCGAGTACGAGGCCGCGCGGGCCACGGGGCGCGCGATCGGCGAGGCCGGCTTCGCGGTGATCACCGGAGGCGGCCCCGGCGCGATGGAGGCCGCCAACCGCGGAGCACAGGACGCGGGGGCGCCGTCGGTCGGCCTCAACATCGAGCTCCCGCACGAGCAGGCCCTCAATCCCTACGTCGACGTCGGGATCGAGTTCCACTACTTCTTCACGCGGAAGCTGATGTTCGTGCGGTACTCGAACGCGCTCGTCGTCTTCCCGGGCGGCTTCGGCACGCTCGACGAGTTCTTCGAGGTCCTGACGCTGATCCAGACCGGGAAGGCCATCGACCATCCGATCGTGTTGGAGGGGTCGGCCTACTGGGGTGGCCTGGTGGACTGGCTCCGGACCCACGCCCTCGCGGAGGGGATGATCGCCGCGGAGGACCTGGCTCAGGCGGAGCTCGCCGACGGGGTCGAGGACGTCATGGCTCGGCTGCTCTCCGGGCTCTCCGCTGCCGGATAGCGGCCGCGCACCTCGTCCACGAACTGCGCCAGCGCGTCCGCGATCCCGGCGTGGTGGATTTCGAGGACGGACTCCGCGTTCTCCTCGCCGGAGCGGGAGAGATTGAAGGAGCCGAGGAAGGTGACGTCGTCGGCGACGGTGACCTTGGCGTGCATGAAGTCGTGGACCTTCGAGTCGGGGGTCCAGGGCGTCGACGGCTTGGCGGAAAACGGCAGCTTCTCGAGCGTCGCGGCGAGCAGCGGGATCTTCCAAGCGGTGTGCCCGTTTTCGGCCCACTGGTGAAACACGGTGTCGGTCTGCGGCCCGTCGACGACCCCGGCGATGTCCCGCCCTCCCTTGTCGGCGAGCTCGGCGAGCGTGCCCAGGACCGGGCCGGAGGTGATCACCGGCGAGGCAATCCGCACCCTGCTCCGGGCTGCGCCGATGGCGGTCGCGATCCGCTGGGAGAGCTGCTCGCCGTGACCCGGCGTGAACCAGGCCGTGATCTGGATGCCGCCGACGTCCGCGGGTTCGGGCTCGACACGGCCGCTCTCATCGACCTTCTGCCTGGCCCAGAGCTCCTCGAAGTTCTGCCGGAAGCGCCCGGCGATCTCCGGGCTCTGGATGATCGCGAGCGCGTTCTCCTGGCGGGTCCAGGAGTCGATCGTCCAGTTCGCCGATCCGGCCCAGACGGCCTCGCCGTCCCTGACCGCGTACTTGTGGTGCATCAGGTCGGGGATTCCCGGAACCGGCCGGGCATCGACGGGGAGCTCGGCAAGGATGTCCGGGCGGGTGCTGGGGGGAGGGTGGAGCTCCGATGGCCTGGCCGTGTCGACGTTGTAGAGGAGCCTGGTGGCGACGCCCCGGTCACTCGCCGACCGCAGCTCATTCGCCACGATCGAGCCGGTGGGGTCCGGCAGGCGCACGTCGTAGAGGGCGAGCTCGAGCGTGGACTTGGCCGGGTGGAGGAAGCCCGCCAGCTGGTGCGCGACGTCGGCGGCCGACTGGCCATCGTCCGTCAACGTGAGAATCTCTACTAGCCTTGTGGAGTGGCGTTGCAAAGGGGGTATGTCCAGTATGTCCACCTCGTCCACGAGGCGTTCGACTACTTCGACAGCGGCGACTGGGACCGGCTGCGTCCGCTGATCGCGGACGACAACGTCATGACGCCGCTGGAGACCTGGCCGGAGCCGGGCCCGTGCATCGGCCCGGACGCCAGCATTCGGGAGTACCAGCGCCTCTTCCAGCTCTTCCGCGGCATCGAGGTCTCGGTCGGCAACATCGTCAGCCACGAGCAGTGGGTGATCGCGCACTACCGGGGCGTGATCGAGGGCGACGAGCCGGGGATGCCGGTCGAGCTCCAATTCACGGGTGTTCACCGGTTCGAGGGCGAGCAGTTCGCGGAATCCCACTACCGCCTCGATCGCGACGCTGTCCTGGCGGCCGCGGGCCTCTAGACGGGCAAAGAAAAGCCCCCGGCGGTCGAGGGAGGGGCGACCACCGGGGGCGACGCTTTGGGCCGAAGCCCTCAGCGGGTCTCGCCGAGGTATGTGGGGTTTCGTACCCCGGCGAGGTGTCTCGTCCAGTGGTGAATCTATGACGCGTTCTTGAACGTTTGCTAAAGCGTCTGAGAGGCGCTGTCGCTCTGCTTCTCGGCCTCCTCGGGCACGTGCTCGAGGGGCAGGCGGACCGAGAAGCGGGCGCCGCCGTAGGTGCTGCGGCCGGCGGAGACGGAACCCCCGTGAGACTCCGCGACGGCCCGCACGATCGCGAGGCCGAGCCCGCTGCCGCCGCCTCCGGCGGTGTCCGCCGGGCCGTCTCCCCGGACGAAGCGGTCGAAGACCTGGTCCTCCATGTCGGCCGGGATGCCGGGTCCGTCGTCGAGAACCTCGAGGAGCGCCTCGTCGCCGTCACGGCGGGCGGTCAGTTCGACGGTCGCCTTTTCTGGCGTGTGCCGGACGGCGTTCTCGAGCAGGTTCCGGATCAGGCGGTGGAGCTCGTCCGGGTTGCCCTTGAGCGGCAACGGGCCGTCGAGATTGCTCTCGATGCGTCGGCTGCCGGCGATCGGCTGGACCTCCTCGAGTGCCCCGGCGGCGATCGAAGCCAGGTCGAGGTCCTTCGTCGCCGCCCGGCGTCCGGCGTCGGCGCGCGCCAGGAGGAGCAGGTCGGAGACCAGCCCGGACATGCGCTTGGTGGACGAGAGGGCGGAGTCCACCGCGTGCTTGTCGTCCTCGGATCCGACATCGGCCGCCTGGAGCAGCTCGAGGTTGGCGTGGATGCTGGTGAGCGGCGTCCGAAGCTCGTGGGAGGCATCGGCGACGAACACCCGTTGGCGCTCGAGCGACTGTTCCCGCTCCGAGTGAGCCTCGTCGAGCGCCTGGAGCATGCCGTCCATCGTCCGCGCCAGCTCGCCGACCTCGTCATCCGTCTCGGGCACCGGGATGCGCTCCGAGGGATCGCGGGTGCGGCTGATCCGGCTGGCGAGGGCGGTGAGCGCCTTGACCGGGCGCATCGCGCGATCCGCGACCGCCAGCCCGGCGAGCAGGGCGAGGAGGGTGCCTCCGAGCACACCCGCCCCGAGGAAGAACCACAGGCGGGAGACGGTGTCGTTGGTCCCTGCGCTGGGGCGCCCGTACTGCACGTAGGCGGGAAGCGAGCCGACGGCGGTGATCGGCTCGGTGGCGACGCTCAGGTCGCCGACGTTGTGGATCCCGCGCCTCGGCGCGCCGAGATCGATGCCCGGATTGGTCCAGGCGAGCGGCCTCCCGTACTGATCGAGCACCTTGATCTGGGCGTCTTCGGGGAGGGCGAAGGCGCGCAGGGGAGGGGACTTCTGAACGATCTCGCCGTACACCGGGTCGTTGGCGACGCTCGTCTCGGCCGCCAGTGAGCGCGCCGCGCTGCGGATTTCCTCGCGGAAGTCGCTTCGGATCCGGTTGCCGACGATGTTCCCCAGGACCAGGGCGAAGCAGACGAGGATGAGCATGGTGAGGCCGGCGGTGGTGATCGCGATCCGCCAGCGCACCGGGATGCGCTCGAAGAGTGGGAGCTTCGGGTGCCGGACCCAGTTCACGCGGCGCCCTTCAGCACATAGCCCGCCCCTCGTTTGGTGTGCAGGAGCCGCGGCTCGCCCCCTGATTCGAGCTTGCGCCGAAGGTTGGAGATGAAGACGTCGATGGTGTTGGTCTGCTCGAAGGGGTCGTAGCCCCAGACGTCCTCGAGCAGCCGCTCGCGTGAGACCACCAGCTTCTGGTTGCGGGCCAGGTACTCGAGCAGCTCGAACTCCCGGTTGGTGAGCTCGATCTCGCGGCCGCCGCGCTTCACCTCGCGCGTGTCCGGATTGACCATCAGGTCGCCGACCACGATCGAGGCGCTCCCGCGTGGGGGACGGCGGCGCAGGAGGGCGCGGATGCGGGCGAGCAGCTCCGAGCGCTCGAAGGGCTTCGGCAGGTAGTCATCGGCCCCGGTGTCGAGGCCCTTGACGCGATCCTCGGTCTCGGTGCGGGCCGTGAGGATCAGGATCGGCACGTCGCTCTCGGCCCGCAGGCGCCGGCAGACCTCCATGCCGTCGAGCCTGGGGAGGCCTAGGTCCAGCACGACCAGGTCGGGGCTGAACTGCTCGGCAGCCGTCAGGGCCTCGGCGCCGTCGCCCGCGCTGCGGACCTCGTGGCCCTCGGCGCGCAGCGAGCGCCGCAGGACGTCGGCGATCGCCTCGTCGTCCTCGACGACGAGCACGCGCGCGGAGGCTATTGCCTGTTCCATCACCATCTTTAGGTTAGGCCCCAATTCCGCTCTGCCAAGCGAAATTGAGGGAACGTTTAACCGCGAACCAATCGGCGTTCCGTGCCTGGCAGGGGACCGCTTACAGGCGTCGAATGGGTGGGCGGATGCTTGCAGACCGCATTTTCGGCGCGCCGGAGCGGCGGGATCCGCCCCGGCGCAAGAGGCAGCCTGCGCGCGCCCGGAAGGGCGGCGCGGCGCGGCGGCGCCCCGCTGGGCGCGGAAAACGCCGGGCCTCGCCGGAGGCGATGCAGCGCCGCCTCGATCTGGCGGGACTCTGCTGCATCGGCCTGGCGGTCTATCTGGGGTACGTCGTCTATCTGGGCTGGAACGGGGGAACGGTCGGCAATGGCTCGGAGACGGCGCTTCACTACGCCGTCGGCGCGGGCGCCGTGGTTGTCCCGGCAGCGCTGGGACTCGCCGGCATCGGCCTCATCCTGAGGCCCTTCCTGCCGTCGCCGAAGTCCGTGGCCGTGGGAGTGACGGCGATCGCCGCGGGGCTCCTGCTGGCGCTCGCCGCGCAGACCGCCGGGCTCGGCGCCGAGGGCGTCCGCAAGGGCCTCTTCGACCCGAGTTTCTTCCCTCACCACGGCGGCGGCCTGGGCGAGGTCCTCTACTGGGCCACCAGCACGCTCTTCGACCGGCTCGGCGCCCACATCATCGCGGTCGTGCTCCTCGTCTCGGGGATCCTGATGCTCACCGGCCGCTCGGTCTCGGACATGGTCCGCGCGGCCCGGCGCGGCGCGGAGCGAGCCAAGCGCGGCACGGTCGGCTTCGCGACGGCCGTCAAGGAGAGCCGGGTCCACACCGATCCCGACCTGATCGACACGACCCCCGCCGACACCGAGCCGGTCTTCGGTCCGCCCGAGCCGATCGAGAACGGCGATGAGGATTTCCAGGTGCACATTCCCGAGGAGGCGGGGACCGAGAAGGTCGCGAACTTCGACGAGGCCATGCGCGTCGCGGACGAGCCGGACACGAGCGAGCTGGAGGACCTCGAGGAGGGGGATGAGGAGATCCAGGTCGTTCGCGAGGTCGAGCCCGAGGATGAGCCGGTGGCCGAGGCGAAGCCCGAGGTCCCGCTCACTCCGATGGGCGAGAAGCGCAGCGGCGTCACGGAGTCTGAGGAGATCGACTACGAGACCCCCAATGCCGAGGCGGTGTTGGAGCGCGGCGCTCCCGACAAGGGACCGGACAAGCAGGACCACGAGGCCATCGCCCGCAACCTGCTCGAGACGCTCGGCCACTTCGGCGTGGAGGCGAAGATCGTCGGCACGGTCACCGGCCCGCACGTGAGCCGCTACGAGCTCAAGCTCGCGCCCGGCACCAAGGTCTCGAAGATCACCCAGCTCAAGGACGACTTGGCGTACGCGCTGGCCTCGACCGACATCCGCATCCTGGCGCCGATCCCAGGGAAGCAGGCCGTCGGCGTCGAGGTTCCGAACCAGCGCCGCCGCCTGGTCCGGCTCGGCGACATTTACGGTGGTCGTCCGCAGGGCGGCTCGCCGCTCGTGGCCTGGCTCGGCAAGGACATCTCGGGGAGCGCCGTCTGGACCGACCTGCAGAAGATGCCGCACGCCCTGATCGCCGGCACCACCGGCTCGGGCAAGTCCGGCAGCGTGAACGCGATCCTCAGCTCGATCCTGCTGCACGCCTCCCCGAACGAGGTTCGGATGGTGCTCGTCGACCCCAAGCGGGTCGAGCTCAACCACTACGAGAAGATCCCCCACTTGCTGACGCCGGTCGTCACCTCGCCGCGGCTGGCGGCCAACGTGCTCAACAACCTGATCGCGGAGATGGAGAGCCGGTACCAGATCATGGAGCAGGCTCGGACGCGCAACCTGGGCGAGCTCAACCAGGTTCGGGAACGGGACGGCGAGGCGCCGCTGCCGTACATCCTCTGCGTGATCGACGAGCTCGCCGACCTGATGATGGTTTCGCCGGCTGAGGTCGAGGACGCGATCATCCGGCTCGCGCAGAAGGCGCGGGCGGTCGGCATCCACCTGCTGCTGGCGACCCAGCGTCCCTCGACCGACATCATCACCGGGACGATCAAGGTCAACATCCCGTCGCGGATGGCCTTCGCGGTCTCCTCGCAGGTCGACTCGCGCGTGATCCTGGACCAGGGCGGCGCCGAGACGCTGCTCGGCCAGGGCGACATGCTCTTCCGGCCGGCGGGCACCTCCAAGATGCAGCGGATCCAGGGCGCCTTCATCACCGAGGCCGAGATCGCCAAGATCACCGAGTTCTGGTCGGACCAGGGCGAGCCCGACTTCGCCGCCGAGCTGCTCGAGACCCCGCAGATCTCCAAGGACGAGGCCGAGGGCGACGACGACTTCGATCCGGACTCCGACGACCTGCTCGACCAGGCCGCCCAGCTGGTGGTGGAGAGCGGCACCGCCTCGGTGTCGATGATCCAGCGCCGCCTGCGCGTCGGCTACACCCGCGCAGGCCGACTGATCGACATGCTCGAGCGCCGGGGCATCATCTCCGGCTACGAGGGGTCGAAGCCGCGCCAGGTCCTGGTCTCGCTCGTGGACCTGCCGCGAGTCCTCGGCGGGGGAGAGGCCACCTCGCCGGAGGCATCCGAACCGGTTGCGGCACCCGCCGACGGCGAGTAGCGAGGAGCGCGACCCGCAAGAATGCCCGCGTGAGCGTTCGCGCGGGAATCCTCGTCACCGGCACCGAGGTGCTGAGCGGCTACGTCACGGACCGGAACGGGCCGTGGATCTCGGAGCAGCTGGCCGGTCTCGGCGTGGAGGTCGCCGAGATCACCGTCGTCGGGGACCGTCCCGAGGACCTCGAGGGCGCCCTCCGGCACATGCGCGACGAGGGACTCGACCTGATCTTCACGAGCGGCGGCCTCGGGCCGACCGCCGACGACCTGACCGCCGAGGTGGTCGGTCGCTTCGCGGGGCGCGAGCTCGTCCTCGACGAGGAGATGGAGCAGAAGATCGCCGACATCATCTCTCGCTACGCGCGGCGTCTCCGCTTCGACCCGGAGGCGGTCCGCGAGGGGAACCGAAAGCAGGCGATGGTGCCCGAGGGTGCTGTCGCGATCGACCCGGCGGGGACAGCGCCCGGGTTGGTGGTGCCCGCTGACGGCCAGGTCGTGATCGTCCTGCCCGGCCCGCCGCGCGAGCTTCAGGAGATGTGGCCCAGGGCGCTGGCCGCGGCGCCGGCGCAGGAGGTCCTCGGCCGTGCCGATCCATACGAGACGATGTCGATTCGGATGTTCGGAATCCCCGAATCCGAGCTGGCCATGGCGCTGCGTGAGATCGAGGACGACGGCGTCGCTCTCGAGCGGCTCGAGGTGACCACCTGCCTGCGCGGCGGCGAGCTGGTCACCGACGTCCGCCACCGGGAGGACTCCGCCGAGGCGGCGGAGGGGCTGCGCGCCGGCCTCCAGCAGAGGCTCGGGCGCTTCACCTACACGGAGTCCGGCGAGTCGATCGAGGAGGTCATCTTCCGGCTGCTCGGCGATCGCACGATCGCCGTCGCCGAATCGGAGAGCGGCGGGTTGCTGGCGGCGCGCCTGACGCTGCGGCCGGGCTCCTCGCAGTGGTTCGCCGGCGGCGTCGTCTCCTACTCGAACGAGTCCAAGGCCGAGCTGCTCGGCGTCGATCCGATGCTGATCGAAGAGCACGGCGCCGCCTCCCCCGAGGTCGCCGAGGCAATGGCGGACGGCGCCCTCGCACGGTTCGGGGCGGACATCGCCTGCTCGACCACGGGCGTCGCCGGGCCCGACGGTGGCAGCGAGGAGAAGCCGGTGGGCTACGTCTGCTTCTGCGCCAAGGCCGCGGACGGGCAGAAGCTGCCGCGGGACATCGTGCTGCCCGGCAGGCGCAACGATGTCCGGGAGCGCTCGGTCGTCGTCGCGCTCCATCTCGTCCGCTACCTGCTTGAGGGCAGGGAGCCGCCGCGGTGAGGCGTCTCGCCGTTGCACTCGTTGCCGGCGCGCTCCTCCTGGCGGGTTGCGGCGCGGACACGAGCACGGCCGACCGGCGTCAGGAGCTCGAGCGCTACGTCGCGGCGGTCCAGCCGATCAGGCTCGGGATCAACGAGCTCCTTGACAAGGCAGACCCGATCCTGGGGGGGTACCGCGACGGCGACCTGAGCGCCGCCCAGGCCCAGCGCCGGATGGGCCGTCTCGAGCGCGGGGCGGCCGGCTACGCGGTGCGGATCGCCGAGGCCGAGCCGGTTCCCGACGAGATGCGCGCGGCGCAGGACGCCTACGCGCACACCTTCGTCCTCCAGGACACCTACCTGAGCGCGCTGACGGCCGCGATCCCCGACCGCGCCTTCGATGAGCTGCCGCACTTCCAGAACGAGCAGCGCGCCGCGATCATCGCCTGGCGGACGCGCCTGCAGGTGCTGGCGAACCGCTGGGGGGCGACGCTGCCCGCGAACCTGCAGGTCGCCGGCCGGGGAGAGATCTCACCGGCGCCAGGTGGCGACTGACGCCCGTGCGATCGAGCGCATGACCCTCCAGCGGATGGATCACATCGGCATCGTGGTCGACGATCTCGCGGCCGCGATCGAGTTCTTCACCGAGCTCGGACTGGTGCTCCAGGGCGAGTGGTCCGCCGAGGACCCCCGGGTGGACCGCATCGTGGGACTCGACGGGGTGCGGACGGATGCGGCGATGATGAAGACGCCGGACGGCAACGGGCAGATCGAGCTCGTGAAGTTCCACTCGCCGCCGCATCAGGGCGATGACCGGTACGCGCCGGCCAACGCCCCCGGTATCCGCCATCTCACCTTTGCCGTCGAGGACCTCGACGCCGTCGTCGCCGGTCTGCGAGCCCGCGGCGCCGAGCTCGTCGGCGAGCTGGTCAGCTACGGGGACAGCTACCGGCTCTGTTACGTCCGCGGCCCGGCGGGGATCATCATCGAGCTGGCGGAGCGGATCGGCTGACGAGCGACCGGGGGGAGAGGAGCGGGTGCCTGACGCTCAATCCCCGACATGCGTGGAGGCTGCGGATTTCGGCCGGGGCGGCGTCTAGCGTTGAGCCGTGGCCAAGGAGAGGCTGAAGAGCCCCAGGGCTCGCCTGTTCGTCGCCCTCGACCTCCCGCAGGACGTGCGCAGCGGGGTCGTCGACTGGCAGCAGACCGCCCTCGCCGATCCGGCGCTGCGCGTGGTCAGGCCGGAGGCCCTGCACATCACGCTCGTCTTCCTCGGCTACCAGGCGGAGAAGGACGCGAAGAAGATCGCCAAGGCCGCGTTCGCGACCGACGCGGAGGCGCCGGCGGTGGAGCTGCAGGCGGAGCCCGTCGGCGTGCCGCCGGGCAAGCGGCCGCGGCTGATCGCGCTCGCGGCAAACTCGGAGGAGACCGTGGCGCTCCAGGCCGGGGTGGAGGAGCGGCTGGTCGAGACGGGCTTCTACGAGCCGGAGAAGCGGCCCTTCTGGCCGCACCTCACCGTCGCGCGGGTGAAGCCGGAGGCCCCGAAGAGTCGCAAGCCCGCCCTGATCCGAGGTCAGCCGCATCCGCTGCCCGAACATATGTTCCGGTTCTTCCGTCCGACCCGCATGGTGCTCTTCAGGTCCCACCTGCGCAGGACGGGTGCGGAGTACGAACCGATGGCCGAGTTGGAGCTTCCGACCGCCCACGATGACCAAGCGACAGAGAGGTGAGTGAGATGGCAGAGCAGAAGCCCAACTTGAGAGACGCCGGCGAGAAAGAGGCGAAGGCGCGCGACCAGGCGCTGAGCGCAGCCGTCACGCAGATCGAGAAGGAGTTCGGGCAGGGCGCCCTGATGAAGCTGGGCGACATGGGCGCGCTCAACGTGGAGTCGATCTCCACCGGCGCGCTACCGCTCGACATCGCCCTCGGCGTCGGCGGGGTGCCGCGGGGCCGCATCGTCGAGATCTTCGGGCCGGAGTCGTCCGGTAAGACGACGCTCGTCTACCACATCATCGCCGAGGCCCAGGCGCGCGGAGGGGTCTGCGCCTTCGTCGACACCGAGCATGCCCTCGACCCCGTCTACGCGCGGAAGATCGGCGTCAACACCGATGAGCTGATGATCTCCCAGCCCGACTACGGCGAGCAGGCGCTCGAGATCGTCGACGTACTGGTGCGCTCCGGTGCCGTCGACGTCGTCGCGGTGGACTCCGTCGCCGCGCTCACCCCGCGGGTCGAGCTCGAGGGGCAGATGGGCGACCAGCACGTCGGCCTCCAGGCGCGCCTGATGTCGCAGGCGCTGCGGAAGCTGGCCGGCAACCTGAACCGGGCCAACACGATCTGTCTCTTCACCAACCAGATCCGCGAGAAGATCGGCGTCATGTTCGGGTCCCCGGAGACCCAGCCGGGCGGCCGGGCGCTCAAGTTCTATTCATCGCAGCGGCTCGACATCCGCCGGATCGAGACTCTCAAGGAGGGCACCGAGGCGGTCGGCAACCGGGTCCGCGTCAAGGTCGTCAAGAACAAGGTGGCGCCGCCGTTCCGCCAGGCCGAGTTCGACATCGAGTACGGCGTCGGCATCTCGAAGGAGGGCGGTCTGCTCGACATGGCGCTGGAGCACGACCTGATCCAGAAGTCGGGCTCCTTCTTCTCCCACGGCGAGACGCGGCTCGGCCAGGGCCGCAACAACACCAAGGAGTTCCTGCGCGACAACCCGGAGCTGGCCGCGGAGCTCGAGAAGAAGATCCACGCGAAGCTCGGGCTCGGCGAGAGCGCCGAGGCCCAGTCCGCGGTCGCCGAGATCAAGCCGGCGGAGGACGAGGCCGAGAAGCCCGCCGCCAAGAAGCCGGAGCCGCCGAACAAGCCTGAGAAGAAGGCCGCTTAGGGAGCGCAAGGCCGCTGCACTGAGGAGCGAAGGGGCGAAGCCCGTAGCGACATGTGCAGGGCGGCCGCAGACGCTCCCGACTGATGGCGAAGCCGGATGACCCATACAACTTGGCGCTCAAGGCGCTGAGCTACAAGGAGCGCACGGAGTCCGAGCTGCGGAGCTGGCTCGCCGAGCGCGAGGTGGCCGAGGTCGAGATCGAGGAGGTGATCGCCCTTCTGATGGAGGCGGGGGCGATCGACGATGCGAGCTTCGCCCGGCGCTACGCCGAGGACAAGCGGGTGCTGGCGGGCTGGGGGCCGGACCGGATCACTGCCGCACTCGAGAGCCGCGGCGTCGCCCGGGCGCACATCGAGGCCGCATTGGCGGGCGAGGGCGCGGAGGAGCAGCTCGAGCGGGCCGTGGCCCTGCTCGGGGACCGGGGCTACTCGTGCGCCGACGAACGGGAGCGGGAGCGGGCCCTGGGCCTGCTCGTCAGGCGTGGGTACTCCCTAGAGCTCGCCTATGACGCGGTCAGAAGCATCGAGCGCCCCTCGCGCAGATAGGATCTCGGCCGATGGACGGCAACTTCTTCTTCGTGATCGGCGGCGTGCTCGTGCTCGCCGCGCTGGTGATCTCCTTCGTGGGCATTCGCCGGGGCGAGACGTTCCCGCCCAACCGCGGCGTGCTGCTCGGCGTGATCGCCCTGTTCGCGGTGATCGTGGGCACGACCATGGCCTTTGCGATCGTCAAGTCCGTCGACGAGCAGAACAAGCGGAACGACAAGCTGGCCGCGGAGCAGGGCACGACCTCGACGACCGCGTCCGGCCCGGTCGAGTCGATCGACGTCTCCTCGCCCGCCGACGGTTCGCTCGCCTTCCAGCCCAACGGCCTCCAGGCCAAGCCGGGCAACGTCGCAATCACGTATGACAACCCCTCGCCCGTACCCCACAGCATCGCCGTGGCGACCGCGAACGGAAACGTTCTCGGCCAGGTGCAGCCGTTTTCGGGCGGCAAGCAGACCGTGACACTGACGAATCTCGCTCCCGGCAAGTACGTCTTCTACTGCACCGTGCCGGGTCACCGGGAGGCTGGTATGCAGGGCGACCTGACCGTCCTTCCGAGCAACACCAACGTCGGACCCAAGGCCAACAACCCCTAGACCGGTGGCCGTATAGCACCCCTCGCGGGTGCTATACAGGCCGCATGATCGCCGAGGCGAAGGCCGACCGCCTCAGGAAGGCCCACGCCGACTTCGAGCGGGCCCGCGGCCGGATGTGGATCGAGCGGGTGCGGGTCGGGCTGGAGTACCGGCGCGCGATGCGAAAGGTCGACGAGGACGTCGCGCGGGTGCGCCTCGAGCGGGACCGGATGATCCGCGACGTCGTCGCCGCAGGGGGCAGCTATCGGGAGGTCGCGCGGACGCTGGGGCTCTCGCACAGCCGCATCCAGCAGATCGTCAACTCGACCTCGAAGTAGACGGGCCGCCGCTAAATTGACTGCGGCACCCTCAGCCGACAGCCCGCTCGGCCGGCTGCGCGCCCGTGCACTCGCGCTACCCGGCGCGAAGCGAAGGGGTGCCGCGGTCGAGGCGAAGGGAGCGGACCTCCACCTGATCGAGTGGAGCTGCGCCGAGGAGGCGAAGCTGTCAGATCGCCGGCGCATCCTGGCCGCCAACCCGGCGAGCTGGCGCACCTGGGAGGTCCTGCGGAAGAAGACGCGACGCGGTGCCAGAGTCCTCGTTCCGCCGCTACTTCATGAATCAGCACGCGGCCACCGGCGGCGAGTCGGCCTGGCTGCCGGCAGGGGCATGGCAGCGGTGCCGGGCCGACTTCGAGATCGAGGACGGCGAGCGGATCTTCTGCGGCCTCGACGTGGGCGGCACCAGGGCGGCGACCGCGCTCGTCTACGTCACCGAGGACCTGCGCGTCGGCGTCGAGACCTGGGAGGGCGACGGCACACGTCGAACCGGATCGACGCCGTGATCGCGCTGGCGATGGCCGTGGACCGGGCCGAGAACCGGCCCGAGCCGGTGAGGCTGGTCGGATGGCTCTAGCGCGCGCGTGTCTCGGCTGCGGGCGGCTGATCAGCTCGGGGAGCCGCTGTCCGGCCTGCACGCTGCGCCGGCCGCGGGGTAGAGGCTGGCAGGCGAAGCGCGAGCAGGTCTTTGCCCGATACGGCCGCACCTGCGTCCATTGCGGGGCGCCTGCCACCGATGTTGACCATTTGACCCCGATCGGCGCCGGCGGAGATGACTCGCTGGGCAATCTGCGGCCAGCCTGCGCCCGCTGCAATCGCGGCTGGCGCTGATGACTGCTTTGCATGGAAAGCGGTGCTCTCAGGCCAGCACTGGGCGCGTTTGAGGTCGGCAGCCGTGTCTTAGTTGGACGTGAGTGGCGGGGCGGCCCTGACGAACCAGTACCTAGGCGACAGCTCAATCGAGTCGGGCGGAGCCTGGGGATTGTTCAGCCAGACAGCGCCGGCCAGGCCCTGCTCACGCAGCTGGGCTGGACTGGCTTCGTCCGGATTGAGGATCACAACTCGGCGCTTAAGACCCGGCCCGAAGAAGGGATAGAACCAACTGTTGTTTCCGCCCACGAGGCCAACCGGGGCGTTGGGCGGTATCTGCTCGTCGAGCTTGGGCAACACATGGCGAAAGTCGGGTCGAGCCACAGACTGCTGAGCCTCGTAATCAAGTTCGAAGATGCTCTTGGTATTCCCGTTGGGAAAGAGCCGCTTGTTCGGGTTGTCGAGGAGCGCCGGAACGACGCCGGCGATCGCCAATGCACTGACTAAGAGAACGACCAGCTGGCGGCGATAGAGCGTGGCTAGCAAGGGGATGCCGAGGGCAACCATCGGAATCAAGAGGCGGGCGACAAACTCGTCGTATCTCTTGGCGACGCACAAGACCAGCAGGTACAGCAACGCCGCAGCGGCGACGGTTCGGTAGCGGCCCGGCGAGGACGGCGCGACCAAGAAATAGACAAGCAGCGGCAGGAAGATCAGCCAGCCGACGTAGCCAAACGAGCTTCGATCTTCACTCGTTGTGCTGTCGGCAACGAAGCCGAAGAAGTTAGAGGTCTTCTGATCACCCAGGACCTTGGTCAGGGCCGTATCAAGGCCATCGTTCAGCCAACCGATCTGCACGCCTGGGGTCTCGACGAACATCCAGGTCGACCGCACGAAGTTCGGATAAATCGGGCCGTCGCGCTTGTTATCGCTTTGCACGGGACCTACTGGATCGCCGTAATCACTGATGTTCTGGAAGTAGCTGAAAGAGCCGAAGACGAGCGCTCCGCCGGCGATGAGGAGAGCCGACAGGCGAATGATCTGCTGGGGAGGGCGATAGATCTTGATTGCGACGATCAAGATCACCGCCAGGGACGGCGCCATGAACAGGGCGGTGCCCTTGGTCCCGATCGCCAGCCCCAAGCCGACCGCACCGATCAGGAGCTCGCCGCGGTGGCGGTCGCGAAGGCCGCGTACTAGGAACACAGTCGCTCCCGCCAGGAAGAAGGTCACGACCAGGTCGTTCTGGGTTGTCGTCGCCTCGAGGACCGGCAGCGGCAGGAGGGCGAAGACGGCTGCCACCCAGAGCGCCGGAGCCCAGCCAAAGCCAAGCAATCGCGTGCCGCAATAAATGCATGCGACCAACCCGAGCAGTGAGAACCACTGGACCGCGGCAACGAGGTGCTCCCCATCGGAGAGCGACAACGTCCACGCTTGGAGAATCTCGCCGTTCGGCGGATAGGCGAGCTGCCATGAAGTCCCGTTGTGGAAGTGGGCCAGGCTGTTTGCCTGGAGCCAGAACGCCGCTCGGGCCAAGTGGTAGGTCATCGAGTCCCAGTTGTTCGGTGGAACGACGAATCCCATCACCAGCTGAAGCGACAGCGCACCCACGACGATCGCAGCCACAACGGCCAGGACCGGATTGGCCCTGGCCTGTGCCATGAGCGTTGCCCGATTCGGAAGAGTCGGGCGCGGGATCCTGGGCTTGCCGACCGCGATCCACAACGCAACTACGCCCGCGCTGATCAGCGCTTGCGCGAGTAGCCAGCCACCGGTGGTCAGCCCGTGGAAGGGCGTGACTAAGAGCGAGGCGAGGACGATCTCGCTAAATGCGGTGGTGAGGCCGGCTGCGACGAAAGCGGCCATCCCACGGACCCGGAGGACCGTTGGCATCAGCAGCGCAACGGGGACCAGAAGGCCAACCCCAAGCGCCGTGGTCAAGGCAGGTGCCATGGCCGCGGAAGGTAGCCGCGTCAGGCTGACGCCTGCAGACCTGACCTCAACGCCTGGGGACGAGTTCTGGTCGGTAAGCCCTGACGGGATCAGGGTTCGCTCAGCGCCCGCCGTTTGACCAAGGCCGGTAGATAAGACCCCTGCTTACGCGTGAAAGCGGACATCTCGGCGGCTAGCACCGGAACTCCGGAATAGCCGCTTTGGACGAAAAGCAGCACTCTGGCGCGCGCCGGTCAGTGGGACAGTGAGCGGGCGAACCAAGCTTCAAAAACTGGCCGCATCCGAGGCGAGGACGATACTTGGAGCGTGATCATCGACTTCCCCGACCATCTGCCCCCCGCGCAGACGGCGCCGATCGAGAGCAAGAAGTCACCACACGCGGACGCTGGCGGCGGGGGCGCGATCGTGATCTCCATCCGGTGGCCTGGCCCTGGGGGAACCGCGATGCACCAGCCCCCGAACGCGGGCTACACCGAGGGCCCGCCGTGGGACCCGATTGACCCGCATCCGGTTGGCCAGCTCGGCGACCGCGTCGTAGTCGTAGTCACTCATTTGCTCATCCTTTCGTCGCCACTAACATCGCCACTAAGTTGACCGCTCGCGCCGACGCGACTCCGATGCACACGCTGCCAAAGACCTACCACGTCACCACCTTCGGCTGCCAGATGAACGAGCACGACTCCGAGCGGATGAAGGGGATGCTCGACTCGCTCGGCTACGTCGAGGCCGAGGATCGCGACGGCGCCGACCTGATCCTCTTCAACACCTGCTCGATCCGCGAGTCCGCCGACAACCGCTTCATCGCCCATCTGGGCGAGGCGAAGCGGCTCAAGTCGGAGGACCCCTCCCGCGTCGTCGGCGTGGGCGGCTGCTGGGCGCAGTCGGTGAAGGACGAGGTCTTCCGGCGCTTCCCGTTCGTGGACGTCGCCTTCGGGCCGGGGCAGATTCACCGGCTCGCCGAGTTCCTCACCTCCGACTCGCTCACCGCCCAGGGCTACTTCGAGTTCGAGGACGTCTCCGGGCACCTGCCGATGAAGCGGGCGCGTGACTTCCAGGCGTGGGTGCAGATCTCGCAGGGCTGCAACTGCGTCTGCTCGTACTGCATCGTCCCCTCGGTTCGCGGCCGCGAGGCCAGCCGCGACCCGGTCGAGCTGATCGCGGAGGTCGAGCGGCTCGCGGGCGACGGGGTAAACGAGATCACCCTGCTCGGCCAGAACGTGAACAGCTACGGCCGGGACCTGCCGAAGGAGAGCCGGACCTCATTCGCGGAACTGCTGGCGCGAGTCGATGCGATTCCCGGCATCGATCGCATCCGCTACACGAGCCCCCACCCGAAGGACATGAAGGAGGACGTGATCCGCGCCCACGCCGATCTCGACGCCCTCTGCGAGCACATCCACCTGCCGCTTCAGTCGGGCTCGACGCCCATCCTCAAGCGGATGCGCCGCACATACAGCCGCGAGCGCTACATGGATCGCGTCGCGCTGATCCGCGAGCACGTCCCGGACTGCGCGATCACCACCGACATCATCGTCGGCTTCCCAGGGGAGACGGATGAGGACTTCGAGCAGACGCTCGAGGTGGTGGACGAGGTCGGCTACGACGGCGCCTTCACATTCATCTTCTCCCCGCGGAGGGGCACAGAGGCCGCGGGGTTCGACGACCAGCTCCCGCACGCGACGAAGCGCGAGCGGATGCAGCGCCTGGTCGAGCTCGTCCAGCGGCGTGCCCGGGAGCGCGCCGACCGCTTCGTCGGCCGCACGATGGAGGTCCTGGTGGAGGGCCCGAGTCGCACCGACGCGTCGCGCCTGCGCGGCCGCACCCGCCACAACAAGACGGTCAACTTCGACGGCAACGCCTCTCCGGGCGAGCTGATCGAGGTCGAGATCAGCGGCGCCACGTCGACGACGCTCTCCGGGCAGGAGCGCCTGCTCAGCCGGGCGGCTTGAGAATCCTCGCTCTCTTCGGCCCCACGGCCATCGGGAAGACGGGCGTCGCGATCGAGGTCGCCGAGCTGCTGCGCCGGCGCGGGGAGGACCCGGTCGCGGTCAACTGCGACTCGATCCAGGTCTATCGCGGTCTCGAGACGCTGAGCGGCGCGGCGACGGCGACGGAGCAGGAGCGCCTCGAGCACCGGCTGCTCTCCTTCGTTGAGCCGGGCGAGGAATTCAGCGCCGGCCGCTACGCCGAGGCGGCGCACCGGGAGGTCGACGGCCTGCTGGCGGAAGGCCGCAGGCCGATCGTCGTGGGGGGAACGGGCCTCTACCTGCGTGCGGCGCTGGCGGATCTCGACCTGCGGCCCCCGGTGCCTCCGGAGATCCGCACTGAGGTGGAGAGCGAGATCGCCGAGCGCGGCCCGGAGGCGCTCCACGCGGAGCTCGATCCTGCCCTGGCGGAGAGCGCCGACCCGAAGGACCGCAAGCGCGTGGCGAGGCTGACCGAGCTCGCGCGCGCCGGGATCGAGGCGGTGAGCGGCGGCGAGGGGATGTGGACGGCGGAGCTCCGGCATCCGACGCTGCTGGTCGGCCTGACCATGGATCGGGAGCGTCTGGCCGAGCGAATCGACCGCCGCGTCGACGAGATGATCGCCGCGGGCGCGGCGGAGGAGGTACGGGCGGCGCTGGAGGCTGGCCCCTCACGCACCGCGCGGGCGGCGCTCGGCTTCGAGCAGCTGGTGTCCGACATCGATGCGGCGCCCTCGCTGGAGACGGTGGATTCGATCAAGGCAGCGCACCGCTCCTACGCGCGCCGTCAGCTCACCTGGATGCGGCGCATGGAGGGTGTGGAGCTGATCGACCGAACGGACCGCGATGATGCGAACGTGGCGGCGGAGATCACCGAGAGGCTCGGCTCGGAATGAAGTTCGAGAAGTGGCAGGCGCTCGGCAACGATTACCTGATCGTCGAGGCGGCGGCGCTTCCCTGGGAGCTGACCTCCGAGCGCATCAGGGGGATCTGCGATCCGCACTTCGGTGCGGGGTCCGACGGAGTCCTCTTGCTGGCGCCCATCGAGGACCCGGCCTATGTCGCCGAGCTGCGCATCTTCAACCCGGACGGCTCGGAGGCGGAGCTCTCCGGGAACGGCGCGCGCGAGGCGGTCATGTACCTGCGCCGCTCTGGCTGGACCGACGCTGACGAGTTCACGATCGTGACCAAGGCGGGGCCGATCACGCCGACCATCCGGTCCGAGCGCGAGTGCACGCTCGAGATGGGGGAGGCGAGCACGACCTCGGCCGACTTTCCCTCGGGGGAAGTGAACGGCCGCGGCGAGGTCGAGTCGGGCGGCAGGACCTGGTCTTTTCAGCACGTCTCGATCGGCAACCCGCAGTGCGCGATCGCGGTGGGGGACGAGCTCGAGTCACTCGACCTGCCCGCGATCGGGCCGGCGATCGAGAACAGCGCTCTCTTCCCGAACCGGACGAACGTGAGCTTCTACAGGGCTGATGGCGACCGCGTGCGGGCCCGGATCTTCGAGCGGGGCGTGGGGGAGACGCTCTCCTCGGGGACCGGCGCGTCCGGTGCCGCCGTGGCGGCTCACCTGGCGGGAGCCCCGAGCGAACTGACGGTGGAGCTGGACGGCGGTGAGCTGCGGGTAGAGATCGGCGGTGGTCTGTCCGTGCGGCTGACCGGCTGGGCCGAGCCGGTCTACGCGGGCGAGCTGACCACGGAGTTCGTGCGGACCCTCGCGGAGCTGGGCTAGCGCCGCTTCCGGCTGGTCCCGCGGCCCTCGTGCCACGCGTCGATCAGCATGTGGTCGGGCGGGTCGCCCCCGATGCTGATCACGACCAGCTCGGTGATGTCCGCGCGGAAGCTGTGTGAGCGGCTCCCGGGCTCCGTCACGTCGATCATCTGGCCCGCGATCTTCGCGTCGCCCGGCTGGCTCTCCGGGAAGGCGCCGTTCGGCTCGGGATCGGGCGAGGCGCTGTGCAGCGCGAAGCGCCCGTCCCGTTGCAGGTCGAGCGCCTTGACCGCTTTCAACATGCTGCCGATGTAGAGGTCCCCGTCGCGGAAGTCGGTCTCGATCCCGCTGATCCGCGGCGAGCCGTCGCGGCGCAGCGTGGCGATCGTCTTGTGCCTGTGGGAGTCGAGGATCGCCCGGGCGCGGTGCGCCAGCTCGGGCGCCTCCGTCTCGATCTCGCTCCACCGCGCCATGCCCCTAGTCTTCCGGATCCGATGGCCGCCCCCGTGAAGAAGAGAGGCCTGGCCGCGCCCTCGCAGCGCCTCGAGGCGATGCCGCCGTACATGTTCGCTGAGCTCGAGCGGCGGATCGAGGCGAAGCGGGACGAGGGCATCGACGTGATCAGCCTCGGGATCGGCGATCCCGACACGCCCACGTTCCGCTACGTCGTCGAGGCGATGCGGGAAGCGGTGGGGGACCCTTCCACGCAGAAGTACCCGAGCAACCGCGGGCGCCCGGAGTTTCGGAACGCGTTCGCGGACTTCTACATGCGGCGCTTCGGGGTGGAGATCGACGCCGTCGACGAGGTGATTCCCGCGATCGGCGCCAAGGAGTGCATCTACAACCTCTGTTTCGCATTCCTCGACCCGGGCGACGTCGCCCTCGCCTCCGATCCCGGTTATCCGGTGTACACGGGCGGCCCTGTGCTCGCAGGCGCCGAGGCGTTCCTGCTGCCGCTGCGCCCCGATCTCGGCTTCGCTCCCGACCTGGACGCGATCCCTGAGGAGAAGCTCGAGGCCGCGCGCCTGCTCTTCATCAACTACCCGAACAACCCGACCGGCGCCACCGTCCCCGACGGCTTCTTCGAACGGGTGGTGGAGCTGGCGAGGCGGCACGAGATCCTCGTCGTCCACGACAACGCCTACTCCGAGACCACGTACGACGGCTATGTCGCTCCCAGCTTCCTGGCCACCCCCGGCGCGAAGGAGGTCGGGGTCGAGGTCTTCTCCCTTTCCAAGGGCTACAACATGACCGGCTGGCGCTGCGCGGCGATCCTCGGCAACCCCGATGCGATCAAGACCTACTGGCGCCTGAAGACGAACGTCGACTCGGGTCTCTTCGAGGCGGTTCAGCTGGCGGGAGCGGCAGCGTTGCGCGGTCCGCGCAAGGAGGTCGAGGAGATGTGCCGGATCTACGAGCGCCGGCGAGATCTCGTCGTCGAGGCCCTGGAGGCGATCGGCGTCGAGGTCCAGAGCCCGAAGGGGACGATCTACATCTGGGCTCCGGTCCCCGACGGCCATACTTCCACCTCCTTCGCGGAACTCGTGCTCGAGGAGGCCGCGGTCGTCGTCTCGCCGGGCTCGATGTACGGGCCGAGCGGCGAGGGCTTCTTCCGGATCTCCCTGACCACGCCGGACGAGCTCCTGCGGGAGGCGGTCCAGAGGCTCAAGTCTCACTTGACCCCCTGACCGGCGCGCCGGCGGATTGGGATCCGTACGGTGGGGTAGGCGGGATTCTTGGACCGGGGGCGAATCGGCCTTTATCGGCGCCTCAGCTAAAGGCGCCACCCTGTCGCGCCGACCCCTTCATCGATGAGCGAAATCGGACTCATACTCGCACTGGGCTGCGCCCTGATCTCGGGCGTGGCGCTGCTGTGCAAGCACCGCGGCGCCGTCAATGCGCCCGACGTGGCGATGAGCAGCCCGCTGCGGAGTGCCTCGGCCCTGTTTCGCTCTCGCTGGTGGGCGATCGGCTTCGGCCTCGCCTTCCTCGCCTGGTGCCTCCACGTGGCGGCCCTCTCGATGGCACCGCTGTCGCTGGTCCAGGCGGTGATCGCGGGCGGCCTCGCCATGCTCGCCATCCCGGCGCGCCGGTGGTTCGGTGTGGCCGTGAGCAGGCGCGAGATGGCCGGAATGGGCCTCTGCGGCATCGGCCTGGCCTTCCTGGCGCTGACGGCCGGACACGCCCGCACCGATATCGGCTTCGACCCGGTGACGATGCTCGGTTTCCAGGTCGGGATGCTGACCATCGGCGGCATGCTCATGTTGACCTCCAGCCGGCGGACGGTTCACGGGGCCGTGCTCCTGGCCGTGGCCGCGGGCACCCTGCTGGGCGTTTCCGACGTCTCGCTCAAGGCCCTCTCCGAGCTCGTCCCCGCGCAGCCCCTGAGCCTGCTCAGCCCCTGGACCCTCACTGCCATTCTCGGCGGCATCGGCGCGTTCCTCTCCCTCGGGCGGGGGCTGCAGATCGGCGAGCCGGTCGCCGTGATCGTCGCCTTCTCGGCGGCCGCGACCCTGGGCTCCATCGCAGGCGGCATCGTCGTCTTCGGCGATCCGATGGGTTCCGACGCCCTCGCGGTGATCGGCCGCTCCCTGGCGTTCGTGGCGGTCATCGGCGCCGCGGCGATGCTGCCGATGGTTCCCTCGCGGGCCCTGGCGGCTCGCACCGCGCCCTAGCCTTCCAGGAGGCGGTGGCCAACGCCTGCGCAGCCGGCGCGCTGCCCTTCGTCAGCGACATCGAGCTGACCAGGCTCCCGGCGGCTCCGATCACGTGCGAATCGCCCTGAGCGGCGCCTACCATCCAGGTAGTGCAGAGAAACCGCAACGGGCGGCAGTCCGAGAGCAGCTATGTCAACGGCTCCGCCGGCATCGTCAATCCTCGCGCCCGCCAGCGCGCCATCGCAGTCGGAATCGTCCGCGATGACGAGCATCGCGATGATTCGCTGGCCGAGCTGAAGGAGCTCCTGCGCACCGCGGGCGTCGCCACGGCGGGGGAGATGACGCAGCACCGCGCCGCTCCGGACCCGGACCGCTACCTGGGCCGCGGCAAGCTCACCGAGCTGAAACGGCAGATCGCCGCCGCCGACGCCAACCTGGTCGCGGTCGACGACGAGCTGGTGCCGCGCCAGGAGCGCAATCTCGAGCAGGCGCTCGGCGTGCCCGTGATCGACCGGACCGCGGTGATCCTCGACATCTTCGCCGACCATGCCCACACGGCGGAGGGAAAGCTGCAGGTCGAGTTGGCGCAGCTCGAGTACAACCTTGCGCGCATGAGGGGCCTCTGGACGCACCTCGAGCGCCTCGGGGGCGGTATCGGCACCAGGGGCCCGGGCGAGTCTCAGATCGAGACGGACCGACGCCTGGCACGCGACCGCATCACGTCGCTGCGCCGCCGCCTGGAGCGGCTGGAGCGCAACCGGGCCGTGATGCGAGCCGAGCGGGAGCGGGCGGTGATGCCAACGGCCGCTCTCGCGGGCTATACGAACGCCGGGAAGTCGACACTCCTCAACGCACTGACCGGGGCCGGCGTGGGCGTCGGGGAGCGGCTCTTCCACACCCTCGACCCGACCACCCGGGCGTTCACCCACGACGGCCGGCGGATCCTGCTCACCGACACGGTCGGCTTCATCCGCAAGCTGCCGCACGCCCTGGTCGAGGCCTTCAAGGCGACTCTCGAGGAGACCGTGCTCGCCGACCTCATCCTGCACGTCGTCGACGGCTCGGAGCCGGAGGAGGAGCGGGTGGACTCGATCGCCGCGGCGGACACGGTGCTGGAGGAGATCGGAGCGGGGGACAAGCCGCGCCTGCTCGTCATGAACAAGATCGATCTCCTGGATACCGAGGAGCGCCGCGAGTTGCGGCTCCGTCATCCCGATGCCGTCCAGGTCTCGGCGGAGACGGGGGAGGGCCTCGACGAGCTGCGCGGGCGGATCGCCGCCTCCATCGCGCAGGGACTCACCGAGGTCGAGTTGCTCGTACCCTTCGACGCCGGTGAGCGTCTTTCTGAGCTTCACGAGATCGCTGGTGACCTCCAGCGCGAAGATCGCGAGGACGGGGTACTCGTTCGCGCGCGACTTCCTGGCGCCCTCGCCGATCGCTTCGCCGATCTATCGCTCGACGGGAGAGAGCGAGGAGGATCTCGAAACGGAGTTCGAGCCGCCGGCGAGTAACGGCGGCGATCCGCTGACCGTCACTGACCTGGCGACCACGGACTCGCCGACCGAACTCGACTCTACGCTTGGCCGGATGGAGGAGCTGAGGTTCATCAAGCTCAGCGCTAAGGCGACGCTGCCGACTCGCGCCCACGACAACGACGCCGGTCTCGACCTCTACGCGGCCGAGGGCGCCCGGATCCCTCCCGGGGCCCGGGCGAGCGTCGGCACCGGCCTCGCGGTGGCCGTCCCGGAGGGACTAGCCGGACTGGTTCTGCCCCGCTCGGGCCTTGCGTTGAAGCACGGCATCACGCTGGTGAACTCGCCCGGGCTGATCGATCCGGGCTACCGGGGAGAGGTCCGGATCGCCCTGCTCAACACCGACCAGACAATGGACTACCAGTGCAAGCCGGGCGACCGGATCGCCCAGCTGCTGCTGGTCCCGATCGCGACGGCCAGCCCGATACAGGCCGATGCGCTCGACACGTCCACCCGCGGGGTGGGCGGCTTCGGATCCAGCGGGCTCTAGGCGGGTCCCCTCGAACGCATCTGAGTGAGAGTATTCGGCCGTGCCGTTCACGCTCAGGAACCTCAAGGAGGATCCAGAGGACGTCGGGTCCAACTTCGACGGTGCGCCGGACCTGGAGTTCCGCTTGGCGACCGAGGCGCTCGAACTCGAGGAATCCGGCATGAGCTACCAGCGCGTCCCGCCGGGCTATCGCTTTCCGTACGGCCACACGCACAAGAAGCAGGAGGAGGTGTATGTGGTCGTTGGCGGGAGCGGGCGGATGAAGCTCGACGACGAGATCGTCGAGCTCAAGGAGTGGGACGCGGTGCGCGTCCCGCCCGGTACGTGGCGAGGCTACGAGGCCGGGCCGGAGGGCCTCGAGATCCTCGTCATCGGCGCGCCCAATCTCGGCGAGACTCCGCGCGAAGACGTCAAGGGCCAGCGCGACTGGTGGGCTGACTAGCTCGATCCGCTTTCCGGTTGTCTCACCGAAAGGCGTTCAAGGGGGCGGGTCTAGCTGAAGCTGACCTGCGGAGTCTCGCGCTCCGCTGCGTCGCCGATTTCGAAGAACGGCTTGGCCGTGAAGCCGCCCTGCTTGGCGATGACCGACCAGGGCCACTGCTGGATCCGGGTGTTGTACACCTGGACGTTCGAGTTGTAGATCCGACGCGCAGCCTGGATCTCGTCCTCGAGCTCCGTGAGCTGGCGCTGGAGCTGCTGGAAGTTCTCGGTGGCGCGCAGCTGCGGGTACTGCTCGGCGACGACGCGCAGGCCTCCGAGGGCGGAGGTCAGCTGGCTCTCGGCCTTGCTGGCCTCCTCGGGGCCGCTGGCCTGCATGGCCGCGGCGCGCGCCTGGGTGACCTTCTCGAAGGTCTCGCGTTCGTGAGTCGCATAGCCCTTGACCGATTCGACCAGGTTCGGGACCAGATCGTGCCGGCGCTTGAGCTGAACGTCGATCCCGCTCCACGACTCGTCGACGCGGTTGCGCAGGCTGACCATGTTGTTCCTGGCGAACACATAGATCAGCCCAGCCAGGATCAGAAGGCCCAGGACGATCAGCACGATGACCATGCGCGGGATCCTATCCGCTGGAGGCGGCGCGAAGGGCGGATTCGTGCGATTGAGCCTCGAGCTCGTCCGGCAGGGGTTCGAGCCGGGGGGGAGACCCAGCGCGGCGTCCCAGCGCGAGGGCGATCAGATGGTCGGCGAGCCAGGCGTTCTTGGGCAGCAGGGGGCCGTGGAGATAGGTGCCGATCAGGTTCAGCCGCTTGACGCCCTCGAATCCATCGCGGTCGTTGTTGCCGTGCCCGTGGAGAACGCGGCCGAGGGGTTCGGCGCCGGGACCGAGGTAGGTCCGCCCGCCGTGGTTCTCGAACCCGGCGAGGACGCGAGGCCCCCCGCCCAGGTCCACCTCGATCGAGATGTTGCCGATCAGGCGCGGGCCCGCCTCCCGGACGGTCTCCAGATCGGTGATCCCCAGCCCCGGAATCGAGTCCTCGCCGAGCTGGTAGCGGTGGCCGAGCAGCTGGTAGCCGCCACAGACGGCGAGCAGTGCAGCCCCGTCCTCGACCGCGGAGGCAATCGCGTCGCGCTTCGACCGCAGCATGTCCTCCGCGACCAGCACCTGGTCGCGGTCCTGCCCGCCGCCGATGTAGACCAGGTCGTGGTCGGAGGGCTCGAAGCCCTCGCCGGGCCCGGCCGCGGCGTATCGGAACGGGATGCCGCGCCATTCGCAGCGGCGCTGCAGGAAGAGGATGTTGCCCCGGTCCGCGTAGATGTTCATCTGCTCGGGGTAGAGCGCGAGCAGCCGGAGCTCGGGGGACTCGGCGCTCATGACGGGGCCTCCAGCAGGACGACGGCGGAATCGGCCTCGCTCTCGCCCGAGGTGATCTGCCGCGTGCCGGCAGGGCGGAGGCCGGCGTCGGCGCCCTCGCGCTCCAGGGACTCCGGGTCGACCCGGTGAAGGATCTCGTCGTGGATGTCGCGCTCCATGTGACCGTCGGGGGAGACGCTCTCACGGAGCCTGCGAACGGTGAGCGCCCGCTCCCCGACCTGCACCCAGAGGGGCTCGCTCGAGTAGACCCAGCCGTCCTGCTCGCGCATGTCGGGGAGGATCTGGGTCGAGGCGGCGCCCGTGCTGAGCATCGTGGACTCGTCGACCACGGTCAGGGCGAGCGTGCCTCCGGGGGCCAGGACCTCGCGGAGGCGCGCGAGCAGCGCGGGACGTGCCGCGGCGTCGAGCACCTGGATGACGTGCAGTGGGGCGATCGCCAGGGTCGGCCGGGCGGGGAGCGCGACCTCCCCGGGAGAGGACAGGTCCGCCGCCACGACGGATACGGACACGCCGCGCTGTTTCGCCGCGGCCTCCAGTTCGCGGATCAGGTCGAGATCGCGCTCGACGGCGATCACCTCATGGCCGTGCCCCGCGAGGTGCAGAGAGACGCGGCCCACGCCCGCCCCGAGCTCTGCCACGGGACCGGCGGCCTCGTCGGCGAGCTCCACCCAGAGCGGCAGGTCGGCGCCGTAGGAGCCGAACTCGACCTCCTGCCAGATGGAGGGAGAGGTCATTGCCAGTAGTCCGCGGCCAGGCCGCGCCTCGAGAGCATCGTCCGCAGCTCGAGCAGGGCGGTGTACGTGGGGAGGGCGAAGAGCCGCTCCGGGGCGGCGGCGACCGCCGCATCCAGGGAGCCCTCGATCGGCGTCATCACCTCGATCGCGTCCTGGGGCCAGCCCGCGTACTTCAGGCGCAGCGCCATCTCGGGGGCCCTGGTCCCGGCGCAGATCACGCGACGGACACTGCCCGCGAGCAGCTCGAAGTCGGCGTCCCAGATCCACGAGACGTCGCGGCCGTCGGCGATCCGGTCGTTGAGGGCGAGCCACAGGTCGATGCCCCCGTTCGAGGATTCGAGGGTCAGCGTCCGGAGCACCTCGTTCGCGCCGGCGGGGTTCTTGATCAGGAGGATCGAGACCGGCTTGCCCGAGACCTCGATGGTCTCGACCCGGCCGAACACCGCCCGCATGGACTCCAGCCCCTCGCGCACGCGATCGAGCGGGACGCCCGAGCGAAGGCCGGCGGCGACGGCTGCGAGCGCGTTGTAGACGTTGTAGAGGCCGGGGAGGGGGAGGTCCAGCTCCAGCTCTCCTTCGGGGGTCGTGATGCGGACGTGGGAGCCCGAGATGCCGTGCAGCTCGATCTCGGTCGCCGCGATGTCCGGCGCGGGGCGGTCGGCGTGGCAGTTGGGACAGCGGTAGTGGCCGAGGTGACCGACGAAGGCGCGCTCGTAGGAGTAGGGGGCGCCGCAGCGGCGGCAGTGCTTCGCGTCGTGCGCGTGCTGCAGCTCGGGGAGCGCCTGGCTCGTGTCCTCGATTCCGAAGTACGTCACTCCGGGCCGCCGGCGCAGCTCGCGATCGCGGCCGAGGTCCGCGATCAGCGGATCGTCCGCATTCAGGGCGAACTCGCAGGATCCCTCGAGCGAGGCCACCAGCTCGGCCCATTCGTCGGCGAGACGCTCGAGCTCGCCGTAGCGATCGAGCTGATCCCGGAAGAGGTTGCCGAGAACCAGGAGGCGCGGCCGGAGCTTCGGGGCCACGCGCGGCAGCCAGGCCTCGTCGAGCTCGAAGAGCCCCTCGTCGGCTGACTGCTCGAGAAGAGCCGTGGCGACTCCCCAGTGCATGTTCGAGCCGGCCCGGTTGTGGATGGGGTGCCGCCCGTCGGCCTCGAGGATCCCGGCGATCATCCCCGCGGTCGTCGTCTTGCCGTTGGTGGAGCTGACGACGATCGATCCCTGGTCGAGGCTCGCGGCGAGCCTGTCGATCGCATCGGGCGCCATCCGCACCAGGACGCGGCCCGGAAGCGTCGTGCCGCCGCCGCGTCCGCTGCGGCGGCTCAGTGCGCCGATGCCCCGTGCAAGCCGGCGCTTCGCCTCGAAGAGTGCGCTCATCGCGTTGGCCAGGTTAGGCGGGAGCGGGGGGCGCGATCACCCGGAGGGAGCGGGGGAGCGTGGTGATCGTCGCCGGCAGGTCGGTGAGGTGCTCGCCGTCGGCGTAAACCGCGAAGTCGCGGTCGGCTGTGATTTCGACGGTGGCGCCACGCATCTCCCGGACCTCCTCGTTCTCGAGGTGCTCCCCCTTGAAGACCTTCGGCAGTCCCCTGAGGTAGCGGAGCTTGCTGACGTCGCTCACGGTGATGACGTCCAGGAGGGCGTCGTCGAGCTGGGCGTGGGGAGCGACGAACATTCCCCCGCCGAAGGCCTGGCTGTTGGCCACCGCGACCGAGTAGCCCGCGAACTCGAAGGGCTCGCCGCCGTCAAGGATCACTCGGAAGGTCGCGGGCTTCCAGGCGGCCAGCGTCCTGAACGCGGCGTAGGCGTAGACCAGGTTTCCCCTGACCCACTTTGCCTCGTTGGCGACGCGGTTGGCCTCGGAGTCGAAGCCACACGAGGCGATGCAGAGGAACCGCCGGCCGTTCGCCTCTCCCACGTCGATCTCGCGCTCGTGGCCCTCGGCCAGGACGGCGACGGAGCCCACTGGCTCCTTCGGGATTCCAAGCACCCGTGCCAGGTCGTTGCCGCGGCCGCCCGGGATGATCCCCATCACGGCGCCGGTCTGGGCGAGCGCGCCGCCTATCGAGCCGATCAGGCCGTCGCCGCTCATCACCACCGGAACCTCGCCCCCTTCGGCGGCCCTGCGGGCCTGCGAGACCCCGTGCTCGAGGCTCTCCGTTCGAACCACGCGGTAGTCAACCCGGCGGCGCGAGAGCTCGCGCTCCACCTCGGGCAGGAGCTTCAGGGTGCGGCCGCCCGCTGAATGCGGGTTGACGAGCAGGACGTGGCGACGGTCGAGGCTGATCCGGTGAATCTAGACGCGCGGCCCGTCAGGACGCCCGCCGGGCCACGAAGTAGGTGCCCTGGGCCGCTTCGCCGCGCTCTGCCTCCTCGAGGCCGGCCTTCCGGAAACCCCGCGCCAGCACGGAATCGGGCGTGTAGAAGGGCGTGCTGTCGCCCCAGCTCGCGGCGACGATCGCGAACCCGCCCGGGCGGAGGACTCGGGCGATCTCGGCGAAGAACGGCGGGACGTTGAGCTGCGTCACAAGGTCGAAGGAGTCGTCCTCGAAGGGGAGACCGGAAGCGTCGCCGACCTTGAACGCCACCCGGCCCTCGGGGTCGAGGCCGATCCGGTCCTGAGCCCGGCGGACCATCTCCTCGGAGAGGTCGACCCCGCGCACCCTCGCGCGGGGGAACTCGCGGGCGATCAGCAGCGCCCCGTCGCCGAGGCCGGTGCCGATGTCGAGGGCCCGCTCCGGCTCGGGTCGGACATGGAGAAGCGCCGCCGCGAGCGGTGCGAGATGGACGGGTCCGGAGCGGCTCACGCGCTTATCCCAGCTCGCCGCCTGCGCCTCCCAGTACCGGTGACTGAAGCCGCGCAGGAGTGGCCAGGCGAAGGGCGCATGCGCCACCAGGGCGTTAATCGCCCGGCCGGTCAGGCGAATTCGCTTGCTGGGCGGCGCGGGGTCCGTACCGGTTGCCATGCCGCGATGATCGCAGGCGCCGTGAGTAGGCTTCGATCCCTTGAGATCCGGGCAGACAGCGGTCGCGGCCCTGCCTGTGCTCGTCCTGCTTGCGGGGTGCGGAGGGGGCGGTGAGAAGACGTCGAGCGTCGCGCTGCCGGCGGGATGCAGCCACGTCTCGAAGCCGGCCGCGAAGCAGGTGCATCTCACCCGGCCCACCCAGACGCTCAAGGGTCCGGCCACCGCGACCGTGGACACGAGCTGCGGCAGCTTCACGATCCGGCTCGACACCGCAAGTTCGCCCAGGACGACGGCATCATTTGCCTATCTCGCGCGACACGGCGTCTACGACGACACGACCTTTCACCGAATCGTGCCCGGGTTCGTGATCCAGGGAGGCGATCCAACCGGTACGGGCACCGGGGGTCCCGGGTACTTCGTGGACGAGCCGCCCTCCCAGAGCCTGTCCTACACACGCGGGACCGTCGCCATGGCCAAGAGCCCGGTGGAGCCCCCGGGGCGCTCCGGGAGCCAGTTCTTCGTGGTGACGGCGGCGGACGCGGGATTGACCCCCGACTATGCGCTGGTCGGCCGCGTGGCGAGCGGATTCGACGTCGTCCAGCGGATCGAGCAGCTCGGTACCCCCGGGCCGCGCGGCACTCCGAGGGCGACGGTGCTGATCAAGCGAATCACGATCGAGGGCGGCTGATGGCGAAGCTCCGCGTCGGAGATCGCGCACCGGAGTTCGAGCTCCAGGGCACGGGCTCGCGCACCTACCGCCTCGACGACTACCGGGAGACCGGCGTGATCATCGCGATCTATCCGGGTGACTTCACCCCGGTGTGCACCCGGCAGTTCTGCTCCTACCGCGACGACGGGGACCGGCTCGAGGCGCTCGGGGTCCCGATGCTCGGGATCTCGCCGCAGTCGGTCGACTCGCACGAGCGCTTCGCCGAGCGGCACGGATTGACCGTGCCGCTGCTCTCCGATCCCGGCAAGGAGGTGGCGCGTGCCTACGGGGCGGTCGGGCCGGGCGGGTTCATCCGGCGGTCGGTGTTCCTGGTCGACGGCGGGGGGATCGTCCGCTACCGGCACGTGGCGCTCTTCGGGCTCCGCTATCAGGACGTCGGGGATCTGGAGCGCGCCGTCACCGCGCTCCCCTGAGCATGGCCGAGTCCCTCGCGCCCGCACCATTGGAAGTCGCCGCCTCCGACGTGCGGCTGTCGGGCGAGGAGGTGGGGGAGGGGGCGGCCGTGATTCTTCTCCACGGCCTCACAGCCACACGCCGCTACGTGCTTCACAACTCCCTCGCCCTCGCGCGCCGCGGCTATCGCCAGATCTCCTACGACGCAAGGGGTCACGGCGAGTCCTCGCCGGCGGAGGAGGGGCGATATGCGTATGCGGACTTGACGGGCGATCTGCGCGCGGTTATCGGCGAGCGCGCCGCCGGCGAGCGCCCGGTGCTGGTCGGCCATTCGATGGGCTGCCACACCGCGGTCGCCCACGCGCTCGATCACGCCGGCGACGTCGCCGCCCTGGTGCTGGCGGGACCGGTGACCCTGGGGCTGCCAGCCACGAAGGAGTCGCTCGCCTACTGGGACGCGCTGGCCGACGGACTGGAGGAGGGTGGGCTAGAGGGTTTCATGGAGGCGTATGAGGCCTCGCTGGAGGCCGCCCCGGCCTGGACGGAGACGGCCCTGCGGATCACGCGGGAGCGGATGCAGCTGCACCGCCATCCCGACGCCGTCGTCCGCGCACTGCGCGAGGTCCCGCGGTCGCTGCCGTTCGAGGGTCTCGAGGAGCTCGAGACGCTCGACGTCCCGGCGCTGGTGGTCGCCAGCTACGACGAGGCCGACCCGGGGCATCCGTACGCGATCGCTGAGGCCTGGGCGGAGCGCCTCCCCAGCGGTCGCCTCGTGAGCGAGGAGCCCGGGAAGTCCCCGCTTGCCTGGCAGGGCGGCCGGCTCTCGCGCGCGATCGCCGATTTCCTGGAGGAGCCGGGCATTCGAGCGCGGCTGTCCTAGCCGCGGTCCTTGACTCGGATCACGAGCCGCAGCCCCGACCAGGTCTCGTCGATCGCGCAGACCTTGTTGTCGACGAGCCGGCTGGCCAGGCCGAGCTCCCGGGCGACGTTCTCGGTGACGTCGGTCTCGACGCCCGAAGAGCGCTTCGGCCAGGCGATCCACAGCCCGGCGGCGGAGTCCATCGCCCGACGCAGGGCGGGAAGGCGCCGCTCGAGCTCCGCCCGGCTCCTGGTGAAGAAGACGATCACGTCGAGCGGCCCGGCTGCACGGGACTTGACCCGCACGCCCTCCGGGAGATCGCCGAGCAGCTCCTCGAATCCGCCGGGCGCGCCCGGGAAGGCGACACGATGTCCCGCCTTGATGCCGAGCTTCTTGGCGAGCGGGGTTCCGCGTGGATTGTTCGGGCGGCTTCCCATTCGCGCCTGAAAACAACAGTCAGCCGGACCGCTGCTTTGCATGGAAAGCACTAGTGCCTGGTCGGCTAGGCACGCCTACGTGTTGCGCACGGACCCCGGGCCGGTGGGGACACCGATGGTGGGTGCGAAGCGGGAGTGGAAGCCTGAACCGTGCAGAGGACAAATGAGAGGCCCACTATCCATCGCATTCGCCTCGCTCTTCGCCGCGGCCCTGGTGGCTCCCATCGCCCAGGGCGCGACTCGCGACTACCACTTTCAGGATTACCAGCCTGCGGTCCCGGGGCATGTGGCGATCCACCTTGCCGTCTTCTACAAAAACAAGCAGCGACATGGTCCCTACACCCCGCGCCTCGCCGCCTTTGACTACCAGGTTCCAACTAGCTGCAATCCGCCGGTCAGTTCCGATGCGTTGGCCCAAAGCGGGTCCGGCAACACCACCATCAAGCTAATCAAGGGAAGCTTCACTTACTCGGTCTCGTCTGACCTCCCCTACACCGGTAGCCCACCCGGACACCTCAGCGCCAGCCTCACGGGCACCGTGATCAAGAAGAAGCGCGAAGGGGAGAAGCTGCGGGTCAACGGCTCGGTTTCGATCTTCGACTACAGCTATCCCGCTCTCGGCCTCTACAACTGCACGAGCGGCGGGCCGGTTCCCTACTCGGCGACCCCTTGTCGGTACGGCCAACGGCCCCCTTACATCAAGCCGGGGCTGCCGGTCTGCTTCGGGGGTCCGTAGGGACGCGTAAGCGGATAGCTGCTTTGGACGAAAAGCGGAACTAACGCCCGCGCAGTGCCTAGCGGCCCGAGGTCCCCACCACCAGGGGCGGCAGCGCCAGGCCTGACTAAAGAGGACCAAACACCTGGAAGGCCGGGCACCACTGCTGCTTGGGAGGCAGGAGCGCGAGATATGGCTTGTGCTTCTCCCGCGAAGCGGGCGCGGACTGCTTCCGGCCGAAGGAGTCGTCAGAGGCTAGGAAGGAAGCTCATCGTCGGCGGGTTCCAAGCGAGCGTGTGGAAGGCCCAGGCAGCGTCCACACGATCCGCTCTCGGGCATGAGTTCTTGCGCTCGCGGGCCGGATCAGTAGCGGGCGAAGCGGTCTGTGTCGTCGTCGAAGCGGTCCACGAGCTCTCTCGACAGGGTGGGTCGCGTCTGGGCGATCGCGGCGAGGAACTCATCGGTGGTGGCTCGATGGCTGCCCTCGCCGAAGTGCTCGCGCTCGAAGGCCGCCTGCGCAGCCTTGCGGGCAGCAAACTCGATGTCCGCGGGCGTGAAGAAGTCGCTTGCCTTCACCAGTGCGCACAGATCGATGTGACGGTCGGTTATCTCCTCGCAGTACCGACCCCAGATGGCCTGCCGCGCGGCAGGGTCAGGCGGGCCGACCGGGAGCACGTAGTCGAACCGCCCCGGCCGCAGAAAGGCGGGGTCGAGTCGGCCGACCCAGTTGGTGGCGCACACCAGCAGGTGCTCCGGGGCCTCCCGAAGCCTCGGGATCTGCTTCAGGAACTCGTTGGTCACGCTTGGGCTGACCCGGCGCTCCTCATGACGGTCCGACGCCAGGTCCTCGACCTCGTCGACGAACACGACGGCCGCGCTCAGCTCGAGGATTCGGTCGAAGGCCGCGGCGAGCAGGGTCGCGGTGCGGTCGGCTCCTTCCTCGGCCACCTCACTGGGCTGGATCTCGACGAAGGGCCAGTCGAGCCGTGAGGCGATGCCCTTGGCGAACGTCGTCTTGCCGGTCCCAGGCGGACCGAAGAGGACTATGGCGCGCGGTGGGGCGACCGAGTGCCGGGAGGCGAGCTCCGGCTCCTCGAGCGGGAGAATGACCCGGCGCTCGATGATCTGCTTGGCGTCCTCGAGGCCCTTCAGCTCGCTCCAGAGACCCGGGTTGATCTTCCGGCCCCAGACCGCCGCGAGGTCGGTTGGGACCGATGTTGTCGCAGAGACCGGGCGCTCCAGATAGCCGACGTCGCTGGGCCGGTAGTCCCAGCGCTCGAGGTGCTTGTGGCTTCGTTCGCCCTCGGTCACGAGCGCGCCCAACCGTCGCGCTCCCCGCCCGGCAAGCAACTGCTCGATCCGGGCGAGCAGCCCGTCGGCGATCGCTGTCTCCTCGGAGAGCCCGGGCAGCAGGATGAGGCGATGCACCCAGCCGATCGCCGCCGAGGAACTTCCAATCACGGTGCCCACGATCTCGCCTTCGATTTCCGCGACGACGGTGGCGGAGGGGCCTGAGTTCATCAGATCGACCGCCTGGTCGAGGGTCAGTCCCCCGGCTCCCCCAGACTCGTCGGCACGACCCCACAGATCCAAGACCCGACCGAGGTCGCCCGGCTCGTAGTCCCTAATCGTCGCTTTCGTCACAAGCAGATGGTTGCGCAGCTGATCGAGCAGCGTGCGCTCGTTGAGCAGCACCTAGCCACCCGAGGTCCATACCACCAGGGGCGGCAGCGCCAGACCTGTGGAAAATGGGTGGCACTCCTGGAAGGCTGGCCACTACTGCTTTGCATGGAAAGCAGCGTTTTCGACGCAGCGCTCGCTGCTCACGCGAAACAGGCGTCCGGGCGACGTCCGATCCGCCGCCTAGACGGCGATCACGATCTTTCCTTGGGAGTGTCCTTCTCCCTGGTATCGGAGAGCTTCGGGAACCTCGCTCAGCTGGTAGCGCCGATCGATGACAGGCGTGACCTTTCCGGCCTCGACGAGCTCCTTCAGGACAACCAGATCATCCCTGGTATGCCTCGTAAGGAAGATGCGCATCCGCTGGCGCACGAACGGTGACGACGAGAGCAGCTTGATCTGGCGAGCGAGTCCGAGCCAGCGGCCCATATCGGATACCCCAACCAGGACGTAGGTTCCCTGGGGCGTCAGCGCCCGTCTGCAGTCCGACAATGATCGGTTCCCCACCAGATCGAGCATCACGTCGTACCGCTGTGGATCCTGGGTGAAGTCCTCCTGGGTGTAATCGATGACCTGGTCCGCGCCGATCGACCGGACCATTTCCGCGTTGCTCGTGCTGCAGACGGCGGTCACGTCCGCTCCGAATGATTTGGCGATCTGCACGGCGAACGTGCCTACGCCGCCCGACGCGCCGTTGATCATCACCTTCTGCCCCGGCTGAACCTTCCCTTGATCGCGAACTGCGTTGAGGGCGGTGAAGGCCGAGTCTCCGACGGCCGCGGATTGCTCCAAGGTGAGGTTGGATGGCTTCGCCAGCAGGTTGTCCTCTTCAACACACGCGTATTCAGCAAAGGCGCCGTTGCACCAGCCGAAGACCTCATCACCTGGCTGAAACTGCTTGACGCTCGCGCCGACCGCTTCAACCTGCCCCGCCAGATCGAGTCCCGGTATCTCGTGCTTAGGCTTGAACAGCCCGACGGCCGGACGCATGGCGTACGGGATGCCCCTGAGGAGGTGCCAGTTGCCGATATTGACGGCCGCGGCGCGAACGCGCACCAGCACCTCGTTTTCCTTTGCGACCGGCTTGTCGACATCCTTGAGCTCTAGGACCTCGGGTGAGCCGTACCTGTCTTGGACGATCGCCTTCGTCACGTCCTCCTGAGTCTCGCCCGGTTTCCTGTGTTAGACGCCAGCCGGGTTCTCATTCCCTGTCGTTTGGGGTCGCGGGAGACTACGACGGAATTCCGGATTAGGGAGGGGCAGCGTCCCGTCTTGCCGCGCTCTCCCTTTCGCGTGAAAGCGGATGCCACGGTTACTGGGACGAGGACTCCCGGAATAGCCCTTTGGACGAAAAGCATCTCCTCCGTACACGACCACGGAGGAAGCATGCTCGAGCTCAGCGATCACGTCGCCGGCACGTCGGACAAGGTCATCACGCGACGGCGACCTGGCAACAAAGGGCGTCGTTATCCGGCTGACCCGCCGCGGGTCGAAGAAATCGTTGCGGTCATGAGGCAGGCGAGAACCGATCTATACGGCCGCCGGCTGCGCGGACTGATCATCGTGCTCTGGCGAGCAGGCCTTCGCATCTCAGAGGCGCTGGCCCTAATGGAATCGGACTTGGAAGTCAGCCGAGGGTCCATCCTCATCCGCCGGGGTAAGGGCGGGCGCCGGAGGGAAGTGGGCATGGATGAATGGGCTTGGGATCAGCTGCGTCCCTGGATTGAGACGCGCGTCTCGTTCCCGGTTGGACCGCTCTTCTGCGTGATCAACGGGCCAACCTGTGGCGGGCCCTGGTCTAGCTCACAGGTGCGAATTGCGCTCCGACGCACCGCGGCCCAGGCCGGGGTACGGCGCCGCTTCGCCCCACACCAGCTCCGTCACGCCCACGCCGTCGAGATGGCTAGAGAAGGCGTCCCGCTTAACGTCATCCAGCGCCAGCTAGGACATGCCAACCTTGGGGTCACATCGATCTACCTGCAGGGGATCGATAGCGGCGAGATTATCGAGACGGTCCGCACCCGCCGCGCTCCGGTGATTCCCGCCGCGGCGGCACTGGCTGGCTAGTGCCTCTCGTCCAAAGCGGCCATTTGACGGCTAGGTCTTCTAGCGGCTCAGACCGCTGCATTCGCGCGACAGCGGTCCTCGTCAAGGCTTGGGCAGCCCACGTCTCAGGACCTCCGCGAGGACGACCGCGTCGTTGTGATCAGTGTCGTGGGCGGAGTAGACGAGCGTGAGGGTGCCCTCGCGCGCCCGACGCCGGAGCGCCGCCAGCCGCGGGCGCTCGTTGCGGAGCTCCTCGATGTAGCGTCGGCGAAACTCCTCGAAGCGCCCCGGGTCGTGCCCGAACCAGCGTCTCAGCTCCGTGCTCGGCGGCAGCTCCTTGTCCCAGTCGTCGAGCTTGGCCTCCTGGCGTGAGACCCCACGCGGCCACAGCCGGTCGATCAGCACCCTATGGCCGTCCTCTGGTGAGGCAGGCTCATAGGCGCGCTTCAGACGGATGTCCACGTCTAGTTCTCCAGCGCCCGCGCCTTGAGTCGGACCCTCACGTTCGGCTCGTCCAGAACGATCACGCGCAACAGGAGCTCGCCGTAGAACTTGGACACCAATGGAGCGTACGGACTGGATGTCCCTTCGCCCGAGCAGCCGCCACCGTGTGCCCTCGCGGGTCGATCAGTCGGAGCGGTGGGAGAGGATGTTCACAACGGTCCCACTCGGCTCGCGAAGCATGAAGCGTCGAACTCCCCATTCCTCGTCGCGCAACGGATAGGCGATCTCGAGTCCCCGCTCCATCGCCCTCGCAAAGACGGCGTCGACATCGTCGACCTCGACCGAGATTCCGAGCGCGGCGGGGTCGTCGTTGCCGACGATGGTCACCTGGGCAGAGGCGTTGGTTGGCGACGCCACTGTCACCACCCACCCCAGGTCCATAACGGCCTCGAAGCCGAGCAGCTCCACAAAGAAGTCTCGCGTCTCCGCGAGGCGATCCGAACTGAGGTTTGGCACCGCCATGTTGATCGTCACGCTCCCCTTCTAACAGAGTGCCTCGCCCTTCTGTGATGCGCGAAAAGCAGGAGACCAGCTCAAACCGCCGCTTTCCATGCGAAGCGCCGCTTTTCGTAGAGTCCGATCCGTGCGGCTGATCCACACGTGCTATCGAGTCACCGACCCCCAGCGCTCGGTCAGCTTCTACGAGGCCCTGGGGCTCGAGAAGCGCCGCGAGATGCCGATCCGCGACGAGGCAGTCAACATCTTCATGGGCGTGCCGGGTGAGGAGCTCCCCGAGCTCGAGCTGACCCATAACTACGGCGTCGACGACTACGAGCTGGGCACTGCCTACGGTCACATTGCGCTTGCAGTGGACGACCTTGACGTCACCCTTGCGCGTCTTAAGAAGATGGGGATCGAGCCGGAGAAGCCGCCTTATCGAATCCACGAGGGCGGGTCGCGGCTCTGTTTCGTCAAGGACCCCGACGACTACAGGATCGAGCTGCTCGAGCTAGGGGGCTGAGGGCGCGCCCCTGGGCCGGTGTCCGGATCGAGTCGACGCTGCTCCCGGTGACGTGAAAGCAGGACCCCAGCGCGTTGTCGCTTCGCATGGAAAGCAGCGCTTTTGGATTTAGTTCGACCGGCTAATCTGGCCCGCATGTTCTCTCGCGTCGGTCGCTACGGGGCTTACCGGAATGCGACAGGCGGAGCACCGACATCGCGCAAGGGGTTGCGGCGCGCGCTGGGCCTGACGCTCGCGCTCGCGGTATCGGCGTCACTGGTCGGTGCGCCGAACGGTTGGGCGTCGGTGACGCTGGGCCAGACGGATACGGTGCTCGCGGACACCGGTACGTGCGGCGGAACGCCGTTCATTGACATTCAGGCCGCTACGGGCGCGGCGCCCAACTATGCGGTGCCCGCCGGCGGGGGGGTAATCACGAGCTGGACGATCGCCGGCAACGGACTGGCGACCGGCGACGTCGAGTTCAAGGTCTTTCGCCCGCCCGGGTTCAATTGGCTCGTGGTGGCAAGGAGCCCCAGCGTGCCGGTGCCGGCGGCAGCGACGACCGCGACGTTTGCGGCGCGAATGCCCGTCATCGCCAACGACATATTGGGCCTGATGAGCCTGGATGGCGCTCCGGCCTGCTTGATCCAGAGTGCATCGAGCTCCGATCTCGTGGATGAGGGAACCACCGATGAGCCGCCCGGGTCTTTCACGCTCGCAGCTTCGGGGCTGGGCAATGAGCGCGTCAACGTCTCCGCTCGGCTGGAGCCAGACATCGACAGCGACGGCTTCGGGGACGAGACGCAAGATCAGTGCCCAGGTGTCACGGGACCGGTGAATGGCTGTCCGACCCCGACCTCGGTGCCGACGACGCCGGCGAAGAAGAAGTGCAAGAAGAAGAAACACAAGCGCTCGGCCGCGTCGGCCAAGAAGAAGAAGTGCAAGAAGAAGAAGCACCACTGAGCCCGTAAGTCGAGGCACCCAGCTATAGGAAGCTCTAGCGCTCCGGCGACCACTGCTTTGCATGGAAAGCGGCGGTCTTCGAGCTGACGCGCGCTTCAGCCGACCGCGAAACGGGACCACATTTCTCGTAATGACCCGCCCCCTGCGGCCGCTGTGGGGCCGCACGGGCGTTCGGAGTGATGCTCGGCGGGTCGGCGCGCTTGTCGCCGCGCGGATGCTGCTCGGGATAAAGCAGCGCGCCGAAACAAGCCGAGGGCGACTGCCGCTGCGACTCGCTCATGGTCCTTCGCCGCCTGACTCCAGCAACCGCTTGAGGGCGCCCCAGATGCGCTGCTCCTGCCGCCGGCCGATCGCGCCCACGAACGGAGTCATGATCTTCATCGCGCCGCGTGGCCGCACGTCCCACGACCAGCACATTCGCGTGCCAGCAGGAACTGACTCGAACCTCAGCGCTCCCTCGGTCTCCATCATCGACGAGCGCGTCACCGACGCAAGCCGCCGCGGCCGCTCGAAGCCGGTGAACTCGACGACCATCGGCATCGCCCGGCCCATTGTCTTCAGCTGCGTGTGAAACCGCGTCCCCAGGCCGATCGGACCCTCTGAGATCTGCTCCGCGCGAATCATGTGGGGGTTGTAGCGGGGCTCGTTGCGCTCATCGGCGACGAAGTCGAACACCTTCTCCACCGACCGGTTGATCGTGATCTCGCCCTCCACCCACGGCATGTCAGCTCTCATTCTCTCCCCCAGCGCCAGCTGCCATTCGGTCCCAGAGAGAGAGCCCGATGCTGGCCGCTCAGCAGCCGCCGCGTGACGGTCTGGTCGGCCGATGCCGAGTCCTACAGCGAAGCCCCAGCGTCCGCTCGCTCCTCCCTTCGCGTGAAAGCGGCAGTCTGAGTCGCTCGGAGACGTCGCCGTCAGATAGCTGCTTTGGACGAGAAGCGGCTATCCGCTTGCATGGAAAGCAGCTGTTTGCGTCCCCAGGGAAGGGGCTTCGCTTCGCGTCTACACCTCCGGAACGCAGCCCGGCAGCGACGGCTTGATGTACGGAGGCCGGTTGTGAAGCGGGCGACACGGGGTCGCCCAGTACGGCATCGGCCCGTCGCTCGTGCAGTTCAGAAAGCCCGGAAGCGTCGTGTAGTTGAAGATTTCCACCGTGCCGTCGACTTGCGGCTTGGGCGTGTTGACGATCTTGCCCGTCGCTCTGCCGGTGTTCTGCGGCGTCGTGCCGGGGACTGGATGCGAGTAGGAGTAGGAGAAGCTGCCGTTCCGAAGCGTGATGCGGGTGGTGGAGCTGCTCGGAACCGTCGCGCCGCTGAACTCTGGATTGCAGAAGACCCGAACCGCAGCGTCATAGACGACGGAGCGTGGCTTGAACTGCCCGTTGTCGTGTTTGTCCTTGTAGATCACCTTCAACCTGATCCTCGCGTCTCCAGGATGGCCGACGTCCTGGAAGTAGCGGGTCCTGGTGGTGGCCTGGGCGGTCGGGACAGCCAAGGCAGCCCCGGCGAGAGAGGCGATCGCGATTGTCAGCAAACGTCTCATCTCCGTCCCCCAGTGAAGTCGTGACCGAAGGTCAGTGTACGTCCCATCAACCCTCCAGAAACACTCGAAATCGCCTGACGGAGCGTTAAGCCGTTGCGAGATGGACGCTTTGGACGAGAAGCGGCTATCCGCTTTACATGGAAAGCAGCACTCCGTCGAGAGATACTGCGGCGGCGATGTCGAAGGAGAACGTCGATGGGGCCCGCCAGGGGGCGCCGGCAGCACGCGCCTCTCAGCCGGCTCAGCCGACGGTCGCGGCGATCGTGTGTCTGGTGGGCGCCCTCGCATGGTCGGGGGCAGTCCTGCTGGTCTACCAGTCTCACTTCACGTTTCTCTTGGACGAATGGGTGTTTCTGGTGGATCGGCAAGGCTTCAGCGTGAAGGTCTTCCTCGACCCTTACAACGACCACATCGTCCTAGCTCCCCTCTCGATCTACAAGGCGCTGCTGGCGGCCTTCGGGATGAGCTCCGCGCTGCCGTTCCAGATCGTCTCGATCCTCGTCTTCCTGCTCAGCGTCGTCTTGCTGTTCATCTACCTGCGCAGCCGAGTGGGAGATTGGCTAGCGCTCCTCGGCAGCATCCTGATCCTCTTTCTCGGCGCGGGCTGGAACGCATTGCTGTGGCCATTCCAGATCGGGCTCACTGGCTCGGTCGCGGCGGGGATCGGGGCTCTGCTGGCGCTCGACCGCGACGATCGCAAGGGCGACCTGGTCGCCTGCGCGATGCTCGTGGTATCCACCTCCTTCTCCGAGCTTGGGGTGATGTTCGCGATAGGCGCCTTGGTGAGCGTCGCGCTGGGGCCTTCACCGCGGCGCCGCCGTCTTTACGTCGCGCTCGTACCGCTGGTCCTCTATTGCATCTGGTACCTCGGCTGGGGCCATAAGGGGACTAACGCGGCGAGCTTCCACAACCTCGTCAACTCGCCCAAGTTCGTCTTCGATTCGGTGTCCCAGAACCTCGCCTCGCTGCTCGGGCTGGCGACTCCGCTGAACGGTCGAACGGGCCCGTATGTCGGCGGACTCAACTGGGGGCGAATCCTGCTTGTGATCGCGATCGCGCTGGCGATCTGGCGACTTTGGCGGGGCGCCCGGCCATCTCGCGGGCTGTGGGCGGTTCTGGCGGCCGGCGGGGCATTCTGGTTCCTCAGCGCCCTCAACGCGATCCCGGTGATACGCACGCCCACGATCGGTCGCTATCAGTATCCCGGCGCGATCTTCTTGCTCTTGATCGCTGCGGAGCTCCTGCGCGGAACGCGGATCGACAAGCGGCTTCTGGTAGCTGCCACCGCGGTCACTGCTGCAGCGGCGATCAGCGGCTACATCTTCCTCCACGACGGTTACCACCTGAGGAAACACCAGAGCGATCTTGTGCGAGCCGAGCTGGCAGCGGTGGAGATCGGCCGCGGGCACGAGAGTGGCGAAGTTGTCAACGACCCCAGGGTTCTCGTCGTCGACGACGCAAGCTCCTACTTCTCCGCCGTCGATGCGTTTGGCTCTCCGGCCATTAGCGAGTCTCAACTTGCGGCGAGCAGAGAAAAGGACCGCGTCGCGGCTGATCACATCCTCGCGCCAGCGGAGCGGATCAAGCTGGGGCCCCTCGCGCCTGCCGACCGACACGCTCGAGCAGGGGCTCGCTGCCATACGTGGCATGGCTCGCAGTCCGGTTCGGCGGCCGTGGCGCTTGGGCCTGGGGACTACACGCTGAGAGGTCGGCAGCTAACAGGAAGCACAGCCCAGGTAGGCGTCCCGCTCGAGGCGGCCCGATTCGCAGACGGAGCGTCGGTCAACCTCGGTTTGCTGGACCCGAAAGCTGCCTCCGCGCTCAGTGTTCCGCCCGACAACTCGAACCGTCCATGGCGGCTCTTTCTGCCGGCCGCCAGCGAGATCACCCTCTGCACGCTCGCCAAGGGGTACTCGCCGGGACTGCCCCCCGCAACAGCGTCGACCATTAGCTCCAGCGGACTCATGCTGCCTTGATCCCGAGTGCCTCGGCGGCCACCTTGGCTGGCGACCTGGGACCAGGGCTCGCCTGAAGCTCGGCAAGCGCCTGCAATGTCTCGGACTCGGCATCAATCTTCTCTGTGGACTCGGCAACGGCAGTCGCATGTTCGCGCAGCCGCTTTGCCTCGGCCTCAGCGCCCTCGCGCTCTTCGGAAATGATTGCCGACAGGACAGGCAAGGCAGACGCCAAAGGCATCGAGGCGCTCAGAGCGGCCATCGCTGCCGTCTTTGATGTGGTCTACGTCAGCCCAGGCAACCCGAGCTACAAGCATCCGTTCTACCTAGAACCGCAAGTCAGGGAAGAGCTTTTGGACGGCATTCCCAAGGCGGAATTGGCTCTCCCCGTGCCTGAGAACAATTCATCAGGTAGGGGCGTCCCCGAGTAACCGGCCACTTCTATATTTCATCGTGTGGGAACGGACGACGGCAACCCGATCCACTACGCCGCCGTGAAGCGCGGCACGCCCGTCTACGCCGCGGACGGACAGCAGGTGGGAATCGTCGACGAGGTCGTCGACAACTATCGCGAGCACATCCTGGACGGCTTCATCATCGAGAACACCGAAAGGGAGCTGCGCTTCGTCGACGCGCCGGAGGTGGCCCGCACCGCCGAGCGCGCGGTGCGCCTGACGATCGACTCGGCGGCGGCGGCCCAGCTGCCGACGCCCGAGAAGGGCGCTCCCGAGTTCAGCCCGCGCCGCACGGGAAGGCTCGGCAAGCTGCTCGGCGGCAGCTGGCGCCGGCGCTAGCCCGAGGTCAGACCTTGAGCAGGTCCTTCAGCAGCCGCGCGTTGCGCAGGGCGTAACCGTCCCAGTCGTTGTTGAAGTAGAGGAAGACCTCAGTGTCTCGCCGCCATTGCGAGAGCCGTCGCGCCCAGGTCTCGATCTCCGCCCGGGAGTAGTTGCCGTGGCGCCCGCGAGAGCCGTGGTGCAGGCGGATGTAGGTCCAGTCGGCGGTGCGGACGTGTGGCGTGCTGACCCAGCGGGATGACTCGTCGCCGATGACGAGCGCGGCGTCATGCATTCGCAGCAGTCCGTACACCTCATCGGTGAACCAGCTTTCGTGCCGGAACTCGAAGGCATGCCGGCCCTGCGGCAGCGCCCGGAGAGCACCCGAGAGGCGGTCGACGTCCCGGTGAAAGTTCGCCGGGAACTGCCAGAGCAGCGGTCCGAACTTCTCGGTCCGGGTGAGCGCCTCGAGCGGCTCGTAGAACCGCCCGACGTACGGGTCCACCGTCTTGAGCCGCTTGATGTGGGTCAGATAACGGCTGGCCTTCACGGCGAAGATGAACCCGGGAGGGCTCTGCTCGATCCAGCCCTCGACGGCCGCCGGCTTGGGCAGCCGGTAGAAGGTGTTGTTGATCTCGACGGTGTCGAAATGCTCCGCGTAGTACGGGAGCCACCGGCGCTGCGGCAGGCCCTTCGGATAGAAGCGCTCGCGCCAGTGGGGGTAGACCCAGCCCGAGCAGCCGACGTGCACCGGCCTCCGCGTCAACGAGCGCCGCTGCGATGCAGCACGAGCACGGCGATGTCGTCACGCGGCTCGCCGCCGTGACGCTGGATCGCGGCCTGCGACAGCTCTTCCGCGATCTCATCGGCTCCCTTTCCGGCCGACTTGGCGAGCTCGCGGGCGAGCCACTCCGGATCGTCGCTGGTGCTGCGGTCGCCGACGTCGAGCATCCCGTCCGTGTAGAGGATCAGTGCGTCACCCAGGGCCAGCGTGGCCTCCACGTCCTCGATCATCGGGGCGGGGAGGACCCCCAGGAGCGTTCCGGGCTCGCCGACCGCGTCGACGCGCCCGTTCTTGCGCAGGATCAGGGGCAGCGGGTGACCGCCGAGCGCGACCGTCAGGCGGGCGGAGCCGCGGCCGTTCGACGGTGCCTCGATGCGCGCCAGCGCCGCTGTGCAGAAGCGCATGTCGGCCTGCTCCGAGCTGATCGAGTCGTGCAGGGTCCGGAGAACCTGGCTCGGAGCGCTCTCCGGCGAGGACGCCGTGCGGATGGTGTAGCGGGCCAGAGCGGTGAGGGAGGCGGCCTCCGGGCCCTTGCCGCACACGTCGCCGATGACCGCGGTCCAGGCGCCCGAGCCGCTGCGGAAGACGTCGTAGAAGTCGCCACCCACCTCATACGCCTCTCCGGCTGGGAGGAAGCGTGAGGAAGCCTCGAAGCCCCCGATCTCCGGCAGCGAGCGGGGTAGGAGGCTGTGCTGGAGGACGGAGGCGATATGGGACTGCTGCTCGTGGAGGCGCGCGTTGTCGAGAGCCAGCGCGGCACGGTCGGCCAGGCGCCTGGCCGTTCGGCGCGCGGTTTCGTCGAACGCCTTCGCCGGCCGGATGATCCAGAGGGTCAGCGCGCCGAGCACCGAGCCGCGCGCGCCCAAGGGCAGGACGATGCACGACTTGAAGCGATGCGCCCGAAGCAGCTCTCGCTCGTTCTCGCGGGTCGTGATCTGGTCGATCTCCTTGTCGGAGAGCTGATCCAGGTACATGGTCCGGCCGGTCCGGATCACCTCGGCCACCGGATGGGGGCCATGGGGATCGATCGGCGTTCCCGCCCGGAGCTGCACGAAGAGGTCGGCGAGCTCGGTGTTCTTGCCCTTGGCCGCCATTCGCTGAATGGACCCGTCCGCCATGACGATGTCGACCATCGCGACGTCGCCGAGGCCGTTGACCGCGAGGTCGGCGAGATGCTGCGCGCGCTCCCGCTGGTCCAGGGCGTCCTCCATCAGGGCGCCCGCGTCGGCCAGCAGCTCGGATGCCGCCTGCTCGCGGTTCAGCCGGAGGCGCAGGCTCGCCACCCAGAGTCCCACCAGCGCACCGGCGGAGACCGTGGTCAGGGCGACTAGGCGCTGCCCGTGATCGATCCCCTGGTTCCAGAGGATCGAAAGGAGGGCGAGGACGATGCAGAAGGCCGCGACCACCGCCGTCTCGGGGAGTGAGGCGCTCATCGCCGCGATCACCGGGGGGATCGCGAGCAGGCCGACGATCACCAGTTGGCTGGAGGTGAGCCCGTCCAGCACCGCGATCGCGCTGGCTAGGAGCATGGCGATCAGGGCCGGCCCCGAGAGCTCCTGAAGGCCCGCGAGCGTGGGGGGTGGGTTGACGAGCTCTCGATCCCTGACCGGCATCTGTTTAATCGTAAATCGGTACCGATGCCAGCCGAGGAATCAAAGGTCCCGAGCGAGGGATGGGATGCGATCAGGCGCACGCGCCTGGCCGCCGAGCGCACTGAGCTCGCCTGGTGGCGGACGGCGCTCACCTCGATCGCGGTGGCCATCGCTGTGGGCCGCGTCGTCCCGGAGCTCAGCGGGACGAGCACGGAGTGGCCCTATCTCGTCGTCGGTGTCGGCTGGGCGCTGTACTCGGTCGCCCTGTTCAGCTACGGCTCGCTCAGGTCGCGCAGGGTCGAGGCGGCGGTCGATCGAGGGGAGATGATCCAGAGCTCCCGCGTCGAGACCAGGTGGCTGATGAGGGGAGGGGTCCTCCTCTGCCTCGCCACCGTCGGCTTGATCGCCACCTCGGCCTGAGCGGATTGCCGGCGATAACCCGGTGCATCGTTATGTCAACTTTTGGGGGATGGAGATCGAGTTGAGAGAGGCAGCGCCCGGCGACCCGGTGACGCTCCGGCTCGCCCAGGCGATGCGCGCGGAGGTCGAGGAGCGCGGCGCGCACAACTGCGCGAAGCGGCCGAACAGGTCGCTGGCAGATGCGATCAGCGCGGACAGCGACAGGCTCGTGGCGTACGCGGGCCAGGAGCCGGTCGGCATCGGAGCCCTGCGACTTGCGGGTACGGATACAGCGGAGATCAAGCGCATGTACGTGGTCCCGGAGTACCGAGGCGCCGGCGTGGCCAAACGGATCCTCGAGGAGCTGGAGCGACGTGCCCGGCATCGCGGCCTGCGGGCGATTCGCCTGGACACGAACTCGCGCCTCGTCGAGGCCAACCGCATGTACACGGAGGCGGGATACCGCGATATCGAGGACTACAACTCGAATCCGAGGGCGAATCGCTGGTACGAGAAGCTCCTCGCCTGAGTTTCCATAACTCATCTTCCCGTGCATTCCCTACGCACGGCGGCCCGCCACATCCGGTCCACCATGTGGAATCGGTGCGATGAAGCAGGACCCCGCACACCTGCCCTGGCACGTGCTCTCGGCGATGGTCACGTCCGGCGCGGCCTGCGTCGCCTGCGGCTCGCGTGAAGACCTGGTTGCCCACCACAAGATGCCCAGGCGATACGGGGGGCTCGACGTGCCGGAGAACCTCGAGCCCGTCTGCCGATCCTGCCATCCAAGGGTGGAGCAGGAGGCGATCGCGGAGGCGAAGCTCGCCTGGGAGAGGCCCGAATGGCAACGTCCTCCCCGCCGGCGCCGGCCTCGCTTGATTCGCCCCTACTGAGCCTGTGGCGATCGTCGTCGGCACCTCGAGCTGGTCCGACCCGGGCTTCGTCGAGCACTGGTACCCGAAGGGGCTCGCGGCGAAGGACCGTCTCGACTTCTACGCGGAGCGCTTCGACGCGGTGGAGCTCAACTCGAGCTTCTACGCGATCCCGTCGGCGAAGACAGCCGAGGGCTGGGCCAGGCGGACGCCGGAGGGGTTCCGCTTCGACGTGAAGCTCCACAAGCTGCTCTCCCATCACGCCGCGCAGCTCAGGGAGCTGCCGCCGGACCTGCGGGACGATGCCGAGACGACCGACCGAGGCCGCGTGGTCCTCGACTGGGCGCTGCTCGACGAGATGGTGCGCCGGACGGCCGAGGCGATGAAGCCGCTGGCGGACGCCGGCAAGCTCGGCGCCTATCTCCTCCAGCTCACCCCCGCCTTCGACCCGCGGGAGAACGACCTGGACGAGCTCGCGCCGGTGATCGACGGCCTCGCCCCCACCCCGGTCGCGGTCGAATTCCGCCGCCGCAGCTGGGCCTCCTCGAAGCGATTCGAGAAGGTGCTCGACTGGCTTTCGGCGCACGACGCGGTCTTCGTGTGCGTCGACTCGCCGCCCGGCGACCACGTGCCGATCTTCCCGCCGGTCGACGCCGTGACCAACGATTCCCTCGCGTACATGCGCTGCCACGGCCGCAACACCGAGGGCTATCTCCACGGCCGCAGCGTCGCCGAGCGCTTCGACTACGACTACCCGAAGAAGGAGTTGGAGGAGATCGCCGGGCGGGCGAGGGAGCTCGACTCGGAGGCCGAGCAGGTCCACGTGATGTTCAACAACAACGCCCGCGAGCTGGCCCCGAAGGCGGCGCGGACGATGCGCGGGATCCTCGGACAGGACCCGGGACCGGCTCCGTAGGACGCTTGTTTACGTCGCGTTCGGGGACGCCCAAACAACGGCCCGAAAAAAGAGACCGGCGAGGCGACCCCAGGGGGATGAAGGCCGCCTCGCCGGGTTGGCCAACGTGCTGGACGCCTAAAACGGGTGCCGTTGGCCGGGGGATCCGGATGCAGGCGGAACCCTAGGGCCGCCCGTATGCCCGGACATCAGTGTCGAGCCGCAGATCCACTCCGTACAAATCACGGTCCGTGTCTCCTCCGCGTGGGAGCGCCGGTCCGAGACCCTTCGTCCGCCAGAATCTGCCTGATGAGCAGTGATCCCGCGGCGGGAATCGGCGTTCTCACGGCCCTGGCCGCCGGGATCGTCTCGTTCCTCTCCCCCTGTGTTCTCCCGCTGGTGCCGGGCTATCTCTCCGCCGTGACGGGACTCGCCGCAGCGGACCTGGAGCAGGCGAACTGGCGCCGCGTCATCGTCCCCAGCCTGCTCTTCGTCTCCAGCTTCTCCGCGATCTTCATCCTGCTGGGGCTAGGCGCGACCGGCATCGGCAGCACTCTGCAGGAGCACCAGATCCTGCTCGACAAGATCGCGGCCTGGGTGATCATCGCGATGGGCGTGCTCTTCGTCAGCGCCCTCTTCATCCCGCAGCTCAACCGGGAGTGGCACGTCGAGGGGCTGCTTGAGCGCGCCGGAACCGGTGGCCCGCTGATCGCCGGCCTGGCCTTCGGGCTCGCCTGGACCCCCTGCATCGGCCCCACCCTCGCCGCCATCCTCAGCGCCGCGGCCGTCTCGGGCTCGGCCCTTCACGGCGGGCTGTTGCTGGCCGTCTACTCGGCCGGCCTGGCGATCCCCTTCCTGCTCACCTCAGTGGCGTTCAGCCGGATGACGACCGCCTTCGCCGTGGTCAAGAGGCACTACCCGGTGATCATGGCGATCGGCGGCGTGATCCTGATCGCCTTCGGCGTCGCGATCCTCACCGGCTGGTTCGACACTTTCAACCGCTGGGCGCAGGACCTGCTCAACAGCCTCGGGATCAACTTCTCGGCGAACGTGTAGAACTGGCTGACCAGCCAGTTCCCTAGACTCCTTCGGTCCTCGATGTCCGCGAAACCGACAACCTGCGTGATCGGCGCCGGCATCAGCGGCCTGACCACCGGCAAGGCCTTCTCCGACTGGGCCCTCCCGTACACGTGCTTCGAGGCCAGCGACGACATCGGCGGCAACTGGTACTTCGGCAATCCGAACGGCCGCTCCTCGGCCTACCAGTCGCTCCACATCGACACCTCACGCGACGGCGTCTCCTTCCGCGACATGCCGATGGGGCCGGACGAGTACCCGGACTACCCGCACCACTCCCAGATCCTGGAGTACCTGCACCGCTACGTCGACGCGTTCTCGCTGCGCGACCGGATCCGCTTCGAGACCCCGGTCGAGCACGCGGAGCGCAAGCCCAACGGCGGCTGGGAGATCACGCTGGGCGACGGATCGGCGGAGGAGTTCGACTTCCTGGTGGTCGGCAACGGGCACCACTGGGACCCGCGCTACCCGGACTTCCACGGGAGCTTCGACGGGGAGACGATCCACTCCCATCACTACATCGGTCCCCAGAAGCCGCTCGACCTGATGGGTAAGCGGGTCCTGGTCGTCGGGATCGGGAACAGCGCGGTCGACATCGTCTCCGAGCTCTCCCGCAAGGGAGTCGCCGAGAAGGTCTTCCTCTCCACCCGCAGCGGTGCCTGGGTGATGCCCAAGTACTTCATGGGCCGCCCGATGGACACGATGGTGAAGGTCAACCCGCGCCTGCCGCTGAAGCTGCAGCGCCGGATGGCGCGCATCCTGCCGCGGCTCGCCTCCGGCCGGATGGAGGACTTCGGCCTCCCCCACCCCAACCACAACTTCCTCGAGGCGCATCCGACGGTCTCGAGCGAGCTGCTCCTGCGACTCGGCTCGGGCGACGCCGTGGCGAAACCCAACGTCGAGCGACTCGACGGGCGCAGCGTCGTCTTCGAGGACGGTTCGGTGGAGGAAGTCGACGCAATCGTCTACGCCACGGGCTACAAGATCACCTTCCCGTTCTTCGACCAGGACTTCCTCTCGGCGCCGGAGAACCGCTTCCCGCTCTACAAGCGCGTCTTCAAGCCCGGGATCGACGACCTCGCCTTCGTCGGCTTCGCCCAGACCATCCCGACTCTCTTCCCGTTCGTCGAGCTGCAGTCGAAGCTCGTGGCGCGCTACGCCGGCGGTGACTACGCCGTGCCGGCCGTCAGCGAGATGGAGCAGACGATTGGCCGCGACCAGCAGATCCACTCCGGGGCGTACACCGACCGGCCCCGCCACACGATGCAGATCGAGTGGTACACGTACGAGCACGACATCTGGACGCGTGAGATCCCGGCGGGGCGCCGGCGCGCGGAGCGGGGAATGGCGCCGAAGCTCGCCGGGCGCGTCCTGACGGCGGAGGCGGCAGCTGCCTGACCGCCGGGACATCACCTTCCCGAGCCACGGGGAGACCTGCGCGGCCTGGCACCTGGTCGGCGAGGGCGACGCGTTCGCAGGCGATCGCGGCCGCCCCTGCGTCGTGATGGCACACGGCTTCGGCGGGACGAGGGACTCGGGCCTCCTCCCCTACGCCGAGGCGTTCGCGGAGGCCGGCCTCGACGTGCTGCTCTTCGACTACCGCTGCTTCGGTGACTCCACCGGCGAGCCCCGGCAGTTCGCCTGGCCCTCGCGCCACCGCGAGGACTACAGGGCGGCGGTCGAGTTCGCGCGAACGCTGGGGGGCGTCGATCCCGACCGAATCGTCCTCTGGGGCACCTCCTGGTCGGGTGGCCACATCGTCTACGTCGCCGCCGAGGACCCTCGCATCGCCGCTGTGATCTGCCAGACGCCCGATCTCGACGGCATCGCGACCCTGCGCAACGTCGGCGAGTACGCGGGCCTCGGCCGGCAGCTTCAGCTGACCCTCCGCGGCGCCCGTGACGCCTGGCGCATGCTGCGAGGCCAGGAGCCGCTGATGATCCCCACCGTCGGGCCTCCCGGTTCGCTTGCCGCGATGAGCAGTGAGGAGTCGGAGCCCGGCATGCAGGAGATCGCCGGGCCCGAATGGCGCAACGAGGTGACCGGGCGAGCAGCGTTCGCCGAGTGGACCAACCGGGCGATCACCCGGATGGACAAGGTCGGCTGCCCGATCCTGCTGGTGATCGCCGACCGCGATTCGGTCGCTCCCTCGGCCGCGGCGCGCGCAGCCGCCTGGCGAGCCAAGGGCCACGTCGAGGTTCGCGAGCACCCCTGTCAGCACTTCGACATCTATGTCGGCGAGTGGCGGGACCGCTCGATCTCCGACCAGCTGCACTTCCTCCGGCGGCACCTGGGCGCCGTCGAGGCAAAGGAGCGCGTCGCTCTAAGCTCATAGATGTGATCAGCGACGTCTCAGAGCAGGACTTCCAGCAGAAGGTCATCGAGCGCTCCAAGCAGGTGCCGGTGGTCGTCGACTTCTGGGCCGAGTGGTGTGGTCCGTGCCGGACGCTTGGACCCGCGATCGAGGACGCCATCCGGAAGCGGAACGGCGAGGTGGAGCTCGCCAAGCTGGACACCGACCGGAACCCCGGGATCGCCCAGGAGTTCCAGATCGCCAGCATCCCCGCCGTCAAGGCGTTCGTCGATGGCAAGGTCGTCTCCGAGTTCATCGGCGCCGTGCCGCCCGCCCGGATCGAGGCCTTCCTCAACGAAATCGTTCCCTCCGAGTCCGACCGGCTAGCCGAGTCCGGCGACGAGGACGACCTGCGCCAGGCGCTCGAGCTCGATCCGCGAAACGCCCGGGCGGCGATCGGCCTCGGCCGGATCCTGCTCGAACGAGGCGAGGCGGATCAGGCCTTCGAGACGCTCGAGCACTTCCCTCATGACTTCGTCGCCGACGGGCTCGCCGCTCGCGCGCAGCTCTCGTCGTCCGGAAACGGAGCTGAGGCCGACGAGCTCCCCAGGGCGTTCGCCGCCTGGGACGAGGGCAATCCGGAGGATGCGCTGGAGCAGCTGCAGACCGTCCTGGCGAGCGAGCAGGATCAGGACCGCAAGGACCAGCTGCGCCGCGTGATGGTCGCGATCTTCACGGAGCTGGGCACCGATCACCCGCTCGCACGGGAGCATCGCCGCCGGCTGGCGGCAGCGCTGAATTAGCGGCACACCGCTTCGCCATCAGATCGCGGCCACAAGCGGCCGCGCCGCATAAGTCGCTACGGGCTTCGCCCTCCGCTCCGAAGTGGAGCGGCCTGGTGCCCGCTAGGTCGGCGGCTTCTCCATCGGGGCGCTCGGCACGGCGACCTCGATGGGGATCCCCAGGGCCTCGGCCTCCTCGATGCCTTCGCCCTCCTGGTCGCGCGAGCAGATGATGCGGAAGGCGCCGGTCCCAAGCTCGGGGTCGGCGACGATCGGCAGGCCGCGGATCTCGTCCCAGCCGAGGCGCTCGGCCTCGAACGGGTTCATCCGCACCTCGCTGGCCGGAAACGGGCAGTTCGAGTTGTGCTGGTCGATCGCTTTCGAGATCGCCTCGAGATTCTTCGCCTCGGCGTTCGTCACCGCAGCCCAAAATAGCGCCCTCCGTCGCCGACCGGGCGTAATCTCGGCCACCCGCAGGTGATCGCCCACGTCGACATGGATGCCTTCTACGTCTCGATCGAGATGCTGCGGCACCCCGAGCTGCGCGGGAAGCCGGTGGTCGTTGCGCACGACGGGCCGCGGGGCGTGGTGACGACGGCCTCGTACGCGGCGCGCAGGTACGGAGTCCACTCCGCCCTGCCGCTGGTCACCGCCCGCCGTCGCTGCCCTGACCTCGCGGTGCTGCCCGTCGACATGCAGCTCTACAAGCGAGGCTCGGTCAAGGTGATGGAGACGCTGCGCGGGTTCAGCGACGAGGTCGAGGTGGTCGGCCTCGACGAGGCCTACGTCGACCTCTCGGGCTCCCCCGTCCCGCAGTCGCGCGCCCACGAGATCAAGCGCCGGATCAAGGAGGCCACCTGGCTCGTCTGCTCGATCGGGCTGGCGCCGAACAAGCTGATGGCGAAGATCGCCTCGGATCTCGACAAGCCCGACGGGTTCTTCGTGCTCGATTACGACAACTGGCTCGAGACGGTCGGCGAGAAGGCGGCGTCTCTGCTGCCCGGTGTCGGCCCGCGCACGTTCGAGCGGCTGAGGGCGATGGGCGTCGAGTCGGTCCGGCAACTGGCCGAGACCGACGAGCACTCGCTCGCGCGGATGTTCGGCCCGAAGCACGGCCGGGGCCTGCGGGCGCGGGCGAACGGCATCGGCGCGACCAGGCTGAACGAGGATCGTGTTCGCAAGTCCGAGAGCCGGGAGACCACCTTCCCTGAGGACGTCACCGACCGGCAGGTGCTGCACGACACGGTCGCGCGGCTGGCCCGGTCGGTCTGCGAGAGCCTCGTCCAGAACAAGCGCCGCGGCCGCACTGTGACGCTGAAGATCCGCCTGCAGCCCTTCAAGACCTACACGCGCTCGCGCACGCTGCCCTCGCACACCTGCGATCCGGATCAGGTCGTCGCGACCGCGCGGGATCTCCTCGATCGCTTCGACCCCCAGCGGCCGGTGCGGCTGGTGGGAGTCGGCCTGGCCGGGCTGGCGGAGGACGAAGCGCCTCGACACCAGCCCGGCCAACTGGCCGTCTGACGCTGACTAGCGCGTGGTGAGCACGGTCCCCGTGGAGGGGAAGCCGAGCTTGGCCTTGGTGGCCGCCGTCAGGTCGTACTCGCGGTTGCCCGCGTAGGGGCCCCTGTCGATCACGGGGACCGTGAGGGTCTTGCCGTGATAGCGGAGCGTGACCCTCGAGCCACAGGGGAGCGTCTTGTTCGCGACGCCCAGTTTCCCGGGGCTCAGCGTGCCACCGCAGGCGAGGCCGCCTCCGTACAGGCCGGGGCCGTAGTACGAGGCCTCGGCCGGACGGAAGGCGTAAACCGTCATGCCGTGCGAGTGCTCGGTCGAGTTGGCGACGATCGCGCGTGCCCGGTACGTGCCGGAGCCGGCCGCATGCCAGCGCACGCGGTAGCTGCCGTCCGGCTGGGTGCGCGTGTGGAGCTTTCGCCCACCCACTCGAACGACGACCTCTCGGCTGCCACCCGGCGTGACGCGGCCGCGGAACTTGACGGTGTGATGCGCCATCACGTTCCGGTGACCGCTCAGGCTGATCCCGGTTGCCGGGCTGCCCGAGGCGGTCGCCTCCGGCGCGGTTCCGGCGGTCGGGACCACCGAGGCGCCCGCGATGCCTGCTGTGACCATCATTGCCAGGGCGGGCAGCAGCGCTAGCGCAGCCCGCCTCCGCTTCCAACGGAAGCGACGCAAGTGAATCCACCTGCCTCTCTCTCTGCCGCCTACGGGGTTAGCTGACGGGCTCGCGACACTGGCTCCGTTGCCAGTGCCGTTAAGGGCGGAACACCGCCCTATTCGCCCCTACTGCTTGGGTCCCCCGCTGGCCTGATTTCCGTCAAGGCCACTCGGCGAGTTGTTTGATGACTATCGAACTCTGCAGCGTAGGTACGCAATTTGCGTACTTGTGTGACGATCGGCACAGTTGGTATGCGACGATCATGGACATGACTGACCGGCTCACGGGCCTCGACTCCTCGTTCCTCCACCTGGAGCGCGATGGCACGCACATGCACGTCGCCTCGACGACGATCTTCGAGGGGCCCGCTCCCCCGTACCTCGAGTTCCGCGACCACATCGAGTCGCGCCTGCACCTGGTCCCCCGCTTCCGCCAGAAGCTGCGCTTCGTCCCCTTTGGGCAGGGCCGGCCCGTCTGGGTCGACGACCCCCACCTCAACCTCGCCTACCACGTGCGCCACACCTCCCTGCCGGAGCCCGGCTCCGAGCAGCAGCTGCGCGTGCTGGCGGCGCGGATCTTCTCCCAGCAGCTCGACCGTTCGAAGCCGCTCTGGGAGCTCTGGCTGATCGAGGGGCTCAAGGGCGACCGCTTCGCGATCGTCGGCAAGACGCACCACGCGATGGTCGATGGCGTCTCGGGAGTTGACATAACCACTGTGCTCTTCGACATGGAGAAGGAGCCGCTCGACCCGCCCCGGCCACCCGAGCGCTGGGTCCCCGCGCCCGAGCCGAGTCGCGCCCAACTGCTCTCTGACGCCCTGATCCACCGGGCCATCGACCCGCGCGAGGCCGTTCGCGGAGTTCGCCGGGTCATGCGCGGGCCGCGGCGCGCCTTCCGCAAGGCGACGGAGGCCGTCGTCGCGGCGGGCACGTTCGCCTGGGCCGGGATCGCCGCCCCCAAGAGCCCAATCAACTTCGACGTCGGCCCGCACCGGCGCTTCGCCTGGGTGCGCGCCTCGCTCGCGGACATGAAGCAGGTCAAGAACGAGCTCGGCGGCACCGTCAACGATGTGATCCTGGCGGCGGTCGCCGGGGCGCTCGGCCGCTACATGCGAAAGCGCGGCCACCCCACCCAGGGACTCGAGCTGCGCGCGATGGTGCCGGTCAGCGTGCGCACGAAGGACCAGCACGGCTCCCTCGGCAACCAGGTGACCACGATGATGGCCCCGCTCCCGGTCTGGTGCGAGGACCCGGTCCGGCGGATGGAGATCGTTCGCCGCTCGATGGGCGACCTGAAGCAGTCCAAGCAGGCGATGGGCGCCTCGCTCCTCACCCAGCTCGCGGACTTCGCTCCGCCCACCATCGCCGGCCAGGCGGCGCGCCTGCAATCGCGGCAGCGCTTCTTCAACCTCGTGGTGACCAACGTCCCGGGGCCGCAGTTCCCGCTCTACCTGCTCGGGCGGCGCATGGAGCGGGTCTTCCCGATGGTCCCGCTGGCCAAGAACCAGGGTGTCTGCGTGGGGATCATGAGCTACGACGGCCAGGTCAACTTCGGGCTGATCGGCGACTACGACGGGATGCCGGACCTCGAGGACCTCGCCAAGGACCTCGAGGAGTCGATCGCGGAGCTGCTCGAGGCCGCCGGTGGCCGCCCCAGGATCTTCAGGCGGTTCGTGCCACGCGCCGAGGTCGAGGCTCAGGACGCGGCCAACAACGGCCACGGCGATCGCGAGGAGTCGACCGCGGGCTAGTCGACCCGCTGGTCGGCCGCCGGTTCCTCGGCGCCCTCGCGCATCTGGGCGAACGCCTCCTTCATGGAGGATCTGCGCGCGCCGTCCCAGATCGGCTCGTCGAAGCGCGCGCGGACCATCACCTTCTGGAGCAGCGCCAGGTCCTCCTGGCGCGCCTTGTCATAGCTCGACCCGGATTCGATGTCCGGGTGCCCGGGATGCGTGACCCACTCGGTCACCCCCGGGGAGAGGTTCTTCAGCTCCTGGGGCTCGGCGGGCTGCTTGCTCTCGGTGCGGCCGATCAGGACGTCGGGCGTGTCGATGCCGCGCTCGCGGAGCCACTGGCGGTGGTCGGGGTTGACCGAGCGGACCGGCGCGTCGATCTGCTGCGCCATCTGGAAGACCGGCGTGGCCAGCTCCGGCCGCGCGTGGCAGTGGTGATGCCCGTTCAGGAAAGCCGGCCAGCGGCCGAAGATGTCGCCGAACCGCTCGAGCTGGACCCGCAGCGAGGTCCTCGCCGGGGCGCCGCTGCGCGGGCCCCAGCGCGCCTCGAACTCGATGTGCAGGCCGATCTCCACACCGGTCTCGAGCAGCGGCTCGGCCTCGCAGTACTCCCGCTCGACCATCGCGCTGACCGAGTCGATCGCCCCCATCTCGATCGCCTCGAGGATGCCCTGGTTGTACGAGGGCCAGTATCCGTAGTCATCCGCCGTGATCACCAGCAGGCGGCGTCTGTCTCCCTGGTTGGAGGCCATGCCTCCCCCACGGTAGCCCTAACTGACCTGCTGGATCGCCGCCTGGATCTGCTGGAGGGACGGGATCGTGCTGCCGCCCAGCGCCTTCTGGCCGTTGGGTCCCTGGACCACGATCGACGGGGTCCCGGTGAAGCCGAAGGAGTTTGCCTGGGAGCTGCCCTGCTGGATCGTCGCGTCCCACTTCGGGTCGTTTCGGTCCCGGTTCCACTTGTCGATGTCGGGCACCCCTGCGCCGTTGGCGAGATTGGTCAGGAAGGAGTCGGTGACGTAGCCCGAGTTCTCGCCGCCCTGGTTCAGGTAGAAGAGCTGCAGGTACTGCCAGAAGCGGTTCTGCTCTCCGGCCGCGAGGACCGCCCTCATCGCCGGTTTCGAGTCGGGTCCGATGATCAGGAACGGCCGGAACTCGTACTTGACGTTTCCGGGGCGAACCTCGCTCGAGACGAGGTCCGGCGCCACGCGCTCCGAGAAGAACCTGCACGAGGAGCATTGCGGGTCCCCGTACTCGATCACCGTGACGGGAGCCCCCGAGTCACCGAGGACCTGGCCGCTCTGCGAGATGCCCTTGAGCTCCGCATTCACCTGGGCGACGCCGGTGACGTTCGCCGGGGGCTTCGACGAGCCGCCGTCGCCGCCGGACTGGCTGATCACGATCAGCGCGACGATCACCGCCACGGCCCCGAAGGCGACCAGCGTCAGGTACTGGACGCGCCGCTTGCGGGCATGCTGCGCGGCGGCGTCCTGCGACTCCGCCGCCTGCCGCTGCTCGCGCAGGCGCTCTCGCTCGTCCTGCCTACCTTCCATGCTGGGACTCTATCCCCGTCGGCGCCAGCTCCCGCCCCGTGTACGCGAAGGCCCGGGTCGCGGCGACCGCCAGGGACAGGGCCATCAACACAGCGCTCGCCACGCACCACTGGCAGATCGCGTCCACCACGAACAGCTCCAGGTAGGTCAGATAGGCGCTGAACCCGAAGCCGATCAGGGCGGTCAGGAACCCGCCGAAGCGGCCGGCGTCACCGGGTACGAGCGCGCAGATCAGCAGCAGCACGTACCCACCGATGCCGATGGCGGCAACATTGACGCCCGCGAGGTGCGAGTAGTGGCTGCGCGCCACGGTCTCGCAGCCATGACCACCGGCGAGGCACTTCGGCGTCCCACCGCCGAACTCGGCGATCGCGATGTATGTCGCGACGCCGATCCCGAGCAGGGCGAGCACCGCGGCCAGGATCCGGAGATTCCGTTCGGTCGGCATGCGCCAATGCTATGAAGCTGAGTGAATGGGTCCCAAAGGGGGTCGGCGCATCTACTCGCTTTTCGATGTGTTCCTAGGGGCGATGAGGAAGGTCTCGTTCGGCATCCTCGGGGTCGTCGCCGTGCTGGCGCTGGCCCCCCAGGCGCTCGCTTCCACGGTCACCGTGAGCGGCGGCAACACCGTGCGCGTGCTGGAGTCGGGCAGCGAGATCAACAGGGTGGCGGTGAGCTACGACGGGGGCACCAATCTCTACGAGGTCACGGACTCTGGGGCGAACCTCACCCCCACGGGGACCTGCACGGCGGTCACCGCGCACACCGCCACCTGTCCGGGCGCCGGAATCAAGACGATCTCGGTCGACACCGACGCGATGGCCGACTCGATCTCGATGGACCTGGGCACGATCCCCTCAACGGTCACGGGGAATCTCGACGGCGGCCCCGGCGACGACTCGGTCCACGGACACGGGACACTGATCGGCGATTCGGGGAACGACACGATCGTCGGCTCGCCCTTCGCCGACACCGTCCGCGGGGGCAGCGGGCGCGACTGGATCGAGGCCGGCGACGGCTCCGACGACATCGAGGGGGGCAGCAGCACCGACACGCTCGTCTACCCGGCGAGCCGCACCACCCCCGTCAACGTCACCGTGGGCTCCGGCAACTTCAACGACGGTGGAATCGAGGACCAGGCCGCATCGGGCAGGCGCGACACGGTCCACGGCGACATCGAGGTGGTGGTCGGCACGCCGCAGGCGGACATGATCGCGGGCGACTCGAGCTCCGAGACTCTGATCGGCGGGCCCGGGAACGACGTCCTCAACGGGAACCGCGGCAACGACACGCTGCTGGTCCTCGAGGGCGACGACGTGATCGTCGGGAGTGACGGGAGCGACCTCCTGCGCGGTTGGACCGGCGCGGATCGGCTCTTCGGCGGCCGGGGGAACGATCGCGTCTCCGGCGGCCCCGACGGCGACCTCATCGTCGGCAACCACGGCCACGACGTCCTCAAGGGCAAGGGCGGAATCGACTTCCTGCGCGCCAAGGACGGCACGCACGACTTCCGGATCAAGTGCGGGCAGGGCTCCAACCGCCTGGAGGGCGCGACCCGCGACAAGCGCCTGGATCCGCGCGCCCGCTCCTGCTGAGGCTCCGTCCACCGGGCGGACGATCATGCCCGCGTGCACCGGATCCACTACCGCTTCGGGATCGTCCTATGTCTCATCCTCCTGACGGTCACCTTCACGCTGGCCGCACCGCACGGAGACCTTGGGCGCTTCGTCGCGGTGGTTCTGCAGGCTGCGGTGCTGGTCGCGGCGGTGATCTCCTCGCGAGCGCATCGCTGGGTGGTCAGGCTCAGCGTCATGGCGGCGCTCGTCGGGATCGTCGGCACGGCCGCCGCACTCTTCGGTAGCGGCCAGTTCGGCAACAGCTCGGAGGGGCTCGTCGCGCTTCTGTACGTGATCCTCACGCCGCCCGCATTGATCTCCGGACTGCGCAAGCAACTGGAGCAGTCGGGCGCGGTGACCATGCAGACGATGTTCGGGGTGCTCTGCCTCTACCTCCTGATCGGACTGCTCTTCGGGGTCGCCTACGCGACCGTGGATCAGCTCACGACAACGCCGTTCTTCGCCCAGGGGGGCCCGCACGGCCGGGACGACTTCCTCTACTTCAGCTACACGACGCTGACCACCGTTGGCTACGGAGACCTAGTGGCGGCCACGAACCTGGGACGCTCGATGGCGATCGCCGAGGCGCTGCTCGGACAGCTCTACCTGGTCAGCGTCGTCGCCGTCATCATCAGCAACATGGAGGCGGTGCGCCCCGGTCAGCTCCGCAATCGCCGGAAGTCGGTCTAGCCGAGCTGAAGCAGTGCCCAGAACGCGTGATCGCGCGGGGGAATCCGCGGCGGCACGCGGCGATGCTGGCGATTGCGCGCCCAGGCCAGGTAGCCCTCGAGGCGGCGGGAAATCGAGCGCTTGGTCGCGGGCGTCGGCTCCACCACGCAGTGCTCGAGCGCGAACAGCCAGGCATTCGCCTCGGACTCGAGACGCGGCGCCGAGCGGCCCTTCCCGATCAGGTGGCCGATCTCGTGGAGGGCGATGAAGTAGGAGACCTGGCCGCGGATCGGCGGGATCGAGATCTCGAGCCGGCCGCCGCGCCAGCGGATCGCCCGGCCGCGGGCCGAGGAGCCGGCGAGCTCGATGTCGTACTCGCGGCAGAGGTCCTCCACGTGGGCCTCCATCAGCTCCACTCCCTTGCGCGTGCGCGGTGAGGGTTCCTGCCTGAACACGGGCGGCAGGGTAGCCGCCTCCGCGGATGGGTCTCCCCCGCCGCCATACTTGGGTTCATGGCCGAGACGACGCAGCTCCGCCTGGCGCTCGCGCAGATCGACCCCACCGTGGGCGACATCGAGGGCAACGTCCGCCTGATCTCTGAGTCGATCGAGCGGGCCCGCGACCAGGGCGCGCAGCTCGTGCTGCTGCCCGAGCTCTGTGTGTCCGGCTATCCGCCGGAGGACCTCTTGCTGCGGCGGGATTTCCTCGATGCGGCCCGCCAGGGGCTCGACGGGATCGCCGGCGGCGTCGAGGGGATCGTGGCTCTCGTCGGCTTCCCCGAACTCAGGGAGCGTCCCGCGGAGGAACTCGACCGCTTCGACCCGTTGATCGATCCGCCCCCTCCCCCCGCCTACAACTCGCTCGCCGTGCTGGCCGACGGCGAGGTCCAGGCGATCTACCGGAAGTGCGACCTGCCCAACTACGGCGTCTTCGACGAGCGCCGCTACTTCGAGCCGGGGAGCGAGCCGGGGCTCGTCGACGTCGATGGCGCTCTCGTCGGGCTGACGGTCTGCGAGGACATCTGGCATCCGGGCTTCCCTGAGGCGGACGAAGCCGCGGCGGGCGCGGCCCTGATCGTCAACGCCTCGGCCTCGCCGTATCACCGCGGCAAGGGCCGGGCTCGCGAGGGGATGCTTGCCGAGCGCGCCCGCGACAACGGGGCCGCCCTCGCGCTCTGCAACACGGTCGGGGGCCAGGACGAGCTCGTCTTCGACGGGGCGAGCGTCGTCGTCGGTCCCGACGGCGAGGTCCTCGCCCGCGCCGCGCAGTTCGAGCCCGAGCTCCTGGTCTGCGACCTGGGTCCCTCGGGCGATGGCCGGGCCCAGGCGCACATCGCGGAGCCTCTCGCGAGCGAGGAGGCCGAGGTCTACGCCGCCCTGCGGCTGGGGCTCAGGGACTACGTCGAGAAGAACGGCTTCGACCACGTGGTGATCGGCCTGAGCGGCGGAATCGACTCCGCGCTGGTCGCCCTGATCGCGGTGGATGCCCTCGGCGCGGACCGGGTCAGCGTCGTCGTCATGCCCTCCCCCCACTCGAGCGAGAGCACCCAGGGGGACGCCAGGGTCATCGCCGCCAACCTCGGCGTCGAGATGATCGAGATCCCGATCGCCGAGGCGATGGAGGCCTATGAGCAGGCGCTCGGGGCGAGCTTCGAGGGGACCGAGCCGGGCATCGCCGAGGAGAACCTGCAGGCGAGGATCCGCGGCAACCTCGTCATGGCGCTCTCCAACAAGTTCGGCTGGCTGGTCCTCACCACCGGCAACAAGAGCGAGCTCTCGGTCGGCTACGCGACTCTCTACGGCGATATGGCGGGCGGCTTCGCCGTGATCAAGGACGTCTTCAAGCTGCTCGTCTACCGCCTGGTGCGGTGGCGGAACGAGCAGGAGGGCCGGGAGCTCGTCCCGGCCTCCGTGATCGAGCGGCCACCGTCGGCGGAGCTCCGTCCCGACCAGCTCGACGAGGACTCCCTGCCGCCGTACGAGACCCTCGACCGGATCCTCGAGGCCTACGTGGAGCGCGACGAGGGCATCGACTCGCTGGTGGCGCAGGGCCTTCCCGAGGAGGTCGTTCTGGACGTGATCCGTCTCGTCGACCGCGCCGAGTACAAGCGCCGCCAGGCGCCGCCGGGCATCCGGGTCTCGACCAAGGCGTTCGGACGCGACCGGCGTCTGCCGATCACCAACCGGTTCGGGTCGATGAGGCCCCTTCCCCGCTAGTCGCGCCGCGGCCTTACGGCGATGGTTACGCGCGACAGGGCGCAAGCCCGACCTTCGTCGTCCAGCATCTCGACATCCCAGACCCACGTAGTTCGCCCCTGGTGCCGAGCGCGCGCGACTGCGTTGACATGTCCGTTCAGGATGGGCCGCAGGAACGAGGTGTTGTTTGCCTGGCCCATTGCGGCCATGTCGTCGCTGCGGACGGCGTCATAGGTAGCCGCGGAGCAGATGCTCTCCGCGAGGGCCGCGTAGACGCCGCCGTGAACCGTGCCGAAGGGCTGGAGGTGCCGTGATTCGACCTTGACACGCGCCCGGGCATTCTCCGGATCGAAGTCGACCCACTCCGTGCCGATCTCCTCGGCGAAGCCCGACGGTACGTTCTCCTCTTGGCCCATCGCGCAGGACCATAGTCTGCGGCTGTGCCCTTCATCGTCTGGACGGGTGTCGAGGAGTGGATGACCGAGGCGGCCGGAGTCACGGTCTTCGATCGGGGCATGGGTGGAAACGGCATCCAGATCGGTGCCGATCCGGTCCCGTATCGGGTCGGGTATCAGCTGAATGCCACCGACGGGTTCGTCACCCGGGCCATCGACCTCGCCTCGAGCGGAGATGGCTGGAGAAGGCGCCTCGAGCTCGTTCACGACGGGGCGGGCCGCTGGGAGGTCGACTTGCTCGATGACGACGGGGACGTGCCCGGTGGCCCCTGGGACGGCTCGCTCCCGGACCTGTCCGAGGCCCGGGACATCGACATCGAGAACTCGCCATTGACCAACACGATGCCGATCCTGCGTCACGGCTTTCAGCACGGAGGCAGCGGGGACTTCGTCATGGCATTCATCAGGACACCGTCCCTGCGCGTCGAGGCGTCCCCACAGCGCTACGAGCACGTGCGAACGACCGAGAACGGCTCCGTGGTCCGATACATCAGCCGAGATGGGGACTTCACCGCCGACCTCGAGCTCGACGCCGACGGGCTTCTCGTCCACTACGCGCGCCTGGCGACGCGCGTCGAGCCCGGATTGAAGGTCGGATAAGACCTGCATCACGCATTGACCCGCTGCCCTAGGCTTCCACGCTCGTGGCGGTCACGGATGAACAGCGCGCGATGCTGCAGCTGCTGCTCGAAGGCGGGCAGGGCTATGACGACATCGGCTCCCTACTCGGTATCGCACCCGACGAGGTGCGCTCGCGGGCGCGTGCGGCGCTTACGGAGATCGGCGGCGCGGACCCGGATGCCCAGGTCAGCCTGAGCGACTACCTGCTCGGGCAGGCCGATCCGATCGGGCGCGCCGACGCCGTCCGGCACCTGCAGAGCGATCCCGACGCGAACGCCCTCGCCCAGCGCCTGGTCCAGAACCTGAGGCTGCTCGCGCCGAAGGCCACGCTGCCGGAGATCCCCGAGCCTCGCGGCGGCCGGCGCGCGGCCGCCCCGCCCCCGCCGGCGCCTCCGACCGCGCCGCCACCCGCGCCGCCTCCCCCACCCGGAACTCCGCCGAAGGGCCCGGGCGTCGCTTCCCGAGCGGCCGGGTTCTTCAGCAACCTCGGTTCCGTCACCGGCCAGCGGCGGACCCAGCTCATCGTCGGCCTTGCCACGGCGCTCGTCCTCGTGATCGTGATCCTCGTGGTGGCGACCAGCGGTGGCGGCGGGGGCAGCAACGACTGCAAGCCGGTCGACACGACCGCCGCCAAGCAGGCGGGCGTGCCAACCACGAAGCTCTCCGCGGTGGGCGACTTCGCCAGCCAGGACTGCCCGCCGTCGGGCCAGGTGACCCTCGTGCCGGTTTCCCCGCAGAACCAGCAGAGCTCGAAGAAGCCTGCGATCGCGGGCTTCGCGCTCCAGACCAATGCCGCCAACCTCGACTCGACCTCGAACGGAGACGAGTACGTGCTCTGGCTGTACGGCTCGGACCAGCAGGCCAGGCCGATGGGACAGGAGACCGTGAGCGACAACGGCAACCTGAACGGTGCGGCTCCGCTCGCGACGCAGGAGCTCGTATTCCTGCAGGCGCTGCAGAAGATCCGCCTCTCGCGAGTGACCGCGGCCCAGAAGAACCAGATCCTGCAGGCCCTGCAGGCGCAGCAGGGCAACAAGAAGGCGACCGGGCTGATTCCGTTCGTCGGCACCACCGTGCTCGAGGGAAGCGGCACCGAGCTCCTGCAGCAGCTCCAGCAGCAGCTCCAGCAGGCGCAGAGCCAGGGCGGGACGACCTCGACGGGCTCGAAGGGCTGAGCGACGGCGCCAGCCGATGGCGTTGAGCGAGGACCAGCGCGCCCTGCTCCGGCTGCTCCTCGCGGGTGACACCTATGAGCAGGTCGCGAGCGTCCTCGGGGCTTCGCCCGACGAGGTCCGCAGCAGGGCGCACGAGGCCGCCGAGGAGCTCGAGGGGGCCCGTGACCGGGAATTCCCCCGGGAGGCCGTCAGCGGGCGCCTGGGCGCCCTGGACAGCCCCACCGGCACCGACCGCCCTTCGGCTGCGGTCGCCCCCGCCCAGAGCGGGAGGAGTCGGCCCTGGCTGCTCTGGCTCACCCTGGGAGCGGCGGCCATCGCGGTCGTCGTCGTGCTCGTGGTCGCGCTCGGTGGCGGAGACGGGGGCGGCGATTCGCAGACGACCACCAGCGGCGCCCAGGAGGACGTCGTGCCGATCAGGCTCACGCCGGTTGGAGGATCGAAGGCCACCGGGCGGATCTCCGTGGTTCGCATCGCCGACCAGCCCGCTGTCGACCTCGCGATCGCCGGTCTCGAGCCCAGCGGCCCCGGACAGAGCTACGTGCTCTGGTTCGTGGGCTCAGGGGGCCGCAGCCTCCCCGTCGCCTTCCACGCCGTCGGTGCCGACGGGAAGCTCACCGGCAGGACCCCCATCCCGACGGCGGCGGAGGGACTCCTCCCCAGCTTCACGAGCGCGGAGCTCACACTGACGCGGCAGCGGGAGGCCGCCACGGCGGTCCAACGGGCGGCTCAGAGCGCGACGCTCCCGCAGGTCGTCGGCACGCCCGTGATGCGCGGCGCGCTGCGCTAGGCAGCGTGGTCAGCTCGGCAGGAGCTTGCCGGGGTTCATGACCCCGGCGGGATCGAGCCGCTCTTTGACGGCGCGCAGGGCGTCCAGGCCGAGCTCGCCGACCTCGGCCGACATGTAGGGAGCGTGGTCGCGGCCCACCGCGTGGTGGTGGGTGATCGTCCCCTCGGCACCCACGATCGCCTCGCAGGCCGCCGTCTTCGCCTCGCGCCACTGCACGAGCTCCTCTCCCGTCCGCGCTCGCGCGAAGAAGGTGAAGTAGAGGGAGGCACCGTCCGGGTAGGCGTGGGAGAGGTGGCACATCACGATCGAGCGCTCGCCGAGCGCGCCTCGCAGGGCCCCGCCGACAGCCCGGTAGAGCTCGTCGAGCCGGCTCCAGGTGTGTGCCGTCTCGAGCGTCTCGACCATCACGCCGAGGTTCATCAGCTCATCGCGCAGATAGGGACCGCCGTAGCGATTGCGCTCCCAGGAGCGGCCGGCGGCGGAGCCGAGCGACACCGCGCCACCGAGCCGCAGCCGGGTCTGGCTCAGCGAGCGCCGCCTGCGGACGGACTCGCCGTCTCCCTCCCAGCCGCAGATCATGAGACAGCCGCCCCTCCGCTTCCGCAGGGACAGGTAGGCGTCGAGCGCCCTCTTCTGGAATCCCTGCGTCCCGGCGAGGTCGAGCGAGACCCGAGTCTCCTCCTCGTCGGAGAGCCGGAGGACGTCCGGGGCCTCGTGGTGCTGGGCGAGGTCGCGGACGATCTCCCTCCCCGCCTCGAAGCTCTCGGCCATCCACCCCTCGTAGTGGCGCTCGAGGGGCGCGGGCCGCACCCGGCAGGTGACCTCCGTGATCACACCGAGAGTTCCCTCGGAACCGAGGACCAGCTCGCGCAGCGACGGGCCGGCCGCCGTGTGCGGCGTCTGCCGGGTCCTGAGGCGTCCGGTGGGGGCCATGAGCTCCAGTGAGGTGACGACCTCATCGAAGCGGCCGTAGCCGCTGGAGGCCTGGCCCGCCGAACGGGTTGCGGCGAATCCGCCGATGGTGGCCTGCTCGAAGGACTGCGGGAAGTGGCCGATCGTGGCCCCCTGGGCGCCCAGTGCAGCCTCCGCGTCCGGGCCGGTCAGCCCGGGGCCGAGCGTGGCAGTGAGGGACTTCGCGTCGAGCTCTACCGAGCGCAGGCGCGCGAGGTCCAGGGAGACCACCGCCCCGTGCGCTCCCGCGACCGCGTCGAGCCCGCCGACCACGCTCGTCCCGCCGCCGTAGGGCACGACGGCCACTCCGTTCGCGGCGCACGCCTCGAGCACGGCCTCGACGCCGGCCGGCTCGGCGGGGCGCAGGATTGCGTCCGGCACCTCTTCGAGCCGTCCCGTGCGGAGCCGGACTAGGTCCGGGTAGCTGCGTCCGGTGGCTCGCCGCAGCCGGTCCTCGGTCCCGTCGAGGACCTCTCCCGCCGCGGAGCGAACCGCCTCGGGGATCGCGCGCGGCTCGGGCAGCGAGACCTCCTCCAGCGCGACGGGCTCGACGGCATCGCCGGGCTGAACGCCGAGCTCCTCGCGCAGGGCGTCCACCGCCAGCGGCGGCAGGTCGAGGCGGCGGTCCGGGTCCCCCCACCCCCACCACTTCATCTCCGCAGTCAGGTCGACTCCCCGGTCGCGGCGGTCTCGAGCCCGGTCAGGGCCTCGTTCAGCGTGCGCCCGATGGCGCGGCGCATCATCGGCGATCCGAGCCGCGAGAGCCCGCGGAGCCGGCGATCGAGGGACATCGTCACGTCGGTCTCCCCGTTCTGGGGGCTCAGCTTGATCTCGGTCCGGGCGCGCTTCACGAAGCGCTCGAAGGGAGTCCCCTCCACGGTCTGCTCGAAGACGTAGCGCTCGCCGTCGGTCGCCTCCACGCCGTGGTAGTCGGCGCGGACGCCCCGCCCGTCGCGGGTCTCGAGTACCTGTGTCCAGCTCCGCGCCGCCGGCTCGCCCTCGCTCACGTTCTCCACGCGCTGCGTGTTCGGCCACCAGCGCGGCAGGTGGTACGGATCCGTGACCACGGCCCAGAGGGCGCTCGCGGGCGCTGCGATGCGGCGCCTGCGCACGACGCGTGCCACGGGGCCGGCTTTACTCCTCGCCGGTGAGCTTCCGCAGATCGCGGACGAGCAGCATGTGGGTGAGGTTGTTGCAGGCGGCGGCGAGGCTCTCCAGGTTCTCCATCGCCTCGCGTCGCGTGTTGTGGTTGGTGGAGCGCAGCGCGGCCCCGACCACGGCCTCGAGAAGCTGCGCCTCGCGGTCCGCCGCCGTCCGGAGCACCTTGAGGTTGCGGCCTCCGACACCGAAGCGGGCGAGCTCCGCGCTCGCCTGCACGATCTCGCGGTCGGTGTCGTCGTAGAACTTCGTGCCCTCGATCTGCTCGGGCTGGACGAGGCGCCAGTCCTCGAGGTCCTTGACCAGGTCGGGGGCGACGCCCGTCACGTCCACCAGCTCCTCGAGGGAAAGCCGCGAGCCCTTGCCGGCCTCGACCGTGGCCGCACGGCGAAGGGCGGCACCGGTGCGCTCCTCGCGCGCGCCGGCGGCGAGCTCCTGGCGGATCACCCTCAGTGGCAGGAACTCGTCGCGCTGCATCCGCAGGATCTGCCGCAGCCGCTCGACGTCGGCCTGGCTGTAGAGGCGGTAGCCGCCGGGCGTGCGCCGCGGCGAGAGCAGCTTCTGGTCCTCCAGGTAGCGGATCTTCGAGATCGAGACGTCCTCGAACTCGCGGCTGAGGATCTTCGCCACGGCGCCGATGGTGAGCGCCTTGCGATTCGAGGGCGCTCCGTCGGTCTGGGGTCGGTCGAAGGGCGTGGCTTCCATGGTCACTTCTCCAGGTAGCTCAACTTGTACTTGCCGATCTGGATCTCGTCGCCGTCCGCGAGCTGATGGGACTCGATCCGGCGCCGGTTGACATAGGTGCCGTTGAGCGATCCGAGATCGTCGATGTAGAGACCGTCCTTGCGCCGGACGAGGAGGGCGTGGTTGCGGGAGACCGTGACGTCGTCCAGGAACACGCCGGCGTCCGGCGTGCGCCCGATCGAGACGCGATCGTCGTCGAGCGTGAAGCTCTCCCCCGCGCGTCCGCCGCCGGAGCGAATCACCAGCGCCGCCCCGTGCCTCTCGACGACCTCGTCGATGTCGACCTGGTGCATCTCGCCCGACTCGTCGACCGTGTAGGTCATCGTCGTCGGCTCATCCTTCCCGTCGGGGCGGGAGAGGTAGGCGCCGCACTTCTGGCAGTAGTTGGCCCCCTCGGCATTGACGAACCCGCACTCGGGGCAGTGAATCGCCACAGCTGACCCCTGTCTCTAGGTCGGAGGCTTGGTCGGGGGCTCCGAGCGGCCCGCGAGAATCTCGCTCAGCCGCTGCACGTCATCGCCCCTGATCAGCGTGCCGCTGTCGGGGCGATTCTCACGCAGTCGGTTGACCAGCTCGGCACGCAGGATGTCGATCTGCCCGTGCAGGATCCGGCGGCGGTACGACACCTCCTGCTCCTCAGCGGTCAGATTGTCGATCAGCTCCTTGAGCTCCTGGTCGCTCATCGAGGCGATATCGGGAAAGGTGTCTTCCTCCACGGATCCTCTTTCATTGAACGGGTCGCGCTCTACACGCGCCCTCGCATCGGGGCGAGCGATTATATGACCGAACGAGCAGCCTCAACCGCGGCTTGAAGGTTCGGTCGAGGGATTGCAGCTCAGGCGGCCTGGGCCGCGAGCTCCCGGAGTCCGGCCCGTACGTAGGCGATCGTTCCGAGAATCCCGAGGACGACGCCGGTGATCAGCATCGCGCTCCACACCCAGCTGTCCGAGACCATCGCGAAGAAGAGCGATGCCATCACCGGGGCCACGGCGATCCGGCCAAGCCAGTTGATCTTCAGCTCGCCGATCCTCCTCAGCGCCAGCTCGGCCAGAAGGGCGGTGACCACCTCCCTCGCCACCAGCACGGCGAGAGCCCAGCGCGGCAGCAGCTCGAAGTGCCAGCAGACGACCACGCCCGAGAGGATCGTGAGCCGGTCGACGATCGGGTCCAGGATGGCCCCCATCCGGCTGTACTGGCCCGTCGCCCGCGCCAGGAAGCCGTCCACGTAGTCCCCCACCGCGATCAGCCAGAAGATCGCGGCCGCCCAGGGGTCGCGGCCGTCGCCGGACGAGAACGCGAGGTAGAGGAAGACGGGCAGGCCGGCGAGCCGCAGGTAGCCGACGGCGTTCGGGATCGTCCATGGCCGCAGGGGCTGTCCCGGCCGTGTCTGGCGCGGCGGAGGCCCCGAACGGTCGAGCCCGAACTGACGCCGGAAGCCCTTTCGCCGCCCCTTACGCAAGGATTGTTCGCGGCTCCTGGCCACGAAGCGAGCATATGGAAGGCAAGGCGAAAACCGGCATCTCACCCACGCGCTCTGAGGACTTCCCTCAGTGGTTCCAGAGCGTGGTCCGCGACGCGGAGGTTGCGGAGCTCGACCACGTCCGCGGCGCGATGGTGATCCGCCCCTGGGGCTACGGCACCTGGGAGCTGATGCAGCGGGCGCTGGACGACGGCATCAAGGAGACCGGCGCCCAGAACGCCTACTTCCCGCTCTTCATCCCGCTGAGCTACTTCGAGGAGGAGGCCAAGCACGTCGAGGGCTTCGCCAAGGAGATGGCCGTCGTCACTCACCACCGGCTCGAGCAGGGCGACGATGGCTCGCTCCACCCGGCCGCCGAGCTTCCCGAGCCGTTGATCGTCCGCCCCACCTCCGAGACGGTGATCGGGCGCTCCTTCGCCAAGTGGATCAACTCGTACCGGGACCTGCCGCTGATGGTCAACCAGTGGTGCAACATCGTCCGCTGGGAGCTGCGGCCCCGGGTGCTCCTGCGCACCACCGAGTTCCTCTGGCAGGAGGGGCACACGGCGCACGCGAGCGAGGAGGAGGCGCTCGAGGAGACCCGCCAGATGCTCGGCGTCTACCGCGAGTTCGCCGAGTCGGTGCTGGCGATTCCGGTTATCCCCGGCGAGAAGCCCGAGTCCGAGCGCTTCCCCGGCGCGGAGATCACGCTCTCGATCGAGGCGATGATGCAGGACGGCAAGGCTCTTCAGTCCGGGACATCGCACTACCTCGGCCAGAACTTCTCGCGGGCGATGAACATGGAGTTCACGGACGAGGACGGCGAGCGGAAGCTCTGCTACACGACCTCCTGGGGAGTCTCCACCCGGATGCTGGGCGCCCTCGTGATGACCCACGCCGACGACAACGGCCTGCGCGTGCCGCCCCGCGTCGCGCCGAAGCAGGTGGAGATCGTCCCGATCACCCGGGGCGACCCCGCGAGGGTGCTGGGGGCCGCCGCCGAGCTGCAGGCGGAGATCGCCGGCCGGTCCTGGGCCGACGTCCCAATCCGCGCCGAGGTGGACACCCGCGACCGCAAACCGGCGGAGAAGCGCTGGGAATGGATCCGCAAGGGCGTGCCGGTGGTGATCGAGATCGGCGAGCGAGATCTCGACCAGGGTGTCGTGACGATGACGCGCCGTGACGACGAGTCGCTCGCGCGGGACGCGATTCCTCGCGACGGCGCGGCAGACGCGGTCATCGGGGTGCTCGGCGACGTCCAGCTCAGCCTCTTCGAGGAGGCGTCCAAGCGCCTCCGTGAGCGAACCCGCGACGACATCACCACGCTCGAGGAGTTCCGCGAGTTCTTCTCGGGCGACGAGACTGATTCCGGCGGCTTCGTCAGGGCACCGTGGAGCGAGGAGCCCGAGACGGAGAAGACCATGGGCGAGCTCGGGGTCTCGGTGCGCTGCATCCCCTTCGACGCGGAGCTGCCCGGGGATGCCCGCTGCGTGATCACGGGCGGGCCGGCGAAGGTGATGGCGATCTTCGCGAAGGCGTACTAGCCACCTGTCGTTTTCTAAGAGAACTCTCACCAACCCCTAACCCTGCGCCGGGTAGATTCGTCGCCGCCGAGGGGAACTTCGGTTCGGAACTGGGGGCGTGATGCACCCGACGGGTCAACAGAAGGTCCAAGTGAGAGATCGCTCGCACAGAAGTGCCCGGGTAGGTGTTCAGCCCGTAGCTGGGTTCCGTACTGCCCACCGATGCCGGCGCCGGCCGCTGGGTGGAGGCTTCTGCCCATGATCTTGGGCGCGGTGTTCGATCTCAACTCGCCGGCGCACTACGTCCACTGGCACTTCTTCCAGATGTCGGTGGCGAACGTGGTGGTCATCCTGCTGATGATCGCCGTGTTCATCCTGGCGATCCTTCTCCCCTTCCCGAAGCGGGAGATCGAGGAGTGAGCCCCGACGAGAAGCGCATGTGGACCGAGCGGGTCCGCACTCGCGCGGTCGGCGCTCTACCGCCGGAGAAGCTTCTTCCCGACCGGCAGCCGGCATACGTCTCGTCATGGATCTACGTCTTCGGCGTGGCGACGATCGCGGCGCTGATCGTGGTCGTCGGATCCGGCGTGATTCTCGGCCTCAAGGGCCCGGCCTGGTGGCATGAGTCCGGCGTCGGGAAGTTCTTCAACAGCATCCACCTGTGGGCCGTCGAGATCTTCTTCTTCACGATGGTCGTGCACCTCTGGGGGAAGTTCTTCATGGGCGCCTGGCGGGGCGGCAGGGTCTGGACCTGGGTCACGGGAGCGGTCGTGTTCCTGGTGTCCATCGGGACGGCCTTCACGGGCTATCTCTCCCAGCAGAACTTCGACTCGCAATGGATCGCGAGCGAGGGCAAGGACGGCCTGAATTCAGTGGGGATCGGAGCGTTCTTCAACGTCATCGACTTCGGGCAGATGTACACCTGGCACGTGATCCTTCTGCCGGTCGCCGTAACGGCGATCGTGATCGGGCACGTCCTTCTGGTCCGTAAGCATGGCGTGGTGCCGCCATACGCCGCGAAGGTTGCGGCCGCCGCAGCGCCGGCGAAGGACCCCGCGTGAGCCCGCAGCAATCCAAGCCCGCGCCGCTCGAATCGGCCGATTGGGACGGGCCGTACATCCGCTACGACCTGGTCAAGGAGTTCGTCGTCGCGCTGGCGGTCGTCATCGTGCTGGTCGTGGTGCTGGCGATTCTGTTCTCGTCGCCCGATGACAAGCCGGTGACGATCCAGCAGTGGGCTCGCACTGACCCCGGGGACTTCGTCGCCACCGCCGTGACCGAGCTCGACGGCTCGAGCGAGATCGCGAACTATGGCGCTCCCTATACCCACACGCCGGACACCGGGCAGAAGATCGGCCCGCTCAACCTGCAGAGTGCAGCCGGCGTTCACTTTCCGATCCACACCGCTCAGGACTTCGTACTCAACCCGCTGAGCAGCATCCCGGGTGACGCGGCTCTCACCAAGGCGCTCCAGGCCTACCAGGCGGCTCCCCCGGCCCAGCAGAAGGCATGGACTGACGCGTACACGAAGGGACTCGACTCCGCCAAGTTCGCGGGCGGGATTCCTCAGCTGCCCGCCGGCGACTATGGGCCCGTCGCCCCGATGATGGCCTCCCTGGCGGGCCTCGCGGCGACCGGCGGGCTGGACGGCGCCCTGGTCAACTCGAATCAGTTCTACCAGACCAACTACACCAAGCCGCTGCTCTTCCTCTCTGGCGGGGGCTACTTCGAAACCCGAGCGGACGAGCAGCATCTGCTCGGCACGCAGTGGGGCATGATGAACGAGACGGGCAGCTACCCAGGCCAGGTTTGGCTCTGGCTCTACACGTTCTGGTACCAGATCGCCCCGTTCAACACGTCCGACAACGCGGACGCTCAGATCTTGGCCCTGATGATGCTTCTCTCACTCGCGTTCATCTGCATCCCGGTGATCCCAGGGCTGCGAAGCCTCCCCCGCCATCTCGGGGTCCACCGGCTGATCTGGCGCGACCACTACCGGCGCGTCGAGGGCGGCAGCTGAGGGCTAGGTACGGGTGAAGCGTCGCCCCGCGGTGGGCGACGCTTCCTCGTCCAGGCTGACGCGCTTGCCGGCCTTGACGGGCTGCAGGAAGTCGTCGGGCTCGGTGTCGGAGGCCTCGGCCTCCATCTGGGCGATGCGCTCGGGGGTGAGCTCGCCGGCGTTCTCCTCCTCGATCTTCGCGAGCCAGTCGGCGCCCTCAGCGGCCTTCTCCTCGTCTACGTGGACCTTGCCGCGGTCCAGGGACTTGTCGATCTCGGCGAACAACGCATCCACCAGCTCGCCCTGCTTCACCTTCCGGAGCGGCTTGCCGTGGGCGAAGATCAGGCCCTCGTCCTTCGCGCCGGTGATGCCGAAGTCCGCGTGTGACGCCTCGCCGATTCCGTTCACGGCGCAGCCCAGGACCGCCACCTCGACCGGCTCCGTATAGGCCTCGAGGCGCTCCTCGATCTCGGCGACGACGGTGTCCATGTCGAACTGCAGTCGGCCGCAGGTCGGGCAGGCGATCAGGACGGGGCCGCGCTCGCGGAGCTGCAGCGCCTTGAGGATCTCCCAGGCGACCTTGACCTCCTCCTCGGCGTGGAAGGTCGAAAGCGAGATGCGGATCGTGTCCCCCACCCCGTCCGCGAGCAGCGTCCCGAGGCCGACGGAGGACTTGAGTGAGCCCGACCACTTGGTGCCGGCCTCGGTGATGCCCAGGTGGATCGGGTACGGGACCTTCTCGGCGAGCAGGCGGTTCGAGGCGATCGTGTTCGGCACGTTCGTCGACTTGATGGAGATCTTGAAGTTCTCGAAGTCGAGCCTCTCCATCAGCTCGACGAACTCGACCCCGGCCTGAACGAGCGCCTCGACCGAGTTCTCACGCTCCAGCTCGTGCAGGTGCTTGGGCAGGGAGCCGGAGTTGACGCCGATCCGCATCGGCACGTTCTTCGCGGTCGCCTTCTCCGCCACCTCGGCGACCTTCTCCGGCCCGCCGATGTTCCCCGGATTGAGACGGATGCAGTCGGCGCCGGCGTCGATCGCCTTCAGCGCGAGCGTGTGGTTGAAGTGGATGTCGGCGATCACGGGGATCGGCGACTGCTTGACGATCGTCTTCAGCGCCTCCACGTCCTTGTCGCGGGGCACGGCGACGCGCACGAGGTCGGCCCCCGCGTCGGCGACGGTGCGGATCTGCTCCATCGTCGCCTCGAGATTGGCCGTCTCGGTCTTGCACATCGTCTGCACGGCGACGGGTGCGCCGCCCCCGATGGGGACGTCGCGCACGAAGATCTGGCGCTTCGAAGCCACGGGCACAGCGTAGCCGTGGGGCCGTTTCGGCCGTTGACGGCCCGTAAGTCCCCACGTTGCCTCTCTCCGTGGGATCTGAGAAGATCGCCCTTCTAGGAGAGGGAACGACTTCGAGGGGAGATTCATGGACCGCCTGACTCGTATCGCACTTGCCGTTGGCGTCACGGCCGCGTTCGCGTTGCCCGCCACGGCCTCAGCCGACACCGCAACGATCGGGAGCACGCTGTCCCATCCGAGCACTCCTTCCTTCGGGTCGGACCTCATCTCAGTGCAGGCGGGGGCATCGAGCGGGCTCTCGACCTTCCCATTCCTGTCCCCTGCGAACGGCACCGTGACCAGCTGGTCGGTGCGGAGCACCAACGATGCCGGGGCCGTCTATGGATTGCGCATTCTGCATCCCAATGGTGGGCTCTCGTACACGAGCACCGGCGCCAGCGCGCTCTCGCCGCCCACGCCGACAGCAAGTGACGTCACCTACCACTTCGCGACGTCCCTGCCCATCAAGCAGGGAGATGCCATCGGAATCTCGGCTGGTCCCTCGGGGCACGAGGTGCCGCAGTTCACCACGACTAACAACTCCGACGTGATCGAGTACGCGCCGACCTTCCCTGACGGAACGTCCGCCACGTTCATCAACTTCGGTGGCCTGCACGAGTTGCTCCTGCAGGCGACCGTCAAGTTCTGCAACGTGCCGAACGTTCACAAGCAGAAGAAGGTCAACGCGAAGACGGCGCTCACCAACGGCGACTGCGGCGTCAAGGTGAAGAAGAAGGTGACCCACAAGAAGAAGTTCCGAGGCAAGGTTCTGAAGCAGAAGGTCGCGCCCGGGACCACCGCTGCGCCCGGGACGGTCGTCCCGATCGTGATCGGGCAGAAATAGCCTCGGCGCTGTTGCGCCGTTGGTGCCCGTCTGGGATGATCGCGACTCCAGGTGAGGGAACAACCTGAGGGGAGAGTCATGAACCGTCTGAAGCGAAGCGTCTTCGCAGGACTGCTCACCGGTGCACTCGCCGGGCTGTTTGCGGCCAGCGCAGCCGCCACATTCCACGAGAACATGATCCGGCAGGTCCATGAAGGCAGTGGCGGCAACGGTGACTATGTCGAGCTTCAGGCGTACGCGGCCGGCCAGAACTTCGTCGCGAACAAGTACATCGCGATGTATGACGGTGGCGGTGGACTACTCGACTATGTGACGATTCCTTCGGATGTCTCAAACGGTGCGAACCAGGCGTCCATTCTCATTGCGCACGACGCATCGACGACCGGCGCCGACGTCGTCAATTCCACCCTCAACGTCGATAACACCAACGGCTACGCCTGCTACGAGGATCAGTTCCCGCCCACGGCCACCGCAGCTTTGGACTGTGTGAGTTGGGGCCAATTCCCGGCGCCGCCCCTCCCCGCGCTTTCGCCGACGGGTACCCCGGCGCTCAACAATCCGACCGGGTTCCCGAACAACACGTCGTTGACACGATCTATTACACGCGGATGCGCTACGGCACTCGATCCGGCTGACGATACGAACAACAGTGCCGCTGACTTCGCGGTCACCACTCGGACGGCGCGTTCGAACTCACAGACGCCGACCGATGTCCCATGCCCGCCCGCGAATAACGCGGCGAAGAAGAAGTGCAAGAAGCATAAGAAGAAGAAGACCGGCGCCTACTCCGCCAAGAAGAAGAAGTGCAAGAAGAAGAAGCACCACTGATCTGAGCACGGACCCGGAGAGGGCAGGGTGTTGAAGCTGAGGCTGGCGGCTGGTACGACGGACGATCCCGGGACGATCGCCCCGATCGTCATCGGCAAGAAGTAGCGCTTCAGGCAAATCCCTTTTCGGCCCTCGTCCGTAGCAAGGGGTGTGAGGAGACGGACGAGGGCGTTCGCGGGTGGGTTGGTCGCGGCATCTGTCGTGTTCCTCCTGGGCGCGTCGAGCGCCAGCGCGACCTTCCATTTCATGAAGATCCGGGAGATCTCACCGGGGACCGATATGCAGGACGACAGCTACGTCGAGGTCCAGATGTTCGCCCCGTTTCAGAACTTCCTGAGCGGCGGGGCGGCGCTCAAGGTCTGCGACCCCGACTGCTCGCCGATCACGACTCTCTCGCCCTTCACGGATGTCGCGCACGGGGACAGCCAGGACACCGTGGTCTTTGGAGATACGGGGTGCCCAGTGGAAGCAAGGACTTCACCGTGGACAACCTGAACCTCGATCAGATCAAGGGCGGGGGCGCCGTCTGCTATCAGGGCGAGCTCGGGTCGAACGACTGCATCTCCTGGGGGAACTTCACCGCGAGCTCCACGCTCACCGGGCTGTACGGGACCTCCGGCAGCACCGGGAACCCCGCGCCCGCCCTGACGTCCGGGATGGCCCTGCGCCGCTCGATCGCAGCCGGTTGCCCGACGCTGCTCGAGTCCTCGGACGACACGAACGACAGCGCGGCCGACTTCCAGGCGGCCACTCAGAACCCGCGTCCCAACTCCGTCACCCCTACGGAGACCCCTTGCGCGCCGACCGGAGGCGGTGGCCCCACCGCACCCGCGCCGACCGCGCCGGCAGCGCCGAAAAAGAAGAAGTGCAAGAAGGCGAAGAAGCGGGCTGTCTCCGCCAAGAAGTGCAAGAAGCGGCGCTAGCTACGCGCCTGCCTGCCTGAGCTTCTGCTCGAGGCCCCCCACCCCATCCGAGCCGTCCACCCTGACCCGCTTCAGGGTGAACATCTCGCTCTTCGAGGCGAGCCCCTCGTCCGTCGTCGTCGCGCCCAGGTATCCGGCGTCGCGGACGGCCTGGATCGCCTGGTCGTCGTAGCGGCCGGACGGGTAGCAGAAGAAGTTCACAGGCTGGTGGAAGCGCTGCTGGAGCATCTTGCGCGAGCCGGCGACCTCGTCCTGAAGCTGTGCTCCGCTCGCCTGAGAGACGTCGACGTGGTTGATCGTGTGGGAGTCGAGCTCCCAGCCGTTGTCGATCAGGTTCCGGACCATCGCGTCGCTGAGCTCGGCCCCGGGCTGCCCTATCCGCCCTGCGATGGCGCTGAGCACGCCCGGCCAGCCGAGCTTGCGGAGCTCGGGGCGCGCGTAGACGTACTGGCTGCGGTAGCCGTCGTCGAACGAAACCACCACGGGCTTCTCCGGCAGGTCGGCGCCCTTGAACCACGCGTCGTAGACCTGATTCAGGCTGACGCCCTGGTAGCCCTGGCCCCTCAGCCACTCCATCTGCTTGTCGAAGGTCTTCGGATCGACGTAGAGCTCGGGCAGCTGCGCACTCGAGGGCGCGGATGCGATCACGTGGTACATCAGCACCGGGACCGGACCCTGGAACCGGACGAGCTTCGTTTGGGCCGGTGGCGGTCCGAGGCCGCCCGGCTTGAGCTTGGGGCCCCCAGCCGCGCCCTTCTTCCCGTCCGCCTTTGAGGTGCCGGCGCCGGAGCCACCGCTTCCGCCGCCGCCGTGCGAGGCCCCGACGGCCACCCCCGCGCCCAGGGCGACCACGGCGACCACCGCAAGGAGGTTGCGCCGCCTTCTGCGCACCCTTCGCTGGCGCTCCGCCTGGCGGCGGGCGCCACGCCTGTCCGATTGGCCCTCCAAAGCCGCCTAGTCCGAGTAGAGCGCCTCGATCTCCTCGGCGTACTTCTCGTCGATGGGCTTGCGCTTCAGCTTCATCGTGGGAGTGAGCTCGTCGCCACCCGGCTCCCAGGGCTCTGGCAGGATCGTGAACTTCTTGATCTGCTCCACGCGGGCCATCTTCTGGTTCGCCTGGTCGACTGCCGCCTGGACCGCCTCGCGGGCCTTCTCCTCCCCGGCCAGCTCCTCGAGCGACTTGCCCTCGAGCCCGTTCTGGGATGCCCAGACGGGACCGAAATCCGGGTCGAGCACGATCAGAGCCACGTTGTACGGGCGCCCGTCGCCGATCGCCACCGCCTGGCCGATCAAGGGGCTCGCCGTCTTCAGGTGGGCCTCGATGTTGGCCGGCGACATGTTCTTGCCGCCGGCGTTGATGATCAGCTCCTTCTTGCGGTCGACGATCTTGAGGTAGCCGTCCTCGTCGATCTCGCCGATGTCGCCGGTCCGCAGCCAGCCGTCCTCGGTGAACGCCTCTTCGTTCTTCTCGGGCAGCTTGCGATAGCCGGGCATGACGCAGTCGGCCTTGACCAGCACCTCGCCGTCGTCATCGAGCCTGATCTCGACGCCCGGAGTCGGTGGCCCGACTGTTCCCAGCTTGATCCGGTCCGGCGGGTTGATGGTGCCGAGCCCGCAGGTTTCCGACATGCCCCAGAGCTCGCCGATCGGGATCCCGATCGCGTGGAAGAACTCGAGCACCTCGAGCGGCGTCGGCGCGGCGCCCGCGTTGACGGCCAGCGCCTCATCGAGGCCGAGCTGCTTGCGCAGATGGCGGAACATCTGCTCGTCGGCCTGGGCTGCCGCCTCGGCGATCTCGGCGGGGACCTCCTCCCCGGCCTGCTCGAGGCGGACCTTCTGGAGAGAGGCCTCGAGGCCCTTCTGGGCCGGAATGCGCTGCTCGTCGGGCAGCCCGGCGAGCATCGCCTCGAGTCCGGCCTTGAGCTTCTCGAAGATCCGAGGGACGGCGAAGAACCAGGTCGGCCTCACCTTCGGGAGGAACTCGGCGATCCGGCGAGGATCGGCGCAGACCATGACGGAGACGCCCTTGGTAACCGGCAGGTAGTAGTGGGCGTTGCGCTCGGCGACGTGGGCGGCCGGCAGCCACGAGATCACCTTGCCGCCCCGCTCCGGGAGCTCGATCAGCTCGTCCGCGGTCGCGACGGCGAAGAGGAGGTTGCGGTGGGTGAGCTGAACGCCCTTGGGCGGCCCGGTGGTTCCGGACGTGTAGATCAGCGTCAGCAGGTCGTCCGGGCCGACCTGCTCAACGGATTCGGCGGGATCGAAGTCAGGATCCATCTCGACGAGCTCGTCGAGCGTGTGGTCTCCGCCCTCGCCGTCCACGACGATCACGTGCTCGAGGTTCGGCAGTTCCTCCCGGGCCTCGTTGACGTTGTCCAGGTAGGCCTGCTCGGTGATGACCACCCGGCTCTCGGCGTCCGAAAGCAGGTACTGGATCTGCCCGGGCGCATAGGTCTGGTAGATCGAATACGGAATCGCGCCGAGGGACACGGCCGCGAGGTCGCAGGGGATGAATTCCCAGCGGTTGCCCAGCATGATCGCGACGGTGTCCCCCTTCTTCACGCCGAGCTTGGCGAGCCCGCCGGCGATCTTGTGCATGAGCTCGCGGAGCTCGTTCCAGCTCAGTTCCTTCTCACGGGCCTCGTCGCGGATGGCCATGTCGTCGCCGAGCCGGCTGACGACGTCGTAGAACGCCTTGACGAGGTTCTCGGCAGGCAGCTGCGGCGCCTCGCCGCCGCTCGCCTGGCGCTCTGAAGTCGTGACCTCCACGGGCAGCTCTCCTCTCCTCGGGTGGAACTGTGGGAAACGCTACACCAGCAGGTCCGAGCGCTATCGCACGTTGAAGCCAGGGCCGGTCAGCCGATTGATGTCGTTCGTCAGGCCGATTACGAACAGCATCAGGATCAGCAGGAAACCGACTGCGCTGGCCCGCTCGATGACGCTGAAGGGGACCCGGCTGCCCCGGACCTTCTCGACGAGGCTCCAGAAGATGTGTCCTCCGTCGAGGGGCAGGAATGGGAAGAGGTTGATGATCGCGAGCGAGAGGCTGACAATCGCGAGCAGCAGCAGGGAGTCACGGGCGCTCCGCTCGATCGTCTGATGCGCGACGTCGCTGACGCCGACCACGCCTGAGACCTGCTTGCGCTCCGCGGGCTCGAAGAGCCGCACGAAGGTGGAAACGGTTCTGGAGGTGACGTCCCACATGGTGCTCACCGCCCGCCCGGCCGACGCCGGTACGGAGAGGTTTTCGGGCACGAAGCCGCCCGTCCCGAAGCTGAAGCCGAGCCGGTAGCGCGGATCCGTGCCGCCGTTCTGGCCGGGGGCGTTGGCGTCGTAGAACGGAGTCGCGTGCAGCGTGACCTGCTTCCCGTCCCGGATCACGACGATCGTGGCGGGCGTGGTCGCCTGGCACTTGTCGGTGGGGCCACCGGCGCAGTGGTGCTTGTTCACCTGCGCCTGGATCGCCTTGGCGCGGTCGTCAAGCTGATTGATGCTCGGGTTGCTCCCTCCGTTCGCCGGCTTCAGTCCGTCGATCGAGACGATCTGGTCTCCGGGTTTCAGCACCTTTGCGGCCGGCGTGTTCTTCTCGATGGAATCGACGGTGAGCGTCGTCGGCTTGTCCGTTCCGAGCGCGAGGAAGAAGAGGACGACGAAGGCGATCAGGAGGTTCATCGCGGGCCCGGCCGCGATCACCGCGATTCGCTTCCAGACCGGCTGGTTGTAGTACGCCCGCTTGAAGACGTCCGGTGGAAGGGTTTCTTCGCTCGAGCTCTGTCCCGCGGACTCGATCCGCTCCAGGATGCCTTCGGGGGTATCGCGGCCGGGATCCGTCGCCGTCGCGGACTCAGGTTGGCCCGCGCGCGACCCGTCCGGAATCAGTGCGGGGTCCTGGGCCTCGAGCTCCTCCGGGTTCATCCCGGTGATCTTCACGAACCCTCCCAGGGGAATCATCCCGATGCCGTACTCGGTCTCACCGCGCCTGACGCTGACCAGCTTCGGCGGGAAGAAGAGGAAGAACCGCTCCACCCGCATGCCCGTCATCTTCGCGACCACGAAGTGCCCGAATTCGTGCAGGACGATCAGCACGATGAAGCCGAGGAAGACAAAGAGCCAGCTCACGCGACCGCCAGTCCCTCGATCAGGCCCCGGGCGTGCTCGCGTGCGGCCTCGTCCATCTGGAAGAGCTCCTCGAAGTGGCGAACCGGACCTCCGGGAAGCGCCTCGAGCGTCCGCTCGATCACCTCGGGGATCCCGGTGAAGGGGATCCGGCGGTCGAGGAAGGCCTCCACGGCGACCTCGTCGGCAGCGTTCAGCACGCAGGGCGCGGTTCCACCGGCCTCCCCCGCCTCGCGCGCCAGGCGCAAACAGGCGAAGGTCTCGGTGTCGGGCGCCTCGAAGGTGAGCTCGCCGACGTCGGCCAGGGCGAGCGTCGGGACGTCGACGTCCGCGCGCTCTGGGTACTGCAGGGCGTAGGAGATCGGCACCTTCATGTCGGGATAGCCGAGGTGGGCCAGCGAGGCTCCGTCGTTCAGGTTGACCAGCGAGTGGACGATCGACTGCGGGTGGACGACGACGTCGATCCGCTCGTAGGGCACGCCGAAGAGGTGATGCGCCTCGATCATCTCGAAGCCCTTGTTCATCAGGGTGGCGGAGTCGATGGTGATGCGGCCGCCCATCTCCCAGGTCGGGTGGGCCAGGGCGTCCTCGGGCGTGACGCCGGACAGGTCGGTCCGGCCTCGGAAGGGACCGCCCGATGCGGTCAGCACGAGCCGCTCGACGGTTCCCGGCGGCTCGGCGTTGATCAGCTGGTAGAGCGCCGAGTGCTCCGAGTCGACTGGGAGGATGCCCGCGTCGGTGGCTTCGGCGAGCGCCATCACGAGCTCCCCGCCGATCACCAGACTCTCCTTGTTGGCGAGGGCCAGGTCGATTCCCTCCGTGAGGGCGACGATCGAGGGACCGAGCCCGGCGGCGCCGACCACTGCGTTCAGCACGAGGTCCGGCTTCGACTCGGCGATCAGCTCGCGGATGCCGTTCTCGCCCGCCAGGACGCGCCCTCCCCACGCCGACGCCGCGCGCTCCGCGGACTCGTCGTCGGCGATCGCCACTGCCGGCACGCCGTGCTCACGCGCCTGCGCGAGCACGCGCTCCCAGCTCGAATCGGCCGAGAGCCCGGCAGCCTGCAGGTCGTCCGAGGCGCCGATCACCTCGAGCGCCTGGGTGCCGATCGACCCCGTCGATCCGAGTATCAGCACTCGCTTCACGGCCGCCCAGTGTAGGTGTCGCCCCAAACGGCTCGTAAACGCCTGAAACGTGAACGGGAGGCCCGAGGGCCTCCCGTTCACTTGATGCGAGGGCGCGCGTAAGCGCGACCCGTTTAATGATGATCTACGCCGCTATCGAACCTGAACCGCGGAGAGCTCGAACTGCGGGACCTTCAGGTCGCCCACCGTCTCGGTGCAGGCGAGGGCGATCGTGTGCTTCCCGCCCTGCCCCGTGGTGACGATGTTGATGCCGAACGACGCGGTTCCCGAGCCTGGGTCGTGCACGTTGGTCTTCGTGCCGTTGATCTCCTGACCGTCGATCTCGAGATGGCACACACCCTTTGCTGCGGCGCCACCACCGTCGACGTTGCCATTGGCGACGACGAAGTACTTGCGCGGGAAGCCGGTCGAGCCGTTGACGTCCACCGAGGTGCACTTCGTGAACGTCGACGAGCTGGCCGGGTCACAGGGCGTCGTGCCCGTCTGGGCGTTGGTGGAGGCGACTCCCAGGACCTTGAGCCGGGCGTCCTTGCTCAGGCCCTTGTACTCCACCTTCTTGCTCGTCGCGGCGTAAGCGCCGCCTCCAAGGGCCACGCAGAGCGCGATGAACCCGATCACGGCGCCGGCGGAGGGCCGGCGGCTGAAGAGCTTCTTCATCCAGAACCACTCCCTTTCAGTGTTGTGAGCGTTCGCTGACGAAACAGCATGAGGCCGAGAAGTTGCGGCAATGCGAGGATGCTTTCATGCCCGTGAGGAGGCGCAGGCGCAAGAAGCCCGATCCACCGCTCGATTCCGAGAGCATCCGGGACGTAGTTCGCAAGACGGACGCCAATCCCCAGCTGGTGGCGACCGCCCGCTTCCTGCGCCGGTTGATCCCCGGAGGGGAGCCCGAGACCGCCGAGATGCCCGAAGCCGTGCAGCGGCTGGTCCAAGGGGTACAGCCCGAGGGCCCGAGCACCATGCGGGAGATCGGCAAGGGCGCGCTGCAGGCCTGGCAGGCGCTCTCCGAGGCGCAGCGGCGGAGGCAGGGCACGGCTGACGTGGCGATTCTCTTCACGGACCTGGTCGGCTTCTCGGACTGGGCGCTCGAGGCCGGCGACGAGGCAGCCCTGGAGATCCTCCGAAAGGTCGGCGACGTCGAGCAGAAGACGATCTCTCACCACAAGGGCGCCATCGTCAAGCGGCTGGGCGACGGCGCCATGGCGGTCTTCAGCGACTCCGAGCAGGCCGTCTCGGCGGCCCTCCAGACGCAGAAGGAGATCTCAGAGATCGAGGTCGAGGGCTACCGCCCCACGCAGCGCGCCGGCGTTCATCGCGGTACGCCTCGCAAGGTGAAGGGCGACTTCCTGGGGGTCGACGTGAACATCGCGGCTCGCGTCGGCGACTGCGCCGATGGCGGCGAGGTGCTGATCTCCGAGCCGGTGCGCGAGCAGCTCGACGGCCGGCGCTTCAAGTTCGGCCACTCCCGCGAGCTCTCCGCCCCGGGCGCCCCGCCGGACCTGACGGTCTGCACCGTAAAATCGCGCCGGCGACGCTGAACATGGCATTCACGGCTGTTCATCCGCTGGGTGGCGCACGCGACCGGTGAGCACGGGCGGATCGAGCACCCGGGCGTCGACCGGATCAAGGTCGAGGACGGCAAGGTGGTCGAGAACTGGATCTTCTCCGTTTACCCGCATTCCAATGCGGTTTACTGGCCTAAGTGGACCCGAAGTGGACCCCAAACTAGGCCGAGAGCACGGCCGCCACGCGCTCTGCGGCTATCTCGTCGGACTGCGGCAGCAGATGTGCATAGGTGCTCAAGATCGTGGTCGGCGTGTCCCCCATGTTTGTTTCGACCTTGCCACGGCCTGGGACTCCGGCATCGAGAACCTCAGGGCGGGACCGCGGGTGCGCTCCTGATGGCGCGGATCCGCGACGACATTCCCTTTGAGCTGACCTGGGATCAAGAGATGGAGTTGCTTTGTGGTCCGTACATCGGCCCGAACTGGCCGAATGACGGGGGGACCAAGGAGTTCAGGCGAGAGCGCTCCAACTTCGCCTCCGAGGAGGAGCGGCGACAGGCGTGGCTCCTTCACCGCGAGCGGATCATCGAGTGGTCTCAGAGTGGGCGACCCTGGGCAGCCGAGCACTACGAGGCGGAGTGAGCGCGAGGACGAGGCGCTAAAGAGGCTGTCGGGCGTCCTGGGGGCTTGACGGAACCGCCGCTTTTCGTCCAAAGCGGCGCTTTCCTAACACTCGGCCCATCCGGAGCTGGAAGCCTCTGTGTTCACAGGGTGTTGGTCGCGATCAGCAGTTGCCACAGATCGCCGAGCGGCCGGCGCAATCGGCAGGAGGCGATCAGTCGCCCGCGCTCCTCATTGTTGAGGTGCCGGAAATTCTCGATGCGGGACCGTTGGCCGGCAACCCCGATCGGCACGGTGGAGCTCTTCAGGAGCCCTGAGGCGATGCGCTCTTACCGGCGCGCCGTGTGGTCGGCAGGCCGCCTCCCGCGACCGGAAGCGCGTGAGGCGGCACCGTTCCGACCTTGCGTGGGAGAGCTGACTAGCCCCTCTCGCAATTCCTCTTCGTGTCGCCTTGGCCCTTGCAGGTGTCCACCGCGTTCTGCGGCGGGGCATTCGGCGTCCCTCCGAACAGGTGATCGCGGCTCCCGCCACCATCCAGTCTGTCCGGACCGGCGCCTCCGATCAGGATGTCGCTGCCGGCGCCACCGCGGAGGTTGTCGGGCCCACGACCGCCACAGAGGAAGTCGTTCCCGTTCAATCCCTTGAGGACGTCCTTGCCACCGAGGCCGATGATCACATCGCGGCCTTTGGTGCCTACCAGCGTGTCGGCTCCCGAGGTGCCGATGATTGTTCCTTGCTTGCCCTGACACGACCGTGCCTTGGCCGAGAGCGGCTTCCCCGCCGGCGGGACCGCGGCCGTCAGCTCGCCCAGCACGCACAGCCCCGCAACCTCGGAGGGATGCGCCTGGATCGGTCCCACCTCAACCGCGCCCGAGGCGATGTTGAAGCGGTAGACGGTTCCGCCGGAGATGTCAGCGGACCAGAACGAGGTCCCGTTCGGGTCGAGGTTGAGCGCGAACCACTGACCCACGGTCGGCACGTCGTAGGTCTGGACCACGTTCCCCGAGGCGTCGAGCCGCTTGATGTCGCTGCCATCGGCGACGAGGACACCGCCACTGCCGTCCCCGGGCGGAAGGACGCGAACGGCGAAGGCGTTGCCGCCGCCGGGGAGCGTCGCGAAGTCCGGGAGCTGGGTGTGGGTGGTGAGGTCGTAGCGCCTGACGACGTTGCCCTCGCCGTCGTAGAACAGCGTGTGCTGGTCGGCGGCGAGATCGATCCAGTCCGCTCCTCTGTCGGTGTCCAGGTTGGTGTAGCTGTCGAGCAGGTTGCCGGCTGGGTCGTACTTGCGCACGATGTCACTGGCGGAGGGGTCGGCGATGCCGATGTAGAAGTTCCCCGCCGAGTCGAAGACGATGGACTCGTTGGTCCCCGGGTTGCTGATCGTCTGCACGTCCGAGTGCGGGTGCGCGTTCGTGAATTTGTGTGTCTCGTTGAGCTGGAAGAACGTCGCGTAGAGGTCGTGGCTGGCATTGAAGGCGCAGCCAGTTCCCTCGCCCGAGAGTCCGGCCGAGCCGAACTCCTCCTTGAAGTTGCCACTGTTGTCGTACACCTTGACCGCAGTGGAGCCGGCCGGGGTGTTCGCGAACACGTCACCTATCTGCCACTCGGAAGCCTGTGCGGAGATCGCCGTCGCGGAAAGCATGCTGCAAGCAGCCGCGAAGGCGAGAACCGTCCTGCGTCTGAACGCCATGGTTGTTCCCTTCTCCCTATGTGTGACGGCACTTCCCCCAAACGGATGACCGTCTATCCGAGCACCACTCTGTTGGCGTTGACGGTAAACCAGACGTGTCAAGACCGTCAAGGCTGATATTTGACCGACCCCGGTCTTGAGTAGGCGCGCGTAGCGTCACGGTCGAGCGAGAGCGAAGACCCTCGCTTTCCATGCAAAGCGGCGGTGCCTGAATCAGCCCTCTATGCGTGAGGGCGGGATGGGTACCGCCATCCGATCCCGTGGGTACCGATCCGGGTACCGAACCCAGGAAAACCGGGGCGTCTAGGCCGGAGCCGCTGGCGGGAGCACAGCGGCGCCGAGAAGCATGGGTTGCCTCAGCTCATGATCCGTAGGTCGGAGGTTCGAGTCCTCCCCGGCCCATCCGAGGAGTCCCCCAACGCCCACCGCGTGATCCTCTGCTCCAGACCTGCGGCGCGGTCGGCCAGCTGGCGCTGTGCAGGCGGGCCGAAGCCGGGAACCGAGACCTCGATGTCTACCAGGGTGCCTTCGTGGCTCGCCTGAAAGCCGATGGTCGCCTCCACCGGCGACACGGAGCAGCACAGCTGTACGGGATCCTCCTTGGTTGCGAGGCTATCTCCGTCCGGCTCGAACTCCCAGCCGAGCTCCTTGAGTGCCCTTTTGGCAGCACGACGCGAACCTTCGGGATCTACCCTGAGCTGGAACTCACGCCTGCGGGAGGGCACCGGCGAAACATAGCCGCTGCCTTCCATGCGAAGCGGTGGTGATGCCCGGACCCATTGCTCCACCGGGCCGACGAGGACCGTTCGCTGCCTGCGTTGTGGGCGAGAGCCTCTAGCCCAAAGTGGACCCCAAATCTTCCGCTACTCCCCTGCGTGAAGGGGCGTAAACGGTCCCCGAGCGGTCACCTTTTCCCTGCATAGAGGAACAAAGGCGACACGGGGCGATTCTCGCGGGCCCGTGCGTCCTAGAACCGGATCTTCTTCGACCGCGCCGAGTTCGAGCGCAAGCTCGGGATCTCCCTCGACCTGGCCGAGGCCGCCAGGTCTCAGTAGACGAAGGCGACCGAGAGGTAATAGCCCACGACGACGGTGAAGAGCACGGCGTCGAGGCGGTCGATCAGGCCTCCGTGGGGGCCGAAGAGCCGGCCCGTGTCCTTGACGCCGAGGTCACGCTTGATCAGGGATGCGAACAGGTCCCCGATTGGCGCGATCACCCCGATCGCCATCCCCATCAGCAGCGCGTCGATTCCCGGCAGCCAGTCCTGGTAGAGGCCGGCGAACCAGAAGCCGAGGGTCGCCCCGATGAAGCCCCCGATGCCGCCCTCCAGCGTCTTGTTGGGTGAGATTCGCGGCGTGATCTTGCGCGTCCCGAAGAGGCGCCCCGCCGCGTAGGCGGCCGTGTCGCCGAGGAAGGTCGCCACAAGGACGTCGATCAGCAGGGCGCCGCCGTGCAGCGGGAGGTCGCGGAGCAGTACCGCATGGGAGAAGCCGATCCCCATCCAGGCGACGCCGAGGATCGTGAACGCGATCGAGATCGTGATCGCCTCGTGGGATCGCCGCGCTGCGGCGAAGGCGAAGGCCAGGGGGAAGATCGCGGCGAAGACCAGCAGGATCTGAAATGCGGTCCCGTAGTGAGCCGCGATCACCATCCCCGCCGCGACCGCGTAGGCGGGCAGCATGATCGGCTGCTCGGGCTCCGCCATCCGGAAGAACTCGCGCAGGCCGAGGATGGCGAGCACGACCAGAGCGAGGGTGAACAGCAGCCCTCCCGCGCCGACGATCGCGATCGCGAAGATGACCCAGGGGATCGCCACGACGACCCGGGCGGTCGTCTCCGACATCTCGGGGATGAGCCGGCGGAAGCGGCCGGGCAAGCGCTCCGGCTCCTCCTCGACCCGCCGGACGACGATCTCGGGCTCGAAGGGCTCCTCCTCCCCGTAGTCGGGCTCGCGCTCGCGCGCCGGTGGCTCCTCGGGCTCCCGCTCGCGCTCGCGACCGAACTGGAACGAGGGCGGCTCGAGGTCCTCGATCATTCCGCCCGCGCCCCGAAGCGCCGCTGTCGATCCTCGTACTCGGCCAGCGAGGCCTCGAAGGCCTCGCGCGTGAAGTCCGGCCAGAGCTCGTCTCGGAAGACGAACTCCGAATACGCGCACTGCCAGAGCAGGTAGTTCGAGATCCGCTGCTCGCCGCTGGTGCGGATCAGTAGGTCCGGCTCGTGCATCTCCGGCGCGTAGAGGTGCTTCTGGAACTCCTCCTCCCCGCCGCCCTGGTACTTCGCCGCCGCGTCGACGATCTCCGCGCGGCCGCCGTAGTTGAAGGCGACGAAGAGCGTGATGCGCTCGTTCCCATCGGTCTTCTCCTCTGCCCAGTCCATGCGCTGGGTGAGCTGGTCGCTGATTCCCTCGCGCCGGCCGATGAAGCGCATCCGGACGCCCTCCTCGTCCAGCTCGGGAGTCTCGCGGTCGATCCGCTCGGTGAACATCGCCATCAGGCCCTCGACCTCCTCCTTGGGACGGGTCCAGTTCTCGGTCGAGAACGAGTAGACGGTGAGCTCCTTGATGCCGAACTCGGCCGCGTCGCGCAGCCGCGCCTTGACGGCGTCGGCGCCCGCCTGGTGTCCCTCGATGACGGGCAGGCCTCGCTGTTGAGCCCAGCGCCCATTCCCGTCGGTGATGATCGCGACGTAGTCGGCTGGCATTCGGGAGGGGAGATCGGGTCCGGCCGGAGCCTAGACCTCCATGATCTCCTCTTCCTTGCCCTTGAGCAGCGAGTCGATCTCGCCTATCGCGCCGTCGGTCGCCTTCTGCAAGTCGGTCTCGCCGTGGTGCTCCTCGTCCGAGCCGGCCTCACCCTCCTTCTTCAGCTCGCGAAGGTCGTGCATGACGTCGCGGCGGATGTTGCGGACGGCGACGCGGCCATCTTCGGCGACCCCGTGGACGACCTTGACGAGCTCCTTGCGGCGCTCCTCGGTGAGCTCGGGGATCTGGAGCCGAATGACGTTCCCGTCGTTGGAAGGCGTGAGGCCGAGGTCGGACTCCATGACCGCCTTCTCGATCGTGTTGATCGACGACTTGTCGTAGGGCGTGACGGTGAGCATGCGGGCGTCCGTCGCGGCCACCTGGGCGAGCTGCTTCAGCGGTGTCTGCGCGCCGTAGTAGTCGATGTTGAGGCGGTCCAGGAGGTGGGGCGAGGCGCGGCCGGTGCGGACGGTGGCGAGCTCGTTGCGGGTCGATTCGACCGACTTCTGCATTCGCTCCTTGGCGTCCGCAATCAGCTCATCGATCATCTCGCTCATCAGCTGGGCACCCCCGGAGTTGGCTCCGTCGCGGGCTTCGAGGACACCAGAGTCCCGACCCTCTCTCCGCTGACGATCCTATCTATGTTGCGCTCGTCCGCCATGTTGAAGACATAGATGGGCAGGTCGTTGTCCATACAGAGCGAGAGGGCGGTCGAGTCCATGACGCGCAGCCCCCGCTCGATCGCCTGGCGGTGGCTGATCTCCGGGAGGAACTCGGCGGACGGGTCGATCGACGGATCGGCGCTGTAGACGCCCTCCACCCCGTTCTTCGCCATCAGGATCGCCTCGGCATGGATCTCCAGCGCCCGCAGCGCCGCCGCTGTGTCGGTCGTGAAGAACGGATTGCCGGTGCCCGCGGCGAAGATGACCGCACGGCCCTTCTCCAGGTGCCGGATCGCGCGGCGGCGGATGTAGGGCTCGGCGACCTCGGTGACCGCCATCGCCGACAGGACCCGCGTGTCGACACCGACCTTCTCGAGCGCATCCTGGAGGGTCAGGGCGTTGAGAACCGTGGCGAGCATGCCCATGTAGTCGGCGGTTGCGCGGTCCATGCCCTCGGCCGCGCCCTCGAGCCCGCGGTAGATGTTGCCCGCGCCGACGACGATCGCCACGTCGACCTCGTGCGCCCGCACCTCGCGGACCTGATTGGCGATGCGCTCGATCTGCTCCGGATCGGTCCCGTAGGCGAGGTCGCCCATCAGGGCCTCCCCGGACAGCTTCAGCAGGATGCGGTTGAAGGCCGCCTCGGCCAAGCCGGCTACTCCTGCCCCACCTCGAAGCGCGCGAAGCGTGCGATGCGGACGTTCTCACCGGTCTTCGCCGCAACCTCTGCTCGCAGATCCTCAATCGTCTTGCCCTCGTAGCGCTCCTGGTTGAAGTGCTGCTGGTCGAGGAGGACGAGCTCGGAAGCCCACTTCTTGATCTGGCCATCGACGATCTTCTCGACGACGTTGTCGGGCTTGCCGTCGGCCTTCGCCTTCTCCTCGAGGATCGCCCGCTCGCGGGACAGGTCCTCCTCGGGGATGTCGTCGAAGTGAACGTGCTCGGGGTTCATCGCGGTGATGTGAATGGCCACCTGCCGGGCGAACTCCTTGAAGTCCTCGTTCCTCGCCACGAAGTCGGTCTCGCATTGCACTTCCACGAGGGTTCCCTTGCGGGCGTCCGCGTGGATGTAGGCCTCGACCACGCCCTCCTCGGTGCCGCGTCCGCTGCGTTTCGCGGCGGATGCCTGGCCCTTCTTGCGGAGGATCTCGATGGCCTTCTGCTCGTCGCCCTCGGCCTCCTCGAGCGCCTTCTTCACGTCCATCATCGGCGCACCGGTCTTCTCGCGCAGGGCCTTCACCTCTGAGGCGGAAACCGCCATCAGGATTCACCTCCAGTCTGGGTCGAGGCCGGCTCCTGGGCCGGCTCTGCGTCGTCGGCGGGCGGGGGCTGCGGCACCTCGATGGCGGCCTCGCGGCGGGCCTCCTCGTCCGAGCCCTGCCGGTTGTGCGGCTCCGAGCTGCCCTCGCCCTGCGGCTGAGGGATCTCCTGGGCCGCCTCCTTCTCAGCTTCGGCCTGCTGCGCCGCCTTCTGACCGGCCTCGGCCTTCTCGGCCTCCGCCTTTGCCTTGGCCTCGGCTTCGGCCTTTGCCTTCTCCTCGGCCTCGGCCTTGGCCTTCTCCTCGGCTTCCTGCTTCGCCTTTTCCTCCGCCTCGCGGCGCTTGCGCTCTTCCTCCTCGCGCCTCTTGCGCTCCTCCTCCTCGGCGCGGCGCTTCTCCTCGGCGGCGCGCCACTGGGCGGCGGCGCCTTCGATCGAGGAGCCCAGCGCACCGATGATCAGGTCGCAGGAGCGGATCGCGTCGTCGTTGCCGGGGACCACGAACCGGACCGGAGAGGGGTCGCAGTTGGAGTCGACCAGGCCGATGATCGGGATCTCGAGGCGCTCAGCCTCGCGTAGCGCGATCTCCTCGGTCTTCAGGTCGATGATGATCACCGTGTCCGGGATGCGCTGCATGTCCGCGACGCCGCCGAGGTTGAACTCGAGCTTGCGCAGCTCGGCCTCCATCGACATGCGCTCCTTGGTGGGCAGCAGGTCGAGCCGACCGCCCTCCTTCAGCTCACGCAGCTCGTGCAGCCGCTGGATCCGCTTGCGGATCGTGTGGAAGTTGGTGAGCAGGCCGCCGAGCCAGCGCCGGTTGACGAACGGCATGCCGCACTTCTCCGCCCATTCCTCGACCGAATCTCGTGCCTGCTTCTTCGTCCCGACGAACAGGATGACCCCGCCCTTTGCCGCGATCTCGGTGACGAACTCGGTCGCCTGCTTGAGCAGCTCCTCCGTCTGGAGGAGGTCGATGATGTGAATCCCTTCCCGCTCCCCGTAGATGAAGCGGCGCATGCGCGGGTTCCAGCGCCGGGTCTGGTGACCGAAGTGAACTCCGGCCTCCAGCAGCTCCTTGATGCCTACCTCGGCCATTTGACCTTCCTATCGCTTGAAGTTGTGCCCCGAGGGTCAGGCTTAAGCCTGACCCTCGGCTGTCATATCTGCCTCGTCGTGGCTGCGGGAACCCGGGCGGGCCGGGCAGCGTCCCGTGCCTCTCGGCGGGGGTTGGGTGCAAAGTCCGCGGGATTGTAGGTGGTGTGCGGAAAACGACAGACGTGACCACCAAAACCGGCAATGAAAGAAGGGTGGCCCGGCGACGCCCGGGGGATTTGGCGCGTTCCTTCGGATATACCGAAGGAACGCGCCAACTCAGCCGTTCCGGGCCTTTCCCAGCGCGTCACGCAGGTCATCCGGCAGCTCCGAGGTGAACTCCAGCGCCTCTTCGGTGCGGGGGTGCGTGAACGCCAGCCGGGACGCATGCAGGAACTGCCGCTTGAGCCCGTGTCGCCCGCGCGTGCCGTACTCGGGGTCTCCGGCGATCGGGTGCTGGATCGCGGCGAAGTGAACGCGGATCTGGTGCGTGCGGCCGGTCTCCAGGCGCGCGTGGACGAGCGTGTCGGCCGGCAGCGCCTCGATCACCTCGAAATGGGTCCGCGCCTCCCTCGATCCGGCGCCCTTCACCGCCCGCTTCGTCCGCTGCCGGCGGTGGCGTCCGAGTGGCGCGTCGATCGTCCCGGTCCGGCTCCCGAGCCGTCCCTCGACCAGCGCGGTGTACTCGCGCAGCACCTCTCGCGCCTTCACCATGCGCGCGAGTTCCCGGTGCGCTTCCTCGTTTCGCGCGACGACCATCAGCCCGGAGGTGTCCTTGTCGAGGCGGTGGACGATGCCGGGCCGCTCGCCCTCTCCCCCGCCCACCACGCCCTCGAGCAGGTCGACCAGCGTCTCTCCCCTGTGGGACGGCGCGCCGTGGACGACCAATCCCGCCGGCTTCTCGATCACGGCCAGGTCCTCGTCCAGGTGGACGATGAGCCGCTCGGCGTCCATCAGCTTCGCGAGCGCTCGACGTCGATCAGAAGCAGCAGCACGCCGACCACGATCGCGACGTCCGCGAGGTTGAAGGTCGGCCACAGGGGCAGGTCGATGAAGTCGGTCACGGCGCCGTCTCGCACGCGGTCGGCGAGGTTCCCCAGTGCACCTCCGATCAGCAGCGCCGCGGGAACCCAGACGAGCCAGCCGCTGCGCGAGCGAGACGCGAGGAACACCAGGAAGCCGAGCAGCACGACGATCGTCGCCCCGATGAGGACCGCCGAGATGTTCCCGCCGATGCCGAAGGCGACGCCCTCGTTGCGGGCGTTCTCGAAGGCGAGGAACGGCAGGACCTCGACGCGGTCCCCTCGGTCCACCAGCGATGTCGCGAGCGCCTTGGTGCCCTGATCCAGCGCGACGACGACCCCACACGCCGCCAGCGCGGGGATCACGAGATCGAGCGCCTTCCTCAACCGTGAATCAGCGATACGACCACGCGCCCGACGATGAACAGGATGAGGATCGCGAGGATCGGGCTGATGTCGATCGCCATGCCGCCTCCGCCGAGCGGCGGGATCACCCTGCGGAACAGGTTCAGGTACGGATCCACGACCTGGTGAACGAAGTCGACGGTCGCTCGCAGCCAGGGGTAGTACGGCATTCGCGGAACCCAGGAGAGCAGGACCCGGATGAAGATCAGGATGAAGTAGACGAGGAAGACGGCGCCGACGTAGTTCGCGACGTCGACCCGCGTGATCGCGAGCAGCGGACTCACTTGCGAACCCGGTCCAGCGACGCGTCGACGGCGGCGTTGAGGGTCTCCTGGATCTTGTGCTCCTCAAGCGCGTTCAGGCCGGCCTCGGTCATCCCTCCGGGGGACGCGACCGCCCGCTTCAGGGCGCCCGGGTTTTGGAGGTCGAGCAGTCCGCCGGTGGCGCTCATGGCGCGCGCGACCATGCGGAGCGCCTGATCCTCGGTGAGCCCCTCCCGGACGCCGGCCTCCACCAGCACCTCGGCCATCAGCGCCAGATAGCCCGGCGAACAGCCCATGATCGCGGTGGCGGCGTCGATCAGGTCCTCGTCGAGCTCGATCACGTCCCCGAGCAGGGCGAGCAGCCGGCCCACCCGCTCACGCTCTGTTGCTCCGAGCCTCTCTCCGTAGACCACGCAGAGCACCGCCTGGCGCAGCTGCGCCCCGAGGTTCGGCATCACGCGGATCAGGTCGATGCCGGGCAGCGCCTCGTGGAGGCTCTTGGTCGTCGTCCCGGCGAGGATCGAGAGGATGGGAGTGCCGGCCTGCACGAGGTCCGGCGCCACCTCGTCCAGAACGTTCGGCTTTACGGCCAGGACGACCAGGTCCGAGCCGTCGGCGACCGCGACGTTGCCCTCCAGCGCCTCGCCGCCGACCTCCTCGGCCAGCGCCTTCGCCTTCGCCGGGTCGGCATCGGCGAAGAGCATCGCCTCGGGCGCGCCCGGCTCGCCCCGTGCGGCCGCCCAACCTCGGGCCAGGCCGGCCGCCATGTTTCCCGCACCCACGAATCCGACTCTCATGGTCGAAGACTTTATTCGGCGCCGGTCAGTGGGCTTGGCGCGCTACTTGCTCTTCTTCCTCTTCGCGCACTTCTTCGCGGCGCTTGCCGCGCGCTTGTGCTTCTTCTTCTTCTCGTTGCGCTTCTGTTCCTTCGCCTTACTGCACCCCCCATGCAACTTCCCTGATGGTGGCGACGTGTCGGGCGTCGGCGCGTACTCGACCCGGGCGTTGAAGAGCAGCTCCCTATCGGGGCTGGACGAGTCCGAGGCCCCTGCCACAGCCCCGCCGGTGAGTGCGGGCCTGAACAGCGCCCAGGCGGACCCCGGGATCGCGACATGTCCGTCGATTCCCTGGGCGGCGGGCACGTCGACGCCGATCACATCGCCGGCCTGAATCGGCAGGCTCGCGGGGAACGAATTAGAGCCGGACACGGTGACGTCTCCCGGCGTGGAGCCCTCCTCCGTGTACTGCCCGCTGGACGACGGGCGCAGGACGTGCAGTCTGTAGGCGCCGATGCCGAGGGTGGTCACCTGCCACCCGACGATCGTCCCCGTCACCGGAGAGGTCACGTGCGCGCCCGGTTCGCCGAGAGAGGTGTTGACGACGGTGGCTGGGGTCGCGTCGAAGTTCGACCATCCTCCGCCGCCGGATCCGCCGCCCGGGGCCCCCACCAGCACGGTGTTGGCGGTGGCGGACGAAGCCGTCGATGCCAGTACCCCGGTCGCGACGGCGATGAGGAGCAGGAAAAGGCGCCTTCGGGCCTGTTCCGGCATGAGGCGGAGAAACGTATTCGTTGGCGCGGATGCGCGCGACCGTAGTAACTACGACTGGTTGAAGAAGCCGCCCTCGAGCAGGCGGGCCTTCTCCTCCGCCGAGACCTCGACGTTCTCCGGGGTCAGCAGGAAGATGCCCTGCGAGATCCGCTGCATGCCGCCGCCGAGTGCGTAGGTCATGCCGGAGGAGAAGTCGATCAGCCGCTTGGAGAGCTCGCGGTCGGTCGACTGCAGGTTGATGATCACCGGCTTCGAGCGCTTGAACTCGTCGGCGACCTGCTGAGCGTCGTTGAAGCTTCGCGGGGTGACGACATGCATCGATGCGACGCCGCCTCCGTTCCCGGCCGGCGCGCGGCCGCGGCGGCCGCGGCGACTGGGCTGGGGCTCCTCCGCCGTGTCGTCCACGGAGCGGATCCGGCTGCGCCGTGGCGGCGGCTCGTCCTCGCCGAAGATGTCGTCGATGTCCTCCTCGCGGCCGCGACCGCGGCGGGAGGGCATGCTGCCAGCCGCTTCGCGCGGCGCGGCAGCGGTGTGGTCGAGCGCCATCTCGCTGCCCGTGTCGCCCTCGTCGTACTCGCCCTCCTCGATGTAGTCACCCTCGACGAGACCGAAGTACTCGAGCGAACGTCTCCATGTGTCCCTAATCGCCATCTCGGCTCAAATTCGGCTTGACGGTCGTTATTCCTCCAGCCGATGTTGACTGATTATGCCCAAAGAACGGACCCCAGGCGCACGATCGTCGCCCCCTCCTGCACTGCGACCGGCCAATCCTGGCTCGTGCCCATCGAAAGCCGCTCCAGTCCGCGCTCCGAGGCGAGCTCCGCGAGGCGCGCGAAATAGGGCCTTGAGGCCTCCGGATCCTCGGTGAAGGGCGGCATCGTCATCAGTCCAGAGACCCTCACCGGGCAGCGCTCGATGAACTCGTCGAGCCCCTCGGGTGCGATCCCGCCCTTCTCCTGCTCGCCCGAAAGGTTGACCTCGACGAGCACCTCGGTGTCCGGGCCTCCGTGCTTGCCGAGCTGCTCGAGCGCGGAGTCCGAGGCGACGGAGTGGACCAGGCGAACCAGCGGCAGGATCCTCCTGATCTTGCGGCTCTGCAGGTTGCCGATGAAGTCCCAGGTGAAGCGGTCTCCCCATCTCTCTCGCTTGGCCTCCAGGTCCTGAAGCCGGTTCTCGCCGACGAGCTCGATTCCGGCCTCAGCGAGGACTCCCATGTCCTCGGTCCGGACGTACTTCGTCGCGGCGAGGATCTCGAGGTCCGGGCCGGCCTGCTCGCGAATCCGGGCGAGATTGGAGCGGATCCGCTCGGCGTCGAGGTCGGTGACGGGCTCAACCACGATCGATCCAGGTCAGTCCGGCCTGCCGGCCGGTGCGCTCGCCGTCCCGCCGGTGCGAATAGAAGAGCTCCGGGTTGCAGCTCGTGCAGAGATCGGCGGACTGCACCTCTGTCACGCCCGCCCGCGCCAGCAGCCCCCGCGCGACCGCGGTCAGATCGAGCATGCGCCCCTCGGCGACGTCGTCCAGATCCGCGAACTCGGCGAGCACCTCATCGCCCACTTCGTAGCAGCAGGGCCCGATGCCCGGCCCGACCGCTGCCGCGCGCGCGTCGACCGCCTCCGCGGCCTCGGCGAGGATCCCGCCGGCGAGACCGCGCCAGCCGCAGTGCGCCATCGCGACGCCCCCGCGGCCGGCAAGCGCCACCGGCAGGCAGTCGGCCACCATCACCAGCGGCGTCAGTGCCGGGTCGGCGGTGCTGTGAGCGTCGACCTCGTCGGGGCTGCGCACGACGTCGGCGAAGACCTTCGGCTCCTGCGGCACGCGGTGCTCCCGGAGCTCCGCGCCGTGAACCTGGCGTCCCATCACCACCCCATCCGGGTCTCGCTCCAGCGCCGAGGCCAGCTTGCGCCGGTTCTCCCGCACCGCGTCCCGGTCGTCGCCGGTCATGATCGCGACGTTGAGGGCGTCGTAGGGCGGCTCGCTGACCCCGCCGACGCGCGTCGAGAAGGCTGCCGTCGCACCGGGCAGGTCCGCCTCGAGCCAGCGGACCCCGTCTCGCTCGCGCCATTCCATGGCGCGAGAGGCTAGATCAGGCCGAAAATTGGGCAAGAACCGGCGGCAGCCGCGAGGGAGGATGGTCCACAGGGAGTGGGGACACTGCGCCAAGTAAGGACAACCGCATATGACGAGGTTCCGTTCGAGACTCACCTATGCCAACGTCGTGTCCACCCTCCAGCGCGAAGCTCGGGAATGCTTCGGTCACCGGCTCCAAGATCGGAGGAGGCGCGGTGACTCTCGGCAAGCTCGGCTCAGACGTCACCGGGGACACCGCGCTCGGCAGTTCAGGCAGCGGTTTCGCAGGCGGGATATGCAACCCGGCTGATCTGACTGGAACCATCTGCGGTCAGACGGCGGTGAATCTGACGCAGCCCGGCGAGGTTCTCGTCATCGCGGACGGCGTCAACGACGGGAATGCAACCGGTGTTGGGGCGTGCCAGCTCTTCGAGGGGACCACCTCGAATGGGCTTGGCCCCGGGGTGGGCGGCATTCCGCAGGGCCGGCCCTTCAGCATGTCGGCGGTCACCGACGTCCTCTCCGCCGGCTCGCACACCATCGGCATGTTCTGCACCGAGGCGACGTCCGATGCCTTGTTCGATCAGATGCACTTCGCGGTGATCACGTTGAGCGCGAACTAGTCCTCGGGGACCTCGCCGCGGGCCACGGCAAGGGCGATCTCGAGCTCCTCGTCGCGCCCGTAGAGCTCACCGTCGAGCTTGCCCGAGAGGGCGGCCTCGAGGCCCTCCCCGACCGCAGGACCCTCCACGATGCCGGCGGCGAGCAGGTCCTCTCCCGTGATCTCGAGCCTGACGTGACGCCACGTCTCCGCGTAGTCGTCGAGCCACTCGGCGCCGAGGACGCGGGCGACAAGCAGCTGGGCCGGGTCCCAGGCCTTGGCCAGCTCGTAGGCCGTCGAGGGGCGCTCCGGCTCGGCGCCGACCAGCTCCCGGATCTGCGGCAGCGGCCGGACGATGGCCAGCATCACCGCGAGCTCCCGATCCACCCAGTCCTCCCACGGCGGCTCCGATGCCAGGCGGGTCACTTCCTCGACGCGGTCGGGCGCCGCCGGATCGAGAGGCGGCATCACGTTCCATTCGGCGATCAGGCGCAGAGCGCGGGCCGGGTCGTCCTCGGCCGCGATCTTCCGCAGCTCGTTCTGAACCCGGTCCTCGGAGACCGTCGAGAGATCCGCGTCGGCCAGCAGGCGGGCCGTCTCCGGATCGAGATCGAATCCGAAGCGGGCGGCGTAGCGGGCCGCCCGCAGCGCCCGGGTCGGATCGTCGACGAAGGATCCGTCATGGAGAACCCGCAACCGGCCCGCGCGCAGATCCTCGACGCCGCCGTGCGGGTCCAGCAGCCGCGCGTCGCGCGAGAGCGGAAACGCCATCGCGTTCACCGTGAAGTCGCGGCGGGCCAGATCCTCCTCGATCGACGCCGGCCGCACCTCGGGCAGGGCGCCGGGCCTGGGATAGGTCTCGGCCCGCGTCTGAGCGATGTCGATCTCGTGATCCCCGGCCTGGAGCCTGCCCGTCATGAAGTACTCGTCGCGCTCGGGCCGGTAGCCGGGAAGGTCGGCCAGGGCCTTCGCGTCGCCCTCGATCGCGACGTCCAGGTCCGCCCCCTCTGCTCCCAGCAGGAGGTCCCGGACCGCCCCGCCGACCAGGTAGGCCGGCACCCGCTCGGCGAGACGGCGGACGGCGTCGATCCCCGGCAGCGCGTCGATCGCCTGCGGCAGTCGTGCGGGGTCTATGTCCCTTGAGTCCGGCATTAAGCGCGCTTGCCTATGGTGCGGATCGTATGCGCGCCAGGCTCAAGAGCCTCTGGGCAAATCACCGCTGGGCGACACTCGGCACAGCGGCGGGCATCGCCGCGATCGTCATCGCGGTGGTCGGCTACCTCGTGCTGAAGCGACCGGGTGACAAGTCCTGCCCGGCGCCGTGCACGATCACCAGCGAGGCGCCGCAGCCCGTCTCGGGGACGACGAGCTGGCCGATGTACGGGCTGAGCCCGGAGCGCACCCGCTACCTCGACGCGCCGGGGGTCAAGCCCCCGTTCAAGGTGCGCTGGCGCTTCAAGGGCGGCCACCTGCTCGAGTACTCGCCGATCCTGGTCGGCAACCAGATGTTCGGGATCAACAACAACGGCCTCGCCTTCTCGATCAAGAGCAAGACCGGGAAGGCGCGCTGGAAGCGGCAGGTCGCCAGCCTGAACGCTGCGGCGCCGGCCTACAGCGACCGCAACGTCTATATCTCGAACCTCGACCCCGGCCAGGTCATCGACCTCGCGGCCTACGACGGCCACACGGTGTGGAAGCATCCCCTCCCTGGTCGCAGCGAGTCGTCGCCGCTCGTGGTCGGCAACAAGGTGATCGTCGGCTGCGAGTGCAACACGATCTACGCGCTCGACAAGAAGACCGGCAAGACGATCTGGCAGACGCACGTGAACGGCGCCGTGAAGGCTGCGCCCGCATACAGCGACGGGGTCGTCTACGTCGGCGACTACAGCGGTGAGATGACCGCACTCCACGTCCGGGACGGATCGATCAAGTGGCAGACGGGCTCCCAGGGGACGAGCTTCGGGCGTACGGGGCAGTTCTACGCGACGGCGGCGATCGCCTTCGGCCGCGTCTACGCGGGCAATACCGACGGCCGCATGTACAGCTTCGATCAGAACTCGGGCGACCTCGCCTGGAGCCACTCGACCAGCAACTACGTCTACGCGGGCCCTGTGGCGGCGCGGACCGCCGACACCGACCCCACGGTCTACTTCGGCTCCTACGACGGGAACTTCTACGCGCTCGATGCCCGCAACGGCAACGAGCGCTGGAGCCAGTCGGGCCTGGGATCGATCTCAGGCGCCGCCAGCCTGATCGGGAACACCGTCTACGTCGCGGACCTTCAGCACACCTCGACCTACGGCTTCAACGCCGCCAACGGCCACAAGGTCTTCGAGGACTCCGACGGCGCCTACAACCCGGTGATCTCCGACGGCAAGGAGATCTTCCTGACCGGCTACAAGACCATCTACGCGCTCCAGCCGGCCCAGGGCAAGGCCGTGAACGGCCTCGTCGTCACGCCGAAGAAGGCCAAGAAGAAGAAGGGCTAGGCCACTCGGACCGGGATCCCGGCCTGGCTCATCCGCTCCTTGGCCTCGGCCACGGTGTGCGCGCCGTAGTGGAAGATCGACGCGCAGAGCACCGCGTCGGCGTGGCCGGCCTGGACGGCCTCCACGAGGTGGTCGAGCTCGCCGGCTCCGCCGGAGGCGATCACCGGAACGCTCACGGCCTCGGCGACGGCGCGGGTCAGCTCGAGGTCGTAGCCGTCGTTGGTCCCGTCGCGGTCCATGCTGGTGAGCAGGACCTCCCCAGCCCCGAGCTCGGTCGCCTCCTTCGCCCACTCGACGGCCTCACGGCCCTCGACCCTGGTACGACCCCCGTGCACGTAGACGTCCCACTCGGCGTCGCCGAAGTGCCCCGGCGGCGCCTGACAGGTCTCGGAGGAATCGCGCGCGCCCCGCCGCTTGGCATCGATAGCGATCACGACGCACTGAGAGCCGAACACCTCGGCCAGCTCCGAGATCAGCTCCGGCCGGTCGAGGGCGGCCGAGTTCACGGAGACCTTGTCGGCGCCTGCGTCGAGAACCGCCTGCGCGTCCTCGACCGAGCGGATACCGCCGCCGATCGTGAACGGGATGAAGACGTTGTCGGCGGTGCGGCGGGCGAGCTCGACGATCGTGTCGCGGCTCTCGTGCGAGGCGGTGATGTCGAGGAAGACCAGCTCGTCCGCTCCGGCCGCGTCGTAGCGCTCGGCGAGCTCGACCGGATCGCCGGCGTCGCGGATGTCGACGAAGTTGGTGCCCTTGACGACGCGGCCATCGTCCACGTCGAGGCAGGGGATGACGCGCTTCAAGACCATGATTCGAGGTTAACGTTGCACGGATGTCATTCGAAGACGTTGATGTCGTGCGGCGGGCTGTAACCGCTTTTGGCGCCGCAGACCAGGAGACCCTTTTCGACCTGATGTCGGAGAACGCCGAGTTCTTCGCGCTGCGGTCTGCCACGGAGGGAACTTTCAAGGGGCATGACGGCCTCCGTGCCTTTTTGGCCGACAACCGCGAGAGCTTCGAGATCTTCGAGCCGCTGCACGAGGAATTCAGGGATGTGGGCGACGGCAGGGTGCTCGCTTTCGGAATGATCCGAATCCGAGGTCGAGAAAGCGGAGTCGAGACCGAGGTGCCTTCGGCGGTGCTGGCGACGATCCGCGAGGGACGAATCGTCCACTTCAAGGACTACGGCGATCGGCAAGCGGCTCTCGAGGCCGCCGGCCTCGCCTAGCGCTTGATCAGCTTGACCTTGGTGGTCTTGTCCCCCGGACAAGCGCGGCGAGTGAATGCCGGCGCGGGCGGATTACGAGTCCCAGTCGCCCGCGGCGTAGGCCCAGGCGATGAAGAGGAGCTGCACCGGCAGGCGCGCGTAGAGCGCGTTGCGGCCTCCCGGGACCCCCTTCTCGTACTTCTCGGCCTCGATCGCCATGTGGAGGTTCGCCGGGAAGACCGCGATCAGCGTGGCGATGCTCCAAGCGCTGCCGGCCCTGCGGGTCGAGGGATGCATCGTCGCCAGGCCTCCCGCGATCTCTGCGATTCCGCTGGCGTAGACGAGCTCGCGGTGGCGCGGGACGTAGGGCGGCATGATCCGCTCGTACCAGCGGGTCTTCACGAAATGCATGACGCCCGCGAAGACGAAGAACGGGCCGAAGAGTCTCCGCATGCGCGGATCCTATGGATCCAGGATCGCCTGGGCCTCAGCGACGTTGAAGCGCTGCTCGTACAGCGCCCGGCCGACGATCACGCCGCCCAGGTTGCTCAGGCCGAGATCCGAGAGCGCGTGAAGGTCATCGAGGGATCCGACCCCGCCGGAGTAGATCAGCTCCCCTGCGGTCGCTCCCGCCGCCTCCCGGAGCGACTCGAGGTCGGGGCCCTCCATCAGGCCGTCGACCTCCACCGGCGTGTAGATGAAGCGGTCGATGCCGCGCTCGGACAGCCCCGCGATCACCTCCGCGGTGCCGAGCTCAGAGGCCTCGGTCCAGCCCTCCGCCGCGACCTTGCCCGAGCGCGCGTCGACGGACGCGACCACCCGGTTGCCGTGCGCGGCGGCGATCGCCTCCGCCATCTCCGGGTCGCGCACTGCGGCGGTGCCCAGCACGACGCGCTCGGCTCCGGATGAGAACGCCTCCTCGACCTTCTTCGAGTCGCGCAGGCCGCCGCCGAGCTGAACCGGCACACTGACCGCGGCGACGATCCGCCGGACGTGCTCGAGGTTCACCGGCTCGCCGGCCCGGGCGCCGTCGAGATCCACGACGTGGAGCCAGCGTGCCCCGCCGTCGACCCAGCGCCGCGCAGCGATCACCGGGTCGTCGTCGTAGGCGGTCTCCTGGTCGTAGTCGCCCTGGACCAGCCTGACGGCCTTGCCGTCGCGGATGTCGATCGCCGGGTAGAGGATCAACTGCAGATCGCGGTGAAGTTGCTGAGCAGCCGCAGCCCTGCCGAGCTCGACTTCTCTGGGTGGAACTGGACTCCGTAGAGCGGCGGCCGCTCCACCGCGCAGGTGAAGCGGGCGCCGTACGCCGCGCTGCCGAGCACGTCGCCCTCCGAGGCCGGACGTGGGGCGAACGAGTGCACGAAGTAGAAGGGCGTCTCCTCGCCCAGCCCCTCGGTGAGCCGGGAGTCGCGCTCCCATTGGACCGGCGACCAGCCGATGTGCGGAACCTTGTAGCCGTTGGCCTCGAGCGGGGCGACGATCCCGCCGAGCAGCGAGAGCCCGCTCGCGCCCTCGTTCTCCACGGAGGAGTCGAAGAGCAGCTGCATGCCGAGGCAGATGCCGAGCACGGGGACCCCGGCCTCCACCCTGCCCGCGACGAGCTCGTCCAGCCCGATCTCATGGACCCTGCTCATCGCCTTCGGGAAGGCTCCGACGCCGGGCAGGATCACGCCGTCGGCGGTCTCGACACGCCCGCGGTCCGCGGTGATCTCGGCCTCGGCTCCCACTCGCTCCAGCGCCTTCTCGACCGAGCGGAGGTTCCCCATCCCGTAGTCGAGGATGGCGATCCGTGTCATTCGGTGAGGGTGCCCTTGGTGGAGGGCACGCCGCTCTCATCCGGGTCGATCGAGACGGCTACGCGCAGCGCTCGCGCGAAGGCCTTGAAGGACGCCTCGATCATGTGGTGCGCGTTCGAGCCCGAGCGGACCCAGAGGTGGAGGGTCATCTTCGAGTTGTTGGAGACGGCGCGGAAGAACTCCTCGGTCAGCTCGGAGTCGAAGCCGGCGATCGTCACGTCGGGCAGGTCCGCGTCGAAGGCGCAGAAGGGTCGCCCGGAGATGTCGATCGCGCACTCGCCTAGCGCCTCGTCCATCGGCACGAGCGCCGAGCCGTAGCGCCGGATCCCGGCGCGGTCGCCGAGCGCCTCGTCGATCGCCTGGCCCAGGCAGATGCCGACGTCCTCGGTGGTGTGGTGCGCGCCGGTCTCCAGGTCGCCGGAGGCCTCGACCTCGAGGCCGAGCCTGCCGTGGCGCGCGAGGAGCTCCAGCATGTGGTCGAGAAACCCGACGCCGGTCGACACCTTGGCGTCGCCGCCGTCCAGGTCCAGTCGCAGCTTGACCTGGGTCTCCTTGGTCTCGCGGTTGATCTCTGCTGTGCGGCTCATTCCCGTTCCTCTGTGCGTGCCTCGACCGAGTCCGCGTGCAGCGGGAAGCCCTCGGCGCGGGCCAATGTAGCGACAGCCGGTGCGAGCTCCCGGGCCGCCTCCTGCGTGATCTCGACGGTCGAGATCCGGCGCCGGAAGGCGCCCGGGCCCAGCGGACCCTGAAAGCGGCCGGCGCCGCCGGTCGGCAGGATGTGGTTCGAGCCCGCCGCATAGTCGCCGAACGCGGTCGCCGCCAGTTCGCCGGCGAACACGCAACCGGCGCTCGTGACGCGCTCCGCGAGCAGTTCCGCGTCCTCGGTGAGGATCTCGAGGTGCTCTGGAGCGATCGCGTTGGCCAGTGTCACCCCCGCCTCTGTCTCGGGCACGGCGATGAGCGCCAGCACGGCATCGTCCGCGATCCCCCGGTCCGCCGCGATGCGCTCGACGCTGTCTGAGATCGTGTCGAGGATCACCGTCTCGACCGCGGCGGCTACGAGCAGGCCGTCGGAGCCGTGCTCGGCCTGTGAGCAGAGGTCAAGGCCCATCCACTCGGCGTTCGCCGTGTCCCCGGCGATCACCATCAGCTCGGAGGGCCCTGCGATGCCGTCGATGCCGACCTCACCGGCGAGTTGGCGCTTCGCCTCCTGGACGTACCGGTTCCCGGGCCCGGCGATCACGTCGACCGGATCGATCCGCTCGGTCCCGAGGGCGAGGGCGGCGATCGCCTGCGCCCCGCCCATCGCGTAGACCTCGTCGGCTTCGGCGATTGCCGCCGCCGCGAGCGTCACGTCGGAGACGGGCGCCGGGGTGGCGACGACGACGCGCTCCACCCCAGCCACCCTGGCCGGGATGCAGCCCATCAGGACGGTCGACGGGTAGGCCGCGGCGCCGCCCGGCGCATAGATGCCGGCCGAGCCGACGGGAACCTCGCGGAGCTCGATCCTCTGGCCCTGCGCCAGCTTGAGCCGGCGAGTCTCCGCCAGCTGCGCCTCGGCGACCGCCCGGATGTTCGCCGCGGCGAGCTCCATCGCCTCGATCAGCTCGAGCTCAAGGCGCGACCGGGCCGAGGCGATTTCCTCATCCGGCCGCCGGATCGAATCCGCGTCGACGATTCCGCCGGCGAACCGGCTCTCGATTTCGGTCAGCCCCGAGTCGCCGTCCTCCCGGATCGCATCGACGATCGCCCGGACGGGGTCGCTGACCTCGCCGAGCGCGGGCTGCAGGTCGCGAATCGTGCTCGCCAGGCCACGGGCGTCCGACCCGTCCCAGTCGAACCGCTCGATCCGCATCAGCTCTTCTCCGGGCGCAGCCGCTCGACCAGGTTGTCCACCTCGGCTGCCCGCAGCTTGTGAGAGACCCGGTTGGCGACCAGGCGCGCGGTGGATGGGGCGATCTCCTCGCGGATCTCGAGGCCGTTCTCCTCGAGGGTGCGGCCGGTCGCGACCAGGTCGACGATCCCGTCCGCCAGCCCGACCAGCGGCGCGAGCTCGACCGAGCCCTTGACCTCGACCACCTCCGCCTGCCGGCCGGTTTCCTCGAAGTAGCGCTCCGCGATTCGCGGGTACTTGGTGGCGATCCGCATGCCGCCGAGCCGCCTCTCGCTCTCGCCCATGCTCTCGTCGCCCTTCCGCCCGGCCAGCACCATCCGGCAGGCGCCGAAGCCGAGGTCGAGGATCTCGTAGACGATCCGGTCGGTGTGCTCCATCAGGACGTCCTTGCCGGTGATGCCGAGGTCGGCGGCGCCGGACTCCACGTAGGTGGGGACGTCCGAGGGCCGCATGGTCACCAGGCTCATGCCGTTGACCTCGAAGATCAGCGAGCGGGAGTCCCCGCGCATCTCCGCGGTGTCCACGCCGATCCGGTCCAGCGCGTCGAGCGTCTCACCCCAGAGCGCGCCGCGCGGGATCGCCAGCTTGAGCGGCCCGCCCAGGCGGGCACGCGGAGCCTCGACGGTCGGGCTCATCCCTTCTCCTCCCTGGCGAGGCGCTCCTCCTCCATCTGGGCGAGGTGCACCCGCTCGAGATAGAGGCCGAAGCCGGCCGCCGGCATCGCGCGGCCGAAGCGACCGACGAGATCGTCGTAGCGGCCGCCGCCGCCGAGGATGTGGCCCAGTGCCGGGTCATAGATCTCGACGATCGCCCCGGTGTAGTAGCCGAGGTCGCGCAGCAGGCTGAGGTCGAGCTGGACCCGCCCGGCCACTCCCCGCTCGACGAGCAGGTCGTAGGTCTGCTGCAGGCGCTGCGCCGCCCGCTCCACGGCGGCCCCGCCGAGCTCGCGGGCCTGCTCCAGCACCTCGGCCCCGCCCCTCAGACCGGGAAGGCGGAGGAGCGTCTCGCGGCCGTGGGCGTCGAGCCCCGGGGCCTCGTCCACCGCCATCTCCAGGCCGACCAGGTTGTGCTCGGCCAGACGGTCGAGGATGCGGGAGCGGTGCTCGCCCTCGACTCCGAGCTCACTCAGCAGCTGGCGGTAGAGATCGGCGTCGCCGAGCCCGAGGACGGCCCTGTTGAGCCCGACGGCATCGAGCGAGGCGCTCAGCACCTCGAGGACCTCGACGGTCCCCTCGGGAGCCGGTGAGCCGAGCAGCTCGATCCCGGCGTGCAGGAACTGGCGGACCTGCCCGCGCTGCGGGCGGACGATCCGGTACGCGTTGCCGACGTAGGAGAAGCGGTGCGGCGGCTGGGCGTCGGCGAACCGCGTGGCGACCAGGCGGGCGATCGGGATGGTCATGTCGGAGCGCAGCGCGAGCAGCTCTCCGCGTTCGTCGAAGAAGCGGTACGCGCCGACCCCGCTTCGCCCGTCGCCGCGGGCCAGGACCTCGTCGTACTCGAGCGTCGGCGTCGCCACCTGGCCGTAGCCGTAGCGTTCGAAGAGGTCGATCAGGGTCGCCTGCAGCGTGCGCAGCTCGCGCATCTCGTCAGGCAGGATGTCCCGGGTGCCCGGGGGTATCGGGTGGATCACCGCTCAATCATCGCTTTCTCGCCTTTAACAGGCTGCAAGGTTGCGCCGCATAGGATGCGATTGCCCACGAACCGGAGGAGAGAACATGGCTGTCGTCGTGATCCAGGAGTTCGAGGCGACCCGCGAGGAGTACGACCAGGTGACTGAGAAGCTCGGTGATGCCACCCCGGAGGGGGCGATCCTGCACGCGGCCTGTGACCTGGGCGGAGACAAATGGAAGTCCGTGGATGTCTGGGAATCGGCCGAGGCCTTCCAGAATTTCGTCCAGGGCAAGCTGATCCCCGCGATCGCCGAGGTGAATCCGGACGCACCGCAGGCGCAGGAGCCCCAGATTCTCGAGATCCACGATCTGCAGCAAGCCTGACCAACGACCCGCTACCTCGACTCAAGGAGATGAACAGATGGCTGTTTTCATGGAGATGGAGATGCAGGTAACCCCGGACCAGTACGACGCCGTGGATGCCGCACTCGACCCCAAGGGCGACCCGCCTGACGGATTGATCGCCCATACGGCTCGCTTCGACGGCGAGACCCTGAAGGTGCTCGACATCTGGGAGTCGCCGGAGGCCTTCGGTGCCTTCGCCGAGTCTCGCCTCGGGCCGGGAATCGCCGAGACGCTGGGCGACGATGCGCCGGACGGGCCCCCTCAGCCGACGTTCACCGAGCTGCACAACGCCTACTCGGTCTGACCGCCGGCTAGGCAGGCACGCGTTCTGAGGCGACCCGCTCGATGCGGGCGCCCAGATCGCGGAGCCGCACGTCGATCCGCTCGTAGCCCCGGTCGATCTGGGCGACGTTGCCGATCTCCGATTTGCCCTGCGCGGCCAGCGCGGCGATGAGCATCGCCATGCCGGCGCGGATGTCCGGGCTTTCGAGCCGGGCGCCATGAAGACGGCTCGGACCGCTGACGATCGCCCGGTGGGGGTCGCACAGCGTGATCCGAGCGCCCATCGCGACGAGCTTGTCGACGAAGAACAGCCGGTTCTCGAACATCTTCTCGAAGATCAGGATCGTCCCGTCGGCCTGCGTGGCGAGGGCCAGCGCGATCGAGGTGAGGTCCGCGGGGAACGCCGGCCAGGGGCCGTCGTCGATCTTGGGGATCGCGTCGCCCTGGTCGTCGCGGATCGTGAGCTTCTGCTCCGGCGGCACCAGCAGGTCGTTCCCCTCGATCATCGTCTGCAGGCCGAGCCGGCGGAAGTGACGCCGGACGCCCACCAGATCCTCGGCCACCACGTCCCGGATCCGAAGCTCGCCGCTGGTGGCGGCCGCCAGCGCCATGAAGCTGGCGATCTCGATGTGGTCGGGCGATACGTCGTGCCGCGCGCCGGTCAGCTTCTTCTGGCCGCGTACGTGCATCACGTTCGACCCGATCCCGGTGATCTCCGCGCCCATCTTGCAGAGCAGCTTCGCCAGGTCCTGCACGTGCGGCTCGCAGGCCGCGTTGCCGATCGTCGTCGGCCCCGGGGTCAGCGCCGCGGCAAGCAGAGCGTTCTCGGTGCCCATCACCGACGGCTCGTCCATGAAGATCCCCACCGGCTTGAGGCCCTCGGGCGGAGCGGAGAGCTCGAGCCAGACGTCCCCGTCGGCGCGCGCGCCGAGGTCGCGGAATGCGTCCAGATGCGGGTCCAGGCGCCGCCGGCCGATCGTGTCACCGCCCGGCGGCGGCATCTTCACCTCACCGAACCGGGCGAGCAGGGGGCCAGCCACCAGGAAGGAAGCGCGGATCCGATTGGCGAGCCGCTCGTCGACCTCCGTCGACGAGATCGAGTCCGCCTGCAGCTTCACCTCGTTCTCCTCCGTCCAGGCGACCTTGACGCCCAGTCCCTCGAGCAGCCCCAGCATCGACTGCACGTCGCGGATCCTCGGCACGTTGCCGATCACGAGCTCTTCCTCGGTGAGGAGGCAGGCCGCGAGGATCGGAAGCGCGGCGTTCTTGTTTCCCGCCGGGACGATCTCTCCGGACAACGGAACGCCGCCCTGGATGATGAATTTCTCCATGGGCGCCTAGAGTAGCCAGCCTCATGGCGGACGTCTCAAGAGACGATGCATGGCAGCTCGTCACCGAGTGGATCGACTCCGACTCGCTCAGAAAGCACCTGCTCGGAGTCGAGGCGGCCATGCGCGCGTACGCCCGCAAGTGGAATGAGGACGAGGAGCTCTACGCCGTCACCGGGTTGGTCCACGACCTCGACTACGAGCGCTATCCGGACCTCGAGACCGGCCACCCGCGCTACGCGATCAAGGAGCTGGAGGAGCGCGACTACCCGCAGGAGGTGATCGACGCCGTCGCCGGCCACGCCGACTTCATGGGCGTGCCGCGCGAGACCCGGATGGCGAAGACGCTCTATGCCGTGGACGAGCTCTCAGGGTTCGTCGCAGCCTGCGCCCTCGTCCGGCCCACCGGCATCGATGGCATGAAGCCGAAGTCGGTGAAGAAGAAGCTGAAGCAGCCCTCGTTCGCGGCCGCCGTCAATCGCGACGAGGTGCAGAAGGGGATCGACGAGCTCGGCGTCGATCAGGACGAGCACATCGCCCTGATCATCGAGGCGCTCGCGGAGCGCTCCGACGAACTGGGGCTGTGAGCCGCTGGCTCAAGATCACCCTCGGCGTGCTCGGCGGGATCGTGGTCCTGCTGCTGCTCAACGCCCTCGTCGTCTCCAATGAGACGAAGAACGCCTACGTCAGGGACGAGGGCGCGCGGCTGATCGACACCTCGGGCGGGACGCTCCAGGTTCTCGACCAGGGCAACCCCCAGGGAAGCCCGATCGTCCTGCTCCACTGCGCGACCTGCTCGATGGACTGGTGGGAAAACCTGGCGCCCCTCCTCGAGCAGGACCACCGGGTGATCCGGGTCGACCTGCTCGGCATGGGTGGCTCCGACAAGCCGGGCTCCGGCTACTCGATCGACGACCAGGCGAGCGCTGTCGCCGAGGCCCTGGCGAAGCTTCACGTCGTCGGCGCGACCGTCGTCGGCCACTCGCTCGGCGGCAGCGTCGCCGTGGCGCTGGCGGAGCAGAGCCCCCAGCTGGCCTCGCGGCTGGTGATCATCGACCAGTCCCCGGAGGACGGCTTCGAGCACGAGTCCCTCGGCGAGCACCTGAGCGGGTGGCCGGTGATAGGACAGGCGATCGCCCGCCTGGTCCAGATCGCGCCCACCTCGACGATCCGCGACGAGTACGACCAGGCCTTCGCCCCCGGCTTCAACATCGCGAGCGGCTTCGACAATCCCGACCAGCCGGTGGACGACCTACGGGCGATGACCTACACGGCGCTCAGGGACACCGTGGACGACGAGCAGAGCTTCGTCGACCAGGCGCCGCTCGACCAGCGCCTGAAGGACCTCCACGTCCCGGTGCTCGTCATCTTCGGCGCCGAGGACCAGATCTACGACGCGCAGGCGGCGATCGCCCGCTACCGCGCCAATGTGCCCGGCGCCCAGACCCACCTGATTCCCGGCGCCGGCCACTCGCCCAACGTGGAGAAGCCCGATCTCGTGGCCCCGCTGATCCTGGCGTTCGCGAAGCCGCCGCCCGCCCCCAAGCCGCCCTCCGCCCCGAAGAAGCAGTCGGCCAAGAAGAAGGCGCCGGCGAAGAAGCAGCCCGCGGCGGGCAAGAAGAAGGGCCAGAAATAGCGGAAGGGCCCGGCGAACCGGGCCCTTCCTAAGAACAAGCTTTCGCTTGTTCCAGTGATGAACACCCTACGCCTCGCAACAGGGAAGTCAAGACGATGTCAACGGACGTTTCGCAATCTGCGGGGATTGCACCTGTGCTTGGCGAGACGAGATGCTGGGCCAGCGATGTCGGAGGAGAACGTCCAGGTCGTGCGGCGAGGCTATGAGCACTTCGCCAAAACCGGCGACGCCGACGCTTCGGTCTACTCGCCGGACGTCGAGTGGCACAGCGCTGCGGAGGATCCGATCTCCGAACCGTTTCGCGGCGTGGAGGGGGTCAGGAAGCTGATTGAGGACGTCCGTGACTCCCTGGATGACTTTCGCACCGAGCCATTCGAGTATCTGGATGGCGGCGACTACGTGGTGGCGGGGGTCATTCACCGCGGGCGGGTCAAGGGGAGCGACGCTGAGGTCGAGATGCGCGAGTGGAACGTCTTCCTTGTGCGGGACAGGAAGATCCTGTCCGTTCACGAGTACAGCGACCGTGAGGCCGCCCTGCGAGCCGCCGGGTTGCTGGAGCGGTAGAAGATCCCGCCTGGCCGACCAGCAGGAGGCCCCGAGCTGGTCTCGCGAGAAGCGAAACGGCCCGGTTTCCCGGGCCGTCTCTGTTTGAACTGACCTGATTGACCTTTCGGTCAACCCGTCCTGTCCAAGTGCGACCACCCTACTGCCGGTGACGACGAGGTCAAGAGGGTGTGAAGCGGCGAACCCGCGTTTTGCGGCGATTGCGTTGGTGAGATTCCGTCCCCCGTTCGCCGGTAACTCACCAACCCGTCCCAGAACAGCGAGAGGGCCCGGCGAACCGGGCCCTCTCTTTGAACGGCGAACCCGCGTTTTGCGGCGATCGGCCAAATCGACCGATTCCCGTACCTCCGCAAACTCGGGATTCACTGCCAGCGGCCGCCGGCCTTCGCCCAGGCCGTCAGGTGATCGACCGAGCAGAAGCCGTCCGCGACGCGGTGCTCGCCGCGGTGACGGACGAGAACGACATGGGTATCGGTCAGCTCGGCGTCGCAGTGCGAGCAGCGGGTGAGCGCTTCGTCCAGTGCCGGCGGCTCTGCCATCGCCCCCGCATCCCAGTGCGCGCCCTGGATCGACCACGGGATCTCATGCTCGAGGCGGCAGAACACGGCGCGGCGCTCGCCGGCCGGCTCGTAGGCCCGGAAGCCATCGCCAGGCTCCACGTCGGTTCCACACCAGGTGCACGGCTCGTTCATACGGGTAGCCTCGCAGCGAAATGGCCGGGCTGCGCATAGTCGCCCTGGAGGGAGACCAGACGGGGCAGGAGCTGCTCGACCAGGCGCTGCGGGTTCTCGCCCCGGACGTGATCGGGATGGAGATCGATTTGGAGCGCTTCGACCTCTCCCTCGAGAACCGCCGCCGGACGAAGAACGAGGTCTGCACCGAGGCCGCCCGGGCGATGGCGGAGGCGGGCTTCGGGATCAAGGCCGCGACGATCACGCCGGAGGGCGCCGATGACGTCGGCAGCCCCAACCGCCTGATCCGCGAGGCGATCGACGGCAAGGTGATCGTGCGGACCGGCCGGCGGATCCCGGGTGTCATCCCGGTCGCCGGCATCCACCACCCCATCTCCGTCGTGCGAATGGCCGTCGAGGACGCCTACGGGGCCGAGGAGTCCCGCCGTCCCGAGGACGGCGACGAGGTCGCGCAGCGCACGGAGGTGATCCACCGCTCCAACTGCCGCGCGGTGGCGGAGTACGCCTTCCGGACCGCCGAGGAGCTCGGGGGCCGCGTCTTCGGCGGGCCCAAGTGGACCGTCAGCCCCACCTACGAGGGGATGCTCAAGGAGGAGATGGACGCCGCCAGCGAGCGCCACCCCGACGTGGCCTACGAGCCCCTGCTGATCGATGCGACGTACGCGGGCCTGCTCACCGGCCGGGCCGACGCTCCCCTCGTCATCCCGAGCCTCAATCGCGACGGCGACCTTCTGTCCGACTTCGTCCTGCCGCTCTACGGCTCGATTGCCGGCGCCGAGTCCGTGCTGCTCGCCCTCGACGACGAGCTGCGGGTGCGAGTGGCGATGAGCGAGGCGCCGCACGGCACCGCGCCCGCCCTGCAGGGCAAGGACATCGCCAATCCGATGGGGATGATCCTGGCCGCCGCTGCGGTCCTGCACTACGCGGGCGTCGCCGGAGTCGATGGCGCCGACCGGGCCTCGCGGGCGATCTACGACGCCGTGCTGGAGGCGGCCGCGTCCGGAATCCGCACGCCTGACCTGAAGGGCCACGCGAGCACCACGGAGTTCACGGACGCGGTGATCGAACGGCTCAGATGACCGGCGCGGTGCTGGTCGGGCCGGTCGGCTCGCTGTCGACGACACGACGCCATTCCCTGATGTGCCCGGCCTGGATCACGAAGGCGGTCTTGGCCGCCTCTCCCACCCCGCCGCCGCACCGACCGGGGCCGGGCCGCTCGGTGAGGACGAAGGTCGCGACCGTGAACCTGCCCGATCTGCTCGCGCCGGTGAGCCTCGCGCCGCACGGCAGCGACCGATTGAACGCCTCGACCTGTGCCCGGCTCCTGAGTTCGAGCAACGGGGTGCCGTTCTGAACGAAGCTGGGGATCGCGAACTCGTCGCTGGCGGCCACGATGTCGCCGGACCGGAGCTCGTCGGACCATTGCTGGATCACCTTGACCGCGTCCGCGTCCGCGTTGCCCGCCACCGTGGTCGAATTCCCGGAGCCCGAGGAGCCGCAGCCCGCCAGCGGCAGCAGGGCCAGCGCGGCCAGCAGCGCGATACCTCGCCGGTTCACCTCTTCATCATGGCAATGCCAGGTGGCGAAGCTCGATTCTTCCCGCGCGTCCAGGGCGAGTCTTGTCAGTCGTCCTGCTGCTCCGAGCGCTGGCGCTCGGCCAGCTTCCGCTCGAGGTAGGCGGACTTCGCGGCGCGACGGCGATGCTGACGCTCCTCCTCCGGGGTGAGCGAAGTCGGAATCGCCTCGTGCTCCTCCATCGCGCGCTCCTGCTGCGCCAGCCGTAGCTCCTCGGTGGTCGGCTCTTTCTTTGCCATCGGCTGAGATTAACCCCGAGTTCCCTTGACTGATCGGTGTGGGTATACGAACATACGTTCGATGCCCGTCGCCTGCGCCCTGATCCCCCGCTTCCAGCTGATCGCAGCAACGGCCGGAAGCCGGGAGACCCTGGCGCGACCGGCGGCCCTGGCCCCCGAGCCCGGCGCCGCGCAGCTGATCGGGGAGGTCACGGAACCCGCCGAGCGCTTTGGGCTTCGCGCCGGGATGAGAATGGGCGAGGCGCTCTCGCGCTGTCCCGAGCTCGCTCTGATCCCGCCGGACCTGGAGCGGGCGGAGCGCTCCTGGGAGGAGGCTCTGCGGCGCCTGGAGGGGATCGGCGCCGAGGTGGAGTCCGGCCGCGCCGGCGAGGCCTTCTTCGAGGCGAGCGGCCTGGGCCGGCTCTGGGGTGGGATCGAGGGAGTGCTGAGGAGGACGCGCGAGCAGCTGGGGAAGTCGGCCCGGCTTGGAGCCGGCCCTGGTCGCTTCTGCGCCTACGTTGCCGCCTCGAGCTCGAGCGGCATCGTCCCCGATGGCGGCGCCGCAGACTTCCTCGAGCCGCTGCCGGTCTCGCTTCTCTGCGGTCGGCTCGGTGGCGATCCCGAGGCCGACGATCTCCCCAACGATCTGGAGCGGCTCGGCATCTCCACCCTGGGCCGGCTCGCCGGGCTGCCTCGGGACGCGGTGGCCGACCGCTTCGGGCGGCTCGGCCTGCGCGCGTGGCGGCTGGCCCACGGCGAGGACGATCCGCTCCGGCCCAGGCCTGTGCGCGAGGCGATCGCGGTCGAGCTCGAGCTGCCCGAGGCCGTCTCCGGCCAGCAGCTGGAGAGATCTCTGGAGCTGCTCATCTCCCGGCTGCTCGCCCATGGCGCGCGGCGTGGCAGGACGCTGCGGACGCTCCGCCTCTCCGCTCGGCTCGCGGCCGGCGGGGGCTGGCGGCGCCAGGTGGCGCTGCGGCGAGCAAGCGCGGACCGGGATCGGCTCGCCGACGCCCTCCTCCCCCACCTCACTCTGCTGCCGGCGCCGGCGGCGACGCTGCGGCTGGAGGCCGTGGCGCTCGGGCCCGAGACCGGCGAGCAGCTCTCCCTCTCGAGCCCCGAGGAGCAGCGGCGCAGGCGCATCGCGGAGGCGGTCCGGCAGACGCGCTCGGCCGCCGGCGCCGACTCCGTGCTGAGGGTGCTCGAGGTGGATCCGGAGTCCCGGATTCCGGAGCGCCGCGAGGTACTGATGCCGTTCCCCGAAGAGCAGTGATGCGGCCCGGCCGCGTCAACAAGCCCTGGCCGGTGCCGGTGCAGGTCGGGTCCGACGGGACGCCCCGCGCTGTCGGGCGGCTGGCCGTCGAATCGGTCCGCGAGGAGTGGCTCGTCGAGGACGGCTGGTGGACGCAGAAACCCCTGCAAAGACGCTATTTCGAGGTGGTGCTGGAGGACGGCTCGGACGTCGTCGTCTTCGTGGAGCCTGACGGTCGCTGGTTCCGGCAGCGGGATTGATGGGGTACGTAGAGCTCCACTGCCACTCCGCCTACTCCTTCCTGGATGGCGCCTCCGACCCGGCCGAGCTGGCTGCGACGGCGGCCGAGCTCGGTCACGGCGCCCTGGCGCTGACCGACCACGACAACGTCTGCGGGACGATGGAGTTCGCGCACGCCTGCAAGGGGGTCGGCGTCCGCCCCATCATCGGCTGCGAGCTGACCGTCGAGGTGCCGCGGCGGCTGCCGCGTCCCGTCCACGTCACGCTCCTGGTCGAAAGCGCGAAGGGCTGGGCCAGCCTCTGCCGGTTGATCACCGGCGCCCACCACGGGACGCGAGAAGGAGCCGGGATGAGGGAGGCGCTGCCCCCCTCCCTCCCGATCGACGAGCTCGAGCGCCACACCGAGGGGCTGGTCTGCCTCTCCGGCTGCGCCCGCGACGGCGCGGTGGCGGGCTGCTGGGAGCGCGGTGATCCGGCCGGCGCCACCCACCTCGCCGAGCGCCTGCTGCGGGCCTTCGGCCCGGACCACTTCCGGATCGAGCTGCAGCGCCCGCTCTGGCGGCACGACCGCTCGCGGAACCGCTGGCTCGTCTCTCTGGCGGAGCGGCTCGGCGTCCCCGCGGTGGCGACCGGCGACGCGCACGCGCACGCGCGCTCCCGCCTCGCCCTTCAGGACGCGATGGTGGCGGTGCGGCTGGGGGCGACGTTGGACGAGACCGAGGGGATGCGGCGGGGCAACTCCGCCTCTGTGTTGCTCTCGACCGAAGGGGCGGCGGCGCGCTTTCACGATCACCCCGAGGCCGTCGCCGAGACCGCACGGCTCGCCGAGCGCCTCCGCTTCGATCTGACCAGGGAGATCGGCTACAGCTATCCGGGTGCCGAGGACGAGGGCGCGGACCGCCGTCTGGCCGAGCTCTGTCGTGTGCGCTTGGTCCACCGCTACGAGGGGACCCCGCGCCGCGCCGAGGCCGATCGCCGTCTCGAGGAGGAGCTCGCGCTGATCAGGCAGCTGCGGCTCTCCGGCTTCTTCCTGCTCCATCAGGACATGCTGGAGCTGGCCCGCGAGGTCGCGGCGGAGGTGCGCGGCCCAGAGTCCGCGCGCCGGCTGCTGCCGCCGGGCCGCGGCCGCGGCTCCAGCGTCAGCTCGCTCGTCTGCTACCTGACCGGCCTCTCGCACATCGACCCGGTCAAGAACGAGCTCTTCCTGGGCCGTTTCCTGAACGAGGAGCTCACCGAGGTCCCGGACATCGACCTCGACTTCCCGCGCGACATCCGCGAGAAGCTGATCCCGCGGGTCCACGAGCGCTACGGATCCGAGCGCTCCGCGCTGGTCGCCTCCTTCGCCACCTACCGGGCCCGTGGCGCGATCCGCGACCTCGGCAAGGCTCTCGGCCTGCCGCTCGGCGAGGTGGAGCGCTTCGCCCGCGCCGTGGACGTCTACGAGGCGAGCCGCGACGCCTGGGCCCGGATGGAGGAGACGCTGGGCAAGCTGCGCGCGCGGTCGCCCCGCTGGCGGGCGCTCGCCGAGCTGCTGCCGGAGATCGCCGGTCTCCCCCGCCACATCTCTCAGCACCCGGGCGGAATGGTGATCTCGACCACCCCGCTGATCGAGCTCTGCCCGGTGCAGCCGGCGGCGATGGAGGGCCGCCAGATCGCCCAGTGGGACAAGGACTCGTGCGCGGACGCGGGCTTCCTGAAGATCGACCTGCTCGGGCTCGGGATGCTCTCCGCGGTGGAGCGCTGCGTCGATGAGATCGCGCGCACCCGCGGCGAGCGGATCGACCTCTCCCACGTCCCCCTCGACGACTACGAGGTCTGGAGCGCGATCCGGCGCGCCGAGACCACCGGCGTCTTCCAGATCGAGAGCCGCGCGCAGATGCAGATGCTCCCGAGAACGTTGCCCGAGGACCTCGACGACCTGACGGTGCAGGTGGCCCTGGTGCGACCCGGGCCGATCCAGGGCGGCGCCGTCCACCCCTACATCGAGCGGCGCAAGCGCCTGCGGGGGGATCCCTCCTACGAGGTCCCGTACGAGCATCCGTCGCTCGAGCCGGTGCTGAAAGACACCCTGGGCGCGATCGTCTTCCAGGACCAGGTGCTCGAGGTGGCGATGGCGCTGGCCGGCTTCTCGGTCGGCGAGGCCGAGGGGCTGCGGCGGGCGATGAGCCGCAAGCGCTCGCAGGCGGCGATGGAGCGCTATCGCGCGCGGTTCATCGAGGGCGCCGTCGGGCGCGGGGTCTCGCGCGAGGTGGCCGAGCGTGTCTTCGGCCAGATCGAGGGCTTCTCCGGCTTCGGCTTCCCCAAGTCGCACTCCGCCGCCTTCGGCCTGCTCGCCTACCAGTCGATGTGGCTGCGGGTCCACTACGGGCCCGAGCTGCTCTGCGCGCTGCTCAACGAGCAGCCGATGGGCTTCTACCCGCCCGACGCGCTGGTCCACGAGGCGCAGAGGCGCGGCCTCGAGATCCTTCCCCCGGACGTCAACATCAGCGAGCTGGATTGCCGGGTCGAGACGACGGGCGCGGAGGCGGGATCGGCGGGCAACCCTCCCGTCCGGATCGGTCTCGGATATGTCGCGGAGGTGCCCGAGGTCGACGCACAGGCTGTGATCGACGAGCGCCGCCGAGGCGGCTCGTACCGGAGCATCTCGGACCTCGCCGGGCGCTCGGGCGCGGGCGCCGCGGCACTGCAGCGGCTGGCCTGGTCCGGCGCCTGCGACGGCCTGGTCCAGGGATCGTCGATGCCGGCGGACCCCGACCACGAGCTGCGGCGTCCCGCCCTCTGGGAGATGGGCGGCACGGCTCGCGCTGCCCGCAGCGGCGACGGGGCGCAGCTGGCGCTTCCCCTCGACGGGTCCCCCACCCCGCCGCTGCCGGAGCTCGGGCCGTGGGAGCGAATCGTGGCCGACTACCGGACCACCGGGATGACCCTCGGCCGCCACCCCATGGAGCTGATCCGGGGAGGGCTCTCCCCCGACGTGCTCAGCAGCGAGGCCCTGGGCCGAACCCGCGACGGGGCCAGGGTGAAGGTGGCCGGGATGGTCGTCGCCCGCCAGCGCCCGGCGACAGCCAATGGAGTCGTCTTCATGCTGCTCGAGGACGAGCGGGGCACGATCAACCTGATCGTCCCCCCACCGGTCGTCGAGCGTCACCGCCTGGCGGTCCGGACCTCGGGCTTCGTCCAGGCGGCGGGCAAGCTGGAGCACCGCGAGGGCACCACCAACGTCGTGGTCAACCGGATCGACCGCCTCAACACCGACGAGCTCCCCGAACGCCGCCCGCGCCACATCGCTCCGCCCATCCCGCGCGAGACCGGTCTCCCCGCGGCGGTGCCGATCGCTCTGTCGAAGCGGTCCTTCGACGGCGTCCGCGAGGCCGCGATGGCCGAGCTGGCCGCCTCGCTGCCGGCCCCGCACAGCTTCGGCCGCCGCGGTCGCTAGAGGGATTTGACTGCCGAGACGATCGGGGAGAGATCTCCCCTCTCGTAGAGGTGCCCGCAGCCATCGAGCGGATACACCTCCGCCATGGGCAGGCGCTTCGCATAGCGATCCAGGTGCGCGATCGGGACCTCCTCGTCGTCGCGACTGTGGAAGAGGAACGTGGGCGGCAGAGGCGGCCCCACCTCGGGCCAGTCCTCCGGCAGCGCCCACTCGAGCTCCCAGCTCTCCTCCATCCCCCAGAAGGGGGTCGCGGCGGCGACCAGGCCGGCCACACTCTCGTCGAAGCCCCGCTCGGCGCAGTACTTCAGCGCGACGGAGCCTCCGAGCGAATGCCCGACGACGATCACCTTGCCGTCGAGCGCCTCGAGCTCCGCGACGAGCCGGTCGCGCCACGGCTCGTAGTGCGGCTCGGTGTCCGTGCCGGGGATGACCGGGAAGAGGACGTCGTACTGCGGCCCCAGCTCCTCCCGTAGGCGGCGCGCGAACGGCTCGCTGCCCTCGCCGGGTCCCTGCGGGCCGGCGCTGTGCAGGAACAGGACGGACGCCGTCAAGTCAGCCCAGGCCGGGCTTGGTGACCATGAAGTAGATCGCCGCGATCAGCAGGACCCCCATGATCGAGCCGACGATCCCCTCCGCTCGTCCCAGACGCTGATAGGTGGGCGGCAGATCGGCGAGCGTCAGCTCCTTGTCGCCGGCGTCGGCGATCGCCTTCTCGATGATCGGCAGCAGCTTCCGGTCGGTTGGGATGAAGAAGAAGATGTTGACCAGGAAGAGGACGACCAGGATCGTGATCGTCGCGCTCAGCCAGAAGTTCCCGTAGTCGTAGTCGAGCTTGTCCACCTGGTAGATCCCGGTGGCGGCGACCACGATGGCCGCGGGGATCGCGAAGAACTGGTTCAGGACGAGCTGCAGGCGATGGACGTACGGCAGGTTGCGAGCGCTCATCCTCATCGCCACCGGGAACATCACGGACTCGGAGAAGGTCGACCCGAAGCCGACGACGACCGCGGTGATGTGCAGAAAGATCGAGAACTCGACGTTGGTGACGGCGAGTGGCATCCGTTCCCCCTTGTGTCGTTGTCTCGGGGGCAACATATCCGCCCCGCAGGGCTCTGCAACTTCCCCTGCAAATAGGCGGGTTCCGTCCGAGGCCATCCATACCTTCCCGCCCATGGGAAAGCTCATTGACATAAGAGAGCGGCTGCTCGACGCGGCCGATCTGGTGATCGACTTCGCGACGCTCGGTGAGTACGGCATCGAGCCAGAGCCCGTTCGCGAGTGCGAGCGGCGGCCAATCAGCCTCGCCTCCGGGGCACCGCACCACCTGCACGACCGCGCCGGCGTGCAGGACCGCGTAGCCGCCTAGTCCGCTTCGCCGCGGTCGATTGCCGCGAGCAGCTCGCGGCCGACCTCGATCGCACGGCCGAGCGCCTGCGGATCCAGGTTCTCCACGGTGTCCGTCGGCGAGTGGTAGTTGGGGATCGTCGCGTCCTGCGTGCTGAGGGTGATCGCGCGGCCTCCCCGAGCCATCACCGGGGTCGTGTCGTAGGTCAGGCCGGCGTTGTGAGTCGTGCCCTCCAGAGCGAGGTCCGGCCGGCGCTGGGAGACCTCCTGGGAGATGCGCGCCAGGTTGGCGTCGGCCGGCCACTTGCTGAGCACCCCCTCCTGGCGGAGGAAGTGAAGGGTCGCCGGCGCGCCGACGCCATCGAAGTTGACGAAGAGCCAGGAGCGCCAGTCTGGTTGCGACGCCTCGAGCTCGCGGACAAAGGCGTCGGCGCCGAGCACCCCCGCCTCCTCACAGCCGGTGAACAGGCAGAGGACCCTCGTCGTCTCGAGCGGCTGCGCCTGGAGCTCGCTCGCGAGCGTCGCCACCGCTGCCACCCCGGTCGCGTTGTCGTTGGCGCCGGGGACGTCGACGCCGCGGAGCTCCCGCTCGATCAGGATCCCCAGTCCGGCGGCCAGGACCGCGTAGGCGCCGGCGAGCAGACGCCTGCCGAGGGGGACGTGACCCAGCAGCGGTCCCGCCACCGCGATCCCGAACGCCGCCGCCTGGGCCCCGATCCAGGCGTGAAGGATCGGCAGGAAGCGGCGGTGGAACATCAGCCCACTGCGCGAGCTGTCCAGGTGGCAGACGAGGCACACCGTCCGCGCGGCATCCTTGGCGGGCTCGACCGTCGCCACCAGATTACGGCTCGGGCTCTTCGCGAAGGCACGCGTGAGCGGCCGGTTGATCAGTCCATCCTCGGCGGAGGTCAGAGCGGCTCCGGCGGCGGCGAGCGCCGAGGCCAGGAGCGGCCTCCGGCGAGCGGCCGGGGCGCCGAGCAGCGCGATCGCGAGGGCCGTTCCGTAGGGCAGCGCGAAACTCGAATAGGCGTCAAAGGGACGCTGCTCGACGGCCAGGCCGCGCTTGGAGAGGCGGTCGGCGATGAGCTCCGCCGCACGGCGTTCGGCGGGTCCGGTGGGCCGGCGCGGCCCGATCTCGTCCGCGAGCAGGCGGACCCACTCGAGCGCAGCCTCGTCCCTCACCGTGGTGTCAGTCGCAGTACTCATCGGGGCGAGCATATGCACCAAGAGAAAGAGCCGCCCCGAGGGGCGGCTCTAGGAAGAACCGGCGGCGACCTACTCTCCCAGGAGGTTGCCCTCCAAGTACCATCGGCGCTGAGAGGCTTAACGGCTCTGTTCGGAATGGGAAGAGGTGTTTCCCTCTCGCTATCTCGCCACCGAAAAACTGCGAGACGGCCTCCGTGAGCCTTGAAAACCGCACTAGACCGGGAAGAAGCAGAAAAATCCGTCAAGCCCTCGACCCATTAGTACCGGTCTGCTGATCGCATTGCTGCGATTGCACAGCCGGCCTATCGACCTGGTGGTCTACCAGGGGTCTTACTCCCTCAAGGGGATGGGAGAGTTCATCTCGAGGCTGGCTTCCCGCTTAGATGCTTTCAGCGGTTATCCGTGCCGCGCGTAGCTAACCAGCGGTGCCCTTGGCAGGACAACTGGTACACCAGAGGCGCGTTCATCCCGGTCCTCTCGTACTAGGGACGACTCCTCTCAACTCTCCAACGCCCACAGAAGATAGGGACCGAACTGTCTCACGACGTTCTGAACCCAGCTCGCGTGCCGCTTTAATGGGCGAACAGCCCAACCCTTGGGACCTGCTCCAGCCCCAGGATGCGACGAGCCGACATCGAGGTGCCAAACCGCGCCGTCGATATGGACTCTTGGGCGCGATAAGCCTGTTATCCCCGGAGTACCTTTTATCCGTTGAGCGGCCGCAATTCCACTTTCCACGGCCGGATCACTAAGCCCAACTTTCGTTCCTGCTCGACCCGTCGGTCTCGCAGTCAAGCTCCCTTGTTGCCTTTACACTCTGCGCACGATTTCCAACCGTGCTGAGGGAACCTTTGGGCGCCTCCGTTACATTTTAGGAGGCGACCGCCCCAGTCAAACTGCCCACCTGACACTGTTCACGCCCCGGATAACGGAAGCGTGTTAGAAGCCCAAAACACCAAGGGTGGTATCTCAAGGTTGGCTCCCCTGTAGCCGAAGCCACAGGTTCAAAGCCTCCCACCTATCCTGAGCGAGATATTCCGAACTCCAATATCAAGTTGCAGTAAAGGTTCACGGGGTCTTTCCGTCTTTCTGCGGGTACTCGGTATCTTCACCGAGACTCTAATTTCACCGAGCCTATCGTTGAGACAGCGTCCATCTCGTTGCGCCATTCGTGCAGGTCGGAACTTACCCGACAAGGAATTTCGCTACCTTAGGACCGTTATAGTTACGGCCGCCGTTTACCGGGGCTTAGCTTTGCTGCTTCGCCACCGAAGTGGCTAACAACGCCGCGTAACCTTCCGGCACCGGGCAGGCGTCAGCCCCTATACGTCGTCTTACGACTTAGCAGAGGCCTGTGTTTTTGGTAAACAGTCGGATGGACCTTTTCACTGCGGCCCCCTCGGGCTCCACTCGTATGAGCTTCACCCTACCGGGGCGCCCCTTCTCGCGAACTTACGGGGCGAATTTGCCGAGTTCCTTAACGATAGTTAGCTCGCTCACCTCAGTATTCTCTACCTGTCCACCTGTGTCGGTTGTAGGTACGGGCACGTATGTCCTGCCTAGAGGTTTTTCTCGGAGGCATGGCTTCAGGGACTGGCCGGCGGTCAAGCCAGCTGGCATCGCACCTCGCCGTAACGCCGCGACGGATTTGCCTACCGCGACTGGCTACGTACTTGCCCCAGGACGACCATCGCCTGGGTTCCCTTAGCCTTCCCCGTCACCCCATCGGTCATAGCGGACACGACGTGGTACAGGAATATCAACCTGTTGGCCATCGGCTACGCCTTTCGGCCTCGCCTTAGGTCCCGACTGACCCTGAGCAGACGAACTTTACTCAGGAAACCTTGGACAATCGGTGAAGGGGATTCTCACCCCTTTCTCGTTACTCATGCCGGCATTCTCACTTCCGGCTCCTCCACGACGGCTTCCGCCCCCGCTTCACAGGCACCGGAACGCTCTCCTACCGCGCTTTCGCGCTCACAGCTTCGGAGGGTGGCTTGAGCCCCGTTGAATTCTCCGCGCCCGAACACTTGACCAGTGAGCTGTTACGCACTCTTTCAAGGAATGGCTGCTTCTAAGCCAACCTCTTGGTTGTCTCGGCATTCGGACATCGTTCTCCACTTAGCCACCACTTAGGGTCCTTAGCTGGTGATCTGGGTTGTTCCCCTCTCGCGTACGAAGTTTATCCCCCGCACACTGACTCCCGGGTTTAACGTAACGGTCTTCGGAGTTTGCCTGAAGTCGGTAACCTGGTAGGGCCCCTAGTCCAAGCAGTGCTCTACGGCCGAAACGCATATAGCCCGAGGCTATACCTAAATATATTTCGGAGAGAACCAGATATCTCCTGGCTTGATTAGCCTTTCACTCCGATCCACAGGTCATCCGCCCAGTTTTCAACCTAGGTCGGTTCGGCCCTCCACGAAGTCTTACCTCCGCTTCAGCCTGCCCATGGATAGCTCGCCAGGTTTCGGGTCTAGCGCGCATGACTGTGTCGCCCTATTCAGACTCGCTTTCGCTGCGGCTCCGTTCATCACTTAACCTTGCCATACACGACTAACTCGCCGGCCCGTTATGCAAAAAGTACGCCGTCACCCCGAAGGGCTCCGACCACTTGTAGGCACGCGGTTTCAGGTACTATTTCACTCCCCTTCAGGGGTGCTTTTCACCTTTCCCTCACGGTACTAGTTCACTATCGGTCACCAGGGAGTACTTAGCCTTGGAGGGTGGTCCCCCCGGATTCAGACCGCGTTTCACGGGTGCGGTCCTACTCAGGAACTCGATCGGCAGGTCAGTGCGCTTTCGTCTACGGGACGATTGCCCTCTGTGGTGCGAGGTTCCACTCGCTTCGACTAACACCTGACTTGGTAACTGCCGCCGGATCGGACACGATCCGGACACGAGTCCTACAACCCCAAACAGGCAACGCGTGTCCGCTTGCACCTGCTCGGTTTAGGCTGATCCCCTTTCGCTCGCCACTACTCGGGGAGTCTCGGTTGATTTCCTTTCGTCGAGGTACTGAGATGTGTCAGTTCCCTCGCTTGCCTCCCAGGGCCTATGTATTCAGCCCTGGGTGACGCCGCATTACCGGCGCCGGGTTTTCCCATTCGGAGATCCACGGGTCAAAGGCTGTTCAGCGCCTCACCGTGGCTTATCGCAGCCGTCCACGTCCTTCTTCGTCTCCTGGTGCCAAGGCATCCACCGTGTGCCCTTATTATCTTGACGGTGAGCTGCTCACACGCTGAGTGCGTGTGAGCTCGGCTTCTTACCTTTATGCGTCTCCCCGATGTCAATGGGAGACGCAAGAGTCCTCCTCGCAAGAGGAGAACTCGGCCTAGTGCAGTTTTCAAGGACCACGGAGGCGCCCGGACGGGGGTCTCCCGCCGGCGTCTCTGAAAACTGAGCAGCGCAAAGGACGCTCGAGAGCGTCCAGTTCAAGCCCGGTCGACGTTTCTAGGTCTCCCTAGAAAGGAGGTGATCCAGCCGCAGCTTCCGCTACGGCTACCTTGTTACGACTTCACCCCAATCACAAGCCCCACCTTCGACGGCTCCCTCCCGTAAGGGTTAGGACACCGGCTTCGGGTGTTGCCTGCTTTCGTGGTGTGACGGGCGGTGTGTACAAGGCCCGGGAACGTATTCACCGCGGCGTTGCTGATCCGCGATTACTAGCAACTCCACCTTCATGGAGGCGAATTGCAGCCTCCAATCCGAACCGAGACCGACTTTTTGGGATTCGCTCCACCTCGCGGTATCGCAACCCTCTGTATCGGCCAATGTAGCACGTGTGTAGCCCTGGACATAAGGGGCATGATGACTTGACGTCATCCCCACCTTCCTCCGGTTTGTCACCGGCAGTCTCCTATGAGTCCCCAACTTAATGCTGGCAACATAGGACGGGGGTTGCGCTCGTTGCGGGACTTAACCCAACATCTCACGACACGAGCTGACGACAGCCATGCACCACCTGTGTAACTGTCCCGAAGGAAGATCGTGTTTCCACGACTGTCAGTTACATGTCAAGCCCAGGTAAGGTTCTTCGCGTTGCATCGAATTAAACCACATGCTCCGCTGCTTGTGCGGGCCCCCGTCAATTCCTTTGAGTTTTAGCCTTGCGGCCGTACTCCCCAGGCGGGGCACTTAATGCGTTAGCGCCGGCACGGGAGGAGTCGACACCTCCCACACCTAGTGCCCATCGTTTACGGCGTGGACTACCAGGGTATCTAATCCTGTTTGCTCCCCACGCTTTCGCGCCTTAGCGTCAGTTCCGTCCCAGCGAGCTGCCTTCGCCGTTGGTGTTCTTCCTGATATCTGCGCATTCCACCGCTACACCAGGAGTTCCACTCGCCTCTTCCGGACTCTAGCCCGGCAGTATCCGCTGACATTCAAAGGTTGAGCCTTTGACTTTCACAGCGGACTTACCGGGCCGCCTACGCGCGCTTTACGCCCAATGATTCCGGACAACGCTAGCCCCCTACGTATTACCGCGGCTGCTGGCACGTAGTTAGCCGGGGCTTCTTCTGGAGGTACCGTCAGTCCAGGACGCTATTCGCGCCTGAACCTTCGTCCCTCCTGAAAGAGGTTTACAACCCGAAGGCCGTCTTCCCTCACGCGGCGTTGCTGCGTCACGCTTTCGCGCATTGCGCAAGATTCCCCACTGCTGCCTCCCGTAGGAGTCTGGGCCGTGTCTCAGTCCCAGTGTGGCTGATCGTCCTCTCAGACCAGCTACCCATCGTCGCCTTGGTGAGCCGTTACCTCACCAACAAGCTAATGGGCCGCGGGCCCATCCCAATGCGGAGGCCGAAGCTTCCTTTACTCACTGCACTGATGTGCTGCGAGCACATCCGGTATTAGCCCGAGTTTCCTCGGGTTGTCCCGGTCATCGGGGCAGGTTACCCACGTGATACTCACCCGTTCGCGGCTTTGCCCCGGGCCGAAGCCCGGTTCGTCGCTCCACTTGCATGTGTTAAGCACGCCGCCAGCGTTCGTCCTGAGCCAGGATCAAACTCTCCGTAAAAAGTGTGACGTGACTGATCGTCAGTCACAAGAGAGCTGTCATGTAGCTGACTTCTGCCACCGCGTACACAGGGCGGTGGCCAGACATGACGGAGTTATTCAACCCCCGCCCGGTGCATGATGGGCGGAGGTCGGGCTCGAGTGCCGAGGGACGGGTAGTCCCTCGGTCACGCGCTGCTCAGTTTTCAAAGACCACTCGGCGGGTGCGACGGGTCTCGTCGCCTCCACTGCTCAGGCTTCAGTCACGAAAAAGGCCCCTCGCCGAGGGGCCCGGTGACGCGTCGGCCGATCTCTCGGCCGATTTGGGCTCCTCTTACGAGGCTGCTCCTTTCGTGATCCAAAGCAAGAGCGACCGGGGAGTATAGCCCGACAACGGCGGCTTGTTCAAGCGATCAGCCGGACGAAGCGTCTCTTCCCGACTTGGAGCACCCGGCCGCCTAGCTCGCCGGCTGGGAGGTCGAGCCGATCGGGCGGTACGCCGTCGCCGTCGAGCTTGACACCACCCTGCGCGATCAGCCGCCTCGCCTCGCTCGATGAGATGCCGAAGGCGCCTGCGATCAGCGCCGGCAGGTGCACGTCTCCCCCATTCACGCCGTCCGCCTGGTCGAGTTGGAGCTCCGGGATGTCGTCGGGGACGCCGTGCTCCTTGTGGACCTTGTCGAAGCGCGCCTCGGCGGCCTCGGCGGCGACAGCGTCGTGGAAGCGCTCGACGATCCGCCTCGCCAGGGCTCGCTTGGCGATGACCGGCTCCTCGTTGGGCATCGGCTCGCTCAGCAGCAGCTCGTAGTACGTCCCCATCGCGTCGTCAGGGATCCGCATCAGCTTGCCGAACATCTCCTCCGGCGCCTCGGTGACGCCGACGTAGTTCCCGAGCGACTTGCTCATCCGCCGCACGCCGTCGATCCCGGGCAGGATCGGCATGGTCATTACCGACTGCTCGGGCACGTCGTAGGCACGCTGGATGTCGCGGGCGAAGAGCAGGTTGAACTTCTGGTCGGTGCCCCCGAGCTCGATGTCCGAGCGCACGGCGACCGAGTCGTAACCCTGGAGGACGGGATAGAGGAGCTCCAGCGATGAGATCGGCTGATCCGCCTTCATGCGCTTGGTGAAGTCCTCCCTCTCCAGCAGGCGCGCCACGGTCACCTTCGCCATCAGCTGGAAGAGATCCTGGAGGTGCATGTCGAGCCACTCGCTGTTGAAGCGGACCTCGGTGGCGTCGCGGTCGAGCACCTTGAAGGCCTGGTCCTGGAAGGTCTTCGCGTTCGCCTCGATCTCCTCGGGTGTCAGGATCGGCCGCTGGGTGTCGCGCCCGCTCGGGTCGCCGACGCGGGCCGTGTAGTCCCCGATGATCAACACCACCTGGTGGCCCTGCTGCTGGAACTGGGCGAGCTTGGTGAGAACGACCACATGGCCCAGGTGGATGTCGGGGGCCGTCGGGTCGATGCCCAGCTTCACCCGGAGGGGCTCGCCCTTGGCCAGCTGCTTCTCGAGCTGGCCTTCGGGCAGGGCCTCCTCGGCCCCGCGCTTGAGGATGTCGACGTCAGCCATGCCTGGGCACGGCCATCATCCAGGCATGGGCGGTCGCGAAAGCGGCCTCTGGACCCGGAATTCCGTCACGGGGCCAATGCTAGACTCCCGCCTTCTGCCTGGCCGGGCGCGTGGGTCCGTGCGCGTCCCTAGATTCATACACAGGCGAGCAGGACCCGGGCACGGATCGATTCACCAGCGTCGCCTTCGCGACATGACAGACGATTTCGATTTCGATTTCGATGTAGACCGGGGCCGATCGGCATCGCGGACCGAGGATCGCGAGCCGGAACAGGAAGCCCCAGGGAACGGCAATGGCCGGGAACTGCCCGACCTCGAATACAGCGAGGCGGACGGTGGCAACGGCCGGGCGCGACGCCGCCGCAACGGGATTGGAAACGGCAAGGGGAACGGCTCCCGCGTCGCCCCGCCCCCGCCCGGGGAGCCGGCGGAGGACGACTGGCTGAGCCTCGGCGACGACGACTTCACGCCCGGCGCCCGCTCGCCCCTCCGCGAGCGCGACGACGGGCCGGCCGGCCCGCCCACGCCGGGTGAGGCCCGGAACTTCGCCAAGGAGGCCCGTCGGCGCGCCTCCCGCCGCCCCAGCCCGATCCTCGACCTCGACGCCGAGCGCGAGAAGCTCGAGCGCCAGGACGACGAGGCCAAGAACATGGACTTCGAGTCGGTCCTCGAGCACCAGCCGCAGAAGAGCGGCGTCGCCCGCAGGGGATCGGCGATCAGGAACGCCGTGGCCGGCGGCGTGCAGAGCCTGCGGCGGGTCGGCGGCGAGCGAATCGCCGAGAGCAAGGACCGGGTCCAGGCGCTCCGCGATCGCGTCCCGACCAGCCTGCCGCAGCCGGGGACCGCAACCGGCGGCGACGGCAAGCCTCCTCCCCCGCGACTGCCGCGCCGAATCAGCTCACGGCGTCCACGCAAGCCGAAGCCCGGCCGGATCAAGAAGCTCCGCCTGCTGATCATCCTCGGCGGCCTCGGTCTGCTCGCAATCGTCTCGACCTTCTTCGGGATGATGATGGCGATCTCGCAGGACCTGCCTCAGCTGGAGAACAAGAAGGAGTTCGCCGAGGCCAAGAACTCGGTCGTCCTCGACGACCAGGGCAACAAGATCGGCACGCTCCTCAACAACAACAATCGTGTGCTCGTCGACTCGGATCAGATCTCTCCCTACATGAAGCAGGCCGCGGTGGCGATCGAGGACAAGCGCTTCTACGAGCACAACGGAGTCGACATCCAGGGGATGTTCCGAGCGGGTCTCGCCGACGTCCTGCCCGGCGGGTCCACCCAGGGCGCCTCGACGATCACCGAGCAGTTCGTGAAGAACGCGCTCGAGGCGCAGGGCTCGAGAACCGTCTTCGAGAAGTTCCGCGAGGCGGCGCTCGCCTACCACCTGGAACGCCAGTGGACCAAGGACAAGATCCTCACCGAGTACCTCAACACCATCTACTTCGGCGAGGGGGCCTACGGGATCGAGGCGGCGGCGCGCACCTACTTCGGCAAGCAGCTCGCCCAGGAGGGGCATCCCAACTGCGGCCAGGGCAACGACGACCCGTGCGCGAAGTATCTGACGGCGCCCGAGTCCGCGATGCTCGCCGGGATCATCGCGTCGCCCTCGGCCTTCTCTCCGCGCATCAATCCCCAGGCGGCCATGGACCGGCGCAACCTCGTCCTGAAGGACATGCTGGACCAGGGCGACTTCCCGGAGACGGAATACAACCAGGCGATCGCGACGCAGATCCCGGTCGCCTCGGACATCGAGCGCCCGACCGACGAGTCGCTCTCCCCCTACTTCACATCCTGGCTGCGCCAGCAGGTCGTCGATCTCTACGGCCCCGGCCGCGCGTTCGGCGGTGGCCTCCAGGTCCAGAGCTCGATCGACCTGGACATGCAGAACACCGCGCAGGACATCGCGCAGAGCACGCTCTCCGGCGTCGCGCCCACCGCCTCGGTCGTTGTGATCGACAACGCCACCGGCGAGGTCAGGGCGATGGTGGGCGGCAACGACTTCAGGAACCACCCGTTCAACCTGGCGACCAACGGGCACCGGCAGCCGGGCTCGTCGTTCAAGCCCTTCACGCTGGCGACGGCGCTGGGTCAGGGCATCTCGCCGAGTACGACGTACACCTCGAACGAGAAGATCTTCAAGGTTCCGCACTCCAAGAACGAGTATTTCGACGTCCACAACTATGGCGACGAGTACTACGGGAGCTCGAGCCTCGAAAACTGCACCATCCATTCGGACAACTCCTGCTACGCGGAGGTGGCGCTCGGCAATACCGACCGGTGCGTCCGGGGCTGCGGCGGAAGCCCGGCCGTCAAGGGCGGCACGAAGGCGATCGCCCGGACGGCGCACCGCATGGGCATCGGGACAAAGTTCTCGACCAACCCGTCGATGGTCCTCGGCGCGATCGACCCGGGCGTCACCCCGCTGGAGATGGCCTATGCCTACACGACGATCTCCCACGGCGGGCAGCGGGTCGGTGGGAACCTCGATGCCACCGCCGGGCCCAACAACAGTCTCTATGACCTCGCGCCGGTGGCGATCGACAAGATCACCGACCCCAACGGCAAGACGGTGGCGGAGAACAAGACCAAGGCCGACCGTGTCCTGTCCCCCAGCGTCGCCTCGACGATCAAGGGCATCCTGCACCTCAACGTCCTCGAGGGAACCGGCAAGCTCGCCCAGTTCGGCGACAGCGCCGAATGGGGCAAGACCGGCACGACCGAGAACAACGGCGACGCCTGGTTCTGCGGCGGCGACGAGCACTTCACGACCTGCGTCTGGGTGGGCCACGCGGACACCAACACGCCGATGACGACCGACTACAACGGCGGCCCCGTCGACGGCGGCACCTATCCGGCGCTGATCTGGGGCCGGATCATGTCGGCGATCGAGAACATCTACTCCCAGCACAAGGCCGCCGAGAAGCACGGCGGCAGCTCGAGCTCGAGCAGCTCCTCTTCCAGCTCCTACACCCCGTCCTACTCCTCAGGCTCCTCCAGCTACTCAAGCGGCTCCGGCTCTTCCGGTTCCGCCGGAGGTGGCGGAGGCGGTGGCGGCGGTGGCGGCAACACCAGCGCGCCCGCCGCGGGCGGTGGCGGCGGTGGCGGCGGTGGAGCCACCGGCGGCGGCACCGGCGGCACCGGCGGTACTGGTCTCTAGGTTCTACGCAGCTCGGCTGGCCATGCTGAGGTCGGGCCAGGGCTTCGAGACGAAGCGGCTGCCGGCGACGCAGTAGCGCCAGGGCAGCTCCGCGGCCTTCGTGATCCCGATCCGGGGCGAGGAGGTGATCTCCATCGCCATATCGCTGCGCTCAGCCGGCGAAAGCTCGAAGGGCGGCCGGAAGAGGTCCGCGCCGTTGAGGGAGATGCCAACCCCGAGCGCCTCGCTCAGCTTGCCGGGCCCCGAGCAGAGGTGCTCGAGCTCATCCCGTCCGCGGCGCTCACGCATCAGCTCGATTCCGTCGGTGGGCTCGAGCGCCCGGATCAACACCGCCGACGCGGTCCCCTCCGGCTCGGTGACGAAGTTGAGCAGGCTGTGGATCCCGTAGGAGAGGTAGACGTAGGCGTGCCCTGGGGGCCCGAAGAGGACCTCGTTGCGCGCCGTCCGGCCGATGTAGGCGTGGCAGGCCGGGTCGCTTTCCTCGTAGGCCTCGGTCTCGACGATCACGCCGGCGGTCTCACCGACGCGGAGCTCGCAGCCGATCAGCTCGCGTGCCACCTGGTGGACGGAGCGGTCGAAGAAGCCGCGGTTCACGCTTGCAGCGCGGCGAGCGCCTCGCGCGCCCGCTCGAGTTGCTCGCCGAGTCGGGCCGACGAGGTGCCGCCCGCCGAGACCTTCGACTCGATCGTCCGGCCGGACTCGAGCGCTCGCCGGACCGCCTGCTTGGCGTCATCGGGGACGCCGTCGAGCTCGGAGTCGGCGAGCTCCGACAGCGGCCTGCCCGAGTCCACGGCCGCCTTCACGAGGCCGCCGACCAGGCCGTGCGCCTCGCGGAAGGGCACGCCGTGCTGGACGAGCGCATCGGCGAGGTCGGTCGCGGCCAGCATCTCGTCGCCGGCGGCCGCCGCGAGGCGGTCGCGGTTGAAGCTGATCCCGCCGAGCATCCCGGTGGCGGCCGCCAGGCAGAGCTCCAGGTTGTCGACCGCGTCGAAGAGGGGCTCCTTGTCCTCCTGAAGGTCCTTGCTGTACGCGAGCGGCAGCGCGTGCATGGTCCCGAGCAGGCTCTGGAACGAGGACGCGATCCTGGGGGCCTTCCCGCGAAGCAGCTCGGCGGCGTCCGGGTTCTTCTTCTGGGGCATGATGCTCGAGCCCGAGGCGAAGGAGTCCGGGAGCTCGCAGAAGCCGAACTCCTGACTCGACCAGAGCACGATCTCCGACCCAAGCCGCGAGAGGTGCATCGCGCAGATCGAGGCGGCCGATAGGTAGTCGAGGGCGAAGTCCCGGTTCGAGACGGCGTCCAGGGAGTTGGGATAGGGCCGCTCGAAGCCCAGGTCGGCGGCGAGGGCGTCGCGGTCGACGTCCCAGTTGAGCCCGGCCAGCGCGCCGGAGCCGGCCGGCATGTCGGTCGTCGCCTCGGCGGCGCGGAAGAAGCGCTTCGCGTCGCGCTGGAACATCCAGAAGTAGGCGAGCAGGTGGTGGCCCAGGTAGACCGGCTGAGCGCGCTGCAGGTGCGTATATGAAGGAGCCGGCCAGTCCCTGTGGGTCTCGGCCTGGGCGACGAGCGTCTCCATCAGGCTCTCGAGCAGGGCGATGGCACGCGCCGCGTGCGCCCGGACCAGCAGGGAGAGATCGGTCGCGACCTGGTCGTTTCGCGACCGGGCGGTGTGGAGCTTGCCGCCGAGCGGGCCGATCAGCTCGGTGAGCCGCCGCTCGATCGCCATGTGGATGTCCTCGTCGTCCTCGCGGAACTCGAACCTGTTCGCTTCGAGCTCGCCGCCCACCTGGTCGAGCCCCTCCGTGATCTGAGAGAGCTCCGCCTCGTCGAGCACACCGAGCTTGGCCAGCGCGCGGGCGTGCGCCTTTGACTGCTCGATGTCGAATGACGCAAGGCGCCAGTCGAAGGAGATCGAGGAGTTGATTCGCCTGAACAGCGGATCCTGTTCTTCGCCGAAGCGGGACATGATCCGGAGTCTAGGGTTGGATTCCGAGCGCTTCGCCCAGCGCCGTGCAGACTCGATCGACCTGAGATTCCGTCATCGAGGTGAAGAATGGGAGCGCCAGGGAGCGCTCGGCGACCCTCTCCGCGATCGGGAACTCGCCGCCCTCGAAGCCGAAGCGCTCCCGGTATGGCGGCAGCAGGTGGATGCAGGGCAGGTAGGCCTTCGAGGCGATGCCGTTCGAGGCGAGGGACTTGATCACCGCGTTGCGGTCGGTCCCATCCGGCAGCTGGATGCAGAACACGAACCAGCTGCGGCGCTCGTCGCCGCGGTTCTCGCAGGGCAGGACGATGTCGTGGTCGTCGTGATCTCCCGCGGGCTCGGCGCCGAGCTGTGTGAGCCGCTCCCGGTACAGGGCCGCGACGTTGTCTCGGGCGTTGAGCATCTCCTCCAGTCGCTCCAGCTGGGCGATTCCGATCGCCGCGTGGAGGTCGGTGAGCCGGTAGTTGAAGCCCAGCCGGTCGTGCTCGACCTGCTCCATGTCCGGCGCGCGACCCTGGTTGCGCTCGCTGCGGACGGCCTCCGCGACCTCCTGATCGGGGGTGACGAGGATCCCGCCCTCACCCGTGGTCATCTGCTTGTTGGCGTAGAAGGCGAAGGTGGCCGGGTTCCCGTCCGTGCCGACCTTGGCGCCCGTGCTGTCGATCGCGCCAAGCGCCTGGCAGGCGTCCTCGAGCATGCCGAGCCCGTGCTGCTTGACAAGCGCGCCGAACGCCGGCAGGTCCGCCGGGTAGCCGAAGATGTGCACCGGTAGGAGGCCGGCCGTCTTCTCGCCCACCGCTTCGGCAGCCTTCTCGGGGTCGAGGTTGAGGGTGACCGGGTCGATGTCCGCGAAGACGGGCGTCGCTCCCTCGTAGAGAAGGCAGTTGGTCGAGGCGACGAAGCTCAGTGGGCTGGTCACGATCTCGGCGCCCTCCGACCACCCCTTGGCCCGCACGCCGAGATGAAGCGCGGCGGTCCCGCTCGAGACGGCTACCGCGTAGACCTCCCCGCCGATCCAGTCCGAGAAGTCGTGCTCGAACTGCTCGAGCTTCGGCCCCAGCGAGAGCGAGCCGGAGCGAACGACCTCCAGCAGCAGCTCCTCCTCGCGCGGGCCGAGCTCAGGTCGTGCGAGCGGGATCTGATCGTTCACTCGGTGAGCTGCTCTCTTCGCGGGGCTGGAAGGCGTACTCGAGCGAGTCGACGAGCGCCTCCCAGGAGGCCTCGATGATGTTCTCCGAGACGCCGATCGAGCCCCATTCCCGCTCGCCGTCCGAGGAGTCGAGCAGGACGCGGGTCACCGCGCCGGTGCCGTGGTGCTCGTCCAGGATGCGGACCTTGTAGTTCGTGAGCTCGATGTCGGCCAAGTGCGGGTGACGGTCGCTGATCGCGCCGCGCAGGGCCTTGTCGAGCGCGTTCACGGGGCCGTTGCCCTCGGCGGTGCGCAGGTAGCGCTCACCGTCGACCCAGACCTTGATCGTCGCCTCGGTGACGACCTTGCCGTCCTCCCGCTTCTCGACGAGCACGCGGAAGCCCTCGAGCCGGAAGAGCGGCTCGTAATCCTCGGACTCCTTGCGCAGAAGCAGCTCGAAGGAGGCGTCGGCGGCCTCGTAGTGATAGCCGCGGTGTTCCCGTTCCTTCAGGGTCCGGAGCGCCTTGGCGGCCTGCTCGTCGCCGAGCGGGATCCCCGCCCGCTCGGCCCGGGAGAGGACAGTGCCCTTGCCCGAGAGCTCCGAGACGACCATCTCCCGCTCGTTGCCGACCTCGGCCGGGTCCATGTGCTCGAAGGTGCGCGCGTCGGCGCTGACGCCCGCCACGTGCATGCCGCCCTTGTGGGCGAAGGCGTTCCGGCCGACGAATGGCTGGTCCGGGTCCGGAGTGATGTTGAGGAGCTCGTCGATGAAGTGGGCGATTCCCGTGAGCCGCGCCAGTTGCTCGTTCGCGACGCACTCGTAGCCGAGCTTGAGCTGCAGATCCGGGAGGATCGAGGTCAGGTTCGCGTTGCCGGTCCGCTCGCCGATCCCGTTCATCGTGCCCTGCACGAGGCTCGCGCCCTCCTGCACGGCCGCCAGCGAGTTCGCCACGGCGCACTCGAGATCGTTGTGGGTGTGGATCCCGACCGGTACGTCGAGGGCCTCGACCATCGCCCTCGTGGCCTCGGCGACCTGGAAGGGCAGGCTGGAGCCGTTCGTGTCACAGAGCGTGACGTTCTCCGCGCCGGCGTCGGCGGCGGCCTTCAGGCACTCGAGCGCATAGCCCGCGTCGTCGCGGTAGCCGTCGAAGAAGTGCTCGGCGTCGTAGATCACCCGCTTGCCCGCATTGGCCAGGTACGCGACCGAGTCGCGGATCATCGCCAGGTTCTCCTCGCGGCTCACCTTGGTGACCTTCTCCAGGTGGAGGCCCCAGGTCTTGCCGACCAGGGTCACGACCGGCGCGAAGCCGGTGGCGAGCAGGCGCAGCGCCTCGTCCTCGGCGGCCTCGGTGCCACGGCGCCGGGTCATGCCGAAGGCGCAGACGGAGGCCTGCCGCAGCTCCACCTCGGCGAGCATCTCGAAGAGCTCGAGCTCCTTCGGGTTCGAGCCTGGGAAGCCGGCCTCGATCAAGTGGACGCCGAGCTCGTCGAGCTTGCGGACCACACGGGCCTTCTCCTGAGCCGAGAGCGACATGCCCTGGCCCTGCATGCCGTCCCGCAAAGTCGTGTCGTAGAGGAGTACCTGTCTCATTGCTGCCTTTCTCTGCTTCGTCGTGGGCGAATGAACCCCTGAACGGGGTCGTGCGGAAACCGCGCCGCTAGGCGGCTGCGGTGCCGGTAATTCGCCCTGTGAAGCTATGCAGCATCAAGGTCAATCTACTGGACCTCGGCCTTCGCCCCCGCAGGAGCGCGCTCAGCCGCAGGCTTGGGCTCGTCGATGAAGTCGAGCCACTCCAGATACTCCTCGGCGCGCCCGTGTAGTGCATCATCGAACTTGGCCGCGAGCACGCGGGTGATCTCCCCCGGCTCGCCGAGGTCGGCGTGGTCGATCTCGCGCACCGGCACGAGCTCGGCCGCGGTGCCCGTTAGGAAGACCTCGTCCGCGAGGTAGAGCTCGGAGCGGGCGATGTCGCGCTCCTCGACCGTGTAGCCGAGGTCACGCGCGATCTGGATCACCGATCGCCGGTTGACGCCGTCCAGGATGGAGGCGACGTACGGCGGCGTCAGGATCACGCCGTCGCGGATCACGAAGATGTTCTCGCCCGTCCCCTCGCACACCATGCCGCGGTGGTCGAGCAGGATGGCCTCGTCGTAGCCCGCCTCGACGGAGGCGTTCTTCGCGAGGATCGAGTTGAGATACTGGCCCGACGCCTTCGAGGCGGGGATCATGCTGTCCGGCGAGATCCGGCGCCAGGGCGAGACGGTCGCGCGGATTCCGTGCTTCTTGCCCTCTTCGCCCAGGTAGGCGCCCCAGGGCCACGCGGCGATGACCAGCTCGACCGGAGCGTTCTTCGCGTAGAGGCCCATCTCGCCGTAGCCGCGGAACGCGATCGGCCGGATGTAGCAGCTGCTCAATCGGTTGCGCCGGACGAGCTCCTTGGTCGCCTCTCGGATCTCCTCCTCGCCGTAGCCGAGCGGGATGTTGTAGAGGCCGGCCGAGCGCTCCAGGCGCTTCAGGTGCTCGTCGTGGCGGAAGATCGCCGAGCCGCGCTCGGTCTCGTAGCAGCGGACGCCCTCGAAAACCCCGGTTCCGTAGTGCAGCCCGTGGGTGAGCACGTGGACGTTGGCCTCGTCCCAGGGGACGAACTTGCCGCTCATCCAGATGAATTCAGCCTTCTCCATAGGGCGATCAGTATGAACGATGAACCGAGCTACAGGGATTGAAGAACTGCGTCTGTCATCTGTTCAGTGGTCGTCTCGCCGCCCAGATCGGGAGTGCGGAGGCCCTGCTCCAATACGAAATCGACGGCCGCATCAAGCTTCGCGGCTTCCTCGTGCAGGCCGAGGCCGTACTTGAGCATCATCGCCACGGAGAGCAGCGTCGCCAGCGGGTTTGCCTTGCCGGTGCCCGCGATGTCGGGCGCCGAGCCGTGCACCGGCTCATAGAGGCCAGGGCCGCCCTCCCCCAGACTCGCCGACGGGAGCATCCCGAGCGAGCCGGTGAGCATCGCCGCCTCGTCGCTGAGGATGTCCCCGAAGAGGTTCTCGGTGACGAGGACGTCGAACCCGGTCGGGTTCGAGACCAGCTGCATCGCGGCGTTGTCGACGAGCAGGTGGTCGAGCTCGATCCCCTCGTACTCCGGGGCGATCCTGGTGACGGTCTCCCGCCAGAGCCGGGACGTCTCGAGCACGTTCGCCTTGTCGACCGAGGTCACCCGGCCGTTGCGCTCCCCGGCCGCCTCGAAGGCGACCCTGGCGATCCGCTCGATCTCCTCGACCGTGTAGGCGCAGTCGTCGTGGGCGCGGTCGCCGTCGCGGCCAGACTCGCCGAAGTAGATCCCGCCGGTGAGCTCGCGGACGACGAGCAGGTCGGTGCCCTCGATGCGATCGCGGCGCAGCGGGCTGGCCTCGAGCAGCGCCTCGCTCGGGCGGACCGGCCGCAGGTTCGCGAAGAGGCCGAGCCCCTTGCGGAGCCCGAGGAGCCCCTGTTCCGGCCGCGGCTTGTCCGGATCGGTCGTATCCCACTTGGGCCCGCCCACCGCGCAGAGCAGGACGGCATCGGACTGCCTGCAGGCCTCGAGGACCTCGTCGGTGAGGGCGGTGCCATGCTCGTCGATCGAGGCGCCGCCGATCAGGTGCTCGGTGATCTCGAAGTCGCCGAGCTTGGCCAGCACGGCCCTGGCCGCGGCGCCGATCTCGGGACCGATCCCGTCCCCTGGCAGCAGGACGATGCTAGGCACGGCGGGCGTTCATGTTGAGGCGGACGTAGTTGAGGACCAGCGGATCGTCCTCGAGCTCGAGCACGGCCTCCGCGAACGCCCTGCGCTTCTCCTCCGGCAGCCGCGCGAGATGCGGGCCCATCGTCACCGTGGTGGTGAAGTCGTAGGGGTGCTCGGGCTGGACTGGCTTGTCCTCCAGCCAGCAGGAGACGTCCTCGAAGCCCGCGTTGCGCAGGCGCTCCTCGGTCTCGTCCGGCGGCGCGAAGTTCCACATCACCGACATGTCCGAGAAATGGTTCGCGAACTCCGGCCGGGTCGCGACGGAGACAATCGCCTGGGCGTGCTTGGCGACGTTCCCCGCTCCCCCGCACTGGGCGACCAGGCGGCCACCGGGCTTCATGGCCTCGTGCAGGCGTGAAAAGAGCACGTCGTGGTCGGGGACCCAGTGGAAGGTCGCCGTCGAGAAGACGACGTCGACGGGCTCCGGGACCTCGAGCTGCGAGAGGTCGGCGACCAGGTAGTCGGCTCGGTCACCGAGAGCCTCACGGGCCTTTTCGATCATCGACTCCGAGGCGTCCACGCAGAGGACCCGTCCGTCCGGCAGCTTCTCGAGCAGCTTGGCCGTCACGCGGCCGGAGCCGCAGCCGGCGTCCATGACCGTCTCGTCTCCGCTGAGCTCGAGGCGGTCGAGCACCTCCAGCCCCCATTCGTACTGCGGGTCGGAGACCCGGTCGTAGGTCTGCGCGTCCCACTCGCGCGGGCCGGTGTTCATCGATCCGGTGCTCACAGCGACGTCGTCACCGGCCCCGCGTCAGCCCTGCCCGCCACCTCGAACTCGTCGATCTTCCCGCCGCGCGCCAGGGTCATCGCGACGTCGTCGAGTCCGTTGGAGAGGCGGTGTTTGATGTCCTCGTCGATCTCGAACGGGAAGACGCCCTCGGCGCAGTTCACGGTCTGGTCGTCGAGGTCGATGCGCGCTTCGCCCGCAGCCGCAACCGATCGGCAGTGCTCCTCGTCGAGGATCACCGGCAGCAGCCCGTTCTTCGTGCAGTTCGAATAGAAGATGTCCGAGAACGACGGGGCGATCACGGCGTCGAAGCCGAAGTCCTTGAGGCCCCAGACGGCGTGCTCCCGGGAGGAGCCCGAGCCGAAGTTCCGGCCCGTCACCAGGATCGGGTGTGCCTCCAGCTCGATCTCGCCGGAGCGAAACCAGTCGTAGAAGAGGAACTCGCCGTAGCCGCTCTTCTCGACCCGCTTCAGGAACTGCTTGGGCATGATCTGGTCGGTGTCGACGTCGTTGCGGTCGAGCACCGCCACGGGCCCTTCGATCACTTCGATCGCGTCCATCTCTAGCTCCAATCCCTGATGTCGACGAATCGTCCCTCGACGGCCGCCGCCGCGGCCATCTTCGGGCTGACCAGATGGGTGCGTCCCCCGGCGCCCTGGCGGCCCTCGAAGTTCCGGTTGGAGGTCGAGGCGCACCGCTCGCCGGGCTCCAGGATGTCCGGGTTCATCCCCAGGCACGCGCTGCAGCCCGACTCGCGCCACTCGAAGCCGGCCGACCGGAAAACATCATCAAGGCCTTCGGCTTCCGCCTCGGCCTTGACCTGCTGTGACCCCGGCACCACCATGCCGCGCAGGCTCGAGGCGATCTTGCGGCCGTCGACGATCGAGGCGGCCTCGCGCAGGTCCGAGATCCGGGAGTTGGTGCAGGAGCCGATGAAGATCCGGTCCAGCTGGATCTCCGTCATCGGGGTTCCGGGCTTCAGGTCCATGTAGGCCAGGGCGCGCTCGGCGGCCTCGCGGTCGGCCGGCGAGTCCATCACGTCGGGATCCGGGACCTGATCGGTGACCTGGGTGACCATTCCAGGGGTCGTGCCCCACGTCACCATCGGCGAGATCGCCACGGCGTCCACCTCGATCTCGTTGTCGAAGCTCGCGCCCTCGTCGGTCGGGAGTTGGCTCCAGCGCTCCACCGCGGCGTCGAAGTCCTGCGGCGCGCCGGGGCGGCCCTTGATGTACTCGAAGGTGGCCTCGTCGGGAGCGACCATGCCCGCGCGGCCGCCGCCCTCGATCGTCATGTTGCACATGGTCATCCGGTTCTCCACCGAAAGGGCGCGGATCGCCTCACCGGCGTACTCGACGGCGTAGCCCTGCATGCCGCCGACGCCGAGCCGGCCGATCGTCGCCAGGATCAGGTCCTTGGAGGTGACGCCGAAGCCCAGCTCGCCGGAGTAGTTGATCCGCATCGACTTGGGGCGCCGCTGGACCAGGCACTGGGTCGCCAGCACGTGCTCCACCTCGGAGGTGCCGATTCCGAATGCCAGGGCTCCGAATGCGCCGTGCGTGGAGGTGTGGGAATCGCCGCAGACGATCGTCATGCCGGGCTGGGTGACCCCCAGCTCCGGGCCGATCACGTGGACGATGCCGCGGCGCTCGGAGCCGAGCGAGTAGAGCGGGATCCCGAACTCCTCGCAGTTGGCCTCCAGGGCCTCGACCTGCTTGCGGGAGAGATCGTCCGCGATCAGGCGGGCGGCTGGGGTCCCGTCGGTGGGGACGTTGTGATCCGCCGTAGCCAGCGTCTTGTCGGGGCGCCGCACTCCGCGATCGGCGAGGCGCAGCCCGTCGAAGGCCTGCGGCGAGGTCACCTCGTGGACGAGATGGAGATCGATGTAGATCAGGTCGTCGTCGACCTCGTGGGCTTCCCAGATCTTCTCGAACAGGTTCTTCGGCATCGGTCCTCCTAACCACGCCTCAGCCCGGCGGCCACCACGGCGATCAGCCGGGCCTCGGACGAGGAATTGTTCTCGAAATGGTGAGGCAGGTCAGCATCGAAGGTGACGCTGTCCCCGGCGTTGAGCTCATGGCGCTGCCCGTCGATGAAGAGCTCGACCGCTCCGTCGAGCACCACCGCGGTCTCGCGGCTGCCGGGCTCGTGAACGGGCGGATCGTCAGGCGCTCCGGTGGCGGCTCCGGGTGCCAGGGAATGCTCGGAGACGTCGGCACGCTGCCCGGGCAGCGGCGGGGTCAGCTCCTCGATCACGTGACCACGACGGCGCCGGGTGCGTCGCTCCTTGGCGCGCACGACCACGACGTGGCGGTCCTCGTCCAGGCGCAGCAGCTGCGAGAGGGTCAGGTCGAGCCCGGCCGCGATCTTCTGCGCGACTACCAGCGTCGGGCTGGTGTCGCCACGCTCGACCTGGCTCAACATCGGCGCGCTGACGCCGCTGCGCTCGGCTAGGTCTCGCAGCGAGAGGTCCATCGCCTCGCGCAGGCTCTTCATCCGCGAGCCGACGGCTCCCTCGGCGGTTACGGCGGAGTCGCCGGAAGGCTTCGTCTTGGTCGGGCTCGGCATCGGGCCGTACGCTATCACATACGAATGTATGCAGTACCTGGGCCGATAATCGCACCGTGCACTTCAGAGGGCCCGCCTTCCCTCCCGACGTAGCCGGGATCCTGCAGCAGCCCGAGGGCTCGGTCTCGTTCCGCTACACGCTTCCGGAGCCGCTCTCGGGCCCACCGGACTTCGACACGGTGCTGATGACCACCCCGTATGAGGAGGTGCTCGCGTCGTTGGTCCTCGATACGAAGCTCAATCTGCGCTTCGTGCGCACGGGCAGCCGGGCAGAGGGCGCCCGAGTGGCACTCGTGAACGTGAACCAGCTGATCGGGCGAGAGCGCCACCGGGACGTCTCGCTCTCCTGGGATGCGGCGGGCCTGCGGTCAGCGTTCGCCCGCAACATGAGAACGGTCCGGTCCTAGAGGGCGCAGCTCGTAGGCGTCGCTCAGGCGACGGGTTCGAGCACCACTACGGGGATCTGGCGGTCCGTGCGGCGCTGGTAGTTCTCGTAGTCCGGGTAGGCGTCGGCCATCATCCGCCAGAGGCGCTCGCGCTCCTCGCCGGAGGCTTCCCGTGCTCTCACCCTCCGCTTCTCCCCTTTCCACCACGCCGTCGTCTCCGGGTTGGCTTTGAGGTTGTGGTACCAGGCCGGGTGTCGGTCGGTCCCGCCCTTGGATGCGATCAGGACGAGGTTGTTCCCGTCCGGCAGGCAGAGCAGCGGGTGGGTGCGGCGCTTGCCCGACTTCCTCCCGATCGACTCGATCAGCACGACCGGCACGCCGTAGGCCTTGCCGCCGATGCGCCCGCCGCTCACCTTGTAGGCGGTGGTGTGGAAGTCGGTGAAGCGCTCCCAGAACCACCAGAGCCGGGAGCTGGACGGGGGCGCCTCGGGTAGCTGCAGCTTCACGGAGGGCACCCTATCCGGCGGCGCGCCTCGCCTCGGCCTCGTTGCGGGCCTCCTCCTCGGTGCGGAAGGCCGCCCACCAGACCGCCTTCCCGTCCCGGACCTCGGCCAGGTTCCACGCCTCCTGGGGGACCTCCACGCCGGCGACCTTTCCGCTGATCACGAGCTGCGTGAGCACCAGCCCGTCGCCGAGGTCGAGTGGTTCCCATGTGTCCCAGCGCAGGCCGCCGAGCGATTGGACGACGCGGTCCCACCACTCGCGCACACCGTCGTGCCCTCTGAATGCTCCCCCCTCTGCCTCCGCGACGAGCGAGTTGAACTCGATCTCGGGATCAGTCAACTCGAGGAAAGCGTTCAGGTCATCGGCCTGGAGCGCAGCCCACGCTTCCCTCGCGACGTCGATGTCGGAGTCGGACATGCGGCCTAGGGGCCGGGCGTCCTCTCGACCGCGGCCTCGGCCGTCGCGTCCTCCGCCTCGCGAATCGCGACGCCCTCGAGGGCGTTCGAGATCGCTCGGACGAAGGCGCGTGCTGATGCCTCGAGGACGTCCGTCGCCACGCCCTGGCCGCTCGCCAGCCGGCCGTTGGCGCGGACCGAGACGCTCACCTCGCCCAGCGCGTCGGTGCCGCCGGTGACGGCCTCGACCTCGTAGCGCTGCAGCTCGGCCTCGGTTCCGGTGGCCTCACGGATCGCGCCGAAGATGGCGTCGACCGGGCCGTCGCCGGACGCCTCCGCGACTGACTCCGCGCCGCTCGGGAGGACGACGCTCACCTTCGCCAGCGGCTCGCGCTCCGAGCCGGCCTCTACCTCGAACCACTTCAGGTTGTAGGCCTCGGGGCTCTCGCGCATCTCATCGGAGACGATCGCCTCCAGGTCGAGCGCGGTGACCTGCTTCTTCTTGTCCGCGATCTCCTTGAAGCGCTTGAACGCCTGGTTGAGCGCGCCGCCCTCGACCTTGAAGCCCAGATCCTTCAGGGCGTCCTGGAGGGCGTGGCGACCGGAGTGCTTGCCCAACACGATCGAGTTGGACTCCAGGCCCACCTCGGTCGCGTCCATGATCTCGTAGGTGGAGCGCTCCTTGAGCACGCCGTCCTGGTGAATGCCGGACTCGTGGGCGAACGCGTTCCGCCCGACGACCGCCTTGTTGGGCGGCACCGAGTAGCCGGTGAGGCGCGAGACCAGGCGGCTCGTGCGCGCCAGCTCGCGCGCGTCGACGCCGGTGTCCAGGCCATGGGAGTCGCGGCGCGTCCGCAGCAGCATCACGATCTCCTCCAGGGAGCAGTTGCCCGCCCGCTCGCCGATGCCGTTGACTGCGCACTCCACCTGGCGCGCGCCGGCCAGGACTCCCGCGAAGGAGTTCGCGACCGCGAGCCCCAGGTCGTCGTGGCAGTGAACGGAGACCTCCACCCCATCGAGCCCGGGAACCAGCTCGTAGAGCTTGCGGAAATAGGCGGCGTACTCCTCCGGCGTCGTATAGCCGACCGTGTCCGGGATGTTGACCGTCGTCGCTCCCTCGGCCACGGCGATCGCGCAGACCTCGGCGGTGAACTCGATGTCGGCCCGTGTCGCGTCCATCGGGGAGAACTCGACGTTGTCGGTGTAGGCCTTCGCCAGTGCCACCGCGGCCTTGGCCTGACCCTTGACGTCCTCGCGCGTCGTCTGCAGCTGGTGCTCGATGTGGATGTCGGAGGTCGAGATGAACGTGTGGATCCGCGGCCGCTCCGAGTCCTTGATCGCGTTCCACGCTGCGTCGATGTCCGCCTTGTGCGTGCGGGCGAGGCCACAGATCACCGGGCCCTCGACGCCGCGGGCGATCGCCTCGACGGCCTCGAAGTCGCCCGGAGAGGTGATCGGGAATCCGGCCTCGATCACATCTACGCCGAGGCGCGCGAGCTGCTGCGCGATCTCGACCTTCTCGTGTGTGTTCAGCGAGATTCCCGGCGACTGCTCCCCGTCGCGCAGGGTCGTATCGAAGATGTGGACCTGGTTCTCCTCTGAGACCGGACTCCTTGCGCCTTCAACGTCACTCATGAGTACCTCCTTCTCCTAAAGCTTTCGATGACCTGTTCCTGAGTTCGCGGCTGACGCGCCGCCCAGCGCTATTCCCCCCGGAGGGGGAGGAGAAGGAGAAGCGCGAGGCTGTCGAGCCGGTGCGTCATCGAAGTCAACGCAGAGTAGCGCACGATCAGTGCCTGACCGTCTCGCAATTCCGTGAGAGGTCGAGCTTGCCCGGGCCGCCGATGCCGAGGTCGTGCCCGAAGCCGCAGTCGATGATGTCGTTCTGGGCGCCGCCCTTGACCTTGTCGTTGCCCGGGCCGCTGTCCAGCACGTCGCGGCCAGGACCTCCGTTCCAGACGTCGCGGGTCTGACCGGCGTCCCTGGCGCGATCCTTTCCAGCTCCCAGCTGAAGTCGCATGTTGATGAAGCCGTCCACGCCGACGGCCGGTACCACCCCGATCGAGTCGGGCCCGGGTCCGAGTACGGCGTCGAGCGCCGTGAACAGGTCGGCTGGGCACCGCACGGTCGACGGGTCTACTCGCGCGCACTGGCTTGGGATCGGATCGGCGATTCCCGCGGAGAGATCGCCGATCACCAGGTCAGGCTTGCCGTTCGGGGAGATGACCCAGGTGACCCCCACGTCGTTGGCGAAATCGTGGCCGGCCTCGAGGAAGATGACTCCGGGATTCACCTGCTGCGTCCTGATGTCGAGGGCGGATGCAGCCGCCGGCACCAGGAATGCCACCGCGAGGACCGCCGCGGTCGACAGGCCGATCCGAAATCCGCCTCTCATCGCCGCCGAAGCTAGTCACATCGCCCGCTCCTTACATCCCCACTACTGCCCTTTTGCCGTCCCGCCTGCGCTCTAGCTTCACCCTCGATGCGCGCGGACCAGATCCAGGCGCGGGCTGTCGCCAAGATCGTCCTGGTCGCGCTGTTCTGGGCCGGCGTCGCTGTTCTCCTGGCGATCGCTCTGCTCCACACGCGGACGACCCTGAAGTGGGTGGCCGCCGCGGTCTTCCTGGCGCTCGCCCTCGATCCGGCGGTGAATCTGGTTCAGCGAGCCTGGCCGCGCGAGGGGAAGATGCCGCGTGTCCTCGCGATCCTGGTCGTCTACCTGGTCGCACTGGCCGCGCTCGTCTTCCTCGTCCTCCAGGTCTTCCCGCCCATCGTGCACGACATCGAGGGACTCGCGCACAAGCTGCCGCGCTACGTCCACGACTTCGAGAACTGGGCGAACAACAACAAGCAGTTCCAGGACCTGAACTCCAAGTACCACATCACGTTGAAGCTGAGCCAGGAGGCCTCCACCCTGCCCTCGCACCTCTCGAGCGGAGCGAGCACGATCGGCTCGTTCACGGTCAGCATCCTCGAGCACCTCCTGGCGGCCATCACGATCATCGCCCTGACCTTCTTCCTGCTGCTCGACGGGAGCGGCATGGTCCAAAGGGGCACCGGCCGGCTTCCCGAGCTGCAGCGCGATCGCGCCCGCCGGATCGCCGCTCGGGTCGCGGAGGTGGTCAAGGCTTACGTCTCCGTCAACCTGCTGCTCGCGATCGCGGCCGGCTTCCTCACCTGGGGCTTTCTCCAGGCGGAGGGTTTCCACCTGGCGGTGCCGCTCGCCGTGCTGGTGGCCTTCCTGGACCTGATCCCGCTGATCGGCCTCACCGTCGGCGGGTTCTCCGTCTTCGCCGTGCTGATGATCGACGGCGGGCCCGGCGACGCGATCGTCTGGTTGATCCTCTTCCTCGTCTACCAGCAGCTCCAGGACCGGGTGATCCAGCCACTGCTCTACAAGGGCGGGGCGCTCAAGGTGAACCCCGCCGTCGCGATCGTCGCAGTGATCGTCGGCGCCAACCTCGCCGGCATCCTCGGTGCGCTGCTGGCGATCCCCACCGCAGCCTCGCTGGGAGTGGTGATCGACGAGCTCGTCTTCTCAGGATCCGGCGACGGGGCGGCGGAGCCGCAGCCGGGTAAGTAGCTCTCCCCCGCGTTTCCAGAACAGCCTGCCGCGGTCGCCTGCGAAGCGCTCCTCCGAGCGCTCCTTCTTGCCGTGCCGGTAGAAGAGCTTCGCCCAGACCGAGTGGGGCTTGCCGAGGCGGAACGCGCTGGGCAGGGCGACGATCGGGAACAGGATGCTCCAGATCGTCATCCCGAACTTCTCCTTGGCGGCGTTGACCAGGGCGAGGATCACGCCGACCAGCCCGATGGTGCCGACGATCGCCTCGACCTCATCCGCGACCTTCGTGGTCACGTCGATCCAGCTCCGCAGGCTGATCAGCAGCAAGCCGGAGAGGGCCGCGGCGATCACCACCGCGTCGATCGAGGCGCGCCCCTGCTTCTCCCAGTAGACGTCCTTCAGGTTGAGCCAGAGGGCGAACTCGTCAAGCGTGAGCCCGGTGCCGACGCCGAAGAGGACCGCGACGATCTCGCGCCACGGGCTGTCCGGAGAGATCGCTACGGCGACGTAGCCGCAGGTCAGCAGGAGAAGGATCCCCCAGACGAGGTGATGGATGTGCGTCCCGCCGACCTCGACGTTCCCCGGCCACCACTTCACCTGCGCCCGGATCATGTGCGCGCTCGTCCGAATGAAGCCGAACGTCACCAGGAAGGCGACGAAGAAGAGGAAATGTGGCTCCCGGCCGGTGTCGACGATCCCGTGCTGGTATGCGCTCCCGACGCTCGCCGTGATCAACACGGCCAGAAACCTAGCGCCGGCGTCTACGGAATCCCGCGAGTCAGCTCGCAGGCTTTGGCGATGTCGGTGGCGCCTCCGCCCCGGCAGGCGTCCTTGCCGGAGCCGCCGATCAGCTTGTCGGGGCCCCCGCCGCCCGTGAGCAGGTCGTTGCCGGGGCCGCCGGCCAGGGAATCCGGTCCGCCGCCACCGACCAGGAGATCCGCCTGGGAGCCGCCGATCAGCCGGTCTCGCCCCGGGCCGCCGAAGAGCGGCCGCGGCCGGCCGTCGATCATGCCGCCCACCATCACGGTCAAGCCTGTGTCCGCATCGAAGCTGTCGCTCCCCCCGCCGAGGTCGCCCACGATCGCGCCGATGTAGCCCGCGCTGCAGCTCACCTCGGCCGCGTTGCTCTCGCCGCTCTTCGCGTTGTCGAGCCTGCAGTTGGCGCCGCTGCCGTCGGGGTCGCCGAGGCCCTCCGGAGCGGAGATGACGAGCCGCCCGTCGGACCCGATGTGGGCCGAGATCCGGTTGTTGATGCGGCGCTGGTCGTTCAGCGTGAGGACGTTGATCGACGCCGACGCGCTGGCGCCGTGCCCGTGCACGGTCCACACCGAATCCCTCACGCCCGGATGCGCGGAGGCGGCCGCCGGGGCCGCGGCCATCATGGCCGCGAGCACGCACAGCAAGCCGAGTGCCTTGCCACTCCCTAGCTTCATCTCAACCGATCGTAACCCGGCTCCGAGGCGATCGGAGCGGCCCGCTTCAGGGGACGAGCACGACCTTGCCGATGTTCCTCCGCTCGCCGATGAAGCGGTGCGCTTCGCCGGCGCGATCGAAGGGGAACTCCTCGGCGACGACCGGATCGATCGAGATCGTGCCCTCCTCGAGCTCCCCGCTGATCGCATCGAGCACCCGGTCCAGCCCCTCGCGGTCCTGCCAGGCCAGCATGTTGAGCCCGAAGATTCCCTTGTTCTCGCTCATCAACTGAAGGCTCTTCCACCAGGGGACCGTCGCGAATGGCATCCGGGCCAGGCTGCTGAACAGCTTCTTCATGTCCCGCCCGGTCTCGGTCGAGGCCTCGGAGAGGCCGTACATGATCAGCCTGCCTCCCTCGCGCAGCAGCCGGTAGTCCTTGCGGAAGTTGGTCGGTCCGGTCGCGTCCATGACCAGGTCGATGCCCTCTCCGCCAGTGATCCGCCGGATCTCCTGTTCGAAGTCCTGGGTCCGGTAGTCGATCGCGTGCTCGACGCCCTGCTCGCGGATCGCGTCGTGCTTGGAGGCCGAGGCGGTTCCGAAGATCTCTGCCTTCCGGGAACGCGCGATCTGGATCGCGGAGATTCCGACGCCGCCCGCGGCCGCGTGGATGAGCACCCGCTCGCCCTCACGGAGCCCGCCCATCATCACGAGCGCGACGTAGGAGGTCGCGTAGTTCACCGGGAAGGCCGCGCCCTGCGCGTAGCTGAATCCCTCGGGGAGCGGCAGGGCCTGGTCAGCCGGCACGGTGACCATCGAGGCCTGGCCGCCGAACCGCGTCCCCGCCATCACCTTGTCGCCCACCTTCACGTCCTCGACCCCGTCCCCCACCGACTCGATGTCGCCCGCGACCTCGTAGCCGACGACGCAGGGTGGCTTGGGCGCCTCGGGGTAGAGGCCCACTCGCGCCATGGTGTCGGCGAAGTTGATCCCGGCCGCCTTGACGGCGATCCGAACCTCGCCCGGGCCCACCGGCGGATCCGGCTTCTCCTGGACCTGGAGGACCTCGGGCCCCCCATGGCGGGTGATCACGACCGCCCTCATGGAAGTGACCCTACAGAGAGACCGCGCGGCCGACCGAGAAGCCCTCGAGCTCGAGGATCTTGTCGATGGTCGCCGGGTTCACGGGCGCGTCGGTCGTCAGCGCCATCACGGCCGTCTCGCCGTCCGGCTGGGCCCCGACCGCCGCCGAGACGATGTTCACACTCTCCTCGCCGAAGATCGTGCCAACCCGGCCGATCATCCCGGGCTGGTCGGTGTAGCGGAAGATCGCCAGGTGCTCGGCGAACGGGAGGTAGAAGTCCTCACCCCAGACATGAGCCAGGTAGGGAATGTTCCTCGGACCGACGCCGGTGCCGGCCACCTCGACGGAGTCCTCGCCGGCATGCAGCCTGACCACGACGAGCTCGGTGAAGTCCTCGGAGGTCGCGTCGCGGGTCTCGGTCAGCTCGATTCCACGCTCCTCGGCCATGTGGGGGCCGTTGACGAGGTTGACGGGCTCCTCGGTGTGCCCGCTGAGAATGCCGACGAGGGTGGCGATGCCGAGGATGCGCGTGTCCTGATCGGCGAGGCGGCCCCGGAACTCGACCTCCACCCGGTCCGGCGCGGCCTTGCAGAGCCCCTGCGCGAGGCGTCCCAGCTTCTCGGCCAGCGGCACGAACGGGGCGAGCTGCTCCATCACCTCGGGCCGGACGGCCGCGATGTTCACCGCGGTGGTGACCACGCCTCCGGTGAGCGCGGCGGTGACCTGCTCGGCGGTGACCAGGCCGGCGCGGTCCTGCGCCTCGGCGGTCGAGGCTCCCAGGTGAGGGGTGACGACCACGTCGCCGCGCTCGAGGACCGGGTGGCCGCTGAAGGGCTCCTCCGGGAACACGTCGAGGGCGGCGCCGGCGAGCTTGCCGGAATCGAGCCCGACGACCAGGGCGTCGAGGTCGATCAGCTCGCCGCGGGCGCAGTTCACGATCCGCGTGCCGTCGCGCATCTGCGCAATGGCCTCGGCGTTGATGAAGTTGACGGTCTCCGGCGTCTTCGGCAGGTGCAAGGTGATGAAGTCCGCGCGGGCGTAGAGCTCGGCCGGCTCGTCGACCCCCTCCACCCCGAGTTCCCGGAACCGCTCGGCCGTGACGAACTTGTCGTAGGCGACGACGTGCATGTCGAAGGCCTGGGCGCGCGCCGCGACCAGCTGGCCGATCCGGCCGAAGCCGAGGACGCCGAGGGTCTTGCCGTAGAGCTCGGTGCCCTTGAAGCTCGAGCGGTCCCACTTCCCGGCCGCGAGCGAGGCGTGCGCCTGCGGGACGTTCCGGCAGAGCGCCAGCATCAGGGCGAGCGTGTGCTCGGCTGCGGCGATGGAGTTCGCCTCGGGGGCGTTGGCGACGATGATCCCGCGCTTGGTGGCGGCCTCGATGTCGACGTTGTCCACGCCGGTCCCGGCGCGGCCGATCACCTTGAGCCGCTGCCCGCGCTCGATCAGATCCGGAGTGAGCTTGGTGGCCGAGCGGATCAGGATCCCGTCGAACTCGCCGATCCGCTTCTCGAGCTCGTCGCCGTCCCAGTCCAGGCCGAGTTCGACGTCGAACTGCTCCTGCAGGAGCTCGACGCCGGAGTCGGCGATCTTCTCCTTGACGAGGACCTTCACTTGCGCACCTCGTCCGCGTTCTCGATGACCCAGTCGATGCAGGCGGTCAGCGCCTCGACGTCAGCGGGGTCGACCGCAGGGAACATGCCGATGCGAAGCTGATTGCGGCCCAGCTTGCGGTAGGGCTCGATATCGACGATGCCGTTCGCGCGCAGGGTGCTCGCGAGCGCGGCCGCGTCCACGTCATCGGTGAAGTCGATCGTCCCCACCACGGCCGAGCGCTTGGCGGGATCCGCGACGAACGGGCTCGCGACGTCAGTGGCCTCGGCCCAACCGTAGAGATGCTCGGAGGAGGCGCGGCTCCGCGACACGCCGAAGTCGAGGCCGCCGCCGTCGAGGAGCCAATCGATCTGGTCGGCCAGCAGGAACAGTGTCGCCACGGCCGGCGTGTTGTAGGTCTGGTCCTTCCGGGAGTTCTCGAGAGCGGTCCCGAGCGAGAGAGAGGCCGGCTGCCAGCGGCCATCCGTCCCGTCGAGCTCCTCGATCCGGGAGGCCGCGGCCGGGCTCAACACCGCCAGCCAGAGCCCGCCGTCCGAGGCGAAGGCCTTCTGGGGAGCGAAGTAGTAGACGTCGGCCTGACCGATGTCGACCGGCAGGCCCCCGGCACCCGAGGTGGCGTCGATCAGCACCAGGCTGTCGTCCGCGCCATCGGGGCGCTCCACCGGGACCATGACGCCCGTCGAGGTCTCGTTGTGCGCCCAGGCGATCGCGTCCACTCCGGGATCGGCGGCCGGCGCCGGCGCGTCGCCCGGATCGGCCTCGATCACGATCGGCTCGGACAGGAACGGAGCGCCGGCCGTCGCCTTGGCGAACTTGGACGAGAACTCGCCGTAGGTGAGATGCAGCGCGCGCTCGCGGATCAGGCAGGCGGCCGCGGCGTCCCAGAAGACGGTCGTCCCGCCGTTGCCCAGCGCGACCTCGTAGCCGTCGGGCAGCGCGAAGAGCTCGCCGAGCCCGCTGCGGACCCGGCCGACCAGGTCCTTGACCGGTCGCTGCCGGTGAGAGGTCCCCATCAGGTCGTTCTGGCTCGCCAATTTGGCCAGAGCCTCCGGCCGGACCTTCGACGGACCGCAGCCGAAGCGGCCGTCGGCGGGGCGAAGAGAAGCGGGGATCTCAACAATTGTTGGTGTCATCGGCGGACCGCGGAGGGTAGTGGTCGCGACTGCTGGACTGCCCTCCGTTGCGTGGGATAGGGTGGCCGCGCGTCCGAAGGGGCCGGCTGAGCCGGAGACGTGAAATCCCCCACGACCTCGACCTGGAGAGAGATATGTACCCCATTAGCTACGACGCGGATGCAGTCCTCGAGGGCCGCAATCGGCTCACATCGTTCTTCCGATACATCGTGTCGATCCCCTGGCTGATCGTCGCGTCGATTTACGGATGGATTGCGGAGATCGTCGCGATCATCGCCTGGTTCGCGATCGTTTTCACCGGCCGCTACCCAGAGGGCCTCTACAACTTCAACGCCGGGTATCTGCGCATGTACTCGCGGACCTACTCGTTCCTCCACCTCCTGACCGATGAATGGCCGCCGTTCGGGGGCGAGGAGACACCTGACTACAACGTGCGAATCGGGGTGCCGCCGCCGCTCGACCAGTACAACCGGTGGAAGACCGGCCTGCGCCTGATCATCGGCATCCCGGTGATGTTGCTGGCGATCGTTCAGGCGATCATCCTCTACGTCTGCGCGATCATCGCCTGGTTCGCGATCCTGTTCACCGGCAAGCTGCCCGAGGGCCTGTTCAACCCGATGCGCTCGGCACTCGCCTACTTGACGCGGGGCACCGGATACTTCCTCCTCATCACCGAGGACTACCCACCGTTCTCGTATGAGGAGGGCGGATCTGCCACCGCCGGCCAGATCAGCAGCGGGACCCCGACGAGCCAGAGCTAGCAGCTGTACCCGGTCGGATACGAAGCCGACTACGAGGAGGAGCGGAGCCGGTCGAGGACCGGCTTCCGCTTCATCCTCGCCATCCCCTGGCTGCTCCTCGGAAGCGCCTTCGTCACGGGCGCCTTCATCATCTCGATCCTGGCCTGGTTCGCGATCGCGTTCACCGGCCGGTTCCCGGCGGAGCTCTACAAGTTCAACGCCGGGGCGCTGCGCTTCATCACCCGCACCTACGGGTTCTTCTACCTCCAGACGGACCGGTGGCCACCCTTCGGCTGGGAGGAGGCCTCCGACTATCCGATCCGTGCGCTGATCGATCCGCCGCAGGAGCGGTACAGCCGGCCCAAGACGATCTTCCGGCTGATCGTCGGGTTCCCGACGATGTTCATGCTCTATCTGATCGGGTCGATCTATCCGATCGCGGGAGCGGTCGCCTGGTTCCACATCGTCTTCACGGGGCGCTCCTCGCCCGGGACGCATAACGTGCTCAGCTACGGCCTCGCCTACCAGCTTCGAGCGACGGCCTACTTCCTGCTGATGACCGACACGCTGCCGCCGATCTCCGAGCAAGAGCCGCTGGTGAGCGCTTGATGGCCGACGGCGTCGTCAAGGGAGAGGGCTGGGCAGCCGCGCCCGACCTCGACGCGATGGGCGAGGGCTATGGCTTCCGGAAGCTGCGGCGCGAGCTGGATGTGACCGAGTTCGGCGTCAACGTGATCACAATCCCGCCGGGCTACTCCACCGGCGGGCACTACCACGAGCGCCAGCAGGAGCTCTATTTCGTCCATCGCGGGGCGATCGAGATGACCTTCGGCGACGGCGCCAAGGCCGAGCTGCACGAGGGCGGCGCCGCGCGAGTGGACGCCGCGACCGTCCGCTCGGTTCGCAATCTGAGCGAGACCGGGGACGCGCAGTACCTGATCGTCGGCGCGGAGTCCGGGTACGTCGGCCGGGACGCGCACGTCCCGGAGGGCGAGACGAATCCCCGCGGTCCCGGCTTCGGCGGCTAGTCCAGCCCCTGGTCCTCGATCCAGGGCATCATGCCCCGGAGGTCCTTGCCGACCTGCTCCACCTGAGAGCCGGCGGCCTCCTCTCGCATGCGCTGGAAGTTCTCCTGACCGGCCTCGTTCTCGGCGATCCACTCCTTGGCGAACTCGCCCGACTGGATGTCCGTGAGGATCTTTCTCATCGCCTCGCGAGTCTCGTCGGTGATCACCTTGGGGCCGCGGGTCATGTCGCCGTACTCGGCGGTGTTGGAGATCGAGTGGCGCATCCCCTGGATCCCATGCTCGTACATGAGGTCGACGATCAGCTTGAGTTCATGCAGGCACTCGAAGTAGGCCAGGCGTGGGTCGTACCCGGCCTCCACGAGCGTCTCGAAGCCGGCCCGGACGAGCTCGGTGGCCCCGCCGCAGAGGACGGCCTGTTCGCCGAAGAGGTCGGTCTCGGCCTCGTCCTTGAAGGTGGTCTCGATGATCCCGGCGCGGCCCCCGCCGATCCCGCTGGCGTAGGCGAGCACCTGGTCGCGCGCCGTTCCCGTGGCGTCCTGGTGCACCGCCATCAGGCAGGGCACGCCGGCACCATCGACGAACTCGCGGCGGACGAGGTGGCCCGGTCCCTTGGGCGCGACCATCCCGACGTCGACTCCGGGCGGAGGCTCGATCTGCCCGAAGCGGATCGCGAAGCCGTGGGCGAACATCAGCAGGTTGCCGTCGGCGATCCCATCCGAAATCTCGTCGCGCCAGATCTGGGCCTGCTTCTCGTCTGGGAGCAGGATCATCACGATGTCGCCGGCGCTGGCGGCGTCGGCAATGTCCATCACCTCGAGTCCCTCGCCCTCGGCGTCGGCACGGCTGGAGGAGTCCGGGCGGAGGCCGACGACGACCTTGACGCCCGAGTCCTTCAGGTTGAGCGCGTGCGCGTGGCCCTGGGAGCCATACCCCAGGATCGCGACGGTCTTCCCCTCCAGGACGGAGAGGTCGGCGTCCTTGTCGTAGAGAACCTCGTCGCCGGCTGCCATGCGGCGGCGGATGCTAGCGGGAGGCGGGTTCGGGCAACTGCCCGCGCAGCAGCTTGCCGGATGAGGTCCGCGGCAGGCTCAAGACGAAGTCCACCTGCTTCGGGACCTTGTGACGTGCCAGGGAGGCCGCGCAGTGCTCCCGCAGCTCCTCCTCTCGCGCCTCGGTTCCGTCGGCCAGGACGACCAGGGCGCACACCGCCTCCTGCCACTCGGGATCCGGCCGGCCGAGCACCGCCGCGTCTGCGACGGCGTGGTGAGAGATCAGAACCGCCTCGACCTCGGCCGGCATTACGTTCTCGCCGCCGGTGACGATCACCTCACTGCGACGGCCGGTCACGTAGAGGAACCCCTCGTCGTCGATGTGGCCCAGGTCCCCGGTGTGAAGCCAGCCGTCCGGGTCGATTGCGCCCCGCGACACCGTCGGGCCCTGGACCAGGATCTCGCCGTCCTCGATCCGGACGTGGGATGTCAGCAGCGGTCTACCCGCGGACCCCACCTTGCGTCCGGCGTCCGCCGGCGCCAGCGTCGTCACCTGAGAGCAGGTCTCGGTCATCCCGTAGGTCTGGACCACTGTGGCGCCCTGGTCCAGTGCCCTCCGCAGGGCGTCCTCGGGGACCGGGCCGCCGCCGATCAGGATCGCTCGCGGCGCCGACAGGTCGGCTCCTGCCTCCAAGAGCCTGATCAGCTGGGTGGGGACGAGCGAGAGGACGCTGATGTCGCCGCTGATGAGGGTGCTGGCGACCTTCTCGGTGTCGAAGCCGTCCATCAGCACGGCCGTCGTCCCGTAGATGACCGAGCGCAGGATGATCGAGAGGCCGGCTACATGGCTGAGCGGCAGGCAGCAGAGCCAGCGGTCCTCCGGCTCGATCCCGATGTTGAACGCCGAGCCGACCGCGCTGAAGAGGAAGTTCCCGTACGTGAGGTCGACGGGCCGCGGCGTTCCGGAGGTGCCGCTGGTCAGGATCCGGCACTGGAGGTCGTCCATGTCGTGCTCGCCCAGCAGCGGCATGTCGGCCTCGGTCTGCGTCAGCTCCGCCGCGTCGTTCAGGTCCACGGCGGGGCGCTGCTCCGCGAGGATCGCCGCCCTCTCCGCCTCTGTCAGCTGCGGGCTGAGCGGCAGGGCGACCGCACCGAGCTTCATCAGGGCGTGCAGGAGCACGACCTCCTCCCGGCGGGGATGCATCGTCAGGGCCGCGAGCCCCTCCCGCCTCACCCCGTATGCCGCGAGCCGGCGGGCGACCCAGGTCGCCTCCGCCTCGAGCTCCGCATACGTGACGCTGGACGCCTCCGTGACCAGCGCGGTTCGCTCGGGGCAGCTCTGAGCCCGCTGGGCGAGCCAGTTGTCGAGCTTCACATCCGACAGCCTAAGAAATTGGGGCACGGGTATCGTTGCCGCCGTGCCGAGGCGACACAAAGACGCGCCCCCCGAGGAAGAGCTCTACGCGCCGATCGAATGGCGAGGGGAGGGCGACTACGAGGACATCCTCTACGAGCGGGGCGACTCGATCGCGAAGATCACGATCAACCGTCCCGAGGTGCGAAACGCCTTCCGGCCTCCGACGCTCGCCGAGCTGCGCGACGCCTTCAATCGCGCCCGCGACGACATCGAGGTGGCCTCGATCATCTTCACGGGAGCCGGCGACGAGGCCTTCTGCTCCGGAGGCGACCAGCGGATCCGCGGCGACGACGGCTACATCGGCGACGACGAGGTCGCCAAGCAGGGCATCGGACGCCTGGACGTCGGCGACCTGCACGTGCAGATCCGGCGGCTGCCGAAGCCGGTCGTCGCGATGGTCGCCGGGTACGCAGTCGGCGGCGGGCACATCCTGCATCTCGTCTGCGATCTGACGATCGCCGGCGACAACGCCGTCTTCGGGCAGACCGGCCCCAGGGTCGGGAGCTTCGACGGCGGCTTCGGCTCCTCCCTGCTCGCCCGCAACGTCGGAGTGAAGAAGGCGAAGGAGATCTGGTTTCTGCTGAGGCTCTACGACGCGCAGGAGGCGCTGGACATGGGGCTGGTGAACACGGTGGTGCCGCTCGCGGACCTCGAGCGCGAGACGGTCGCCTGGTGCCGCGAGATGGCGGCCCTCTCCCCCCTCTCGCTGCGGCTGCTCAAGTCGAGCTTCAACGCGACCGAGGACGGCCTGACCGGGATCCAGCAGCTCTCCCACGACGCGACGCTCCTCTTCTACATGTCGGAGGAGGGCCAGGAGGGCCGCAACGCCTACCAGCAGGGACGCAGCCCGGACTTCTCCAAGTACCCGAAGAGGCCCTGACTTGAGGATCTGGCTGATGGCGGCGCGTCCGCGGACGCTGCCCGCGGCGATCGCGCCCGTGCTCGTCGGCACGGCCGCGGCGATCGAGCACCACGGGGACCTGCGCCGCGTCGGCGCCTTCATCGCCGCGCTGATCGGCTCGATCTTCATCCAGATCGGTACGAACCTCGCGAACGACTACTCCGATGCGAAGCGCGGTGCCGACACCGTCGACCGCCTGGGCCCCGTCCGGGTGACGTCGGCGGGGCTGGTCGCACCTCGCAGCGTCCTGATCGCGACCTGGCTCGCCTTCGGGATCGCGGTCGTCGCCGGCATCTACCTCGCCACGGTCGCCGGCTGGGTGATCATCGCCGTCGGAATCGCGTCGATCGCCGCCGGGGTCCTCTACACGGGCGGTCCACGCCCCTACGGCTACGCGGGGCTGGGCGAGTTCTTCGTCTTCCTCTTCTTCGGCCTGGTCGCGGTGAACGGCTCCTACTACGTGCAGCTCGAGCGACTCGACTGGCTGCCCTTCGGGCTCTCCGTCGCGGTCGGCTGCCTGGCCACCGCGATCCTCGTCGTCAACAACGTCAGGGACATCGACACCGATCGGCGCGCCGGCAAGAACACCCTCGCTGTGCGGCTCGGGCGGCAGGGTGCCCGCAGCCTCTACGTCGGACTGGTCGTAGCTGCCTACGCGTGCCTGATCGGAACCGTGACCAGTCGCGGGGGTCCCTGGTGGGCGCTGCTCGGCCTGATCTCCATCCCGATGGCGCTGAAGCCTGCGCGGGCGGTGCTCAACCGCACCGACGGCCCGGCGCTCAACGGCGCGCTGGCCGGGACGGGTGCCCTGCTCGGCGTCTTCAGCCTGACGGTCTCCGCCGGGCTTCTGATCGCGGCGTAGCGGGCCACCAGGCTGCTCTCCTCAGGAGCGTAGGCCGAAGGCTGGAGCGACTTGTGATGGGCGGCCGCTCGTGGCCGCGGTCATACGTACGATCGCGACATGCAGCTGGAGGAGCTGGAGGTCGTCCCCTACTCCCTCCCGTTTCGCGATCCCTATGTCACCGCCCGGGGAGAGCTGCGGGAGCGGAAGCTGATCCTCGTGCGGATCCGGGGCGAGGGGCTCGAGGGGCTCGGCGAGACCGCATCCCTTTCTCTGCGCGGGGGCGCCTCGATCGACTCGATCGCGACCGAGATCCGCGACCGCTGCTGGCCCGCGCTGCTCGACGGCGGCGTCGAGCGCGAGCGGATCTGGTCGGCGATCGCCCGCTGCCGCAACCGGGGCGCGTCCGCCGAGGCGCTCGCGGCCGTCGATATCGCCCTTCACGACCTGGTCGGGCGGGCGACCGGCGAGCCCGTGTGGCGGCTGCTCGGCGCCTCGGAGGTGCAGCCGGTCGCCTGCAACGCCACCCTGCCAGCCGCCAATCCCGCGGCAACCCGCAAGCTGGCCGAGGACTGGAGCTCGCAGGGCTTCCGGACCTTCAAGCTCAAGGTAGGCCTCGCCGGCGACGTGACGCAGGTGGCGACCGTGCGGCAGGAGCTCGGCCCGGAGATCGCCATCCGCGTGGACGCCAACGGGGCATGGGGCGTCGAGGAGGCCGCCGACCGGCTCGAGGCGCTCGCGAAGCACGACATCGAGCTGGCGGAGCAGCCCGTCGGCACCTTCGAGCAGATGGTCGAGCTCCGCCGTCGGGTGGACGTGCGGATCGCGGCGGACGAGAGCCTCGTCTCTCCGTTCGACGCCCGCCGGGCCCGTGAGCTCGGCGCCTGTCAGGTCGCCGCGGTCAAGGTCGCGAAGGTCGGAGGGCTCGGCGCCGTCCTCGACATTGCCGAGGTCATCCCCTCCTACCTCTCGAGCGCTCTCGAGGGACCGGTCGGGATCGCAGCGGCTGCGCACGCGGTTCAGGCGCTGCGAGGGACCGCCGGGGACGCCGGCGTCGCGCACGGGCTGGCGACCGAGCGCCTGTTCTCGATCTCGATCGGCGAGGGCGTCGCCGCCGAGCGCGATGAGCTGATCGTCGGCGAGGGGCCCGGGCTCGGCGTCGAGATCGACGAAGAGGCGCTTGCGGCGCGCAGACTCGGCTGATCTACCGTTCGGCGCGGTGGATCCGACCAATCGCAATACGGCACTCGCGTCGGCCATGGCCGAGGAGCTGGCCCGCTCCGGGGTGGAACGCGCCGTGATCTCGCCCGGCTCCCGCTCGACGCCGCTCGCCGTGGCGCTCTGGCGCCAGTCGGGGATCGAAGTGAGCGTGATCCTCGACGAGCGCAGCGCCGGCTTCTTCGCCCTCGGCACCGCGCTCGCCACGGGCAGGCCTGCCGCGGTGCTGTGCACGTCGGGATCGGCCGCCGCCAACCTTCATCCCGCCGTGGTCGAGGCCGACGAGGCGGGCGTTCCGCTGATCGTGCTCACCGCCGACCGGCCGCCCGAGCTCCGCGACATCGGCGCCGGCCAGACGATCGACCAGCTGAAGCTCTACGGCGACGCGGTGCGCTGGTTCTGCGAGGTCGGCACCCATGAGGCCGACGACGACGGGTTCCTGCACTTCCGCGCCGTCGCCTGCCGTGCGTACGCGACCGCGCTGGGCGACCCCCGGCCGGGACCGGTCCACCTGAACGTCCCATGGCGGGAGCCACTCGCGCCTCTGGTCCAGGAGGGCGCGGTGACGGCGACCGATCCACTGGCGCTCGAGGGCCGGAGGGACGGGCCGCTCAACGCCGTCTCGGCCGTCGCCTCGCGCGCCGAGGAGGCGCTGCTCGACCGCCTGGCCGAGCGGATCGAGTCCGCCCCCCGAGGGCTGATCGTCGCCGGCCGGCAGCTCGACCCTGGTCTCGCGGAGCCGGTCGCGGCGCTGGCGGCCGCCGCCGGGTATCCGATCCTGGCCGAGCCAACCTCGCAGCTTCGCCGCGGTCCCCACGACCGCTCACTGATCGCCTCGACCTACGACCACGTCGCGCGCGACCGCCCGGTGGGGCTCGAGCCGGAGCTGATCGTCCGGGTCGGAGACCTTCCGACCAGCAAGCCGCTTCGCCAGTGGCTCGCGGCCATCGAGGACCTCGAGCAGATCGTGATCGACCCCGTCGGCGAGTGGCGCGAGCCGACGCGCCGGGCCGACACCATCGTCCGCGCCGACCCGGGCGCCACCGCGCGCTCGCTGACCGAGCGACTCTCGCGCCTGCGACCTGGAGCGAGCGCGGTCGCTGGCTCTCCCTTCGCCTCGGGTTGGCTCGATGCCGACGCAGCGGTGCGCGCGGCCGTCGACGGCCATCTGGGCGATCTCGACGAGCTGAGCGAACCCGGCGTCTGGGCGGTCCTGGGCGAGGCGCTTCGCGACGGGGATTCGGTCTTCGCCGCATCGAGCATGCCCGTCCGGGACCTGGAGGCCTTCCTCCGCCCCGGCCCTGAGGGCGTCCGTATCGCCGCCAACCGCGGCGCCAACGGGATCGACGGACTGGTCTCGACGGCGGCAGGGCTCGCGGCCGGCAGCGGAGCGCGAACCTGGGCCGTGCTCGGCGACCTCGCGCTGTTCCACGACCTCGGCGGCCTCGCCGCCGCCCGGCGCGTCCCGGACCTGCGCTTGATCGTGATCGACAACTCGGGCGGAGGCATCTTCCACTTCCTGCCGCAGGCGGAGGCGATGCCCGAGGCAGAGTTCGAAGAGCTCCTCGGCACGCCCAGCGGGCTGGATCCGGCCGAGGCGGCCCGGCTCTTCGGCCTCGATGTGGAGATCCCCGAGGGCCCGGCCGAGCTGGCCGAGGCGCTCGCCGGCGACGCGAGGATGATCGTCGTCCGCACCGACCGGGCGCGAAACCTGGAGCTCCACCGGGAGCTCAGCCGGCTAGCAGCGGCAGCAGCGCCTCGAACTTGAGCTCGGACTCCTGAAGCTCGGCCGCGGGCTCCGAGTCGGCGACGATCCCGCAGCCCGCGAAAAGGTGCGCCTCGCGGTCCCGCAGAAGCGCCGAGCGCAGGCCGACGCAGAACTCGCCGTCTTCGGTGACGTCCATCCAGCCGACCGGCCCCGTGTACCAGCCGCGGTCGATTCCCTCGAGCTCGTCGATCAGCTCGAGAGCGGGCTCGCGCGGCTCTCCGCCGATCGCGGGCGTCGGGTGGAGATAGCCAGCGAGCTCGATCGCGCTGTGGGACTCGGCGAGCTGGGAGCGGATTGGGGTGGCGAGGTGCTGGAGATTCCCGACCTTGACGACGAAGGGCTCCCCCTCCGCATGGACCCAGACGGCGTGCGGACGCAGGGTGCGCTCGATCCGGCGCACGACGATGCCGTGCTCCTCGCGGACCTTCGGGCTGCGCATCATCTGCTCGCCGAGGTGGTCGTCCACGGCCGAGTCCGCGCTGCGCGAGGTGGTCCCGGCGAGGGCGACGGTCGCGGCGACGGCGCCGGAACGGCGGACGAGCAGCTCCGGGCTCGCCCCGATGAAAGCCGCCTCAGGAGTTCCGAAGCAGAAGCAGAAGCACGACGGGAAGAGGTCCCGCAGCGCCCCGAGCTTGGTGGCCGGATCGATCGCTGCCGGCGCCTCGACGGTCAGCTCGCGGGCGAGGACCACCTTGTCAACCGCTCCCCCACGAATGCGCTCGACGGCGTCGGCGACGATCCGCTCGTAGCGTTCCGGCGGGTGGCGCCCGCTGATGGAGGTCGAGGCGCTCGGGTGGGGGTCCTGCGGCGTGAGGGGCGCTGAGCGAAGCGAGCCCAGCCGTCCCGCGACGGACTCGACCAGCCGCTCGCGGTCCGCGTCGGGGCCCGGCACCGCGCAGACGGTGAGAAAGCTGCGGCCCTCGCTGCGGGCGATCGCGACCTCCGGGAGCACGGCGAGAGCGGGTGGCAGCGACGACCAGATCGGCTCGGTCCCACCGTCGGGAGCGAACGCCAGCCCGGTCGCCCAGACGGGCCCGGCCCCGGCGGGCAGGCCCGCCGGCTCCTCGGCCTCGCGGTCGTGGGCCACCCGGGAGCATCCCGCGGCGAGATCGGAGAAGCGGTCCCCTCCCCTGCTCACCACCTCGGCGGCGGTCCCGATTCCGGCCACAGCGAAGCCGCGGTCAGGCTGCTCCCAGCAGAACCAGCGGTCGGTCGCCAGTCGGGAACCTGCGGCGATCGCCGTCGGATCAACCACCTCGTCGAGCTCGATCGTCGCGGAGACGAGCCGTCCGTCAGGGGCTCGGGACAGCGCCCTCTCGAACTGCGAGAGGAGCGGCCCGGCGTCGAGCGCGACGCTCACAAAACAGCCTAGTTGTCCGGCTTGGAGCGGGCGATCGCGACCTCGCCCGTGCGGACCATCTCGATCAGGCCGTGCGGGCGGATCATGCGCTCGAAGGCCTCGATCTTGTCCGAGCTCCCGGTGACCTCGATGGTCAGGGAGCGGCGGGAGACATCGACGATCTTGGCGCGGAAGATCTCGGCGAACTGCATGATCTCCGCGCGGCTCTCGATCGGAGCGGACACCTTGAACAGGGCCATCTCGCGGGCGATCGTCTCGCTCGGCTCCATGTCACGGATCTTGATGACGTTGACCAGCTTGTGGAGCTGCTTCGTCACCTGGTCGATCGGGTGAACGGCCCCGTCGACGGTCAGCGTGATCCGCGAGATCCCAGGGTCCTCGGTCGGGCCGACGGCGAGGGTGTCGATGTTGAAGCCGCGCCGGCTGAACAGGCCGGCGATCCGGGCGAGGACGCCGGGACGGTTCTCGACGAGGATCGAGAGGACGTGCTTCCGGCCGGTCAGCGCGCCCGCGGCGGCGTCGAGGTCCTCGAGGTTGATCAGGTCGGGAGTGCCGGCTTCCATGGCTAGCCCACCATGTCCCGCGCGGCTGCACCGGCGGGGATCATCGGATAGCAGTTCTCTTCCTTGGTGACCCGGACGTCGAGCAGGACCGGCCCGTCGGTCGCGAGCGCGTCGCGCATGGCGCCCTCGACCTCGTTCTTGTCGTCGACCATCATGCCCTTGGCGCCGAAGGCCTCGGCCAGCTTGGGCCAGTCGGGGCTCGCGCCCATCTCGACGGAGCTGTAGCGGCCGTCCCAGAAGAGCTCCTGCCACTGGCGGACCATGCCGAAGTAGCCGTTGTTCATCAGGAAGACCTTGACCGGGATCTCGTGGCGCACTGCCGTGGCCAGCTCCTGGCAGGTCATGATCAGGCTGCCGTCGCCGGCCAGGCAGACGACGGTGTCGTCAGGCTGCGCGACCTTGGCGCCGATCGCGCTCGGCAGGCCGAAGCCCATCGTGCCGAGCCCGCCGGAGTTGATCCAGCGCCGTGGCTTGTCGAAGCCGTAGTACTGGGCGGCCCACATCTGGTGCTGGCCGACGTCTGAGGTGATGATCGCGTCGCCCTCGGTGGCGGCGAACATCGCCTCGACCATCCGCTGAGGCTTGATCTCGCTGTCGCTCGAGTCCTCGTAGCCCAGCGGGTACTCCTTCTGCCAGGCGCGGATCTGCTCCCACCACGGATCGAGGCGCGAGCGGTCCGCCTGCGAGGCGCGGTACTCCTTGACCAGCTTCGGGAGCACCTCCTTGACGTCGCCGACGATCGGGATGTGCGCCGGGACGTTCTTCGAGATCTCGGCTGGGTCGATGTCGATGTGGACGAACTTGGCCCGCGGCGCGAACTCTGAGAGCTTGCCCGTGATCCGATCGTCGAAGCGGGCGCCGACGTTGACGATCAGGTCGGCGTTGTCCATCGCGTAGTTGGCGGTGCGCGTGCCGTGCATCCCGAGCATGCCGAGCCACTGCTCATGGCTGGCCGGGAAGCCACCGAGGCCCATCAGGGTGCAGGTGACGGGGAAGTTGTCGGAGGTGCAGAGCTCGCGCAGCTCCTCGGCGGCGTTGCCGTTGATCACGCCGCCGCCGGCGTAGATCACCGGCCGCTGCGCGTTGGCGAGCGCGCGAGCCGCGATGCGGATCTGCTTGATGTTCCCCTCGGTGGAGGGCTTGTAGCCCGGAAGGTTCGGCGTGTCGGTGCTCGGTTCGTACTCGATGTCCGCGCGCGAGAGATCCTGCGGGATGTCGACCAGGACGGGCCCCGGGCGGCCGGTGGAGGCGATGTGGAAGGCCGCGTGGATGTAGTCGGGGATGTAGCGGGGGTCCTGGACCATGAAGCTGTGCTTGACGATCGGCATCGTGATGCCGTTGACGTCAGCCTCCTGGAAGCCGTCGGTGCCGATCAGGTCGGTGCGGACCTGTCCGGTGATGAAGACGGTCGGGACGGAGTCGAGCATCGCGTCCGCGATCGGCGTGATCAGGTTGGTCGCGCCGGGACCGGAGGTCGCGAAGGCGACGCCCACGCGGCCGGACGCCTTGGCGTAACCCTCGGCCATGTGCCCCGCGCCCTGCTCGTGCCGGGCCTGGATGTGGTCGAGGTCGGCGTCGTGGACGGCGTCGTAGATCGGCAGGTTGGCGCCACCGGGAATCCCGAAGATGTGCTCGACGCCCTCGGCCTTGAGGGCCTCCATGACTGCGTCAGCGGCGCGCATGCGGCGATGGTAGCCAAGGGCCCGCACCGGGCGCGAAACGATCTCGTCAGGAGAAGCCGCTCAGCGAGCCGCGGCCGGCGTACCCGGCTTCCACTGCGTCCGCGGGTCGATCGCGGAGTCGATCACGCGGGCCCTGTGCCGCTCGATCGTCTTCAGCATCGAGCGGACCAGCTCGTCGCCGAGGTAGCTCGGCTTCAGGCCCAGATCCAGCAGCTTGGTGTGGACCGGGTTGTAGTAGTGCTCCTCCAGCTCGACTCGGGGATTCTCGACGTGGTCGACGTCGATCTCGAAGCCGACCTCGGCGGCGGAGCGCTGCACCAGCTCGGCCAGCTCGCTGACCGAGAACTGCTCGGTGAACTGGTTGAAGACCCGGAAGTCACCGGCGTCGGCCGGGTTGTCGACGGCCAGCTCGACGCACTGGAGCGTGTCGCGGATGTTGAGGAAGCCTCGGGTCTGGCCGCCCTTCCCGTAGACGGTGAGCGGGCGGCCGACGACTGCCTGGACGCAGAAGCGGTTGAGGACCGTGCCGAACCACTCGTCGTAGTCGAAGCGCGTGCAGAGCCGTTCGTCCTGCGCGGTCTCCTCGGTCTCGATGCCGTAGACGACACCCTGGTTCAGGTCGGTGGACCGCAGTCCCCAGACGCGGCACGCGAAGTGGATGTTGTGCGAGTCATGGACCTTGGAGAGGTGGTAGAGCGAGCCCGGGAGCTTCGGGAAGGGCAGCGTGTCCTTGCGGCCCTTGTGCTCGATCTCGATGTAGCCCTCCTCGATGTCGATGTTGGGGGTGCCGTACTCGCCCATCGTCCCGAGCTTCACCAGGTGGCAGTCGGGGGCGTGATCGCGGAGGAAGAAGAGGAGGTTGAGCGTGCCGATCACGTTCGTGTACTGCGTCTCGACCGCCTGCTCGCGGCTCGCCATCGAAAACGGCGCCGAGGGCTGCTCGCCGTAATGGATGACCGCCTCGGGCTTGGTCTCGACGACCACCTCCTCGAGGAAGGCGGCGTCCTCGATCGCCCCGACGTAGGAGCGGATTTCCTTGCCCGAGATCTCGTGCCAGGCGGCGATCCGCTCGTCGAGGTGCCTGATCGGGGTCAGGGAGTCGGTGCCGTGGCGCTCGTGCCACTTCCGGCGTGAGAAGTTGTCGACGACGGAAACCTCGTCACCACGAGCCGAAAAGCGCATCGCCGTCGGCCAGCCGAGATAGCCGTCGCCCCCGAGGATGAGGACGCGCATGAGAGGCGGCAGGGTAGCGAGCTATTCTGGCCGCCGCCTTGACGATCCCCCTGCTCGCGTCCATCTTCCCCGAGGAACTCACCGCGCTGCGCGTCGGCGGGCTCGTGCTCGCCGTGGTGCTGTTCGCCTTCGCGATCTGGCGACGCCGCTCGCTCTCGAACGGCGCGGTGTTGTTCGCGATCTTCGGCGCCTTCGCCCTGGCGATCGTCTCCGGGACGGAGCTGCTCAACGGCCTGCTCTCTGCCTTCGCCTTCAAGCAGGGCAACGGCGGCCGAATCCTGGGCCTCGCGGTCTTCGCGATCATCGTCCTGTTCTTCCTGGTGCTGCGTGCGCTGACGGAGAGCGCGCGCATGAACCAGCAGCTCTCGGCCCTGCTCGAGGGCCTCGCCTGGGAGGAGTTCCGGGAGGCCAAGCTGCCGGAGCGCTTCCGCGACAAGGTCGCTGTGGTCATCCCGGCCTACAACGAGGCGGAGAGCGTCGGCGACGTGGTCGGGCAGATCCCTCCTGAGATATGCGGGGAGAAGACGGCGGTGCTCGTCGTGGACGACGGCTCGCGCGACGACACCAGTGAGGCCGCCGCCATGGCCGGCGCGATCGTCGCCCGTCACGTGATCAACCGTGGGGGCGGCGCGGCGCTGCGCACCGGCTACCGGCTGATGGCGGAGTCCGGGGCGCTGGTGGTGGTCACGCTCGACGCCGACGGCCAGCACCTGCCCAGCGAGATGGAGCGGCTGGTGAAGCCGGTGCTCGACGACGAGGTGGACGTCGCCCACGGCTCGCGGGTCCTCGGCGACGCCGACCCGAACACCCGCTCGCGCGAGCTGGGGATCGTCCTCTTCAACAAGATGATCTCGTTCATCACGCGGACCAAGGTCTCGGACGCCTCCAACGGCTACCGCGCAGTGCGCACCTCGGTCCTCCCCCAGCTGGTCCTGCGCCAGGAGCAGTTCCACACCTCCGAGTTCCTGATCGAGGCGATCAAGCGGGGCGTGCCGGCGAAGGAGGTGCCGGTGACGGTCGCGAAACGCACCCACGGGCACTCCAAGAAGCCCGCCGTCGTCCGCTACGGGCTCGGCTTCACCAACGCGATCGTCCGGACCTGGCTCAGGTAGAGCGCTGGGCTGGGCCGGGCCTGACCTCGGCCGGATCCGGCAGATAGAGGTCGGTCCCGCAGCGCGGGCAGACCTGGACGTGCAGCTTCACGACGTTGTTGCAGGTCGGGCAGCGCCGCTCCGGCTCGTCGTGCTCAGAGCGGTAGAGGATCGCCGCGATCAGGCCGAAGAGAGGCACAACGGTGCCGATCAGGAACCAGATGAAGAATGAGCTCCCCTTGCCGCGACCCACGAAGCCAGTGGCGAGCCCGAACAGCAGCGCGATGAGGATGTATGGACCACCGGCCACCGGCTAGAGCCGTTCCTTGATCAGCTTCGTCACGGTCCCGCCGTCGGCGCGTCCCTTCGACTCCTTCATCACCGCGCCCACGATCCGGCCGATCGCCTTCTCGTTTCCCTGGCGGACCTGCTCGGCGGCCTCCGGCTCGGCCTCGATCGCCCGGTCGACGATGCCCTCGAGCTCCGAGCTGTCCGAGATCTGGGCGAGGCCTTCGCTCTCGACGATCCCGGCGGGGTCCCCCCCGCTCTCCACCAGCTTCGCGAGCACCTGCTTGCCGGCGCCGTGGGAGACCGTCTTCGCCTCCACGAGCCCGGCCAGCGCGGCGACGGCCTCGGGAGTCGCCTTGCTCGCCAGGGGGTCGTCCTCGTCGCCGACCTGGCGCAGGGCCGCCACCAGCTCTCCGGTGACCCAGTTGGCGATCGCCTTCGCCGGCGCCCCATCGCCGGCCGCCAGAGCGCGCTCGAAGTACTCGCCGTAGCCCTCGTGGAAGGCGAGGGTGGTCGCCGCCTCCTCGGTGAGGCCGATCTCGCTGACGTACCGCTCGCGCCGGTGGGCAGGAAGCTCGGGCAGCGACTCGTGCGCCTCATTCAGCATGGCCTCGGTCGGAACCACGGGGACCAGGTCGGGCTCCGGGAAGTAGCGGTAGTCGTGGGCGTACTCCTTGGAGCGCAGGGGCGTCAGCGATCCGTCCTCTGGGTGGAAGTGGAGCGTCTCCTGGACGACCTCCTCGCCGTTCTCGAGCAGCCGTCGCTGGCGCTCGAGCTCCGCCTCGATCCCGCGCTCCAGGAAGCGGAAGCTGTTCATGTTCTTGAGCTCGGTCTTCACGCCGAGCTCCTCCGAGCCGACCGGCCGGATCGAGATGTTCCCGTCCACCCGGAGGCTGCCCTCCTCCATGTTCACGTCGGACACGCCCAACTGGCGGATCGTGGTGCGCAGGAGCTGGGCCCATTCGCGGGCCTGTGCGGCGGAGCGGATGTCGGGCTCGGTGACGATCTCGACCAGCGGTGTGCCGCCACGGTTGAAGTCGACGAGCGAGGCGCCGGAGCCGTGGATCCGGCCGGACTCGCCGACGTGGGTCAGCTTGGCCGCGTCCTCCTCCAGGTGCGCGCGGTGGATGCGGACGTCGCCGAGGTTGCCCTTGACCGCGATCGGCTGGTCGTACTGGCTGATCTGGTAGCCCTTCGGCAGGTCCGGATAGAAGTAGTTCTTCCGGGCGAACTCGGAGCGCTCCGGCGCCTCGCACTCGAGGGCGGCGGCGATCTTCAGCGCGTAGCGGATCGCCTCCTCGTTCATTGTCGGCAGCGTCCCGGGGTGGCCGAGGCAGACCGGGCAGGTGTGGCTGTTGGGCTCGTCCCCGAATGAGAGCGCGCACCCGCAGAACATCTTGGTCTTGGTGGAGAGCTGGACGTGGATCTCCAGTCCGATCACCGCCTCGTAGTCCGCCACTAGAGCCCCCACCCCCTCACCGTCGCCTCATCGGCGCCGAAGTAATGGCCGATCTCGTGGAGCACCGTCGTCTTCACGCTCTGGGCGTCGGTGTGGTGCTCGCGGTAGATGATGATCCGCTGCAGCCCGCCCCTCGGGTCGAAGAGGCCGAGCAACCGGCCGCTGGGATGCCGGTCCTCGATGATCACCGCGACGTTGGTGAGCTTCGAGGAGATCTCGGGCGGCAGCGAGTCGAGCGCGTCCTCGACCGCCTGGCGGAACTCGTCGTCGGTCATCTGCATCTGATCCCTCACGCCCCTCCCCCGTTCCGCCGGAAGCCGATCGCGCCCTCGAGGGCGTGGGCCGCATCGAGCATCGCCGAGTCGCTGAACGCCGGCCCGGCGATCTGGAAGCCGACCGGCAGCTCCGGCCCACCGTCGTCGGGTGCCGCGATCCCCGCCGGGATCGAGATCGCCGGGATGCCCGCGAGCGGCATCGGAACGGTGCAGTAATCGTTCATGTACATCGCCAGGGGGTCGTCGGTCTTCGCGCCGAGCTTGAAGGCGACGGTCGGCGAGGTCGGGGTGACGACGAAGTCGAAGCGCGCGAAGGCCCTGGAGAAGTCCTCGGCGATCTTCGTCCGGACCCGCTGGGCGCTGCCGTAGTAGGCGTCGTAGTAGCCGGAGGAGAGCGCATAGGTCCCGAGCATGATCCGCCGCTTGACCTCAGCGCCGAACCCCTTGGCGCGGGTCTCCTCGTACATCTCGGTGAGGTCCTCGGAGTCGACCCGCATCCCGTAGCGGACGCCGTCGAAGCGCGCCAGGTTGGCCGAGGCCTCCGCCGGGGCGAGCACGTAGTAGGCCGAGATGCCATGAGGCGCGTGCGGAAGCTCCGTCTCGGAGACCTCTCCGCCGAGTTCCTCGATCAGACCGACGGTGCGCTCGAAGACCCCCTTGACGCCCGACTCGATGCCCTCGGCCTCCGAGGCGAGCTCCTTCGGGATGCCGAAGCTGAGGCCCTTCAGGTCCTCGCGGCTGGGCAGCTCGATGCCGCCCTCGATGCCGATCGACGTCGAGTCGCACGGATCGCGCCCCTCGACCGCCTGCAGGATCAGCGCGGCGTCGGTGACATCCCTGGTCAGCGGCCCGCACTGGTCTAGCGATGAGGCGAAGGCGATCATCCCGTAGCGGGAGACCGCTCCGTAGGTGGGCTTCATGCCGACGATGCCGCAGAGCGCCGCCGGCTGGCGGATCGAGCCGCCCGTGTCGGTGCCGATCGCGCACGGGGCGAGCCGACCGGCCACGGCGGCCGCGCTGCCGCCCGATGAGCCTCCCGGCACGCGCCCGGAATCCCACGGGTTGAGCACCGGGCCGTAGCCGGAGTTCTCATTGGACGAGCCCATCGCGAACTCATCCATGTTCACCTTGCCGAGCACGCGGGCCCCGGCCTCGCGGAGCTTGCGGACCGCGGTCGCCGTGTAGGGCGGCCGGTAGCCCTCCAGGATCCGCGAGCCGGCCGTCGTCGGGATCCCCTCCGTGCAGAAGATGTCCTTGACCGCCACGGGAATCCCCCCGAGCGGGCCGTCACCGGCCTCCTCGGGCTCGTCGGCCGTCCACAGGAAGGCGTTCAGCGAGTCGCCCGCGGCCGCGTCGCGATAGGCGCCGAAGTACTCGTCCGCGGAGAGCTCTCCGGAGCGGATTCGCTCGGCCGCCTCGGCGACCGTAAGGTCGATCACGTCGCTCACGGCCTACGCCTGCGGCGAGGGCACGCGGAAAGCGCCGGATGCCGGGTCGGGCGCGCTCTCGAGCACCTCGTCGCGATCCCAGCTCGGCCGCGGCTCATCGGGCCGGAACACGTTCTCGAGCGCGATCACGTGTGAGGTGGGCTCGACCCCGTCGAGATCGAGCTCGGAGATCCGCTCGACGTGCTCGAGGATCCCGGAGAGCTCGCTGGCCATCCGCTCGACCTCCTCATCGCTCAGCTTCAGCCTGGCGAGGCGAGCGACGTGCAGCACCTGCTCCTTCTCGATCATTCGCCGGATCATAGGCATAGGATCCCGGCCGCCATGACGGGGGAGAAAGCCGAGCGTTTCATAGTCCTCAACCTGCGCCTGATGGCGATCGGCTTCGCCATCACGGGGTTCTTCTTCATCGCTTGGCCCGACGGGACGCTCGCCCGCCTCACCGAGCTGGGCCACCACTTCGGCTTCCACACCCCGGCCCCGAAGACCGAGGAGCGGCTCTGGCTCTCGCTCGGCTTCGCCTACATGGTGGTGATCACGTTCCTCGCCTGGATCGCGTCCACCGACGTCGTCCGCTACCGCCCGATGCTGCTGGCGCTCGCGGCCGGCAAGGCGGCCTCGTCGATCACCTCCTGGATCTTCTTCATCGAGGACGACGTCTTCGCCTACCTGCTCAACGGGATCGTCGACGGCTTCCTCGTCTTCGCGACGCTTCTGCTCTGGTCGCTCGCCGGCCGGGTCGGCACGCCGGCCGCCCCTCCCTGAAGGCGCCCGCCGGGGCTCCGGGCCGCCGAGCTCAGGACTCTGCGAGCGATCGCGGAGGCAATCGCCCCTGGTGAGGATGGGCTGCCCGCGGCCGAGGTCGAGGTCCCTGTCGCGGAGCCCATGGCGCGCTTTCTCTCCCGCATGCCGGCGCGCACCGTCCAGGTGGTGCGGCTGGCCCTGCGCACCTTCGAGTTCCTGCCATTCCCGTGGCGCTTCAGCCGCATGAGCGTCGAGGCGCGGGCGCAGTACATGGCGAAGATGGAGGGCTCCCGCTTCTCGCTCTACCGCGACCTGCTGCTGCTCGCCAAGCTGCTGGCGATGGTCGGCTGGGCGCGCGACGAGCGCGTTCGCAGCGCGGTCGGCTTCGAGTCTCGGTGCGCGGTCGCGCCAGGAGCCCCGCAGCCCGCCTCGACCGGCGTGGGCGATCTGGAGCCCCGCGGCGCCGGAGAGGACTGCGACGTCGCGATCGTCGGCTCCGGCGCGGGCGGGGCCGCCGCGGCGGTGATCCTGGCCCGGGCCGGCCTCGACGTGATGGTGCTCGAGTCCGGGCCATACGTCGACCACACGAGCTACCCGACCGACCCGCTCGACGGGCTGCCGCTGCTCTACCGCGACGGCGGGATGACGATCGCCATGGGCAAGCCCGCGATTCCCATCCCGGTGGGCCGCACGGTCGGCGGGACCACCGTGATCAACTCGGGCACGTGCTTCCGCGCTCCGCGGGAGGTTCTGGACGAGTGGCGCGAGGTCGCCGGAATCGACTGGGCCGGCGATCTCGGGCGCTTCTACTCCGAGGCGGAGAAGGTGCTCGCGGTGACGCCCCTGGACCTCGAGACCCTGGGCCGCAACGGACAGCTCTGCGCGGAGGGAGCCAAGGCCGTCGGCGCCAGCGGGGGCCCGATCAGCCGGAACGCGGGGAAGTGCATCCAGTGCAGCTCCTGCCCCCTCGGCTGCGAGATCGACGCGAAACGCGCCGCCCACGTCTCCTACCTGCCCCTGGCGGTCGCCGCGGGTGCGCGCGTCCGCGCCGGAGTCCAGGTGCAGCGCATCCTCACCGAGGGCGGGCGCGCCACCGGCCTCGCCTGTCGGGCCGGCATGCCGACCACCGCCGCGCAGGAGGCCAAGCGCAACGGACGCCCTCCTGCCGGGCGCGACTGGGAGGTCCGCGCCAAGGCCGTGATCAGCGCCGGCGGCGCGTTCGGCACGCCCGAGCTGCTGCTCCGCTCCGGCATCAGCCATCCGGCGCTCGGCCGCCATCTGCACATCCACCCCGCGGCCTGGATCGGCGCACGCTACGAGGAGGAGGTCCGCGGCTGGGATGGCGTGATGCAGAGCTACTACGTCGACCAGTGGCAGCCGGAGGGGATCCTGCTCGAGGCGACCTTCACCCCGCTCTCGTTCGGGGCCCAGTGGCTACCGGGCGTCGGCGCCGCGTTCTCGGACCGGGTGGCGAACTTCGGGCACATCGCCTCGATCGGCGTCCACCTGCATGATCGTTCCGAGGGCCGGGTGGGCCTCACCTCCAACGGCTCGCTGCGGCTCTCCTACCGCCTGCTCGCGGAGGAGGCCAGGACGATTCAGTTCGGGATCGCGAGGGCCGCTGAGATCCACTTCGCCGCCGGCGCGACCGAGGTCTATCCCAACGTCGGGCCCGTCTCGGTGATCCAGCGCGGCAAGCTCGCCGAGTTCGAGGCGTTGTCGCTGAAGCCCTCCGACCTGCGCCTCGAGGCCTTCCACCCGATGAGCAGCGCCAGGATGGGCACCGACCCCGACACCAGCGTCTGCGACCCGCGCGGCGCGGTGCGCGGGGTCGAGGGCCTCTACCTGGCGGACGGGAGCATCCTGCCGACCTCCGTCGGGGTGAATCCGATGATGACCATCATCGCGTGCGCCACCCACGTGGCCGGCGACGTCGGGGCAGCTCTACGCGGCTGACGCCTTCGGGGCCTTGAGCGGCTGCATCCCCATGTAGCCGCCGATCGTGACGGCGACCGCCGAGGCGAGGCCGAGCCAGGCACCGAACTCGAGGCCGATGTCTCCGGCGCCGGGCGGGTCGATCATCCGGATCACGATCAGGACCGCGGCCACGAACCCGAACCCGGTCGCCACCGACGAGCCCGCCACCGGATAGCTGACGGAGATCCGGAAGAGCACGCAGAGCGCGACCGAGAGCGCCGCCACCGCTGCGGCGGCGAGCACGATGTCGGTGATGCTGAACGCCTGCCAAGCGGTGGCGTCCTCGCCGCCGGCCGAGTACCACGGCAGGAACGAGGCGACGAGCAGGCCGAGGCCGCCGATGGCCCCGACCAGCTCGCCCAGCCTCAACCCACGGTTCAGTAGCGCTCGCCTCCGGATGTCTCCTGCATCGTCAGGTAGCCGCCGACGGCGATCCCGGCGCATGCGATCAGGCCCAGGAACAGGCCGATCTTGCGGTTCGCGTCGCCGGGTGTGTCGAACACCTGGTACAGGATGAGAATCGTCCCGACTCCCGCCAGGAGCGCTGTGGCCATCGCCGCCATGGGCGCATCCGCACCGTCTCCCATCAGCGCCAGCACAGCCGGCACCAGGGCCACGAGAATCACGATCAACAGGTAGATGTCGAGCGGATTCTCAGCCTCCCAGAGGCTGAAGTTCTTCGATCCGCCGATCGTCGTCCCGCCGACGGTCACGGCTCCCGAAACGCCGAACCAGGGCAGGAAGCTGATGATGAACAGGGCGATCGCCGCGATCGCGGCGACGAGCTGACCCTGAGACAACCTGTTCGCGTCCAATGCTCCTCCTCTATCCGTTGACCAGACCCGAGCCTATATCTCTCCGGCGACCTCTTCCTGCATCGCCCTGAATCCGCCGAACGCCACGGCGGCGGCGGCGACCAGGCCGATGAACGCGCCGATCTTGCGGTCGGCGCCGTCCGGGAAGTCGACGGTCAGGAACGCCGCGATCAGGATCACCGCGACGACGCCGAGGAGGAACGTGGCGGCCGAGACGAACGAGAACTCCTCGGCGCTGTCGGTGAGGGCGAGGAGTGCGGGAAGGGCGGCCACAATCACCGTGATCAGCAGGTAGATGTCGAGCGTCGAGCCCTTCCAGACGTTGTCCGAAGTGCTGCCGGCGACGTTGGCCGCGCCGGGCGGGAGCTGGATCCCGGACGGGAGCGACGGTCCGCTCACCCCTATCCAGGGCAGGAACATCGCGACCAGCAGCACGACGGCGCCGATTGCTGCGATCAACTGCCCCTGAGTCATCCTTCCAATCATGTGTAGGTCCTCCTGAGTCTGAGCGCGGGCCGTGACCCTACACACGCGGGCGAACGTGAACACGGACGTCACGCCCGGCTCCTGCCGAGCGCGACGACCGAATGGCCGGATATCTAAGCCGCTACTTCTTGCGCCTCGCGGTGCTCTTCTTGGCGCTCGAGCGCGACGAGCTGGACTTCTTCCTCTTCTTCGTTGCGGTGGAGCGTGAGCTCGAGGACTTCGCCTTCGACCCGGAGCGCGCTGCCGGCTTCTTCGCGGTCGAGCGCTTGGTCGTCGTGGAGCCGCTCGAACTGGCGCTGCTCTTGGCGGGAGCCGATACCGGGCGAGGCGTCGGGGTCGCCGCCGGCGCGCTCGCCGAGGCGGCCCGGGTGCGGTCGCCCGCAACGGCGACCAGCGGCTGGAAGCCATCCTCGCCGAGCGCCATCAGGGCGCCCGCGGTGATGGCGATCGCCGCGGCCAGGCCGAGGACCACGCCGATCTTCAGCGTCGGCGAGCCGGCGAACATCCGCCAGAGGATCAGCAGAACGGCCAGCGCGCCCAGCAGGGCCGTGACCGCGCCGCGCCGGAGCGGGATGTTCACCCGCTGCCCGGCGGCCGCCAGGTACGCCAGTGCGATCCCCGAGACGCCCGACAGGATGATCAGGAACCCCGGCAGGTCGACGAGGGCATCCCAGCCGCTGATGCCCGGATGCGAGAGGGTCGCGGTCCCGTTGACCAGGCTGCCGCTCACCTCCGCGCCTCCGCCGAACCAGTCGAAGAACAGGAACACGAACAGGGCGACGCCGCCTATCCCGGCGACGATCTCCCCCGTGCGCAACCGTGATGAGTCCAAATCAGCCTCCGTCGATGGATTGAGGCCGGGATTCAACCACTAGCGGCAGGCGCTGCAAGGCGCGCCCTGGCCGCTTGGACGGTGTTGGCGAGCAGCATGGCGATCGTCATCGGGCCCACGCCGCCGGGCACCGGTGTGATCGCTCCCGCGACCTCGAAGGCCGCATCGAAATCGACGTCGCCCACCAGCCCGTCGTCGGTGCGGTTGGTCCCCACGTCGATGACGGTCGCCCCGGGCCGGATCATGTCCCCGGTGACCAGCTTCGGCTGACCCGCCGCGGCGACCAGGATCTCGGCGCGCCTGCAGACCTCACCGAGGTCACGCGTGCGGCTGTGGCAGATCGTCACCGTGGCGTTGGCGCCGAGCAGGAGCGAGAACACCGGCCGGCCGACCAGGTTGGACCGTCCAACGATCACCGCCTCCTTGCCGGCCGGATCCACTCCGGCGGAAGCCAGCAGCTCCATGATTCCTCGCGGTGTGCAGGACACGAGCCCGGGCTCCCCGCGCGCCAGGCGGCCGGCGCTGATCGGCGTCAGGCCGTCGACGTCCTTCTCGGGGTCGAGCGCGTTGACGATCGCGTCGGGGTCGATCTGATCCGGCACCGGCAGCTGAACCAGGATCCCGTCCAGCTCATCGGATCCGTTGAGCTCCTCCACCAGGTCGAGCAGCTCTTGCTGGGAGATCGAGCCAGGGGGCTCGTGGTGGATCGACCGAATCCCCACCTCCTCGCTCGCCTTGCGCTTGTTCCGGATGTAGATCGCCGAAGCGGGGTCGTCCCCGACCAGGACCGTGGCCAGTCCGGGAGGACGCCCCAGCGCGGCGGTCAGTTCCTCGACCTCTCCGCGGACTCGTTCCCGCACCGAAGCGGCAACCGCCTTGCCGTCGATCACCGTCGCGCTCACGAAGCCTTCCTCAGGGGTGCGTAGTCGGCCATCAGCTTGCGCTCGGCACCATCGCTGGCGAAGCGGACGACAATCACGCCGCCGGGCTCGACCGCCGTGACCACCCCGTCGCCGAAGCTGGCGTGGACGATGTCGTCCCCCGTGGCGAAGGAGAGCGAGGGGTCGGCCTTCGACGCCGGAGCGCTCGTCGTCCCGCCCAGCGCCCACCCCGTCATCGCCTGTTCCTGGGTGCCCTCGCGCTCCACCAGTGACTCGGGCAGCTCCGAGAGGAAGCGCGACGGGAAGCCGGTCTCCCTGCCCGCGAAGAGCCGGCGGCTGCGCGCGTGCGTCATCCAGAGCCTCTTCCGCGCCCGCGTGATCCCGACGTAGGCGAGGCGGCGCTCCTCCTCCTCGTTGCCTTCCTCGAGCGAGCGGGAATGGGGGAAGACCCCCTCCTCGCAGCCGATGATGAAGACGGCGTCGTACTCGAGTCCCTTCGCGTTGTGGAGGGTCATCAGCGTGACCTTCGACTCGTCTCGGGTCATGTCGTCCTGGTCGGTGTAGAGCGAGATCGCCTGGAGGAACTCCTCGAGCGGAGCGATGTCGGACGGCCCCTCGACCTGCCGGTTGGCGTCGAACTCGGCTGCGACGCCGACGAGCTCCTCGAGGTTCTCGATCCGGCCCTCCGCCTCGATCGTCCGCTCGGCTCGCAGGGCGTCGAGATAGCCCGAGCGCTCGAGCAGCGCTTTGAGCAGGTCGGCGACCGGGCCGTTCTCGAACTCCGCGCGGAGCTCCTCGATCAGCTCGTGGAAGCGGCCGATCGACTTCATCGCCGCCGCCGACAGGCCTGGGACCGTTTCGGGCTCCGCAGCGATCTCCCAGATGGTCCGGCCGGTCGTGTTGGCGTGGGCCAAGAGCCGGCCCTGGCTCGTGTTCCCGATGCCGCGCCGCGGCGAGTTGATCACGCGCGAGAAGCTCACCTCGTCGGCGGTGTTGACCAGCAACTGCAGGTAGGCGACCGCGTCCTTGATCTCGGCGCGTTCGTAGAACTTGGTCCCGCCGATCACCTGGTACGGAAGCTCGTAACGGACCAGGATGTCCTCCAGCACCCGGCTGTGGGCGTTGGTCCGGTAGAAGACTGCGACCTCGTCGCGGGAGAGGCCGTCCTTGTCGATCAGCTCCTCGATCTCGCCCGCCACGAAGCGGGCCTCGGCGTGCTCGTCCTCGAGCTCTGCGACGTGGATCTTCTCCCCCTCGCCCAGATCGGTCCAGATGTGCTTCTCCAGCCCTCCGGTGTTGTGAGAGATCACGGCGTTCGCGGCCTCGAGGATCGTCTCGGTCGAGCGGTAGTTCTGCTCGAGCTTGACCACGTGCGCGTCCGGGAAGTCGTGCTCGAATTCGAGGATGTTCCGCACGTCGGCGCCGCGGAAGCCGTAGATCGACTGCGAGTCGTCGCCGACGACGGAGAGATTCCCGTCTTTGCCCGCCAGCAGCTGGAGGAGCCGGTACTGGGCCGGGTTGGTGTCCTGGTACTCGTCGACGAGGATCCAGCGGAATCGCTCCCGGTAGCGGCGGCGGACGTCCTCGAAGAGCTCGAGCACGTTGACGGTGCGCATCAGCAGGTCGTCGAAGTCCATGGAGTTGGCGTCGAGCATCCGGCGCTCGTAGAGGCGATAGGCCTGTCCGACCATGTCTTCGAACGGCCCTCCGACCTGCTCCTGGAAGGTCTCGGCGTCGATCAGCTGGTTCTTGGCGTCCGAGATCCGCGCCCGGACGGCGCGCGGCGGATAGCGCTTGGTGTCGACCTCGAGCTCCTCCAGGGAGCGCTTCAGCATGCGCAGCGAGTCGGCCTCGTCGTAGATCGTGAACTTGCTCGTGTAGCCGAGGCGCTCGGCCTCGATGCGCAGGAGCCGCGCGCAGGCGGCATGGAAGGTCATCACCCACATGCGCCGCGAGACACCGCCGACCAGCGCGGAGACGCGCTCGCGCATCTCGTCGGCTGCCTTGTTGGTGAACGTGATCGCGAGGATCTGGTTCGGGTGGGCGCGGCCGGTGGCGAGCAGCCAGGCGATGCGGTGGGTCAGGGCACGGGTCTTGCCTGAGCCCGCGCCGGCGAGGATCAGGAGCGGGCCCTCGCCGAAGGTGACGGCCTCGCGCTGGGGACCGTTCAGGCCGGCCAGCAGGCGCTCGACCTGGTCGGCCCCGGCCTCGACGGGGGCGCCGGACGTCTCGTCCGGCGCCTCGCCCGTCGCGACCTTGAGTTCCTCTCTACCGCGGCCCACCGAGCGAGAATAGCCACGGGGGCGGGCGGGTCAGCTCCTAGAAGTACTTGGAGCAGGGGCCGAACAGCTGCGCTTCGGACTGCGCGCGGTTACCGGTGAAGAACCCCTCGATCTGGCTTTCGCTGGCCGCTTGGAACTGATGCACCACGCAGTTGAGGGCCTGCGGGCTGGCGTTGGGTGCCGCCTCGAGCTGCTTCTTGAACGCGGCGATGAACGCGTCCTTGTTGAAGTCCGCGAAGCCCTTGAACTCGTCGAGCTTCCACTTGCCGTCCACCTTCACGAGTGCGACGTCGAAGGTCTGCCCGTCGAAGACGCTGCCGGTGGCCTTGGCCTTCGCGGTAGCCGAGTCGCCGTCGACCTGGATATCGGTCACCTCGATCGAGTCCGCGGCGCTGCTGGAGGCATCCTGCTCGCAGCTCTTCACGGCCGCAGCGGCGTTCTGACCCGGCTCACCGCTCGTCTGCTGTGTGAACTTCGCTGTCTGTGAATCCGTGCAGGCCGCCGGGTCTCCGCTGGCGGCGGCTCGCGTGATCATCGCGGTGATGTCCTTCTGATCCTGGCTGTTGTCGCTGCTGCTTCCGCAAGCGGCAAGGCCGAACGCGGAGAACGCGGCAATCGCGCCGATGGTGACGGTGAGACGTGCCGTCCTCATGCTTCTCCCTTCTCGAATTGGTCCCCCAGCGCGCGGCAGTCTATGCGCGGGGACAGCCGGGCCTCAGCCGCCGGCCGAACTCGGGCCCTTCTTGGGCCGCAGCTCGGTGACGTCCGCCTCCCGGGCCTCCTCGCCGGTGGCGTCCGCTAGGCGCCTCTCGAGCTTCGCGATCCGCTCCGAGAGCTCCTTCATCGCCTCGGCGATCGGGTCAGGCAGGTGGATCCAGTCGGTGTCGGGTCCCTCGACCGGCCGGCCCTCCACGCGGACGGGATGCCCCGGGTTCCCGACGACGGTCGTCTGCGGCGGCACGTTCTCGATCACGACCGTGTTGGCACCGACCTTCGCGTTCCGCCCGACGGTCACGGGCCCGAGCAGCTTGGCTCCGGAGCCGACGGTGACGTCGTCGTCCAGGGTGGGGTGGCGCTTGCCGCGCGCGAAACCGGTGCCGCCGAGCGTCACGCCCTGGTAGAGCGTCACGCGGTCGCCGATCTCGGCCGTCTCGCCGATCACCACGCCGGAACCGTGGTCGATGAAGAAGTCCGAGCCGATCCTCGCCGCCGGATGGATCTCGATACCCGTGATCGCGCGGCTCGTGTACGCGATCGTCCGCGGCACGAGCGGCACCTCGGACTCCCAGAGGGCGTGCGCGACCCGGTGCGCGAGCAGCGCCTGCACACCGGCCCAGCCGGTGAGGATCTCGAGCGTTCCGATCCCGCGGGCGGCGGGGTCGCGCTCGCGCGCGGAGGCGACGTCGGCCGACACCTCCTTGAGGACGCGTTTCGCGGTTCCGAGACCGAGCACGTCAGGAAGCTTAGGGTGGCAAGGGACTCCCTACGGGGCAAAAAACGGCAGCGACATGTATCGCTCGCCGGAGTCGGGCACGATCACCACGATCCGCTTGCCCGCCATCTCCTCGCGCGCGGCGAGGTCGAGGGCCGCCCGCACCGCGGCGCCGGCGGAGATGCCAATCAGCAGACCCTCCCGCTGGGCCGACGCCCTGGCCGTGTCCAGCGCGTCCTCGTCGGTGACGCCGACGACCTCGTCGATCACGTCGCGGTCGAGCACTTCCGGCACGAACCCCGCGCCGATGCCCTGGATCTTGTGCGCGCCAGGCTGCCCGCCCGAGAGAACGGGCGAGGCGGCCGGCTCGACGCCGACGATCCGGATGTCCGGACGACGCTCCTTGAGCACCTGGCCAACGCCGGTGATCGTGCCGCCGGTGCCGACTCCCGCGACGAACGCGTCGACCTGGCCGTCGAGATCGCGCCAGATCTCCTCGGCGGTCGTCCGGCGATGGATCTCGGGATTGGCGGGATTCGAGAACTGCTGCGGGATGAAGCCGTCGTGCTCCTTCGCGAGTTTGTTCGCCAGCTCGACCGCCTCGTTCATGCCGCCCAGAGACGGCGTCTCGTGGACCTCGGCCCCGTAGGTGCGAAGCAGCGCGGTCCGCTCGCGGCTCATGCCCTCGGGCAGGGTGAGGATCAGGCGGTAGTCACGGGCGGCGGCGACCAGGGCCAGCGCGATGCCGGTGTTCCCGCTGGTCGGCTCGACGATCACCGAGCGGCCCGGTTCGAGCAGCCCGTCGCGCTCCGCCGCGTCGATCATCGCGACGCCGATCCGGTCCTTGACCGACCCGCCCGGATTGAAGAACTCGAGCTTGGCGACGACCTCGCCGGACAGATCGGCGCCCAGGCGCGGGAGCGCCACCAGCGGCGTATTGCCGACGACGGCGGAGCTCTCGGCTCCGACCCGCAGTGTCGTCGTGGTCCCGTTCGACCCGGCCATTGAACAAAACTAGCGGAACCAGGTCAGGTATCGGGGGTTTCCGCTCCCGCCAACTCTTCGGTCCCCGCGTCCACACGCGGACTAGATGTGGTACATCCCCGCGCCGGCCCCCTCGGCCTCGCGGCGGGAAATGTCGGCGATCGTCGTGTCGCGGAACGTGGAGCGCAGCGCCTCCACCCCCTCCTCCCAGATCCCGCCGGCCTCCTTTCCCTCCTGGCCGACGACGCCATCGAGGGCCTGGACGACCTCGAGCACGTTGATCTGATCGGCCGGCTTGGCCAGCGTGTACCCGCCCTTGGCGCCGCGGTGGCTGACCAGGATCCCCGCGCGGCGGAGCGTCGAGAAGAGCTGCTCGAGGAACTGGACCGGGATGCCGCGCCGCTCGGCCACCTGGCCGATCGGCATGGGGCTGTCGCCCGCGCGGGCCAGCTCGGCAAGCGCGACCACCGCGTAACGTGACTTCGAGGTGACCGAGATCACGACAACCCTTTTACCGGGCCGGGCGGTCGTTCGCGCTCTGGTCCCGATCGCCCTGATGGGCGTCATCTTCTGGTTCTCCGCGCAGCCCGCGGGCGGCCCTCACGCCTGGTGGGTGATCGTGTTCCGGAAGCTGGGCCACATCACCGGCTACGCGTTGCTTACGGGGGCATGGTGGTGGGCGCTGCGCGGCGTCGCCCGGCGGCCCCTGCTGTGGGCCGTCGGGATTTCCCTGATCTACGCATGCACCGACGAGTTCCACCAGACCTTCGTACGCGGCCGGGAGGGCACGCCTCGAGACGTGCTCATCGACGCCGTCGGCATGGCGATCGCCGCGCTCCTGATCGGCGTGCGCCTCTCCACCCCCACCGGCCGGGGACGGACCGACGCAAGAGGCGAGAGGCGAGAGGACCTCTAGATCCAGCCTTGCTCGGTCGCCATGAGGACCGCCTGAGCGCGGTCGAGGGCGCCGAGCTTGCCGTACACGTTGTGCAGGTGGCTGCGGACTGTGCTCGCCGAGAGATCGAGCTCGACGGCGATCTGCTTGTAGACCTTGCCCTCGGCGAGGCGCCGGAGGACGTCCAGCTCTCGCGGTGAGAGCGGACACGGGCCGGTGGCCCGGCGACGTGACCCCTTGCCCTGGGGAAGCTCGTAGAGGACCTGGCGGATCGCCTGCTCGTCCATGCCGCAGTTATCGGCGGCCTCGACCAGGTCCTGGGTGCTGACGGGGCAGTCCTCGACGTGCGCGGCGACCATGTCGGCGACGCGGATCACCGCAGCCATGCCCTCGGCCTGGCGGGTGTGATGCCGCTCGATCGCCTCGGCGACGCGGGCGTGGACGCCCCAGCGGCGCGTGAGCACGCCGCCGACGAGGGCGTGGTCGATGCCGAGCTCGCGGCGCTCCTCGGTGATGCGGTCGTCCGGCGTGGCGCCGCGGCGGTCGAAGCGCTCGGCGTAGCCGGGATGCAGGCGCGCGAGGACGGGGCGGCCGATGTCGTGGAGGATCGCGGCGAGGGCCAGCTCGTCGCGGTCGCCGATCCCGCTCACCTCGGCGATGCGGTCGGCGGCGCGCTGCACGGCGAGGGCATGCAGGCGGAAGCGGTCGGGAGCGAGGGCCAGGCGGCCGTCGCCGTTGAAGATGTCGTAGGAGGGCGCGGAGCGCAGGATCGCCTCAACCGCGCCCGGGCCGAGCCGCTCGACGCCGTCGGTGACGCTGCGGATTCGGCCGGCGCCCTGGATCTGGCCGGCGGCACGGATGATCGCGCAGGTGAGGCCGACGTCGGCCTCGACGACCGCGCCAACCTCGTGCGGAGGAGCCCCGCGATTGACCTGCTCGATGGCCTGCTCGCGGCCCTCTGACAGGGCGGGCTGGCGCTCTGCCTCGTCGAAGGCGGCGGCGAGAACCCGCCCGCGGCCCTGGTTGCGCGTGCCGTTCTGTGCGCTGCGCGCTGTCGCGGCTGTCGCCATGCTCAACTCATCGGCACGGGCGTGCCGATTGTTTAGCCGAGGCGTTGATCTACCTAGAACTTCGGTTGTCGCTATCCGTGGAAAGCCGCTGGACGGCGCGTTCAATGCGCTCCACGGAGCGCTCCCTGCCCAGCACGGCGAGCGACTCGAAGATCCCGGGTGAAACCGAGGTCCCGGTGATCGCGACCCTGATCGGCTGGTAGAGCTTGCCCGGCTTCACGTCGTGTTCGGCGAGGATCCGGCCCAAGGACGCCTCGAGCTCGGCCGGCTGGAACGATTCCGCGCCTCGCAGGGCCTCCAGCGCCTCGCTCAGCAGCGGAAGCGCACCGTCCTTCATCACCTTCTTCCACGCCCTCTCGTCGGTCTCCGGCTCCTCGAAGAGGAAACCGATCAGCGGCCAGACCTCATCCAGCGTCTGCGCCTTCTCCTGAGCGATCTCGCAGGCTGCCCGCAGACGCTCGTCTGGCTCGCGCCCGAGGTGACGCGCGACCACCTCGGTGTAGGCGTCGAGGTCGAGCTCGCGCATGAAGCGGCCGTTCAGCCAGCGCAGCTTCTGCTCGTCGAAGATCGCGCTGGCACGCCCGACGTCGGCGATGTCGAACCGCTCGATCAGCTCGTCGGTGCTCATGATCGTCGTGTCGTCCTGGGTTCCCCAGCCGAGCAGCGCCAGGTAGTTGCGGACGGCGGCGGGCAGGTAGCCGGCGTCGCGGAGCTCCTGCACGCTGGCCGCCCCGTGGCGCTTCGAGAGCTTCTTGCCGTCGGGGCCGTGAAGGAGGGGCAGGTGCGCGTAGCGCGGCGGTGTGTGGCCGAGCGCCTCCATGACAAGGTCTTGCTTCGGGGTATTGGAGAGGTGATCGTCGCCGCGAATCACCTCGGTGATCCCCATCTCCGCATCGTCGACGGCGACAGCGAGGTTGTAGAGCGCCGTGCCGTCTGCGCGGGCGATGACGAAATCATCCGTGGCCGCGTTCGGGAAGCGCACCTCGCCGCGGATCTCGTCGCGGATGACCGTATCCCCATCGTCCGGGACGCGGAGCCGGACCGCGGCGGAGGCATCGTCGGTAGGCGTGCCGCGATAGCCGCGGTTGCCGTGCTCCTTCTTCCATGCGGCGACATCCTCACCGGTCGCGTGATCGCGATACGCGCGGCCGGACTCCAGCAGCCTCTCAACCGCCTCGCGATGGCGGTCCGCCCTCTCGAACTGACTGAGCGGCCCCTCGTCCCAGTCGAGCTCGAGCCAGCCCAGAGCGTCGAGGATCTGCTCGACGTTCTCCGGCGTGGAGCGCTCGCGGTCCGTGTCCTCGATCCGCAGGACCAGCTGACCGCCCCGGCCGCGTGCGTAGAGCCAGTTGTACAGTGCCGTCCTCGCTCCCCCGATGTGGAGGGCGCCCGTCGGTGACGGGGCGAAGCGGACTCGAACTGAAGGATCGGAGCCATTCATGCTGATCGGCGCCCATGTTTCCACAGGGGGTGGCCTGTCCAAGGCGATCGAGCGCGCCCGGGAGATGGGCTGCGAGTCGATCCAGATCTTCAACCAGAGCCCACGGATGTGGCGCCCGACCCGCTACTCCGACGATGACTTCGCGGGCTTCCGCGAGGCGATGGGCGATTCGAAGGTGCAGGTCGTCGCCATCCACGCGATCTACCTGATCAACCCGGCGACGAAGGACTCCGAGATGCGCAAGAAGTCCCTGAATTCGCTGATCCACGCCCTCCGTGTCGGCGACGGCATCGGCGCCATGGGGGTGGTCATCCACCCCGGTGCGCTCAAGGACGACACTCGGACGAACGCTCGGAAGCGGGCGGTGAAGCTGATCAAGGAGGCACTGGCCGAGACGGACCGGTGTCCGATCCTCTACGAGAACACGGCCGGCTCGCCACAGCTCCTCGGCCGCGACTTCGACGAGACCGCCGAGCTGATCGACAAGACCGGCGGGCCGAAGCGGCTGGGCCTCTGTATCGACTCCTGCCACCTGCACGCCACCGGTTACGACGTCCGCACGCCGGAGGGCATGAAGGAGCTCGTCGACGAGATCGACGCCAAGATCGGCCTCAGGCAGCTGAAGCTCCTCCATGTCAACGACTCGCGCGATCCCCGAGGCTCGAACCGCGACCGGCACGCTCCGATCCCAAACGGGGAAATCGGCCGGCAGGGCATGCTCGCCTTCCTCGGCGAGCCGCGCCTCCAGGGGCTGCCCGCGGTCCTCGAAGGCCCGGGCGTGGACGGGAAGGCCGTGGTGCGCAAGGACATGCAGATAATCCGTCGCCTACACCGCCAAGCAACCGAGGGGAGAAGAAATGGTCCGTGACAACCCGATCTCGGCAGTGCTGATCTCGTCGGATCTCGACGCGTGCCGGGACTTCTACGAGAACAAGGTCGGACTGGCGCTCTCACCGCGCACGATCAAGAACCACCTGCTGTTCGAGTGCGGGGACGGGACGACGCTGCTCGTCTACTTCCGCCCGGGTGAGAACGCCGCCGATCACACGCAGGCGCGCTTCTGGTCGACTGACATCGAGGCCGACGTCGCCGAGCTCGAGGGCCGGGGAGTCGCCTTCGAGGACTACGACACCGAGTACATCAAGACGGTCGGCCACATCGCGACCACAAAGGGCATCGGCCGCTCGGCGTGGTTCAAGGATCCGGACGGGAACACGATCGCCCTGTATCAGCCGGAGTGACCGGCGGCCGAACCTAAGGCAGCCAGCAGTAGAGGTAGTAGATCCCGTACGGGTTCGCACCGATCTCGCGCGCGTAGCGGGTGACGGCGTCCACGTAGAGGCCGGAGTCGTTGTACGCGCGCAGCGCCCGTGAGTACTGCGGCGGCGCGCCGTTGTGATGGAGCAGGTTCGCGGCCGCCAGGACCGCGTCGTGCGGGTCGTGGATGTCGCCGCCGTTGCCGTAGATCTGCCAGGTGGACGGGATGAACTGCATCGGCCCTTTCGCCCCCGCGACGCTGTCGCTCTTCACCCGGCCGAACTTCGTCTCGACCAGGTGGATGGCGGCGAGGTAGTTCCACGAGACGCTATAGCGGCCCTGGGCCTCGTGGTAGAAGGAGATGAGGTCGGACAGCGGAGGCGGCGCGCCGATCTTGAGCTTGCGGTGCTTGGCGCCGTGCGAGAGCCGCAGCAGGTCGCGTTCCGCGGCGGTGAGGCGCCGTACCTGAGCCGCCAGCTGCGATGAGAGGAGCGGGAGCACCTGCGCGGTCAGGTTGGCGTGCGCCGTGAGGAAGCGCGCGTTGACCTGAAGGGCCTTGGCCTGATCGAGGACATCCTGAGGCGGCGCGGTCGAGGGAGGGTCTCCCCCAGCTCGCCACCGGTCAATCGCGGCGGTCAGATCGCTGACGTTCTGGTCGAGCCGGTCGGCGACGATCTGCGGCGAGGAGGCCGACGCGCCGCCGCAGCCGGCCAGGCCCAGCGAGAGCGCGACGAGCAGCCCGCAGAAGAATGCCCTGGCCCCCCGGCCCGCCATCGGCTTGTCAGGAGAGGGTGTTGCGGAGGTCGAACGCCCGTATCGACTCCGGCGTGTCGTCCGGGACGTCGAAGAAGCGGCGGTTGACGCACTCGTGCGCGGGGCCGTCTCCCTCGTATGCGCGTTCGACGCTGAACTGGCAATGCGGCAGCGGGGCGCCGGTCATCTTGATCCCGCCGAAGCCCTCACGGGTCCTCTCGGCGAGCAGGAACAGGTCGAAGTCGATCTCGGCGCTGAAGACCTTGTTCATGCACCCCATGAAGCGGCCACCGGTGCGCGCGTCCTCGTAGGTGTAGAGGAACTTGCACCCCATCTCGAGGCAGCCCGCGGGATTGACGAGCTTGTCGCAGAAGGTGCGGCACTGGCGACACTCGCCGGCGCTGCTCCTCTGGGTCTGGGTCTGCCTCGGCACGGCGTTCAGTCTAGGCACCGCCGAGGCGGGGATGGCCATCTTCGGCCGAAGCCGCCCCTTGCGATGACGGGGCCCGATCTGCTAGGGCGCGATGGCCCGGGACCGCTGCTGCTCCGAGATCTCGGCGGCCGGCAGGGGCGGCGAGTGGGTCTCCCCATCTCACCCCCAAGCGGGTTTGCACATTCTAGGTTCTAGGCGGCGCGGGTCGCCGCACCAAAAAGTGCATCGAGCTCGGCGTCCAACCCGGCCGAGCGGCGCACGCGGTAGTCCCGCCCGAAGCGAAGCTCGCGGTTCCCCTCGCGGGTCTTCATCACGAGGATGACCTCGGACTCGCCCGGGAAGTGCCCGAGGACCACCTTGAGCTCCTCGATCAGCGAGGCGCCGAACTGCGCGGCGTCGATGCCGACCCGGAGCGGGCCAACGTCCCTGTCCCTGGCCGCCCTGGCCTTGGCCACCTCGTCCTCGGTGGGCTTGAACTCCTCGACCTCCTGGGCGACGAGCTTGGTCTCGCCGCGCCCCTTGTGGTCGAGGCGCCCGCGAACGATCACGATCGCGTCTGCCGAGAGGAAGTCGTGGGAAGCCTCATAGGCCTTCCCCATGACGAGCATCTCGACCTGCCCTTCGACGTCGTCGAGCGTCGCGAACGCCATCTTCGAGCCGTTCTTCGAAGTATGCCGCTTGAACTCGGTGACGATCCCACCGACCGTCACCCAGGAGCCGTCCTGCTTCTCGGCGAGGCTCGACAGCGAGCAGTCCACGCGCGTCCGCAGCGCCTCCTTCACCTCCGCGAGGGGATGCGAGGACAGGAACGTCCCGAGCGTCTCCTTCTCGAGGCGCAGCAGCTCGTTCTGGTCGAACTCCGCGGCGAGGATCGCGGCGTGGTGCTGGCGGGCGGGGCCGGACTCCTCCGCGTCGCCGCCCAGGTCGAAGATCGAGGACTGGCCCATTCGCGAGTCCTCCTGGGCCTTCTGCCCGAAGGCAGTCGCCGCCGGCAGCGCCTCGAGCATTCCCTTCCGGGACGCCTCGGTCGAGTCGAACGCCCCGCACTTGATGAGGCACTCGATCGCCCGCTTGTTGACCGTGCGGCTGTCCACCCGCTCGCAGAAGTCCCACAACGACGTGAAGTTCCCGTCGGCCGAACGTGCGTCGAGGATCGCCTGCACGGCGATGTGCCCGACGTTCTTCACGGCGTCGAGCCCGAAGCGGATGCTGTTGCCGGAGACGACGAAGCCGTGGTCGGAGCTGTTCACGTCGGGCGGCAGCACCTCGATCCCCATCTCGGCGCACCGGTTGACGAAGAACGGGACCTTGTCCTTGGTGTTCATCACCGAGGAGATCACCGCCGCCATGTACTCGGCCGGATAGTTGGCCTTGAGATATGCGGTGCGGTAGGAGATCAGGCCGTAGCAGGCGGCGTGCGACTTGTTGAAGGAGTAGTCGGCGGCCGCCTCGTTCAGCTTCCAGAGGTCTGCGGCGACCTTCGGGTCCGTGTTCGACGCCTCGAGCCCCTTCATGAACTTGTCCTTCATCGTCGCCATCAGGTCGCGCTTCTTCTTGCCGATGGCCTTGCGCAGGTCGTCCGCCTCGGCGCCGGAGAAGCCGGCCAACTCGCGCGCGATCGCCATCAGCTGCTCCTGGTAGACGACGCATCCGTGTGTCTCCTCGGTGATCGCGCGCAGGCGCGGATCGGGGTAGCGGACGCTCGACGGGGTCCTCTTGCCCTTCGCGTAGGTCGGGATGTACGCCATCGCCCCGGGCCTGTAGAGGGCGTTGAGCGCGACGAGGTCGGCGAACTCGGTCGGGCCCACCTGGCGGAGCGCGTCCCGCATCCCCTCCGACTCCATCTGGAAGACCGCGGTTGAGTCGCCCTTGGCGAGCATCGCGTAGGTCTTCGGGTCGTCGAGCGGGATCCTCTCGATGTCGACCTCCTCGCCGCGCGAGCGGCGGATGATCTCGATGGCGTCCTCGATCACGTCGAGGTTGCGCAGGCCGAGGAAGTCCATCTTCAGCAGGCCGATCTCCTCGATCGGGCCCATCGAGTACTGCGTGACGGTCTTGTAGGACTTCTCGACCTTCCCGTTCCCGTTGCCGTTCCCGTTCGCGGGGCCGCCGCGATCCTCCGCCAGCTGCAGCGGGACGATCTCCTGCAGGGGGCGGTCGGCGATCACGACGGCTGCCGCATGGATCGAGTTGTTGCGGACGATTCCCTCGAGACCCTGGGCGGTGTCGAGGATCTTCCGCGCGTCGGGGTCGGAGTCGTAGGTTCGCTTCAGCTCCTCCCCCGGCTTCAGGCACTCCTCGAAGCTCGGGCTGCGGCCGAAGATCGGCTCGGGGATCTGCTTGGCGAGGCGGTCGCCGGTGCCGTAGTCGTAGCCGAGCACGCGGGCGGCGTCGCGGATCGCCGCGCGCGGCGCCATCTTGCCGAAGGTGATGATCTGGGCGACCGACTCACGGCCGTACTTGTCGGCGACGTAGCGGATGATCCGCTCGCGCCCGCGCACCGAGAAGTCGATGTCGATGTCCGGCATCGACTTGCGGCCGGGATTGAGGAAGCGCTCGAAGATCAGCCCGTTCGCCAGGGGGTCGATGTCGGTGATCTCCAGCGCATAGGAGACGATCGAGCCGGCGGCCGACCCGCGCCCCGGGCCGACGGCGATGCCCTCCCCCTTCGCGTAGTTCACGAAGTCCCAGACGATCAGGAAGTAGGACTGGAAGCCCATCTCGTCGATCACGCCGAGCTCGAACTCGAGGCGCTCCATCGCGTCGGCCGGGATCGGGTCTCCGTAGCGCTCGCGCAGGCCATCAAGCGCGAGCTCCCTGAGCATCTCGCCCGGCTCCTGGCCGTCCGGAGTCGGGAAGCGCGGCAGCAGCAGCTGGCCGAGCTGCATCTCGACGTCGCAGCGCTCGGCGATCTCCAGGGTGCTGGCCACCGAGTCGGGCATGTCCGAGAAGGACTCCGCCATCTCGTCCGAGCTCTTCAAATAGAACTCGTTGGTGTCGAAGCGGAGCTTCGGCTGCTCGATCGTCGACTTGGTCTGGACGCAGAGCAGGGCCGCGTGGCTGTCGTAGTCCTCGCGGCGCAGATAGTGAACGTCGGCGGTGGCCACCAGCGGGCGGCCGAGCTCGCGCGCCACCTTGCTGATTCCCTCGTTCGCCTTCTCCTGCTCCGGGATACCGTTGCGCTGGACCTCGAAGTAGACCTGGTCCGGTCCGAAGGCGTTGACGAGGTCGTCGACGTGCGCCCGCGCGTCGTCGGGCCGGTCCTCCACCAGCCGGCGGCAGAAGCGCGACTGCAGACAGCCGGTGAGGGCGATGACGCCGTCGGAGTGCGCCGAGAGCAGCTCCATGTCGACGTTCGCCTTGCCGCGCGAGAACCCCTCGAGGAAGCCGGCCGAGCTCAGCTTGACCAGGTTGCGGAAGCCGGCTTCGTCGGAGGCCAGCAGCGTGAGATGGTTGCGCTCGTAGCGCGGGGCCTGCGGCGTCACGTTGCGGTCGTCGACGAAGTAGGCCTCGAGCCCGATGATCGGCTTGATCCCCGCCGCCTTGCAGGCCTTGTAGTGCTCGACCGATCCGTTCATGACGCCGTGGTCGGTGAGCCCCAGCGCCGGCATGTCGAGCTCCGCCGCGCGGGCCGCCAGCTTGTCGATCTTGCAGGCCCCGTCGAGCAGCGAGTACTCGCTGTGGACATGCAGATGGACCGCTCCGGCGCTCACTCGATCATCTTGACGAGCGACCCCGACGTCACGGACTGCTCACGAAAGGCGAACACGCAATTTGGGGCGCATCGCCGAGGAGATAGTTTTCGAGGCAGTGATCTGGATTCTCAGGCACGGGGACGCCGAGCCCCACGAGGGCAAGCCCGACGCCGACCGCGACCTGACCGAGAAGGGCGAGCAGCAGTCCGTCAACGCGGGCCGGGCGCTGAAGAAGCTCGGGGTCGAGCTCGACGTCTGCCTGACCAGCCCCAAGGTGCGAGCGAAGCGGACTGCTGACCTTGCGTGCGATGTTCTCGGTGTTCAGGTGGAGATCGACGACCGCCTGAAAGGCGGCGACTTCGACCCCCTGGAGCTGGCCGGCGGCCGCGGCGAGGTGATGCTCGTCGGCCACGAGCCGGACTGCTCCCAGGCCGTCGCCCTGGCCACCGGGTCACGGGTGAAGATGAAGAAGGGCGGCCTCGCGGGTTTCGACGATCACGTCCTCCACCTGCTGATGCGGCCGAAGGAGCTCCGGCAGATCGCCGAGTAGAGGATTGAGAACTCGCCCGGCGTGAAAGGATGATCGCCGTGGGGTTCGACCAGTATCACCAGCCGGCCGAGGAGCTTCCCGCCGAGACGTGGACCTTCGCCTGTGCGCGTCCGTGACCGAGGAGGCCGCCCGAGGCCGCGGTCGGCCTCACTCCCTGAGCTCCCCGAGCGATTAGTTCCGGGGCCGCCGCCGGTCCTAATGGGCAAATCGCAATTTAAGGAGGAGCCGTGATGACCGTTATGGAGAAGGTGAGATCGAAGGACGGAACGGAGATTGCGTACGACCGGATCGGCGACGGCCCGACGCTGGTGTTGGTTGGCGCGGCCTGGAACGACCGGATGTCCGCCGTCCCGCTGGCCCAGTTGCTGGCGGACGAGTTCGGCGTCTACACGTATGACCGCCGCGGCCGCGGCGACAGCGGAGACACGGCCCCCTACGCCGTGGAGCGAGAGTTCGAGGACCTGGCGGCGGTCATCGAGGCGGCGGGCGGGTCGGCCTATGCATTCGGCGTCTCCTCAGGTGCGGCGCTCGCGCTGGAGGCGACCGCCGCGGGCGTGCCCATCTCGAAGCTCGCCATGTACGAGCCTCCCTACGTCGTCGACGGCACCCGCCCGCCCATCCCGGATGACTACGTCGAGCACCTCGACCGGCTGGCCGCGGAGGGCAAGCGCAACGAGATCCTCCGGTACTTCATGACCGTCGCGGCGGGCATGCCAACCGAGATGGCCAACCAGATGGCCGAGACTCCGATGGCGCAGGCGATGGAGCCCCTGGCGCACACGGTCTCCTACGACGGCCGGGTGATGCTGCGCGGAGGCATGTCCGGGAAGCCGCTGCCGGCGTGCTACACGGCCGACGTGACGGTGCCTGCTCTGGTGATGGACGGCGGCGCCAGCCCGGCCTGGATGCGGAACGCGGCCCGCGCCCTCGTCGGCCTCCTGCCGGACGTTCAGTACCGGACCCTGGAGGGTCAGGACCACGCGGCGCCGCCGGACGTGCTTGCCCCGGAGCTCCAGGAGTTCTTCCGCTAGCGGGCTGAAACGATCGTTGCTACGCGCAGGACCAGGCGCTCGGCCCGGAGTCCCGCCAGATCTGGGCCGCGATGCGGTCCTGCTCGGCCTTGGGCGCGTCCTGCGGGGCGCCGTGGCCTCCGTAGGCCGCCCAGGTCGAGGGGAGGATCTGGTACGCGCCGCCGGCTCCGCTGGAGGCGTTCAGCGCCTGATAGTTGCCGCCCGACTCGCACATGACGATGTAGGTCGGGATCGAGTACGGGCCGCCGAGGTAAGCCGGGTTGCCCGAACCGGAGCCGGAGCCCGACGCCGCGGACGCCTGCTGGGCGGCCTTCTGCTGCTCGAGCTGCGCGACCTGGCCCTGCGCGTCCGAGAGCGAGGCCTGGGCTCCGGCGCGCGCCTGGGCGACGGCCGCGGCGCCCTGGTTCGCGGCCTGCTGGCTCGCGACGAAGCTCTGCTTCGCGGAGGTGAGCTGCTGCGCCTCGGCGTCGGACTGTTGCTTCAGGTCGGCCACCTGATGCGTGTGCGTCGCCATCTGGTCGCGGAGCGAGGCAACGCGGTCGGCGATTCGCATATCGGCGTTGTGCAGGGCCTGCAGGTAGTCGGCGCGGGTCGAGAGATCGTCGAAGCCGTTCGAGTTGAGCAGCACCGTGACGTAGTCGGGAGGGTCGCTCTCGTAGATGTCGACCAGGCGCCGGTCGAGCACCTTGACCGAGGCCGCGTACTGGCCCCGCAGCGCATCCAGCTGCTGCTCAGCCACATCGAGCTGCTTGGTGAGCTGCGCCGAGCGGGCCTCCTGAGTCTGGACCTGGGCGTTCAGCTCCATCGCCCTGGCGCCCGCCTGGTGCGCCTGCTGGGTCAGCGAGGCGATCTGCGCCGTCTGGGAGTCCACCTTGTCGGAGAGCTGGCCGGCATCCGAGCGAGCGGCGTCGATCTTGTTCTTCAGCGAGGGGTCCTTGGCCCCGGCGAAGCCGACGCCGGCAGCGATGATCGCGGCCAGGGCCACGCACCCGCCGAGCGCCAGGCGCCGTCGCCGATATGCCCGGCGGGGCCGGACGCGTGCACTACGGACGTATGTGGTCGCTGCTTCCATCTCCTTGCGGTGCCTGCGGGGTTAGCTGACGGGCTCACGCGCTAAGGAGTCGCGTTACGCCGGAGCTGCTGCCGGCGATTCGCCCCAAACAACCTTGGGTTCCCCGCTCTCTCTGACTCGAGAGATTCGGCTCTATCGAGCCAGGAACGGTAGCGAACGCTCTCACAGGCGCGCCGCGCCTGTCTCGCTCCCATTTTCAGAAACGGACACCTGCAAGGAATCGTGCAGGTCGTGCCTGGGTTCAGGCCGCTAGAGCGAGCTTCGCGTTGTCCCGGTAGGTCCGGCAGACCTCGCGCAGGATGCCGAGCATCTCCTCGGCGGCGGGCGAGCGCGCCTCGGTCACGCGGGTGACCGACCAGACGCGGCGAATTGGCTTGCGCCCGCGCACGGTGCGGAGCTCGATCCCGGGGTGTCCCCCGGCCAGCTCCGGAAGGATCGTCACGCCCAGCCCGGCGGCGACGAACCCCTTGATCACCTCGTAGTCCTCGCTGCGGAAGCTGATGTTCGGCTCGAAGCCCGCGTCGCGGCAGAGCTCGAGCACCTGGTCACGGCAGGAGCTCGGCAGAGCCCCGCAGAGCCAGTCCTCCTCGGCGAGATCCTCGATCCGAACGGACTTGGCCCCGGCGAGCGGATGCCCGGGCGGCAGGGCCACTCGCATGGGCTCCTCGTAGATCAGCTCAGCCTCGACGTCACGGGCGAACTCGAGCGGGAAGTCGGGATAGTCGAAGACGACCGCGAGGTCGAAGTCCCCTCGCTTGAGCGCCGGGAAGGAGTCCTCCGGCTCGTCCTCCGAGAACTGGAGCTCGACCCTGGGAAACCGCTCACGGAAAAGCGACAGCGCCCGGGTCATGATCGTCGCGCTCGCGGTGGGGAAGCTCGCCAGTCGAAGACGCCCACCCTCCAGTCCGGCGATTTGTGCGAGCTCCCGCTCTGCCTCCTCGAGCCGGCACATCACCGCGTCGCCGTGTGACATCAGGGCCTCCCCGGCGGCGGTCAGCTTGGGCCCCTCGCTGGTGCGCTCGAGGAGGGAGACCCCGACCTCCCGCTCGAGCACCGCGATCTGCTGGCTGACGGCGGACTGCGAGAGGTGAAGCGATTCCGCCGCGGCCGAGAAAGACCCGCGCGTCACGACCTCCTGAAGCACCCTCAGCCGCCTCACATCAAGCATAAGGGAAACTTATCACCTCAAGAAGGAATTCATGTTGCGCTGATACCTCACGACGAGGACCATTGGTGTCGTTCAAGAGACGAGCAACCGATCGAGAGGAGCTGAGATGGAGGCGCATGCGGGCACGGTCAGGGTTCACACCACCCCCACGACGGCGAAGCCGCGGCGGCGCAGCCGACTGGTGGCGCTCCTCCGGGAGCTCTCCCGGGCGCAACGCGAGCGCGCGATCCAGACGCACGACGCCAGGGTGCGCTCCATTCCCGGCTCGGAGCACTCCCATCTGATCCGGCGCCCCCCCGGCTTCTAGATCAGACCTCGTCCTCGCCGCCGCGCGAGGCGAGATAAGCACCGACGCCGAGCGCTGTCAGCGCCACGCCGGCGCCCGCCGCGATGCGGATCTCACGCCCGTAGGCGCGCCAGAGGAATACAACGATTGCCCTGCCGATCAGCCGATAGATCACTGTGACTCCTTTCTGATGCGGTGGGCCAGTCGGCTCTGCAGCGTGAACAACTCGATGAAGCCGGGGCTCGCGTGTTGGGAGAAGTCTCCCCCAGATTCGCCGAACGAAGCCAGCGAGCGGTCATAGAGCGCGAATGGTGAGCTTCTCCGAATCGGGGTCACCGACCCACGGTAGAGCTTCAGCGTCACCTCGCCGGTGACGAACTCGTTGACCGAGTCCATGTAGGCGTCGAGGTCGGACCTCAGCGGCTCGAGCCAGAGCCCGGCGTAGCAGAGGTAGGCCCAGTGGCTCTCGAGCGCTCCCTTGAAGTTGTTCTGGTGAATGGTGCAGACGAGCTTCTCGAGCTCGCGGTGCGCGGTCAGGACGATCTCCGCCGCCGGTACCTCGTAGAGGTCGCGGACCTTCAACCCCACCACACGGTCCTCGATGTGGTCGACGATCCCGACCCCGTGCCGCTGCCCGATCTCCGCGGCGCGCTCGAGCAGCTCGACCAGCCTGAGCTCCTCGCCGTCGAGCGAGACCGGGCGGCCGCTCTCGAATCCGACCGTCACCTCCTGCGGCTCGTCGGGCGCGTCCTCCGGTCGCGTGACGAGCTGGAAGACGTCGTCGGGCGGAGCGGCGTCCAGGTCCTCGATCTCCCTTCCCTCCGAGGAGCGCCCCCAGAGGTTGTCGTCGATCGAGTAGGGCGAGACCTCCGTCCCGCCCTTCACGGGGATGCCGTGATCGCGCGCGTAGGCGATCTCCTCCTCCCGCCCCATCTGCCATTCGCGCACCGGAGCGATGATCCGGAGCTCCGGGTCAAGCGTCGCGATGGTCGCCTCGATCCGGACCTGGTCGTTGCCCTTGCCGGTGCAGCCGTGGGCGATTGTGTCGCAGCCGTGCTCGCGAGCGGCCTCGACCGCGAGCCTGCCGATCAGCGGCCTCCCGAGTGCGGTGAAGAGCGGATAGCCGCCCCCGTAGAGCGCGTTCGCCTTGATCGAGGGCAGCACGTAGTCGTTCGCGAACTCCTCCCGCGCGTCGACCACGACGGTCTCCACCGCCCCGAGCTGCTCGGCCTTCCCTGTGACCACCCCCCACTCCTCCCCCGGCTGGCCCAGGTTCACCGTGAGCGTCACGATCTCCGCGCCGTAGCGCTCCTGGATCCACTTCAGCATCACGCTTGTGTCGAGCCCGCCGGAGTAGAGGAGCAGCACGCGGCCGACCTGCTCGGGGTCGGCCTGGTAGGAGGCGATTCTCGGAGCCTCAGGAGTATCTTGGTCCGCGGTCATTGAGCCGGGAAGTGTGGCGCTTTCACTCTGCCCGTGCTGAGACAATCGCCGGAACAAAATGGGGACTCCCGCTATCAGTCCGCGAAGTGCGTGGAGACTGGGCGGCGCGCTGCTGATCGTCACCGCAGTGACCGCCTATGCGACCGCGCTGGTGCTCGGGGTGGACGCCACCCTCGCGATCTTCGCGATCGCCGCCGTGACGTCGTTCATCGGATTGATCTGCCTGCTCGTCCCCGCCGAGGGGGTTGATGAGCGCTGGCTCTTCGCGGTGCCCGTGATCGCCGTGGTCCAGGTCGGCGTCGACATCGCCCTGATCGACTCCGTGCTCACCTCCCTCTTCCTGCCGATCGCGCTGTACGTCGCCCTCGTCTTCCCGAACCAGCGCATCGCCTTCGCCCTCCTCGGGCTGATCGTTCTCGCGCTGCTGATGCCCTTCGCCTACTCGTCGGAGCCCACTCGGGACACCGCTCTCTGGGTGCTCGTGGTCGGCCCCGCGGCGATCTTCGTGGCGGTGGTCGCCGGCCGCTTCACGGCCGGGCTTCACACGAGCCGGGAGGCCTACCGGCGCCTCTCGATCGTCGACGGACTGACCGGCGTCGGGAACTACCGCGCCCTGATGACGCGCCTGAACCACGAGACCGGCCGCCATGCGAGGAGACACCGCGAGTTCGCCCTGCTCACCATGGATCTCGACGGGTTCAAGACGGTCAACGAGTCGAGCGGCCACCTGGTCGGCGATGCGCTGCTGGCGATAGTCGGCTCACTGCTCGACGCCAAGGTTCGTGACGAGGACGGCGTCTACAGGCAGGGAGGCGACGAGTTCTCCGTGATCGCGCCCGAAACGAGCCGGGAGGACGCTGAGCTGCTCTCCCGCCGCATCCAACGGGCTCTGCGAGGAATCAGGTCTGGTGACGCGCGGGTCTCGGCGAGCATCGGGACCGCCGTGTTCCCGCACGACGGGTCCACCCCGGCCGAGCTGCTCGATGCCGCCGACCTGGACCTGCGGACGCGGAAGGCGAGCCCGCGTGCATTCTCCAGGTTCAACTGAACGAGGAAACGACGAGCCGGCTCAGAGGCCCATGCTCTTCAGGATCCGTTCCGGATCCTGGATCCCGAAGTCCTGGCGGAGGCGATCGGCGATCTGCCGTTGTCGGCGCCGGCCGCCGCCATCTGAGCGGTGAGGAGCCGGAGGCCCTCGGAGAGCTCGCTCTCCGATCTGGTCCGAGGCTTCGGAGCGGCCTTCGGCTTGGACTCCGCCTGGGGCTTGAACCTCCGTCGTTACTCCGTCCTTACGCGCCGCTCGGCGGCCAGCTTGTCCGCCGCCGCGACGGCCCGCTCTACCCGATCCGGAAAGTCGTGATTTCCCTGCCTAAGCATTTCGGTTGATCAGATCGGCATAGAACAGCTCGACGTTGAGAGGAGATGGTTCGAGCGCAAGCAGGCCGCCACATCCGCAATCTGTCGCAAACCTTGGCGGGACCCGGCCGCTTGGACGCATTGACGGAGAGGGGTCCGAAGCTCATATCGGCCTGAAGCTCATGGCCACAGCCTCGGCCGTTCGCCGCGCCTCGGCCGACGAGGGCTTGCCCAGACGCTCGAGGATCAGATAGCTGTAGCCGTCGGCGACGAGAACGGTGGCTGACTCGGTCCCGCCCGGATATACGACCCGCACGGTCCTGGCCTGCCTGCCGCCCGCATCGGTGGGTGCGACCGCGGCGACGTGGGCGCCCGGGTGTCGCTGAAGGAGGAACCTCTTCGAGCCCTGCACGAGATCGGCTTCCGACTTGGCCCCGGGCTCGTAGTACACCTGCACCTCGGCTCTTCCGTTGCGGGCGGACAGGGTCACGGCGCCACCGCTCACACCGGCGCTCCAGCCCCGCGGGACGCCGATCGACACCCGTTCGGCGAGTTGCCGCTGATCCAGATTGCTCACACGTCGGGATGCCCTGGATCGCCGCTGGGGCGACGGCGTCGGAGTGGTGGGCGCCGGCGCAGTCCGCGCCGGCCCAGTGGGTGCCTTGGTGTTGGCCGACTCGGCGCCGGAAGAAGATCCCTTGTCCGAGCCACCGCCGGAGGCGATCGCGAGAACGATCAGAACCAGTGCACCCCCGATCAGTCCGGCGATTGCGCCGGGAAGCCAACTACGCCAGCCGATCGAGGAGGAGCCGGGGGCGCGTCGCCGGGAAGCATCGTCCTTCGGGGACGAGGCGGCGGCCGGGGACGACCCCTCCTCCCTCGATGGCGGTCCGTTCTCTTCGGCCTTCTTCCTCCCCATTCGCCGCGACGAGCTTCGTGTTGCCGGCTCATCCGGGATCAGGCCCTCGTCCGACGCGGCCGGGTATTCCGCAGGCTCCCCGCATCCGCCGCAGATGACCCGCACGATGGAGCCGGTGGAGCCTTCCTGGCGCCGCACCTCGAAACCCCCTCCGCATTCCTCATGCTCAGCAAGGAAGGCGGAAAGACCTCTCCTGGTCAGCTTTTCCACTCCTGGGTCTCCCACCTGTGCAACCTACCCGGTCCTCCGGCGTGGATTTCAGCTTTCGATCAGAGATCCGCCTCGCGGAGGATCGCCGTCGGATCCTCGATGCCGAATTCCCGGTGTAGTCGCGACGCAATCGTCCCCCTGCTGCTGCACTCGATGGCCATCCGCGTAGCGAGCAGCCTGGCACCCGCCGAGACCGTGCCGGCACGCTGATCGTCCTCACCGGAGGCCTCCGACCGCTCCCCATCCCGGCCGGCATCGTCTTGCAGGAGCGCCATCGCACGGCGACCCGCGGCTTCGAGCGCGCTGATCAGGTCATCGGATTGCCGGACCGCCACATGGGCGCGCGCGAGTAGGTCGTCCGTGATCGAGGACAGCTCCTCCGGCCGCCCGGCTGATTTAGCCGACGATGCGAGAATCTCGGCCGTGCGGCGCCTCCTACACATCGGCTCGATCATGCTGATCACCGCCGGCCTCGTCGTCCTCATCGACGCGGGACTCACCCTGACCTGGCAAGAACCGCTTTCGGCCGCGTACGGCGCGTTCAAGCAGGGTCAGGCGGCTGACCAGCTCAATCAGCTCGAATCGCAATACCCGACCCCCGCCGACCTGCAGGCCATCGCCGGGGTCCGAGGCAACGCAGCCAAGGCCAGGGTTCTCGCCGACCGCTTCGAGCCGCATCTCCAGACGGGGCATGCGATCGGGCGAATCAAGATCGACCGCATCGGCCTCAACATCGTCGTCATCCAGGGGACCGACACGGCGTCCCTGGAGAAGGGGCCCGGGCACTACCGGAACACGCCGATCCCTGGGCAGCCGGGAACCGTCGCGATCGCCGGACACCGGACGACCTACCTCGCGCCGTTCCGCCACATCGACGAGATCCAGAACGGCGACGAGATCAGAATCGAGATGCCCTACGCCGCCTTCACCTACACCGTCCAGCGGCACCAGATCGTCGATCCGAGCGACGTCGGGATCATCAAGCCGGTGGGCTATCCGCAGCTCGTGCTCACCGCCTGCCACCCGCCCTACAGCGCGGCCCAGCGCTATGCGATCTTCGCCAAGCTCACCAGGATCGACACGTTCGACCTCACCGGCGAGGGTCGCTGGCCCGCTCCGTAGGGGAACGCCCGGCTAGAGCCCGAGCGTGCGTGGCACCGACAGCCTGCGCAGCATGAATCCCGCGGCGATCATCAGCACGGCGGCACCCGCCACGACGGCCAGATCCATTCCCGTGAAGGGAAGGGTTCCCGGACCGTTGTTCTGCGTGCCCGGAGCGGCGGTGCTGTTGCCGGCCGTGGGCCCGTTGATGTTGGTCCCCTCGATCTGGGACTGCGGCACATACTGGGCCGCCGAAGGATCGGAGAGCGCATCCTGCCCGAGCGCGGTTGCGGGCGCCATGAGCAGCGGTGCGCAGACGCCCAGCATGATCAGTCTTCCCCAAGGCAAGCGATTCATCAACAGCCTCCCATCGAAGTCCTTGATTACGACGCCTATGGCCCTCGGACGCCCCGAGCGAGCCCGTGGCTGGGGGGGACCTCAGACGGTGGCGGAAGGCGAAGCCGAGGCCGTATCGGAGCGATACGCGACGATGAATCGCTCGTCCGGCCGGTTGATCGGCTCGGGAATGAAGATGGCCGTCGCCGTCTCGAGCATGATCAGGAGGTCGAAGAAGAGAGAGCGGCGCTTCAGGTAGTACAGGTCGTGACACAGCTTCCAGGCTTCGCCGATGGGCGTGCCCGAGTAGCCGCAGCGGACCGTGGCCCACCCGGTGATGCCCGGCTTGAGCAGATGCCGGCGGTCGTAGTAGGTGAACTCCGACTCGAGCGAAGCGACGATGTCCGGTACCTCGGGACGGGGCCCGACGAGGCTCATGTCGCCCTTCAGGACCTGCCAGATCTGCGGTAGCTCATTGATATGGAGCCGCTGCAGGATCCGGCCGACCGAGGTCACCTTCTCGTCGGCCGGGCGCGGGTCAGAGTCGGCGTCCGGAGTCAGGGTCCTCAGCTTGAGCAGCTCGAACTCCCGGCCGCGCTCTCCGACCCGGGTCTGCCGGTAGAAGACGGGCCCGCGGTCCTCGAGCTTGATCGCGAGCGCCGAGAGGGCCACGATCGGAGCGGCGACGATGCCCATGGCGACACCCAGGACGATGTCGAATACCCGCTTCGAGAACGGCCAGCTGCGCTTGTACTCCGGATGCAGCATGTACTGGAACCAGGCCGAGGTGGTCGTGCCGAGCGGAACGTGGCCGAACAGCTTCTCGTAGAACTGGCCCGACTCGATCATCGACACCGGCAGGTCGAGGCAGGCGTCGGCGACCTGCTCGAAGACGTCCAGCCGGGAAGGCCCGTTCACGACTGACTCATCGCCCTCGGCGGCGCTCAGCGGCCCCAGCACGATCAACTCGATCGCGTGGTCGAGGACCGTCTGGCGCAGCAGCACGAGCGAGGCCAGGCAGGGCACGCCAGCGGCATCGGGACTCTCGCAGGAGGTCGTGGGGTCGATGCAACCGATCACCTCGTAGCCCTTGACGCCCACGGCATCCAGCTCTGCCCTCAGTCCCCGAGCAAACGGGTGTGACCCGATCACGGCCACCCGAACCTCGCGCTCATCGCGGAAGCGGCGGGTGATCCAGGCGCCGAGCGCGGTCACGACCCAGGCGCCCAGGACAGGCGCGACCATGTGCCGGAGGGTGACCGCGCTCGGAGAGCCGTCGGACATGCTGATCAGCACGGCCGCCAGCGCGCCGAGCGGCGGCGCGGCGAGATAGAGAATCGCTGACGCCAGCGGGATCAGGTGGAGCGGGTACCGCGGTCTCCGCAGGAGCGTGACCGCCGCGAACATGCAGACGAAGACCAGCAGGCCCTGCCACTCGGAGTTCAGGTGCCGGTACGCGATCACCCCACCGGTGAGGGCCGGCCCAACGCGCAGCGTGACGAACTCGATCGTCCGCTGAGCGCTGAGCCCGCTCAGGTGGGGAAAATTGCTGCGTGCCGATGCCTCACGCGCTGCGTGGGAGACAGCGGTCACCTTTCCGGGCTACGCCCTGGGAGCCTTGGGCGCGGAGAGCCTGCGCAGCGCGATGCCTGTGCCGATGAGAGCAGCGGCGACGATCGCGAGGACGATCACGTCCATTCCCGTGAACGGCAGGGATCCCACGTTTCCGTTGAGCCCGGACTGATTGGTGCTGTTCTGGGCTGCTGACCCAGTGGTCTGCGTGCCCTGAACCTGAGACTTGGGCTCGTACTGTGAGGCCGAGGGATTGGACAGTGCATCCTGCGCCAAGGCCGTCGCCGGAGCAATCGCGACGGCGGCAATAACCGCGAGAAGGGCAAGGCCCCCGAGTCGCTTGTGCGTGAACTTTCGCATCATTTCTTCCTTATCGGCAGGGGAGCATCAAGCTCGAGGCCTCCCGGTCAGCCTCCCGGAAGAGACCTTGATCCCACCTGGGCCGGGGTTGACTCCCCTCTTTCGTAATGTGCATCTTAGGAGCGCATTCCCCCATGTGTATCCGCAATAATCCGCAATCCTAAACGCCGTGCCCAGGCTGGACTAATGCCTGATGCCCAGGTTCTGCCCCAGAGCCTCGATTTCGGGGTCATTTGGGCTTAGCTCCCGGGCTTTAGCGAGCGATTGAGCCGCTCCGGCGAGGTCGGATTTTCCCTGTGCCTGCGCTTTCAGGTAGTAGAGGAGCCAATCCTTCGGCGTTCGATCTATCCCCTGGTCCACGGCGCTGAGAGCCACCGCCCGGTCTCCATTTGCATTGGCGATTGCAGCTTTCGCCTCCAACGGCCGGCTGCTCCACGGATTCAGGTCGGCCGCGTTGTCCAGGTCGGTATACGCGCCGGCGAGATCCGAATGGGAGGTCCGGATGGCGCGATCCGTGTCCCGGGCGCTGAAGAAGAAGGGCAGCAGTGTCACTGCGATCACGCCCGCGGCCACGGCGAGGCCCGTGCGGATCGGGGTCCGCTCCCCCGCCTCCTCTCGGCGCAATGCCGACGCCGCCGCCGCCCCGATCACGTAGGGGACGGGCAGCGTGATCGCCGCGTAGGACCAGAACCAGTCCACCGAGGCGTGCGCGAACCAATAGGCGGTGATCGACAGCGCGCCCGCTGCCAGCGTAGCCGCCTCGGGGCCGAACCGCCGCGCCCGGATGACGGCGAACACCCCCGAGCCGATGAAGGCCAGCATGAGGAGCGCGCCCGGCACCCCGAGCTCGGACAGCATCAGCATCTCGATGCTGTGCGGGTCCTCGGGCTGGACCCCGGCCTTGCCGTGCAGCAGGTAGCTGGCGCGAAAGCCGCCCGCCCCCTCGCCGTCGAGCGGGTGCCTGTCGAAGTCGTGGAGCGCAACCCGCCAGAACTCGCCGCGATCCGAGCTCACGTTGAGCCCGAAGCGGCTTCCCTGGTTCGACAGGTTGGGCGTGCCCGCTGTCAGCTGGTCGACATGCCTGCTGACGAATCCGCCGGGTCCGCCGTCACTCCGAAAGAGCGCCACCACGCCGACCAGCAGGACGACCCCGAGCGCCGCCAGGAGCCCGCGGCCGATTCCGGTCCGGGCACGGCCCGGCAGCGAGAAGCCTGCGCCGGCTCGCGTCCCGAGGCACCCGACGGCGACGCTCACCGCGCTTGTGATCGCCATCGCCACGCATGCCTTGTGCAGCGGATGGATCTCGGCCGCGGTGTTGCCCGCGTCGCGTTGGAAGACGTCGAGCAGCCAGGGGAGCGCCAGGGCGGCCGGAATCGCCGCCAGGGCGAGCCACCCGAGCACCCGCAACCGATCGGGGTGGGCGATGATCAAAACCGCCACCGCGATCACGAACGCGAAGACCGACGCCCGGCTCTGCGCCAGGATCGCGAGCTCGATCATCAGGGTCGACGAGCCGAGCAGGACTCCCCTGACCGGCCAGGAGAGATCCCTCGAGGTGCAGAGGATGATCGCGGGCAGCAGCGCCATCAGGAAGAAGGCTGCCTCGGCGTTGCGATAGCCGATCGGGTAGCGAAGGGTCGCGTCCGTCTCGAAGAAGTCGCGGGAGTTGGAGCCCGTCCAGAGCGCCAGCAAGGTCACGAAGCCCACGAGCGCCCCCGCGATCGCGAGGGGGCCGAGGCTGAGCAGCACGCGCTTGCCGAGCAGGACGCAGGCCCAAGCCCCGATCACGAAGGCGGCTACGTATCCGGCGGCGCGCTGGGCGTCCGAGAACGCGACGGCGGGGACCGCGGACCAGATCCCCGAGATCAGCGTCCATGCGGCGAGCGCGCCCAGCGCCGCGAGACTGACGAGCGCCGGTCCTCGGAAGTCCACGAGACCGGGAGCGAAGAGCAACAGCAGCGCCACCAGGGCGAGGAGGACCATCGTGCCCGGCAGGAAGGTGACCTCGAAGTAGCCGCCGCTCTTCCAACCCCACCAGGCCAGGACACCGCCGAAGATGACCAGCGGGAAGACCGCGGCTCGCTGCACGGGCATGCGAGGAACCTAGACGACCGCACCGACACCCCTTCCGCCGGGCAGCCTATTCTCGCCCGGTGCCCCGGCTCGGCGTCTACACCGACTACGCCTACACGAAGGTCGACGGGAAGCCCTACGCAGAGCGAGCGTTCGCACTCTTCATCGCCGAACTCGCCCGGCACCTGGAGCGAGTGGTCGTGATCGGCCGGCTCGACCCGGAGGGCGCCCCGCGCTATCCGCTGGGCGACGTGGAGCTTGTCCCCCTCCCCCACTACCCGAGCCTGACCCACACCAGCGAGGCGATACGGGGGATGGCCGGCTCGCTGCGTCCCTTCTGGCGCTCCCTCGACGACCTCGACTGCGTCTGGATCCTCGGTCCTCATCCGCTGGCGTTTCCCTTCGCCCTCATGGCCCGCCTGCGGCGCAGGAAGGTGATCCTGGGGGTCCGCCAGGAGTCCGTCGCGTACATGCGCAGCCGCCACCCCGACAGCCGGCTCCTGCCCGCCCTCGCGAGGGTCATGGAAGGGGCCTTCAGGCTGCTCGCGAGGCGGTGGCCGGTGGTCGTCGTCGGACCCTCCCTGGCGCGCGCGTACGACCGCGGCAGATCGGTGCTCGAGATCTCGGTCTCGCTGATCCGGGAGGCGGATATCGGCGAATCGGCTCCGCCGCGCAGCTACTCCGGAGAGCTCACGGCGCTGAGCGTGGGAAGGCTGGAGACCGAGAAGAACCCTCTTGCGCTGGCGGACATGATCGCCGCGCTTCGCCGGCTCGACGGGCGATGGAGGCTGGTCGTCTGCGGGGAGGGAGATCTGCAGGATGCGCTGGAGCGGCGGCTGTCGGAGCTGGGCGTCACCGATGCGGTCGAGCTTCGCGGCTATGTGTCGCACGAAGGCGGACTCACCGATGCCTATCGCGACGCGCATGCGCTCGTCCACATCTCCTGGACCGAGGGGCTGCCGCAGGTCCTCTATGAGGCCTTCGCCGCGCGGCTTCCGGTGGTCGCCACCGACGTGGGGGGGATACGGGAGGGGGTCGGAAGTGCCGCCCTGCTTGTCCCGCCGGGTCGGCCCGACCGTATCGCCGAGGAGCTTGCCCGGGTGGGCGAGGACGCCGAGCTGCGCGACCTGCTGGTCGAGCGTGGCCTCGAACTGGTCAGGTCCAACACCCTGGAGTCGGAGACCGAGCGAACGGCCCGGTTCATCAGCGTCGCAGCCGGGGTCTAGGCTCAGCGCGTGTGCGGGATCTGTGGCCAGGTGCGCACGGACGGTCGGTCCGCCGACCGGGCGACGCTCGACGCCATGTGCCGGCTGCTCGAGCATCGCGGGCCCGACTCGCGCGGAGTTCACCTCGAGGGCGGCACGGCCCTGGGCATCCAGCGGCTCCGCGTGATCGACCTCGAGACCGGGGACCAGCCGGTCTTCAACGAGGATCGCTCGGTCGCCGTCGTGCTCAACGGCGAGATCTACAACTACCGCGAGCTGCGCGAGGAGCTCCGCTCCAGGGGGCACTCGCTGTCCACGAACGGGGACACCGAGGTGATCGCCCACCTGTACGAGGAGCTCGGTGCAGGATGCGTGGAGAGGCTGCACGGGATGTTCGCCTTCGCCGTCTGGGATGCGAGGCGAAGGCGCCTGGTCCTCGCCCGTGACCGGGTCGGGAAGAAGCCCCTCTTCTACTCCCTCCGAGACGGGGCCCTGAGCTTCGCCTCGGAGCTCCGCTCGCTTCTTCAGGACCCCGAGGTAGCGCGCGAGGTCGATCACCGCGCGATCGACGCTTACCTCACCTACCAGTACGTACCCGCCCCCCAGTCCGCCTTCAAAGCCGTCCGCAAGCTCCTGCCCGCCTCAACTCTCGTCTACGAGGACGGACGGGTCTCGATCGATCGCTACTGGCAGCTGCGGTACGACAATAGACACGAGAACGCAGATCTCCGAGAGGTCCAGGAAGAGCTGCGTGAGCAGGTACGGCGGGCAGTCCGACGGCGCCTCGTCTCCGATGTGCCGGTCGGCGCCTTTCTCTCCGGCGGCATCGACTCAGCGGCGGTGGTCGCCGCGATGGCGGAGCTCTCGACGGAGCCCGTGAAGACCTTCTCGATCGGCTTCGAGGAGAGGGACTGGAACGAGCTGCCAAGGGCGCGGCTGATCGCGCAGGAGTTCTCGACTGACCACCGGGAGCTGATCATGAAGCCGGACCTCATCTCGATCCTGCCGCGCGTCGCGGCCCATCATGGGGAGCCCTTCGGGGACTCCAGCTCCGTGCCGAGCTTCTACATCGCTGAGATGGCACGGCGAGAGGTGACCGTCGCGCTCAACGGTGACGGCGGGGACGAGAGCTTCGCCGGATACCACCGCTATTCGACCGTCGCGCGAACGGACCGGCTCGCCGGCCGAATCCCAGCGGCGATCCGTAAGGCGATCGGGCAGGTGGGTCGGGGCGACGCGACAGTGGGCGGTTCGAAGCGCAAGTGGAATCGCGCCATGCGGTTGGCCCGGTCGATCGGGCTGGACGAAGAGAAGCGCTATGCGTCGGCGATGGCCCTCTTCGACGCCCAGGAGCGTTCGGATCTGTACAGCCCAGAGTTCTCGGCCGAGCTTGAGGCCTTCCCGCAGCCCAGCCTGATCGAGACGGCATGGGAGGAGGCCACCGCCGAGACGCTGGTGAACCGGATGCTTGAGGTCGATGTCAACACCTATCTGCCCGACGACCTTCTCGTCAAGGCGGACATCGCCAGCATGGCGTCCTCGCTCGAGGCCCGGTCGCCGCTGCTCGACCCCGAGCTGATGCGTTTTGCAGCCTCCCTGCCGGACTCGATGAAGTTGCAGGGGGGGGAGCGAAAGATCGTCTTCCGCAACGCCATGCGGGGCTGGATCCCAGACGAGGTGCTGGACGGTCCGAAGCGGGGCTTCGCGCTGCCGATGGTCGGGGATTGGTTCAGGGGCGACCTGCGGGGCTACGTCACAGATGTCCTGACCGACCCCACGACGCTGGACCGCGGGTACTTCGATCCGGACTACGTTCACCGGCTCCTGGACCGTCACCTGAGCGGAGTCGCGGAATACGACACGCGTTTATGGGCGCTGATGATGCTGGAGCTCTGGCACCGCGAGGTCGTTGATCCCCCGAGAGGATTCGCAAGCTCGTGACCGTGCGTCCGACAACCCCCTGTCACAATGTTCCGCCCGCGGGGAGCGGGATGTCCCTTGGCTGAAGACCCGAGAACGATCGACTGGCGTAATCCACCCGAGGAAGAGCTCGGGCTGAAGCGCTACCTCCAGACCATCCGGGAGCGGATGAGCCTGGTGATCATCGCCACTCTGGTCACCACGTTGGTGGCCATCGCCTATGTGCTGGTGGCGACCAAGACCTACCAGGCCGAATCGGACCTGTTGATAACTCCCGTCGCCAGTGACACCCTCCCCAGCCTTCCGCTGATACGCCAGAGTGCCGATCCCACTCGGGACGTCGAGACCGCCGCGAAGCTGGTCACCAACACCGAGGTTGCGGCACGGGTCAAGAACCAGCTGCACCTCAGCGGGACTCCCGAGGACATCCTCAAGGACGTCACCGCCGAACCAATCGCACAGAGCAACATCATCGCCGTTCAGGGGGAGGCCGACTCCAAGACCGGTGCGCGCAATCTCGCCAATGCCTTCGCCACCCAGTCCGTCGCCGAACAGACTGACAAGGTGCATACGACGATCGACCAGCAGATCAAGGGGATTCAGGAGCAGCTTGCGGCCGGGGGCACGGATCCGACGCTCAACGCACGCCTGTCCGAGCTCCAGGCCCTGTCCACCGGCCCCGATCCGACGATGCGGGTGGAGACGGTCGCCGATCTTCCTCAGAGTCCCGCCTCGCCCCGGCCCGCGCTGACGGTGATCGGCGGGATCCTGGGCGGGCTCGTGATTGGAATCGTTGCGGCGTTCGCCGCTCAGATCCTCGATACGCGTCTCCGACGCGAGGACCAGCTTCGCCGTGCCTACACACTGCCGATCCTCACGCGCGTCCCAAGAGAGGGCGGCAAGCGCGATCGCCCCCTCGGTCCTCGGAGCCTCTCCGCGGCCGCCGCCGAGGCATACCGGACCCTGCGAGCGACGATCTCCGCCCGCTTCGATTCCACCAAGGGCGGCCAGGTGATCCTGGTGACCGGATCCGGCGCCGGCGAAGGCAAGAGCACGACCGCCGTCAACCTCGCCTCATCGCTCGCGCTGACCGGCAAAGACGTGATCCTGATCGAGGCCGATCTCCGGCGACCCTCGCTTGGGGCCGTGCTGGGACTCGAGCCCGCCAAGGGGGGAGTCGTGAGCGTTCTGATTGAGCACACTCAGCTCGCCCGGGCATTGGTTTCGAGCTCGGCCTTGGGGCCGAACCTCCGCTGTCTGCTCGCCGACCAGGCCGGCACGGGCTGGATCACCGATCTGTTCTCGATCCCCGCCGCGGACACCATGATCAAGGACGCCAGGCGTCTCGCGGACTACGTCGTGATCGACTCGCCGCCGCTCAACGAGGTGGTCGACGCCCTGCCCCTCGCGCGTCAGGCGGACTACGTCCTGCTGGTCGCCCGGATCGGCGTCAGCCGGCTCGACAAGCTCGGCCAACTCGCCGACCTTCTTGCCGAGAACGACATCAAGCCAACGGGATTCGCGGTCGTCGGCGCTCAGCGTCCGGGACGTCGCGACTACCGCTACTACTCCTCCCCGTCCGACGGAGAGGCGCAGGGCGGGCCCTCGCCGCTCGCCACAGGGGGCCGGGCCAGAGCGGGCGCCGGCAGCGGCGGCCGAAGAAGCTAGGCGGCTCGCCTGGTGGCGGCGCGAGCCGAGCTGCCGAGGTGGGGTCTCCCCGTCGGGCTGGCGGGTGTCGCAGCGCTCGTCGGGCTGCTCGCGGGGATCAAGCCCGAACTCGCCATCGCCGCCTCTCTGGCGCTGGCATTTCTGCTGGTCGTGTTCGCGGACCTCGCCCGCGGCGTGGCGTTGTTCACTGCAATCAGCTTCTTCGAGACCGTGCCGGGAGTGCCCGGGAGCATCACCAAGGTCGCGGGGCTGCTGCTCGCCGTCGCCTGGCTCGGGACGCTCGCGGTGCGAGCAGACGCAAAGGCGGACTTCCTCCGAGTGCACCCCGGGATCAGCGCGCTTCTCCTGCTGCTGGTCGCCTGGAGTGTCGTCAGCATCAGCTGGTCGGAGAACACGGCGGCGACACTCGATGCCGTCTCGAGGCTCGCTCTCGACGCCGTGCTCTTCCTGATCGTCTTCACCGCGATCCAGACCCAGCGCGGTGTGCTGCGCGTCCTGTACGCCTTCATCATCGGAGCGTCGGCAGCCACCGTCGTCGGCGTGATCGCCGGAGCGGGCCCGACCCCCTACGGCGAGGCGGCCAGGATCTCCAGCAGCTCCGCCAACTCGAACGAGCTGGCCGCGGTTCTCGTCGCGACGCTGGCCGTGGCGATCGGGCTCTCGATCGCGAGCAAGCGCTCCCCGGCGCTTCGGCTGGCTGCGGCCGGTGCCGCGGCTCTCTCACTGCTCGGGATCGTCCTGACCGTATCGCGATCCGGACTGATCGCCCTCGGGGTCGCCGCGATTGCGGCCGTCATCTTCGCCGGCCGCTGGCGTCCGAAGATTCTCCTGCTCACGGTCATCGTCCTCGGCGGTGCCGCCATCTACTTCCTGTACTTCGCGCCGGAGGAGGCACGACAGCGCCTGACCACCACCGAGCAGGGCGGCCATGGGCGCGAAGACATCTGGAAGGTGGGTTGGCGCATGGTGCAGGCCCATCCGGTCGACGGCGTCGGCGCCGGGAACTTCCAGACGTCCTCGATTCACTACCTGCTGATCGAGCCAGGCCTCCTACGACGCTCAGACTTCATCGTGGACACCCAGAAGGTGGCGCACAATGTCTACCTGCAGACATGGGCTGAGCTCGGAATCGTCGGTCTCTTCCTGCTCGTTTCGCTGATCCTGAGCCTGCTCGCATGCAGCTATCGGGCCGTTCGGCGGTTCGTCGACAACGGCAACCTGATGATGGAGATCCTCGCCCGAGCGCAATTGGTCGGGACGATCGGCCTGCTCAGCTCCCTGTTCTTCTCCTCCGACGAGTACAACAAGCAGCTCTGGCTGCTGCTTGCGTTGGGACCGACGATGCTTGCGATCGCCAACCGCGAGGCGCGCGCTCAAGAGGGGGACGGGCAGTCCTGAGCCGATCGCGCTCGCAGTCCGGGGGCGAGCCGGAGAGCATCCGCCGGAACGCCGCTTTCGCGTTCGGAATGCGGGTTATCAGCGCGCTGTTCACCGGCGGGCTGACGCTCTTCCTGGTCCGCTACCTGGGCGCCCACAATTACGGCGTCTACGCGCTCGCGATGAGTGTCGGCGGCGTGCTCCTCCTCCCCGCAGACTTCGGGGTAACGCGCTCGGCAGCGCGCTTCATCGCGGAGCGCCAAGCGGATTCCAGGGAGGTGGTCGCAGTGCTGCGGCACAGCGTCCGCCTGAAGGCGGTCGGGACCGGGCTGGTGGCCGTCGGGCTCTTCGCCGCGGCGGAGCCGATAGCCGACGCCTACGGCGTCTCCGAGCTCACCGCCCCCCTGCGAATCATGGCCCTGGCGATCACGGTCCAGAGTTTCATGCTCCTGTTCACCACGACCTTCGAGGCGATCGGCCGGAACTCCGTCGGCTTCCGGCTGGCATTCGCCGAGAGTACCGTCGAGGCCACGGCCGCGCTCACGCTCGTGCTGGCCGGTGCCGGGGTCACCGGCGCCATCGCCGGGAGGGCGATCGGCTACAGCTTCGGCGCGGCCCTCGGTGCGGTGCTCCTTCTCCGGACTCTGGGGCGCCCTCGCATTCGGGGGAGCGAAGTGCCCGGCCTTACGGCCAGGAGGATCGCGAGATACGCGGGTGCTCTGTTCCTCGTCGATGCTGCGTTCGCGGCCTTCGGCTACATCGACGTCCTGCTGATTGGCGCGTTCCTGGATCCAGCCTCGGCGGGAGCCTTCAACGCGCCCTTGCAGATCATCGGCCTGACGCAGTACGCGGGCCTCGCGCTCGCCGCCGGGGTCGCCCCACGACTGGCGCGAAAGCCCGACGCGGAGCCCGACGCGGACGCCTTCCGCAGGAGCTTGAAGATCCTGCTCGCGTTTCAGTTCATGTTCGTCCCGCCGTTCTTGGTGTGGGCGCCTTCGATCGTCGACATCGCCCTCGGGCCAGGCTACGGCGAGTCGGTGGACGTGATGCGTGCGCTCTCCCCCTATGTCCTCCTGATGGGCCTCGGCCCTCTAATCGCGCTCGGGGTGAACTACCTGGGCGAGGCGCGCAGCCGAGTTCCGCTGGCGCTGGCCGCTGTCGCGATCAACGCCACCATCGACGCGATCCTGATCCCCAAGATCGGCATCGTGGCGGGCGCGATCGGCACGGATATCGCCTATCTGTTCTTCATCACCGGCCACGTGGTCATCATCCGGCGTCTCATCGACTTGCCGATCGGCCCACTCGCCCTGTCATTCGCGCGCGTCTCGCTGGCAGCAGCTGCGATGGCGGCTGTCCTCTTCGCATTCGGGACGGGCAAGCTGCCCGCCGCCGAACTCGTCGCCGGGGCGGTCCTGTCCCTCGCCGCCTACGCCGCCGTCCTGATGCTGACCGGTGAGGTAACCGTCTCCCACCTGAGGACGGCACGCCGCTATGCCTCGAACACGTTACGCCGGTACCAGTCGTAGGTCTGCCGGATCCCGTCCTCGAGGGTCACCAGTCCGCGGAAGCCCGTTACCTCGGCGGTCCGGCTCATGTCGGGGCAGCGGCGGTTTGGCGAACCCGGGTGTGGCGGCCGGGGGTCGATCTCGAGCCGGCGCCCGACGGCCTCGATGACGCGCTCGGCGAGGTCCCCTATGGCGATCTCCGGCTGCTGGTTTCCGACGTTCAGGACCTGACCCCTGCCGGCCGTCACCTCAGATGCCCGATAGATCATCTCGACCGCATCCGAGACGAAGCAGAAGGTACGGCGGTGGTCTACCGAGTAGACCTCGAGGCGGCCCCCGTCCGGCGTCGCATGAGCACGCTGCAGGAGCTCGGGGATCACGTGGGCGAGCCCCATCCTGGGGCCGTAGACGTTGTGCGGCCTCACGACGGTCACAGGCAGGCCGGACTGGAGCACCATCGCCTCGCCATAGATCTTGGAGAGCATGTAGGAGGTTCGGGGCCGTTGCAGGTCGGGGAGGATCAGAAGCGAGTCCTCCGGTGTCGGCACCGCCAGATCGCCGAGCTCGAGTGTGCCGGCGTAGACCTCGCTCGTGGAGGCGAACAGCAGGCGTTCCAGGCGGCTCTGCCGCGAGGCGAGATCGAGCACCACATCCAGCAGCTCGATGTTCCGCCGCAGGACCCGGTCCGGCGCATCGAGCACGTTGGCCACCCCGACGATCGCCGCCAGATGGAAGATCTGCGCGTACTCCGACGGAAGGTCGTCCGTCGCTCCGGGGGCGAGTAGATCCTTCTGGAGGAAGCTGACGTTGGGACGCTCCGTGAGCTCGGCCAGATCAGCATCCATCTGCCCCCTGGAGAGGTCATCGACGAGGTCGACCTCGTGATCTGCCTCTGCCAGGGCTCGGGCGAGATGCGCGCCGATGAACCCGCCGCCGCCGGTGATCAGCATGCGGCTCATCGCGTGCCCAAGCCCCGGCCGACGCTCCAAACGGTCAGGCCCTTCGCGGCGAGGGCTTCCAGTTGGTCGTCCCTCAGGACCCGGCTCGCGTCCACGATCAGCGGGCTGGCCGAGCCGAGCCACTCGAGCAGGTCCAGCTCCTGGTACTGGGCGTGGCCGACCGCGAAGACGACGGCATCGAAGCCACCCGGCGATGGAAGGCCGCCCTCGACCCGCTGCCCCCCGGTGAGCTCCCTGCCGTCGAGCAGCGGATCCTGCGCCACGACCTCGGCACCGCGGCGCTTCGCCTCACTGATGAAGGTCTCCGCCGGCGCCTCGCGTATGTCGGCCACACCCTCCCGGTAGGACACGCCGAGGAGCAGGAGCCGGCGTCCGCGGAGGCTCCCCAGGAGCTCCTCCAGTTTGTCGAGCGACACCAAGGGCATGACCTTGTTCACCTCGACCGCACGCTCAGAAAAGGGGAACTCGAGGTCCTTGTACCCGAGAAGCTCACGGGCCCCGTACTCCGCGAAGAGCGGATCCTTGGTCAGGCAGTAGCCGCCAACGCCGAAGCCCGGCTGGCGCATATTCGAGTGGGTGGGGCGGATCCGGATGGCGTCGATGGCCCGGAAGAGGTCCATGTCCGCCTCCTCGGCGAAGCGCCCCCACTCCTCCATGAAGGCGATGTTCATCGCCCGATAGCTGTTCTCGAGGACCTTCGCGGTCTCGGACGCGGTGGTCGAAGCAAGCCTCGTCAGCGGGTAGTCCTCGACGTTGACGACCTGAGAGAGAAAGCGCTCGCAGGCGTCCGCGGCCTCATGGGTGTGTCCCGCGTACACGCGCCAGAAGTTGACTATCGAGTCGAGATACTGCGGGCCGGGCATCACCCGCTCGTACGCATGGGCCAGAAGGATCGCGCCCGGGGGAAGCCCGCGATCCTTGACCACTTCGTCGATCAAGGGAGCGATCACCTTCTCGCAGGTTCCCGGTGGGACCGTCGTCTCGACGATGATGAGAGCTCCCTCGGGAAGGCGCTCAGCGAGGGCGCGCACCGCGGCCCGCAGACCGGTGAAATCCACCGTTGGGCCATCCTCGGTCATCGTCACGTCGAGGCCGACGTCGACGATGGCCACCCGTGCGCGCCCGTAGACCGAGGGGTCGGTCGTCGCCCTCAGGTTTCCGGCCTCGACCGCGCGGCGCATCGCGTCCTCCATGCGACCGTCCGATGACCGGATCGGCAGACGACCGGCATTGACGGCCTCGGCCCTCTCCCGCCCGGCCGCGTCGTCGATCTCCACGCCGATCACATCGAAGGACGGGGAGCCGCCCTCTCGGCGGGCGCTCGCCGTCGCGAGCGCCATCGCCATGCCCACGAAGCCAAGGCCCTGCACACAGACGACAGGTCGATCTTTGGCGTCAGGGACGGAATTCATCCGTCAGATTGAAGCGTCATCGCGATCCTGCCCCTGCATCTCCCGGGCCACGTGGAAGCAGGGGACGGAGAACCTCGACCCAGCGCTCTGCGACCGCGCCCGGCGAATGCTCGGCGATCACGTATTCGCGACCGTTCGCGCCGAGCTCCGAGCGCAGCTTTCGATCGCTCCACAGTGACCGGGCGGCCTCCTGGAAGCGCTCATCCGATCCGTGGGCCACGAGGCCAAGTCGAAGGACCTCGATCTTTCCATCGGGGTCATAGTCCAGCGAGAGGACCGGGATGGCGCGGGCCCAGGCCTCCAGAAAGACATTCGGCATTCCCTCCGCCGCGGAAGTCGAGACGAGGGCGGTCGAGCGGGAGATCAGGTCGAGGACGTCGGCGTGCGACAGCTGCCCAAGCAGCTCCAGGTTGGGCAGCCTGCTCCCCGCCGCCTCGATCTCCCGGATCAGCCCGGGCCGAGACTCGTCGGTGCTGAACCAGACCATTCGGAACCTGGCCTCGGGCACGGCCTCGGCGAGGGCCTCGAATCGCAGCGGGCGCTTGTAGTCGACCAGGCGGCCGATCCAGATGAAGGCCTCCGGTTCGGCTGTCGAGGGGTCGGCCGGCTGCGCCGAGCTGCGGATCATGGTGACGTTCGAGAAGCCCGCCCGGCGGGCCAACTCGAGCTGCTCCTCGCGCTGGGCCACGATCAGGTCAGCTCGCGGGAGTGCGCGCTCGTAGAGCCGTCGCTGGGACCGGCTGCGGTCGGGACGGTCGAAGTCGAAGTCGAGATCGTTCGCTGCGGAGAAGACGAGCTTGCGACGGCGGAGGCGGCAGTAGGCGGCGAGGACGAACAGCAACGGCCCGCCGCCCCGGTAGACGTAGATGGAGGCGTTCGCAGCCGCACAGCCTCGCCAGACGTTGATCGCCTCCCGGATCTTGCCCAAGCGGACCCGCTTGCCGGTCGGTCCACCGACGTGCGCCGGTCGCAGAACCAGGTCGAGGTTCGGATGCAGCCCCTCGCGTCGCTCCACCGGCCAGACGATCAGCGCGACGCTGAGTCCCTGCTCGGCAAGCCCCTGAGCGAGAACCGCCATCTGGAGCTCCGCGCCTCCGCCGTGGGCGCCGGGCCGTCCCTGCGTGCCGATCCCCAACCCACCGAACATCGTCGATGACGCCGGAGAGTAGATCGCCACGTCGTGGCGCTTACGGCGCGCCACTGCCCTGCCCCGCGCCCCCGTGCGCCGCTCTCTGTGCGCTGAGCTGGTTCGCCAGGCCCTCTCGCAGCGAGGTCCGCGGCGCGTATCCGAGCTGCTCCCGAGCCCTCGTGGTGTCCGCGCCGGTGCGGCGCGCATCCCCGATCACTGCATCCTCGTGCTTGATCCGCAGGGACTCCCCGACGAGCTCACCGAGCACCTCGAGGACCTCGGCGACCGTGGCGTGGTTGCCACCCGCCACGTTGTAGACCGACCCGGGCTCTCCCAAGTCGCCCGCGGCGACGGTCGCCGCAACGGCGTCGTCGACATAGGTGAAGTCGCGTTCCTGCAGGCCGTCGCCGAACACCTCGATCGTGCCCCCGGTCAGGGCCGCGTCGATGAACCTGGTGAACGCCATGTCGGGCCGCTGGCGCGGGCCGAAGATCGTGAAATAGCGCAGCGCCACGGTCGGGATGCGGAAGGCGCGGTGGTAGAGCCGGCAGAGATGCTCGGCGGACAGCTTCGTCAGTCCATACGGAGAGACCGGAGCGGGCATGGCGTCCTCCCGGGTGGGAAAGCTCTCGGCGTCCCCGTAGATGGAGGAAGAGGAGGCCAGCACGAACCGGCCGATCGACCGGTCCCGACAGGCCTCGAGCAACCGCTGGGTGCTGAGGACGTTGTCGCGGGTGTAGATCTCGAACTCGGTCCCCCAGCTGACGCGCACCCCCGGCTGCCCGGCGAGGTGGTAGATCACCTCGACGCCATCGAGCAGCTCGTTCGGGTCGAGCTCGTTGAGGTCGCCGTCGACCAACTCGAAGTCCGCCTCGCCGGTGAGGTTCTTCAGGTTGCCCCTCTTCAGCGCCGGGTCGTAGTAGGTGGAGAACCGATCCACCCCCCGCACCGCGACGCCGCCGGCCAGGAGGGTCTCGGCGAGGTGGGATCCGATGAACCCGGCCGTCCCGGTGACGAGCGCCTTCATCGGGGCACCGCCTCTGCCTCAGTGCTCATCGCGCCGATGCTACTGGGGCACTCGCTCACCCTCGGACGCCTCCTCCCACCACTCCCTCGAGCACCCCTTCGAGCAGGGCGACGCCGGCATCTCGCGAGTTCGCCTCCGCGAAGGCACGGCCGCGCCTCTGCAGGGATTCCCGCATCCCCGTGTCCGCCGCCACCCGCCGGATCGCATCCGCCAGCGCGCCGGGGTCACCCGGGGGCACGCAGATCGCGGCCTCCGCTTCACCGGCCAGGCTCGCCGCCTCACCGGTCGCGGCCAGGATCACCGGTCTCGCCAGGGCACAGAAGTCGAACAGCTTCGACGGAACGAACCCGTCGAAACCCGGTGCGAGCGAGACCAGCAGCGCGTCCGACGCGCGCAGCAGCCGACCGGCCCGCTCGGGCGGGATCGGATCCCTGACCTCGACCGCCCCGTGAGGCAGCGCCTCCGCCATTCGGATCAGCTCCTCCCTGCGCGGCCCCGCTCCGATCAGGATGAGCCGGTAGCCCTCCCCCAGCAGCTTCGCCGCCTCCACGGCGCCCTCCAGGCCCTGGGCGAGCCCCAGGTTCCCGGCATAGGTCCAGGTGAAGCGGCCGTCCGTCTCTCCAACCGCTGCCGGATCCGGCTTCTCCGAGCCGATCCCCAGGAACAGTTCCTGCGTGCCGTTGCGGATCAGCGCTACCTTGCCCGCCCCGCCCCGCCCCTCGATCGCGCGAACGAAGTCCTCGGTCGTGGCCGTGATGGCGGCGGCACTCCGGTAGAGCCTCCGCTCGAGGCGGGCCGCAATCCGGTAGATCCGTCCCGGCTCCATCTCGCCCACCGCCACCGCCGCGTCGGGCCAGAGGTCGCGGACGTCGAGCACCCAGGGAACGCGGTGCCGAAGCGCCAGCGCCGCCCCGACGCTTCCAACCGGGAGCGGCGGCGAGGAGGCGAAGACGACGTCCGGCCGCTTGCGCGCCGCGCCGACCATCGTGGCGGTGGCCGCATACGAGGCATAATTCGCGACCCTCGCCCGAGCGGCCTTCGAGGGAGTCGCCCGCACCCAGACGTAGTTGACGTCGTAGCCGTCGACGTGGCGGCGCTCGACGAAATGGCCGCCGTACCCGGGCGCCACGACGCCGCCCGGGTGACTCGGGGCTTCGCACACGACCTCGACCTCGTGCCCACGCGCAGCGAGTCCGCCCGCGAAGGTGCCCAGCCGCGCGGAGGGGCCGTGGATCTCCGGCGGGAAGTACTGGCTTGCGATCAGCACCCTCACGTCGGCGCGCGTCAGCCCCGATCCACGGCCTCGCCTAGCGTCCGCACGACCAGCTCGATCTGCTCCTCGGTGAGCGACGGGAAGAGCGGGAGCGTGATCGCCCGGGCGGCGTAGGCCTCGGTGAGGGGCAGTTCGGCGTCGGAGTCGTAGGCACTGAAGCGATGAACCGGCGGGTAGTGAACGCTCGACTGCACCCCCTCGCTCGAGAGCCGCTCCCGGATGGAATCGCGATCGGCGCCTTCGGCGAGCACGGCTGTGAACAGGTGATTCGCCGCCACATCTCCATCTGGTGGCGGCTCGACCAGGATGAGGTCCTCGCGGCCGGCGAGGCGCTCGCGGTAGAGGCCGGCGGCGGCCGCTCGCCGCTCGTTGTCGGCGTCGAGCCGGGCCAGCCGCGCCGTCGCGAGCGTCGCGCGAGGCTCATCGATCCGGTAGTTGAACCCCGGCTCGACCACGTCGTATCCGCCGGCGTGGCCCTTGTGTCGGTCCCAGGTCAGGGTTGTCATGCCGTGAGAGCGCAGCAGCCGGGCGCGCGCCGCGAGGTCGTCGTCATCGGTGACGAGCATCCCGCCCTCGCCGACGGGAAGGTTCTTGTTCGAGAAGAAGCTGAAGGCGCCGGCGAGCCCGAAGGTCCCCAGGTGCCTGCCGTCCTGGCTGCCGCCCAGTCCATGGGCTGCATCCTCGAGCAGGAGCAGCCCCCGCTCGGACGCCAGCTCAGCCAGCTCGGAGCTCTCGGAGGGGTGCCCCCCGTAGGTCATGTTCACGATCGCCTTGGTGCGATCGCCGATGCCGCCCTCCGCCGCCTCGGCGGAGATCCAGGGCCTGTCGAGGCCGGCGATGTCGGCGAACACCGGCGTCGCCCCGGTCTGGCGAATCGTGCTGACCGTCGCGACGAAGGTGAGGGAGGGGACGATCACCTCGTCCCCCGGCCTGAGCCCCGCCGCGGCAGCCGCGAGGTGAAGCGCCGCCGTTCCGTTGGAGACCGCCACGGCGTGCTTCATCCCCACATAGCCGGCGAACTTCTCCTCCAGCTCCTGGGTCCTCGGGCCCATGCTGAGCCACCCCGAGCGGTAGGTCTCCGCGACCGCGGCTATCTCCTCCTCGCCGATCTCGACGTCCGCGAGGGGAACTCGCCACTCAGGCATCCTCGAAGAGCTCCGGGTGGGCCTCGATCTCGGCGACGGCCCGCTCGTGCTCGCCGACCGTCCCGATGTCGAACCACACGCCGGGACCGGTATAGGTCGCGACCTTGCGACCCGAGTCGAGCATCGCCTTGACGACGTCGGGGAAGTCGAAGTAGTGATCCGGAATCAGGTCGAGCACCTCGGGGCTGTACACGTAGACGCCCATGCTGACGTCGAAGCGCATCGTCGGCTTCTCGACGTACTCGGTGACGAAGCCGTCCTCGGACTCGATCACGCCGAGCTCGATGTCGACGTTCTGCCGATGGGTGGCGATGGTGAGCGCCCCCTCGTGACCTTCGTGGAAGCGCATCAACTGCGCGTAGTCGAGGGTGGTGAGGACGTCGCCGTTCATCGCGAGGAACGGTTCGTCGAGGCCCTCGATGCGTCTCAGGGCGCCCGCCGTTCCCAGCGGCTCGTCCTCCCACCAGTAGTCGATCTCGACCTCGGAGGGAAGCTCGACGTGATCGAGATAGGCCTTGATCAGCCCGCCGAGGTGCCCGACCGAGAGATCGATTCGCGTGAACCCCTGCCGGGCCAGCTGGCGGATGACGAGCTCCAGGATCGGCCGGTCCGCGACGGGGACCAGCGGCTTCGGCAGCACGGCCGTGTACGGACGCAGCCGCGTCCCCTTGCCGCCCGCCAGGATCACTGCGCGCCTTGCCGTCATCGCCACAGAACCTTCATTCGGCGAAATCTACGCGGGCATACAGTCACTTTTGAGAGGGAGCGGTGAATTGGGAAGTCGCCTGCACCGGGGCTAGCCAGCGTCGGCCCGGCCTGAGACGATCCCGCAGGTGATTGCAGCCGACCTGCGTCCGGTCGATGAGTTGAGCGCGTCCGAGATCGTCGCCTGGCGCGACCTCTCCGAGCACGCCATCGAACCGAACCCGTTCCACGACCCCGACTTCGTGCTCACCGCCGCGAGGGGCCTCGGAGCCACGGGGGTGGGACTGCTCGTCGTCACCGACGGGAACGATTGGGTCGGCTGTCTGCCGGTCCACCATGCGAGGCGCTGGCATCGGATCCCCCTGCGCGGCCTGGTCACTTGGCGGAACCTCTACTGCTTCCTCGGCACACCGCTGGTGCGGACCGGAGCCGACGAGGACGTCGTCGAGCTGCTGATCAGGGAGGGCTGCGGCCATGGCGGCGCGTTCCTGGGTCTCGACCTGCTCGCCACCGACGGGCCGGTGGGCGCCGCCGTGGAGAGCGCCCAGCAACGGCTTGGCCTCAGCCCGATCGAGTTCTGGGGCTTCGAACGGGCCACCCTCGAGCGGCGGCAGGAGCAGAACTACCTGGCTCTGAGCGCGAAGCACCGCCGGAACTTCGAGCGCCTCCGCCGCCGCCTTCAGGAATCACTCTCCTCACCGCTCGAGCTGCGCAACCGATCCGAGGACCCGGCCGGGTGGCAGGAGTTCCTCGACGTGGAGGCGTCGGGCTGGAAGGGCGGCGAGGGCACTGGGACAGCGATGGCGGCGATCGGCCACGGCGACTTCTTTCTGGAGGTCTGCCGCCGCCTCGCCCCCAGAGGCATGCTGCAGCTGGTCTCGGCCGAGGTGGGAGGACGAACCGCGGCCATGCTCTGCAGTCTGGTCGCGGGCGGGACAGCCTTCACCTTCAAGATCGCCTCGGCCGTGGACCTGCTCGAGTACTCACCCGGCGTTCAGGTCGAGATCCTGTATCTCGATTTCTTCCACGAGAACGAGCGGCTAAAGGCTGCGGACTCCTGTGCCGAACCAGGGAATCAGATGATCAACCGCCTCTGGCCTGATCGGCGCCGGATCGAGATCCGCGCTATACCTCGACCCGGTCCGACACGCCTTGCAGCGGCACCGATGCTGCATGGGGCGGCCTCGTTACGGCGTAGAGTGAGGAGCTGAGATGAGCGTTCTCGAATTCGATCCCGAGGTCCTGAAGGAGAACTTCTCCGAGGCACCTTTCCCGGTCAAGCACAACCTGGTTGACAACCCGCTGCTGAAGCTCGACCGGCTGGCCGAGCTCGCGGACTCGCTCCCCGACTCACAGGTCGAGCACAACCTCGGCGACGTTCCGGAGGTGCTTCCGGGCGGAGAGGCTCCGCGCCTCGACGCCACGCCGGGCGAGATCGCGCGGGGCATCGAGACCAACGGGTGCTGGATGGTGCTGAAGCGGGTGGAAAGCGACCCCGAGTACAAGGCCCTGCTGGAGGAGAGCCTCGACGACGTGATCCCGCTCGTGGCCGATCGCCAGGGAGGCGCAACGATCAAGCAGGGCTTCATCTTCCTGACCGCGCCCAACTCGACGACGCCGGTCCACTTCGATCCCGAGCAGAACCTGCTGCTGCAGGTGAAGGCGCTCAAGCGGATGGACGTGGGAACCTGGCCCACCGAGGAGGCGGAGCGCGAGCACCTCGAGGCCTACTACGGCGGCGGCCATCGGAACCTCGAGGAGATGCCGCCGAACGCTCAGACGTTCATGCTCGAGCCGGGCGACGGGGTGCACGTCCCGCTCAACGCGCCGCACTGGGTGAAGACCTTCGACGAGGTCTCGATCTCGTTCTCGATCACGTTCAACACGAAGTACAGCGAGTCGATCACCGATCTCTACTCGGTCAACGCCCGGATGCGGAAGCTCCACATGTCGCCGAAGTCACCCGGGGTACATCCCGGCGCGGATCGCGCCAAGTCCGCCCTGTGGCGCAATCTCCGCCGCAGCAAGGCCGCTCTGCGGAGCGTCCGCAGCTCGTCTAACGGCGCCTGAGCTGACGCCGCCGGGAGAGCCGGCCCAGGCCCAGTTTGCCCCGGACGCCGGGGGGAATACTCCGCGCCGCGCGGACGGCGCCCTGGCGCGTGCCGATCGCCACCCCGCTCGGGTGCGGAAACCCGGGCGCGAGCGTGGTGTCGACCACGGACCGGGCCCCGTCGGCGAATCGTGACTTGTACGACTCGTCCCCGAGCAGGAAGTCGAATCCCCGTGCCCCCTCCGCGAAGGCGCTCTCGATCACCTTCGCGAGGAGGACCAGGCCGGGGCTGAGCTTCGAGAGCTTGGGGTCGAAGCCGGCGTTATAGAAGGCGTACCGATCGCCCAGGCGCCAGCCGTACCATGTCGCGACCGCCCTGCCGTCGAGTTCCAGGAACCAGAGGCGGAGCCAGCGGCGCTCGAGGGCCGCAGCCGCGAAGTCGTCGAGGAAGGCCCGCGAGCGATCCGTTCCCAGGGACGAGGAGCCTCGATCAGCCCAGCGCAGATCGTGCACCTCGAAGAAGGTCGCGAAGTCCCGGTCCAGCTCGGCCGGGCTCTCGGTGCGCCGGATGTGGAGCTCGCGGCCGTCGGAGAGCTTTCGCTCCATCTGGCGCAGGCGCTTGCGCAGGTGGGAGCTCCGGCTCGCCAGGTAGGTCTCCCAGTCCCCGTACCGCGCCAGGTCGATGGTCGGGAGCTCGGCGGTGCCGAGCAGAAACTCCCGAAGCCGCTTTCCCCCCGCGCCTCGCAGCTCGTTGATCCAGGGCCGCTCCGCCTCCGCGTGCTCCAGGGCGATCGCCGTCCACTCCGATCCCCGAGAGGCGAGCGCGGAGCCCGCGGCCGCGGCGACCTCGGCCTCAGCCTCCGGCGGGCAGACCGGATGGAAGACATCGCCGAGGTTGGAGCCGATGAAGCCGCATGAGCGCGGCCGTCCCTCGGCTCGCACGGCAAGCGGCAGGACACCCCGCACCTCGCCCGCATCGCCGCGCACGACAACGATCATCGGGGTCGCCTGGTCGTCGTAGTGTCGGAACCAGCGGGCGGCCCAATCCGGGGTCACGAACGGGTTGCCACGGTTCTCGGCCAGGGCGCGCCACTGCGTCTCGATCTCGCCCAGCGCACCGAGGTCGGTGAGAACGATCGTCTCATCGGCGCTCACCGGCGCAGGCGGCGGCCCAGGCTGGAAGAGAGCAGGCGCCTCAGGAGAGGCGAGACCTTGAGGCGGAACCGGCGAAGATCGTCCTTCGAGTAGATCCCCACCCTCGGCCAGGCGAGGGGGTTCTCCCTGCCGAGCTCGAGCGCGGCTGCCGCCGTGTAGCCAGCCTCCCGGGCTGCGGACCGCACGCGCTTGTCGTGGGCGCCGTAGGGGTAGGCGAGGACGTCGCAGGTCCCGATCTCACGGGCGCATGCCTCTCTCGACTCCACCAGCTCGCCGCGGAGCCGGCCGTCGTCCACTTCCGTCAGGCGGGGGTGCGTCCGGGAGTGCGAGGCGACCTCCCAGCCCTCTGCGGCGAGACCGCGGAGGTCATCCCAGGACATGCACGTCAGCTCCCCTTCATGCGGCCCTCCCACCCACTGGTCCGTCCCCGGCCAAGCCATCGGTGGAGGACGGTCGACATATGCGGTCGGAACGAAGACCGTGGCCGGGATACCCAGGTCCTGCAGGATGGGCAGCGCCCGATCGCGCACCGAGCCGAAGGCGTCGTCGAAGGTCACCACCATCGCCTTCGCCGGCGCCTCTCCGCGGACCATCTGGCCGAACGTGGCGGCCCTGTATCCCTTCTCGAGCAGGTAGGTGAGCTGCGCGCGCAGGCCCTCCGGCGTGACCGACAGATCCGCCTCCCAGTCCGGGCTGACCGCGTGGTAGCAGAGGACAAGGGGCGAACCGGTGCGCCTCCCACCGACCTCATGCCGCTTCGTCTCGCTCCAGGGCAGGTGATGGGCGAGGAATCGGTTGCGGGGAACGATCAGGCGGAAGAGCACCTTGTGGGAGAAGGCCCGAGCGGCATTGACGCGCGAGCGTGCGTACCGCTCGAAGTTGTCCAGCACCTCACCGATCTCTGGGCGCGGCGCGATGACCTGGGTCGCTTGGAGCTGCGCGGTGTGGAGTGCGTGGTAGGCGCCGCTGGCGATATTCGTCACCGGATGGGGGAACAGGTCGTACACCGACCAGAACCCCGCGTCATAGAGGTGGATGTTCTCGGCAAGGGTCTCCATTCCGGCCTCGAAGTCCCGTCTGGCGTCGGCGTCATCGAGCGCGACCGCGACGTCGCGGATCCCCCAGAGCGTGAAGATGGCGCCGTTGAGGACGAACGACGGCGGGGATGTCGGGTATTCCTCGAAGAACGGGCCGCCGTTCAGCTGCGCCCGCACGCCGCCTCGCGAGACCGGAATCCGCAGCGGCCTCATCGCCCGCAGGGCGGCGTCGGCGAAGCGCTGATCGCCCGTCTGGAGGTGAAGCCGCACGAGCAGACTCGCGCCCTCGCCCTGTGCCATCGACGAGGGCCAGGGCGCGGGCAGGAAGTACGAGTGGCGCATCGGGATGTGATGCAGCCAGGCCCCGTCGTGCTCACCGCCGCTCTCCTGTTCGGCGATCAGGTACTCGCCGCAACCCACGGCCGCCTCGAGCCACTCCTCCCCCTCGCCCGCGAGAAAGTGCTCGTAGGCCCCCAGCCCCCATTGGATCGTGGCCGTGTGAAGCTGGTGCTCCCTCGGCAGGAGCCAGTCGGGGGGCCACTGCGGCTTCTCCGCCTTGAACCTGAAGTCGAAGTAGTACCCCCCGATCTCGTCCGCCCGCAGGTGAGGCCCGAGGGCGGTGGGGAAGGACCGGGCGCTGCTGAAGATGCTCGGGTCGGTCCGGTCCCGGACCGGCACGCCGCGCTGGCTCACTCAGAGCCCGCCTGTGCCGCCTGGGGTGCCGGTCCCGCCCGTCGTCGGTGCGGGAGTCCCGCCGTTGGTCTGCGTGGGCGTCGAGGACGTGGTGGTCTGGTTGGTCGTGGTCGGGGCGGTCGTCGGGGCGGTGACCGATTGGATCGGCACGGTCGTGCTCGTGTTGTCGTTCTTGTTGTTGTCCCCGATCACGACGATCAGGCCGACCACGAGACCGATCACGACGGCGACCAGGATCCCGACCGTCCAGCGGGCGCGAGTGTTCACGGAGCCGATCCTAGACGAGCGTCCGGCTAAGAATCGCAAGGCCTTCGTCGACGTCCGCCTCGTCGATCACCAGCGGGGGTAGAAACCGCAGGGTGTCGGCACCGATCGGGTTCGCGATCAGGCCCTCGGCGAGCAGGCGTCCGGCCGCATCCTTCGCGTCGATCCCCTCCAGGCGGGCGCCGACCATCAGGCCGCGTCCACGCACTTCCGCGACCGGACCGAGCTTCTCGAGGCCATCCGTGAACCGGGACCCGAAGTCTCGCACCCGGCGGAGCAGGTCCGGGTCGTCGATCACCTCGAATGCCGCGAGAGACGCAGCCGCGATCAGCGGGCCTCCCGCGAAGGTCGAGCCGTGATCTCCTCGCTCCAGGACCTCGCTCGTCTCGGGCGTCGTCACGCAGGCGCCGACCGGGAGGCCACCGCCGAGCGCCTTGGCCGTCGTCATCACGTCCGGACGCACCGGCAGCTGCTCGTAGGCCCAGAGGGAGCCGGTCCTCCCCATCCCGGTCTGGATCTCGTCGAACACCAGCAGGGCGCCGGCAGCATCGCAGGCCTCTCGGGCGGCGACGATCACCTCGTCCGGGACGACGTGGACGCCGGTCTCCCCCTGGATCGGCTCGAGCATGACCGCGGCCGTTCTATCCCCGACCGCTTTGCGCAGGGCATCGGGGTCGTTCCGCGGCACCGACCGGAAGCCGGGCAGATAGGGGGCGAAGCTCTCGTTCGTCGACAGGCCGGGCGTGGCCGAGAGCGACCCCATCGTCCGCCCGTGGAACGCGCCCTCGAGGACGACGATCTCGGGCTCCGCGACGCCGCGACCGTGCGCGTGCTTGCGGACCAGCTTGATCGCGCATTCGTTCGCCTCCGTGCCCGAGTTGCAGAGGAACGCCCGGCCGCCGAGGCTCGACTCGCAGAGCCGCTGCGCGAGCCGGACACCTCCCTCGGTCAGGTAGAGGTTCGAGGTGTGCGTGAGCGTGCCCACCTGCTCGCGGACGGCCTCGACCACGGCGGGATGGCAGTGGCCTACGGAGCAGACCGAGATCCCGGAGAGGAAGTCGAGGTACTCCTTCCCGTCGGAGTCCCACACGCGCACGCCCTCCCCGCGAACGAGCTCCACCGGGGCGCGGGGGTAGGTCTGCATCACCCAGCGGGACTCCAGCTCCTGAAGCTCGGCGAGCTTCATGCGGTGATCTTGGTGCCGATGCCCGCGTCGGTGAACAGCTCGAGCAGGAGGCTGTGCGGGCGCCGCCCGTCGACGATGTGCGCCGCCTCCACCCCGCCCGCGATCGCGTCGACGCAGGCGGTCAGCTTGGGCCGCATGCCCCCGCCGACGCTGTCGAGCGCGGCCCTGACCTCGTCGGCCGTGGCCTGCGAGATGCGGGACTCGGGATCATCGGGGTCGCGGAGCCAGCCGTCCACGTCCGTCAGGAAGATCGCCTTGTGGGCCGGCATCGCGGCCGCGACCTTGCCCGCGGCCTCGTCGGCGTTGACGTTGTAGGACGCGCCCTCGCGGTCGGTGCCGACGGAGGCGATCACCGGGATGTAGTCCTCGGCGATGTGGTCGATCACGTCCACGTTCACGTTCGTGATCTCGCCCACGAATCCGACGTCGGCGGACTGCCCCACCGGCCTCACCTCGAAGAGCGACCCGTCCTCCCCTCCCAGCCCCACCGCCGGCTGGCCATGGCGGTTGAGCCGCGTGAGGATGTCCGAGTTGATCTTGCCGAGCAGGACCATCTTCGCGACCTCGACGGTCTCGGCGTCGGAGACGCGGAGGCCCTCGACGAACTTCACCTCCATCCCCATCCGCTCCATGTAGTGGGTGATCTCCGGGCCGCCGCCGTGGACGATCACCGGGTTCATCCCGACATACTTGAGGAGCACGACGTCGCGCGCGAATGCCTCGCGGAGCTCCTCATCGCGCATCGCGGCGCCGCCGTACTTGATCACGATCGTGCGGCCGTGGAACTCCCGGATGTAGGGGAGCGCCTCGAGAAGAGTTTCGATCGAGCTGGTCACGTCGTGTACTCCGCGTTGATCCGGATGTAGTCGTGGGTCAGATCGCTGAAGTAGACGTGCGCGCTCGCCTTGCCGCGTCCCAGGTTGATCGACAGCTCGGCCTCCGTCCCCTCCGAGGCGAGCTCCGCGGCCTGGATCCGATCGGGCCCGAGCTCCTCGAGCTCCTCCCCGGCGAGCGCCATGCCGGCCGCCTGGGCGATCCGCCCCCAGTTGGAGTCCCGGCCGAACAGCGCCGTCTTCACCAAAGGGGAGTTGGCGATCGCCCTCGCCACCCGCTCCGCCTCCTCGGAGCTCTTGGCACCGGTGACCTCGGCCCGGCCCACTCGGGTCGCGCCCTCCCCGTCGGCGACGATCTCGAGCGCGAGCTGGAGGAGCACGGCCTCCAGGAGCCCCTTCGGGAGCACCGCGCCCGACGAGCCCGTCGCCTGCAGCAGCACGGTGTCGTTGGTGCTCATCTGGCCATCGACTGTGATCCGCTCCATCGAGTCCGCGAGCGCGGAGCGAAGGACCTTGTCCGGGTCCTCGATCACGGCGTCCGTCTGCACGAAACACAGCATCGTGGCGAAGCCCGGCTCGATCATCCCGGCGCCCTTTGCCTGCGCCGAGACCGTGACCTCGCCGGCCTTGATGGTGCACCGCTTCGGGCCCTTGTCGGTGGTCGTGATCGCGTTGGCGAAGTCCTCGCCGCCGCTCGCGGAGAGGCCCTGGACCGCCTCGAGGACTCCGGCGGTCACGGCCTCGATGTCGAGGGGGACTCCGATCGTCCCGGTCTCCGCCACCGCCACGGTGACGGGCTCGACGCCCAGCGCCTCGGCCGCGGCATCCCGCATCGCGAGCGCGTCGCGGTAGCCCTGCTCCCCGGTCGCGGCGTTCGCGTTTCCCGAGTTCACCGCCACGGCCCTCAGCGCGCCCGCTTCGCACTCCTGCCGGCAGACGCGAACCGGCGCGGCGGCGGCGGCGTTGCGCGTCAAGGCCAGCGCCGAGCGGACATTCTCCGCATCGCAGGCCAGCACGCCGACATCGGTCGCGCCGCCCCCCTTCAGCCCGCAGGCCACACCAGCCGCGCGAAATCCCGGCGCGAGCTCCGCCGGGTCGAGCTGCTCGAACTCCGGCGGCGGCTTCACCCACCGCGAGCGGAAGAATGTCTGCGTCGCAGGACTCATGAGATCCCCTCGCCCTCGGGCAGCCCGAGCATCAGGTTGAGGTTCTGGATCGCCTGCGAGGCGGCTCCCTTCCAGAGGTTGTCGATCGAGGCGAAGGCCAGCGTGCGGCCGGAGGCCTCGTTGAGAGCCAGGTGGATCCGGCAGAGGTTGGTGCCCCTGACCCCGCTGACGCCGGGTGGGTCGGAGGTCACTTCGACGAACGGCTCGTCGCCGTAGCGCTCCTCGTAGAGGGAGAGCATCCGCGCAGGGTCGACCGGCTCGGAGGTCCTCACGTAGCAGCTGACCAGCTCGCCCTGGTCGAAGGGCATCAGATGCGGCACGAAGGTGAGACCCGCAAAGGCGTCGTTCGCTCCATTTCCTCCCGCCAGCTCCGCCAGCTCCTGGGCGATCTCCGGCGTGTGGCGGTGCCCGGCCACCTTGTATGGCCTCGTGTCGTCGGTCTCCTTGACGACCGCCATCTCCTCCTCGGCGGCCCGTCCGGCCCCGGAGACGCCGGACTTGGCGTCGATCACCACGTCCTCGATCAGCCCCTCCGCCGCGAGCGGCGCCAGGGCCAGGATGCTGGCCGTCGGGTAGCAGCCCGGATTGGCGACCAGATCGGCTCCCGCGATCTGCTCGCGGTGCAGCTCGGTGAGCCCGTAGACGGCGTCGCCCAGCAGCGTCGGCGCGCCGTGCTCCCCGTACCAGCGGCCGTATGTGTCGAGATCGTGCAGGCGGAAGTCCGCCGAGAGATCGACCACCTTCACCTCCTGCTCGCGCAGCGCGGCGACCACCGGCGCGGCGGCGCCGTGCGGATAGGCGACGATCGCTGCGTCGACGTCCGCCCCACCCTCGGCGACGGGCTCCTCGAGCACGAGATCGACGCCGTACTGCGGATAGAGCTCGTTCAGCTTCCTGCCGGCGTCCGTCCGCGCCGTGACGCGTGCGAGCTCAAGGCTCGGATGCGTGCGGACGAGCTCCGCCGCGAGCGCCCCCGCGTACCCGGACGCCCCTGCCACCAGGACCCTATTCACGGATCGACCCCCCGATCTTCTCGACGGCGGCCTCGATGGCCTTTCTGCGCTCGGCGACCTCCTCGTCGGTCAGCGTCCGGTCCGGCGCTCTGAAGGTGAGCCGCAGCGCCAGGCTCTTGCGGCCCTCTCCGACCTGCTCGCCGCGGTAGAGGTCGAAGACCTCCGCCGAGCCCAGCAACTCGCCCCCGCCCTCCAGCACGGCGGCGCGGACCTCGGCCGCGGGCACGGAGTCGTCGACGACGACCGCGACGTCCTGATGGACGGCGGGGTAAGTGATCACGTCCTCGTAGGACTCCTCGCCGACCGGCGAAGCGGCGACCAGCGGGGCGAGGTCGACTTCGAATCCGGCGGCCGTTTCGAGGTCCCACTCGCGGCAGACGAGCGGATGGATCTCGCCGATCCACCCGGCGTCCTCATCCTCGACAAGTACTCGGCCGCTGCGGCCCGGATGAAGGAAGGGTTCCTCGCCGGGAACCACCTCCACGTCCGCCCCGAGCTGGCGGGCGAGCGCCTCCAGAACGGCCTTGAGCGAATAGAAGTCGGCCTCGACCTCGTCGCTCCGCCAGGAGCCGGGCCTCAGCGGTCCGGCGGTGATCGAAGCGATCCGCCAGGGCTCATACGCCACCGCCGGCCGCTTGCCGACAAACTTGCCGGCCAGGACGCCGTCCTGCGGCGAGCTGCCCTCGCGCAGGTAGGCGCGGCCCGACTCGAAGAGCGCGACGCGCTCCGCGCCGTGAGCGCGGTTGTGGCTCGCGGCGTCGAGCAGCGAACCGATCACCGCGGTCCGCTCGACCGAGTGCTCCGCGGACAGGGGATTCAAGACCCGGATCGGCTCTGCCCTTACATCCCCATCGGGGATCCGCAGGCGCCCGGGCATCCCGGGGTCGGTGAGGCTGAGATCGACGACGCCATCGAAGCCCAGGTCCCGCATCGCGTCCTCGGCCCTGCGGCGCAGCCGCTGCTCACGCGTGAGCCGTCCCGCCTGCCCGCTCGTCGAGGGCAGGCTGGCCGGAAGGTTCTCCGCGTAGCCATGGATCCGGCCGACCTCCTCGACCAGGTCGACCTCACGAATCACGTCGTAGTGCCGGTGGAAGGGCACGGTCACCTCCAGGTCGTCGCCGTCGCGATCGACCTCGAAGTCGAGGCGCTCGAGGTACTCGATGCACGCCTCGGGAGAGATCTCCATCCCGAGCAGCCGCGCGACGCGCTCGTGGCGCAGGCGCAGCCGGTGCGGCTCGGGCACTTCAGCCGCCTCGTCGATCGTTCCCGGCACCAGCTTCGCGCCGCAGAGCTCGACCATCAGCTGCGAGGCGATCCGCTGGCCGCGCAGCGCCAGCTCGGGGTGGAGCTGCTTCTCGAAGCGGTTCGACGCGTCCGTCCTCAGCCCGAGCTTGCGCGATGTGCGCAGGATGTTGACGCCGTTCCAGGTCGCGACCTCGAGCAGCACGCGGGTGGTCGTCTCCGAGACCTCGGAGACCTGGCCGCCCATGATCCCGGCGATCCCGGAGGGGCCGTTGCGATCACAGACCAGCACCGCGTCCTCATCGAACGTCCGCTCCACGTCGTCGAGGGTGGTCATCTTCTCCCCCCGCTCGGCCGTGCGGATGGTCAGGGCCCCGTCCGGGACCTTGTCGAGGTCGAAGGCGTGCAGCGGCTGCGCCGTCATCAGCATCACGTAGTTGGTGATGTCGACGACGTTGTTGATCGGCCGCATGCCGGCGCCGATCAGCCGGGCCTTGAGCCAGAGAGGCGACGGCCCCAGCTGGACGTCAGTGAAGACGCGAGCCGTGAACCGAGGGCACAGCTCCGGCACCTCGACGGTGACCGAGGCGTAGTCGGTCACGGTGCCCTCGCCGGTCGCCTCGGCGTCCTCATCCCATGGCGGGGCGGCCAGCGAATCGCCGGTGATCGCGTGGACCTCGCGCGCGACGCCGTAGACCCCGAAGCAGTCCACCCGATTGGAGGTCGGCTCCAACTCGATCACCGGCTCGGACACCGGGATCACCTCGCCCAGTGGCGTGCCCGGCGACCAGCCGTTCTCGAGGACCGCGATTCCGGCCGCGTCATCTCCGAGCTCCAGCTCCGCCTCCGAGAGGATCATCCCGTTCGACTCGACTCCCCGCAGCTTCGCCTTGCCGAGCTTCGTACCGTCGGGCATCACGGCACCGGGCAGCGCCACCGGGACCGTCTGGCCCTCGGCCACGTTTGGAGCGCCGCAGACGATCGTCCGGCCGCCATCCCCCGCGTCGACCTCGCAGACGCTGAGCTTGTCGGCATCCGGATGCTTCTCGACCGACAGCACCTTGCCGACGACGAACCCCTCGGGGTCCGGGGCGCCTGCGTGCGTGATCCGCTCGACCTCGATCGAGTGCATCGCGAGCTCGTCGGCGAGCTCCGCGACCGAGAGCTGCGGGTCGCAGTAGCTGCGCAGCCAGGAGTCGGGGGCCCTCATCGGAACTGCTCCAGGACACGCACGTCGTTCTCGAAGAACTTGCGCAGGTCAGGGACCCCGTACTTGAGCATCGCAATCCGCTCGATCCCCATGCCGAATGCGAACCCCTGGATCTCCTCGGGGTCGTAGCCCGACTCGCGCACGAAGCCGTAGACGTTCGGGTCGACCATGCCGGCGCCGAGGATCTCGATCCAGCCGATCCCCTTGCAGAGGGGATCGCGCGACCCGTCCGGCAGCTGCCCACTGCCGCCGCAGCGGAAGCACGAGACGTCGACCTCGACGCTCGGCTCGGTGAAGGGGAAGAACCCCGGGCGGAAGCGCGTCTCGCGCTCGGGGCCGAAGATCGCGCGCGCGAACTCGTCGAGCGTGCCCTTCAGGTCGGCCAGGGTGATGTCAGGGCCGACGGCGAGCCCCTCGACCTGATGGAAGATCGGGCTGTGGGTCGCGTCGAAGGGATCGGACCGGTAGCAGCGCCCCGGGACCACGATGAAGATCGGCGGGGGCTGGAACTCCATCGACCGGACCTGCATGGGCGAGGTGTGGGTGCGCAGGACGACGTCCTCCGGGCCGGGAGGCAGCTCGTCCCCATCGGAGGGAATGCTGAGGTCGCCCCTGAGCGTCGAGGGATCCACGTAGAAGGTGTCCTGCGCCATCCGGGCCGGGTGCCCCGGCGGGTGATTGAGCGCGGTGAAGTTGTAGTAGTCGAGCTCGACCTCGGGCCCCTCCATCACCAAGTAGCCCAAGCCGACGAAGATGTCCTCGATCTCGCGCTGGGTGCGGAGAAGGGGATTCTGGGCGCCGACCGGCACGGGGGGCGCCCCCGGCAGCGTGACGTCGATCGCGTCCTCGGCCAGCCGGGTTCCGAGCTCGCTGGCGTCGAGCTCCGAGCTGCGCGACTCCAGCAGCGACTCGAGCTCGCGGCGAGCCACGTTGCCGGACTTGCCGACCGGGCCGCGCTCCTCCTTCGGCAGCTCAGCGATCCCACGGAGGATCTGGGTGAGCTCCGCCTTCCGCCCCAGGTAGCGCACCCTGAGCTCCTCGAGCTCGGCGGTCGTCGAGGCGCCGCCGATCGCGTCGGCCGCCTCCTTCCGGATCTCCTCGATGCGCTCAACCATGGCCTTCTCCAGCTTCGGACGCTATCCGCTGCAGCGCGATGGCAGCCGCCGCGGCGACGTTCAGTGACTCCGCGCTCTCACGAACCGGGATGGTCACCCTCACGTCGCACCGCTCCATCACCTCGTCCGGCAGCCCCTCCCGCTCGGCGCCGAGGCAGAGCGTCGCGGCGCCGGCGAGCGCGTCGAGCGGCTCGCCGCCATGAACGACGAGCGCGGCTCGCGGTCCGGGGGTTGCCCCGATCCCCTCCCGCACCAGCGGCTCGGCGAACACGGCGCCCATGCTCGCCCGGACCGCATGCGGTCCATACGGATCGGCGCAGTCGGGTCCCAGGACCACGGACCCACCCGTCAGCGCGTTGGCGGTGCGGACGACCGTCCCGACGTTCCCCGGGTCCGAGACGCCGTGCAGGTAGACGCAGGGCGCAATCGCCTCGTCCGCCCAAGCCTCACGCCACACCCCGATCGCCCGCGTGCCGGACCCGAGCTTCGAGACCTGCGCAAGCAGGGCCGGCTCCACCTCGGTGCCCCCGAGCGCCTCGCCCGCGGCGGTCAGCAGCTCCACCGGTTCGATGCCGGCCTCGCGCGCCGCGGCGAGCAGGTCCTCGCCCTCGGTCACGAACAGCCCCTCGCGCTCACGGCTGCGACGCCGGCCGAGGCGGCGGATCAGCTTGAGCTTCTCGTTCTGTGGGCTGGTGATCATCTGCGCGGGGTTGGATATGAGGCCTGAAACGAAAAAGGGCGGCCGCTCTGCGGACCGCCCGGGGAATCTTGCACTGGCTGCCTTGAGCTAGGTGGCGGCAGCCTCCCGGGCGAGCTCCACGAATCGGCGAAAGCCATCGGGGTCGTTGACGGCGATGTCGGCGAGCATCTTGCGGTTCACGTCGACCTCGGCCCTCTTCAGGCCGTTAATCAACTGCGAGTAGCTCATGCCCTCCTGCCGGGCGGCGGCGTTGATCCGCGTGATCCACAGGCGCCGGAAGTCCCGCTTCCGCGCGCGCCGGTCGCGGTACGCGTAGGCGTCCGAGCGCATCACCTGTTCGTTCGCGAACCGGTAGCTCGAGTGCTTGCGCCCGAAGTAGCCCTTGGCGCGGCCGAGGACCTTCTTCCTACGCTTCTTGCGGGCGACGGCGTTGGTGGCGCGCGGCATCAGCGACCACCCTTCACGAGCAGCTTGTTGACCCGCTTCCGATCCGCCTCGGAGATCTCCGAGGGCCGCTCGAAGCGCCGCTTACGCCCAGGAGACTTCTTCTCGAGGATGTGGCTCGAGAACGCCCGCCTGCCACGCAGCTTGCCCTTCGCGGTCTTGCGGAAGCGCTTCTTGGCGCCTGAATGAGTCTTCATCTTCGGCATAAGAGCGGACTATTGAAGCAGACGCCTGCCGGGGTCAGGGATTCAACACCTGCACGTTGTCTATGTCGGTGGAACAGCCCGTCGGAGATGGGCAGGGGATCGAGCTGTTGTGGTAGATGCCGGCCCGCAGGTGCGAGGGGATCGCGCGACCGGCCTTGATGCCGTCGCGGCTTCCACCCGGCGTCTCGATCTTCAGGGTGTACGTATGGAAGGCAGGGCTCAACTCTCCCGGGTCCGAGAAGTCTCCGTCCCCGTTGAGGTCGACACCCATCCTGATATAGCCGCCATTCCTGCGGTCCGAGTAGCGAATGTCGAAGATGAAGCGGGTCCAGAAGTTGAGCTGCGCCGGGGCCGACCAGAGCTCGCGGAGGTCAGTGCTGGTCGTGCGATTGATCGCTTGGCGCAGACGCCAGCGGCCGCTCCACACGTCGAGCGACAGCACCGGAGCCCCGCTGCTGTTGTTCGCGGGCCCCGACTGCTTCATTTGCATCACGGCCTGCCACGTGTAGACGTCGATCGGAAAGTTGGAGGGGAGCCGGATCGAGATCTCTGTGATGCGCCTGGTACCCGGACGGTAGAACGCCGTCGGGCTGTTGCGACTGTCCCAACCCAGCTCGCAACGCTCGCCCCAGATGTCGTCGCCGTCGAATACGGTCATCCGGCGAAACGCGGCATCGCCCTGCGGGGCGCCGGTCGCGGTCAGGTGGGTATCGCCGCCGCTGGTGAACTGCTGGACCCGCTGATCGTTTGCGCAGTAGTTCCGCCCCCAGAAGGGGTTCGGGTCGGGGTTCGCGGCGGTGTCGGACGCGATCAGGCCGCTGCGGTGTCGCTTCTTGTGATGTCCGTGTCTTCCCTTGGCCCCGGCGATCACCGGGGCCAGGGACGTCAGCAGGCAGAGCAGCGACGCCACCACGAGGGTGAGCAGCGTCCAGCGGCGACTTCCGGGGCCGAGCCGAATCATGGGCTCGGTGCAAGCTAAACCCACGGCTAGACGGTTGTTCCGGCCGATTTCCCTGCCGGAGCCGGAATTCGCGGACTTTTCCGGCGCCGGGGACATAACCCGACACCCGGACAATCGTCCAAACAACGCACTCACATTAATGCGCAGAGCGTCCAACCGACTACCTAATTCTTTGTACGCGCCCTTCGAGCCCGATCCAACCAGGGATGAAGGCTCGAAGCAAGGACAAGGGGATGAAGCGGCTCTCCCAGGTGGCGATCGGCCTCGTCGCCTGCGCGGTGGTCAGCCTCGGTTCCGTGAACCTTGGGACGGCGGGCGCCCAGACCGCGAGCGCCAAGGGAAACTGCACGAAGGCGCGGGCGAAGCTGCAGAAGCCGAAGCGGCTGACGGCGAGGAAGAGCCGTGTCCGATGCAAGACCGGCACGGGTGGTTCGGGCGGCAGGACCACCACCCCCAGCAGCACGACGACACCCACGACCACGACCACCACCCCTCCGCCGAGCACGACGACCCCGCCGCCGAACCCGTGTCCGCTGGACAGCAACTCCGCCCTGACCTACACCCTGCCGAGCTCGTGCTCCGTCGTTCGCTCCGACACGGCGAGTGACCCCAACGCCCACGACCTCTGGGGCGGCGACGCATACGCCTGCCAGGACGACAGCCGTGTCTCCCGCCCCGCCAGCGGCGGCGATCCCTCGCCGACCGCCACCGGTACCGCCCAGGGCGACACCGGATACCGCGAGACGACCGTCTACGACGGGGACAACTACTCGGGCGAGCGGTGCGAGCTCGCCTACAACACCTGGCACCAGCCGCTGGCCAGCCCCACGAATCACTACGGCACCTTCTACAACTACCACGAGGGTGACCACCGGGCGACCTACGCGAGCATCCGCCTCCCCTCCAACTTCCCGCTCAGCGCCCAGGACTGGCAGAACGTCCTCCAGATCAAGCAGGCCGGCCCGTCGGATGGCAGCGGCGGCACCCCCATCTTCACGATCAAGGCCTTCGCAGGGTCGTGGCGCATCTACCACACCCCGGTCAACTCGGAGGGCCCAGACACCGAGCTCTGGTCGACCCCGGCCCAGAAGGGCGTCTGGACCAGGTTCGCGATCGATGGATACTTCTCCCAGGACCCGTCGCTCGGCTGGATCAAGGTCTACGTCGACCTGAACGGCGACGGGGACTTCAACGACTCAGGCGAGCAGAGCCCGGTCTTCCACACGAACACCCTCAAGCGGGAGATCTCGGGATCAACTACCGACGGTATGAACACGGGCGACTCGATCCCGTCCCATCTCCGCGTCGGCATCTACCACAATGCTTCGATCCCTTGCCCCGCCTCGACCGGCGGCTGCTCGGTCGACGTCGACAACGTCCAGGTCGTCGCGCCCTAGCCCGGGCGCGAACGGCTAGCTCGCGGCCGCTTCCTTCTCCTGGCCGGCGCTGCGCGCCGGACCCAGAAGCATCGTCATGTTGCGGCCCTCCTGAAGGGGCGCCTGCTCCAGGACGCCTATCTCAGAGACGTCCTCCAAGAGCCGGTCGAGCAGCATCCGGCCTCGCTCGGGGTGGCTCTGCTCGCGGCCTCTGAACATGATCGTCACCTTGACCTTGTCCTGCTGCTTCAGGAAGCGCTCCACGTGGCCGCGCTTGGTCTCATAGTCGTGCTGGGCGATCTTCGGGCGAAGCTTGATCTCCCGGACGTTGGTCTGCTGCTGGTGCTTGCGGGCCTGCTTGGCCTTCTGCTCCTGCTCGTACTTGTACTTCGAGTAGTCGAGGATGCGGCAGACCGGCGGCTTTGAGGTGGGAGACACCTCGACAAGGTCGAGGTCCCGCTCCCGGGCACGCTCGAGGGCGTCGGCCGTCGGGATGATTCCCACCTGCTCGCCGCTCTCGTCGATCAGGCGAACTTCGGGCACGCGGATTCGCTCGTTGATACGAGTCGAGTCGCGCTCGGGCGGGCGGCGGTCGAAGCGGGAGACCGCCACTAGCTGCGCATGAGGTAGAGCGTCAAGAAGGAGATGGCCGAGATTGGATCGATGAGGCGGGCACGGGGCGCTTAGGCGCGCGTCGTGGTGTGGGTGCCCGGCATTACCGCCCAGTATAGACGCCTAATCGCCCGCCTCATCGGTCATTCGGGCAATCAGGGCGTCCAGCCCCATCGCGCCGAGGTCGCCGTCGCCGTGGTGGCGCACCGAGACCTCGCCGGAATCGGCCTCCTTGTCGCCCACGACGAGCATGTAGGGCGCCTTGGAGAGCTCCGCGTCGCGGATCTTCTTGCCGACCGACTCCGTGCGGTCGTCGACGCGAGCCCTCAGGCCGGCCGACCGCAGCGCCTCGGCGACCTCGCCGGCGCGGTCGTTGTGGCGGTCGGCGACCGGCAACACGACCGCCTGCACAGGGGCGAGCCAGAGCGGGAAGCGGCCGCCGTAGTGCTCGATCAGGATCCCCGCGAAGCGCTCCATCGAGCCGAGCAGCGCCCGGTGGATCATCACCGGCCGGTGCTCGGCGTTGTCCGCCCCGGTGTAGGAGAGCTCGAAGCGCTCGGGCATCTGGAAGTCGAGCTGGCAGGTGCCGCACTGCCACGAGCGGCCGAGCGCGTCGGTGATGTGGAAATCGATCTTCGGCCCATAGAAGGTGCCCTCGCCGGGGCTCACGTCGTAGTCGCGGCCCTGGCGCTCGAGCGCCTCGCGCAGAGCCCCCTCTGCCCTCTCCCACTGCTCGTCGGTGCCGATCGACTTCTCCGGGCGGGTTGAGAGCTCAACGCGAACCTCCTCGAAGCCAAAGCGCTCATACAGCTCGTCGATGCCGGCGCAGATCGAGTCGACCTCGTCGGTGACCTGGTCGAGCGTGCAGTAGACGTGCGCGTCGTCCTGGGTGAAGGCGCGGACCCGGAGCAGGCCGTGCAGCACGCCCTCGCGCTCGTAGCGTGAGACCAGGCCGAACTCGGCGAGACGCAGCGGCAGCTCGCGGTAGGAGTGCCGGCCCGAGGCGTAGACGAGGCAGGCGCCCGGGCAGTTCATCGGCTTGAGCGCGTACTCGCGCTGCTCGCCCTTGCTCTCGCGCTCTGCGGGAGCCGTGAAGAACATGTTCTCCTTGTAGTTGTCCCAGTGCCCCGAGCGGTGCCAGAGCTCGACGTCGAGCACCTGAGGCGTCTTGATCTCCGAGTAGCCGCGGGCGGCCAGCTGCTTGCGGACCTCGGCCTCGATCAGCCGGAGGAAGACGGTGCCCTGCGGGAGCCAGAACGGCATCCCGGGTGCCTCGGGGCGGAACTGGAAGAGATCGAGCTCCGGGCCGAGCTTGCGATGGTCGCGCTCGCGAGCCTGCTCGAGGCGCTCCAGGTGCTGCGCGAGATCCTTCTTGTCGAGGAACGCCGTGCCGTAGACGCGGGTGAGCATCTGCCGGGTCTCGTCGCCGCGCCAGTAGGCGCCCGCCACGGAGGTCAGCTTGAAGGCGCCGATCCGGCCCGTCGACGGGCCGTGCGGGCCGCGACAGAGGTCCTCGAAGGGGCCGTTCCGGTAGAGCGAGACGGTCTCGGCATCCTCGTCGCGGATCAGGTCCTCGATCAGCTCGACCTTGTAGTCCTGGCCATGCTCGCGGAAGTGGTCGACGGCCTGCGAGGCGGGCAGGTCCCGGCGCTCGAAGGGCTCGTCCGCCTTGATGTGCTCGGCCATCCGCTCCTCGATCCGCGCCAGGTCGTCCTCGCCGGGGCCGCCGTCGGGAAACTCGATGTCGTAGTAGAAGCCGTTGTCGATCGGCGGCCCGATCGAGATCTTGGCCTCGGGCCACAGGTCGAGGACGGATTCCGCCAGGACGTGCGCGGCGTCGTGGCGAATCAGCTCGAGCGCCTCCGGGCTCTTGTCGGTGACGATCTCGATCCGTTCGCCGTCGTCGAGGGGCGCCGTGAGGTCCCGGAGCTCGCCGTCGACCTTCAGAGCCAGCGCAGCCTTGGCCAGGCCCGGGCCGATCGCAGCCGCGGCATCCGCGCCGCTGGCGCCGTCGTCGAGCTCGAGTTCGGAGTCGTCTGGCAGCTTGACCTTGATCATGCGGCTAAATCTAGCCGTGGGCGTTCCCTCCCAGCTTGCAGGGATGCGCAACTCCGCCGCCGTACACCAGTTGGGAGAGCCAATGGGTGCGGGCAGACCCAGGTCCCTTGCGTGCGTCGTCCTGGCGCTCGCGCTGATCGCGGTGGCCGCTACAGCGGCGCCAGCCTCGGCTGCGCCCAAGGGGAAGCACCACAGTTGGCGGTTCGGCACCCGTCCGCTCACCAAGGGCGCCAAGGGCAAGGACGTCCGCTACCTGCAGCGCGCGCTCAGCCGGCTTGGGGTCTCGACCTCGGTCGACGGCGTCTTCGGCAAGGGAACCTTCAAGAGCGTGGAGGCGTTCGAGCAAGCGCACGGCTGGCCGGTCGACGGGGTCATCACCAAGAAGGACGCCAAGCGCATCAAGAAGCTGCTGCGCAACCGCCGGGCATCGGGAAGCTACTTCGTTCAAGGCTACGTGCTCCCCACCCTCCAGCTCAGCTCACGTAAGACCGGGGACGCCAAGGTCAAGGTGCTCGACGCCAACGGCAACCTCGTGCAGACGATTGCCGTCGAATTCAGCGGCGCCGAGACGAAGTCGGTGGCGTGGAACGGGATGAACTCCGCGGGCGGTGTCGCGGGCGACGCGACCTACCAGATGAAGCTCGGCGATCCCGGGACGGCCCGGGCATCGGTCACCGGCGGCCAGACGCAGCCGTTCGGCATGCATCTACACCAGTTCCCGGTCCCCGGTCCTCACACCTACGGCGGCCCGGACGCCCGCTTCGGTGCGGGACGGGCCGGCCACATCCACCAGGGCCAGGACCTGCCCGCCGCATGCGGCGAGAAGCTCTACGTCTTCGAGAAGGGCGAGGTCAAGGTCAACGCCTACCAAGCGGGCGGGGCGGGCTACTACGTCGTCATCCACGGGCTGCTCACCGGCACCGACGCCGTCTACATGCACCTGAAGGCCCCGAGCTGGGCACCCGCCGGCACCGGCGTCACCGCGGGACAGCAGATCGGCAAGGTCGGCGCCACGGGCGATGCAACGGGTTGCCATCTCCACTTCGAGCGCTGGAGCGCGCCCGGCTGGTACGTCGGCGGCGCGGCGTACGACCCCCTCCCCGAACTGCAGTACTGGGACAGCTACTCCTAGTGGGCACAGCTGGGCTCGAACCAGCGACCTCCGCCTTGTCGAGGCGGCGCTCTCCCAACTGAGCTATGCGCCCTGGGGCGAGAAAGTTAGCGCGTCCCGCCGGCTACGCAACGGGCGCGGTGGGCGCCTGAACGCTGGCGGGCGCCTCGGGCAGGATCCCCTTGGCGCGCATCGTGACCTTGAAGGTCTCGAGCGTGTCGTACTTCGGCTGCCAGCCCGCCGTGCTCTTCAGCTTCTCCGTCGAGACGACCCACGGGTAGCGGATGAAGTCGAGGTTGCCCGCCGGCGCCTCGGTTCGCGGCACCCGCAGCTTCCACATGGCCCCGTTGAGGCGCTTCATCGTCTTCAGCGAGATGTTCCGGGTCTTCTTGCCGACCAGCTCTGCGGCGCGGCCCCAGGTGAGGAGACCGTCGCCGGCGAGGTTGAACGCGCCGGCATGCTTGCCGTCGAGGAGCGCGATCAGGGCGGAGACGACGTCGTCCTCGTGGACGAGCTGGAACTCCTCGTCCACCCCGTCCAGGATCGGAACGAAGGGGTTGTTGCCGAACGCGCGGACGATGTAGTTGTCGACGCTCGGGCCGAAGACGATCGAGGGCCGCACGATCGTCATCACGGCATCCGGGTTCTGGAGGGCCCAGAGCTGTGCGATGCGGTCCGAGTCCGCCTTGTGCTTGGCATACGAGAAGTCTGGGGCGCCGCGGACCGGCCAGTCCTCGGCGATCGGCTTCGGGTTGTCCGGGAAGGCGCCGTAGGCGGTCGCGGACGAGGTCTGGATCACCTGCTTGATCCCGGCGTCCTGCGCGGCCTGCAGGACGGCCTGGGTGCCGTTGACGTCGATGTCGTACATCTTCGCCTCGTCGCGAATCGGGTTGAGGACGAAGGCGAAGTGAAGGAGCGCGTCGATCTCGTGGCGCTCGAGCAGGTCGCGCATCTGCTTGCGGTCGCGGATGTCGGCCTTCACGAACTCGTGCTTCGGCCAGCTGCGGGGCGGGGGGCGAAGATCGACGTCGACGATCTTCTCGGTCTCCTCGCGGGCGGAGAGCTCGTCCGTGAGTCGGCCGCCGATGTACCCGGATCCGCCAGTGATCAGGTAGCGCACGGTTCGCATCCTATCCTGGCTGGGCGGCCAATGTCTACGAGCATTCCCTCACGTTTCCGGGGATCCCCAAAATTCAAAGAATTCTTGCGTCATCAGGGGAACTGCAACCTCTGGGGAGATGTCGTGTTAGTTTCTCTTGACAGGCTCAAGTTGACCGGTGGAGCGGCCGACCATGAGCCATAAGACTTGAAGGACCGACGGGCCGGCTGAAGCTCAGATTCGCCGGCGGCACGTCCTTTCGGAACCAAAGGGCCCCCTCGTGGGGCCCTTTTCCGTGCTGGGCCCGCCTCTCCGCACCGGTCTTCACATAGACCTCGGATCAGTCCGAATCCCGCGCCACGCGCAGCGTGAGGCCGTGAATCCCCGTCACCACCACCCGCGCCCCCACCTCCGCCTCCCCTTCGCACTCGGCGTGCCAGATCTCGCCGCGGAAGCGGACCCGGCCCCGGGGATCGCAGGCCTCGATCACCACCGCGGACGCACCGATCAGGGCCTCCGTGCCTGTCGCGATCCGGTAGCGGCGCAGGAAGCGCGTCCAGAAGCCGAGCTCGGCGACCTCGACGACGATCCCCAGAGCGACCGCCGCAATGCCCCAGCCCGGCGGAAGGAGAAACACCGCCAGAGCTGTCATCACGACCAGGAACACTTGCGCGCCGATGCTAGGCGCGTCAGCGGCGAGTCTCTAGCCCCCGACGCGAAGCGAAGGCTCGGACGAGCCGAGGTGGATCTCGGCCGTGTCGAATCCCCACCTCTCAACGGCGGCGCCGCGGGTTCACCAGACCGGCCGAAACCAAGGCGCCCAGATGCAGGTCCAGCTGTGGGACCTCCCGCGCCTTACGTCGCTGTTCTTGGAGAACCACACGGATCTTCCCGAAGCGGTCGCGGATCTGGTGCCGATGAGACAGATCTGGGTTCTCGACGAGGCTGACGATGCGGAGTCCGATCCGATGCGGAGTCCGATCAACAACAGGACTAGCCCCCTGCTGAGGCCCGGGCGCGGGAATGGGACCGTATTGGGACCTTGAGGCTCGGCGATGACGGGGGCGCCGGAGGCGAAAACACCTGATCACCAGGTGTTCCTTCGAGAGGCGCCTACCGGAATCGAACCGGTGTAAACGGCTTTGCAGGCCGCTGCGTAGCCACTCCGCCAAGGCGCCGGGAGGGAAGCAAGCCTAGCGACGGTCTTCGCCTCAGTCCCCTCCACAGATTTCGAATCCATACGACCGGGCTGCCTGCCGGGCTCTGCTGGTGGCGGCGCCGATCTGCAATTGGAACGCCCTGATCTGAGCGGTGTTGAGATCGTCGTAGGCGCTCGCCCACTCGCGGAGCACGTCGACCTTGGCACGGAGGAGTCCCAGGATCGATTTCACCGTGCCGACGTCCGCGGTCGGCGATTGAAGGCCCCGCAGCTCTTGGGCCTCAGCCGCCAGGTTGTCGCTCTGCTGGCGCAGCAGGCCGGCGACCCGGTGAGCCTTCCCCTTCGAGTCGATATGGCCAAGCTCGATCGTCTGGCTCTCCAGATCCCTCGTTCGGGATTCGTGGTTCCTGCAGATCACGTCCCCAAGGGCGATGTAGTCCGCCTTGGGCAGTGGCTGGTCGTCTCGGTGAGTCTCGACCCGTGTCGTGGACTTGGTGGACCCTCCCCCACAGCCGGCCATGATCGTCGAAAAGAGCGAGCGGGACGATGCGTCGCACGGACTCACGCTAGCGAGCCGGTGCTCCCAGAGCGAAGACCGCCCCGCTGGGCATCCTTGCCACGGGGCGAACGAGTCGAGGCAAGCGGCTGATGGGATTCGAACCCACGACCTTCTGCATGGCAAGCAGACGCTCTAGCCAACTGAGCTACAGCCGCAGCGACGGGCAAGTATAGGCGCGCCCGGCCGGTTCAACTCTGATCCAGCGCTTGGTTGAGAAGCTCATCTGCGCGGGCGTTGTCGTCTCGCCTGACGTGCCTGATTGACCAGCTGGGCAACTCGCGCAGCGCGTCCTTCGCCCTGGTGTTGAGCGGCCGCAGGTGATCCTGCTTGACCTTCCAGTTCCCCTTCACCTGCTCCACGATCAGCTTCGAATCCCCCACGAACTCGGCGTCGTCGGCACCGAGCTCCTTGGCCAGCTCGACCCCGAGCAGCAGGGCCCGGTACTCGGCGACGTTGTTGGTGGCCTCGCCGATCGTCTCGCTGCGCTCCGCGAGCACAGCTCCGGATGGATCGGTCGCGACGGCGGCGATCGCCGCCGGCCCTGGATTCCCCCTGGAGCCGCCGTCGACGTTGACGACCACCTTCAGGCGCGGACCTCTTCGCCCGAGCGGGCCTCCGAGATCACCTTCTGCGCCAGGTGCGAGGGGATCTCCTCGTGGCGTGCGAACTCCATCGTGTAGTCGCCGCGCCCGCCGGTGATCTGGCGCAGGTCGCGGGCGTAGTCGAGAACCTCGGCCATCGGGACTTCGGCCTTGATCTCGGTCACCGAGCCCTTCGCCTCCATGCCGAGCGGGCGGCCGCGGCGAGAGTTGAGGTCTCCCACCACGTCTCCGACCACGTCCTCGGGGACGCTAACCGTGAGCAGCATGATCGGCTCGAGCAGCACCGGGTCGGCCTGCTCCATCGCATCCTTGAACGCCATCGAGCCCGCCACCTTGAAGGCGTTCTCCGAGGAGTCCACGCGGTGGTACTGGCCGTCGTAGAGGCGCACCTGCAGGTCCTTGACCGGATAGCCGGCCAGGACACCGTGGTGCATCGCCTCGGCGATGCCCTTCTCGACAGCGGGAATGAAGCCCTTGGGGATTGCGCCGCCCTTGATCTCGTCGACGAACTCGAAGCCGGTTCCCGCCTCGGTCGGTGCGATCTCGATGTGGCAGTCGCCGAACTGGCCGCGCCCGCCGGTCTGCTTCTTGTAGCGGCCGTGCGCCTTGGCGGGCTTGCGAATGGCCTCGAGGTACGGCACCCGCGGCGGGTGCAGCTCGATCTCGGCGCCGAAGCGGCTCTTCATCCGGTCGACGATCACCTCGACGTGGACCTGCGTAAGCCCGGCGATGATCTGCTCGCCGGTCTGCTGGTCGCGGTGGACGTCGAGCGTCGGGTCCTCCTCCTCGAGCCGGCGAATCGCGCTGGCGGCCTTGTCCTCGTCGCCCTTGGTCTTCGCCTCGAAGGCGAAGGCCATCACGGGTGCGGGCAGGTCGAGCGCCGGGAAGGAGATCTTCGTGTCCTTCTCCGCCAGGACGTCTCCGGCGCGGGTCTCCTTCAGCTTGGCGACCGCTCCGATGTCGCCCGCCCCGAGGTCGTCGGTCTGCTCGTGCTCCTTGCCGCGCGGGATCAGGATCTGGCCGATCCGCTCCTTGGCCCGCTGGGTGACGTTGTTGACCTGGGAGTCCCCCTTCATCACCCCCGAGTACACGCGGAAAAGGTTGAGACGGCCGGCGTACGGGTCCGCGAGCGTCTTGAAGACGTAGGCGACCAGCTCACCGTCCTCGTCGGGCGAGATCTCGATCTCCTCGCCCTCCTCGTCCAGCGCGGTCACCGGCCCCCGCATCGCCGGAGAGGGCAGGTCCTCGACCAGGGCCTCCAGCAGGCGTGTGGTGCCCAGGTTCTTGGTTGCGACGCCGCAGGTGACCGGGAAGATCTTGCCGTCGGTGACCCCGCGCTTCAGCACGGTGACGATCTCGTCGTGGTCGATCTCATCGCCCTCGAGGTACCGCTCCATCAGCTCGTCCGAGTTCTCGGCGACCTCGTCCATCAGCTTCTCCCGGTACTCCTGCGCCTGCGTCTGTAGCCCCTCCGGGATGTCCTGGGGCGCGGGAGCACCCCTCCCCTCCCCCTGGGCCACGAACGCCTTCATGTCGATCAGGTCGATGACGCCACGGATCTCGTGCTCGGACCCGATCGGGATCTCCGTGGCGACGACGTGGTCCCCGAAGGCCTTTTTGAGGGACTCGAGCGCACGGAAGAAGTCGGCGCGCTCGCGATCGAGCATGTTGACGAAGACGAGCCGCGCCAGCCCCTCCTTGTCCGCACGCTGCCAGAGCCGGTCGGTGTGCACCTCGACGCCCATCACCGCGTTGACGACGACAACCGCCGCGTCGGCGACGCGTAGTGAGGCGACCGTGTCCGCGACGAAGCTGGGTTCGCCCGGCGTGTCGATCAGGTTGATCTTGCGTCCATCGTGGTCAAAGGAGGAGACGGTGGCGCCGATCGACATCTCGCGCTCCTGCTCGTCGGCCTCGTAGTCGGAGGTCGTGCTTCCGTCCTCGACTCGGCCGAGGCGATTGATGACGCCAGCCTCGAACAGAAGGGCCTCGTGAAGCGAGGTCTTCCCGGCGCCGCGGTGGCCGATCAGCGCGACGTTGCGAATCCGGTCGGCGGCCTTGTGAGACATGGCCACGGACCCTATGTGAACGTCAACCCCGGTTCAAGACGAGGACTTGAGCCGCGAGCGCAGGCGCAGCACGGCCTTCGAGTGGAGCTGGGAGACGCGGGACTCGGTGACGCCGAGGACCTCGCCGATCTCGCGCAGGGTGAGGTTCTCGAAGTAGTAGAGCGCGACGACGAGCGTCTCGCGCTCGGGCAGGTCCTGGATCGCCTCGCCGAGCCGGTCCTTGACCTCGCTGGTGTCGAGGGCGGCCTGCGGGTCGGGCGCCGTCTCGTCCTCGATCGTGTCGAGCAGCGACACCTTGTCGCCGGAGGCGTCCGGGGTCATCCAGAGCTCCTCGAGGGCGAGGATCGACGAGTTGGAGATCTGCAGCAGGGCCTCCTGAAGCTCCTCCTCATTCATCCCCATCCGCTCGGCGAGCTCGGCGTCCGTCGGGGCACGGCCCAGCTCGTGCTCGAGCTTCGAGTTGGCCTCCTCGATCTCACGGGCGCGCGAGCGGACCGAGCGCGGCACCCAGTCCAACGAGCGAAGCTCGTCGATGATCGCGCCGCGGATGCGCTGCATCGCGAACGTCTCGAACCGGATCTGGCGGAGCGGATCGAAGCGCTCCATCGCCTCGATCAGGCCGATCATCCCGTAGGAGATCAGATCGGCCTGGTCGACGTGTGAGGGCAGCCTGGCGCCGGTGCGGCCGGCCACGAACTTGACCAGCGGCGAATAGGCGACCACGAGCCTCTCCCGTGCGCCTGCGTCACCCCCTTCCTTGTACCTGCGCCAGAGCTCCCGGAGCTCAAACGCCTTTACCTCGGCTTCCATTGGCCTTTCACCTGCATCTGGGCGCTTGCGTCAAGCGCGAGGATGACTGCGAGCGTACTGGCTTTGCAACCACGATGGCTCAACTTGGGTGTAAACCTGCGTCGTCGAGAGGCTCGAGTGCCCGAGGAGCTCCTGGATGCTCCGCAGGTCCGCACCTCCCTGCAGCAGATGTGTCGCGAACGAGTGGCGCAGGGCGTGCGGCGAGACCCCGCCCGCAATCGCGGCATCCCGGACCCAGCGCTCCAGGCGCCGGCGCACGTCGGAGGGATGCAGCCTTCTCCCGCTCTTCGAGACCAGTAGCGCACTTTCGTCACCCGCACCCACCAAGGCGGGCCTGCCGCGCTCGAGGTAGCGGGTGAGGGCCGCCTGGGCCGGCTCCCCCATCGGGACCAGGCGCGTCTTGCCGCCCTTGCCCTCGATCCGCAGCCGCTCGCCGTCGAAGTCGGGCGAGTCGGTGTTGAGGTTGACCACCTCCTCGGCGCGAAGGCCGCATGAGTACGCCAGCTCGAGCATGGCTCGGTCGCGCATCTCGAGTGGTGTCCGGGTGGGGATTCGATCCAGCAAAGTCTGCATCTCCTCGCGGCTGAGGACGCGAGGGAGCTTGCGGTCCTGCTTGGGCGTCGCGACCAGGTCGGCGGGGTTCGAGGCCATCTCACCGGAACGGACCAGCGCGCCGTAGAAGGCGCGAATCGCCGCGAGCTTGCGGGCCACGCCCGCCTTCGAGATCCCGCGCTCCGAGAGCACCGCGGCGAAGCGGCGCAGGTCACGATGGTCGAGCGAGTCCGGAGCGCGGTCGATCGATTCCGCCCATGCCGCCAGCTGCCCGACGTCGTTCGAGTACGCCTTTCTTGTGGCCTCGGCGGCGGAGCGGGCCGAAAGATCACGGTCGAACAGGGCGAGCGCCTTGCTCCAGGCTTCGCTCAGCGTGGCTTCGGGGGCCGGGGCACCCATGTACATAACTTCGCTGCGCGACGCCTGGACCCTGCGTTACGGCGCGTCGCTACTGGACGTAGATCGGATCGCCGACCTGGACGCGGTCGTAGAGGTCGATCACGTCCGGAATCGCCATGCGAACGCAGCCGTGCGAAGCGGCCGAGCCAAGCGAGGAGAGCTCATCGGTGCCGTGGATGCCCGCTCCGTCGGCGATTCCGATCCAGCGCGCCTTGATCGGGTCGGCCGGGCCGGGCGGTATCACCTGACCGGCGAGGCTCCCCGCCCAGGCGGAGTTCGGCACGTGCCAGGACGGATTGACCTGCTTGTCCTGGGCGTGATAGAGGCCGGCCGGGGTCTCCAGGCCCTGCTGCCCGACCGCGATCGTGTAGCTCTTCTCGAGCTTCAGGTGGTGGTAGAAACGCAGCGTGAAGCTGCCGCGGTCGATGTAGATGTAGCGCGGATAGGCCTGTGCCAAATCCTTTTTGCTGACCTCGGGTTTCGTCTCCTCGACCACGGCCGGAATCGTCTCGTCGCGGCCCGGCGAGCGAGCCGCGTGATTGATCGCCGTCGTCATCTCGCGCTCGTTCACAGAGCGTCCCGGCTGACCGGCCTCCTGGCGCAGACGCCCGCCGGCCGGCACCACCGTGGCGTCGACCGGATTCTGGTCGATCTTGTCCGCCAGCTGGTGGACGAAGTCCTTGACGGCCGCCTTGTCGTACCCGATGCGCGGTTCGAAGTCCACGTTCACGTCTCCCCCGGTCGCGTAGCGGGAGACGCGGTCGAAGATGTTGCCCTGGCGGCTACGGTCGATCGCCTCCTGGACCATGCCGTCAACGTCGGCATGCTCGTGGAGCTGCTTCGGGCTCAGGGTGTAGTCCTGGCCGTCGAAGCTGACGACCACCGGCTGCTTCAGGGGCGCGACGACCTGCTTCTGGATGACCCTGCGCGCCGAGTCGGCGTCGCGTCCGCCGACGTCGACCCCGCCGACCTTGACGCCGGGAGCGATCTGGTCCTTCTGGGCGTCGTCATAGGCCCAGACGCCGGCGGCGAGCAGCAGTCCCATCGTGACCAGGGCCACGAGGGCGATCAGGACCTTCTGATTCATCTTCAGCCTTGCGCGCATCTCTCCGCTTCGGATCAGCTTTCCTCTGCCGCCGAATTTTCCCCTGCCGCCGAATTCTACGTTCCGGCCAGACGGGGTCCTTGTCGGGGCACGTTTCGCAACGGTCGTTGCGGGGGCCTCGCGCGGCCCTGTCGGCAGCACATATAGCGGCTTCTGCCTCCATCAGGCAGGAGCACAGCGCGGCCAGAACCCGTCGCGGCTGCAAGCAGCCGCTCCACATGGAGCCGCTTGTGCTCCTTAGGATGCCTGCGCCATGTCACCCGAGCCCTTCCCCGCCTGATGCGGACCAAGGACCAGGTCCGGCGGGACGTGTGGAAGGCGATGGACCGCGAGGGGGTCTCGCGCTTTCCGGGCGCCGAGGGCCGGATCCCCAACTTCGCCGGCGCGAAGCTCGCGGCCGAGAAGCTCGCCGGCCACCGGCTCTGGAAGCGCGCGCAGGTGATCAAGGCCAATCCCGACTCCCCCCAGACGCAGGCGCGGCGCACCGCGCTGGAGGAGGGCAAGACGCTGATCATGGCCGTCCCGCGGCTGCGCGACGCGCACCCGTTCAGGTTGCTCGATCCCCGCAAGCTCTCCGCGAAGCAGGTCCGCGAGGCCGCGACCATCAAGGGTGCGATGAAGCATGGCCGCGTCGTGGCGGAGGAGGACCTGCCGGACATCGACTTCGTCCTCTGCGGCTCCGTCGCCGTCAACCTGAGCGGGGCGCGGGTCGGCAAGGGCGGCGGCTTCTCTGACCTCGAGTACGGCCTGCTGATCCACGCCGGCAAGATCGACGAGCACACGACGGTTGCAACGACCGTTCACCCGACGCAGATCCTGCGCGAGCACCTGCCCATGACCACGCATGACCTTCCCGTCGACCTGGTCGCAACTCCCCGCGCCGTGATCGAGCTCGAGCGCCAGTATCCGCGGCCCCGCGGCATCCTCTGGGACCACCTGCAGCCGCCTCAGATCCGCGAGATCCCGATCCTGGAGCGAATGGGGTACGCATAAACCGCTTGGCTATGCGGTTTCACGGTTCTCGGTTTCCACCTGTTCGCCAGTCAGTTCGCCAGTCAGCGCCGAATAGCTGCTTTTCGTCCAAAGCAGCGGCTTCGGGTCGTTAATCAGTCGGGCCGGGAGCCCAGCCGCGAGAGGCGCGGCAGTCGGTTCTCGGTCGGCCGTGGATTGGCGGGCTCGATGCGTTCAAGCAAGCCTCCGATATCCGCCGAATACATCGTTACGGCGTACCCCCCGGCGTAACCCGGGCTCTCGCGCTCGCTCGCGGGGACTAGAACGCCCTCCAGTTCGTCATACCGCTCGGGATAGCCGTTGAAAGCCGACGCCTCCGGCTGCTGGTCGAAACCCACCAGGACGGTCCCCTTCGGGATCCGCCGCCTGCTGCCAACGGTATGGGCAGGCGCGTACTGGGCAAAGGTCACGTGAAGCTCCGCATCACGTGTTATGCGAAACCGATCACCGAGGCGAACCGGGTGGTCCATCGGCCCACAGGCTATGTAGCCGGATCGCTGCTTCCATGCAAAGCAGAACCGCTGCTTTTCGTCCAAAGCAGTACTGATGCGGCTACTCCTGCAGCCCAGCTGCTTCGAGGGCTTCATCGTGGCTAAGGAAGCCCTCGGACCTCACTCCGGCTGACCACCCGGCGCGCCGATCAGGTCACTTCTTTTTCTTGCACTTCTTCTTCTTGGCGTCGGCCGCGCGGTGCTTCTTCTTTTTCTTGCACTTCTTCTTGGCCGTGCCGGGCGTGCCGGCCGGACTGCCCAGCGGCGTGAATTCGATCGTCGCCTGCAGCAAGAGATCGTGCTGCTCGTCTGCGAGAAGGTCCGCCGCACTGCCGTCCGCGGGCTGGCCCGCAAAATTGTTCGCGATGAGGTTCTGCGTAACCCCGTTCGTAAAAGCCTGCGGCAGGCCGTCGGCGGCTCCACCGAGGGCAACGCCCACGTAGTCGCCCTTGCTGATCGGGAGTGATGCCGGGTAGGAGAAGATCTCGCCCGTCGGCGTGGTGGCGCCGGTCCCGACTGGCACGGCGGACGGGGCCTGCACGGATGCAACTCCCGTGAAGTTGCTGGTGGTGGCGGTTTGGAGGTTGACCGGCCCGTTCGGCCGCAGGATCTTCAGCGTGTAGATGGCCCCGTCGTCGGCGCTCTTCACCTTCCAGCCAGTGATCGTGCCATCCGCCGGGGCAACGACCGGGTTCGGACTCGTCGCCGGGTCGTACGAGAGTTGCACGCTGAGCACCGGTGCACCACTCACTCCGCCGTCGAAGGTCCCGGTCAGTGTGCTGCCCATGACCGCCGTGTCAGCGACGGCCGAGGCGCTCGGCACGAACAGCAATCCCGCGGCCAGGACGATCCCAGCCAGAGTTCGACGCATCCCACGCTTCCCCATTTCATCTCCCTCCACTTGCTCCCTGTGAATGGGGCGAGCCTAACCCGCGGCTAGCGCACGCGCAAGGTCAATCAGCAGCCTTACCCCGAAGCCGGTAGGCCGCTTGCCGACGCAGCATCCCGCGCCGAACTACTGCTTTCCATGCAAAGCGGGACTGCTGCTTTTCGTCCAAAGCACTACTCCGACAGCCATTCACGGGATCGGAACCTGGCCAGTGCGGACAGGGTGGAATACTCGCCAGTGGGGGACTTAAGAAACGGAGGAGTGAGATGAAGTACTTCATCAGCGCCACACCCGGTCCGATGCCTCCAACGCCCGAACAGCTCGACAGCGCGATCGAATGGCTCGAGGGAAAGAATGAGGACGGCACCTTCGACTGCACCTACGGATACCTCGAGGGCGGCGGCTTCAGCATCGCGAACGCCGATTCCCATGGCGAGGCCCTCGACCTGATGGCCGATTACCCGCTGTTTGGAATGGTCACCTGGGAGGTGCGGCCCTTGCTCGAGTTCAAGGAGGGTCTGACCACGTTGCGGGCGAAGCTGGCTGAGGCCCAGGCGGCAATGGCCGCTGGCTAGCGTGGAGTCGCAGCCCGACTAGGTGCAGCGAGCGGGAGCGCGCCGCCACCAACGTGCTCCCGCTCGCGCGAGAAGCAAGTCTCCTAGACCAGAGGCTCCCGGGCCAGACCGCTGCTTTCCATGCAAAGCAGCGGTTCCCTGAGAGCCGCTGAGACGTCACCCCTTGCGGATACCAGTGCCAAAGTTGGCACTTGATTTGGACAAGCTCGAGCAGCGAGAAGCCCTCACCCAAGCCCTGGTCCTCGCCCTCACTGCCCCGACCGATGAGAAGGCAGCGGATGCCTCAGAGTTAGCCGAGAGGATTGCGGCGGGACTGGACCCGGTGACCGTGGAGAGGGCGAAGGTCCAACGCCCTGGAGTGGGCTGACGTAATTGGGCAATAGCGCCCAATTCCCACCTGGTCAGATTGGACTCAGGTTCTCAGAACTAGACTGCGCCAATGGCTGTGGTGATCGCACTGCGTCCCGAGGATGACCGAGGACGCGAGATCCTCGACAAGCTTGAGAAGCAAACAGAGGTGCAGCCTGAACGGGTCGTCGACGACGGCACACGTCGCTACCACCTCCATGGGAAGGGTGTCTACGTCAGCGCCCTCGACCCGATGCTCGACAAGATCGACCCGGACTGGCGAGACCACGTCACCGACAGGCGCGGCAAGCCACTCCGACGGTCGGATCTTTTGACGCGGTAGGCGTGACTCGCGCGCTGTGGTGGGCGTCAAGACTTTCTCGGTTCGTCGACCTCCGTGAACAGGCCACCCTGCGCAGCGGCCGAACCTGACCTGCCGCCACCAGGGCCGCGCAGGACGAAGGCGATCACGGCTGCCACCGCCGCGCCGGCTATCGGCCCGGCGATGTAGACCCAGTAGCTGGTGAAATCGGTGCCGACCAGGTCGGGTCCAAAGGTGCGGGCCGGGTTCATCGAAGCGCCCGAGATCGGGCTGCCCCAGAGCCCGGCCAGGGCGATGTAGGCGCCGACCCCGAGGGCGGCGATGATGCCGACGTTCTGGGCGCCGGAGGAGACGCCGAGGATCACGCTGACCAGGCCCACGGTCAGAACCATCTCCATCCAGAAGGCGGACATCGCCGAGTAGCCATCGGCGGGGTAGTTGGCTCCGAAGGTCGCCGAGACATCGATGACGGCGTGCAGGAAGAGGGCGGCGAGCGTGGCCCCGATCAGCTGCACGACGATGTAGCCCGGGACCCGACGCCAGGGGAAGTCACGGCGCAAGGCGAAGGCGATGCTCACCGCCGGGTTCAGATGCGCCCCCGAGACCTTGCCCATGAAGAGGATGATCGCCATCACCATCAGACCCGGTGCGACGACCGCGGCCGTGTGGCTGACCTGGCCCGGGAAGGCGTGGCCCATCATCCCGCCGCCCGCAGCGACCAGCACCAAGAAGAAGGTGCCAAGCAGCTCGGAAAACAGTCGCCGCCACTCCTGATGTGGGTCGTCGAAGTCCCGGATGCGCTCGATCACGCTCTGCTCGTAGAGGGCGATCGGGCCCGGCGCGCTCGGGGACGGTGCATCAGCTTGCGGGGTCATCGTCAACCCAGCAGTGAACCGCAGCAACCCTCCGGATCCATCACCCCGACCGGGTGAATCGTGACCGCTGCTTTCCATGCAAAGCGATAGCCGCTTCTCGTCCAAAGCGCTACTTCTGACTACCCCCTCAGCCCGGCGGCTTCGAGGGCTTCGGCGTGGCTGAACCACGTGCTTCCGGACACGGCAAGACCGTCGCGGAAGCCGATCACCACCCCGTACTGAGTGTTGACCGGGATGCCTCGGGCGGATTCGCCCTGCACATGGCCCAGCCCGACCGCCACGTTGCCCAGATCGCGAACCTCGTCGATTTCCACCATGAGAAGCCCGCTGTCGTCGACATCGCTGTCCGCCATGTATTCCCTCATCCCGCTGTGGCCGCGATACGCGCCGCCCTCGAGCCGCTTCCTCGCCGGAACCCATTCGATCTCGGGGTGCATGAACCCGAGCCACACATCGAGATCGCGCCGGTTCCAAGCCGCCGCTATCCGCCTGAGCGTTTCGACGTTCTCCTCCGACATCGCCTGCTCCCACAGCTCGGCGGCTTCCAAACGCGCCGGCTCGCTGCTCAGGACTGGGAGTATCCATAACCCGGTCTGGGTTGAATCCCTAGTCCCACCTCGTCGAGAGTTGGGTGGTGAAGCAACTGCGGTTTCGCCATGCAGGTGAACGACCGCAAGCAGCGTAAGTGGTCGCATGGCCATCGTTCAGTCTCCTGACCAGCACGTGGACGAGATTCTGCTGCAAGAGCTGGAGCGCACGGACGAGATGCTGCTGAAAGAGCTGGAGCGCGTGGACGAGATGCTCCTGCGGATTGTGGCCACAATCGACCTATTGCCGGAGCGAATCGCCTCGGCCAGTAGGAGGGAGTTCGGGCCCGTATCAGGCAATGGGACGAGTGCAGCAGAACCGGCGCGAGGCCAGGCGTCCACTCGACCGTTCGACCCTTATGGGGAGGACGAGGTCGAGGCTTATGGGGAGGACGAGGTCGAGGCCGCCGAGGACAAGAAGTCAGCGGCTAGTCAGGTGGCCACGAAAGTGGAGGGCTGGGTAGCAGCCTATGCACCAGACTGGGAGCCGCTCAGATTCGCGACCCTCTCTCTGGCGGTCGCCTTGCTTGCTACCGCCATCGCTGTGGTCGGCTTGATCGTTGCTGTTTTTTAGTCCGGGCGTGGACGCAATCCTCCTGACTGAAAAAGGGCGATAGCCCAGGTATCGCCTACTCCGACAGCCCGGCGGCTTCGAGGGCGTCGGCACGGTCACTGAACCACTCGGCGCGGAGGATCCTCCCCTTCTGAATGGCGACAACGCACCAGCGTCGCCACTCAACCTTTGCGCCGCTTCCCTTGCCTCTCAGGTCCATTCGGTACTGCAGCAAGACTTTGTCGGCCCCGGCGTCGATGAACTCGGCGTCGACGGGCCGGAGCCATAGGATCGCCACAGCCTCCACGTGGACTCGACTCAGCTCCAAATCCTGCCGCTGTCCCTGATCCAAGTAGACCCCGCGGCGCTACTCGGGCTCCGGGACCAGGATGTCCCCGCGAAAACCGCCGATTGCGAGGCGAAGCTGGTTACGCCGCTGCCTCTCGGCGCGGCGGCATCAGAGCCCCGATCAGCCAAAACAGGGGAAAGAAGATCCCAATGATGAACATCACCCAGTGCCCCTTCCGGATGGACATGATGCCCAGGGTCACGAGCAAGATGAAGTAGAGGACACCGAAACCGATCCCTAGTCCGCTGCTGATCGCAAGTGGCATATTTGGCTCCCTTGGTCGCTGCCGTGCGCTAAGCGCAACCCTATTCATTCAGCCTTCGATGGGCGGTGCTAGGGTCGCGCCGATAGAGGGACAGGTCAGGCTCCGCTCGTGGTGGCGCTCCTCATCTCAGGGCTGCTCGGCTTCCTCATCGGGCTGGCCATGCCGCGCATGCGCCGCCGCGACAACTGAGGAGCGTTCTCCTGCGACATCGCCCGCCCAGTATCTCGCGGAAACCGCCGCTTTCCATGCAAAGCAGTACCGCTGCTTTTCGTCCAAAGCAGTAGCCGCTAAACCGGAAGCCGGTTCGCCCGCTTGCGGCACTTCCTGCGCTTCTTCGCTGACCGCGCCTTCTTGCACTTCTTGAGCGCGGCGGCCTGCTGGCCCGTGCTCGCTCCGGAAAGCACCTGGCATGTTTGAGCGGTCGTCGCGGACTTCGTGCTGGCGTCGGAAAAGCTGAAGTCGCCCGCGAAGTTCCAGAGGAGGTCCGAGTCGTTGCAGCGAGCACTCAGGTAGTGGTGGCCCACTGCTGGCGCCAGGTTGTTGAGGGTGAAGTCGAGATGGGTGGTGGCGATCCCGATTGGGGGTATGTGAAAGGTGATCTGCACGCCGAAGTCACCGCCCATGGTGGACGGCGCCACCTCCCCGACGATCGCCAAATCGATTGTGTCGTTGGCGATCGAGTCGTGCAGGATGACGGTGGGCTCGCCCCCGGACGGCTCTCCGTTGAACACCGTGATGACACCCTGGAGCGGCCCGGGCCACCACTGTGAGCTGCCGGACCCGACCACAGATCCCGGGCAGGCGGCGATGGCGCTCGCCGTCGTCTGGTTGGCGATTGATGCGGTTGGGCATTGGGACAGACCGGTGGTGTCGATTGCCAGATCGTTGTCCAGGTGAAACACCATCTGGGTCAGCGTCGGCGAAAAGGTGCTGGTGTAGATCTCGTCCTCGGCCAGGCTCAGGCTTACACCCCCGAAAGCGGTCTGGCCCTGCGTGGCCGGCGTGACGGTGGCCGTAATCGTCTGGGACTCGACCGCTGCAATCGCCGGGGCGGGTGCAGCTATCGCCCCGACCCCGATCAACCCAATTGCCAGCGCCAACCATCGACGGCGGATGCAATCTGATCCAAAGCCGCGCCCGAACATATCTGGCCCCTTGCTTGCCGAACCGGCCCCAGAGTGGGGTCCGCTCGAAGCTAACAGATCCGGAGGCGCTCAACTCGTCCTGGCCAATTTGCCGATTGCAACGGCCGAACGCAAACGATGCTCGAAGATCGAAGACCGCTGCTTTC